>NZ_JACLBZ010000009.1 GCF_019748715.1 Sporosarcina aquimarina | reverse complement strand
TTTTATTGTCTAACTAAGTGTAGCCTATCCACATATAAGTATATAGGCACGTAGGAAATTTTTCCTTGTGAATTCTGAGGAGGTAATTAGCGTGATCAATCCTAGCAGTCCAGTGCCGCTTCATATACAACTTAGAAAGAGTATAGAACAAAAGATAACGCAAGGTCTATTTGAGGAGAAAATACCAAGTGAACGTGAATTAATGGAAACATATAATGTGAGCAGAAGCACTGTTCGAGAAGCTATCTCACAATTAGTTATCGATGGAATACTAGAAAAAAAACATGGTAGGGGAACATTTATTTCAAAACATCCTGTTCATTATTGGCAGGGGAATTTTATTAGTACAACTGAAATGATTGAGCGTATGAACAAGATTCCTAGTACTAAACTAATTGAACATGGAATTGAAGTAGTTCCTGAGGAATTAAATAAGGCGATTGCTTTAGAGAATGCGTATCTGATTAAGCGTGTTCGTTATGCAAATGAGGTGCCACTTGCGATCGAAACACAGTATTATCCTGTTAATATAGGTCTACAATTGGCAAATCTAGATATTAGCCATGGAACACTATATGATTTAATGGAGAAAGAACTGTCTATTCGGCTTCATGAAGCTGATGAAAAGATTACCGCTCAAAAAATATCAATTGAAGATGCGGAATTACTTAATCTTCCTGAAGATTGTTATACTTTACACTTAGAGCGATTTGTATATGACGTGAATGGTGATTTGGTTGAATATTGTATAGCTGATTATAATCCTGAGTTATATTCACTTCATTTTAAGTCAGCAAGGGCTGGTAAATAAAAGAAGACTCCTCACTAAATGGGAGTCTTCTTTTTTATTTATAAGTTTGTTGCAACTTGTTTTGTGTTTTCATAAATTACTTCTCCGTTTATAATAGTCATTTCAACTGAAATGTCTTTAATTTCTAACGGATCAATTGCAGTAGGGTCTCGATCAAGTACAGCAAAGTCCGCTAATTTTCCAACCTCTACACTACCTAATTGGTCTTCTTCAAAGTTTAATCGTGCTCCATATATAGTCATTGATTTTATAGCTTCTAAGACATCTATCTTTTGGCCTTCTCCTAACACCTTACCTTCCCGTGTAATACGATTAGCCGCTGCCCAGATAGAAAATAAGGGGGAAATGGCAGTGATTGGACAGTCTGAATGTAATGTATAAAGCATATCTAAATCTGAGGCATCTTTTAAGGGGTTCATGCGTTCTGCTCTTTCAGGTCCTAAAAATATTCGTTTATGACGATCCCCCCAATAGTACACATGATTGATAAAGAAAGAGGCGGCGATATCATGTTTTTTCATTTCCTGTAAGTCCTCTACAGTAGCGGTTTGTACGTGTTCAATGCGATGTCGATGGTCTATTTTCGTATTGGAATTAAGGGCGTATTTGTACGCTTCAATAATCGAGCCAATTGCCTGATCACCATTCCCGTGCGTTGTAACACGAAAACCACGCTTATGGAAATCAAGGACATAAGAATTTAAAGTATCTTGATGAAAAATTAATTCACCGTATAACTCGTCATCACAATAGTAAGGTTTACGCAATGCGCCAGTCAACCCTTGAATAGAACCGTCTTGAAATAGCTTGGCACTATCTAACTTTGCTTTCCCATTCGAGTCTTTCAAGATTCTTTCTCGTAATTCTTCAGCGTGAAATTTTTCGAATGGGCCACCTTCCGATAATAAATCATACATAATCATTAGACGCATACGCAGTTGGTTTGCACCTTCTTTTAATGCGACCATATGCAAGTCATATTCGGGCCGGCCAAATACTAAACCTACGCCTGCATCTGAACTTGTCGTGATGCCTTGTGCCAAATAGTCTTCTGACGCGAGTCCCATTAATTTAATAACTTCTTCATCTGTAGGAATCGGAGCGTGCTTATAAACTATATCCATTGCTGAAGGTTCAAATAACACACCATTCAGGGAGTTATTTTCTTCTCTTCCAAAATGGCCGCCTTCAGGATTCTCAATTGACTCATCAACTCCCGCAAGCTTGAGTGCATAGGAGTTTGCGACTGCTAAATGATTCGAGATATGTTTTATAAATATTGGACGATTCGTACTTACTTTATCCAAATCATGACGAGTAGGATGTCTATTCTCTTTTAGCAAGGTATCATCGTACCCGTACCCGATAATCCAGCTGCCATCCGAATGTGTATTGTGATGTGTTCGAAGGTTGTTGAGAATATCCTCGATACTTTCATTTTTTGGTGAAGAACAGTCTACTTGGTTTTTATTAAGTGCATACATAAGTAAATGGTTATGAGTATCAATAAAACCAGGAATGAGCGTCTGGCCTTCTAAATCATGAACAATGAGTTTATCGTCTTTCTCAATCTCTTTTTTTATAAGATCGAACTCACTATTGGTCCATATTCCTGTGATTTTGCCTTTATAGGATGCTACAACATTCGCATGACTGTTTTCCTCGTCAATAGTTAAAACGTTTGCATTTTTAAATAGTCTGTCCACTTGTATCATGGCATTCATTCTCCTTACATGTATTTAAATTTTATGAATATCAAAATTAGCGAAGGGATCGTTACTAACGAAATTATAGTTGACATAACGGTAGCAAATGCTCCAAACACCTCATCTTTAGAGTACTTTGTAAATAAAATGGATGCTAGCGTTAGTGAAGGCATCATTGCCTGAATGAGCAGCACTTTATTGATCATCACATCCATCTGAATCGGTAAAATACTAATAATAAAAAGTGTAATTATCGGTAATACTACTAACTTTGAGAAAATAGGTGAAAAGATATTTACATTTGTTGTTTTTATTGCACTTTTATTTTCACTCTTAGACATAATTAATAATCCAATATAAAACATTGCTAGGGGAGATGCTAAAGCCGCCAACTGGTTAGATAAATCAATGAAAATTTCAGGAGGCCGATAATTTATAAATGTACATAATAAGCCTACGATTATTGCGACAATTGGAATATTGATGAGCGATTTTATGTTGACTATCGAGAAGGCGTAAGAGTTTTTTAATATCATGACACCTACTGTCCAAATTACGATATCCACACCTGCATCAAAAATAGCTGCATAAAGCGCTCCTTCAGGTCCAAGTATTGCAGCGCATAAAGGAATCCCGATAAAACCTGTATTCCCTAGACCGGATAAAAGAGCAATCTCTTGTCGAAGCCTACGGTTACCGGAAAATGAAGAAGCAAAAACCCATCCAATTCCAATTCCGATCGTATTAATAACAACGGAAAGGATTAAGACGATTCCGATATTTCTCAACATTGATTGGTCAATATTGACTTTAAAAATACTAGAAAGAATGATACAGGGCATAGCTACATTTACAATAAGTAGTGTATACGTTTTCTTAGTACTTTCGTTAATCGGTGTTACTCGGGCAAGTGCAATACCGATTACGATCATCATTCCAATTAGAGTTATTGAATTAAATACTGTGCTTAGTTGCATTTGAACCACATCCTAAATTCATCCAATTATCGTATGCTCATTTTATGTTCACCATTGGTGTTAGTAAGCGAACCTTACTTGCCGTCAACAAACTAACAATAATTGTTACAACAAAGTTGAAAACTAATGCAACTAAACCATTATTAATTGCAAATACACTTATGCCAGTGAATTGTAGGAACAATGCGACAGTGATTCCCGCAATAATACCTGCGCCCACTCCTTTGGCTGTTGCACTTTTGGAGAATAGAATAGCCAAAAGTCCGGGTAAGATTTGTCCGAAACCGAAATAGGCAGTATTGACAAGGTGGAGCATCAAACTTGGCATTCCAACAGTTAAAACCATCGAGATAAGTAGGTAACCAATTACTACAAATTGAGACCACTTTCTTTGTTTGTTTTCAGGGATACCTGGCATAAGGTTACGAGTAAAAATACCACCCACAACTAATGAAGTGATAGCAAGTACTAATAAGCCTGACAACGCGGCACCAGCAGCGACTATGCCGACAACCCAAGATGGTAATAATTCAATTGCCGTGGCAATAAACGCATGATTTGGATTATCGACGTTTGGAAGACCAACAAGTGCAAAGTAAGATGAAGCGATTAAGAATGGGTACATTAGCATATAAAGAGGCATAAATCTTTGTGCGCGCTTAATCGTTTTTTCTGATTTACTCGTGAATACGACCGTCACAATAAATGGTAAACAATAAAAAGCGACTGCTTGAAAAATGATTGTGGTTACGGAAAAGGTCAAATCACTAGTATTGGTAAATGATAATGATGTACCATGAGATTTAGCGGCTGAAAATAGATTATGAACGCCATCTAGGTTTCTAAATGCGGCTACACCTACAATAATAATCGCAGCAAACAATAATATATCTTTCAAGATTGAAATGATAGCAGGCGCCTTGACTCCAGATACAGATATATACAAGTAAGCAATCACGCCTGCTATAAATACAGCCAGACTAGGGGAAAGATTAAATTCCAAGGCATTTAATGCGACATTTAAGCCTTCAAATTGCAATTGTCCCCATGGTATGAGGAAGATTAAATATGAACAAGCGACGATCAATTCCAATGGTCTACTTTTAAAGTGACTTTTAAATAGATCTGGAGCTGTCATCGCATTGTATTTCTTACCTGCTCGCCAAATTAGAGGTGCTAAGAAATAACCAATTGGATAAGCTAATAAAATATAGCCAAGGAACCAAAGGCCGTAACCAACACCCTTTGCATAGATGCCGCCCGGAAAGCCAATAATCGTTCCTATGCTGTAAACTTCTCCAATTGCTAAGAAGAATAAGATGAAACCATTAAATGATCGTCCCCCGACCAAGTAATCTTCCATATTTCCTTTTTTCGCTTTACTCGAAGATCGAACTGCTAAGTATAAAGAGAAAATTAAAATACCACTAAATATTACAATTGCCATCTATAATCTCCGCCCTTCTCAATCTAATTCTACTTCTTTGCTGTCAAAGAAGTGCCATGATAGTGAAATGCAAATTGAAGTCAAAATAAACCATAAAAACATCCAGAAATATAAGATTGGAAACCCTAGAACGAATTGTTCAGAATTTCTAAATGCTAAGATACCCCCAATAACACCTACAAAAGGGATTACCAATCCAATTAGCACATTTAGCGCTGTCTTCAATTTCATCTTATCTCCTCCTTTTATTACAAAGTAAATTCAATTCATCATGATGTCCGTACCAGTTGTGTTTTTAGTAGTATAAGTTAAAAGAATAAAAGAGTCAATAACATTTCTGAAAATAAAAAATACATAGAATAAACTGATAAAAACTATTTTAGAATTGTTTTTTAAGGAAATTTTAGTGTAAGGAAAGCTGAAGTATGAATAGGAATACAGGCTATATACATGGTTAATTTTGAAACTGTATGCTGTTCTCCGTACACTTCAGTAATCGGTTTTCACATAATTCAACATTTGTTTAAAAAACTAAGAAGCGGGAGGAGAGTTTTTCAACTCTTCACTTCACCCAAATGATTTAATTTTTATCTAAATTACGGCCATCAAACTAATAAAGCCTACCATCACTAACAGGAACCGTATAATCCTGATAGATATCCTTAAAAAGCGTCTCATCAATCTATTTCCGCAGGAAACCACTAAAATATCCCGGAAAATTATGAATGTTTATTGTCTTCGTCGCCACCATACTGATCAGCATCGTACGGCGAGTCAAATCCTCAAACATACCTTCCTTGCCCTTATGAATATCGAATTTTAGTATTTGCTCGAGTATTTGAAAGGACTCACGCGCCTTTGAGACAACTTTAGTTAACTTCAATAAATCCTTCATCTTCACGAACAAGGATATGGATAACATTTCAACAGCAGGGGATACACCTTTGTAGAATCTTCAACATTTGGAGATTATAAAAAGAAGGTTCATTTCTCAAAAACGATCTAGAAATCATGTCTTCAATAGGCTTGTCCGCTTTTTTATCCCTGTCCAAATTCCCCTGGTTATTCACCGGCAAAATAACATAAATGTTTGCTCCGAAACTGCTCATCACTGGTCTGACGTAGTAGGTTCGCTCACCAGTGCGGAATTTTTTTTATTTTTAGCGATTTAATACACCTTAATAAGGGTTTTCCTCACACCCTCCCAATCAATTCTTTTATTAGAATAGCATTACATATTACATATTACATATTACCTAAGCCTTTAAAATTTGAAAACTATACCGATATAAGAATTTGGATTAGAATTGAGGGAGGCTAGATAATGCAGTCAATTGAGCAGTTAGTATTAAAAGATGTAATGAAGAAGAACCGAGTAATGGCGATCACGATGGGTATCTCGCTGTTTATTGCGGTTATGCAGGCTCTAGCGTTTAAAGACACTGGGACTGCGATTTTATACAGTCTCGATTTTTTAGGGGTTGTCGGTTTTTATTTCCTATTCAGCAAGTGGTTACATAAGGCGGAGTGGTATGCTTATGCGGTCATTTTCAATGTGTTTACGTTTGCACTAGTCGGGAGCGTTCTGTTCGACGGTGGCATGAAAGCAGTAATCATTAGCATTTTTCTTGCCATCTTTTCTGCTGTTCAGTTGAAGTTACAGCCGTTTATTTTCGGTTATGCTTATGGTTTAGTATTGCTTATCGTCAACCGTATGGTGAGTGCCGAGGAGATGGTAGGAGAATTATTCGCCTATACCTTGATTCTATACCTTCTGCTTGGATTCATGTTCATCGCCATCATGCGATTGACGACCGGGCAATTCAGACAAGTTGCGGCTTTTACGGAAGAGTTTGCTGAAGATGCAAAAAGGAAGGAAAACGAAAAAGCTATTTTGGAAAAGAATGTGACGGAAATTATCGAGAGCATTTCAGGCATGAATGTGCGCATTCAGCAAAATATGACGTCACAGAGCAATATGTCATCTGTTGTGGAAGAGATGGCGGACGGCAGCCAGTCGCAGGCTGATCAAATTTCAACCATTGCGCAAAATACGGTGTCCATGAAAGATGGCATCTCTTCTCTATTCGATTTAGCGAATGAGTTGAAAAGGGAATCGAGCGAAGCAAACGGAGTGGCGGTTGAAGGGAACAAGCAAATTGATATCCTTTCAGTGGATATGAGTATGTTGAAGGAGAATATTGCCGAGTTACATAAGACATATCTTTCGTTATCCAATAAGTTAAATGAAACAAATGAATTCGCCGCTCTCATCAAAGGAATCACGGAACAGACCAACTTGCTTGCGCTCAATGCGTCAATAGAAGCCGCGCGGGCCGGGGAAGCGGGCAAAGGGTTCGCGGTTGTCGCTGATGAAATCCGGAAATTGGCTGAAGTGACGAATAAGACGACGGAAAAAATCACAGCCAATTTGTCAGAACTGAACGACAGCAATCGCGATGCGTTTAAAAAGATGACGGAAAGCAGCGAGAAGATAGAACAAAATGCGCTGACGACGGAACAGGTTTCAAATCAGATTTCAAAGATTGCTTCGACACTGCAGCATTTGGATGATGAGCTGGTCCAATTCGCATCCTCTTCCACTGAAATGATTGAGCAATCAACGGAAATCGAAGACTCGACGAACAACTTTGCGGCAATTGTTGAAGAGAATTCAGCCAATTTACTAGAAATGAGCAAGATCATCGACAATTTGACTTCCGACAGCCGGTTAGTAGCAGAGGAAATGGATAGTACTGCTCAACAGGTTACTTCTTTGCATAAAGGGGAGTGAATGATGAGTGAAAGTTGCAGGCAAAAAAGATGTCAGGATAATATTATTGTCCTATAATAAAAGTAGTTCAAGAGTTATAGGCTGAAAGGGGTAAATAATGATGGAATACAAAAATATTACAGTGGCAGGCAGCGGCGTTTTGGGGAGCCAAATCGCTTATCAAACAGCGTTTCATGGCTTTAACGTTTCCGTTTACGACATTAATGACGAGGCTTTGAACGTGGCGAAAGAGCGCATCAACAAATTGAAAGATGTTTATAAAGCGGATTTGAATGCTACAGACGCGGTTGTAGATTCGGCATTTAAACGGATTTCATTCAATAGTGATCTTGCAAAGGCTGTTAAAAATGCAGATCTTGTGATCGAAGCGATTCCTGAAGTAGTCAGCATTAAGACGGATTTCTACGAGAAACTAGGACAAGTCGCACCTGAAAAAACAGTGTTCGCAACGAACTCATCGACTTTATTACCAAGCCAGTTTGCAGAAGCGACAGGACGCCCCGGGAAGTTTTTAGCGCTTCACTTTGCAAATGAAATTTGGAAAAACAACACAGCCGAAGTGATGAAACATCCGGGAACGGACGAATCAGTGTTCAACGAAGTGATTGAATTCGCAAAAGCGATCGGTATGGTAGCATTGCCATTGCATAAAGAGCAGCCAGGCTATATCCTTAACTCACTTTTAGTACCGTTTTTAGACGCTGCGCAGACATTGCTCGCAAGAGAAGTTGCAGATGTCGAGACGATTGATAAGACTTGGATGATCGGGACAGGCGCTCCTTTAGGCCCTTTTGCTATTTTGGATATCGTCGGCGTAACGACTGCCTACCACATTGTATCGGCAAAAGCGCAGGCAACCGGCAATCCAGAAGCCCAAAAAGTAGCCGATTTGATGAAAGAAAATTATATCGATAAAGGAAAATTGGGTAGGGAGACAGGTGAAGGATTCTATAAATATCCAAACCCTTCTTTTGCCCAACCTGATTTCTTAAAAGGATAAGATTATATGAAAGGGATGGCTTTTTAGCTGTCCTTTTTTTGTTGATTCATGTTCGAAATATCGCACTGGGCAAGAAAGAAGGGGCGTCCATCGAAATAGAAAAGTACATAAAATTTGGAGTAAATCTTATCGTCTATTACTTACAATAGGGCGAGGATCCTATGGAGGGTCCGAACCTCAAGTTCTGTTGCTACATGGATTTGACAGTACGGTATATGTGTGGTTTAAGCTTGCAAAGAGACCGTGTGGGACGGACATTTGCATCACTCAAAGGTCAGTACGAAGATGATGAACGCTGTCTAATGCAATTAGGTAAGCCTAGTGTGGGCAAAGGACAGCGTGCATATCTTTATTTTTGTCGACAATTTTTACAGACAGTTAAAGTTTGAGCAGATTCAGTTTTAATAGAATACAACAGCTTTATTCGTTTACGTCCACATAACGGGCAGTATCCACGCGAATTGGCCGGTAGCCTTTTTAAAGTTTTCCCCCGGTTTCTTTTCGCCATTGCTAATCACCTCTATAGTAAGGATTTATCTATCTCTGTAGTAGATGATGATAAGGAGAAAATGTTGACGATAGAAAGAGAAAATCGTCAACATTCTTATTGGATTCTGAATGTGATCGGGGTTTTTTGTCTCTAAACAAGAAAAACGTCTACAGAATAGCACTTCATTGTGCTTCGTAGACGTTTTTTATTTATTTTCTTGTCCAAGTCGATTGAACTGGGACGTTGGCATCCAACAACAGATTCATGATTGGACATCTTTTTTCGACAGCCTGTTTCAATAGTTCGATCCGTTCCTCAGTCTCTTCCGTTGTCAATACTACATCAAACTGGACAGATTGGAAGTGTGGAGAGACCCCTTCCACTCCTGCTAACCCTTGTAGATCTAGTTCACCTGAATTGGAAAATTCAGCAGCTTCGTATGAAAATTTCTGTTCCTTAGCAATGAGGGCGATCATGACAGATGTACAGCTGCTAAGACCGGCTAACACAAGTTCTACTGGATTCGGCCCTTCGTTCTTTCCTCCGAGGTGCTCAGGTTCGTCTACAATAAATGGTTCAAATGATCGGATGGCAATCTCAGTTTGTACTCCGCCTGTCCACTTCCCGCTTGTTTCCACTTGAATAAGTTGTTTTGTTGTCATTGAAATCACTCCTATAAAGTATAGTAAGTTAATTGGTTTTATAAACTATAAACTATATTTTTAGAAAAATCAAGTCGCTTTAAAATTTTGAGCTTTTCACTCAGTTGGAAATTGAACTGGGCTAAAATATTTCTTTACGGCGTCTGAACCCAGTTGGCCACGTCATTGATAGCTGCATCCAATAGTTAAGTAACTTTGTCCTATTCGACCTATATGCATCATACATTTGTAGGAATAACAGGAGGGGGAGCGGATGGGTTGGCGAAAATTAAAAGAAATTTTGATTTAGTGTGTTCATCGCTTGGAATAGTTTTAACATTTCTTTTGAGTATGGCAGCTGATAAACTACTTGATCCAATAAAAGGAAGACAGGATTATCATCTTACAGGAGAAAAGTTCAGTGGGTTCTTCAGGAAAATGGGAAATGAAATTTCGGAAATCTGTGGATTACCTGCCACTGCCCCAGTTGAAAATACGTACAATGTTTTTAGCAATCTAATGATACCGTTATTATTAGTATGTATCTCTTTAGCAATTGCTTGTTTTGCATTTGGTTATCTTCTGAAAACAATGATATATTCGGATGATGTGTGGATTAATAAGGTCTTAAGTGGTATGTTGGGGGTATTATATCTTGGCGTGATTATACTAACTGCCCGTATTGCATGGTTTCTTTTCGTGCTTAACTTAAAAGTGTTCATATAAAGTATAATAGTCGCTAAAATTCATAATTAAATCTGCAACAGGACCAAGACAGATAGGAGCAAGCCCAGTGAAAATCTACAGTCAACTAAAAGAAGCCCTTGACGGTCAAGAAGGCATTATTGTCACCCGACAGGAAATTCAACAAATCATGCTAGAGAAGTATGACCGGAATCCTGACAGTGTGATTCCAACAGATTATTGCTATAACCGGTGCAACAGAGGTATTTCATTTACAGAGCATATTTTTGAATACTTGACACGCAATACATACAAATATATCGGTGAATATGCTGCTTATACAGGATTGATCTATCGGAAGTCGCGTGGGGAAGTGGAAGAAGTTATT
The DNA here is from genome assembly GCF_019748715.1 of Sporosarcina aquimarina. Taxonomy (GTDB): domain Bacteria; phylum Bacillota; class Bacilli; order Bacillales_A; family Planococcaceae; genus Sporosarcina; species Sporosarcina newyorkensis. The sequence goes on along the minus strand of NZ_JACLBZ010000009.1, from coordinate 93,712 downwards.
GGAGAGTGGAATAACGGTGTCAAGACAATGTACGGCAAGGAGGGCGTTGACTGCATTAGCACGGAGCAATTAATTCGACTGTATGAAGAGTATTTGAGAATACTTCACTATGAGCTGCGGGTTTTACAATGTCAGCCGACAGAACTCCGACATCTAATTGGGCGCATAGGTGAATTACTTTGTGCGATTACAACAGGTGGTCAACTTGCACGGGAGACAAACCAACATGGATTTGATGTGATGTATGAGAGCAGACGGATCAGTGTAAAGACGACAGCTCAAAAGAATGGATTTATTGTATTCAATCGAAAGACCTTCGATCAGTTGGATACGATTTTTATCGTGCATTATTATGAAGATGATTTCCATGTGATTTATCATGGAGATAAAGAACCAATCGAGCAGATTGCACGTGTGTACAAGGATACCTATGAAGTGGATTTAGATAAAGTGAAGAAGATTGGAATGCAGAAGGAAGTACAGTTGACGTAAAATATAAACTGTACTTCTTTTGGCTTTACATGCCGATTGTATTCGTTTTAGAGTAGTGTCAAGATTAGGTAGCGACCAGGCACCTTTTTATCCCAACAATTACTTCTTCTTAGGATTCCTCATGACAAACAAGCCCTCCCATGATAACCTATACATCAACCAATCAATCAAAATAAAGGATGATTTGTGATGGCTCCACTTATTATTTTCATAACAACTATTATTCTATCGCTCATTTTTATGATGGTAAGTGTCCGGAAATTCTATAAAAAAGAATTGAAACGCAAAGGAATTTACGACAATTTCTATTTTAAATATCAATCTGTGGAATGTCCGCACAGCAAACAAAAAAAGCTTTCTGAAACTACTTGGCTTGATCATTTTACAATGAAGCGGGAAATTGGCGGAAGTGTCCAAAGCGGGCTTGCGAAAGTCAACGTTACACGTACACAGCAGCGTCTGTTTTGTGAAGAATGCGGAGAAAAAAGGTGGTTCGGTCAGGTGAATTCGATGAGTGAGCTTTGGCCTTTAATATTCGTTTTCTTGAAATACATGCTGGTTACGCTATTGTCGCTCGTTGTTTTGGCAAATATTTTTGTGAAAGTTGGTGATTGGTGGTTTTAGTGTTCGAATAGCGCTTGTTTTCACTTCATAACTTAAATCTTATAGTCGATAAATGAACTACCCTTCGTTGCTAGACACTATCTAACAACGAGGGAGCGGTGATCGAATTCACGATTAGCCCTTTCTTTATCTAACCAGCTAAGCCTCCCTTTTATTCCTTGCAAAATGCTCCCTCTCCACCAGAAAAGAAACAAATAAACTCCCGATAATCGCCCACAAAGGCGCACTAATATTAAAGAAACTCACATCCGACATTCCGATAATCAAAGCAAAAAACGCACCCATTTGAAATTTATTTGCTGAAAAGGCTGTCTTAAGGGAAGTAATAAGAACTCCAAGCATCGCAAGGCCCGCAATCACACTGACAATTACACCAGGCATAGCAATTACCAGTGGCACGACTGCAGCTGCAAACAACCCGAAAATAGAAAATAACCCTCCACTGACAACCGCTGCCGCATACCGACTCTCTTTGGTGCCTACCTCTTCGGCAGAACAAATCGCTGTCATAGGACCTGCTATATTGATTGCATGTCCACCGAAAAAGGCGGCGATTAGACCAACGATTGAACCATTCATCGCCATCGCGTTATTCGGCGGTTTATAACCTTGTGCCATTAATACCCCTGATGCTTGAGCATTTTCAGTACAGATGATAAGCAATGCAAGTGGAACACCTATTGATAACACGGCATCAAGACTAAAAGTAGGTATGAAGAATTTTGGAAGTATGAATAAGCTTTGAGCATTTTGAAACTGAAATTCATTCATAAAGATGGCCAGTAAAACAGTAACCAGCAATGCAGATAGTACAGGTGGAAACTTTTTAAGAAAGCGTGTGGATAGTAAATAAACCAAAATAGCTGAGCCTGCGAGTATTGGCGAAACAGTTAATGATGTTATCATATCTGTTGCAAAGCGGATCATCACCCCAACAATCATTCCCATCACAATCGGAATGGGTATCCATCTCATCACTTTATCAATTAAACCCGATGCACCTAGAAGGATGATCAGAATATGGGCGACTAAGTAAGCGCCAATTGCTTCCCGCATTGTAAAATGGGTCAAAGCCCCGACAACCAATACCGCTCCGGCGATCGAATGGGCACCCACGATAGGTTGTCGATATTTTAATGAAAGAAAGATACCGAGCAATCCACTAAAGAAGTAAATAGCAAAGATCCAGCTAATGGTCTCCTCATACGTCAAGCCGCCACTTGACGCGCCCCCAATAATAATTAAAGCAGGGCCTGTACATCCGAAAATCGCTGCAACCAGGCCGGCGCTGAATGTGTTGACATTCATGTTTTTTCGCAAGTCTTTCAAATTATTGAGTAAAACAGTTGCTTTCATATTCACACCGCCCCCATCTATTAGAATCCTTACTAGTAATATACACCAAAATTCTAAGTATTGCGGATACTTAAATGGCGAGTCTCAATTGCTGTGATTGTTTCCGTGTGATACTAGTTGAGCGTCCAATTAAAACACGTACCTGTTAGCGCTAAAATTTTAATGTAAAACGAAAAGAACCATCTAGCCATATTACAACTAGATGGTTCTTTCACGTTCATTAGGAAAATCAAACAGTAAACCGTTCAATCGCCTCCTGTAATCGTTCGCTCAAATCAGTCAAAGTTTCTGCTGCATCTGTTACCGCTTGAATAGCACGCAGCTGTTCTTCAGACGAAGCGCTCACTTCTTCACATGCCGCAGCAGTTTCCTGGGAAGTGGCGGTCATTGTTTGGATGGTCCACATTACTTCGTCTTTATGAGTTGCAATCTGTTCGGTTTCTTTTGTGACGGTGTGGATGCTTTGTTGCATGTCGGTCATTAGTGCAGAGAGTTCTTGGAATGTCGCTTCAGTCTCTCCGACAACAATTCCTTGCTGGTTGAATGTGTCGACGGTTTTGCTTAATTGATTGGCAACCATTGTCGATTCTTCTTGCAGTTCATAGATTGTCATGCCGACGTTTTCTGTCGATTTGGCGGTTTGTTCGGCGAGCGTGCGTACTTCTTCCGCCACTACCGCGAATCCTTTTCCATGTTCTCCGGCCCGTGCTGCTTCAATGCTGGCATTTAAGGCTAATAAATTGGTTTGTTTGGAAATATTCATGATCGTTTCCATGACATTTCCGATTGCGTTTACTTTCTCGCCGAGTGTTTGCGTTTGCTGTGTCATTGTACGCAAAGTGGCGCCGGATGTTTCGAATGACTGTTTCAAAGCTGCCATCTGTTCCTGTCCGCTGGCATTTTTAATGCCTGTCTGTTCAGCAATCTGCAACATTGATGCTGCGTTATCGGTAATTTCGTTGATTTGCTGTCCGAGCAATTCAGTGCGTTCTGTGACCATTTCAGCATCTTCAGCAGATTTAGATGCTCCTTCCGCAATCTCATAAATGGCATGTGCGACTTCTGTGCTTGCCGCGCTTGTCTCTTCTGCAACGGCGCTCAAGCTTTCCGAATTGGATCGGACATCATCGGCTGAAGTGCGAACTACACGAATGATGTCGTTCATTTGATCGAGCATATGATTGAAGTCTTTGCCTAGGCTACTGATTTCATCGGTTGCTGTCATTTCAGAACGGACGGTTAAATCGCCGGAAGATACGGAGTCCATGACGGATTTGATCTTTCCGATCGGTCTAGTTGTTCGGCTGACCGTTACAAAAAGTGCAGCAAATATGACGAACAGTGTTAGCAGGGCGAAGAGCAGCGTGGAATTTCGTAAATTGTTCGCCAAGCTGTTCAGTTCGCGTTCTTCATAGACTGCTCCTACCTTCCAGTTGACGTCAGGGAGCGTCGTGAAAATGATTCGTTTTGCCACTCCGTCTTCATCTTTATAGGTGACAATTCCATTTTCCGATTCGTACAATTTGCCGACATATGAAAGTTGGCTCAAGTCGTTACCGGTTTCGGAAGGATATGAAATTGCTGTGCCTTTTCCGTCGAGCAAGATAGGAAACCCGTTATAGCCGATTTCCCGATTGGTGATTTCATCGGTCAACGTTCCTAATTGAATATCGAGACCTACGACACCTACTACTTTGCCGTTATCCCGAATCGCTTTTGAAACGGAGATGACAAGCTCGCCGGTTTGGTCGTCTTCATAGGGCTCAATCCACTGGATAGCGTCGGGATTCTCTATCGCGAGGCTGAACCAAGGACGAGTTTCAGGCTCATAGTCGGACAGGTCAGCATAAGGCATGATGAATGAATCGCGTGTTGTGGATGAGTAGTATGCAGCCGATGTTTCCGGATAAATGGACAGGAACTCATCTAGTTTGTCTTCCATTTCCTTTCCGGCTTTTTGAGAATCTTCCGCTCGTTTGAAAAGCGCAATGGAGTCGGAAGTCGCCAGTAAATTGAGGCCGGTTTCATATTTCTGCAAGAATTGATTCACCCCAAAACCCATTTCATTCACAATCGCGTCACTTGAATCCAGTGCGTCCGCAATGGAATGTTTTTTCGCTTGATTGGTCGTGAAATAAGTCATCAGCGAAATTCCGAGAATAAATAGAATCATAACAGTGAAAAGTAATTTAGTTTTAATTGATCGAAACAAGAGAGAATCAGTCCTTTCTAGGTTGCTGTCGCGTTTATAGTCCTCATTACATTATCGTCAATCTGTGCAAGTTATTTAGCTTAGTTTTAAGACGATATGCAAATCAAACACTATTCAGATAGGTGTATAGGGGGTTCAATCGCTCGCTAATTCCAACAATCGCTGTTTCAGTTTCCGAAGAAGCCGTTCCCGGCGTTTTTTCACACCTGCGATTGAAATCCCGAAAAACTCAGCGCACTCTGTTTGTGATGTTTTTTCTACGAACAGCATGTTAAGCAACTGTCGCTCTTCCATCGTCAATGCTTTAACAACAGTACTCAAACCGGCATGTATCTCTTCCGCGTGTGTAGAGAAGGGAACCGTGCCCCCTAGCAATTCTATCGTTTCTGTTTCTACCGACGTATTTACCGCGCTAAAGCGATTTTCCCGTTTTATTTCATCGAGCAAAGCTCCGTAAATTGATCGATAGGCAAATGGAGTGAAGTTTCCTTTGCTTTCATCAAACCGTTCCCACGCTTGCCATAATGCCACACGTCCAGCTTGGCGGTACTGTTCAAAATCACGATAGATATTCAACTTACGAATGACTGCCGAAATCATCGGCTCGTATTGCGCCAATACTTCATCAAATGAATTCATGAAAGCGACCTCTTCAGGTCGTGCACGACACCTTGTATTCCCTGGGTGCATTCATCATAGGAAGTTTGGGTTTGAAAATCGAATCCCTATTTTTCAGCTTTGTCTAAGGCAGAACTTTGAAATACTGTAGAAAGATTTCAAAGGTTGCTCACAGAAACAAAAATAGTTGGGTAATTACAGAAAAAGAGGAAAAAATGATAATGTTCTCACTCTATTAACAATAAAATCAGAAAAATGGGAAAATTAGATAGACGAAAAGATTACTGTAGTATACAATAGGTGAAAAGACAGGGAGAGGATAGATCTAATTTATGTAGACGGAATTGGCGGAAGAATAAAGATTCGTTGATAGTATGTCTTTTTTGGGGGGCATAATAGGATGAAAAGGGAGATGGTGGGAATGGAAAGTAACAAAGAAACTGTGATTACACCGAGGACAAGTGTGATTTTTCCACACTACGACTCTGCAGGGAAGTTATGTGCCAAAGTGCTGATAGACGGTCAATTTGTTTCTGTAGATATGAGCCCGACAAATATGGTGGACCTAAGCTTACGCTATTTTGGCTCCAGTTTACGGGGAGCTTTCGATGGATCCAAGTCAATATTAGGAGAGAAAATCAGCATGCCGCCGGTCGTGGTCAATGAACGGTTGAAACTGTATTGGTTTCCGACCAAGTCACCTTCCAGCGATGACTGTATTTGGCTATCCCTCGGTCATATTTACAAATATGTGAAAGTGGATAAAGGGCATACAAAAGTGATTTTGACCGACGGATCTTCCGTCACGATTCCTCTTAGTCTCCATTCATTCGAAAGAAGATATCAGCGTGCAGGTATGCTGAAACTCATAATAGAGGGAAGGATACGTCAGCATGCATATTACGAACAAGCAAACGGTGTGACATACTCGATTTCAAAAGATGCCAAAAAACGAAACTTTGATGTCTCGGAAAGTTAAAGAAACCGACATAAGGAATAGCGTTCCCCATAATTGGCGGAACGCCCTTTGCAATTTTGGAAACATTCACTTGGGGACTTTACGAAAAAAGAGTGTGTGGAATAATTTAATGTACTCGCTTTAATAACGCTTCGTGTTCAATGGAACGGCTGGAGAGGATATCGATGATGGCGTGCTGGTTGTCTTGTCTGTCTGTCAATTGTTTGACGCGTTCATTCGTTTCCAGGACAGCCTGCTTGATCTGGGCTTGTTCGTCTTTGAGGAATTGAATATCTTGCTTCATTCCAGATAACTCTTGTTTGATGCCTGAAACATCTTGCTTCATTCCAGATAACTCTTGTTTGATGCCTGAAACATCTTGCTTAATACCAGATAACTCTTGTTTGAAGCCTGAAACATCTTGCTTAATACCAGATATCTCTTGTTTAAAGTCTGAAATATCTTGCTTCATTGCAGATATCTCTTGTTTGAAACCAGAGATTTCTTGCTTCATTCCAGACATCTCTTTTTTAATACCACTGATTTCAGAAAGGATTTCTCGTAGTAATACTTCGCTCATTTTGCTCACCTCCTATTATAGTGCATTTATTATAACATGGAAGTTTGTCGAAAGGTATCCTCCTTCTGAACGTTAGGAAGATGAAAAATAGATGTTTGCAAATCGGGTTAAGTTACTCTAGAAAAGGGTAACAAGTTAGATAGTGTCTTTTTTTCACTGTGAAGCAGCAGTATATTAAAAGGAGAGTGCAAGGGATGAAGCCGTTGATTGGGATTACTTCAGATTTGGATCAAAATGGAGAGACGTTGGTACAGTCAAATTACAGCCGGGCAATTTTGCGTGCAGGTGGTTTGCCCGTCGTCTTGCCGGCAGGATTGGAAGATATAGATGAAATTTGCGGTCGTTTGGATGGTTTGCTTTTGACGGGCGGGGAGGACGTCAATCCGCTCGTCTACGGAGAAGAGCCACACCAGGAGGTTGGCAAATTGTCGCCGGAACGTGATGAGATGGAACTTGCGCTGGCTAAATGTATGACAGAAAAGGATAAGCCGGTACTCGGGATTTGCCGCGGCCATCAAGTTTTGAATGTGTCGTTTGGAGGAACGCTTCATCAGCATATTTATTCTGAGTTGTCTGCTGAATTGGTTCAGCATAAGCAGCAGGCAGATCGTGAGTTTGCGACACATTCCATTGATATCATTGACGATAGTAAATTGGCAGGATTTGCAGGGACTTCAGAGATCCAAGTGAATTCGTTGCATCATCAGGCGGTGAATGAGGTTGAAGCGCCTTTAGTGGTAACGGCTGTGGCAAAAGATGGCGTGATCGAGGCACTTGAAAGTACAGAACATCGTTTTGTCATGAGCGTGCAATGGCATCCTGAAGCGCTCATGAATCGTGATGATCCGACGTCGCTAAACTTATTCAAGCATTTTATCGAAGCATCGAGTCAAGCATAAGAGGGAAAACCAAAAGGACTTGTCGATGGACAAGCCCTTTTTGCATTCGGTTAAACTTTAAATTGTTCTATGACTTCAGTCAGTTTCTCGCTCAGTTCAGTCAGTGTTTCGGCCGCATCCGTGACAGATTGGATGGCGCGTAGCTGTTCCTGTGATGAAGCACTTACTTCTTCACAAGCCGCTGCTGTTTCTTCAGATGTAGCGGACATCGTCTGGATCGTCAATGTCACTTCGTCTTTATGAGCGGCTATTAAATCAATTTCCTCTGTCACGGTGTCAATGGAATCGTGCATGTCATCCATCAGAGAGGAGAGTTCCTTGAAGGTTTCCTCAGTGCCTTGTACGACCAATCCTTGCTCGCGGAACGTGTCGATTGTTTCTTTCATTTGTTCCGAGACGATTCTTGAGTCTTCCTGTAGTTCTTCAATGGTCACTTTAACGTCATCCGTTGCACGAGCGGATTGTTCAGCAAGCTTTCGTACTTCTTCGGCTACCACAGCAAATCCTTTGCCGTGTTCTCCCGCTCTTGCCGCTTCAATACTGGCGTTCAATGCCAATAAATTAGTCTGCGCGGAAATGTTCATGATTGTTTCCATGACACTTCCGATTGCTTGTACTTTTCCAGATAATGAAGAAATATCTTTAGTCATTGTTTCCAAAGTCGTCCCGGTTGTTGCGAATGAACGATTCAGTGCATTCATCTGCTCCTGGCCATTGGCGTTCTGGATACCTGTTTTTCTCGCGATGTCCTTCATTGTATCTGCCTTTACGATAATTTCATTGATTTCATGGCTGAGCAAATCGGTGCGTTCCGTTACGATTTCTGCATCTTCCGCTGATTTGGCTGCACCTTCTGCAATTTCATTGACTGCTTGGGCGACTTCCGTGCTTGCGGCATTGGTTTCTTCGGACACAGCACTCAGGCTTTCCGAATTGACGCGGACATTTTCTGCGGAGGTGCGGACGACTGAAATAATATCGTTCATATTCTCTACCATTTGATTGAAGTCTTGACCGAGTTCGCCGATTTCATCATTTGTTTTGATATCGGAACGGACAGTCAAGTCACCTGTAGAAACTGTCGCCATCGTTTCTTTAATTATTTCGATAGGTTTGAGCATACGGCCGATTGCGATGAACAGGCCGGTAAATGTGATTGCCAGCGTAATGAGTGCGATGATCAACATGGAGTTTCGGAGAGAGTGAGCTAGACTATTGAGTGCATTTTCTTCGTAGACCGTCCCTACTTTCCAATTGAAATCAGGCAATGTTGTATAAATATTGCGTTGCGCTTTTCCATCTTCATCTGTAAATGTGACTACACCACTTTCGTGATCAAACATTTCATTGAAGTAAGACAAGGTACTTAAATCTTCCCCAATTTTTGACGGATGAATGATGGCTAGTCCTTGTTGATCCAGTAAAACTGGATAGCCGCCATAACCGATGTCTTTGCTGGAAATTTCGTCGGTCAGCGCCGCCAAGTCAATATCTAAGCCGATAACTCCAGCCACTTTTCCATTCTTGGTAATTGCTCTTGAAACAGTAATGACGAAATTGCCTGTTGCATGATCGAGATAAGGGGCAGACCATTGGGCTTCTTCTGGGTTTTCGGTTGCTAGTTTGTACCATGATCTCTCGGAGGCAACGAAATCTGTTAAATCAGCATTTGGTTTTATGATTGTGGAATTTGAGGCCAATGAATAAAAAATAGACGATGTATCAGGATAGACTGCTAAAAAGTCTTCCAACGCCGATTCAAGATCAACTTCAGTCGTCCCGCCAGTTTTCCCTGTGAAAGAAGTGATGGCGTCCGTAGCCGCAAGTAAATTCAAACCATTTTCAAAGTTGTCCAAAAAGCTATATATACCAAAGCTTATTTCGTTTGCAATCGTGTTGCTGGATTCTACTGCATTCGCGATAGATTGTTTCTTTGCCTGATCATTCGTCATGAATGTCATCAAGAAAATACCGACAATGAAGAGGGCCATGACCATTAGAATGATTTTAATTTTAATAGATCTAAACAAGTAGTGTTCCTTCCTTCCTGCTCTTTAAATAGAACACTAGTATTATCGGTTGAAATATGAGTGTCTTAATTTGTCGAATGAATAAAATATAAAAAACCCGTCGTAAAAATCGACGGGCTGACAAACCATTACTCCTTCTCCATTTTATAGGCAAGCAGCGCCAACGATAATGAGAAGGATAAATAATACGACAATCAATGCAAATCCACGACCTGCGCCATATCCGCCGCAGCCGGCTCCGCCAACATTACCACCGCCGCCATAGCCACCGCCACCGCCGCATCCATATCCACCGAATCCGAACATTTTATTCACCACCTTTTCCGTTTCATTTAGAAATTATTAACAGCCGTATCCCATAAACCCTGCGCCGACAATGATCAATAAGATAAATAACACAACGATCATTGCGAAACCGAAACCACCGTTGTAACCTGCTCCTCCAACTGACTCACCCATAGTTACTTCACCTCCAAATGTGGAACTATCCTTATCGTATGCAGAAATTTTCAGAGTGTCTTGGCTTCTCAAAAGAATTTAGGATGTTTATTTTGGAACCCATCATGTACGGATGGATCAGACGTATGCCTTTTAATGGCATACGCTGTGTATAGGAGTGACTGAGGGGGTGAAAAGATGTCGAGTTGTGGATTTTACGAAATGTGTCAGCGATATCATGGCAGAGCAGTTACGGTTCAGACGAAGGATGGCGGTGTTTATCGTGGCTATATTCGAGAAGTAGATCGACGGCAAGTTGTAATCGAGCCGATCGGTAGACCTCGTGGATTGGGCGGCTTTGGTTATGGCGGTTTTGGTATAAGAGGATATGGCTATGGCGGATATCAACGAATTGCGTTAGGTGCGATTGCGGGCATTGCTTTATTGTCCTTGTTTTTCTGGTAAGAAGTAAGGGAGGAAGCTGTCGTGGGTTACGACAGCTTCTTTACCATTTGTTCTGCCGAAACACCAAGTAAACCAGCCGTTGTAAGCCCTGAAGATTTCATATACCTCCCTACTAAAAAATAACCGACTGCGTAACCTGCCATGCGTGGATTGCCAGCCGTACCATTCACTAGATGCTCATGCGCCCATGACGATTTTGGCAGCTGACGGTTCGGAAAAAACAATGTCTCCCAAAATTCTTCCAACTGACTGGCCGTATACCAATTTGTCCAGCCTGCTACCAATTGACTCCCGAGTCGTTCACGGACCGCATGCTCTGCAAGACCTTCCAATACGATGGCATCTAGTAGCGTATAATCGGATTCGTTCTGAAAAAACCTTGAAAGTCGACAAACATGATGATATTCATGCGTAACGACAGCTTTGATCTCAGACTCGCTACAATCAGGAGGAAGAAAGATGAATAATTTATCATTGAATGCTAAACCGGATTTTGTGGAATGAGCTGGGAGAATGAAAGTAGGGATTTGAGGACCTTGCCATTCCTTACGGAGCAGTTTGATTTCTTTTTGGACAATATCCCAAGCTTGTAATCGCTGAAGTTCTGAAACGACTTGTTTAGCTGGTTTGGTAGGATAGCTGTAGAGACCATGAAACGTCAGATGGTCATAGATTTGGCCTGCGGTAGCACCTTTAAAATAGCTTGTCAACTTTCGACAGAGTTCGATAGGGCGCTCATAACACTCCAGTAGCCATTGGTTTGTATCAGGGTTTGACATTGAACCCTCCTTTCTCTATTTTACCTAATCTTATGTAGTAGGTTAAGAAGTTATCAAACGTTAAAGGAAAACTTCATATAGATCCTAAGACCCTTCGGAGAATGGAAATGAGCACTATAAAGTATAAGATAGGCCATCGGAATTATATGAATGGCCATTCATTCATGCTACCTTAATATTACTATGTTGCCAATTATACTGGTATAGTGAAAGGGGATGTATGATGGATATTGAACAGGTAAAGCGAGAGGACTGGATACAGAAGAACAAAATTATGGGGTTAGGTTTTGGGATTGCAGCGGGGCTGGGGCTGATCGCACAGTTTATTCAGCAATCGGCTATGGAGATTATTTTATCGGTGGCCATACCATTTGCGATAGCAGCTATGCTGTATTTTTATTTTTTGTTCACTAAGCATGAACTGATCACGAAATATTTGCCTTACTTTTTGATACTGATGAATTTTGCGATTGCGGTTGGAGTCATTTATTTTTCCGAAGCGAATTTAGGGTCAATTGGTATTATCATTTTGCTGCTTGTGCTGGGGGGCATTCACGGTAAGATGGGTATTATGGCATTTGGATATGTGTTGAGTTTGATTGCATTGCTGTTGAATAATGCGCGTTTTGTTGAGCCAGAATTGGTGGCGGCGAGCGGAAGTAACCTCGTATTGCTTCATTTCTTAGGTGGAGTGATATTGCTCTTGGTCGTGCGCCAAAACGCACGCAATTTTAAGCAAGTCGAAGAATATGCCGAATTGACAGCGGAAAAGATGCGCAAAGAAGAGCAGTTGGCACAAAAACTAGATCAAGCGGTTGAAAAAATCACCAGCAATCTGGGCCAGCTTCAAGTTAGCTCCGAGACTTCCGTATCATCTCAGCGCGAAATGTTGGTTGCGATTAATGAAGTGAGCGCCTCCAGCCAAAATCAAGCCGATCATATAATGGAAATTGCTGAGAGTACAGAGAATACACATAGTTCTGTGACGCGCATTTCGGGACAGATGGGTGAATTAGCGATACAGACAGACGAAGCAGGCCTGAAAGCAGAAGAAGGAACGCATCAAATTAGTGAACTAAAACAACAGATTGACCGTTTTTCCGAATTCTTTGAGGAACTGGATGAAACATTTAAGGTGCTTTCTGACAAAATCAAGGAAACGAATACATTTGCAGGCACGATCAAGGAAATTACGGAACAGACCAATTTGCTTGCCTTGAACGCCAGTATTGAAGCAGCGCGAGCGGGCGAGAAAGGAAAAGGCTTTGCAGTCGTTGCGGACGAGATTCGAAAGCTCGCTGGGTTGACCGACGGAACGTTGAAGAAAATTGATCTGAATTTATCCGAAGTAAATACATTCAATGAATTATCAGTAGGCAAGCTGCAGGACGGCTTGAGACAAGTCGCCGAACAAGTGAAAGTTGCAGATCGCTCCAATGCATCATTCACTGAACTGTTCGGCACGATGACGACATTGCAAAACGCCTTACATGCATTCATGGATGACTTCGAAGACATCGCAAAGAGCAGTGAAACAGTCTCTGAACGTACAGTGGAATTTGCGTCGATCATCCAAGAAAGTACGGCGGCGATCGAAGAAATGAACGCCACGCTGACAGAGCTGACGAACGAGCAGGAACAAATAGCAAAGTATATTCAGGAAACGCATGAAGAAGCTGTACAGCTTAGGATATGAATTTCGATACTACAAAGATCCGCCACTCCTACAATGAGAGAATGGCGGATCTTTTAAATTCAGACGGTGGGAAGAATTTCATTTGTTTGGCTCAACATCTTTAGTTTAAAACCGATACTAGTAATAACGAATGTTGATTTAAAGACGGGGGGTTCCATGTATGGTTAGCCGAATAGGCAGTGGATCCACGCCTCAACCAGTACAGTCATCCTATGATAGTGCGTCCATTGAAACCGAAAGACCAGTTACAGAAGTACAGCCAATTAAAGATACCAGGCAACAACCGCCTCCTGAAGAGCGGAAAGAACTTTCAAAAAGTGATGCAAAGCAGCTGACAGACGGTATGAATAAGTTCCTCGAAAGCGTCAATACGCAGCTGCGATTTAAATTTCATGATAAACTAAATGAATACTATGTAACAATCGTAGATTCCCAGACGGATGAAATCGTGCGTGAAATCCCACCAAAGAAATTGATGGACATGTACGCCTCAATGAAAGAATTCGTCGGATTATTGGTAGACCGAAAAATTTAAAGAAAAGGTGTGAAGTAAATGAGAATTGGTGGATTAGCATCCGGTATGGATACAGAAACAATCATCAGAGACATGATGAAAGCACACCGGATCCCGCTTGATAAAATTACACAGAAGAAAGCATATACGCAGTGGCAGATGGATGATTATCGTAGTGTGAACCGGGATTTAAGAAAACAAAGTGATAAGTTGTTTGATACGGTTATTAAGGAAGGTAACTATTTACAAAAAAATGTAAACGTCTCAGACGATAAGGCAGTCAGTATTAAGTCGTTGAATGCTTCTAGTGATTTTTCAGGGACTTTGGAAGTGAAGCAGTTAGCTAAGCAGGCTACTTTGCAAGGCGGGGCATTGAAAAGTCCTGATGGAACGAAGCTAACGGATGAGCAAATAAAGGAACTTACGTTGGCAGACTTAGGAGGTTCAGACGGCGAAATAAAAATTGGAGTACCAAATGGTAAATCAGTCCAAATTGAGTTTGAAGCTTCTGATACTATTGATAGTGTTTTAAAGAAGATAAACAAAGAAGGTAATGTAAATGCGTTTTATGACTCCTTCACAGGAAAAATTTCTGTCACAGCCAAAGAAAGTGGCGAAGGAAATATTAAAATAGAAGATATCAAAGGATCCATTGGTAGCTCGTTAAAACTTACTAACGCAGTATCACCTAGTTCTGATCCGAATTTTAAGCCGTTAGACAGTACAGCGATAGCTACAGCAGGTGAAAATGCAAAGTTCACTTTCAATGGACTTGAAACAGAACGTGCGTCCAATACATTCCAAATAAACGGATTTGAAGTAACATTAAAACAAAAGACTGATGCCCCAATAACATTCAGTTCATCCGCAGACTCCGACAAAATTGTCGACTCTGTTGTACAGTTCGTCAACGACTACAATGAAATGATCGAAAAGCTAAACAGTACAATCCGTGAAAAAAAATATCGTGATTTCCCGCCGCTCTCAGATGAACAGAAGAAAGACATGAAAGAAAAGGAAATCGAGTTGTGGGAAGAGAAAGCAAAGAGCGGTACTTTGCGCAATGATCCTGCCATATCTAGCATGTTGACAAAACTTCGTTCCATAATGACTACATCAATCAAAATGAAAGATGAGAATGGAAATGAGATTCAAATGAGTCTCAAGGACTTAGGAATCACACCATCGACAAGTTATTCAGATAACGGAAAATTGATCATCAAAGAAGATACATTACGTGAGAAAATCGCTGAAAACCCGAACCTTGTTTACAACTTGATCGGGCGAGAGGATGGCGATAATTCTGGGATTGCCCGGCAGTATCGTCAAGTGTTAACAGATACCCAAAAAACCATTGAGGAAAAAGCAGGTAGAACCACGGCAGTCAATGATACATTCGCTCTAGGACGCTCACTAAAAAGTTTCGACAAACAAATTGAACGTTTTGAAGATAAATTAAAGATGATGGAAAATCGCTATTGGAAGCAGTTCTCCGCGATGGAGCGTGCGATCCAGCGTGCGAATGCCCAGTCTGCACAGTTGATGAATGCATTTGGCGGCGGTATGTAATGAAACTTTGTAAGAAAAAAGGAGAATGACGTAACATGGCTATTAACAATCCTTATGCAGCATATCAAAACAACTCGGTGACGACTTCTACTCCCGGAGAATTGACTTTGATGCTTTACAACGGATGCCTCAAGTTTATTCAACAAGGGAAAATGGCGCTGGAAGAAGGTAAACTTGAAGAAAAAAATGTCGCAATCCAAAAAGCTCAAGCCATTGTGACGGAATTGATGTTGACATTGGATACTTCTTATCCAGTCGCGGAGAATATGTTGGTGCTGTATGAGTTTGTCAACAGTCGTCTCATCGATGGTAATATTAAAAATGACCCGGCTCTTTTCGATGAAGCTTCAGGAATTATCAAGGAATTCCGCGATACGTGGAAGCAGGTCATTCAGGTCAATCGTTCAAAACAGTATGCGAACGTGAATGAAATATGATTCGGGCTGCTATTACAGTTTGGCGTGAACGTTCTCTACAATTGATTACGTTGACGAACAATGTGGAGGAGTCCAAGCGGGATGAAGTGATAGTGCAGATTGAGGGATTGCTCGACGACCGTGAAAAATTGCAACCGCATATTGCAGAACCATTCACAGATGAAGAACGAGATGCTGGTCAAGAGCTCATGCAGCTTGAAAAAGAAGTGCAAACGAATCTTGCGCGCTTCATGAAGGACATCCGCACAAATATTTCGGAGTCCCAAGCAAAGAAAGAAAATATCAATAGTTACACGAATCCTTACGGGAAAATGATCCAAGACGGTGCCTATTACGATACAAAACAATAAGAACCGAAAGAGAGCGCATCTCTTTCGGTTTTTTTACATAGAAATTCAATAAGAAGGGAGAATAGCGTATGCGCTATAATCGGCATGACTATTTTAGATACGAGTTCAACCCACAACTACCTGCGAAGTTTCGACTTCAGTTGGATGACGAAGAGAAGAAATTGTCGAATGAAGGGGAGTGCGAGTTACTAGATATTAGCACGGGCGGCGTGAAGTTTTTTACGTTCCTCGATTTGCCTCTGCATCCTAAAAAACTTACTTTGCAGTTGGAGTTCATGCTGTATCAGCATCGGTTCGAAATTCTTGGCGCAGTCGTCTGGAAGCAGTTTGTCCAACACGGTTTTCAATACGGTTTCGAATTCGGTGAAGAGCAACGAGTAGATGCGCAAATCGTGGAGGAACTGAAAAAACGTGCGCGTCTGGAGAAACATTTGGAGTAAATTCATTGGTCTATACAAAATTTCTTGAAGTTTCAGCAAATTTCTCAAGTTTGCAGAAGGTATTTAAGGGTACTATGAAGAAGTATACTAATAAGGTTCAAATAAAGGAGGAGTTCATATGTTAGACTTCAATATCCGCGGTGAAAACGTCGAGGTTACTCCGGCGATCCGAGAGTACGTAGAAAAGAAAATACAAAAACTGGAGCGTTATTTTACAGAAGGTGCAAACGCAACAGCTCACGTTAACTTGAAAGTGTATAATGATAAACAAACAAAAGTGGAAGTAACAATTCCAATGAAGAATTTGACACTTCGCGCAGAAGAGCGCCACAGTGATATGTACGCAGCTGTTGACTTGATCGTTGATAAGCTCGAGCGTCAAATTCGTAAATATAAAACACGCGTCAACCGAAAATCTCGCGAGCGCGAAGGCGTAGCTGCTTTCTTCCAATCTGTTGAAGATAGTAACAACACACAAGAATCTCTCGACGACGATCAAGACTTCAACGTAGTACGGACAAAGCAGTTCGACTTGAAGCCAATGGATCAAGAAGAAGCCATCCTTCAAATGAACATGCTCGGCCACAACTTCTTCATCTTCACAGATGCAGAATCCGACGGCACAAACATCGTCTACAAACGAAAAGACGGCCGTTACGGTCTGATCGAAACAAACTAATCAACAATAAAACAAGTCCAGCTAAGCTGGGCTTGTTTTATTTATACATAATGATTTATGCCGAGCCTTAACTTATAGGATTACTTGTTGAGCGGTCCGGGATTCAGGGCAAAGATTTGCACTGAACAATTCGCCAGTCCACAGTGATTTCCTTAAATTTAAGAAGAAGCTAAATGTCAGATTGCAAAACTTAGATATATTATTAAATGAGTTCAAGCGTGTTAAGTAATTTTACGGCTAACCAAGCCTGCGAGCACTGCACAAAATCATTTAGCTTTTGAACTTTGATCACGCTAGAAGGCAACACCTTGTCCCTTATAAATCACAATGGACTAGCCATTATACTTCCTTTTAAAAGTAGGGATTGTAGCGGAAGACGGGCGACTCCGGGAGGATTAGCGTGAGTCTTGAGACCCTGGACTGAGCGAAGCGAGGGAAGCGGCTCAAGCCACGCCCTCCGGAAAGCGTCCCGTCTGTAGCGCAAATCCCCGGACAACCTAGCACTCTCACTCTGTCCTCTGAAAATACATACGGCGGACCATTTGCACCAGGCTTTTGACAGTGCTAAAATGGAGTGTGACACAAATTCGTATTAGTGAAAACTTACCAGAACGAACAACTGGCGGGACAAACCTGCTTGATTGAAGAAGTTATGAGGATGTGACATAAATGCTTGGCGTATTGAATAAAATGTTTGATCCGAACAAACGTGACTTGAAACGTCTCGAAAAAGTAGCAGACCAAGTCGAAGCATTGGCTTCCGACATGGAAAAATTGTCAGACGATGAACTGACAGCAAAAACCGACGAATTCAAAACACGCTATCAAGAAGGCCAAACGATTGAGGACCTGCAAGTCGAAGCATTCGCAGTCGTTCGGGAAGCCGCTCGCCGCGTGCTCGGACTCTATCCATTCCGTGTTCAAATCATGGGAGCAGCCGCACTGAATGAAGGCAATATCGCAGAGATGAAGACCGGTGAGGGGAAGACGCTGACTTCTACACTCGCCGTTTATTTAAATGCCCTGACATCTAAAGGTGTGCACGTCGTGACAGTCAACGAATACTTGGCCAGCCGTGACGCAGCCGAAATGGGCCAGCTATATGAATTTTTAGGCATGAAAGTCGGCTTGAATTTGAACAGCATGGGCAAGGAAGAGAAACGCGAAGCCTATGAAGCCGATGTCACCTATAGTACGAACAATGAACTTGGTTTTGATTACTTACGGGATAATATGGTGCTTTACAATGAACATAAAGTTCAGCGCCCACTTCATTTTGCGGTGATTGACGAGGTTGACTCCATTTTAGTCGATGAAGCCCGTACACCGCTTATTATTTCCGGTCAAGCAGCAAAATCCCAAGAACTCTATCGTCTGGCGAATCGTTTCGTCATTACATTGAAAAAAGATGAAGACTATTCGTTTGATGAATCAACGAAAGGTGTCGTCTTGACAGAGGCGGGTATTGAAGCTGCAGAGAAGGCATTCAGCATCGACAACTTGTTCGATTTGCAGCACGTCACGCTGAACCATGCGATTAATCAGTCATTGAAAGCGCATGTCAGTATGCATAATGACGTAGACTACGTTGTGGAAGAAGGCGAAGTTGTCATCGTTGACTCCTTCACCGGACGTTTGATGAAAGGCCGTCGCTACAGTGATGGCTTACACCAGGCTATAGAGGCAAAAGAAGGTCTTGAAGTTCAGAACGAATCGATGACACTTGCGACGATTACATTCCAGAACTATTTCCGTATGTACGAAAAGCTTTCCGGCATGACCGGTACTGCAAAAACGGAAGAAGAAGAGTTCCGTAATATTTACAATATGAACGTCATTGCAATTCCTACGAATAAACCAATCGCACGTGACGACCGTCCAGATTTGATCTTTGCAACGATGGACGGCAAATACAAAGCGGTGGCGGAAGATATTAAAGAACGTCACGAAAAAGGTCAGCCTGTCTTGGTCGGTACCGTTGCAATCGAAACATCTGAAATCATTTCTGCTTTCTTGAAAAAGTATGGTATTCCGCACAACGTCTTGAACGCGAAAAACCATGAACACGAAGCAGAAATAATTTTAGACGCCGGTAAAAAAGGTGCAGTAACGATTGCGACAAACATGGCAGGTCGTGGTACAGATATTAAACTGGGCGATCATATTCAAGAAGTTGGCGGTCTTGCGGTCATCGGTACAGAGCGGCACGAGTCAAGACGTATCGATAATCAGCTCCGCGGTCGTTCCGGACGTCAGGGAGATCCTGGGGTGACACAATTTTATTTGTCACTCGAAGATGAATTGATGCGCCGCTTCGGTTCGGAGCAAATGAAATCGATGATGACGAAGCTCGGAATGGATGATTCCACACCGATTCAATCCAAAATGGTTTCGCGTTCTGTTGAATCTGCGCAAAAACGAGTCGAGGGGAACAACTTTGATTCGCGGAAACGTTTGCTGCAGTATGATGATGTTCTTCGTCAGCAACGTGAAGTTATCTATAAAGAACGTAATGATGTGTTAAGTTCCGATAATATACGTCCTGTACTTGAAGGGATGTTGAATTCGGTCATTGAGCGTGTAGTTGCGCTGCATATCGATGAGAACACAGTACATGCTAAAGGTCTGAAGGATTATCTGGAAGCGAACCTATTGCCGGAAGACTCCGTTACGGTCGCGGAGCTTCAAGGAAAATCTCAAGAAGAACTGCAATCATTTATTCACGAATTGGTGATTGCACGCTATAATGAGAAGGAGCAGGAAATGTCTGAAGACCGCATGCGCGAGTTCGAGAAAGTCGTCTTACTGCGTGCGATTGATACGAAGTGGATGGATCATATAGATGCGATGGATCAGCTTCGAAACGGAATTCATTTACGTGCGTATGGACAGACTGACCCGCTGCGTGAATATCAGGCAGAAGGATTTGCGATGTTTGAAGATATGCTGACAGCGATTGAAGACGACGCGACGAAGTATGTCATGAAAGCAGAAATCCGCAACAACCTAGAGCGTGAAGAAGTAGCAAAAGGGCAAGCGAACAACCCGAAAGAAGGCAGCGAACCGGCACGCAAAAAACCGATTCGCCGTTCGGTCAACATCGGCCGCAACGATCCTTGTCCATGCGGCAGCGGCAAAAAGTATAAAAACTGCCACGGCAAAGCGTGATTTTAATTAAGGCGATTTATTGATTTTATTTCCGAAGCTGAGTGTTTTCCATGAACATGCGAAAGCCCAGTTGATTGTAGTGGAAGGCGGCGACTCCTTGGGGATCAGCGTGCGTCTTGAGACCCCGCAGGAGCAAAGCGACGAGGAGGCTCAAGCCACGCCCCCAGGAAAGCGTCCGTCTGCAACGGAAATCAACGTTGCAAAACCGTGCACATAGGATGTAGATTATTTAACTCGTTATTTAGAGAAACAACCACTCAGGAGGAAACAATTATGATGGAATTATCCGATGTTCGGAACGAGCTCGACAAAACAGCTAAGAAATTAGCGGACTTTAGGGGGTCTCTTTGACTTAGAAAACAAAGAGGCCAGTATGCAGGAATTAGAAGAAATGATGCTTGAGCCAGGCTTCTGGGACGACCAGGATGCCGCGCAAAAAGTCATTTCTGAATCCAATGCATTAAAAGATATTGTCGGGGAATACAATGATTTGAATGACACGCAGGAAAACTTAGAAATGACACTTGAACTGCTTCGTGAAGAGGCAGATGAAGAGTTGCAGGAAGAGCTCGTCTCCGAATTAAAAGAGTTCAAAGGACGAATGGATAAATTCGATCTACAGATGCTATTGAGCGATGAATTTGATAAAAACAATGCAGTGCTGGAGATACATTCAGGTGCAGGTGGAACCGAGTCACAAGACTGGGCTTCAATGTTGCTCCGCATGTATACGCGTTGGGCTGAGCACCATGGTTTCAAAGTGGAAACCCTTGATTATCAAGCAGGTGACGAAGCAGGTGTGAAATCGGTCACTTTGAGTGTCAAAGGTCATAACGCTTATGGTTATCTAAAAGCTGAGAAAGGCGTTCACCGATTAGTCCGTATCTCACCATTCGACTCTTCTGGAAGACGTCACACATCTTTTTCTTCCATTGAAGTCATGCCGGAATTCGACGGCGATATCGATTTGGATCTTAAAACTGAGGATATCAAGGTCGATACGTATCGTTCCAGCGGCGCGGGCGGACAGCACGTCAACACGACGGACTCTGCTGTACGCATGACACATATACCGACAGGCGCGATCGTTACCTGTCAAACGGAACGTTCACAGATCAAAAACCGTGAGCGTGCGATGAATTTGCTTAAAGCAAAAATTTATCAAATTCGCGTTGAAGAAGAAGAAGCCCGCTTAGCGGAAATCCGTGGCGAGCAAAAAGAAATCGGTTGGGGCAGCCAAATCCGCTCCTACGTCTTCCACCCATACTCCATGGTAAAAGACCACCGAACAAATGAAGAAACCGGAAACGTAAGCTCCGTCATGGATGGCGATCTCGACCCATTCATCAACGCTTACTTGCGTTCCAGAATATCCTAATCAAAAAGTGCAGAAATGCACTTTTTCTTGTTCTAATAAAGTAATA
The DNA here is from genome assembly GCF_019748715.1 of Sporosarcina aquimarina. Lineage (GTDB taxonomy): Bacteria > Bacillota > Bacilli > Bacillales_A > Planococcaceae > Sporosarcina > Sporosarcina newyorkensis. The sequence goes on along the minus strand of NZ_JACLBZ010000009.1, from coordinate 71,984 downwards.
ATGGGATTGTAAGACTTAGTAAATGCTCCGGGGATTTGCGCTCTGGTGGGATGCTTTCCGCGGGGCTCGCGGTGAGCCTCCTCGTTCGCTACGCTTCCTGCGGGGTCTCACCTGTCGAGCTGATCCCGCAGGAGTCGCCACCCGCCGCTCCAATCCCTACTTTTTGATGGGAATTATAGCGGCTTATCCATTGAAAATTCTAAGTGACAAAGCGATGTGTCCTTACGAAATTGATCAAAGTTCAAAAGCTAATGAAAAGAAGCAGTACTCGCAGGCTTCTTGTTCTTGAAATCACCTAACGCTATTTAACTAAGAGAATGAGAGATGCCTGTTATGTACTCTGAGTGTGGGGACTCTTCTCAGACTTTAAAAAAAGTACAATGGGCTTACTGTGTGTCCATCCCCACTAATTAAGGATTGGAGCGGAAGACGGTCGACTCCTGGGGGATCAGCGTGCGTCTTGAGACCCCGCAGGAAGCGAAGCGAACGAGGAGGCTCAAGACCACGCCCCCCGGAAAGCGTACCGTCTGGAGCGAAAATCCCGGAACGCTTACTGAGTCATCTTTACTCATCGAGAAAAGTAATAGGCACAACTGACTTGCTAAATACCTTACACTTTATCTAAAATAAAATGTTTAATCTGCAATGTTTTGGTCAATACTATAGAGTGTATTCATTACCAAACCGTCCATTACGCAGAAGACGCGTGGCAGCTTCCTTGTAGAATTTGAAAACTTGTCATTTCTGTTTGCTGTGGAACGAAGGTTTTTTGGTATACTATTGAATGTGAGAAAAAATTAATCAAAAGGGAGGATATTGCATGAAGAACAAACTTTTGGCTACCTTATTTGGAGCAGCGCTAGTGCTTGGTGCATGTGGCGGCGGTGACGACAACGCAGCGGACAAGCCAGCAGAAGACACAAATACCAACAACGGTGCTGAAACATCCAATGTAGACGCGGAGAAAGTCGTACAGACTAGCTGTGTGTCTTGTCACGGTGGAAACTTAGAAGGTGGAGCGGGTCCTGCATTGGACAAAGTTGGAGCTACTCACTCTGAAGAAGAAATCCATGACATCATCATCAACGGTAAAGGCGCAATGCCTCCAGGTATTATCAAAGGCGAAGAAGCTGACGCAGTAGCAGCTTGGCTTGCTGAGAAGAAATAATTATGTAACAATCGACCATTCTTGAGGACTCCTTGAGAATGGTCTTTTTCATGTTTGGAGAGGGTTAGCCAGGATTTCACATAAAAATACCCACTTAGACCATTTGATACATAACTGTAATACAAGGTATGTCGAATCATGCTATAATTAGTTTGGCGAATATGAATGGAAAACAAAATTCAGGTGGTTAAAATGTATGATTGTAATGAAAAATGTGTACAAAAAGTACCCGAATGGCGTAGTGGCTTCTAACGGAATCCACATTGAGATCACAAAAGGTGAATTTGTTTACGTTGTCGGGCCAAGTGGAGCAGGAAAATCCACTTTCATTAAGATGATGTATCGTGAAGAAGTTCCGACCAGTGGAACGATTTATTTCAATGGAACGGACTTAACAAAAATGCGCAGTAAAGATGTGCCTTTCTTGAGAAGACAGATCGGTGTGGTCTTCCAGGATTTTAAATTGCTGCCTAAATTGAATGTCTATGAAAATGTTGCATATGCACTAGAAGTAATAGAAGAAACACCGAGTGCGATCCGTAAAAAAGTGACTGAGGTATTGGAATTGGTCGGATTAACTCAAAAAGCAAGAATGTTCCCGAATGAATTGTCGGGGGGCGAACAGCAACGCGTGTCGATTGCACGGTCAATCGTCAATTCACCGAAGCTGGTTATTGCGGACGAGCCGACTGGAAACTTAGATCCCGACACATCTTGGGAGATCATGAAAATTTTTGAACGAATCAATGCGCACGGCACGACGATTGTCATGGCAACACATAACAAGGAAATCGTCGACACGCGGCGCAACCGAGTGATTCAGATAGAAGGCGGTCTCATCACACGAGATGAGTATGAAGGAGAGTACCGCTATGAAATTTAGAACGTTAAAACGACACGTGAGGGAAAGTTTCAAAAGCCTTAGCCGAAACAATTGGATGACGTTCGCATCTGTCAGTGCGGTAACGGTCACGTTGCTGCTCATCGGCGTGTTCTTCGTCATCATGATGAACTTGAATCAACTCGCGGATAATATTGAAAATGATGTGGAAATTAAAGTGGTAGCGGATCCCGCGGCGGATCAGGAAGCTGTACAAAAGCTCTTAAAGAAAGTGAAGGAAACGCCAGGTGTGGAAGAGGTAGTCCATTCCACCCGAGATCAGGAACTTGAAAAAATGATCGATTCATTCGGAGATGAGCTGGCGCTGTACAAGCAGAGCAATCCGCTTGGTGACGCGCTTTATATTAAAGCTGCGGATCCGAAAGAGACGGCGAAAATCGCAAAAAAAATCGGTACATACGATTATACATACGATGTGGAATATGGAGAAGGTAAGGTTGAAAAACTGTTCAATGTGCTGAAGGTTGGTCGGAATGTAGGGCTTGTTTTAATATTGGCCTTATTATTTACCGCTATGTTCCTCATATCGAACACAATCCGTCTAACGATTGTGGCGAGACGAACAGAAATCGAGATTATGAAGCTTGTAGGCGCAACCAATAGCTTTGTACGAATTCCATTCATGCTCGAAGGAGTGTGGCTCGGAATTTTTGGTGCGATTTTGCCGATGATCTTGGTTACAGTCGCTTATTCTCAATTGTATACCGTATGGGAAGCCAGATTGCAAAATGAACTGTTTCATTTACTGAATCCAATGCCATTTCTATTGCAGTTGAATGGTTTACTGCTGTTCATCGCGGTATTCATTGGCGTATGGGGCAGCTTTATGTCAGTTAGAAAGTTCTTAAAAGTATAAAGGATTGATAGATTTGAAATTTCGAAGGGGGAACTGGGATTTGATAAAGCGACACCGAATCATTTCGAGTGTCTTGGCGGTATGTCTTATGACGACGATGGTCGGCAGTGGGGGCGTTTCGGCAAGTACTTTGAAAGATCTTCAGAATGAACGAAAAGCGGTGGAAAATAAAAAGAACAGTTTAAATTTCACGATCGAGAATAAGGAAAGTCAAATTCAGGCGAAGCAATCGAGAGCAGATCAGCTCACGGGGCAAATCAAGAAGCTCAACGCGAAAATCGATGAAACAAACAGTAACATGAATCATCTCGTTGCCGAAATGGATCAAACAAAGAAAGAGATTAAAGAATTAAAAAAGTCGATCAAAGAACTGGAAATTCGTATTGCGGAACGTGATGAAGTATTACGCGAACGCGTGCGGGTTATGCAAGTGAAGGGCGGACAAGTCAGCTATTTGGACGTGTTGCTCGGTGCGAACAGCTTCTCTGATTTCATTGACCGCTTTTCGGCAGTGACGACTTTAATGGATGCGGATCGTAAAATTATCCGCCAGCAAGAAGAAGATATGGCACAGCTTGAAGAAGAGAAAAAGCTTGTCGAGCAAAAGTTAGCAGAACAAGAAGAACGCAAGATTAAAATTCAAGCAATGAAAGATAAGTTGGATGCTCAAAAGAAAGAAAAGAATACGCTCGTCAATAAATTGCAGGCTGAGCAAGAGAAACTTTCAAAAGAGAAAGCCAATCTCGAAGAAGAGTATAACGATGCAATCGAAATCAGTGACGAGTTGGAAGGCCAAATCGTAGCGGAACAGAATCGTCTCGCGGAAGTTGCTCGCAAAGCAGAAGCGAAACGTCGTGCGGAAGCAGCGGCGAAGCGTCAGCAGCAAACACAATCAAGCGGCGGTTCATCTGCACCGACTGGTAACCTACCTGCCGTTTCAAGCGGATTTTGGACAAAGCCTACAAATGGTAGATACAGCTCAGGATTTGGCTGGAGAACACACCCGATCACTCATGCGAAAAAACAGCACCGTGGTATCGATTTAAGTGCGCCTATGGGAACTCCGGTTGTAGCAGCTGGAGATGGCGTCGTATCTTACGCGGGTCAGATGAGTGGATTCGGTAATGTGATCATGATCACACATTCTGTCGATGGTAAAATCTTAACTACTGTCTATGGTCATCTTTCGTCAATTAGTACGAGCTCAGGTGCCCATGTCGGAAAAGGTCAATATATTGGAGCTGTTGGATCAACAGGCTTCTCGACAGGACCACATTTGCACTTTGAAGTCCATGTTGGAAACTTCTCAGGCTCTGGTCCAAGCGCGGTCAACCCTTTGCATTACGTGTCTTTTTGATATAGGATAAAATGAAAACCTGCCTATTCAACGGCAGGTTTTTCATATGGTGACAGATGAAGGAGGAAGTGGCGGTGCCCATAACTCAGTATTATCCTGTCGGAGCAATCACCGTGTCGTCTTCCTGGATTGCATTTAGTGCAGGCTTTGTCATGACCTATCTTTTCATTCGCATATACTTTGGGAAAACAGCTGGTGACCGAATCGGCAATATATTTTTTAATACGGTGATCATATGGAAGTTCTCTGTGATCTTGACAGACTTTTCGACTGTCCGTCACTATCCTTTGTCTATTCTATACTTCCATGGCGGCAAGATTGGTTGGATTCTAGCTTTGATTGTTGTCGGTCTGCTGACAATTCGGCAAGGGATGAAAGAGAAGTGGAAGTACGAGGATCACTGGTCGCTGTTGCTTGCGTTGATTAGTTGGCAGACGGTGTATCAAGTGGTCATGACTTTTTTGAATGATGGCAGTCTCCTAGTTAAAGGCGGGACGATCGCTTTCTTCGTTTTGTTATGGGCCTTGACGTTTTGGAGTTACCGCAAGAAAGCCAATTCGGTTAGTGAAATATCAATTATTTGGATTGCGGTTCATTTCATGGTGTCGGCATTCCAACCAAGCGCATTTTGGACAGTGCCGCTCATTACAACAATCGGAAGCGGTTTGCTGATGTGGAGTTTGCAACGTCAGGCAACACATTCGGTAAGTAGAAAGGAAGAAGCAAAGTGAGTAAAAAAATGATTGGATCCATCCTCAGTTTGTTAGTGATCGGCACATTGGTTTTTTTGATGGTGAAGAATACAGTGGAAAAGCCTGAGCCGATTGAATCGCCTGTAACCTCCTTGAGCCAAGCGAATGAACTAGAGGTGGCTGAAGAAGGGCTCGAACAGTATTCACCTGCTCCTGACTTCACATTGGAGACACTTGCCGGTGAAACGGTGACTTTGTCAGAGCTGAAAGGTAAGAAAGTGATCTTGAATTTCTGGGCGACCTGGTGTCCTCCATGCAAAGCAGAAATGCCGCATATGGAAAGTTTTCATTCGAAACTGACGGATGAAGATCAAGTCGAATTGATTGCGGTCAATGTGACGGAGTCAGAGAAACTGGGAATCAGTGAAGTAGAGAATTTCGTAAAGTCGTATAAATTGAGCTTTCCGATCCCGCTTGATAAAACTGCGGAAGTAACGCGAATGTATGGTGTATTCTCCATGCCGACAACGTTTATGATCGATACGAAAGGGCGAATTGCACAAAAGGTCATTGGCCCGTTAGATGAAAAAACGTTGAATGAATTGGTCGATTTTATGGATTGAAAAAAGAGTCTGTTCTCGTGTCGTAACTTCTTATCTTCCTTCATATAGTGGAGGGAGGAGGAGGTTATGCATGCGTAGGAGCAGGCTTTTTTTATTGGGAAGCATCTTGCTGATCGGCGGTGTGCTGTTCGGATTGAATGGTTGCGGAAAATCAGGATCGGAATCAGCAAAGCCCATCAGTAAGTTGCCTGTGCTGGATGAAGTGTATGAAACCATTCAAGAAAAAGCAGTTTATCCAGTCGAAAAGGACAGGCTCGTCGAAGGAGCACTGCGTGGAATGACGGACACGATAGGTGATCCGTATTCGACTTATTTGACGGAACAAGAAGCAGCTTCACACCGTGAATCGCTGGCAGGCTCCCGAGTAGGAATTGGGGCTGAAGTGACGCGGACGAACGGTAAGTATATCATCGTCTCTCCTATAAAAGGAGGGCCAGCGGAGAAAGCAGGTTTACAGCCGTATGATGAAATCGTAAAGGTAGGCAATGAGCGATTAAGCAGTGAAACGCTGCAAGAAGTCGTAAATTTGATTCGAGGTAAAGAAGGAACTGAAGTGAAGATGACGATTTTCCGGCCGGACGCAGATAAACATATGGAATATACCATTGTTCGAGATCAAATTCCGGTGCAGTCCGTTTCACATCAACTGTTGGAAGAACGAGGTGCTAAGTTAGGGTACATAGCACTGACGATGTTCGGTGAAGAGACGGCGAAAGAATGGCAAAAAGCAACTTCAGAAGTCATTAAGCAGGGTGCGAAGGCGATTATCATCGATGTTCGCGGCAATCCAGGCGGTTATTTAATGGCAGTCTCCGAAATAGCGGGGAGTTTATTGAATGAAGATAAGGTGTTTGTCGTGATGCAGGATGCGAAAGGGAATTTGACTCCACTCGTGACAGAGAAATCTGCGGATCTCGATTACAATGAACGATTGAAACAAATCCCGGTTGTACTCGTACAAGACGTGGGAAGCGCATCCGCAAGTGAAGTGTTAAGCGCAGCTGTAAAAGACCTGAAACGCGGAGCCATCATCGGCACAACAAGCTTCGGGAAAGGTACTGTACAGGAGACGATGGAGTTAACAAACGGTGGCGAGTTAAAACTATCGACGAATAAATGGCTGACACCGAAAGAAAAGTGGATTCACGGAAAAGGGGTCAAAGCAGATATAGAAGTGAAGCAGAGTATACTGTTCACGGAGCATTTACAAATGGTCACGGAAACGTTTAAAGAGGGTCACTACAATGACCAAATCGCTTATGCGCAACGGATGCTGAAAGCTTTTGATTATGAGACCGGCCGAGTAGACGGTTTTTTTGATAAAGATACTGCCGAAGCAGTACAGGCATTCCGTGCAGACCATCAAATCGCCGACAATGATGCGATGGATCGAGAGTTTTTCACTACGTTGAAGGCTGCAGTAGAGGAGTACCGCGGAGATGCGAAAAACGATAAGCAGTTGAGGATGGCAATTGATTATTTAGTAAATGAATTAGCAGAATAAATAGAGCGCATCTCATAGGAGGTGCGTTTTTTTCGTTCTGCATTCGCTATTTCCCTTCATTTTTTGTACAATGGGGAAAAGAGTTGTTTGGACGAGCGGGAAGGTGATAGATGATGTCTAGCGAACTACTGAATACTATTATGGAAGCAATATTATATTTTCTTCTTAATCCAGTCTGGCTGGTTGCTTTGCTTGCGGCCGTGCTGCTCGGCTACGTGCGAGTCAAGAGAGAAAGAAAAGACTTTACGACCCGCGTGCTGGCTGGCTTGACGGAGATGAAGCATGCGCTTTCTTCTGCCTGGATACATGGCTTGCTGCTTTCTGTTCTAATTGCAGGCGTAGGATTAATTGTCGATTTTAATTGGATCATAATTTTTTCGCTCGTGATGTTGCTAGTAATCTTATCATTTTCCTATAAACTAGCTTCACCGATCTATTATGCAGCGATAGCGTTTTTCGGTTTATATGCAGTCGGTCGATGGGCGGGAGATTTTTCAATTAACGATTGGTTTGTACAAGAGGATTTGGACTTTTTCGGCACATTGGCTATTACAGTCCCGATTATCGCCGGCCTATTATTGATTACGGAAGGTTTGCTGATCCGTCGTTATGCGAGCCGACATGCTTCACCGGTTTTGATTCCGACAAATCGAGGAATGCGTGCGGCGATCTATAAATCAAAACTGTTGTGGATAGTTCCGGTTGTTCTCTTAGTGCCCGGTCATATGGTCGCGGAATATGCTCCTTACTGGCCACAATTCACGCTCGGGGCAGAAAAGTTTTCATTCGTACCAATTCCGCTGATCATCGGTTTTTCGCAGATGGCGCGTGCTTCGTTCCCGGATGTGCTGTTTCCCAAAGTGGGTACAGCGGTCGCTTGGCTTGGGATTGCGGTTGCAGCCATAGGCGTCGGAGCGATATGGATGCCGATTCTTGGTTGGGCCGCGTTGATCGCGGGAGTGTTGTGTCGTATCTTCCTGTCTGTTTTGATCTCTGTTTCCGAGCGCAAAAAGCCATTAATATTAGTGCCGCAGTCTGAAGGGGTGTTCGTCGTTACTGTACTGGAGGATTCCCCAGCAGAAAAAATGGGAATTATTCCAGGTGATCTGATTAAGTCGGTGAACGGTATTACGATTCATAATGAAGGTGAATTGTATGACGCGATACAAGTGAATGCTGCTCATTGCCGTTTGCAGGTGATTGGCCGTGACGGTGAAGTGCGGCTGAAGCAACAAGTGTTGTACCGCCACGATCATTTCCGTCTAGGTATGCTAGTCGTGCGGTAAAAGGAGAGAGTACGATGCATGATTTTGAAACGAAGCTTCTGCTTGCTACATTGTTGCCAGGAATTTTAGTGGTGTTTTTTACGAGGGTGACATTCCATCATGTGGTAGGGCTCATCCTTACATTGGCCTTAATTGCAGCCTCTGTCTATGCAGGGTACACGCATAATTGGCTGCTCTACGTAGCGGATGCAGTCTCGTTAACGGTTGGGTTTTGGTTTGCTTCACGTATGGTGCGCAATGCCCGGAGAAGCCAAATGGAGGAATGAAAAAAGCGGTTTTCAAAGCATATAACTCTTTGAAGACCGCCTTTTTGTTCCTAAAATTGCATTCTCTGTTTTAGTCAGGAGTGTTTCGGGGATAATTAAGATAAGAGAGCGATTAAAACAAACTATAAACAGCTAATACTGCAATCGTTCCTATAACGACGAACATGACATCGAGTCCGATGAAAGACAGAGCAAAAGCCGTGACGGCACCGATGACTCCGAACAGGATATTGTCTTGGATATGAAGAACCGCAGGGAAAATTAGCGCACCAAGCACAGCGTACGGAATATTGCGAAGTACCCCGCTGACGATCGGCGGCAACTCTTTTCCATCCAAAAACGTCAAAGGAATCATTCGAGGCACGTACGTAGCGATCGCCATCCCGAGCAGCATCCACCAATATGCAGCGCCCATCAGTTATCCGCCTCCTTTTGTACAGTCCAATGTTCGACTGTCTTGTTATTTTTTACATAAATGATTTCTACAAAAATAGCGGATCCGAGTGTTGCGACCAGAATAGACCATCCGGTGGACAGCAGATTTCCGTAATACAACACGCAATGAATAGCAGCTCCGATTGCGGCAAGCAAGACAACTTTGCGATTGCCTTTCATCGAAGGGACGAGCAATCCGATAAACATTGCATAGAGCGCCACAGACATCGCATTTTGTAAAAATTGCGGAAGGTTGGCGCCAATAACATGTCCTACTGCAGTGAAGAAAACCCAGCTGCCATAGGCGATTGAGGCAACGCCAAATGCGAAAGCTGTCGTGATCTTGCCTTTTTGTGTAGACAGGACGGAGAATGACTCGTCCGTAATACCGAATGCATAAATCGCCTTCATCCACTTCGGTGCCGGTTCCACTTTTTCGCTTAATGAAGCGGTCATCAGGAAATGGCGTATGTTGACGATAAATGTATTCATGACGACGAGCCAAGGTGCTACGCCTGTTGCGATCAGGCTAAGTGCCATATATTGCGAAGCCCCTGCGTAGACAATCAAACTCATAGCAGTCGCTTCGATCATAGACAGTCCAGTTGTTTTAGCAAGCAGTCCGAACGTTAAGGCAACCGGAAAGTAGCCGATGGCGATGCTCGATCCTGCTTTCAGGCCTTGAGAAAAAGTTGTATTCATATGAAGCAGCCCATCTTTCTATCAGAATCTTTCTGCTATTATACTATAAATGGACAGATGCTAGGGACTTTTGCAATTATATGGAGAAGTAAACATATTTAATTGAACTTTAAACGGTGAGGGTGTTTGCGATGAAGGAATGGCTATCAATTGATAAAGTGGAGGAATTGGCAAGGCAATATGAGTCGATTGGGTTTTATATGGGCTTAATCCCGCCTTTTTTGGAGGCGTTTTTGCCATTTCTGCCGTTGGTCGTGTTCGTCATCGCAAATGCTCTGGCGTTTGGTTTTTGGCAAGGTTTCCTGCTTTCATGGGCAGGTACGGTGGCAGGGTCGTATGCGGTGTTCTTGCTCATTCGGAAGTACGGGGATAATCGCTTTTTCACGTTTTTGACAAAGCCGGTGCGTGTGCAGAAGTTGATTCGATGGGTGGAACGCAATGGATTCGGTCCGTTGTTCATTTTGCTTTGCTTTCCATTCACTCCTTCTTCGGTTGTTAATTTAGTGGCGGGTTTGTCAAATATGAATAAGAAGAATTTTTTGTTTGCGTTGATGCTTGGTAAGTTGGTCATGATTTTGATGATTACGTATATCGGGCATGATATACGTGCGTTGTTTACGAATCCGATTCGCACGTTGATTATGTTTTTCCTAATTTTCCTGTTGTGGTTGGTTGGTAAGTGGTTTGAGCGCAGGCTGGCGAAGAAGGTGGAGGAAGATTTTAAGAGTTTCTCCACTTTGGGGCAGTCGGATAAGAAAAACGTTTAAAATATTTCCTGTCTATCTTTTCTTTCGGTACAATGAAGGAAAGGAGTCGACAGGATTTTTTTGTTGTTTCGTCGCTCGACTGATAGTGGGTTCTGGCAAAGGGCGCTAGTTGTCTCATGGCTCCGGCCGACCCCGCAGTTGCGGCTTCGCTGGAGTGGTTAAAATAACGAGAGTGGCGTTTAAAATGGGAAGGTCTCAGCATCCAGCTCATTAATAGAATCCAATGTGCAAATAGATATACCAAGTGCTTTCACTTACCAAACGTAGGCGCCTTACAAGCGGTAGGCGGAGCAATGAGACAAACAGGCGCTCTTCCTGATTGGCTCATTGTGGTAGCCATCCGCAAGCGCCGAAGTGAGTCCAATGGGCTTACTCTTTTTGCTGTTACGGTTGCCCGACTTATAATGGGTTCTGGTAAGGAGCGGAGGACCGTACTTTGTCACCGCTACGCCACTGGGGGATTGCCTTCAGCCATGAGCCAACTAGCAAAGAGCGCTAGTTGGCTCACGGCAACGGCTGACCCCGCAGTTGCGGCTTCGCTTGTGTTGCTAATTTAGTGAGTATAGTATTTAAAAATAGAACTAATTGACATCTACTAAGTAGTGAAAGACAGCTTAGGCTATGTGTTTCTCAACATATCAAACGAAGGCGCCTTACAAGCGGTAGGCGGAGTGATGAGACAGACAGGCGATCTTCCTGACTGGCTCATTACGGGAGCCATCCGCAAGCGCCGAAGTGAGTCCAATGCCGACGCTTCTTCCGCCATACACTAGCTCGCTGGATTTTAGCCAGCTTTTCTGTAAATACATTCACCATACCTTACAAGGATAGAAAGGAGAGAGAAAGATGTCGTTGCGTTTTGTGACTGGTCGATCCGGGACAGGAAAGACCACCTTTATCGAAAGGGAAATTGCGGAAGAGTTAAAGGAGCGGCCGATGGGGCCACCGATCATTGTTATCGTACCCGATCAGCTATCCTACTCGATGGAATATAGCCTATCTACAAAATTTGGATTATCGGGGATGATCCGCGCCCAAGTATTGACGTTCAAACGTCTGGCCTGGCGCGTGCTGCAAGAAGTTGGCGGCATCACTAGGGAAGAAGTCGACAGCTTCGGCTATCGCATGCTCGTGCGCAGCGTGCTGGAGGAAAATAAAGATTCATTCCGCTTATTTAAACAAGCCGCTTCAAAACATGGCTTTGCTGAGCAAATCAGCGACGTCATGAAAGAATTCAGCAAATACTGCATCGATCAGCAGGCATTTGCTGAACTGACAACTCTGCTCGAAGACAAACAAGCTCCGCGGATACTGCAGGACAAAGCACATGATCTTCAGCTTTTGCTTCAGAAAATCGAAGAGCGTCTGGGTACTACGTTTATGGACAGCGAAGGACAGCTTACAGCTTTAGCTGAGCAAATCCCTTTTGCAGAGTGGCTGAAAGATGCATCGGTCTATATCGATGGCTTTGGAGACTTTACCACACAGGAATACAATATCATCAATCAATTCATGAAATTTACCAAGCGGGTCACCGTCGTATTGCCGATGGAGGACAGGCTGCACAGCGGGGAACATGAACTGTTCTATACCGCGGAGCAACAATATTCGATGCTGCAGCAGCTCGCTCATAGCGATTCTGTAGACATGGAAAAACGGATTCATTTAACTGAAATGAAACGTTTTACGAATGAGGAACTCCAGCATTTAGAGGCGCAGTTCGATCGCTATCCTCCAGTGCCGAACGAAGCGGAAGGTCATATCCAATTGATCGAAGCGACGAACCGACGAGCAGAAGTTCACGCAGTGGCGCGTTCGATTCGTAAAATGATGCGTGAAGGCAAACGTTACCGCGGCATGGCTGTCGTCTATAGACAGCCAGATGTTTATGACGAATTGATTCAGACGATCTTTTCTCAATACGATATCCCAGTTTTCATCAGTCAGAAAAAACCGATGCTCCATCATCCGCTCATTGAGTTTGCGCGTTCACTGCTCGAGGCGGTGCGGACGGATTGGTCGTATGAAGCAGTGTTCCGTGCTGTGAAAACCGATTTGTTCTTCCCGGTGAATGAAAATAAGCGGGTATGGAGGGAACGGGCGGATCGGTTGGAGAACTTCGTGCTGGCTAAAGGAATTCATGGCAGTTCACGTTGGCTTGATGAAGAACGCTGGAAGGTCAACCGCTACCGCGGTCTTGAAATGATTCGTCCGGTTCAAACCGATGAAGAGTTGGCAATGCAGGCGGAGTATGCGGAAACGCGTGATTTGATTCGAGACCCGATTTTGCAATTAGAAAAGCAGTTAAAAAAAGCAAAAACAGGACGCGACGTGGCGGAAGCATTGTTTTTCGCGATGGAGTCGCTGAATGTCTATGACAAGATGGTAGAGTTGCAGAAGGAAGAGCGGAGTGAGCACAGACTGCGTGCGGCGGCAGAGCATGAGCAAGCATGGAATAGCTGGATCAATGTGCTGGATCAGTTTGTCTTGATGTTTGGGGATAAGGAATTGCCGGTTGAGGCAGCCATTAAAATTTTGGATGAAGGTTTTGATACGCTGGAGTTCAAACTCATTCCGCCATCGCTCGATCAAGTGACCGTTACGACGGTGGAGTTGTTTAATTCGATGGATGTTGAGGCGCTTTTCGTCCTCGGTGCGAATGAAGGTGTTTTGCCGTTGCGGAGTGACCGGGAAGGACTGCTGTCCGATGGCGACCGCGAATTGTTCAGTGAACTCGGTATCACGCTTGCGCCAACTTCGAAAATGCTACTCATGCGTGAGTCGTATATGGTTTATCGTGCATTCACCGGAGCAAGTGAGCGATTGACTGTCAGTTATCCGATTGCGGATGAAGAAGGAAAAGCGTTGATTCCGTCTCTTTATATTCCGAGATTGCAACAGATTTCAGCGGGCATTCCGGTTGAGTTAGCGGTGATTGAGCCGACGGAATTGCCCGATACGGAAGACAAGATGCACTATATCGAGCATCCGAAAGTCGCGTTGTCCTATGCGGTGCGTGTCATGCGACAGGCCAGTTCGCAGGAGGCCATTGCACCGGAGTGGCAGGCGGTGCTCGCTTATTATAAAGAGGATCCGCTGTGGTCGTCGATCATTCAGTCGATCGTACAGCCGGCGCTGAAACGGCAGAAAACCGAAATGCTCGATCCACATCTGACAGCTGGTTTATATGGTTCGTCTTTTACGACGAGTGTTTCCCGTATCGAATCGTATTATAGTTGTCCGTTCCAGCATTTCACGACGTACGGACTTGGCTTGCAGGAGCGTTTTGAGTTCCATTTGGAAGCACCCGATATTGGGGATCTATTCCATGCCGCCCTAAAGTGGGTATCGGATGAAGTGATGAAGCGAGGATTATCGTGGGCATCTCTGACGAAAGAACAGTGCTGGCAGCTTGGACGAGAGGCGATTGAAGCGTTGACGCCAATGTTCTTCCATCGGATCTTGCTGTCCAGTCAGCGGTATGCGTATATTCAGCGGAAGCTGATGCAAATTATTCAGCGGACGATCCGTGCCTTGCAGTCACAAGCCCGCAATTCAAGATTCACACCGATTGCCATTGAAGCAGGATTCGGTCCGAATGAAGAAATTCCGCCGCTTGAAATTCATTTGAAACAAGGTCAGCAAATGAAAATCAGAGGACGGATTGATCGCATCGATACGATGAAGAAGGATGATCAGACGTTCTTGCGTGTCGTCGATTATAAATCTTCCGCTCGTGCGCTTGATTTGACCGAAGTGTATTACGGACTGTCGCTTCAGATGCTGACGTATTTAGATGTGGCGCTCGAACACGCAGAGGATTGGCTCGGTGTCCATGCGGATCCGGCGGGCGTGCTCTATATGTATGTGCACAATCCGATGCTGCGCTTGACGAAAGAGCTCGCCGAGGATGCAGTGGAAAAAGAGTTGATGAAATCGTACAAAATGCAAGGGTATATCGTGGAAGATGCCGAAGTGGCGCTTGCAATGGATGACAATATTGAGAGTGAATCGCTCATTATCCCGGCACGGCTGAAAAAAGACGGCTCCTTTTATTCCACGTCGAAAGTGGTACCTACGGAAGACTTAAATATGATGCGTTCATTCGTCCGCAAACGGCATCAACAGGCGGGAGATGGCATGCTTGCAGGGGATACGCGAGTGTACCCGTACCGCCTGAAAGAGCATATGCCATGTCAATTTTGCTCGTATCAATCGATTTGCCAGTTTGATCGGACCGATCCGACACAGCCGGCACGAAACTATACGGCGTTTAAGCCTGAAGAATCATTAGATAAAATGCGGAAGGAGATAGGCTGCGATGAAAATTCCCGTTAAACCGCCACATGAGACGTTCACGGATGAACAGTGGAAAGCCATTTATGCATCCGGCAAAGACCTTCTCGTGTCAGCCGCGGCAGGTTCAGGAAAAACAAAAGTCCTCATTACGAGGATGATTGAAAAAGTGTTGAATACAGAACAGCCGATTGACGTCGACCAGCTGCTTGTCGTGACGTTCACGAATGCAGCTGCGGCAGAAATGCGTCATCGTATGGCCAGTGCGCTGGAAGAAGCTATTTTGAACGATCCAACTTCGGTGCATTTGCGCAGACAGTTGAATTTGCTGAATAAAGCTCAAATATCTTCGTTGCACTCCTTCTGCCTGCAAGTCGTCCGGCAATACTCCTACGTGCTCGACATCGATCCCGGATTCCGTATTGCAGATCCAACAGAAGCTGCGGTATTGCGTGATGATACGATTGCATTGGTGCTTGAGGATGCCTATGGCCAGCCGGACCCGGAAGCGATCTATCGACTGAGTGATAGTTTTACCGCGGACCGTAACGACCAGGCGATCGAGACATTGATTGACCGGTTATATGATTATTCACGCGTTCATCCGAATCCTGCTGAATGGCTCCAGATGATTCCGCAACAATATGAAATCGGAGATAACGCAACGATTGATGAATTATCATTTATCGAGCCGCTAAAATTGGCTATCCGACATACGTTGGAAGAAGCGAAGACAGTGGCGCAGGATTTGCAGCGACTTGCTGAGATGAATGACGGTCCGCTGCCGCTTCTTGACACGGCGAAAGCAGATGAGGCATGGATTGATGATGCACTGGAATACGTCATCAACGGTAATTGGGAAGATGTCTATGCCTATTTCCAGACACTTAAATGGATGAAAGCAGGGATGATCAAGAAAGATTCCTGCGATGAAGAACTGGCGAAGCGTGGTAAGGCGATGCGCGAGTCGGTCAAAAAAATTGTTAACGCATTGAAAGAGACCTATTTTACGCGGACACCGGAGAGATTGCTGGAAGAAATCCGTCTGATGGCTCCATTGATGCAAACACTCGTCGAGTTGGTCGAAGATTTTGCGGTTCGTTATCAGGCGCTGAAAGAAGAACGAGGGCTTGTGGATTTCTCTGACTTGGAACATTATGCGCTGCAAATCTTATCGGATGAAAAAGACGGAAAACTTGTACCTTCCGATATTGCGATGGATTATCAAAATCGCTTTGCTGAAGTATTGGTTGATGAGTATCAAGACGTGAATTTTTTGCAGGAAGCAATTCTTCAATTGATCAAGCAAGGCGGAGAAGCGGACGGCAATTTGTTTATGGTGGGCGATGTCAAACAGTCAATCTATCGATTCCGACTTGCAGAACCTGGTCTGTTCTTGGGCAAATACGAACGCTTTACGGCAGAACCGCTCGATCAAGGACTGAAAATTGATCTGAATGCGAATTTCCGGAGCCGTACGGAAGTGCTTAATGCGACGAACTTCATTTTCAAACAGATTATGGGTGTGCGTGTCGGGGAAATCGAATACGATGACGCAGCGGCATTGAAATATGGTGCGCAATATCCAGAGAAAGAAGTGGCGGCCGGGCTAACGATTCTTTATGAGAATGAAGAGGACGCGGATTTATCGGAAGAGCAGGAAGCACAGCAAGAGTTGAAGAAGTCACAGGCTGAAGCGCGTTTCATTGCACAGAAAATCAAGCAGTGGCAGGCTAATAAGGAGCAAGTGGCGGATGCATTCAGCGGCAAGAAACGGCCGCTTGAGTATCGCGATATTGTCATTTTGATGCGCTCGATGACGTGGTCCAGTGAGATAGCGGATGAATTGAAAGCAGCCGGCATTCCGGTCTATGTGGAATTGTCTTCCGGTTATTTCGATGCGATTGAAGTGATGATTATGCTCAACACATTGCGGGTCATCGATAATCCGTATCAAGACATTCCGCTCGTATCGGTTTTGCGTGCACCGTTTGTCGGTATGACCGAAAATGAACTGGCACAAATCCGCCTGGCGAAACCGAATGCTCCGTTTTACGAAGCGGTTCAAACGTTCATTCAGACAGGCGGGGCTGGCGTGGAGCCGGTAACACAGGAGAAGCTTCAGCGTTTCTTCCTGCGACTCGAGGACTGGCGTAATATGGCGCGCCATGGATCGCTGTCGGACTTGATTTGGAAAGTATATCAGGATACGTTTTATTATGAAATGGTCGGAATTCTGCCGAATGGTAAACAGCGTCAGGCCAATTTGCGTGCGCTGCATGATCGAGCGATGGCATATGAGAAGACGTCTTTCCGAGGATTGTTCCGATTCCTGCGTTTCATCGATCGCATGCAAAAACGAGGAGACGATCTCGGGGAAGCGCGTTTCATGAGTGAGAAAGAAAATGTCGTGCGAATTATGACAATTCATTCGTCGAAAGGTCTGGAATTCCCTTATGTATTTTTAGCTGGGATGGGACGTCCGTTCAATAAAATGGACTTTCATCAGCCGTATTTATTCGACCAGCATTTTGGGTTGGCCGTCAAAGCGATTGATCCCGAAAAACGCATCACTTTCACTTCGCTGCCGTTCCTAGCTGTGAAAGAGAAGAAGGAGCTGGAGATGCGGGCGGAAGAAATGCGGGTGCTCTACGTGGCGATGACGCGGGCGAAAGAGCATCTGGAATTGATCGCTTCTGTGAAGGATATCGAAAAGGCTGTCAGTCAATGGCAGGAAGCACAGCTGCTCGATCCATCTGCTCCGCTGCCTGAGTATAAGCGTTCCCGGGCGGCCGGTTATCTAGACTGGATTGGTCCTGCGATTGCACGCCATATCGATTTTGGCAAGTTCGGCAAGGCGGTTGGTGGTGAATTGATGGACGATCCGTCATCTTGGGACGTCAATGCCTATCCGTTTTCCGCATTTCACAGTTCAGATGCAGTAGAAGTCGATGACTGGATTCCGTTGGATAGTGAAGCTTCGTTTACTGCTGATTCACAGTTAGTGGAAACGATTCAACATCGGTTTGAGGCGCGTTATCCTTACGAGCATGCTGTAGAGATGCCTTCCAAGCAGTCTGTCAGTGAATTGAAACGGATTGCCCTACTGGAGTTAGAACGGGGAGATGCCGATCCGTTTGAAGAGAGATCACCTGAGATAACGAATAAACCGTCCTTCCTGCATGATCGACCGTCCTTTTTGCAGCAGCGTTCCTTGACGAAAGCGGAAGTCGGAACGGCCATGCATACCGTCATGCAGCATATTGATCTGAAGCGCCCTTTAAATGTAACGCAAGCTAGCGAGTTTGTAGAGGAACTAGAGAAACGTGAGTTGCTGACGAAAGAAGAGGTGGCTGCTGTTGATGCCGATGCAATTGTGCGGTTTTATGGAACATCTTTAGGCAAACGCCTGCAACAAGCCGATCAAGTATTGCGTGAAATGCCATTCACCTATGCGCTGCCTGCTGAACAAGGAGAGTTCCAACTCTTGCAAGGGATCGCGGATTGCTTGTTCCATGAAGATGGGGAATGGGTACTCGTCGATTATAAAACGGACCAAGTAAGCGGTTTTCATTCGGAAAAAGCTTTGTCGAATGAAATGCAGAAACGCTATGGTACGCAGTTGAATTTATATAAAAATGTACTGCAATCCATTTTGGCTATTGAAATAAAAGAAATGCTCCTCTACTTATTTGATGGAGCGAAAACAATTAGACTACAGGAGGAATTGGTTTGAAGTTGACTCCTACTTCCCTAACGGAGCGAGTTGAAGGACTCGATTTTCTAAGGGGAATTGCTTTATTAGGAATTATCATCGCAAATATGCTGCACTTTCATTCGCCTTATGCGTATATGGATCCCTATACATGGTTTTCAACGCCGGGTGAACAGTCGGCATTTCATTTTATTGATGTGTTTGTCGAAGCGAGTTTCTATCCGCTGTTTGCGATGCTGTTCGGTTACGGATTAAATATGCAGTATGAGAAATCGTTGAAGAACCATACACCGTTTGCACCGTTCATGGCACGCCGCATGAGTTGGCTGCTCTTATTCGGAATTCTGCATGCGTTGCTGATCTGGTTTGGAGATATTTTATTTACGTATGCCATCATGGGCTTTGTAATGATCGCTCTTGTTAGGATACCGAAGAAATGGCTGTTTTCATTGGCACTTGTCTTATATATCGTGCCTTCGGTGTTGGTGTATATCTTGCTCGTCTTCAGCCGGAAAATTAATCCGAATTCTTTGCTCGACGGCTTTGTGGATATCCATCAGATCGAGCTTGCCATCTCGGCTTATGCACACGGTTCATTTGGAGAAATCTTCATGTTTCGGCTGGGTGAATGGTTCACGTTCGGAGTAGTCGGTGTGTTCACGTCATTTTTCGCTGTTTTGCCGCTCATGATGCTCGGTGCTGCGTTTTCGAAGTGGAAAGTCGTCGAGAAGATGTATGCAATGAAAGGGAAATTGGTCGTCACCATGATCGTCGGTATTACATTGGGTGTTTTATTGAAGAATGTACCATACATCGACGGACCGAAATTTGAAAATATCATAATTGTACAGTCAACATTTGGCGGGCCGATTCTAGCGATAGGACACGCTGCTCTGTTGATGTTGTTATGGCAAATTCCATTCCTGAAAATCGTGACGAAACCGTTCGCAACGCTCGGGAGAATGGCATTCACGACGTATATCATGCAATCGATCATTGCGACGCTGATTTTCTATTCATACGGAGCTGGTCTCTATGGTAAAGTAGATATAGTGACAGGTACGTGGCTGGCGATCGGAATATTTGTGATCCAATTGATCGCAGCACAAATTTGGCTGTCGAAATTCCGCATCGGACCTCTTGAATATGTATGGAGAAAGTTGTCTTATGGGAAGAATTTTAGTAATAAAGAGGAAAAAGTATAGATTTTGTCGTAACATAGTAGTATGTGAATACACATGGAAAGGGTTGGGCATACACATGAAATTATTGTCATTCCGTTACGAAGGGCAAACTTTATTCGGACCGAAAGTGAAACGTGAGGAAGCAGTTTGGGATGTGCTCGCTATGGCGCAAGCACAGCAGCAAGCAGATTTTCCGAAGACGATGATCGAGGCCGTGTCCCTTGGCATGGATTTTGTGGAAATGGTTCGTAAATTAGTAGAGGAAACTGAAGCGGGTGAAAATGCGGCGCAATTTAAATATGCATTTACTGATGTTGAATGGCTATCACCGATTCCTCGTACGCCTAAGAATGTAATGTGCGTAGGCAAGAACTATGCAGAGCATGCGCAGGAAATGGGAGCAGAAGCACCGCCTGAAAAGGTCATGATATTTACAAAGGCTCCGACAGCAATTGCCGGAGATGAGCAGACGCTGCCAATTCATAGTGATGTGACAGATTCCCTAGATTACGAGGGAGAGCTTGCCGTCGTCATCAGTAAAACAGGGAAAAACATTCCAAAACAATTAGCGTATGACTATGTATTCGGCTACACGATCGGTAACGATATTACTGCACGAAATGTCCAAGCTGACCATAAACAATTTTTCCTTGGTAAGAGTCTAGACGGCACATGTCCAATGGGGCCTTATGTTGTAACGAAAGACGAGATTCCAAACCCACAGAATTTATCAGTCGTCACAAAAGTGAACGATGAAGTACGTCAAAATGGCAATACGTCATCCATGATGTTTAAAATTGATGAATTAATTGCAGAAATCTCCAAATATGTAACGCTTGAACCGGGTGATGTCATTTTAACAGGCACTCCAGCTGGCGTAGGGAAGGGCATGACGCCGCCTACTTTCTTAAAGCAAGGCGATACGGTGAAAGTTTCAATTGAAGGAATCGGGACATTGGTGAATCGTTTCGAATAAAATTTATTTACAGTTTCGATAATATGAGCAATAGAATAGTAGTCGATTGGAAAACATGGTAAAGTATCATTCGACTACATAATAAAATGAGGTGTCAGGATTGGGATTCTTAACAGATACGACCCACTTTCATATATTTACTTGGGTAGTGGGTATCATTCTCTTTCTAGCTTCAGCTAGTATGGCTGCAGGAACGAAAGGGAAAAAGATTACACATATGATTTTGCGTTTGTTTTATATTTTAATTATCGTGTCTGGTGCTGCATTGTTTTTCAAATACCAGACGAATGATTCGATGCTATACGGCATTAAATTCTTATTAGGTCTTTTGACGATCGGATTCATGGAGATGACATTGGTCCGAGGAAGCAAGGGGAAGAACACAGGTCTTATGTGGATTTTATTCGTTGTGTTCTTGCTGGCTACTCTATTCATCGGATTCAAACTGCCGCTCGGTTTCGACTTTTTTGCATAATACCGAACGATTAGAACAAAAGGAGATGGGCAAATGTCAACACAGACTGGATGGATCTTCTTAGCAGTAGTCCTCTTGTTGATGGCGCTGTTTGCAGTCTCCGTTTTCGTTAGTTCGCGTAAACAGCAAGATCCGGATTTTTTTTCGGAAGATGACAATTAAATGACCGGAAAGAGCTAACAGAGGAGGAATTCATAACATTCCACCCTCTGTTTTTTGTTTGATTGCACCTAGCTGCAATTCACAAGATTGCCGTATTTACAATGAGCATTCACCCTTTTATGAAGAAAGAATGGCGTCACCTTCAGCCGTTTGATAAACTAATAAAAGAGTTTGCGTAAGGAGGATTTACTACAGTGAAACGAATCACCGGACTACTGGCAGCATGCATGCTTGCCCTATCCATAGCACAACCGATCACATACGCTGATACGAAGCAATCCTTCAGTGATGAAAGTATCTATGATCTGCTCGTTGACCGTTTCAATAACGGCTTGGGATCGAATGATATAGAAGTCAATGCAAGGGACCCTCATGCTTTCAATGGCGGGGACTTTGCTGGGATCAGCAACAGATTGCAACATTTGCTCGATATGCATTTTACAATGATTTCCGTTGGCCCTGTTTTCAGCACAGCAACGTATGATGGGAATCAAGTACTCGATTATTCAGAGATCGAACCGCATTTCGGAACGAAAAAGGAATTTACTGAACTGATCAAAGAATTGCATGACAATAAATTGAAAGTCATGGCGGATTTTCCACTTGGAAACGTTAGTTCCGACCATGTCTGGGCAAGTCAGCTCCCGACAATCCCTGCTGAAGAAGGAACGATTGATTGGGATTTAAGTAAACCGAAAGCGCAAGATCAAATCATTAGTGCAGTTGTGCAATTTGTCGAGGATTATAAAATTGACGGAATCCGTCTGACGCATCTTGAGCAGGCAGACACAGAGTTTCTTGATAAGATGATCAATGCGCTGAAAGAGATGCGCGAAGGATTATACGTCATTACCAACGAGCCTAGCGAAGCCGCATTCGACAGTGTACCGGCTGAAGAGCGCAGTCAGGCAATTCAAAAGTCGTTTGTACAGGTGAATCCTGATTCTTCTGCATTGGATATTTTCACCAATGAGGATGCGGACAAACTTCTGCAATTTGATGATTTGACAGGACCGCGTTTCACTTATGAAATGGTGGAATTGCGCCAATTCCCGCCCACTCGTTGGAAGGTAGCAACAACTGCGCAATTCATGTTGCCGGGCGTTCCGTTAGTTCCGTATGCGACAGAAATTGCAGTGAACGGAAAAGAAGCACCAGAATCACATCCATTCTTTAACTTTAAGACAGATATGGAATTACATGAGTGGATTGGTGACCTTAACACGCTGCGTAATGATTCCGAAACATTGCGATCCGGTGATTTCAAGATTTTGCACAATAAAGATGGATTTATCGTGTTCGAACGTTCTTCTGAAAAGGAAAAATGGATCATCGCGATCAATAACACATCTGAAGTACAAAGCTTAGAGATTGATCCTTCAGAAATTGGGGAAAAGAAAAAGCTGCGTGGTGTATTAGGTCAAGATTTAGTCAAGGAAACGAAAGACAATAAATTTCACATCGTTCTGGACCGTGAATTAGCTGAAGTTTATATCGTAGAGGATGATAAAGGATTCAATACACCTTATCTGATTGCTTCGATATTAGTGTATGTCTTCTTCCTGGCATTCTTGTTTTCGGTGATTCGCAAGGGAAGACAGCGCAGGAGAGATGAAGCGTCGAAAGAAGAACAAGCGAAGGAATAACATAAGAACCGGAGTTGTCCAGGAAGTCATTTTTAACTGACTTTTCGGATGGCTCCTTTTTTATGTATGAAAATTATTCTAAATAATTGCCAGGGGAAGGAAAGGTGTGGTGAGCCGGCTGTTTGGATCGCTTGATGGCTGGTTTGGTGCGGTACTACTAGACTAATGTTTGGAGCCGAAGAGTTTTGGTTCGGTTTGTCGGCACTTTGGTTCGGTTTCCCGGTATTTTAGTGCGTACCCCTGATTCTACTCCCTGCTAACGAGAAAAAAGGCAATCACTGAAGGACGTTTTTGACTTCAGGATTGCCTATTTGCTATTGGTTAGGTAGAACTTACTTTATTAAGGAAGAAAAGTGCGATAGTTCCAGGTCCTGCATGGGAACCGATGACCGAGCCGATTTGGTGGATTTCGATTGCTTTTGGCTGGATTACTTCTTCGATCATCGCTTTGAATTCATTTGCGGTGGCCAGATCGTCTCCGTGGCTGATCGCAATGGTTTGTTCTTCTAAGTTACTGCCGCGTTCTTCCATTATTTCGATCATGCGCCGGAAGACTTTTTTACGGCCGCGGTGTTTTTCAATTGGTACCAGTTTTCCGCCTTCTACGTGCAGTAAAGGTTTGATATTGAGAAGGCCGCCGAAAAATGCGCTCGCTTTGGACACTCGACCACCCTTTGCTAAATAATCTAAGTCTTCTACTGTGAATAAGTGTTCCATATGAGAAGCCATAGCACGGATTTTTCGTTCAATTTCTCGAACATCCAGCCCTTCCTTGCGCAATCTAACAGCTTCCTTGACGAGCAGGCCGTAACCGAGCGAAGCGCAACGTGAGTCGATGAGTACTAAATTCATAGAAGGGTTGCCTTCTTTTACTTGGTCGCTGGCCATGACGGCTGTTTGGTAGGTGCCGGAAAGCTGGGAAGAGAAGGCGATGTAGATGCCGTCTTCTCCAGAGGCAGCCAAGTCTTTCCATGTTTTTATCATTGTGTCCAGCGAAACTTGAGATGTTTTTGGTTGCTGTCCTTTACGGATTGCATCGAATATTTCTTTCGAGTTAATTTCTACGATATCCTCGTATTCATTTCCATTCAGCAAGACGCTTAGCGGGAATAATTCAACTTCGTTTTCTTCAAAAAAGGATATAGGCAGATCACATGCACTGTCAGCAAAGATTTTCATTGGAATTCCCCCTGAACTTATATATTTACGATCAATTACTGCTGTTCGTCTTAAGTTTTACTTTCCCTAAAGAGAGCCGATCTTTCAGGATATGCGAGATGCCGTCTTCATTATTAGAGTCGGTTACTTCGTCTGCAATGGTTTTTAGGCGGTCGATGGCATTGCCCATTGCGACGCCCACTCCTGCGTAATCAATCATTTCCAGGTCGTTGTCTTCGTCGCCGAAAGCGATGATACGGTCTTGTGGGACATTCAGCCATTTTGAGACTGCATCTATGCCGACAGCTTTATTTAAACCGTGGCGTACAATTTCCACGATATTAAAAGGTGCGCCCCAGCGGCGATGGTCGATTACTTCCGCATGAATATCTTCAAGGTGCTGACGGATTGGATCCACTGTTTGTTCGTTTGCTTGGATCAATAAACTGGTCGGATCCGTTTTTAAGGATCTTCGGATATCGCCTTCTGTAATTCGTGGATTACCGAAGCTTAGGATATCCAAAAAGCGCTCATCATGATACTGAGCATACACATCGTCCATCACTTCTGCAACGATATTCTCAACCGGAAACTGCTGCATCGCTTCCACTACTTCGTTGACGATAGGAAGGGCAATCGTTTCGTGAATAGTCTTCCAGGAAGTATCTGATGGGTGATGGACGAAGGCGCCATTAAAATTGACGATCGGTGTAGTCAGTCCAAGCTGGCGGTAATACACTTCGCTAGCCCGGTATGGACGACCTGTCGCAATCATGACATAGTGCCCCTCAGAAGCCGCAAGTTGCAATGTTTCTTCAGTCTTTGGAGAAATTACTTTTTCATCAGTCAATAACGTTCCGTCTAAGTCTAAAACAATTAAATGTGGTTTCAACGTATCCTCTCCTACTATAGTGATATGATTAAGTCTACTCATTATATCTTCATAGTTTATCGTTAATGGAGCAAGTAAGTCAAAAAATCAAGGGCAAGGCGAAGTTTTTGTCTTCTATCGTAATTGTTGTTATCCTAAAATAACAGTACACATTTGTCAGAAAAGAGGAATTTGAATGATCATTCGTTCGGAACAGTGGCAACATATCCCTGTACTACATATCGTAGACCAATCCAAAGAGCAAGAACATATTCCTACGGTCATCTTTTTTCATGGATTCATGAGCGCTAAAGAGCATAACTTGCATTATGCTTACAATTTAGCGAAGCAAGGAATCCGGGTAATTTTGCCGGATGCGAAGTTGCATGGAGCACGTTCAGAATCGAACGATGAATTTCAACTGCAACTGCGGTTTTGGGAAATTGTCTTAACTTCAATTAAGGAAGCAGACGTGATTCATCAAGAGTTGAAAGCGAAAGATCTAATAGAGAACAGCACGTCAATCGGTGTCGGTGGTACGTCTATGGGCGGCATCACGACATTCGGCTGCCTCGCGAGCTATGACTGGATAGACGCAGCTTCCGTTATGATGGGTTCTCCAGCTTTTACACGACTTGCCAAAGGACAGATCGCTTACGCGGAACGAGCCGGCAAAGAATTACCGGTTACCCCAGCTGAACGCGAACAACTTTTCGCTGCATTGGAGCAAGTAGATTTGTCGAAAAATCCAAACAGACTGAATCGTCGCCCGCTTTTCATGTGGCACGGCGAGCAGGATACACTTGTGCCGTTTGAACTTACAAATGAATTTTATTCTGAAATTCAGCAAGACTATAAAGACCATCCGGAACGTTTGGGCTGGATGCCGGAAGAGGAATCAGGTCATGCTGTTTCGCGTCCCGGTATGCTCGCGTCAGTCGATTGGCTTGCACAGCATTTGATTGCAAGGTAGTATGTTGGTAAGATGAAGATAGCACACAACAGAGAGGAGTATTCCGATGAGCAAAGATGAAATCAAAGATTACCTGTTTGGCGCGTTGGAGAACGTCATTGACCCGGAGTTAGGTGTCGATATTGTCAACTTAGGGTTAGTGTATAACGCCGAGCTGCTCGATGAAGGTCTGGCAAAAATCACGATGACATTGACTTCCATGGGCTGTCCGATGGGGCCGCAAATCGTAGCCAACATCAAACAGGAGTTAATGGAACTTCCTGAAGTAAAAGATACAGAAGTTGACATTGTCTGGAACCCGCCATGGTCCCGAGATAATATGTCCCGTTACGCTAAGATGGCACTGGGCGTACGCTAATATGCATCACCGAACCATACTCTTTGTGGTATGGTTTTTTTGTGCTGTTTAAAATAAAAACAGACGGGGTGAGTGGAACGGGATTTACGCTTCAGACGGTATGCTTTCCGGGGGGCGTGGCCTTGAGCCTCCTCGTTCGCTACGCTTCCTGCGGGGTCTCAAGACGCACGCCCCACGGTAAGCGTCCACCCAGAGCGCAAATCCCCGGACCGCCATCCCTCGGACTACTCGCCCTGTAATCTTTTATTTCAGTCTATGAAAAAGAAGGAATTGCAAAATTTTGTCGAATATGAAGGATGTAGCGTTAAACAGTATCTATTAGGGGGAATAGGGAAATGTCAGTAAAAACAGCAGATTTATGCGATGACTTCATCGATGAACTACAAGTATGCACCGTGGAATTCAACTCGTATGGCAAACACAAACGATTCTCGGGGCCGATTTCCACAGTTAAAGTCTTCGAAGACAATGTCTTGGTAAAAGAAGCACTGCAAACGATTCCTGAAGGCAATGTACTCGTTGTTGACGGAGGAGGCTCAAAGCGCTGCGCATTAATGGGGGACATGCTTGGCGAAATTGCGCAAAATCGAAAACTGGCTGGCGTTATCATCTATGGATGTGCACGCGATACGGCAGATCTCGGCACACAAGAAATCGGAGTCATGGCAATCGGCAGCATGCCAGTGAAAAGTATTAAACGAGGCGAAGGTCAAATTGGAGAAGTCCTTCATTTCGGAAATGTCGAATGGATTCCCGGACACTATGTCTACGCAGATGAAGATGGGGTTGTCGTGGCGCCGCGGAAATTGGTGTAAAAATTATATTGGCCGTTTGCATAATGCAAACGGTTTTTTTATGGGAAATAACCACATAATAAAGTAACTCTTAACTAAGCAAATCAATTTACTTCTCGTAGAAAAGAGACTATAATTAAATTAATCAAAGATAGTCAAAGTCAAACAAACGAAAGGTGGATGTTTATGCGTATGGATGGTGTACAAGAAGACCAGCGCTCACCACTTGAGCAATTTGGTCGTAATCTTGTTGATGAAGTGAAAAATGGAAAAATGGATCCGGTCATTGGCCGGGATGAAGAAATACGAAATGTGATCCGAATTTTGTCTAGAAAAACAAAAAATAATCCTGTGCTAATCGGGGAACCAGGTGTTGGTAAAACTGCAATCGTTGAAGGGTTGGCACAGCGAATTGTCAAAGGTGACGTGCCGGAAGATTTGAAGGACCGTAAAATCTTTGAACTGGATATGAGTGCGCTCATTGCAGGTGCCAAGTATCGGGGAGAATTTGAAGAACGTCTTAAAGGTGTCCTCAAGCAGGTGAAAGACAGCGATGGCGAAATAATCTTATTTATTGATGAAATTCATACGATTGTCGGCGCGGGGAAAACGGAGGGCGCGATGGATGCAGGGAATATGCTGAAACCGATGCTTGCTAGAGGTGAGCTGTACTGTATCGGTGCGACAACGCTTGATGAGTATCGTATGTATATCGAGAAAGATCCAGCATTAGAACGTCGTTTCCAACAAGTGATGGTGCGCGAGCCATCTGTTGAAGATACCGTTTCAATTTTGCGAGGATTGAAAGAACGTTTTGAACTGCATCACGGTGTACGGATACATGACCGTGCTTTGGTCGCTGCCGCCACGTTATCGGATCGTTATTTAACCGAGCGTTTCATGCCCGACAAAGCGATCGATTTGATTGACGAAGCTAGCGCGATGATTCGGACAGAAATCGATTCGATGCCGCAAGAATTAGATGCAGTAACTCGCCGAATCATGCAACTCGAGATTGAAGAGCAGGCTTTGCGGAAAGAAAAAGATTCCATGAGTCAATCTCGATTGGTTACGCTGCGAGAAGAGTTGCAGCAACTGAAAGATTCATCTAAAGATATGCGTGAGCAGTGGGATTCTGAAAAAACAGCACTGAAGGAAGTTCAGAGCAAGCGGGAAGAACTCGATCGCTATCGAAGAGAACTGGAAGATGCGCAAGCTCGTTTTGATTTGAATAAAGCTGCTGAATTGCAGTATGGTAAAATTCCTGAATTGGAAAAAGAATTAAAAGCGCTTGAGAGTCCATTGGAAGGAAGTCAGGACCTTCGTTTGTTGCGTGAAGAAGTGACGGAAGAAGAAATTGCTTCCATCGTAGCCCGTTGGACAGGCATTCCTGTGACGAAACTTGTGGAAGGTGAGCGGGAGAAGTTACTTCGTTTGCATGAAACATTGAAAGAACGCGTTATTGGTCAAGATAACGCGGTGCAGCTCGTGACGGAAGCTGTTTGGCGTGCACGTGCAGGAATTCAAGATCCGAATAAGCCGATTGGATCGTTCTTATTCTTAGGTCCGACTGGTGTCGGGAAAACGGAATTGGCGAAGACGCTGGCTGCCACTTTATTTGATTCTGAAGATCATTTCGTCCGGATCGACATGTCTGAATATATGGAGAAGCATAGTGTGTCACGTCTTGTTGGGGCACCTCCAGGATATATCGGCTACGAAGAAGGCGGTCAATTAACGGAGGCTGTTCGACGAAACCCGTATGCTGTCGTGCTGCTGGATGAAATCGAGAAGGCGCATCCAGATGTGGCGAACATTTTGCTGCAGATTTTGGATGACGGTCGGATAACAGACAGTCAAGGGCGGTTGGTCAACTTTACGAATACCGTTGTGATTATGACATCCAATATCGGCTCTGCTTATTTATTAGAAGGCAACTTAGAAGACGGAGATCATGCAAAAGAAGACTTGATTATGGCAGAGTTACGCCGCCATTTTAAACCCGAGTTGTTGAACCGGATGGATGACATCATTATCTTTCACTCGTTAACGGCGGACTCGTTCAAGTCGATTACCCGCAAAATGTTGGGTGATTTAGTGGAACGTTTGGCAATGCAGGATGCGACGTTAAGCTACGATGAAGACGTCGTGAACTGGATTGTGGCGGAAGGTGCAGATGCGGATTTTGGTGCACGGCCGTTGAAGCGATTTATTCAGCGTCATGTGGAAACGAAGGTCGCTAAAGAAGTGATTAGAGGTAGTCTGCAGGAAGACGAACAAATTCAATTGTCGATGGAAGATGGACAATTAGTTGTTCAGCTCATCAAGAAAGATTAATCTGTGAAATTTTAAAAAGCGTAAGAACTGTCAATAGTTCTTACGCTTTTTATGTGTTATACGTCTGCTGGAGCTTCATCAGGGATAATTGCTGTGATAATAAGTACAACAACAGCCATAACGATAGAGACGATTACACCTGTCATGAAGTCAAATGGTGCCTCGACAATTGAACCTGCAACATAGTTCAACATGGCAACTAATAGGAATGACCAAACAAATGTCATAATATATTGCATGATTTTCACCTCGACTAGTCTATTTCAAACTTCATCATACCATAGCCGATCAAAACGATGAAATAATAAATAAATTTAATTTTGACGAAAAAGTGTCCTTGTATTGAAAAGTGAGCGATTTTCTTCTATAATTAACACCAGGTACTAATAATAGATGATAAGAAACGGGGTAGATGAAATGAGAGCAGGGCTGCTGGGTATGGGGAAATACAACCCGCCACATGTTTTGACGAATGAAGATTTGGAAAAACGAATAGATACTTCAGATGAATGGATTCGTACACGCACAGGTATCGAAGAACGCAGGATTGCAGATGATGATACGAATACATCAGACATGGCTTTTGAAGCGGCGAAAGAAGCGCTCGCATCGGCAGAAATTCGCCCTGATCAGATAGGTCTTATCCTAGTGGCGACAGTGACACCGGATTATACGTTTCCTTCCGTTTCAACAATGATTCAAGAACGTTTGGGTGCAAAAAATGCGGCTGCAATGGATGTTTCGGCAGCATGTGCAGGATTTATATATGGTGTGGTGACTGCAAAGCAATTTGTCGAAGCAGGCACGTACGATTATGTCTTAGTTGTCGGGGTGGAAAAGCTGTCTAAAATTACAGACTGGGAAGATCGCAACACAGCTGTTTTGTTTGGAGATGGTGCAGGTGCTACAGTTGTAGGGAAAGTGAGTGAAGGAAGAGGAATTCTTTCATTTGAACTAGGTGCGGATGGTTCTGGAGGTAAACACCTATGCCATAGAGAGTTCATCGAAATGAACGGTCGCGAAGTATTTAAGTTCGCAGTCCGTCAGATGGGCGAATCTGCGCTCTCAGTCACTGAAAAAGCAGGACTTACTAAAGATGATGTGGATTATCTGGTTCCTCATCAAGCAAATATACGCATTATGGAGGCTTCGCGTGAGCGCTTAGGATTGCCGATTGAAAAGATGTCGAAGTCCGTTCATAAATACGGCAATACTTCCGCAGCTTCTATTCCAATTTCATTGACGGATGATTTAGCGGAAGGTCGCGTCAAAGATGATGACGTGATTGTATTGGTTGGATTTGGTGGCGGCTTGACATGGGGCGCCTTATGTATAAAATGGGGTAAGTAAAACATTAAAAAGAACGAACAAGTTGATCTTTATTCAGCAGAAAACTCTCACCTTTACAGTTGGTCACATGAATACGATTTTGTTTCCTGTTCAGTGGCTGTTCAAACGCCTGCTGAACAAAAATCATGCCTCCGGCGGATGTCACAGATTTTGAGAGGAGTGAATTGTGCATGCACAATTCAAAATCTGGACGCAATTACGCCAAGGCGTAATTGATTATAGAAAGGAAGTTTAGAATTGGAAAAACGACGTGTAGTGATTACGGGAATCGGTGGCGTTTCACCAGTAGGAAATACCGCAGAAGACTCATGGAAAGCAGTTGTGGAAGGAAAATCCGGCATTGATATTATGACGCGACTGGATCAGGAAAAATTCCCGGTCCGTGTGATGGCGGAAGTTAAAGATTTCGATATCGAACAATTTGTTTCACGTAAAGACGCACGTAAGATGGATCGTTTCACACACTATGCCGTCGCTTCTGCCATGATGGCAATGAAGGATGCGGATCTTGAGCTGGATGATGAACTGGCGCTTCGCACAGGCGTGTGGATCGGGTCGGGGATCGGCGGTATGGAATCGCATGAAACCCAATTCAATACATTCCTTGAAAAAGGCTATCGACGTGTCAGTCCATTTTTTGTCCCCATGATGATACCGGATATGGCGGCAGGACAAGTATCAATTTTCACTGGAGCAAAAGGCATCAACTCCTGTTCGGTAACAGCTTGTGCTTCCGGCACGAACTCGATCGGAGATGCGTTTGAAGTTATACTTCGCGGAGATGCAGACGTCATGATCACTGGAGGAACAGAAGCGCCGATTACGTCACTTGCAGTAGCAGGTTTCATTGCAAGCACGGCACTCTCCTTGAATGAAGACCCTGAAAAAGCATCTCGTCCGTTCGATAAGAATCGTGATGGATTCGTAATGGGAGAGGGAGCAGGAATTCTGATCTTGGAAGAGTATGAACATGCGGTCAAACGTGGCGCAAAAATTTATGCGGAAATCGTCGGCTATGGTTCTACTGGAGATGCACACCATATCACGGCTCCAGCACCAGGCGGAGAAGGTGGCGCACGTGCAATGGTACAGGCGCTGGAAAAAGCGGAGATTGATCCTACGCAAATTGATTATATTAACGCGCATGGGACGAGTACGCCGTATAATGATTTATTCGAAACGATGGCTGCCAAAACAGTGTTTGGTGAACATGCCTATAAGTTGGCAATGAGTTCGACAAAATCCATGACGGGCCATTTACTCGGCGCGGCTGGCGGTATTGAAGCGATCTTTACCGTAAAGGCTTTGCAGGAGGGCATCATTCCTCCGACAATGAATTACGAAACTCCGGATCCAGAATGTGATTTAGATTACGTGGTCAATGAAGCACGTAAAGCAAACATCACCTATGCAATGAGCAACTCTCTAGGCTTCGGCGGTCACAACGCTTCGCTGGTATTTAAGAAAATATAATGAAAAAGGAAAGAGCACAGTAGCTCTTTCCTTTTTTTGACTTTTAATAAACGATGAAATGATAAAGTGAATTAACGTTGGAGGGGAAAGCTCGGATAGGGCACATGGGCTTGTGGTCGCTCTGTTCATTCTCTTCATGATCCATGCATCTACTCTTAATACTTTCCGTGCAAGCAAGTTGAAAGTACTCGTCTAAAAGGCATGTACTTATACATAAGATGAAAGAAAACGATAAAGGGCGAGGATCCGTTTGACGCGTTTTCTAGTTTTCCTATTCAGCTATTCTATTATCGTCATCTGTGTTGCCAATTTACTCTTCTACTTGAACTACGCAGCACTCGGTTACGATTATAAGCAAATTACTTTGTTTATGTTGCAGTCGACAGACTTTACAATGCTCGTCATAGCCATTATTTCGTTAGTGTTTACCGTCTGCGTCCCAAGCCCATCGCGGCCTCCATCTTCTTGAGAGTGGTGGAAGCGATGGCATTTGCTTTTTCAGCGCCTTGGTCCAGAATAGAATCCAATTCAGGTGAATCAATTAATTCATGATAACGCTGCTGGATTCCTGCTAAATGATTGTTGACCGTTTCAGCTACGCCAGCTTTAAAGGCGCCATAGCCAAGCCCCTCATATTTTGTCTCCAGTTCTGAGATGGACAATCCGCCTAATGAAGATTCGATGATCAATAAATTTGAGACACCAGGTTTGTTTTCAACATCGAATTTCACAACGCCTTCTGAATCTGTAACAGCACTTTTGATTTTCTTTTCAATTTCTTTCGGCGTATCCAGAATGGAGATCGTCGCTTTTTTATTTGGATCGGATTTACTCATTTTCTTTAAAGGATCTTGTAAAGATTTTATTCGGGCGCCGTTTTTTGGAATACGAACGGCAGGAATGGTCAATACTTTGCCATAGCGGCTATTGAAACGTTCCGCCAAATCTCTTGTCAGCTCCAAATGTTGCTTTTGGTCTTCACCGACAGGGACGATATCTGTGTTGTACAGTAAAATATCTGCAGCCATTAATGGAGGGTAAGTCAACAGCGCTGCAGAGACACCTTCAGCACCTTCAGATTTGTCTTTGAACTGTGTCATGCGTTCTAGTTCGCCGATGTAAGAGACGCATTGCATAATCCATCCTGCTTGTGCGTGAGCGGGAACTTCCGATTGAATAAAGAGTGTAGATTTTTCTGGATCGATGCCGCTCGCGATATAGGTGGCGGCAAGGGATCGGATAGCTTGTTTTAAGTCGTCAGGATTTTGCTGCACGGTAATAGCGTGTTGGTCAACGATGCAAAAGATGCAGTCCTCTTCATTTTGCAACTCTACAAATTGGCGGAAAGCGCCAATATAATTTCCTAATGTGATGACACCTGTTGGTTGAACACCTGAGAATATAGTTTTCATTGTATTTCCTCCTTTATAAATTGGCATAAAAAAACACCAGCCATCCCTATAAAAAGGGACGATTGATGAAAAGTAACCGTGGTACCACCCGAATTGCTTCGTTAAAAGCCGCTCTATTCCCTTAACGCGGGATACGTGTCGGACTACTGTTGTTCGTCCGTCAAGCTCGGGAGCCCATTCTTTTTGTACGATTTTGCCTGCTTCCACCATAGACAGGCTCTCTGAGAAAATCGCGTCAAAAATACTTTTTCCTTCTTCGCCATTTACTTATTGCTCTAAAGTATATCGATTTCGATTGGAAAATGCAACTTTCAGAAAAAAATAAGGATTAAATTGAAACCTTTCAGTACATCTGTACGTACTATAGAGGAGAGAGAAAAAGATAGAACGACTTTCTAAATGAGAATACCATTTCTTTCTTTTTAGTAGGTTTAAATCAATTCATTACTGGGTATAAAAAGAGAAGATGTTCAATTACCGCATAAAACAGCATCATTCTGCACAGATTTGTAGGAACTAAAGAATGTCGAAATTCTGTATAATTTTTTTGGAAAAACTATATTAATTGAGAATGATTATGTGTATAATGAGTAGTATGAAGACAAATTATAATAATTCTAAATTGAAATCTAAACATATCAAATCTAAATGAGCGTAAGCCGTGGGAAAGGACGTGTCAATACATGGGTGTTACACTTTATACATCACCTAGTTGTACATCTTGTAGGAAAGCAAAAGCATGGTTGGAGGAACATGAGATTCCTTATACCGAGCGTAATATCTTCTCTGAGCCATTGAACATTCAAGAAATCAAACAAATTCTTCGCATGACAGAAGACGGTACAGATGAAATTATCTCCACGCGTTCCAAGATTTTTCAAAAGTTGAATGTTGACGTAGAGAGTCTGCCGCTTCAAAGGTTATATGAATTAATTCAAGAACATCCGGGCCTTTTAAGAAGACCAATCATTCTAGATGAAAAAAGACTCCAAGTAGGGTACAATGAAGATGAGATTCGTCGTTTCCTACCGAGAAAAGTTAGAGCCTATCAGCTGCTCGAAGCGCGGCGAATGGTGAACTAATCTGAATACAAAAGCTGATAGGGATGACACACTGGATACATTTGTGCCTATCAGCTTTTTTGAATTGAAATTCCCTTGTATTCCTCTAGGATTTTCGCTTCAATGCTTAGGCAATTGAAATAAACCCTTTCGAAATCGGTTTGGTCGACATATAGTAAGAGTAAGCATTGCAAGTGAGTTTAAATTATAAAACAGGGGAAGGCCTGTTTGACAGAAGGGAGAGATAAGGGATGGAAATAGAGCGCATTAACGAAAATACGGTAAAGTTTTATCTTTCTTATGGAGATATTGAAGATCGCGGCTTTAGCAAAGAAGATGTTTGGTATAACCGCGATAAAAGTGAAGAGCTTTTTTGGGATATGATGGATGAACTTGGCGATGATACAGAGTTCGAAGTAGAAGGACCGCTTTGGATTCAAGTCAATGCTATGAATGAGGGAATTGAAGTGATTGTGACAAGAGCACATCTTCCGAAGAACGCTGAATCTTCACAATTTCCTTTTGGCATTGAAGACCCTGAAGAATTATTCGATCCGATTTTTGACGCGATCAATGAAACGGAAGAGGATAGTGAAGAAGAAGTGCAAGTCAATGATAAGTTGTTTGTATTCAGAGATTTTGATGAGCTGATTCCATTGGCATCTCAAATGGCTTCACTCGAAGACCCTTTTGAAACTCAGCTGTATGCATTTGAGGGTCGTTATTATCTCAACTTGCGGTTTGATTACACTCTTATAGATACGAAACGCGCCAAGGACATTATCAGTATGATCACAGAATACGGCATTCTATCTAAGATGTCGATTCATCGTATTGAGGAATATGGCACAGCCGTTATGGAGTCCGACGCTTTCGCTCAAATAGATAAATATTTTTCATAATCCACTGGAAAGCTACCAATAATTTGGTAGCTTTTTTTGTATGCGCCCTTAGTTAAAGTATGGCTTTTTATCAATCGTGAGGCGGCAGGCAAAGGAAGTGTCGTCACTGAACTCACTTCGGCGCTTGCGGATGGCTCCCGCGATGAGCCAGTCAGGAAGGGCCCCTGTCTGTCTCATCACTCCGCCTACCGCTTGTAAGGCGCCTACGTTTAGTGTGGGGAGAGCATTCTTTGCAAACTACAAAGCGGACACTGAAATATCTTCTATTTTAAACACCGCACTCTTTAATTTGTACGTAAAAGCGAAGCCGCAACTGCAGGGTCGGCCGAAGCCATGAGGCAGCTAGCGTTCTTTGCTAGGTGGCTCATGGCGGGAGGCAATCCCCCAGCGGCGAAGCGGCGACAATGTACACCCCTGTACCTATCTTGGACACATTAAAAATTCGAGCAACGAGATGATGATATATTACTTCTTTAAACACCACACTCAAGTACTTCCTGACACCAACAAAGGGGTCAGCCGAAGCCAGGAGACAACCCCAGCGGCGAAGCGATGACAATGCACAACCTCTGCCCCTTGCCATAACCCACTATGAGTCAAGCGACGAGACAACAAAATATCAAAAAACAATAACCTCATACAATAGTTCAGCAAAACAAAACGTCACAAGCTTTTAGTATGTAAAAAGACTTGCAAAATAATCAGTTAATTCGTAGAATATAGCTGGAAGGAGAGTGAACAACTTGTTGACAGCTCGTACAACTGGCGGGGAACTGGTGATCTTGACTAAACAATATTCCCTAGAACACTTAAGAAAATGGCGTGAAGACGAAACGTTCTATTGTCCCCAATGCAAAGAAAAGCTGATTTTGAAAGTCGGCGACGTTATGATACCACACTTTGCGCACCGTCAGCAGACCAACTGCCGAGACAGCTTCTCAGAAGGAGAATCTCCAACTCATCTGCTTGGTAAAACTCAACTATACGAATTGTTTTCCCGCCACGCCCTCAACGTCAACTTAGAACCTTTTTTAGTAGACGTGCGACAAAGGCCGGACCTTCTCGTTACTTGGCAGGATACTGCGGTCCCTATCGAGTTCCAATGTAGTGTCATTCCACTTTCGC
Source organism: Sporosarcina aquimarina (assembly GCF_019748715.1). Taxonomy (GTDB): domain Bacteria; phylum Bacillota; class Bacilli; order Bacillales_A; family Planococcaceae; genus Sporosarcina; species Sporosarcina newyorkensis. The sequence goes on along the minus strand of NZ_JACLBZ010000009.1, from coordinate 35,159 downwards.
TTGTCCAGCAAAGAAACGCTGGCTACCACATGCTAAACATGCTGCCGATCTGGATTGTCTTAACCCCTCAAACGATCCATGCCACTTCTGCAGCCACACTCTCTATTCGTATCTCTCAGTTCCATCATTTTTTTATTCGGCAAATCAATGACCGGATCACCATCCTTCTTACATACCATCCGCTTAGCGAACAATTTCATTACCTCAGCCATATGATTCATCTGCATGGTTCTACTTATGCCGTTCGCCATTTGATTTTGCGCATAGATAAACAAACGGTTCCTTTTGCTACGCCCGCAGCACCGAACCCGACAGATATAGAGGAGCTGACTCGTCACTATCAATCAGCCCGGCGAAAGTATCTTCGTTCTGTGATCGGTTACAATCCACTAGGAATTCATAATCGTTTTTTACGTGCGTGCTATGAAATGCGAATTCAACCGATTCAACTGCCTTCATGGGTTGGCGTGCCGACGGCGGGACAGGAGGCATTCAAACAGCCTGACTGTGAATGGCAACTGTTGCTTGTTGCAGCAATGCGGGAAACTAGAAAAATGCCTAATCAGCTTAATTCATCATTTTTTCGAACGTTTATTAAAAGATTTGAAGGAGAGACGGAAGATCAATTAAAAGCATGCAGAGTGTATACGGATTTTTTACGCCAAGAGCGCATAGATATCTACAGAATGGATAAATTTATTGGAGGTAATTTCGTGCAGGAAATTCTGGCAGGGCGATTTCTTGCAATGCATGCGAAGAATTGAGAAAATATAGTGGATTCGAATTACGGTGAAATGGCTGAAGGAGGAATTTGATTGACAACCGATCAAAAAGTTTTAACACGTGACGAAGTAGCTGAAGAAGAAACTTGGCGTCTGGAAGATATTTTTGTTTCCGATGAAGCATGGGATAAAGAATATCAAAAAGTTGAAGAGATGGTCAATGAAGCTGAGCAGTATAAAGGGACGCTCGGCAACGGAGCAAGACAACTTTTTGAGGCATTGACGTACCGTGATAAATTGGCAGAGCGTTTACGCAGATTGTATACGTATGCACATCTTAAAACTGATCAGGATACGACGAATGGTTTTTATCAAACAATGGATGGCCGTATCAAGTCACTAGTAGTAAAGGTGTCCACAGCATTGTCTTACTTTACGCCCGAGCTGCTTTCTATAGACGAAGAGCAATTAAACCAAACGATTGAATCGCATGAAGGTTTGCGTTTGTATAAACAAGAGTTTAAGGAATTGAATGCAGAACGTGCGCATATTCTATCAACTGAACAAGAGGCATTACTCGCTCAGTTGTCCGAAGTAACTGGAAATCCGGCTGAAACGTTCAGCATGTTGAATAATGCTGATCTAACCTTCGGATTAGTTAAGGATGAAGAAGGAAATGAAATCCAACTAACACATGGCCGGTATTCTCGTTTTTTAGAGAGTAAAGACCCTAAGGTGAGAGAAGCTGCATTTAAGGAAATGTATGCAAAATATGGAGAGTTCAAAAATACATTTGCATCCACACTTAGCGGGAATGTCAAGGCACATAATGTAAATGCGAGAATCAGGAATTATACTTCTGCAAGAAATGCAGCATTATCCAGCAATCATATTCCTGAACAAGTATATGAGAATCTCGTTTCTACGATCAATAAGAACTTAGACTCGCTGCATCGCTATGTTGCTTTGCGTAAGAAAGTACTGCAACTTGATACACTTCATATGTGGGATATGTACACGCCGTTAGTGGAAGACACAGAAATTAAATACACTTATGAAGAAGCGAAAGAGACGATGCTGGAAAGTTTTCATCCGCTAGGCGAAGATTATACCTCGATCGTAAAAGAAGGACTTGAGAATCGTTGGGTCGATGTCCGTGAAAACAAAGGAAAGCGTTCAGGTGCTTATTCTTCTGGTTCATATGGAACAAATCCGTATATCTTAATGAATTGGCAAGATAATGTGAATAACTTATTCACGTTGGCGCATGAATTCGGCCATAGTGTCCATAGCTATTATTCTCGGCAAAATCAACCGTTTATTTACAGTGGCTATTCAATTTTCGTTGCAGAAGTAGCATCTACAGTGAATGAAGCATTACTCAATGATCATTTATTGAAGGTAACTACAGATGAAGACAAACGAATTTATTTGCTGAACCATTGGTTGGATGGATTCCGTGCAACTGTATTCCGCCAGACGATGTTTGCTGAATTTGAGCATCTCATCCATAAGTTGGATCAAGAAGGAACGCCATTGACAGCTGAAAAATTAACAGAAGAGTACTATGCATTGAATCAAAAATATTATGGTGAAGCAATCGTCAGCGATGAAGAAATTGGTTTGGAATGGGCGCGTATTCCACATTTCTACTATAATTATTATGTCTATCAGTATGCGACAGGGTATAGTGCAGCAGTAGCGCTAAGTAAACAGATTCTCGAAGAAGGGGAGCCGGCAGTCGACCGATACATTTCCAACTTCCTGAAAGCTGGATCTTCTGATTATCCGATTGAGGTGCTGAAAAAGGCAGGAGTCGATATGACATCTGAAAAACCGATTGAAGAAGCGTGCCGTGTTTTTGAAGAGCGATTAAATGAACTCGAGCAGCTTTTGGCGAAGAGAGGATAAGCGATAGCTATAAATCTCTAGGTATGTTGTCGGAGTATGTGACATAAGGATGAAAGCGAGTATAATTTGTTGAAGTCATAAGTTAGATATGGTATGTTATGTACGTGGAATAAATCACATACCAAACATACACCCCTTTTGTTTGAACGTGAACATTTCTCCCATTCCCTTTGAAAAAGAGTATTCACTCCCCCCCAGGAGAGAATGCTCTTTTCTTTTTTTGTATAAAGAAATCCGAAGTGATCATTTTCTTGATCACCTCGGATATGAATAAGTACTATTTAATTAGAGAGCAATTTGGTTGTTTTTTACGCCAAAGCGTTCGATCTTGGAAAGGAATTCGTTCGATTTGCTGCTTGAGCAGGCGCTTCTTCAATTCGCGTTCTGCTTCTTTTTCTGAAATATGATAGATTTCGGCAACTTCTTTAGTGGTTAGTAAATCAAAACGATTGAACAATGAGCTAATGGATGGCGGAATATCGGGTAAGATCTGTTCGCCAATCAATTCCTCTAAGATTTGTTCGTAAATCCCATAATCATAGAGACCGCTCACTTTCAAACCTTCATCTTCAATATTGCTATTGAAAAATACGAAAGTCGGTGCTTCATCTACTTCCATTTCATTTCCTAGAAACATATCGACTTGCAAGGCGCGTATTGCTTCTTCCGACGTGAAGTCGACAATGAATTCATCTACATCTAGATTGATCCGTGCGGCAATTTCAACTAGCACAGAAAAAGATGTGACATCACGCTTCTTTAAAAACGAATACTCAAATAAGCAAGATAGGTAACGGAAGCCAGCCCGTTTCCCTTGAAATTCAGCAGCTTTCACCGCGAGGCTCGGGAAACATGGGTTTGATCGCTTTGTCGGCTGGGGGTCTTGTCTCTCCGTTAAGCAGTTCCTATTTAGTTTATTTATAGGTGTACGCAACGCAACTCTCAACGTAAAATAATGATCATATTCTACTTGAAGTTTACGTAGGAGCGGTTGGAGTGACCAGCAGTCCTTGCAGTATGGATCCAAAAATACATAAAGTTCAATTGGTTTTGCTGAAGTAGAATAGTGTAACGTATCATCAATAACAGTTAGATAGTTCACTGGTCTTCCTCCTCGTTCCTATTTACCATATGGTTGGCTGTTAAGACAAGGCGTTGATAATAGACATTCCGAAGCGGTCCCTCCAGTCCCACTTCATCCATTGCTTCTTCCATGCATGCAAGCCACGCTTTCGCGCGAGTAGGCGTAATTGGGAACGGCATGTGCCGTGCCTTCATCATGGGATGGCCGTGTTCTTCCGTATATAGGTTAGGGCCTCCTAAATATTGTGTCTGAAATTGTTTTTGTTTCCGAATTGTTTCGGTTAAATCTTCAGGAAATATTGGAATAAGGTCCGGGTGCACAGCCACTTTATCATAGAAGCGTTCAATTAGTTCATGTAACCTTTTCTCGCCAATCTCCTCAAAAGGGATGACAGGTTTTCGGGTCATTACATTCACACCCCTTCGTTCATCTGTGACTTTATTCTATCAACGAATTATTTTGTATACAAATAAAACAGCTTATTTCTAATTATTGTTATATAGCAGGCAATTGCTGGTTGGATGTAAATAGGGATTCCGAGAACCGTTGATTTGCGCTACAGGCGTGACGCTTTCCGCGGGGCGTGCGGTGAGCCGCTTCCTTCGCTTCGCTCAGTCCAGGGTCTCACCTGTCACGCTAATCCCGCTGGAGTCGCCCGCCTTTCACTCCAATCAACTAGCGTGTTCCTTAGAAAATAGTGAAGGAAACATCAAAACATCAAACTTTAAAACATATCTATGCTACGCCATCTGCCCGTAGTAATTCATGACTTTTTTGACGTATTGTTGTGTTTCTTTGAAGGGAGGAATTCCACCATATTTTTTTACGTTCCCTGGTCCTGCATTATATGCGGCCAGTGCGGTTTCTATTTTTCCGAATTGATCTAGCATTTTTCGCAAGTATTTGGCGCCGCCCATGATGTTCTGTTGCGGGTCAAAGCGGTCTGTGACACCGATGAATTTAGCTGTTCCGGGCATTAATTGCATTAAGCCGGCTGCTCCTGCGTGGCTCGTGACATTATTATTAAAGTTGGACTCTTGCTTGATGACAGCGGCAATCAGATTTTGCGGCAATTGGTATTTGTCAGCAGCTTGCTTGATGATGTCTCCATACGGACCTTGGTAGGTTGCACCGGATGATGGTGCAGCTATTGTTGGAGAGGAGTTCTGTAACTGGAATGCTGGAATATGGGCTGGCATGTATACTGGATTGGCGCCTTGGTAAAGCAGGCCGTCAGCAGCAGTGCCATTCACTGTATTCGATGAACTTACTGACCCTAATGTACTTTCTGTCATTAACTGCGTCAGCATCGATTGGAATTCGTTAGAGCTGCCTGAAGAGTTCGTGCTGAAGGACTGAACTGCTCCGAGCGTTTGCAGCGCGTTGATTTCTAGGAGTAACCTTAGATTTTGTAGGTCTAGGCTCATACTTTCTCCCCCTATCTATGATTTTTCTATTAGTTTTTCATTGGTCGATTATATCCATTATACCAACTTTTGTACCCGAATGTACAATAACAAAATGCAACTATGTGTGTCATATGGTAGACTGAACGTAAAGACTTGTATTAAGGAAGTGATCATATTGGATATCAAAAATAAAATAATAAAAGTGAGTCAGCAAGGGAATGAAATACACTTTATTTTGGATCCGGAAGCAGAGTGGCCTTTAGATAGTGTCCCTACAGGAAAAATGCTGACAGACACAGACCGACAATCATTTGTTTATGTATTTGATCATGATTCGGGCTATCAGTATGCATATTTTCCACAAGAAAGCTGGTACGGCCTTGTAGATTTGCTGTTGAATGAGATGGAACCTTTTCTAATTTGGGTAGATCAGAAAATACCTCTAGAAAACGCGGCAGAGGAACTACAGGCACTGGTATTGAATATCGAAGGCAATGATAATTATGGTGAAGCATTCAGTGCAGCTGTTGAGAAAGTCTTCCAATCTGTATTAGAACAGGAAAACTAAGCGGTATACGAAGAAACAAAATAGAAAGGAAGTGGCGTAATGAAATTCACAATTCAGTCTCGAAACGACGAACTTTCGAATAAGTTAATGAAAGAAGCGCGAGTATATTTACGAGATTTCGGTTTAAAGTATGATGAGGAAGAACCGGACATTGTATTGTCAATTGGTGGAGATGGCACATTACTGCATGCTTTTCATAAATACATACATCGACTCGACAAGACGTCATTCGTCGGTATCCATACAGGTCATCTAGGATTTTATGCTGATTGGAAACCTTCTGAAGTAGAAAAATTAGTGATTTTGATTGCTAGACAGGAATACGAAGTCATTGAGTATCCATTAATTGAAGTGACGATTAATTACCGCCACTCAGAAAAAAGTGCATCCTATTTGGCACTTAATGAATCAACAGTGAAATCACCTGAAGTGACATTAGTTATGGACGTTGAGTTAAATGGGGAACATTTTGAACGCTTTAGAGGAGACGGCTTATGTATGTCAACGCCATCTGGCTCAACTGCCTATAGTAAGTCACTTGGTGGAGCGATCATTCATCCATCTTTACCTTCGATGCAACTGACGGAAATGGCATCGATCAATAACCGCGTCTTCCGAACAGTTGGTTCTCCTCTTATTTTGCCCGATCACCATATCTGTACGTTGACTCCTGTAAAAGGGCCTGATTTCATGGTGACAGTGGATCACTTGCAATTGCTTCATAAAGACGTAAAGTCTATTGAGTACAAAGTTTCCAATGAAAAAATGGGCTTTGCGCGGTTTAGACCTTTCCCATTTTGGAAGCGAGTGAATGAATCTTTTATAGCGAGTGATTTAAGATTTGAACGTGAAGACAATGAACAGGATAGCTAATCATTTGTTTCAATTAGACTATGAAGTGGAAGAACAACTGATACTGCGAGATTTTTTAGCGAGGAAAGATATTTCCAAAACCACATTGACCGCCATTAAATATCAAGGCGGGGATATCTTGGTGAATGGTCATGCACAAAATGTTCGTTATATTTTACGGCCAGGTGATCAAGTTACCGTAGTGTTCCCTCCTGAACAGATGAGCGAAGGGTTGAAGCCAGAATTGGGTCCATTGTCTGTTTTATATGAGGACAAGACGATTTTATTACTTGATAAACCTGCAGGTCAGAGTACAATCCCTTCACGTAATCATCCGTCCGGAACACTTGCGAATTTTGTCTGTGGGAAGTTTGAAGAAGAGGGCATACTATCGACAGCTCATATCGTGACGAGGCTGGATACAGATACGTCAGGAGTAATTTGCGTGGCGAAAAATCGACACATTCATCACTTATTAAGTAAGCAGATGAATGAGCAGCTCTTTCATCGGCGCTATACGGCATTCGCGGAAGGTCACATCAATACTCCTTTGATTAGGATCGAACAACCAATCGATAGAAAAGAAGGAAGCATAATTGAGCGGAAGGTAAGTGCAGAGGGACAATACGCAAAAACAGATGTAACTCTTCTGGGTAATTATGTCAATGACGTTCAGGCTTTTTCTGTAGTCGAGCTGAAACTGCATACGGGAAGAACTCATCAAATACGTGTTCATATGCAATGGTTAGGCCATCCTTTAGTTGGCGATGATTTGTATGGTGCTTCGAGTCACCAATTTGCGCGTCAGGCATTGCATTGTTCATCTATCAGTTTTCTTCACCCGCTTACGAAGGAAAGAATGATATTTGATAGTCCGTTGCCAAGTGACATGAAGTACTACTTAAAGCAAAGTAAGACAGTCGAAATAAGGAGTATGTAATAATTTCCCGGGGAATAACAGAAGGATTTGATATGAACCGTAACTGCAGAAGGGAAGGTGTATAATCATGAACAATCAACCAGAGGAATTAAAAAATGAAGTCATCTATGATGAAGATAGCTTGCGTGAGTTGCTCGTAAACGAAGATATCCATTCATTTAGACAAGAATATTTAACCCTTCATCCATATGATCGAGCGATTTTTTATGAAAAAGTTGATCCGAAACTCCGAGAATTGATGTATTTCTATTTATCACCAAAAGAACTTGCTGAAATTTTTGAGACGAGCGAAATTGATGAAGATGAATACAAAGAGTTCCTTGAGGAGATGGACGCGACATATGCTGCAGAGATGATATCTTACATGTTTGTGGATAATGCGGTAGATGTCCTGAAAGAACTTGATAAAAAGCAAGTAGTCAGCTATTTGACATTAATGGATAAAGACGCTGCTGTTCAGATCAAAGCTTTGCTACACTATGAAGAGTACACAGCAGGATCCATCATGACCACTGAATTTGTTACGGTTCCCGAAAATTCAACCGTCCGTTCTGCGATGACTATACTGCGTAATGAAGCTCCGAGTGCCGAAACAATTTACTATGTCTTCGTCGTGGATGATCACCAGCGTTTGACTGGTGTCGTTTCTTTACGTGATCTTATTATTGCGGATGAAGATACGTTGATTCGTGAAATCATGAGTGATCGCATTGTCAGCGTGTCTGTTTCAGATGACCAGGAAGATGTTGCGCGAACAATCCAGGATTATAATTTTTTAGCCGTTCCTGTTGTCGACTTTCAACAACACATTTTAGGAATTATTACAGTCGATGATATTATTGATGTTCTTGATGAAGAAGCTTCAGATGATTATTCAAAGCTTGCCGGTGTTTCTACAATGGACACATTCGACAAGAACTCCTTTTCTGCCGCGAAGAAGAGGATACCCTGGTTGATCACATTGATTGTTCTCGGTATGCTCACTGCTAATTTAATTGATTTATTTACAGAAACGATTTCTCAGGTTGCTTTACTCGCTGTATTTATACCGTTAATTGCAGGAACTGCGGGAAATAGTGGTACCCAATCATTAGCCGTTGCCGTTCGGGGTATTGCGACACGTGATATTGAGGATGAAAGTAAGTTCAAATTGTTAGTGAGAGAAGCGGGTACCGGATTGATCACCGGATTAGTCTGCGCAATATTCGTTGTTCTGCTGATATTTATCTGGAAACATGAATTGGTCATTGCACTTTTAGTGGGTACAGCTACCCTTGTATCGATTTTTGTCGCTACCATTTCAGGGTCGTTCATCCCTTTATTCATGCATAAGATCAAGGTGGACCCCGCAGTAGCCTCCGGACCATTTATCACGACGTTAAATGACGTCATCAGTATTATTATTTATCTAGGACTAGCAACAGCATTTATTAGCTCCTTGTGAGGTGTAAATGCTGTTTTTTCTATTTGAACATTTGAAAACGTATAGAAAATTGAAGATAAACTGGAACTCGGAACGTTAGGCTTTTTGTTTACATATGCTAAACAAAAAGGATGTGAGAGGTATGCGTAATGCAGAGCCGTTATTGTTTATTAAGAGCCCGGTGATTCGGAAATTCATGTATACGCCAACTGTTGAAGAAGAGAGTACTTCTGTTTTTGAAATGGAGCATACTCGAGAAGCGGAACGAGTCATTGAATTGCCTCAATTAGTCGTATCGGATGAAGAAGTTTCAGTGGAAATAAATCCGCATATTCTGAGGAACTTGGATTATTTGGTTCATCCTTTCCGAAAAGAATTGTATCAGCCGATTGAAATTGTGACAGAGGAGAGAGTGGTAATGGGGAAACTTGAGGAACTGAAAGATGAAGTACTTTGGATGAAGGAAGGCGAAGATCTTACTTCAATCGCCATCCACGATATTAGAGACATAAAGTGGAAACAGCAATCATTTTCTATATAAATAGTAAAAGGCGAACCCGTAATTTCGGGTTCGCCCTTTTTTCGCATTGCAAGCGTTAATTCTAATTAAATTTTAGTCCTCATCGCAGAAGTCGATATACACATCGTCGATGCATTGGATACCGCAGAAACAGCTTAAATCAACAGTCAAGCACGTATCGGTGGCTCCGAAACCGTTTACTTGACAAATTTTTTCTACGCAGATTTTTCCGTTATTTGTAATATCGAAAGGCCTGCCATCTTTCAATGGTTGTAATACTTGAAGCGTTGCACAGCAAGAGTCAAATACTTTCTGTACGCGGAAGAATACGGAAACGCAGCTTGTTGATGGTGCTGGACCTGGTCCTGGTCCGGGTCTTCTGCCACTTATTTCATCTTCAGTTGCTCTCGGTTGCGGGCGAGGTCTATGATTCCTTTTCCCACCGCGGAATACGGCCTTGAAGTAGTCCCCATCGTCTGTTAACAAACTGAATACACGAGTATTCACACGACCGCGCGCCGGAAGAGTTAAACTGCCGAGCGGAGCCATGAAGCAATCCGTATCACATTCAACACAATCCACCTCTGGACTCGTGCTTTGGACACGTTTAATAAAACGCACTACCTCACAAATACAATTGGACTTGTTACAGCAACCATAATTCTCTCTTCCACTATCTGTTCTTTCACATCCCACTACTGTCCACCTCCTGTTTGTCTTTCCCTATACCTTATGCGGTGTGAGAAAAGACGTCAGGGCGTTTGCACCGGTATGCATAAATCGCTTAGGAATATTCCATACTATTTACAAGGAGGGAGATACTCTTGAAAAGAATAGGTTTGCTGTTTACTTTGCTCATTCTATTGACTGGCTGCAGTGAAAAAGGAACCAAGATCGAAAATACAACGGCTTATAATGAAGATAAGTTGGAAGAAGTTTTGGATCAAAACGGTCATGTCAAATTAGCGATAGCACTTCTTCATGAAAAGGACTTGATAACGGGCATTCGTGTGAATACATTTTCTCGCTTTCAAAAGAAAAAGATTGCATCGGAAATTAAAAAGAAATTAGAAAAAGCTTATCCAGATTTGACGGTTACTGTTTCTGCTGACAGTAAAGTGTTGTTGGAAACAAAGAAATTGATAGATAAAGAAAAACAAGATGAATACCAAAAGAAAATAGATAAAATTAAATCCATTGAAAAGGAGCAAACCTAATGGAACAAGAAAAGTATGCCCATTTGGAGAAAGAATTATCGCCTAAACCTCCCATTCTAAAAAATGTCATTAAAGCGTTCTTGGTAGGTGGTCTCATTTGCCTAATTGGACAGTTTATCGCACTTTTCTATATAACGTTCTTTGATTTTACGGAACGTACAGCGAGCAATCCAACAGTTGCCACGATGATTTTCCTTTCAATGTTGCTAACGGGTTTTGGTCTGTATAAAAAGATTGCTCAGTTTGGGGGAGCGGGTGCAGCAGTTCCTATCACAGGTTTTGGTAATGCGGTTGTTTCATCTGCAATTGAGCATAAATCAGAAGGATATGTGCTCGGTGTCGGGGGGAATATGTTCAAACTTGCAGGCTCTGTTATTTTATTTGGCGTATTTTCTGCATTTGTTGTGGCACTCATCAAGACAATTCTTGTGAAATTCGGTGTTGTTTCATGGTGAAGAATGGAATCCTGACCTTCAATTCTATGCCAAGTATTCATTCAGCCGGAGTTACTGCAGGACCTCTAGAAAAGAAGAAAAGTGTTTTTGCCCAGAGTTTTGACAAATTATATGAAGACGAGCGATGTGATTTGCCGACAAATGAGGATGGCCACAAACAGTTGATGTATGATGCTGTGATGGTTGCTCTCAGTAAAGCTAAAAAAGATGTCGAAAAAATTGATTTCTTTTTAACGGGCGACTTGGTGAATCAAATGACGCCATCTAATTTCACAGCCCAGGCTTTAGGAATTCCTTACTTAGGAATGTTTTCAGCTTGCGCAACATCCGTTTCTTCTATGATTACAGCCGCGCTGCTTGCAGAAGCTAAACAAGCAAATTGGCTCATCGCCGGCTCGTCTAGTCAACATAACGCAGTTGAACGGCAATTTCGTTATCCGCTCGAGTACGGTACTCAAAAAGCAGCTACTGCACAATGGACAGTGACAGCAGCAGGGGCTGTTTTGATTGGACAGAATAAGCCGGGAACTCCTTCGATATCTTGCGCCACGATTGGCAAAGTAGTGGACATGGGAATGACGGATCCTCTGAATATGGGAGCTGCTATGGCGCCTGCTGCGATGTCCACTTTATCTAGCCATTTAAACGGTCACAGTAAAACGGTTGATGATTATGACACGATTATCACGGGTGATCTGGGGAGCAGTGGATTTAAGCTTTTAAAAGCTCTTGCAAATGAACAAGGGCTACCCCATACGAAGAATTTTCGAGATGCAGGAGAAGAGTTCTATGGGATGGATCCTTCATTTTTTGCTGGTGCCAGTGGAGCTGGCTGTTCAGCCGCCGTGTTCTTTTCGGATGTATACCAGAAGTTGCAAAAAGGTGAATATCAACGTGTGCTGCTGATCGCAACAGGTGCATTGCTATCCCCATTGTCCTATCAGCAAGGAGATACCATTCCTTGTATCGCACATGCAATAGAAATTTCGATAAATGAGGTGAGTATGATATGATTTCCATTTATATTACTTCGTTTATTGTTGGTGGTCTGATCTGTGTCATTGGACAACTTTTGATGGATGTTGCAAAACTGACCCCGGCGCATACTTTATGTTCACTTGTAGTTGCTGGATCGGTATTGGATGGGATCGGTTGGTACGAGCCATTGATTGATTTTGCAGGCGCTGGTGCTACGATTCCAATCACTTCATTTGGGAATTCATTGACACATGGGGCTTTAGCAGAAGCGGAAAAACATGGCTTGATCGGCGTAGTGACAGGAATGTTTGAAGTGACGAGTTCTGGTATCAGTGCAGCCATTGTTTTCGGTTTGATTGGAGCACTTCTTTTTACTTCGAAAGGAAATGTGTGAAAATATATTAACCGCCCTCTCCATTTTGTTCTTCTCTGCATACGATAGAGAAGAAGGAAGGAGGGGTTTTTATGTTTGGATGTTATCCGTCTTACGGTCAAGGTGGATTTGGATATGGCGGCGGAGGCTGTGGAGAAAGATATGGCGGTTCTTCTTTCGTTTTAATTGTGGTCCTGTTTATTTTGCTGATCATTGTAGGCAGAAGCTATTTTTAAGGAGGAGATCTGAAGATGAATGATTCATTCTTTCGAAAAATAGAATCCAAGACAGGCGTCCCGATGGAAGAAGTTTTTGCCTTAGCCAACGCGATTCAGTTTGCCGATTTTAAAGATGAACGTCAAGTTAGAAAGATTGTACAAAAGGTGAGTCAGTTGGCTAGAAAAGACGTACCACAACACGTAGAAGATGAATTGGTCAATTCGATCATTCAAAGTGGAAAAGGGCTTAACTTAAACGATATTAATCACATGCTTGATGGGAATTAATTAAATATTTAAAAAAGATGTTTAAAAGTTTCTACTAATGGGTATACTAGATAGAAAGCACAGAATCTAAGGAGGTGCACGTCATGGGATATATTTTACCGATCCAACCACTTCAGGCTCAACAATACGCAGAGCGAATGAATAACGAACGTCATAATTTTGCTTATATTGGCCGAGTAAGCCCAGTACGTCTAGAAAATGAGGAATCTAGTTATTGGGAAGATATCTTGGAGGACGAGAATCGGCAACAAGTAGAGCAAATGGAAGAACGGAACATGAAGCGTGCACCGCTTCCTTTAGTCAAAAGGGGTCCGGTAGCTCCGAACCCAACGCAATTATCTCCCGAGATAGCGGCAGTAGTAGGAAAAGGTCTAGCGGTTAACACATATGTGTGAGAACTCTAAAAATACCCCTGTCAGCTAAACAAAGCTGACAGGGGTATTTGATTGGGCACAGCATTATGATTCATCTAGTAAGCTCTTTTCCATCGCTCGATGCGGAATGTCTGCATCCATAAACTCTGGTGAAGTGACTACGTATCCTAATTTTTCATAGAAAGGCACGGCGTATGCCTGAGCATTCAACAGAAGTTTTTTCATAGAACTTTTTCTCGCATGTTCCTCTAATGTATGCATAATCATATTGCCAAAATGCTTGCCTCGATGTTCAGGTAAAACGCAGATTCTTTCGATTTTTCCGTGCGCGTTGACTAATCCTCTCATTCGACCGGCGCCGATTGGATTGTCTTCGCTGTCATAAACGACAAAATGTGTAGCGTCTTGATCATATTCATCCAATTCCAAATGCAGAGGTACTCCCTGTTCTTCTACAAAAACTTTCTTGCGAACAGAGAATGCATCCTCCCTACCCTTATCATCTGTGACGATCTTCACTGTCATCAGCAAATCAAGACTCCTGGTCAAGACGAAATGTTTCGTACACTGTCCACGAACCATCTTCTAGTTGGTACAGTAAATGGATGCGGTCGATGAGTTCAGAATGGTCGACACCTACCATTTTCAATTGGCTGATTATATCGTCATGTTCTCCTGATGTCAGGTTTTGGGCAATTGTGATGTGCGGTGCAAACGCATAATTGGATTCTGCTTCATAAAAATTCGAATTCAAATCTTTGTGTAGTTCGAGCAATTCATCGTTCGGTGTAACCTTGAAGTAAATTGTATTCGTAGTTGGAGCGAATGTGCTTACTTTTGTGGCATTCAACTCAAAAGGACTGTTCTTGATCGTAATTTCTTTTAACGCTTTTGCTACTTCTTCAATTTCCTTATCGTTCGCTTCAAACGGATCTTTAAGAGTCATATGCGGTGTGATCAGCGAGTAATGCGGATCATATCTCTTACGATAGCCATTTGCCAAGTCTTGGAGTTTCTTTGAAGGGAATGCAACAATACCGTATTTCATTTAAGATTACCTCCTCGTGAATTGAGTGAATTTTAGTTCATCCACTTCAGTATATCAGAAAATAGTCGGACTTGTCTTTTATTATCCCTATAAGTTGTTAATTTGTAGGAGAGCCCGTCGGATATCGGGTTGCCATGATTTCCATGTATGATCTCCGTCTAGCTCTTCATAAAAATATGGGAAACCTTTTTCTTTAATCAATTCATGCAGCTCACGGTTGGGCGTTAAAAAGTCTAGTCTGCCATCAGCGGTTGTTGGGACTGCTGTTTCTTGTTGACCGATCACCTGGTAAATGGACAAGGCAGCTGGATCTTGAATGGACTTTACAGCTTCCATGACATGTTCATTGACAAAAGGAGAATGCAGGACGACTTTTCCGAAACAATTCGGGTATTTCGCTGCCGTCAGTAATGATATGGAAGCAGCTAGAGAATCTCCAATTAACATACGACTTGAGCCCATTTGGTATGTTGGATAGGTTTCATCAATATACTGGATTAATTCATGAGCTAGAAAACGAATATACGCTTGGTGGCGGTCGCCTTCAGGATGATACATACGTCTGCGCTCAGGAACTGTTTTGTACGGAATGCCAACGATGATGACAGGGTCGATCAATTCTTCTTCCATCAACCCTTCTGCAACACGACCGATTCGGCCTAGTTGAAAATAATCTTTTCCGTCTGATGCCAGCACGACGTTATGCTTGTATAAAGGAGAGTAATGGGAAGGTAAATAAAGCAATAGTTCCATTTCTTCTTGCAGTTCATTGCTGTAAAAACGAATTTCTTCAATCTTGCCTGGGTTCATTTTGTAGGACCTCCATAAATAATGTACACTTAGAAGATATCATACCGGTAAGTAATGGGGAAAAGCCAGTGAAAAACTATCT
Source organism: Sporosarcina aquimarina (assembly GCF_019748715.1). GTDB lineage: Bacteria > Bacillota > Bacilli > Bacillales_A > Planococcaceae > Sporosarcina > Sporosarcina newyorkensis. The sequence goes on along the minus strand of NZ_JACLBZ010000009.1, from coordinate 19,887 downwards.
GGTATGAGGAGAGAGAGGGGAAATAATATGGTAGCAGGTAAAAATATTGTTCATTCCGATGTAGTGACGGCAGCTGCAAAAGATGCATTGCTTCGCCGTGGAGTAAAAATTGAAGATATCGCGAAAATCGTTTATGAGATGCAGGTACCTTACAACAAGGGCTTGTCTCTAGATCAATGTATCGACTCTGTAGAAAATGTCTTGCGTAAGCGGGAATTGCAGCATGCGATCTTAGTTGGTGTGGAATTGGATGAAATTGCGGAAAGAGGTCAGCTTTCAGCTCCGCTTCAGCAAATTGTCGAGTCGGATGAAGGATTATTTGGTGTGGATGAAACAATTGCGTTAGGAGCAGTTTACACGTACGGTTCCATCGCAGTTACGACATTCGGTCATTTGGATAAAAACAAAATTGGCATTATCAATGATTTGGATACAAAAAAGGGCATAGGCATTCATACATTCTTGGATGACTTAGTCGCTAGTGTGGCAGCCTGTGCTGCATCTCGAATCGCCCATAGAACACGCGACTTACAAGAAGCGGGCCTGACGTTTGAAGATGTACGGAATGGGAACAGCGAATAAATCAAAATAAACGCACAAATACTTTACTCATAGTATTTGTGCGTTTTGTTTGTAGATTGAGGAAGGAATAAATGAGAACCGGAAACCTTCTTATCTCAGTCTAGGCTCATGCTGGTCTACCTGGAGTCAAACGTCCTCCGCTCAAATGCTGTATAGCAGGAAAAAGGAAAGGAAATCTTCTATCCTTTTTTCTCTTTTTGACCCTTCATAAAATTCTCCACAGTGCTTTATCGATTTTATTTTCTAATACACCATTTCGAAGATCCAACATATTTACCTGGTTCAAATAGGGGTGTGAAATGAGTAGGTTTCCTTATATGAATTCTAAGATACTAGCATCCATTCTAATATGAAAAATATATAGTACAAACCATTGTCTTGGCCCGCACTACTAATATTAGTATGTTTCCGAAAGGCGCAGCTGAGCTACCTCAACTGAAAGTATATACTGCTTACGCTTCGATAATGCTTGGGAAAGCCATTCTTTGTGGTGGCTTTTCCTGTAGTGTTTAACGCGAATGATGAGACACGATGCTGAGCGAAGTGAGGAAAGCGGCTAATGTGCCTCGCGGAGAGCATCCCCTTAGCTGTAAACTAAAGCGTACTAATACCGCTAGAACAGCGTACAGGTATTTTTAGAAGTAGCAAGCATTTAAGTACAGTACTATTTAATTATTGCTAAGTGTTCGACTTGCCGGTTTGTTTTGAAAATCATTGACACACTAAAGCGCTTTCATGGTAGAATGGAAATGTCTATGACTATATTAGAAAAGGGGAGAAAGACACATGAAGAAAAAATCACTTCGCCTATTGGCGCTAGTTTCCATGCTTGCTCTTCTTGTTCTGGCTGCTTGCGGAACCGACAATGCAACAGACGGAGACAAGGATGCAGGGGATGGAAACAAAGAAGACGATAAGCAAGGTCAAGATTACAAGTTCTTGAGCTTATTAACTGGTGGAACGCAAGGAACATACTATCCGCTAGGTGGTTCTTTCGCAGAATTCATCGGTGAAGAAACCGGCATCAAAACGACTGCAGAAGTATCACAAGCATCTGCTGCCAATATGACAGCATTAAAAGATGGAGATGCACAAATCGCATTTGTACAAACAGATATTGCATATTATGCATCTAAAGGTGAAATGATGTTTGACGGAGAAGTAATCGACGAGGTATCCGCTGTCGGTAACTTATACCCTGAAACCGTTCAATTGGTTACATTGAAGAAAAATAATATTACAACGTTTGAAGATTTAAAAGGTAAAAGCGTTTCAGTAGGTGCTCCAGGTTCAGGTACGTATGCGAATGCTGAGCAGTTACTTGAGATTCACGGTCTTACAATGGACGATATTAAGCCACAAAACCTAGACTTCGGAGAGTCACAAGAAAGCCTACAAGCAGGGCAAATTGATGCGGCATTCATTACTGCAGGTACTCCAACAGGTGCTGTAGAAGGCTTGAACGCGGTAGCTGAAGTATTCATCGTTCCTGTAGAAGATGCAAAAGCAGATGAACTAATTGAGAAATATCCATACTATGCAAAAGAAATTATTCCAGCTGGAACATATGGTTCTGAAGAAGATACACCGGCAGTTTCTGTAGGTGCAATGCTTGTTATGCAAAATGACATTTCTGAAGAGCTTGGCTACCAAATCACGAAAGCAATTTATGAAAACGCTTCAAAAATCCAACATGCTAAAGGTGCATTGATCAAGGCTGAAAACGGCTTGGATGGGATTGGTATCCCTGTACACCCAGGTGCACAGAAGTATTTTGACGAAGTAAACAAATAAAAATAAGAAGTTTGAAATGATGAAGAGGGACGGTGAAGCGTTTAGCTTTATCCGTCCCATTCTTAATTGTTCATAAAAGGAAGGAAAAGGCGGATGAAATTCGGAAAAGTCATTCTTCTGCTGATATTTCTAATTACTAGTTCGGTACTTATACTACTCTTTTATCCCTATAAACAAGTGATCGTACTTGAAGAAGTGCGGAGCGAACAACCGAAATTGTATTATCTTCCATTACATACTGATCGTCATTTTCAAGTAAATTATATTCATTCGATTCACTTATCTAATGTGAAGGAACAATATGAAATTACCGATAACGAGAAGCTCCGTTTCGAATTTATGCAGTATGAAGACGTAGCCATCGGATTGCCGGGTTACGCGGATGAAGGCGAAATTTTGAAGGTGGAAGATGGTGTTTATACGCTTACATTCGAAAATCGTGTGATCGACTCATTTGTTCTGTATGTAGGTAGAGTAGATACCGGGTTATCTTTGCGATATGAAAACAAAGATTATAATTTGAAAGATTTTCTTCAGAAAGGTCATTCGTATAGTTTTCATATAACTAAGATATCGAATTTTGAGTTGTTGAGAGGAGTTGGAATTGATGGCAAAAAATAAGGATAATAATGAAGAGATCCCACGTTTATCTGATGAAGAAATGGGGACGCTGACTGAACAAGAGCAGCTCGAAATTCTTCAAAAATATGACCCTGAGTCCAATACAAGAAATTTGAAGGGCATTTTAAGCAAGATTGTGTTTTTCGGTTTATTGGCATTTTCTATTTTCCAGTTATATACAGCGATAGGTAAACCATTCACCGCGCAAATACAGCGTTCCATTCACTTAGGATTCGCGCTATCTCTTATTTTCTTATTGTTCCCAGCTAGAAAGAAAATTGGAATCCGTCGTGATAAAGTACCGTTTTATGATATTATCTTAGCTTTGTTGGCGATCGTAGTTGGCTTATATTGGCCGCTTTTTATGGATGATCTTATATATCGTGTTGGCCGGGTTTCGGATATCGACTTGATTGTCGGTATATTAGCCGTTCTATTGACACTAGAGGCGGCGAGACGGGCTGTTGGTTTGCCGATCACGATCATTTCCATTGTGTTTTTAATCTATGCTTTTTTCGGGCCATACTTCCCTGGGTTTCTGGCGCACCGAGGACAAAGCGTAGAAAACCTTGTCCAACTGATGTTCTTCACAACGGACGGTATTTTAGGTACGCCAATTAGTGTATCTGCCACCTTTATATTCGTCTTCCTATTATTCGGCGCGTTTTTGGTGAAAACAGGAGTAGGAAATTATTTTAATGACTTAGCCGTTGTATTGGCTGGCCGCTTGACTGGCGGTCCTGCTAAAGTAGCAATATTCTCTAGTGCTTTGCAGGGCACGATTTCAGGTAGTTCTGTAGCAAACGTAGTAGGGTCAGGTTCGTATACAATCCCTATGATGAAAAAGTTAGGTTATAGAAAAGAGTTTGCCGGAGGGGTAGAGGCCGCGGCTTCGACTGGCGGACAGATTATGCCGCCGATCATGGGAGCGGCAGCGTTCCTGATGGTAGAGTTTATCGGAGGCGTGACGTATTGGGAGATTGCCAAAGCAGCTGCCATTCCTGCATTACTCTATTTTACAGGTATTTGGATCATGACGCATTTCGAAGCGAAGCGTGTTGGTTTGCAAGGAATGGATGCATCCCAAATACCGAATCGTAAAGAAACATTAAAGAAAATTTACTTGCTTCTTCCGATTCTTGGGATTATCGTCTTCTTGTTGGTCGGAATTCCGACAATGAAAGCAGCACTATTAGGTATCGTGTTAACAATTGTTGTCAGTGCGATCAGTAAAGATACGAGAATTGGTATCCGGGATATGATTCATGCACTGGTAGACGGTGCACGAACTGCATTGGCTGTTGCGGCAGCGACAGCGTGCGCGGGTATTATCGTTGGAGTTGTAGTGAAGACCGGGCTGGGATTAAGTTTAGCGACAGGCTTGATTTCAGCTGCAGGCGGTAACATCTTCTTAACATTGTTCTTTACTATGTTAGCAGCGATCATTTTAGGTATGGGATCGCCAACTACAGCGAACTATGTTATTACATCTACAATTGCAGCGCCAGCCATTATTACATTGTTGATGCTGGATGCGCCTCCAGGGGCAGCTGTGCCGATTGTAGTCGCCGTTTCTGCACATTTATTCGTATTCTATTTCGGAATTATTGCGGATATCACTCCGCCGGTTGCACTTGCTGCTTTTGCTGCCTCCGGAATTTCAGGCGGGGATCCCATTAAGACAGGTGTCACCTCTGCTAAATTGGCGATCGCGGCCTTCATTATTCCGTATATGTTTGTATTCAATCCAGCGATGTTAATGTTAGATTCCAGCATACTGGAGATTGTCTGGGTAACGTTTACCGCCATTGTCGGTATGGTAGCAATCGGCGCAGGAATGATCGGTTATTGGTATCTTAAATTGAACTGGATCATGCGAATCCTGACGGTAGGAACTGGTTTGTTGTTGATTTATCCAGAAACTATGACGGATATGGTCGGTTTAGGGATGTTCGTGGTTTTATTGGTGCTTCAATTGATTTCTAAGAAAAAGATTGATTCATCACAACTTGCTTCAAATTAATCTAGTAAGACTTGTCTACTCCTGTAAAACTGGGCAGACAAGTCTTTTTATTTCTTAATAATAGTAGTCATTCATATTGAAGAGGTTGTGTGGAAAGTACTATTACTTTAGAAAAATTGAACTGCCGATAATCTAGTAATGACGTGTTGCTAGATAGAATGATTAGTCCGATTCATGTGTGTGTTAAAATGTCAAGACTCCAAAGGTCTATAATATAAAGAATTGATTTTGGACTAATTACGCAGTTTTGCCAAGGACGGTTATGTCTATACTACATATAAGCAAATCAATCACAAATGTTGATGTACATACAACGATTATGGATTTTGACTAAAACGTAAAAGGAGTGGAAATACTATGCAATCACAAGATATTTGGTTTGAAAATTTATTTGAGGGACACTTGGCACATGGATTCAATAAGGAACGTATCGGTGAACTTGATCATGAAGAATTTCTGTATTTTGATAACGATCAAGTGGAAGAATCAGTAAATCAAATGCAGTAGATGGAAGGAGAGTCTCAACTGGCCATTTTAAAAGTGTTCCACAAAAATCGGTAATTTTTCTTCTTGATAAGAAAAATTACCGATTTTAAATTTTCCTATTTACAATATGCGAAGATGATGCTATTATAATATTTGTGCTTATCCAAGAGAACTTATTTGCGATAGTATGCACATCTTAGTTCTATTCGATTCCTTAGCTCAGCTGGGAGAGCGCCACCTTGACAGGGTGGAGGTCGCTGGTTCGAGCCCAGTAGGAATCATAGGTGCCAAACCTAAGTTAAAGTCCGTCGGAACACGGTTCTTTAACACCAAGAGACCCTATTAGGCCGGATGCCTAGGGGTCTTTTTTGTGTTTAAATCGATTTAAAATAGGTTTACTTTATTTTTCTTTAATACAGTAACAGCTTGAACGTACAAGTCCAGAGACCGTGGTGTATTATTTACATACTAGAACCTAATTAGATGAGTAGGAGGTATTTTTTGTTGAAAAGAAAACCAGAAGCATTTAGCAAAACGGAATATACTGTTCAGGAACAGATCGAGTTATTGCCATTTTTATTGAAAGTACTGTCAAAAACCAGTCGTAATTCGGTTAAATCGATTCTAACCCGTGGCCAAGTTATGGTGGATGGGCAAATGATGAGGCAACATAATTACTCATTGCAAATTGGTCAGAAGGTTGAAATTCAAAGTAACCAAGTGGCTCTAAACATCTCGAAATTAGTAGGCGTAACAATTTTACATGAAGATGAAGATATAATAGTGATCAATAAAGAAGCGGGTATCCTTTCTGTTGCTTCCAAACGAGAAAGGGAGATGACTGCATATCGACAAGTTACGGACTATGTCCGAAGCAGTGATGTTAGAAATAGAATTTTTGTAGTGCATAGACTTGATAAAGATACATCAGGTGTCATGATGTTTGCCAAAAATGAAAAAACACAACAAACTCTGCAAAATACATGGAGTGAGTCAGTAAAAGAGCGCATGTACACTGCGCTTGTACAAGGAAAGGTGAAAAGTGAATCGGGTACCATCACATCCTGGTTGACTGAAAATAGCGCGTTCAAAGTATATTCAAGTCCGATTGATAATGGTGGTCAGCATGCAATTACACATTATAAAAGAATTCAGTCGAACAAAAAGTGTTCGTTGTTGGAAGTTCTCCTTGAAACGGGGCGAAAAAATCAAATCCGCGTGCATATGGAGGAATTAGGTCACCCTGTTCTTGGTGACAAAAAGTATGGCTCTACAAGTAATCCGCTACGCAGACTGGGGCTTCATGCGACAGCATTGTCCTTTCTACACCCGCGAACCGGTGAATTGGTACGATTTGAAGCAGAAGTACCTGCGATGTTTATCACACGATCTAAGTAAGATCAGTAGGAATTATAGGAGTCAAACCTGCGTTAAAGACCTTCAGAACACTATTCTATAACACATAGAGATCCTAATGGCGGATGCCTAAGGGTCTCTTTTTTTATGTTTAGTGACCCATTTTAAAGCAAACCATTGAACGTATCCCTCGCCCTTCATTAACCTTCTTATTTTTGAAGTATGAAGCGAAAAAAAACCGTTTGGATAATCCAAACGGTGATTTAAAATATAGAAATTAGCGGAAGGTTAAAGTGCGGTTCTCACGCCAAAACTTGCTAAGAGTACACCGGTTGACTTTTGAAAAGCCGTAAGAAACTTAGAATTACCTAACCACTTTCTAGAGAGATCTATTAGATGAATAATAACTAAAAACCATACCACTGCGATTACGGTAGCGATCAACCCTAAAACGATTAGTTGTTGATTTACGCTTCCTGTTAAATCAATAAATTGAGGCATGATTGTAATATAAACTAAAACTGTTTTCGGATTAAAAATATTGCTTAGTAGTGCTTGCGTAAAGGAATCTTTGTAATGTTGATTAGAAGATTTCATTAAAGAGTCAGATGGGTTTTCTTGAATAGCTTCTAAAGAAATTGAGTTTTTGGAGAAAAAACTTCTTACTCCTAAAAACAATAAATAGGCGGCGCCTAAATATTTGATGGCAGTGAAAATAACCGCTGACTGTGCGATAGCCATGGATAATCCAAGGACAGCAATGAGAGTCCAGAAAGAAAGTCCCATAGCCATTCCGAGTACAGTATAAAGTCCAGCTTTTTTTCCGTGACTAATTGTGTTTTTTACAAGAAGTATCATATCAGGACCAGGTATGAAAACCATTACTGCGATCATTATGATATATGTAATTATATTATCCATGTATTACCTCCAAACAATAAATTATATATCACTATATACCATTTAGGTTGAAATAGAAATATCTAATTAATAAGTTAATTGGATTATTATCTGAACTTGAAAGACGGTAGTATAGTTGAAGCTTGGTATGATGTGATGCTTGCCATCATTTCTTTTTTTCAGGCACGTAAGATACTTAAGTACCTTTTGGTTATATCGTTCAAACTGGTGCTTGATTGAATTGACAAAAGTTATTGGATTGAATATACTGAAAGTAATCAATCAAACGGGTGATTGAATGATAATGCAGATAGATTACTCTGAATTTTGGGAAGGACTGATCACATGGCTACTGAGAAAAACGTCTACCGTCTGCAAGGGCTTTCATGCACAAGTTGTGCCGCGAAATTCGAAAAAAATATTAGGCAAATCGATACAGTGGAAGACGTGCAGTTGAACTTTGGGGCATCTAAGCTAACGGTGGATGGCGATGTTTCGATCTTGCAACTGGAAAAAGCGGGTGCATTTGATGGCATAAAAGTCTTTCCTGAAAAACAAAGAAACACGAAGCAACATATTCCTTTCTGGCTTAAACGTGAAAACCAGACGACATTGGTCTCGCTGGTATTGTTACTGGCGGGCTATGGCGTTTCAGCAGCCAATGGACAGAATAACTGGTTATCCATTGTCTTATTCGCATTGGCTATTTTGATTGGCGGTTACAGTTTAATGAAAGAAGGACTGCTAAATCTTTCAAAATTGGAATTTGACATGTCGACATTAATGACCATCGCGGTCATCGGGGCTGCGTTGATTGGAGATTGGGCGGAAGGTGCCGTTGTCGTGTTTTTGTTTTCTGTCAGCGAAGCGCTGGAAAGCTATTCGATTGATAAAGCGAGAAACTCCATTAGTTCATTAATGGAAATCGCTCCTACCACAGCGACTGTATTGCGAAATGGCGTAGAGTATGAAGTAGAAGTTGAAGAATTAATGATCAATGATGTGATCTTAATCAAACCGGGACAAAAGATTGCGATGGATGGGGAAGTGATTCAAGGAAATTCTTCCGTCAATCAGTCGGCCATCACAGGTGAATCGGTACCTGTTCATAAAGTGCTCGGTGATGAAGTCTTCGCTGGAACGCTAAATGAAGAAGGTTCGATGCAAGTACGTGTCACGAAGCTTGCTGAAGATACAACGATCGCAAAAATCATTCATTTGGTAGAAGAAGCACAGGCAGAAAAAGCACCTACCCAGCAGTTCGTGGACCGATTTGCGAAATATTATACCCCGGCTATTCTCGCGATTTCCGTGCTAATTATGGTGATCCCGCCCCTTGCTATGGGTGGTTTATGGAGTGACTGGTTTTATAAAGGGTTAGTAGTTCTTGTTGTCGGTTGTCCGTGTGCGTTGGTGATCTCGACTCCTATTGCAATTGTCACAGCGATAGGGAATGCAGCGCGGAATGGTGTCTTGATTAAAGGCGGCATTCATTTAGAAGAAACTGGACAAATTAAAGTGATTGCATTTGATAAAACAGGTACTTTGACGGAAGGCCGCCCGGAAGTGACAGATGTTATTTCAGTATCTGCAGTCACTGAAGCTGAATTACTGAAACAGGCTGCATCGATCGAACGATTCTCTCAGCATCCGCTTGCAACAGCTATCATGAGAGCAGCAGGGAAGTTGTCGAATGATTTATTGGAAGTGGAGGATTTCCAATCGATCACAGGTAAGGGAGCGAAAGGATTGCTCGGCGGTAGATTAGTTTATGTTGGCAGTCCGAATCTGTATAAAGAGATGGATCGTTTAGAAGAGTCTTTTGAACAACGAATACTCGAATTGCAACGGCAAGGAAAAACGGTCATGCTCGTTTGGTCCGAAGCAGGCCTAGACGGTATGATTGCTGTAGCAGATCAAGTCCGCAAAAGCAGCTTATCGGTCATTCAGAAACTTCATCAAATGGGGATAAGAAAGACGGTCATGCTTACCGGTGATAATCAATCCACTGCGTCGGCGATCGGCCAGCAACTAGGTTTATCAGAAGTGAAGGCAGAATTGCTGCCTCATGAAAAAGTGGCAATGATTAAATCGATGAGACAATATGGGAAAGTCGCTATGATTGGCGATGGAGTGAACGACGCGCCTGCTTTGGCGAGTGCGAACATCGGAATTGCGATGGGCGGTGCGGGTACAGATACAGCGCTTGAAACTGCGGATATCGCGTTAATGGCAGATGATTTGGAAAAACTGCCGTACACAATCAACTTGAGTATGCGTACAAAGCAAATCATTCTTCAAAACATCTCCATTGCACTAGGTTTGAAAGTGATCGCACTGCTATTAATTATTCCAGGTTGGTTAACGTTGTGGATGGCAGTTATGGCCGACATGGGTGCGACAGTGATTGTCGTTTTGAACTCTTTGCGATTAATGAGAAGTCGCGTATAAAGATAAACTCCGAATCTTCAATCGTTCGGAGTTTTTTCTTTTGGATAAACTGATAGAATGGAAGGAGGTAGGAAAAAGAGGAGCGTGAGTGTTGTGAATTTTTCAGGTAATGAGTTAGAAATCATCATGAGCAAACAGAAGACGTATTACGTATCGGGTGTGACACGCAGTATTTCATTCCGAAAAATGATGTTGGAAAAATTATATGACGCCATTCAGCACTATGAAAAAGAAATTATTGAAGCGTTGCGTAAAGACTTGCGGAAGCATCCGTTTGAATCCTATGTGACGGAAATTGGATTTGTTTTATCAAGCATTACACATACAATGGACCATTTAGAGGAATGGATGACTCCAGAGAAAGTGAAAACACCGATCCATTTGCAACCGGCATCCAGTTTTATTGTTAAAGAGCCATACGGCAGTGTGTTGGTCATCGGACCTTTTAATTATCCATTTCAGCTATTGCTCGATCCTTTGGTAGGTTCCATAGCAGCAGGGAACTGTACAGTGATAAAACCTTCTGAAGATACACCTCATACAGCGGATGTCATGAAGAGAATGATTACCGGCATCTTTACGCCAGAATATGTCTCGATTTTGCAAGGTGGGAAGGAAGAAACCCAGCTTCTTTTGCATGCACCATTTGACTATGTATTTTTCACAGGCAGTGCGGCTGTAGGAAAAATCGTCATGAAAGCTTGTGCGGAACGACTAACACCATTTACGCTAGAACTTGGTGGTAAGAGTCCTGTAGTCGTGGATCAGACGGCAGATTTAAAGAAAGCGGCAGAAAAGATCGTCTGGGGAAAATTCTTGAATAATGGACAGACTTGCGTTGCCCCTGATTATGTAGTGGCTCATATATCGATCTATGACCAATTACTTGATGAATTAAAGCGCGCTATTAAGAAATTCTACGGAAAAAATGTACAGAAAAGTCCGGACTACGGCCGAATCATTAATGAACGTCATTTTCAGCGATTGGCGAACATCTTAGAACACGATCAAACGTATATCGTAGAAGGTGGAGAGTTGGATCAGGATGACTTGTTTATTGAGCCGACGATATTGGCACTAGGTAATTGGAATGGTGCAAGTATGCAGGAAGAGATTTTCGGTCCGATACTTCCGCTTCTCACTTATGAGAATTTAGGAACAGTTATTCAGCAAATTAACACCATGCCCAAGCCGCTCGCTGCTTATTTTTTTACAGAAAACGACAATGCCGCAGAATATTTCATAGAGACACTGCCGTTTGGCGGGGGATGTATAAATGACACAATCTCGCATGTGGGAAATATTCATCTGCCTTTCGGCGGAGTTGGACCTTCAGGGATGAATCAGTATCACGGCAAGGCGAGTTTCGATACGTTCTCTCATTCAAAATCGATGATGAAAAAGAGTACGTCCGTATCGGTACCAATCGGTTATCCGCCTTATAAAGGGAAACTTCCATTAGTGAAGCGAATCATTCGATAATGGCAAGTGAATAATAACTTTTGTCCAGGCGCCTTGGAGACTTTCGACCTCCAGGGTGCCTTTATGATCGACAATGATTTTCTTGGAAATCAGCATTCCGAGACCTGTGCCGTGTTCTTTTGTAGAAAAGAAAGGCTGGTAGATCGCTGCTAGTGTCGGTTCATCCATTCCGTTTCCATCGTCTTGGATAAAAATACAAAGTGTTTCATCGGTCAAACTGAAAGTAATGTCGATTTGACCGTTATGATCGATTGCCTCACAGCTATTTGTTAAAATATTAAAGAATACTTGTTTTAACGATGCTTTATTCCCAAGGAGTACTGGGTTTTGATTGATTCTATGAAGATGGCATGTAATCTCCCGTTTATTAAATTTGCCACAAAATTCATCGATAACTTCCTGAATCGTCTCGATAACTGAGAAGGAAGAGGATTGATGGAGTGTAGGTTTAGACAAAACTAAGAAATCTGTTACGATTTGATTGATATTCGTGATTTCACTTTCCATGATCTGTGTGAAAGGTGAATACGGATTCGCGGAATCGTTATTCATCATTTGGACGAAGCCTGTTATAGCAGTCATTGGATTTCGAATTTCATGTGCCACGACGGCAGCAATATTACTTGTAGTCCGAAGTCGTTCGATCTCCAAAGCATATGCCTCCGCTTGTAAACGTAAGGTGATGTCCCTCGTTATATTCGAAATGGCAACTACTTCGTTGTGTTCATTGAAGATAGGAGCCATTGTGATTTCAGCATGAAAGCAAGTTCCATCTTTGCGTTTTTCAATGACTTGGACAGAGTTAAGACTTTCTCCTTTCTTTAGTAACTCGCAGCGGGCTCGAACACTTTCTAACTCAGTATCGGGATAAAAGCGAATCACTTTACCTAAACATTCCTCAAGTTTCCAACCGTAAAGTTCTTCAAATGCGGGATTGATTGTCACGATTTTGTCGTCCAGATCAAATACGGAAATGGGATCTTGGGATTGTTGGAAAAAAAGATCAAGGTAATTATAATAACGAGTAGTGTCCCTCTGTTGTATAGGTATTTTAAACACCCCCTAATAAGCTACTGGCCAAGCGATCATCTAAGGTGGATGTGACAAGGAAATACGAGTATGATGATAGTATTCGGCTAAATATATTTTACTTCATTTTTGAAAAATTCAAAGACATTTTGAATGAAATTTATTTATCTTTATTCAGCAGAAGACTTTCACCTCTAAAGTTGATGAGATGAAAACGAATTTACTTACTGCTCAACGGGTGTCAAAACGCTTGCTGAACAAAGATAAAGCCTCCGGCGGATGTCACAGATTTTGAGAGGAGCTTTAAAAGATGAAGTTAGCCAAAACTCGCCGCGTCCTGCGGCAAAGGCTAACTGACCTGCGTCACGCAGGCCTAAGCACAATTCGAAATCTGGACGCAAATACACCGAGGCGTATTTGATTTATGACATTTTTCAGTATTTTAAACTATCCATTGGAGGAAACCATATGAATACGAAAGAACTTTTATCGGTGCTGCCTGTTAAAACGATAATAGGGACTGTGCCTGAAACGATCACAGACTTAGCGGTAGACTCAAGAGCAGTCCAAGATGGAGGAGCGTTTGTGTGCTTGAAAGGTTACACGGTAAATGGCCACCAGTTTGTTAAAAGCGCTTTAATGAGCGGGGCACGTCTACTTATCGCTTCAGAACCTATCACGGTGGATGAAGAGCGGGTGGCGGTGGTCTATGTAGAAGATACGGCGAAAGCAATCCAGCAATTGGCTTCAAAGTTTTACGGCTATCCTTCCAAACGAATGACGATGATCGGGGTGACTGGTACAAACGGAAAAACAAGTGTCGGCAACATTATCCATGATATGCTGCGGCAATCCGGAGAGCAGACGGCGGTGTCGGGAACGATTGGTTTTAAGTTAAATGATACATTGTATGAAACAGAGAATACGACGACGGATGTATTGACAACACAACAAATGATTGCACAAGCAGCAAATGAAGGCTGCCAATCCATGACGATGGAAGTATCCTCTCATGGTCTGGTGGAAGGACGACTCTCCGGAACGGAATTCGATATTGCCATTTTTACGAATTTGACGCATGATCATTTGGATTACCATAAAACAATGGAAAATTACAGTGCTGCAAAAGGCTTATTATTTGCACAGCTTGGTCAACAATTGGACCAGAAAAAAATTGCGATTATTAATACGGATGATCCTTGGAGCAGCAAAATGGCGGAGATGACGGCGTTTCCTGTTTTAACGTATGGCATCCGCTTAAAAGCCACATTTCAAGCAACTGCGATTCAGATGTTCTCAAATCGTACGGAATTTCAATTGCAGGGACCGGATGGTACATACCGAGTCACAATGCCCTTAATTGGGGAATTTAATGTTTATAATGCACTGGCGGCGGTTGCCGCACTATATGCGAAAGGTATGACGATCGAAGAAATTCTACCACTGCTTGCCAATGTATCTACGGTGAAAGGTCGTTTAGAAAAAGTGGAGACAGCATTACCGTTGACGATTTTCATTGATTACGCACATTCTCCCGATGCGATTGAAAAAGCGATCGACACTGTGCAACCTTTAAAAAAAGAAGGCAATCGCTTGTTGTTCCTTATAGGCACAGGCGGTAATCGTGATCGTTTGAAGCGTCCCATCATGGGAGAAAAAGCTGCAGCAGCGGATTATGTAGTCTTCACAACGGATGATCCAAGAGATGAACCAAACGAATCGATCTTGTCTGAATTAAGCGCCAGCATGCCTCATGATCAATATGCATGTATTGGAGACAGAGAAGAAGCCGTTCGTCATACAATTGCCATGGCGAATGAAGGAGATATCATTATTTTTGCAGGAAAAGGGCATGAAGATTTCCAAATCATCGGCAATACAAAATACCCTCATTCAGATGCGGAAATCGCGTTGGATGAGGCCAGAAAAAAATTCGGTGGAACTTCAGTTAATTCCTAAGGAAAGAGCGTATAGTTTTTTTGGCAAATCAATGAAAAAGCATTGAAATGCCTCTCCATACTCTCTATGATAGAAAACGTAAACAAAAGGAGAGTACCCGTGATGGAAAAGAAGATTCATGATGAAATAAATTCACGGCGAACGTTTGCGATTATTTCGCATCCGGATGCCGGTAAAACTACAATAACTGAAAAACTGCTGTATTTTGGTGGAGCGATTCGAGATGCAGGAACTGTAAAAGGTAAGAAGTCTGGCAAATTTGCGACTTCGGACTGGATGGAAATCGAGAAACAACGTGGGATTTCTGTTACGTCATCGGTATTGCAATTTGATTACGCAGGAAAGCGCGTCAATATATTGGATACACCAGGCCACGAAGATTTCAGTGAAGATACGTATCGTACGTTAATGGCAGTTGATGCAGCAGTCATGATGGTGGATTCTGCAAAAGGTATTGAACCGCAAACGATCAAGTTGTTTAAAGTTTGCCGTATGCGCGGTATCCCTATTTTCACTTTTATCAATAAAATGGACCGACAAGGTAAAGAGCCTTTAGAGTTAATGGAAGAATTGGAAGAAGTGCTGGGGATTCAGTCCTACGCAATGAACTGGCCGATCGGTATGGGAAAAGAGTTCCTCGGGATTTACGATCGTTACAACGATCGTGTTGAACTGGCACGTCCTGAAGGAGACGAGCGTTTCCTGCCAATCACTGAAGAAGGCGGACTGGCCGTCGAGCATTCAATGACAGCCACTTCGTATTATCAGCAAGCCTTGGAAGACGTCATGCTGCTCAATGAAGCAGGTAATGAATTCGATGAAGAACGTGTTGCAAAAGGAGATTTAACTCCTGTGTTCTTCGGTAGTGCACTGACGAATTTCGGTGTGCAGACGTTTTTAGAAACCTTTTTACAATTCGCCCCGCCACCGCAACCGAGAAAGAGCCGAGATGGGGAAGAAGTGGAACCTGAGTCAGAAATATTCTCAGGATTTATTTTCAAAATTCAAGCGAATATGAACCCGGCACACCGTGATCGTATTGCTTTCGTGCGAATTGTCTCAGGGGAATTTGAACGCGGCATGACCGTGAATGTGCCGAGATTATCGAAGAACTTTAAACTCTCCCAAACCACTCAGTTTTTAGCGGATGACCGTGAAACCGTAAACGAGGCAGTGGCGGGCGACATTATTGGGTTGTATGACACGGGGAATTATCAAATTGGCGACACGGTTGTCGGCGGGAAAAGTAATTTCCAATTTGAAGCACTGCCACAATTTACTCCTGAATTATTTGTCAGAGTGGCTGCTAAAAATGTCATGAAATCGAAACAGTTCCATAAGGGGATTTTACAGCTCGTGCAAGAAGGAGCTATTCAGTATTATAAGACATTGCATACTGAAGAGGTTATCTTAGGAGCAGTAGGTCAGCTTCAATTTGAAGTGTTCGAACACCGCATGAGAGCGGAATATCATGTCGAAGTGCAGATGGAAACAATGGGCTCAAAAGTGGCGCGTTGGATTGAGAACGAAGAAGACGTCAAAGAATCTATGGCTGGACAGCGTGCATTGTTAGTGAAAGATCGATATGATCGAAAAGTATTCTTATTTGAAAACGACTTTGCTATGCGCTGGTTCCAAGACAAGTTTCCGGATATTCGTCTTTACAATCTCCTTTAATATATAACTCCTTACAGACCCGGCTGGATTAATTGATATCCAGCTGGGTCTTTTGCTAAAATTATTGTTATTGTAAGAAGGAGTTTCAATTGTCTATGATGAAAGAAATATGGACAAATGGTATGGTAAGAAGATAGAAATTCTTTTGATTGGTACAGAGAGGAATAGATCAATGAAGATTAGCAGCTTTTCGGTAAAACGACCTGTTTTTACATTAGTTACAATGTTTTTAGTCATTATTTTAGGGGCGGTATCCTTTTTCAAGATTCCGATGACGCTAATTCCTGACTTGAATCCGCCTGTTGCTGTAGTCGTTACGAATTATCCTGGTGCCTCTCCAACAGAAGTAAGTGAGAAAATTACGAAACCTTTAGAAGAGAGCTTGTCCACAGCACCCGGTTTGAAGTCCATGCAATCTTCTTCTCAGGAAGGTGCGAACTTAATCTTCCTGCAATTTGATTGGAATTCTACTATTGACGACGTGCAAATGGATATACTTCAACGGATTGACCAAGTGGCGATTCCGGAAGAGGCGAATAAGCCGAGATTCATGAAATTCGATCCATCTCAATTTCCTGTCATCCAATTATCCCTAAGAACAGTCGATGAAGGGGCTGACATCAGAAGTATTGCTGATGATTTGGAAAAGGAATTGCGACGTATTGAAGGCGTAGCCAGCGTCAATGTGTCCGGAAAAATCATTGAAGATGTTCAAGTGATCCTAAATCCTGAAAAATTAAAAGAATATGGTCTTGTACAGTCGGATGTCGTTCAGATGATTCAGGCGAGCAATGTCTCCATGCCTGGTGATCCAATCGATACAAATGATGGAAGGCAATTGACAACGAGAATCATCAGTCCACTACAGAGTATTTCAGACATCCGGGACATTCAGCTTGGGACAAACCCGTTAACTGGAGACAAAATTAAAGTCTCAGATGTGGCGGATGTTGCATTGCTTGAGCCGAAAGCACAGTCGGAGACAAGAGCTAATGATAAGCAGGCTGTCCTAATGTCCGTGCTTCAGGAATCTGGAGCGAATACGGCCACTGTATCAAAGGAATTCAAGAAATCTTTGGATGAATTATTAGAAAAAGACGCGTATAAAGGTATTGAATCCGATATTCTCTTTGACCAAGGGGACTATGTTCAGCTTGCAATCGGCAATATTGGCCAATCGCTCATTCTTGGTGGCTTGTTCGCAATGCTTGTACTATTCTTCTTCCTGCGTGGCATCAAGAGTCCGATTATTATCGGCGTGGCTATACCTTATTCGGTTATCGTGACATTTGTTTTGATGTATTTTGCAGACTTCTCGTTGAATATCATGACGCTTGGGGCATTAGCGTTAGGGATCGGAATGCTCGTTGATAACGCGATTGTAGTAATTGAAAATATTGAGCGGCATTTGGCGATGGGGAAAGACCCGGAGGAGGCTGCGAAAGACGGTTCGAAGGAAGTTGGCGGTGCAATTACAGCCTCTACACTGACGACGCTTGCCGTATTCGTACCCGTTATTTTTATTAGTGGTTTAATCGGACAAATTTTCACCGAATTTGCTTTGACGATTTCCTTTAGTTTATTTGCGTCATTGGTTGTTGCATTGACGGTCGTTCCGATGCTTGCTAGCCGTATGCTGAAGGCGCCTAATAAAAACCGGGAGGCAAGAAAACGTCGTTCAAAGAAATGGCAGACTTTTGAAAAGTCGGTTAAGTGGGCATTAGGTCACCGTGCTATTGTCTTGCTGTTGACGACGGTTTTATTAGCCGCAAGCGGTTATGGTTTGTTTAAAGTCGGCACGGAATTTCTCCCGGCGACAGACGAAGGCTTTTTCAGCATCAACGTCAAACTTCCGAATGGCTCTTCTTTGGATTCGACCAATAAAGTTGTGAAGCGAATCGAGGATAAAATTAAGAAAGAAAAAGACGTGGAAGTATACGTTAGTTTAGTTGGCGGCACACAGCAGAGCATGGCGCAAGGCGGTTCTGAAGGGAATATGGCCGAGATGTATGTGAAATTGCTGCCGCTCGATGAACGAGATCGCTCTGTATTTGAGTTCGTCGATGAAGTGCAACCTGGAATCTTGGATACGATTGGCGAGGATGCAGAAGTTAGTTTCAATATGCAGACCGCGGCAGGATCCAGCCCGAATACATTAACTTTCTCATTGAATGATACGGATGAAGAGCGGTTAAATAAAGCCGTAACTATGCTGGATGAAAAGTTACGTGAATTGGATTCTGTTACAGAAGTTGATAATGACTTAATTGATACAGTAGAAGAGGTCAAAATTGAAGTGAATCGCGAGAAAGCTTCAGACGTAGGATTAGCACCGTATCAAATTGCCCAAACAGTTAGCGATGTTACACGCGGTGTATTTGCTACACAAGTCGTCTGGAAAACAGGTGAAGTAGTCGGAGTGAATGTGAGCTACGATGAAACGTTCAGAGATGGAGTAGATAAATTGAAGGAGTTAGAATTGAAAACTCCGTTCGAAGCCTACGTAAAATTGAAAGATGTAGCAGACGTCAAGATTGCGGAAGGTCCTGTCGCGATTAAACGCGTGGACCAGGCGCATTCCGTTACCTTCACTCTAAAGTATCTGTCCAGCGAATCACTTGGAGACATGACAAAGCGCGTAAATGATCTGGTAGATGATCTGAGCTTGCCGGATGAAGTGGAACTTTCGTACGGCGGAGACCGCGAGTTATTCGAAGGTGCGATCAACGATATGCTGATGGCAATTATCCTGGCTGTCGTGTTAGTTTATATCGTCATGGCAGCACAGTTCGAATCCTTTAAATATCCATTCGTTATCATGTTCTCAGTTCCATTGATGATCATTGGGGTATCGCTAGGATTGCTGGCAACGAATACGCCAATCAGCGTTACGGCTGTCATCGGAATTCTCATCTTGGTAGGGATTGTCGTCAACAACGGTATCGTATTGGTCGATTATATCAACCAAAGAAAAGCAGCTGGACTCAGCTCATACGATGCGATTGTTACCTCTGTCCGGGACCGGGTACGCCCGATCCTCATGACAGCCTTAACGACAATCCTCGGATTGCTGCCACTGGCTCTAGGACTTGGCGAAGGAACGGAAATGAACCAACCGATGGGAATAGCGGTAATCGGAGGTCTAATAAGCTCTACGTTCCTAACGCTCTATATCGTTCCGGTAATTTACAGTCTGTTCGATCGTGAAACAAGACGGCGAGCGAAAGAAGTAAAAGTTAAATAAAATTTATGTAAGGCCGGCAAGGGTCTCCACTTGCCGGTCTTTTTTGATGTTTGAAGGGGATTTTGAATAAATTACAATGGAGGTAAGTACACTGTAAGGAGATCAATGAGGGAGTCCTGAAGACATTTCTCGGAGCATACATAGCATGAGGGTGTCGTCACTGAACTCACTTCGGCGCTTGCGGATGGCTCCCGCAATGAGCCAGTCAGGAAGAGCGCCTGTCTGTCTCATTGCTCCGCCTACCGCTTGTATGGATTGTCAACACTAAACTGAACAAAACTTA
>NZ_JACLBZ010000008.1 GCF_019748715.1 Sporosarcina aquimarina | reverse complement strand
AGTAACAATTACAGGATTGACTGCTGAAACAGAATATGATGTATATGTAGTGGATGCAGCAGGAAATTCATCAACTAAAACAACAGTAACTACTACTGCTTGATAAAAACTAAACGAAACGTTACTTCATAAGCTAGCGCTCTATTAAACTAGTGAAAGAAGTGGAAGCTGACTCTTTGGTCTGAACTTGTATACTTTAACTAGTATGGAAGACCAAGGAGTCTTTTCTAACTGTTTTGCTGATTTGATCGGTGTAATTCCTATTCATGGGAAACAGCCGACCTTCTCATGTGATTAATCCTCCTGTGTCCAATGACGTGCTAACACACGGAAGGGGTGAAGTCAGGTGAAGTCGTACTCCGGTGGTTTCGTGGCGGAGTTCTTTAAAAGATGTCTGTGGCTAGAATAACGAATCCATGTAGACATAGAGTTTGGTTGCCAGGTTCCCACACAATTAATACATTATTCTGGCAACTGAGTACTACATCACAGAACACAGCCCCTCGACCAAGAAATCGGTTAAGGGGCTGTTTCTTGCTATCATCCAATTCGTTTCATCTAATCTTTCAAGCATAAACATGCCGGTACCAGTAACATCTCAGAAATTGTATATCAAGTTCGGGTAACAGGTTCTGTGACCCTTGTTTAAGGCCATTTAAAGGAGAGTTTTCATGAGTAAATTGATGACTATTTATTTAACCTAATTTATTTAACAATGAATGATAGATCTAGACCATTTAAATTCAAAGACGATATACATCAGCCGTTGGAAGAATTGTTAAAGAGTAAGAAAGTATTCACAAGTTTAATTATATATAATAATTTGGGAGAAGATGTAGAAGTAAAAATATCCTGCAATATTACAAAAATTGAAGCGGATACTATCTATGTGTATTTGGCAAGTAGGAAATGCAATGTTTGGCACTTAAAAATGTAACTCCTTGCCAACATCGTCTTTATTGATTCATGAGTGATTCTTTATGCCGAAAACTATCGCGATTAAATACAAGAAGATGTGAATAATGAATTAATCGGTCAATGAAAGCTTCCGTTAAAATTGGATCGCCAAATATATGGTTCCACTGACCGAATTGAAGATTCGTTGTCACCATCACACTTCTTTTTTCATAACACAAATTGATGACCTGGAACAGAAGCTCCGCTCCTTGCTTATGCAAGGGAACATAGCCCAACTCATCCAGGATCAATAGATCTAAGCCCTCGATTTGTTTATAGAGCTTCCCAAGCGTTCCTTTTTCGTTTGCTTCAAGCAGCTGATTCACCAATTCTGCCACGGTATAGAAACGAACCTTCTGGCCGAATTGCTGGATCGCATTCCAGCCTGTTGAAGCTGCGAGTAACGTCTTTCCAACGCCTACTCCTCCGTAAAGTATCAAATTTTCCTTTCTTTCGATAAATTCTCCATTCACAATCTCATCTTGTGTGATATGTCCGTTCATATGAATTCCATGCCATTCTAGCTGTCTGCCAGATATATCTGGCAGTCTAGATTGATTAATCAACGTATTCAATTTACGTTCTTCCCGTTGCTGAATTTCTTTCTCGAAAAGCGTCAATAAAAATTCCTCATGTGTTTCAGCGTTGACTTTATGATAATGCTCTCGGATCCAGCTAAGCTTCAGACGTTTGGCGTGTTCTTCGATACGCTCTCTCATCGCCTCTCACCACCCTTCGCCAGGGTCATCAGCTGATCATAATGGGACAATCCCCGAGTAGCTTCTTTAGAAACCGGAACCTTTGAGGACAGGGTGAGTGTATCCCGAATCCCTCTACCATTCATCAACTGATAGTACACGTGCTTGATTGCTTCGGCTGAAGGGTGACCGTGTTCAGAGGCTATCCCTAAAGCTTTTGTTGAGAGCGAGAAGTCCTGATCTTTCATAAAGATGGCGAGTAATTGAAGCGCATTTCGCTTTTCCTCCACCGTACAATCCTGTAAATAACTCTGCCATTCCTCTGGTAGTTCTTCGTAGAAGGAACTGTATTTCAAGGCCGTAGGCCGCTTTGCCATCAAGTGTAAGTAAGGTTGCCAGTTCATCGCTTTCTTCTCATCCCCATAGAGTCGTGAGTGTTCTACGATTACTTGATGGTCGTCCTGTAAAAGGGTCACCGTATCGAAAGATAGTTTGGCGCGCACCGTTTGACCCGCAAAACGTGGAGAAGTGGAATACTGTTTTCGGTCAATACGGACGAACCCATATTTATCCGCTTTTACTTGCTCGTATCGCACACATTCATAAGGCTTGCCAGGTAGTTGAAGGAATCGTTTCTCGTCTGCCAAATAGAGTTCGGCAATCGGCAGTTCCTTTTCATAATGTAAGCGTTGGCGATTTTCCACACACCAAGCCAATACCTGTTGATTTAACTCTGCCAAATCATTGTACAGAATCTCGGGTAATAGATAGTTGTTGCGAATATATTTCACCATGGCTTCTACATGACCTTTTTCATTCCCGCTGCCGGGATTACAGAATTCATATTCAAATCCATAGTGGGCAACGAAACGAGCGAATTCCTCTGTTAATTGCCGTTCGCCATTTGGTAAGACCTTCTTCACCGCAGGTGAGAGATTATCGAATCGTATCGTGCGTGGAACCCCACCTAGGTAATGGAACATATTGACCAAACCTTGAAGGAAACACTCCCTGTTCTGTGACGGAAATACTTGAAATAAGAAGGCATTACTGTTAGGAAAGGAGAGGACAAGATAATGTCGAATAACCTCCTCACCTTGATAAAGAAAAGGGGCTTCTCCAAAGTCCACTTGTGCTGTTCCAGGAATAGTCTGTAGTGGCAGTGCCGCTTCATCGCTCTCTTCCAGTAATTCGTTCTTCCTTTTGGCCACATATTCACGCACTGCCCGATCGGACCCTTGAAATGCATGTTTCTCTACCAAAAGAGCATAGATTCGTTGAGCAGTCCTTCTAAATTTCTTCTTCTTTTTCATATCTTCCATTAACCATTGATCAATGATCGGTTTGACGGGATCCATCACTGGCGCCTTACGTTTCTGCTTTACCGGTTGATCGGGATTGAAATCTTCCATATCTGCATACTTTTTCACTGTGCGGGGGTCGACCCCCATCTGTTTTGCGACGGATGAATAACTCCGCCCTTTAGTGTTGGTTTCTAATCTGATATAATTAATTTCAGCCATTGCTAACATCTCCTATATACCTCCTATGAACTTTATGCCCAAAAGGAGTGTATGTAATTTTTTAGATGTTGGCAAGTGGCCTTTTTTATGTACATAAATTAACTGCCGTTCACTACATTTCTATGATGCCACAAACAGTTTCAGGACTTTCTAGCTTATTACGGGGTGGTGCCGAAAGCCTGCAAGCCATATAGACCGCAAACAAAGGGGAAAATTGAAAGAGCGGTCGATTATCTGAAATCCACCTTTTTAAACGACGCCTTCCGAATACGCATGAGGAATTAAATGAGGAAGTTCGTAGGTGGTTGGACGAAGTAGTGCATAAAAAACGCAATCAAACGACACAGCAGACACCAGATGAACGATTCAAAGAAGAGAGCAAAGATTGTTTAATCTCTTATCTGTTTAGTGCAAAATAGAAGTACATAGTTTTGAAAAGGAAAAGTACATAACGTTGCAATATAAGTTTCAATGAAAAAAGGCTTGCCAGCCTCCTCAAACTTCTCTACTGTATTGGTGTCGAATCAAAACCTGGATAGGCTACACTTAGTTAGACAATAAAATTAAGGTCTAGTAGAATATAACCAAAGAAACGAGGAGAATCTACGATGACCCAAAAAAGAGTACGAAGAACTTTTACCCCTGAATTTAAAAGTCAATTGGTAAAGTTGTATGAGAGCGGAAAACCAAGAGCTGATATTATCCGTGAATATGATTTAACCGCTTCCGCCTTTGATAAATGGGTGAAGCAAAGCCAGACATCTGGTTCATTCCAAGAACGTGACAACCGTACGCCTGAAGAGGCTGAATTAATCAAACTACGTAAAGAAAATCAACGTCTACTAATGGAGAATGATATTTTAAAGCAAGCCGCGCTGATCATGGGACGAAAGTAGATGTGATACGCAACAATGCCCACAAATACTCAGTATCAGCAATGTGCGAAGTCCTCAATATTCCCAGAAGCACCTTTTACTATGAACCTGTTGAAAAGCAAGTAGAAGATGAGACAGTCGATGCCGTCAAGAAAGTAGAAACAATTATGGAACTCGGAAGATCAAGAAGAAACTTGAAAAGATCGGCTTGTGTGTCTCTAGGCGACGTATTGGTCGAATTATGAAGGAACATGGGCTTATTTCGAATTATACTGTGGCCCAATTCAAACCATTTAAATCAAAAGTGAATGAAGACCCCGTGAAAAATGAACTTGCCCGTCAGTTTAATGATCAAGCTGAATTGGCTGTCGTAGTAAGTGATCTGACGTACGTACGAGTAAACGGAAGATGGAATTACGTATGCTTATTTGTCGATCTTTATAATCGTGAAATTATCGGGCACAGTGCTGGTCCAAGTAAGACTGCAGAGCTTGTTTACAAAGCTTTATCAAGCGTTAATCGTGACCTCAACTCAATTCAAATGTTTCACACCGACCGCGGTAGCGAGTTTAAAAACAAACTGATTGACGAAGCGCTAGAGACATTTGGCATCCAAAGATTATTGAGCATGAAAGGATGTCCATATGATAACGCCGTAGCTGAATCGATGTTTAATATCGTCAAGACAGAGTTCACGAAACAAGCGCACTTTATCAGCCTTGATCAGCTGGAACTCGAACTAAATGATTACGTAAATTGGTACAATACAATACGATTCGAATTCATGGGACACTTGGTTATAAAAGTCCATTGGAATACAGATTAGGAAACTTATAAGTTTTGTTCAGCTTAGTGTTGACAATCCAACGTACCATTCAATAAGGAAGGGGCTGAGCTCCTCTTTCAACTGATCTCTGACTGGTACGAACAAAAAAGTTTAATCATCACATCAAACTTGGAATTTAGTCAGTGGAATCGCGTTTTTAGCGATTCTAGATTGACTGCAGCATTAGTAGATCGAGTAATACATCATGCCCATATATTGAATTTCACGGGAGATAGTTTTAGAGTAACAAACGCTTTATCACGTCAAAAATAATACTGAAATGAAGGCTGGCAAGCTTATGTACTTTACTTTGCATTCTTCTGCACTTTTTTCTTGCAAAACACAACGATATCGTAGATTGCCATATAGGGGTGAGGTTTAAGGTTTCTTGATTGGAAATCATCGGAACACCACCTGAATGTACTGCTTTTATTATACAATAGAAAAGCGAGAAAAGCGGGCTATTTCTTCATTCAACTAAGAAATAGCCCGCTTAATACTTATTTTTAGAACGCACTTATGAAAATGAAGCGGCGTTCACGGAAGTCCGATTGTATGTCTTTATAAAATGGACTTTTTCAGTGGCATCTGTTCATCCTAGGGAGGTACTGAAAACGGCTATTCTGTCCAATGCTGCCTCAATTCTAGTGCTACACACTTTAAAATAGGTCTACCTCCGTTGATAGAAGTAGACCTTTAGGTTTGTAGTCAGGATTATAATATATGGCTGAAAGTTTGTTAGAAACGGATGAAAATAAAAAATGGCTTAACCCAGTAATGAATTACAAGGACACTTACTCAACAAAAATAATGCAGATATAAAGTCTTATTTTTTACAATGAGTTTATATAATCAGTGAATTGCTTATAATCCCAGGTTTCTAACGTTGTAGACTGAGCTTTAATTTTTTCTCTAAGCTTGGTATCCTCGGTTACAAGAACATCAGCTTCTTTTGCGGTAGTGACAGCTATAATTGCATCATTCGTATGTTTGCTATTAAATTTTTGAATCCTTGTAAATTCTACACCATTTTCTGTCCCGCTACCTAGTCCCGCTTCACCTATACGGGAAGTACCTATAACGAATACACTCGTACCTATTTTATTTGTAATAGATACATTTTTTAATTTCTCTCTTTTGTCCGTAGCCTTAGTTTGTTCTACTTCATCTTCCTGAATATGTGTCGTAAGTATCTTCACCAATCCTTCTTCCACAAGTTGCTCAACCAACTTCAAGGTTTTATTATCATCTATTAAAGAGTCATAAATATTTGTATCTATCATGATTCTCATTCATTCTTCCTCCAGTTCACTCATAATCATATATTTATCGGTCTGTGAGAATAGTATACCCTTTAATAGACCTAGATTCTTTATATTCAAACCCATATTATTAGAAAAAGCCGATCACAGAATTTAATCTGGATCGGCTATATTATTACACTTATCTTAGGGAAATAAGCTTCAAGACTTACCACAGAATGGGTTCCTTCGCTCCTGCTAGTTTTCTCCTTCTCGTATGTTACCATACAAATACAAACGGCTAGCGATCGACACTACTACGAACCCGCAGCCATCTTGCCGGGATCTCTGGCTCTCCTCCGGAAAGACTTCAAACGTTCCATTATGCTGTTCCCTTGTTTTGATGACCTTAGGCTTCCACTATCCAGGAATGGACATGATCCGTTTAACAGTTCGAATTGTGCGGATCATCGAATCATTATTGTAAATGAGAGAACCAAGCGTGAGCTCCTAGCCATTTCGCACGCCTGCCTGAACCAATCCCGCTTACGTGGATTCGTCTGCCTAGCCATAGTCACCTTTTAAAGAGCCCCGCCTCGTTTACGAGTACGACTTCACCTGACTTCGCCCTTTTGGAGTGATAGCTCCTCACCGGACGTAGGAGGATCAGCCTCATGGAGATTTGAACTGTTTCCCATGTATCGGAACTTCACCGACAAATACAGCATAACAATTAGAAAAAGACCCCTTGGACAAACTATAAGAATTATAGTAAATCCAAGAGGTCGATTTTCTGCTTATTTCACTAGCACTAGATTAGTAGAATAGCTTATAAAGCAACGTTTCGTTTAGTTTTATTAAGGAGCAACGGTTATATTAATTGTATAAGTAACTTTTGTGCCATCTTCTGCTTCAACTTCAACAATCCATGTAGTTCCGTTATCAGCTGTCGTCGCTGTTGCTACAGTCGCTTCTGAATCAGTTGCTGTCGCTACCACGTCAGCTGCTGTTAATGCAGTTAGATCTGTACCGCTTGGAAGTTCTACATTATAAACTTCAGCGTTCGTAGGATCAACAGTCGCTTGTACGCCATCCACTTTAACTTCTGTAACACTTGCATCATCGCTTGGAGCTGTTGCTACAGTTACATTAATTGTATAAGTAACTTTTGTGCCATCTTCTGCTTCAACTTCTACAGTCCATGTAGTTCCGTTATCAGCTGTCGTCGCTGTTGCTACAGTCGCTTCTGAATCAGTTGCTGTCGCTACTACGTCAGCTGCTGTTAATGCAGTTAGATCTGTACCGCTTGGAAGTTCTACATTATAAACTTCAGCGTTCGTAGGATCAACAGTCGCTTGTACGCCATCCACTTTAATTTCTGTAACACTTGCATCATCGCTTGAAGCGGCAACTGGATCTACATTAAATGTAAATGCGTACGCACCAGTCAATTCTTTACCTTCTTTAGATACCAAGTTCTTACCAAGGGTAATTACGTTGGAACCTTCCTTAAGCGTACCATCTTTAACAGTAATCACAATCGTGTCTGCTGCATTGCTTCCTTTAAGTGCAATAGAAGTACCAGTCGGTAGATCAGCACCGTTTAATTGGAAGTTAGCAGTATCAATTGCACTACCTACGCCTGTCAAGCCAACATTTTCAGTAAATGTAATTTCAATCGTTTCTTTTCCATCTTTAGAACCTACAACTGCATAAGTAACTGGGTCAGTTGTATTTTTCTTAACCTCGAACTTACTTACAAGCTCTTTAGATTTAATCAAGAAATCTTTTGTAACAGTTGCAGCTTTATTACCAATATCATCTGTAACATCTTTTAGTACAAGTGTCCAGTTTTCACTTCCACCTTTTAGTACTAAATCTTTAATTAAATCGTATTCAGTTGCACCAGGAGCAGCGTTAGTTGAGTTAATGTCAGTATCAACGTAGAATTTATTGTCTAAACCATCTTCCGTATAGCCATCCGCTTCACCTTTAAATGTACGTACTTTACCATCTTTATCTTTACCAATAAACTCCACCTCTTTAGCAAGTTTACCATCCGAATCCACATCTTGGACAGGCTCACTCATTGTTACAACGTAACGACCAGCGATATCAGTAGCTTCTACTTTAGAGATTACCGGGCTTGTTGTGTCTGGTGTGTTCATTGCAGAACCAGCAAAGTTTAATGGTAATTCAATATCTGATGTATTTGTCTTGCCGTTCACATTTGTTTTAAGTCCATCTTTTTTAATAACTAAACGATATTTGTCGTTATAATAGTTATTGTTTGTAGTAGCTGTTTGATAAAGTGTTGTCCATGCTTCCTCAACTTCTACTTTATATTGCTCGATGGCTGTATCGCCTTTAATTTTATTAACGCTGATTGTTGGCTTAGCTTTCAGATCACCTTTACCGTTATCTGCTGCTACCCATTCTTTAGCGTCCGTATCATACACTTGTAATTCTACTTTAGTGTCGTCCAATTTTGCATCTTTATCGAACGTAATACGATATTGATTTGGAGAATCTACTTTAACAGTAGAAACTGCAAGGTCACTATTTGCTACAATATTAAATTCAAGATTTTGTGTTGATCCAATGTTATTGTCATCAGATAATGCAGCGAAATCATGAATTTTTGAAACTTGAAGGGCATGTTTACCTGCTGAGAAATATCCTGCAAGTGTATCTTCGCCAGACTCTTCATAGTTTACTTCATCTAGTGTTAGGGTTACTAAATTACGGTTATCAACAAAGTTCTTTGACTTTGTATCAAATTCAAACTTACCATATTCTACGGAAAAATGATCGTCTTCCAAATTATAGAACCCATCAATTAAGAAGTCTGCTTTTGCGATTGGCTCAGAGAATTTTACAGTTAGTTTATTTAAGCCGACAGGATTCACTGATGTTACTTGAGGTACACGTGCATCAGTAAATTTAAACTCTTGATTAGAATCTGTTGCTTGACCAGCAGAGTTTTGCATAGTTACTGCAACTTTGACATCTGAGTTGTCTGTTAATACTTCGTTAGCTTGTGCGTCATCAGCATCCGCTATTTTAAGAACAGCTACCAATGTATTCTTTGTAGGACCAGGTAAGAATCCTGCTACATCTGGTGTTTTAGTTCCACCATTTTGTGTAACTGTAACCGTGTTATCTGTACGAAGTACACCTGTCAATTGTCCATTAACGTCTGTTTCTACAAAGTCTGCTACAGAAACAGCTTTATCAAATGTCAATGTTACACGATCAGCTTCGTTTGTGTTAGCAGCTGTAAGGTAAACAGCATCAACTTCTGAAGATCCTGGTGCAGTGAATTGTACGTTTGCCGTACCTACTACTTCACCAATCAAATCTTTATAGTCTCCTGAAGCTTCAATAATTTGTGCGTCGATTTTAGCCGTAACACCTTTTGCATTGAACTCAGAACGAAGTACGACTGTTGCCTTACCATTTTGGATTGTTGCCCGCTTTTGAGCTAACGCACCATGAGTTGTATTTAGGTCTAGAACAAGGTCGTTTGCATTTGTGTCAACTTCTCCTGTAACTTTATCTACCAATTGGAATGTTACCGTAGTGTTATCAGTACCGTTAGCTTCAATTGAACCTTTACCAGGGATTACTTGTAAATCCCATAGGTCAGTAACTGCTGGAGTAGAGAACTTAGCTGAAAGTGTACCAGACGCCTCACCTTTATACACTAGGTCTGTTGCTACTAAAGTGTAGTCTGTATCATAATCTAGTCCAGAAACATCAAGTGTAACTGTTTTCTTATTTTCTGAAACAGATGCAGAATTTACTTTTCCGCCTTCAATTGTGAAATTTTCAGCAGTTGCTTTATCTAATTCATGGCTGAACGTTACTTCAACAGTTGTCTTGTTAATCGCACTTTCTATAACTTCGGCAAAGAACACAAAAACCCTGGAACCCTTGGTACTAAAGGGTTCTCATCGTTTTCCAGGAAGTGAAAAATTCACGTTAACCTAGATAACGCGGAATCGATCACTTCCTACCATTCGTCTCATACACAGGTGATCGAGGCACGGGTGGTAGCAGGGCTCGACCTCAGTTATTTCTCCAAAGGAGTAGCAACCCCCGTCACAAATAGCCGCTTTTCGGCCAACTGATGGTTTCTGTCAGCAGATGAGCAAACGAACCTCCGACCGGAGGTTCGTTTTGTTTGTTTCGAATTCGTTTGGCACCTGCTCATCTCCACATGTCGTATTGCTCTTTTCGGGCCTGGTCATACAATCTCGCGTAGATACGTGTCGTGTCAAGGGAACTGTGGCCGAGCAATTGCTGGATGTGTTCGACCGGCATGTTCTTTTGTGCCAAGTGTGCCGCAAAGGTATGCCGCAACAGATGAGGGGTGATCTTGAATCCCAGTTGTTTACTGTACCCTTCAAACCGATGCCTGATGCTATCCGTGGCGTATGGTTTCGGAGAGTTTAGCGGACTGACGAATACATAGGGCGAGTCGTGACAAGTAGTTTTCAGATGCAGTTGCAAATATTCCGCACACTCCCGCGTAAACATGACGATCCGTTCTGTTTTCCCTTTGGCTTCCGGGATGGTAATGAATCGCTCGTCCCAGTTGATATCTTCCCGTTTCATGTTGACCATTTCGACCACCCGAATCCCTGTCGTATACAGAACTTCGACGATGGCCCGGTCCAAAACCTTGCCTTCCGTCAACGTTCTGAGCCGGGCAAGTTGCTCCTTCGTTAGATAACGGGGCAGTTTTTCTTCCATTTTTGGAAAACGGACGTCTTGGGCCGGGCTCTTATCCAGCAAGCCTTCTTCTACACAGTAGGTAAAGAACGTCTTCAGCCCACTCAAGTTGTTGTAAACGGTTCCGGGTTTGTACCCTTGGTCCAGCCAATTCCCCATCCAATCCCGGATGTCTTTACTTTTGATGTCACCTAGTTTCTTGCCGGTATACAAAAGGAATCGTGTCACGACGGTTTGATATTTTTGTAAGACGCCATCACTCAGCCTGTACTGATAATCCACTTTAAATTGCTCTATAATTTGTTTTTCATTCATCTTTTCCTGTCTCCTTATCCCATATACTTCCGATACAAAGAAATTAACTCTTGTTTCGGTAAATTGGCGTAGATTTGTGTGGTTTGAACATCCGTATGGCCCAATTCATCGGCAATGAATAGAAGATCGGCCCCTTTTGCCAACATCTCGGTTGCATAAGTATGCCGCAGACGATGGGGGTGAAGAGAACCGGTTATCCCGGCGTCTTCTCCTAGTTGCTTCAAGACGAGCCTCATCATATCCTTTGACAGTCGATTGGCTTTTTGATTGCTTGTTACAAAGAGGGCGGGGTTCGCATCCAATCTTCCTTCCACGTATATTTCCAACAGGTTGGCACATTTTTCGGAAAAGTGAACCTGCCGATATTTCTTCCCTTTTCCCAAGACCATGGCGATTCGATTTTCCAAATCGACATCTACCCGATTCAATCGGTAGACCTCATCAATCCGGCATCCAGAGGAATAGAGAAATTCGAAAATGCATCGATTCCGGAGCCATAGATGATCGGTTTTTTCGCGAACTTTTGCCACTTCTTCCTTCGCCAGATATTTCGGAATGGCCTTTCGTGGCCGGGGAAACATCCTAGTTTTGATGGGGGATCGGTCGATAATTTCTTCTTCCACACAGAAATTGTAGAAGGAAGAAAGAATAATCAGATGATTTTTGATTGTCGCTTCTTGAAAGCCTTTTTCGTGTTGAATGAACCATTGCTGGATTTGACTGGATGTCAGCGAGGAACTGATTTCACTTCTGTCTTTGGAAAACTTCTGTAGAAAATTACGGTAGGCCAATATCGTATGCTTGCTGTAATTGGATACTTTCAAACTCATCAGAAAGTCATTGATTTCCCTATGACTCTCTTTATTGGGGAGTTGCGTCTTGAGTTTCCAATAAGAACCGCTGTTTCCTTCTTTCCATTTATACGGAATTGGTTGTATTTCCATCTTCCCTTTATCTACACAATAGTTGAAAAAGGAGCGGAAGGTCGATAAATGGGAAGTTGTATGACGATCTATCTTATTTTTGGCCATCCACCGCTCCACATCTGCAAAGCTAATCGCAGAAAATGGCTTGGTCGTTTCTTTGAAAAAAGATTGTAGGATGGTTCGGTAGCGTTTAATGGTTAGCTTGGTCCATTGTTCCGTATGCAGCTTGAACAGATAATCATTGATCATCTGTTCATTTTCTGCATTCGGCAATGTAGTCTTAAGTTTCCAGTCATCGTCCCCGTTTATTTTTTCATACATGTAGTGGATTGGCTGCTTTTCTATCAGACCTTCCGCCAGGCAATACCTGAAGAATGTTCGGAAAAAGGATAGATATTGTAAGATTGTGCGTCGAGTGCAGGCTTTTTTCTTTTCTGTGATCCACTCCTCCACATCCTCCATCGTAATGGCTGACAAAGAGACATTGTGTACGTGGAAAAACTCCTGGAATGTATTCCGGATCTTCAGGATTTTTCGCTTCGTCCGCTGTTCGTTTTTGAGCAGCAATAAGTATTCATTGATCACCTTGTCATTCTCTTCATTCGGCAAAGGATTTGTCAGTTGCCAAAACTCCTTCAATATCCATACCTCCTACTGATATTGGTCATATTTTTTCTTCCGGGCTTGATTCATGAGACGTGTGTATATTCGGGTGCTGTTGATGTTTACATGCCCGAGTAAATCCTGAATATAGCTTTGCGGCATATTCTTCTCTGCGAGGTGTGCCGCGAAGGTGTGACGCATCGTATGAGGGCTAACCCGGAAACCCAGTTCCTTCGTGTAGCCCCTGAAATACTTCTGGATCGTATCTCTGCCATAGGCTTCCCCCTTGGCATTGCAAAAAAGATACTCACTCTGGATGACACGATCATCCAAATACTTTTGGATGCGGACTGCACATTCATGGGTGAACAGAACAAATCGTTCTTTATTTCCCTTTCCCTCTCGAATCCAAATCTGCCGGGTCTCCCATTTGATATCGGACAATTTGATGTTCAGTAGCTCACTGACCCGTACTCCCGTTGTGTACAGCACCTCAACAATTGCCCGTTCCATGGGATTGGGCAGCGTCAGTTCCTGCAGGAGAGTGACTTGCATTTTAGTCAAGTAGTAGGGTAGGGAATCTTCCGGTTTGGGAGCCTTCACCACAGCGGTCGGATCCTTGTGGATTAAATTCTCTTCCTTGCAATACCGGTAGAATGTTCGAACAGCGGACAACTTCAGATTAACGGATTTTCTTTTCAAACCATTCTCCTCTAATGCGGCGAGCCATGCCCGGATATCCTGGGACTTAATTTCATCATAGGGCTTGCCGACAAATGTGAAGAATTGACGGAGACTCAGGCGATAACTACGAGAGGTTTCAGAACTAAACCTCATATAGTATTCTTCAAGAAATGATTCTTTTATTTTTTCATTCATCCTTCTCACCCCATTTTATTTTGATAGGCCAGCATCATGTCCTCGCTCGGAATCCGGGCATAGACACGGGTCGTGTTCAAATCCGCATGTCCCAGTTCATCTGCGATAAATTCGAGCTCCGCCCCCTTGGCTAACATTTGGGTAGCAAATGTATGACGGCAACTGTGCGGATTCAGTGGATGAAGCAGACCGATCTTTTTACCAAGCCTAGTGGTGATTTTGTAGATCCGTTGATCACTTAACCTGTCGCCGAATTTATTCAGGAAGACATATTCACACTCATTGTCCTTGCGACTTTGGAGATAATTATCCAGTGCAAAGGCACACTCCTCCGAAAAATGAACGTATCGAATTTTTCTTCCTTTTCCTATAACTTTAGCTGTACGCTTTTTCATATCCAAATCTTCCATTGTTAAATAGGATGCTTCCGAACGGCGACAACCTGATGAAAATAAAAAGAGGACCAACGCTCGATCCCGTAAATCGAGTTCTTCTGTCGCCAGCTTGGCTTGTGCGTATTGCTGTTCACTCAGAAACCGCGGGAGTGACTCGGGAATGACAGGTCTCCATCTATTCTTGATGACGACAACTTCCATGTATTCCTCATCCAGACAGAACGTAAAGAAGGTCGATAAGATAGATAGCATCAAGTCAACCGTCCTTGGGCTTTTGCCTTCGGAGAAGTTCAGGAGCCACTGATGAACAATGTCCGCTGTCATTTCCTCCACGGGAATCTTGCACTCACATAGAAATCGTTCCAGCATTTTGCGATACTTCGTGATGGTGGCTTCCGCCTTGTTTTCAATTTTTATACTGAGAAGATATTCGTTGAGGATAACTAATGATTTCTTTTCAATCCCGCCATGTTCGCTTACCCAATATTTCTTGGCTTCCATACAAACACCTCCTTCCTTTATCCATAAACTGTTACAAACCGTTTCCCTTGCTCTACCAGTTATTCATCTTCCAATCTTTGATCTACAATCTGAATGGTAGCCAAAACATTTGTATCTAGTAATAGATTTTCCGCACTTTACCTACTCCTTTCTCTTTCAGATGCCAACAACTGGTATTGCACCCCATGTTAACCAACACATTACCGTTTTAAACATTTTTTCTTCAACACAAAGAACCCTAACTCCTAAAGGGAAATTAAGGTTGTGAATATGTATGATGTTTTTTCATGAAACTTCTTTATTATTTGGCAACTACCGCTATCACGTGGCAGTAGTATTTTCAGTATTTTGCCCATTTACTTTCTTTCGTTCTTGCTTGTTCAAAACTCTTGGTTCATTGTCTTTGTAATCGATGATCACCCGCAGGAAAGATTTTTCCGTTCTGTAGAATGTAGACAACACCGCTTTGTACTAACACTCTCTCCACAATTTCTGTTAATTATACATTTGAAAAAAGTTCTTTTCCAAATCACAAAGTCTACATCATTTCCGTATAGTTTGATCAATTAACCCACCGGTCGCTATGTATGGCGACAGACATTGTAGAAGGGCCAGTTGGTCTTTATAATGTCCCCACAACAATCACCTAATAGGTATACACACCACACACCTACTCTTTCAATCTTTCTACTTTTTTGCATTGTCCGAGAATAGATTTCAATTTTTGTGGCAAGACTACAGCCAGAAACAACAACAAAAAATCAAATGGAGGGTATCACATGAACAAATTTGGAAATAAACTCAGAGAGCTTCGGGAAAGCAAAAACCTATCTAGACCACAGTTGAGTAAGGAGATCGGCATTTCGATTGGTTTTATAGGCTTTCTGGAAAAAAATGAACGAAATGCTTCCAATGCAACCTGCAAAAAATATGCGAAATACTTTGGTATTCTATTGGAAGAGTTACTAGCACTGCGTGACGGCGTCGAAGCTGATAGTATACAGACGAAGCCTGCTCTTCCTGCCGTACTCCCGGCGACTGTACAACACAAGCCTCATATACAACAGATGATGGATTTCTTGGAGTCAGTTGAAGATGAAACCTGCGAGAAGTTGGTCACTGAACTGCTACAACAGGGCAATGAATGGTTGGCCAACACGCTCCGTTTATTTAAAGTTGATACGGTAGCTCAAAGAGTTCTGGATTATCGTAGTAAGTGGTTGGCTGCGGAGCCATCCATCCATTCGGATCATGAACAAACAGATGTCTTGGCGGGTACACTTTCTCTTGATAATCCCATTTATTTAGAGATCCAGTATACCACTCAAATGATGAGGCTGACTTTACAGACCGAACACCAAACGCAGAGTGAACTGTTTGAACAATGGATGGATCATTACCACGTGAGTTACGAGACGAAAGACATCATACCTACCGATCGGCAAGAGCATCCTACCACGCACTTCTATTGGTTTTCACCAATCATGTCACCGTTCGAGAAGTTTGAATTACTGAAGAAGCTGCAGGTCGATCTATCGAATGTGGAAACCTATGACAGTCAGTTAGACTGGTTGCTTCAAGATTACGGCAAAAAAGATGCTTCGTGATAAACACACTCAAATCACAAAATAATGTGAACCAAGATACCTCTAGTGTGAGGTATCTTTTTTGTCGTGGCCACCGTCTCTTCAATAGGTAAATTTTATTTACCACACCTACAGACAACACCTTCATTCACACTATTGCCTGGTTTCTCACTGTTTATACAACGGAACTTAAACATTTCAATTTTTTACGCATGAAACGTAAATTGTTCAGAAACCGAATATACGATATTTATATAGTCCGAAATCTCCGTGACGATACTCAAATTGCCCTCCAGCTCACCTGCCAACCCTCGAACTGAATAGAAAAACAGATAATCCACCGGTCGGTCATTCGCCTGAACATCCACCAACATCCGCTGCAATACACGGCGACAGTCTTCCCGGCCAGAACCTCCGTCATCTTGATAGCGTTGAATAATGGAAATGCCACGCTCTCCTGCAAATTCGCTGATGGCCTGATGTTGATATTGAATACTCTGTATACCACTCATTCCGTGGACGTAAAGTGAACCCCTTCCGTAACCAATGCCGGTTCTTTGATTGTATCCCATTCTGGTCTCACTCCTCAAATGACATCGTGTCTTTCCATACGTCCATTCTGTATCGTTGGCAGGGAATTATATACAGGATTTATCCGGCGGTATGTTCCATAAGGGTGGCCCAAATCGGATAACGTCATCGCTTTTTATAAACTGACTTTATCTTTTTTAGGGAGAGAGGATGATGCAGTTCAAGAGAGGGAGGAATCGAAAAAAGAGGAAGTTTAATGAAGGAAAACGACGCCTTCCTTTCCTCTCTATACGCTCGGTATCCAAGAACGAGGTATTTTCTTAAAAGGAATAAGCGGATGGGAGAAGAAATGAAGATGTGTGCCTAGAGCGATAATGGTGAGAAGTAAAGGACAATTGCTCTTGTCTATGAAAGCGAGTTGCTCTTTAAATTAAAGGAGGAAGGGAGGCGAGCTTCTGACATAAAGCGAGGCATTTGCGAGAGAGGATTAGATCGTCTCTCCACTTTTTATTGGAGAGACGAACGATTGAAATATGAAAGAGGGTTATCATCGCTAAGTGTTTTAATATTGGCTTATTTCCCGGCGGAAAACACCTTGGCGAAATGGAAGTCGGCAATTTAATTCATAACTGCCGCTCAATGAATTACTCTCAAACAATTCATGTTAAAAGACCAAACCGACAACAAGTAGAAATATCGCAAAAATTCCATTAATCAAAGTCGTGGAGGACATTGGGGAGACCCTAAGCCAGAACTAGAACAGCATGTATTGGGGATGGTGATAAGGAAAGTCGCGATAAAAAAATAAAGTGGGATTTAGTACTTTATTTGGCTGGAATGCTAGTCCATCACTTTACAGCTAAGAGTATTGATTTCCTGATGTTTTTTCAGTAGCACCTTGACAACTGCTAGGATTTCCAGTTTAACTCGCACAGTAAATTAATGAACGGAAATGGACCGTGGTGTATACTTATATATAAGCAATGTTGAGATTGCATAATCATCGAGGAGGAGGGGTTGTTGATGGAAATGGATGTGGATTTATTAAATAAATGGGCAAGCCTCACAGGAGCACGTGCCCGTCTTGATGCAAGTCTTTTCGACTCCTATATCGTATACATGAACAACATCGGACAAGTGGTAAAAGAGCATGCTGATGGCAAAATTGAAATCATTGAAGAAGCGACTGAAGAAAAATGAATTCTATAGATCAAGCGGTTATGTATGTTTTCGCTGGGAACAATGGAAGCGGAAAAAGCACCTTTCGAAACTTGATTGCTGAAAAGCAGGGTATTCCAACCAATATTGACCCAGACTCTCTGGCTAAGAAGTATACGTCCAACAAGGAAATCCGAGCAGGCAGGGAGGCCATTCGATTAATAGAGGAATTAATTCGAGACAAACAAGACTTTTCAATGGAAACTACATTATCCGGTCGGTTGCCACTTAAACAAATGAGTTCAGCAAAAGAAAACGGATTTAGAATCGTTGTTTATTATTTGGGTGTTGAAAAGATTGCGATTAACCTTAATCGAATCCGCCAGCGTGTAGAGCAAGGTGGACACAATATTCCCGAGGAAGATGTACGCCGAAGAGAAAACCGTTCAATGAGTAATTTAATGAACGTAATTATGATAGCAGATGAAATACATTTGATTGACAATACCTATATGCAGGCTACCATTGCAGCCAGCATTCTTAAAATGGAATATAAAATTCATCTACCTGAAAGTAACTTGCCAGGATGGATAGGTCGAGTATTAAAAGAAATTGACCAATTGAAGGAGAAAAAGGATTCTGCAGGCGGTTAAACGCTTGTAGGATCCTTTTTCTTTTATGGATGCCACGTTTTCTGTGCGTATGCTAGTTATATTCAGTCAATCATATTGGTCCTCCCTAGTTCCTGAACGTGCCGCCTCGCATATGTGTTTGTCGCGGTTGGCCATGTCCGGTCAACACTTGTAGGCTGGTGAGCGGCGTTCTTCACCAGATGAGCTGCATACGAGTGGCGGAGTGTATGTGGGCTGACATGGAACCCAAGATCTTTTTGTGAGCCCCTCAAACCATCGGTTGATAGATTTTAGTGGAAGTGATCCGTTTTCACGACGATTAAGAATCAGGTACGGAAGGTCATCCTTCCGCCTTTCTAAGTATGCCTACAAGTGGTGGGCACAGTCATGAGTAAATAGCATACTTCAATTCTTTTCCCTTTTTCTTTAGGGATAGTAATTGATTGCTGTACGGATGAAATCCTTAAATCAGCATTGATTAAATTCCTCCTTTTTAGGTAATCATTATAAATATAATAGACTATTTATATGAGGAGGAATTACATGAAACCTATTACAAAGAATACCAGCTTTCCAAGATGGTCAAAAAGCCCAACTTCATTTCATCAAAGGGAATCTACTCACTTACAGACTTTTCTATTCAGCTTGCTTACAGAAAAATTTGGGGACGTATTGGAAGATGTGGGGAAAGAAAGATTACAGAGCTATGTGGATAATGCTTTCGAATACTATAGCATTAGCAAAGAAGAACATTTAAAATTTAGAGATGAAAAATCCTACAACGCTGAACATTCCTATTTTAGGATGTACGGTTCGGATCTTCCAAATAAAACATATGATTCAGTGGCTGCAATGTTAATTTTCAACGATGAAAGCATGGACAATCTCAGCAACCAGTTATTATATGTTTGCAGAAGGATTTGGTTGAATTCATTAAAACAATATGAGCCTTTTGATTTAAAAACAAAATTACTTGACATCTCATCTTATTGGCAGGAAACATATCAAACAAATGGTTTTAAATTGGTAGAGCCTGTTTCTATTGAAGGCTGTGTAAATCTGGACTGTGCCGTCTATTTCTATATTGAGTAAGTGATCGGATGATGAAGTTAGTCTTGCAACCAGATGACTACCATCACGTTGCTACGATTCACGATTGGATTGGTCACCACCACGTTGGTTATATAGCAGACGATGCTACTGAATTTTCCAGTCTGGAGGAAGACGTGGTTCACCTCATATGGTTTTCTCCAGACACCTCCGTTGTCGAACAGTACAACATCCTTACAAGACAGGAAATGTGGATTGATGAGATGTTTACTGAGGATGACCAACTCACTCGGCTAATTAGTTACCAATTTAATTCTAGAGCAAACATGAGAGAAGAGATTATTGCCATAGATAGTGCAAGATATAGAATTTAGTAGATGTAAATTCAGATTCATTCATTAATATGGGGTAAGGGATACCTATCTAAAGACCTTGGGAAGACAAGGGCAGATGCCATATAAGCATTTCCCTTTCTCTTCTATATAAGTTGTCATTTTAAATTGACTTTTCATACAGATTACATATGTTGTTAAAAGAATGATACCCATGTCTATTACGATTTATACCACCACAGCTACCAAATTATATGGAAAAAATACCTTACCACACTTTTGTCTTCATCCCTCTTGGTGGAGCCAGTACATGTAATCCCATTCATAAATTAATTTTGTCTTTTTTTCAGGAGAAGTAATCATTGCAATAG
Organism: Sporosarcina aquimarina; assembly: GCF_019748715.1. Classification (GTDB taxonomy): domain Bacteria; phylum Bacillota; class Bacilli; order Bacillales_A; family Planococcaceae; genus Sporosarcina; species Sporosarcina newyorkensis. The sequence continues at coordinate 244,853 of NZ_JACLBZ010000008.1, read as the reverse complement.
AGAGGGTTGTTATCGTTGGACGTTGCTTTATTGGCGTTCGTTGCGAAACGAAAACTGGCAACTTAAATAACGTGGCGTATCCTCCTTCTCGATGATTTGCCTTTGAACAATGCATTTTTATTAAAAGACCCATCCGACAACTAGCAGGAATACCGCCGAAAAAATATGGAACAGAGATAGATAGTACATCCATTGAGGCACCGCCATACGGTCTTCATCAGCAATTACTATTTCTCCATCAAATGCCTCTTCAATCTCTTGATCGGTTGCTCCACCCTGTTCCATCTGCTCCATTTTAGACTTGAATTTTATCATGGAAGAACGGGAGATTAGGTTAGGGATGGTTAACCCAATGATTAGATAAGATATTGTGTTAATTATGGCCAGCCAAAACAGGAGCTGATGTCCTGTGAAAAATATAACGGCAGGGGTTAAGATGACGAAAGTCAAAATGAGTTTTGACATTTCAACTGCTCCTTCTATGTACTACTTTAAGATTAGCATAGAGATCTAGATTGTTATAGCTCCGCTGGAACCTCACCACTTGTTTCGCTACAATAGATGCTAAATCTATCTTACGATTCGGGGGAGATTATGTATGTTGTCATTTCTACGATCACTGTACGATTATGGTAAAGAGTGGCTAGGTTATTTGGTTTCCTATTTGAAAAATGAATTTCTGACCCGGCATGCAGCCAATTTAGAAATTATCGCATTGAGGAGCCAACTCGCATCTTATGTCTGCCGCTTTGAAAAAGAAAAAATCCCTACACCACGTCCGACACCAGCCTTTCGTCAACTGTGGGTGCTCCTGTCTAAACACTTGGAAAACTGGAAGGACTCATTGGCGATGGTAAAACCCGACACAGTTATTCGGTGGCATCGGACAGCTTTCAAATTCTATTGGAAGAAAAAATCAAAAAAACTAGGAAGACCGAAGATTTCTAGCAAGACCATCCAGCTGATTAAGCGTGTACATAAGGAAAATCCATTATTATCACCAGAGAAAATTCATGAAAAAATCCGGATACTTGGCGTTGATCAGCCGCCGGCTCCAAACACGATTGCCAAGTATCTGCCAAGCACACGGAAGCCGCCTTCCGAAAAACAGATTCAGTCTTGGAAGACGTTCTTGCAAAACCACCAGGAAGAAATGTGGGCAACTGATTTCTTTACGATTCCGACACTGACTTTTAACGTACTTCATGTCTTGGTGATCATTCATCATGAAACTCGGAAAATTGTTCATTTTGGTGTCACGGCCAATCCGACGGCGGAGTGGACCATCCAGCAATTCCGAAATGCAACGCCTTATGGCAAAGTCCCAAAATACTTGATTCATGATAATGACCCGATTTTCTGTTCCAGTGCATTTCAAGCCTTCTTACAGTCATCAGACATTACGCCAAAGAAAACTGCTTATCGATCACCGTGGCAAAACGCATACGCCGAAAGGGTAATCGGTACAATTAAAAGAGAGTTGGTAGACCATGTAATCCCACTGAACGAGCGACATCTACGCGGTCTTCTTACGGAATACATCAAGAGCTATTACAACACGCACCGGACGCATCAAGGGATCAACGGCAAGACACCAATCCCATCACCGTCTTACCTTCCGACTTCGGCAAAAGATACCGTATTGGAAGCAACTCCGGTGTTAAATGGTCTCTTCCATACATACAAGAAAGCAGCTTAACCAGTTCAGTTGAATATTTTTAAAAAGCCTTGTGAAAAGGCTTATTTGGCATACCTAACTATTTATTCCCCCAATTTCCGACCTCTTTTTCTCTTAAATTGCATAGTGAAAGTCCTAAAATCTAGCTGAATAGAAAAAGCCATCCCGAGAAATCATAACGATTTCTGTCCGGATGGACTTTTTGAAGGCGACAACCGTTTATCTCTTAACTCATTTTGGGGAAATAAGTCATATTAGAAACTACCACTGACTGGGTTCCTTCGCTTCTGCTAGTTTTCTCCTCCTTGCCTGTTACCATGCAAGTACAAACGGCTAGCGATCTACACTACTACGAACCCGCTGCCATCCTACTAGCTTCATTGGTGCTAACACACCTCTTCTAGCAAGACTTCAAACGTTCCATTACTTCTATCCCTTGTTTTGATGACCGTAGGCCTCCACTATCCAGGAATGAGAACGAATGGTTTAACAGCCTGAATTGTTCCAATCGCCATTATGTTATCTCATACATAAGGATGAATGCTAACCTGCTAGCTTATGTCTTAGCATTCACTACCTCACCCTGCCTACATGGATTCGTCTGCCTGACCATAGTCACCTTTTAAGAAGCCCCGCCTCATTCTATGAGTACGACTTCACCTGACTTCATCCCTTCGAGTTGTTAGACTCTCACTGGATGCAGGAGGATTAGGCACATAACAAAAGGCCGTTGTTAGGAGTAGGAATTACACCCACTAATTAGAAGTAACAGTTAGAAAAAACACCCTATGTAATTTACAATACAAAATTTAATTCGTATGCGATCACATAAGGTGTCTTGTCCACTTCTTTCACTATATTAATAGATTAAAATAGTTTATGAAGTAACGTTTCGTTTAGTTTTATTGAGCAAGTTGTTGTGAGATTACAACGTCTTTCACAACTACTGCTGATCCGTTAGCAGCTGTTAAGCCAGTAACGTTTTCAATAGTTGCTGTGTCTGTTACGACGTCAGCATTCTCAGAATCAATTGTTAAATTAACTTCAGTTTTACCTTCAGATACAGATGCAACAGTTGCTGTTACAGCAGTAGCATCAACAGTTAGAGTTAATTCTGCACCTGCTTCAACAGTTACAGCATCAGAGAAAGTAAGTACAAGTTCTCCGTCTACTGGAGTAACTGCAGTTACTTCTTCTGTTGAGAAGTCTCCAATATTAAATGCACCTGTTGCTGCTTTAGCTGCAACCTCTTCTTCTGCTGCCGTTGAGAATTCTGTAATATCTAATGTACCTGATGCCTTATTACTATCATCGCCACCAGATAAAGTGCCTTCATTCAATACGATAGCATTGCCGCTAGCACCTACTTCATCAGCTGTAACTGTTACTGTACCTTCTAAGTTTGATGCAGTTACACCTAAATTCTTAGCAATAATCTTTGCAACTAGATCATCTGCACCTGAATATTTATTTGCATCTAATTCTGTAGCCGCTGAATCGAAAGTAAATGTTTCATTAGCTACTGTTACTTCACTTGCATCAACTGCTGGCACTAAATCAGCACCACCAGCTAAAGTACCTTCATTTAATACAATAGAGTTACCAGCAACGCCTGTAGCATCAGCTTTAACTGTTACTGTGCCTTCGACATTTTCTGCTGTTACACCAAGCCCTGCTCCATTGATTGCTGTTACAAGTGTATCAGCATTTGTGTATTCAGTACCAAATGTGAATGTTGATTCTCCTACTGTTACTACACTTGCATCAACTGCATCTACATTCTTAATTGGAAGAACAGTAATTACAGCAGTATCAAGAGTTACATCATCAAACTTAGCATCTAAAACAAATTCTTGACCACCGAATTCATTAGCAATTTTAACGATTACTACACCATTCGCAGCAACTTTTGTTACTGATTCAATTTGTTCTTTTACTAAATCTTCTTTTACTGCGTCAACCACTGCTTGTTTTTCGTCAGCTGCTTTAGCATCAACTTTAGTATCTTTTTTCAAAGTAAGTGTTGAAACTTGAGGTGATGTATTTTCAACTGTCACATCAAGAGTTGCAACTGGAGTTAATAATGCTTCCTCTTTAGTATAAAGAGTAATTGTTGCTGTACCCGTTTCAGTACCAGCAGTTACTGTAAACTCACCAGCATTAAGTGCATCCGCATCTACTGTAGCAACATCTTCGTTAGAAGATTTCGCTACCAAGTCACCTGATAAAGGAACTTCGATAGAATCGATAAATGCTTTAGCTTCAATGTTTAATGAGTTTTTGGCAGGATCCAATAGTGTATTAAGATCAAGTTTAGTCTCTTCTTCATTAGCAAATGAAAGCGTATATTTGTCAATCTCTGAATCTTGGATATCAACAGCTTTAACTGTAAATGTACCAAACTTCTTATCTTTAGTTGCTTTATCATAAACATTTACTGTATATTCACCTTCAGCTAATGTCTGAGATAGAGTAACTTCACCATTTGTAGCTGTTGTAGCTACAGCACTTGTTGCTTCATTTTCACCTTTTTTAGTAACTGTATAGAAAACCTGTTTAGAAGCATCACGCAATACTTCTCCGTCTTGATCAAGAACTTTAAATACTAGGTTTTGAGCTTCAGCAGCTTTAACTGTTTGAGCTTTCGCGTCAATACTTGTTGCTTTTTGTTCTTTTTTTGCATTTACTGTAACAATAGCTGTGTCTTCTAAATCAACAAATGATACTGTAAATGTTACAGTACCGTCTTTTAGAACTTTGATTGTACCGTTTTCATAATACGCAACAGTCGGATCACTGGATACCGCAGTCTTTACAGTTGGTGAAGTGATAGCAATCGGGTTTCCTGCTGCATCTTTATCAGTGTTTTTCTGCCCTAAAGCATTTTCGAATACTGAAGCATCAATAGTGATGTTGTCAGACTCTAGCACAGAGTTGTTTTCCCACTTATCGCCATTTTGATCGTAAAGTGCTACCTCAGATACTTTAACAGCATCCGTAGCATCTACTACTTTCACTTCAGCGAAATCTTTAGCAAGTGGCGCTTCTGGGATTTTGTTTCCTTCTGGATCAGTAACTTGTACAGCATACTTAAACGTGCCCGCTGTTGCCACATTTACAGTACCATTTGCACCGTAAGCAGCTCCTGATTTATTGTAAAGGAATGTCACAGAGTAGCCTTCATACTTTTCAGCGAATTCTGTAGCAGTAACTTTATCAGTACCATTTACAAGAAACTCTAATTCAGTTGATTTGTTACTAGCGATTGTAGTATCGTTAATCGCACTTACCCCAACACCCCACCACATCGTCTATACTTTTAAAAAAGAAAGGATGATGGTAATGAGTTTACAGGGCTATGACTTCGATAAATGCAATAAGTTGTTTTTAGAACAATTGAGGCGACAGGAGTATTCCAAAGAGACGATTGACGGATATAGAAAGGACCTGGAGAATTTTAGATGTTTTATGAGAACTGTTATATCAAAAGAAGATTTTTCCGTTGATTTGATTAATAAGAGGGTGTTGTTGGATTTTATGGATGCTGGTCGAGTGCGAGGGAATAAAGCGAGTACGATTGGTAGAAGGCTGTCTACCCTAAAGTCATTCTACAAATTTTTAGTATATGAACTGGATTATCCTGTGGACGAGGCTGCAAGGATACGCACTCCTAAAGTGTATGTACCACTGAAGGATATTTTATCAGCGGCAGAAGTACAGCGGCTATTGCAGTCGGCAAAGCAGCTACCACCATGTTACAGCCTTTTATTCAACGCATTGTACTATACAGGATCTCGATTGACGCCAATTCGCATGCTGGAGAAACAACATGTGCATTTAAAGGAAAAGTTAATTTACCTTTCGGAAGTAAAAGGAGGGAAGGATCATTACCTACCTTTGCATCCGCATCTAAAAGATCTTTTTGAAAGCTACTTTACAGAACATCTTTCCACAACAAGCAATTATGTCTTCCCATCGAACCGAATCCCTTCGCAACCATTGAGCGCTTCCGATATTCGAAATAAACTGCGATATGCCGCTAGACTTGCTGATCTAAGTGAAACGATTACACCTCATACACTACGTCATTGCACAGCCACTCACTTGACTATTCAAAATGTGCCGCAAACAAAGATCGCTACTATACTAGGGCATGCTGACTTGCGCTCCACGATGCGTTATCAGCATTTAGCCGTGGAACATTTGAGGGATTCGTTAGATTTGTTGTGAAGAACAGATACTACGCGAGTGGGTACTAGGTCTCCATGCAATTCGTACACTACTTTGAAGAATGGGTAATGGAAAAAGGAAATAGTTCTCTAAGGCTCTTTTCAAGAGCATAATCTGAATGGAGAGGTATACAAGCGGTATAGTTTTAACCAATACTTAAAAAGGTGAAAAGTAAATTGTCAAAAAGAAAAACGACTTCCTTTTTCCACGTATTAAACATTCGCAAAACAGACAGAATGTGCCAAAGCACCATCAAAGTAGCAGATAACCGCTTTAGCGTTGTCGCTTTTAAAAGTCCATCCAAGGGGACTTTTAGTTAAATCCCTAAGTTGGACTTTCTTTTTTGATAGCGAACTAGGTTGTCCAATGAACAGATAAAATACATAAGCGTGCAATCGGTGTGATTGTTGCTTATTCTTTGAAATGATGGGGTCTGTTATTTTCTTCTTATCTAGTTTCTTTATACTCTATTACTATAGTTTCAAAAAATCTAACCAAAAACTTGTGTAAACTATAAATAACATTGAGGTTAATAGATTCTTCCTGTATATTAGAGGTAATAAGTAAATAGTAAAAGGATGTGTAGAAGTAGTGAGAAAGGTACTACAAATACTGTCAGCATTGGTTTTACTCATAATCATGTTACCTGCAACTTCTTTAGCGGTAAGTGCAGAAAATGCTCCGACAGGCATTTATTCTGTTGAAAAGGAAATATATTATTCAAAGACAGAATTTAAAGCAATGTCATCAGCTCAAAAAAAGAAAATCTTCAAGGAGAAATGGTTTATTTCTACAGGAGGCCAAGTATTTCCAATTAGTGCCATGTTACTGCCAAGTACTCTTTTGATATCAACAGCAGAAAAGCAAGTCGATTTTGAAAGAAAAAATAATGTGGATCTAAATGAAATAGCAAGTGGAGGCTTTGAAGTGACTACTATTGAGTAAGCAACCAATACTGAAATAATACGTATGCACCTAAAAGAATAAGTTCTCCCCTTCAAAAAGCCATCCGAAGAGATTCAGTCGAATTTCTCCGGATGGTTTTTCTTTTTTAGCTGAACGACATATGTTTTGTCAACATTATATAAAGCCACTTCATTCTATGGAATTCCCAGTATAGGGAACCTTGCTTGGTTTCTGCTTTACGCTGGTGGCTGATTGTGCAACGCTAAAATTAAAGCGCAGGTACCAGGTACCCACACAATTCAGATACAACTCTGAATGCATGGGAAGTAGAATATCTTGCTTCTAAAAAATAGCCAACTTTCTGTTATGCTAGATATCGACATTACACCTGAACTAGAATCCCAAGAGAATGTGCGTTTTTATATTGCCTTTGACACAAATGCCGTAGCAAAGGAAGGTGATTTTTATGTACTGGAATTACAGAGTTGTGGAATTTAAAAATAAACAGAACAAATCTTACTTTGAAATATGCGAAGTTCATTATGATGAAAACGATAAACCTCATATGTGGGGTGAAATAATGCCTGCCGAATCATTAGATGAATTAAAAGATGATTACGAGTACATATGTAAAGCATTTGAAAGTCCTGTATTGAGAGTAATTGATGATAAATTAGTGCACACCTCATTCAGAGAACCTTTTTAGACAAAAGAAAGCCGCCCCGCGCCGTAGGAAGCAAAAGGGTAGTTCTCGAAAAAAACATTAAGTTTTGAGAACCACCGCCCTGCCGATAGAGGCTACAGAGAGTTCCTGTTCTTCTCTCTTTTACTATCTACACCCATTGTAACGCGGAAAATATGCACGGCTCAAGGGAATGTTGATAGTGGGCAGCGGAATCAGTTCTGTCAAAGCGGGGTACCATGTCCCCACACAATTATCCCCTTCAAAAGTCCATCCAAAGAGATTCAGTCGAATTTCTCCGGATGGTTTTTCTTTTTTTGCTGAACGATCAAATGAAAGAACAAACTCTTCAGAAGGTTAAGTGTTATACTTGCTATACAAAATTGCAGTAAGCTTAATCTTATTCAAATGGTCCATAACGTGGAATAAGAAAATTTGTCATGGTTTTAATATGTAGCAGACTTAATGGCTATATTTTTCCTCCTATTTATTTGGATTGGATTTATTAGTTTTTTTAAACGAGAGGTGAGTCAATATGGAAGTCGTATATTTTGCAGGTGGATGTTTATGGGGAGTACAAGCCTTTATAAAAACTTTACCTGGGGTTGCGTTTACTGAAGCGGGAAGAGCTAATGGAACAAGTCATACGCTTGCGGGTGATTATGATGGGTACGCCGAATGTGTGAAAACAGGTTTTGATCCGACAGTGGTGACGATCAGGGAATTAATGGGGTATTTATTTGAAATCATTGATCCATACAGTTTGAATAAACAAGGACAGGATGTAGGCGAGAAATACAGAACAGGCGTATATAGTGAAAATCCTGAACACTTAAAAGAGGCGAGGGCGTTTCTTAGTGAGAGAAATGATTACGACCTTATAGTTGTTGAAGTATTACCCTTAACAAACTATGTGAGAAGTGCAGAAGAACATCAGGATAGGTTAGCAAGATATCCGAACGATTATTGTCATATTCCAGAAGAAATAATAAGTAGGTATAAATAAGGGGAAATATTAAAAGATGAAAAGGTTGGTTTGTCATTTACACTACCAAATCGCGAGCCATCCTAGACTAAGAAGTGGAATCCCTATTATATAAGGTCCGTTTAATTGAGAACCGTTATCAATTGTTGTATACTAGATTAGTACAGACAAATATAATTGAGTAGGGAGAATAGATAATGCAAATATACTGGACTAAAATAAATAAGATTATTGAAGAAACGCCTGAGGTTAAAACGTATCTGCTCGACTGTCCGAAAGACTTTACATGGGAAGAAGGTTCCCATACTCACTTCGCTCTGGAAGGTTTTAATGCCGGAGATAAACCGAACCGCAGCCTGATTCGTCACATGTCAATCTCTACTTTACCGCACGAAAATTCAATCGGTATTACAACACGCATCAGAGAGCAGTGCTCTGAGTTTAAATCGATTTTAAGAAATCTTGAGGTCGGCAATGAAGTTGCAATATTTAAAACTCATTCGAATGTACCTCTTAAAAGAGAAGACAAAAACGTTTATCTGCTGTCAGCAGGTGTCGGTCTGGCAACTTTCAGACCGCTTGTACTGGATTATTTCGAACGTGCTGACAACGTCAATCAAGTACATTCCCTGAACATCGACTCATCAAAAGATTTCTTATTCACTACTATTTTTGAATCCGCTCCTGACAAGAAGTTCACATCACAGTTCATCGATAACCGTAAAGATTATTATGAAGAAGTGAAGAAACTTGCTGCAGACAAGAACGGACTTTTCTATGTTGTCGGCAGTGATGAATTCCTTGTACAGAACATTAAAGTACTGGGTGAGCAGGGCGTCAAGCCGGAACAGATTATGCTCGACAAACGTGAACAGGCACTGCCTGAGTTTTTATCATTTGATTTGCCGGTTTAAGCGGGTCAATATATTTCTTGGTAAATATTAAATAGACGTTCCATTGTCGACGCGTTTATTTAAGTTTACGATTATGAGCCTAATTCCTCGTTCAAGATACGGAGGGATTAGGCTTTTAGTGATGAGTGCCAGATCCCCATACAATTCAAACGAACTTCTGCATTGATTTAAAGCTGTGTGGGGACCTTGTACCTCGTTTAGTAGGGAAGCTTCTGTACAATCACTGTAGCATTGGTCAAAGTAAAGATTAGATTGTATACTATATAGTAAGGATGATTGGCATGAAAATAGGTTGTAAAGGAGGGGAATCTGTTTATGAAAGTACAGAACCCGCATGACAAATATTTTAAGGAAACAATGGGTAATGTATCAACAGCGAAGGATTTCCTTACCAACTATTTGCCGGAAAATATTATGGGAATTATCGATGTAAATACATTAGAACCACAAAAAGACAGTTATATCAACAAAGAGTTAGAAGATAGCTATTCCGATTTACTGTTTAAAGTAGATATTAATGAACGAGAAGGGTATCTTTATTTTTTATTCGAACATAAAAGCTACGAGGATAAAGGCATAGCATTTCAACTGTTGAAATATATGATTGAGATTTGGGAAGCTAAAGCAAAGAAGGAGAACGCGAAGGAACTACCAATTATTATTCCGCTTGTGATTCATCATGGTAGATCGAATTGGCGTATACTAACCAATTTAGGTGCTGTGCTAAATGGATACGAATTACTTCCGGATGAGTTGAGAATCTATGTACCAAACTTTGAGTACTTAATCTATGACTTAACTACCTATGGTGACGAAGATATTAAAGGAGAAGCACAAACGAGAATTTTGTTGACGCTTTTCCGAGATATATTTACAAAAGATCGAGACGGACTGTTACAATCTGTTTTCCGTTCAATTCATTATCTAAATGAATTGGAAGATAGACAATCAGGATTGGAGTACTTTGAAACGATGATGCGCTATATCTTTAGTGCTGTAACGGACCTAACAGAAAAAGATGCGAAAAAAATTATCGAACAGCTTGAAACGACATATCTTGAAGGGAGTGAAATTGCTATGACGTTAGCTGATAAGTGGAGAGATGAAGGCATGAAAGCAGGCATGCAGGCAGGTATGGAAAAAGGTGCAGCCGTTGCCCTGTCTGAAGCGGCTATACAAATGTTGATTGAAAAATTTGGGAAAGTACCACAGGATATTAAAGATGATATTGTAAACTCAGATACAGCCACTTTAAAACTTTTATTAGTAAACGGCTTCAAGTTTCAGGAAATAGACGATGCTAGAAGATATATCCAATAAATTCGAGTGCCAGATTCCCATACAATTCAAACGAACTTCTGAATTGATCTGAAGTTGTGTGGGGACCTGGTACCTGAACCCAATTCTAGTATGTTACTAAAATAATGTCATTATCTTTCGAAAGGAAAAGAGTCACATTCTTCCTTATATCTTCAGCTGCATTTACATTAAACGATTTGAATTTTCCTGAATCTATGTAATAGCCGTCATAGTCGTAAACTTTTCCAGCTACCTTAATGCCGCTATCATAGATGGCTTCTATTTTTCCAGTGACAATATTCGTGCATACTTCCATGACCCCCTGGTCGTTATTGAACAGTAAGAGATCCCCTTGTTGAATATCTTCATGCCCGATCATTTTATGTGATTTGACAAAGACGTCAAAATCTTTTAAGTCGATTTCTCTATTCATGCCTTTAATGATGGAGTTATTCACAGACTCTGTTAAAAGAAAGTCGTCTAATTCATATTGGCCAATAAATTTACTTTTCTTTTTCACATCTTTTTCTTCATTTTCAAACTCATAAGAAGTAAGCTCACCGTTACGATTGTGCCAGATTTTCACTTCCCGGTTATAGGCTGCTACAAAGTCCATTTCCAGCTTTTGCGGTACAGTCAGTGTCATGTTGGATTTATTGTCATCCGTCACAGTAATTTTACGTTTGGTTACATCAACCGCTGTAATTTTCAGCTGGTTTACTGGAATATACTCATTTCGGTAATAGGAGAAAGAATTTGTGACCCCTTTTGCTTGGAATTGAATGGTATAGTCTCTTAAAGTATCTAAACCGGCTCTATCGAACATCGTCAGGATGGCCCGCTTTCCATCTCCTGTTAATTGTACTTCTTGAATACCGCGTAGATCTCTTGAAGCCGCATCATGAATTTGAAATTGGGAGGTATCAATGTTATTGAGAGCATGGCTAAATGTTACTTCCAAATAGCGTCCGTCACTACTTAGTGCAATAACATCTGTTATCGTGATTTCTTCAGAAGGAGTATCTGTAACAGAAGGTTCATCCTCATATTGAAGGGCTTTATAGACAATACCAACAGCATGTGCCCATGTTAAATGTTGATTGGGTGCATATTGATTTTTCTCATTGCCCTTGATAATACCGGCATGGTACAACTTGTTGATTTGTGAAAAAGCCCAATGATTTTGGTCGATGTCGGAAAAAGGAAGAGAATCATGATCGCTTTCCTTGAGATCGTAAGCTTTTGAAACCATAAAGGCCATTTGGGCACGTGTTAAAGGATTGGCGGGACGGAATGTGCCATCACTATAGCCACTAAACGCACCTTGCCCTGCTAATGTGATGACAGCAGCATAGTAGGGGTCCTCTTTTTGTACATCTATAAAGAATTTCTTCTCTTCCTCAATCGGTTTAGAATCCTGAGATTCATAGATCAATTGAGCAAATTCACCACGTGAAATGATTTTACTTGGATAAAACCCTTCTTTATTGGAAAGAACATCAACGCTATTGGCGACTAAACCTTGTAATGCGTCACTATACCAGTAAGTTTGCTTCTGATTGACAGTTGTGGCAGCAGAGATGGATAATGGCTGTATGGAATATATAAGCACAACAAACATGAAGCCGACTATCAATATAAAGACTTTGGATAAAAACAATGGATAACCCATGAACCTGATTCCTCCTTAAATATTTTATGTAAATGAAAAACATTCTCAATAAATCACAAAAAAAATTTACCTTATAGTGATAATGATTCTCATTTTCATTTACGAGATTATCATAATAGTATGAAACCACTTTGTCAATGACCAAATTATTCACAGTTTTTTTTATAAGGCTTTTAACTTTGATTCTTTAGGCTTTTCAAGTCTTTAAACTGCATGAAAGAAGATTCTATTTCCGCCAAAATCAAATTATTATAAGAAGGATTCTTATTGAGACAATATGAATAATTGTGTGAGAGCCTGGCACCTGAATAAGAAAAAGCCGTACAGCAGGATTTGTCTCCCGGTACGGCTCTACTTTAACGATTTTTTATTTTCAATCTGGAACTCGGAAAAGCCGAGGTAAAGACGTAAACGATTAGATAACAATCTTACTCTTCTTTGCCTTTTCCATAAATTTATCACTAGATTTATTGAAAAACTTCTTCAATCCGATCCCCACGATTAAAGCAATTACAAAGTAGATCAATAAATAGATGATTTGCTTCCATACTACCTCCCAAATGATGCCGCCAATCGCTTCTCTTAATAATGTGATAGCATGCGTAAATGGCATAAAGGAGTGAATGTTTTGGAAGAACGGCGGTGCCATTTGAATCGGGAACGTGCCTCCCGATGCTCCAAGTTGCATGACCATTAAAATGATCGCAACCACTTTTCCGGTGTTACCAAACACCGATACGAGTGTGTAGACGATCGAGACGAATACAATACTGATGAGAATCCCGAACAACACGAATGGAAGTTTGTTCACGACATAGGTATGCATGATGAACAAATTACCTAATGTAACGATCGTAGACTGGATTGCCCCGATTCCCCCGAAGGTAATTAATCGACCCAAATAGGTTTGGTAGCTTTTGAATCTTACTTTTTCCTCGATATCTACCTTCAATGTGGAAACCATGAGCAAAGCACCGACCCATAAAGAGAGTGTAGTATAAAATGGGCTCATTGCAGAACCATAGTTGGGTATCGGATATAATTGATGTTCATCCAATACAATCGGATCTGCAAAGAATTTACTTACACCCGTCGGATCGGTATGAAGGATCTCGAGCAGCTTATCAAGTTCCCCGTCTTCTTCAAGTTTCCGAATTTTTTCCGCTAGCGTTTCGACAGTATCACGAGCTTCAGGGAAGTGTTCATTCGCCAAGGCAAGACTTTTCTTTCCAGTCTGAACTCCTTTTTCCGCTTTTACGAGCGCATTACGAACTCTAGGAATACGGTCGTTCACTTCATCCAGCACATCAGAAACATCGTATAGCGCATTTGTTGCATCTCTCATAGTGGACTTATATTTTCTTGAAAGATCACTATTTACGAACTCAATAACATCTCCGATGGAACGATTCATTCTTTCCGACATACGGTCAATTTCTGCTAAATGTTTTTTTCCATTGGCTTTCGTCTCATGGATGCGACCGATCAAACCATCAACCGATGATTTGGTTTCAGTTAAATTCCCTTGGACCGTTTTGATATGTTCGATTTCATTTGATACTTTGTCAGAATCGATAAAATCTTGTAGATTCTTCAAACCGCTGTCGATTGATTGGATAGAAGTAATACCGCCATCAATGCGACGAGCCATTCGTTCCAGCGTGTCGATCGTTCGTTCTGGATTTTTAGCGGTTTCCAGCGATGATTCCAGTTTTTTATCGATAGCTGTTTTCGACTCTTGAAGACTTTCGAATCTCTCTTGCATTTCTTTATCAAGTTTTTTCAGTTGCTTCACTGCTTGGGCTAAGGCGTTTTGACTATTTGAATCAAATTGTTTTGTCGCATCATCTATTCGTTTCTGCGTTGATTCTAACTGTTCTTTCAGCTGATTCAATAAATGGAGGCTAGGCGTCTCTCCCTTGTCAATACCTGCCTGAATGGCATTTACAATTTGCTGTGTTTTTTGAAGTTGAGACTGTAGCGCAAGGAACTTATTTTCCAGGTTTGCGATTTTTTCACTGCCGGTCAAATTTCCTGCGACTTTTAGTAAAGAGATGACCGTATCCATTTTCTCCAAATTACTCTCAAGACTGGAGGAGATACGATCCAATTCATCTTGGAATCCACTCAAATCCAATGATTCTCTTTGGTCAATCAAATGTTGTACAGATTTCAATGCGTTTTGGTTCACTTTACTTGCACGATCCAATAGACCGGTCAACTCACCGGAAAGCTCAGTCAACTGTTCAATCAGTTTTTGAGTCTGTGGATACAAAACGTTTTCATAGCTGTCGCTCATACGATCTAGATCCTCGGCTAGTTTATCAGAAAGTTTTTGAGTCTGTTGGATCAAATCGACAGCGGGATTCTCACCCTTTTTCAAGTCTGTGATAAGCGTTTGCACATTCTTTTTCAGTTGTGTTAGATCGTCGACACTTTCGTTCAATGAGCCTTGAAGATCCTTTATTTTGGTAGAGTTTTTCATTTTTTTGTCTTGTTCTTTTAGATAATCATAGATTTCGTCTAAACGAGTATTTACATCATCCAATTTGTCTTGTTTGTCACGAAGTGAATTTACAATTCGGTCTAGATCATCGCCTTTTTTAGAAAGATCACTGGTCAAATCAGGTATTTTTCTAAATGCATTTTGTGCACTCTCTAAATTTGTCGTGATTGCGTTAAGAGTACTCTCGACTGCTTTTTCATTATCTTGCAGTTTTGACACCAACCGCTCATTTAAGCGTTTGGCGTTTGCGTGGACACTATCTACCTCATCCAATGCAAGCCCTACTTTATCAATAGATGTATCTGCAAAATTCAAACCACGATCTACTGTATTGAGTTTGGAATAGATCTCTGGAATATTTTCTTCCAAGTCGTAGATTATATCGCGCATTCTTTCGATATTCGCTCGGTTATTCTCTAGTTTAATACCTGCATTATTAAACACTTTTAAAACCGCATTGTTCGCTTCTTCAACAAAGGTACTTTGAATGTTTTCAACGATGGCAGAAGCACCCTTGCTTGCTACTTTAGGTGAAATCGCGTTAATTTTTTCATTTATATAGTAATCCAGCTTCGGCTGGACCAGGTTATCAGTAGTTACACTACTCAGGTTTTCAGAAAAGTCTTTGGGAATAATAATTGCTGCATAGTAATCGCCATGCTCCACACCTTTGATTGCTTCTTCTTCAGAAACAAATTGCCAACCTAAGTCATCATTTTTCGTCAACGAAACGATGACCTCATCTCCGACGTTAAAATCTTTATCTTCTATAGTGGCTCCTTCATCCAGACTTGCTACAGCGACCGAAACCCCTTTTGTATTTGAATAAGGGTCCCAGGAAGCAAGAATATTCATCCAAGCATAAAGGGAAGGCAAAAATGCGAGAGCCGCAATTACAACCAACGCCGCCTTGTTCCTCTTTATATTTCGAATATCACGCCTAACGATAAAAAGGATATTTTTCATCTAACACAAAACCTCACTTTAGGATTACGTCTCCCTCGTAATCTATTAATCCAATTCGCCCTACATAATAAGGAATGATGATCCATCTTATACAAGGATGCTTGAGAAAATCGTCTCACTTATTAACTCCGTAATTTGTCCCTCTGTCAGCGGAACGGTATAAGTTTTATTCCAATCTACAACTAATGCAATATATGACTTGAATAATAGATAGGACACTAACTTGCTATCACATGGCTTTAATTCACCTTTTGCAATTCCTCGTTTGATCTTCTCCTCGATAAATTTAAGGATTTCTTTCTCGATAGATGCTAGAACTTCACTCACAGTAGGTGTACGTAGCTCTTTTTCCTCCTCGATCAGCTTAATATATAATTGATGAGTTTCCCGAAATGCTAACAATTGCATGAGTCGGGCATGCGCGTTTACTTCAAACGAGGCTCCCTTCACACTACATTGTTCAGAAACCAGTTTCATTTCTTCCACCATCTTCAAAACGATTGAATGAAAAAGTTCTTCTTTATTAGAAAAAAACGTATAGATTGTCCCTTTTCCTACATTCGCTATCTTTGCTACTTGATCCATTGTAGTAGCCTTATAGCCGAATAACGTGAACGACTTTTCAGCTGCTAACATAATTTCTTGCTTGCGATCCATTTTTGCACCTCATTT
Organism: Sporosarcina aquimarina; assembly: GCF_019748715.1. Lineage (GTDB taxonomy): Bacteria > Bacillota > Bacilli > Bacillales_A > Planococcaceae > Sporosarcina > Sporosarcina newyorkensis. The sequence continues at coordinate 228,343 of NZ_JACLBZ010000008.1, read as the reverse complement.
AATATTGACTATAATACTATAACGTTCTTTCGGTCACTACGTTACACAATTCTATTAAGAAATGCAAGCCTAACAGAATTTGTGTTAGACAGTTTATCCGCAATTCACAGTAAGAAGAACATCATTATCGAAATCCGAAACGGGTTGAATCAGCGACTAAGGCAAACCATAAGGAAGAGGCGGGAGAAACTCGGCGTCGGATAAACTATGTACTATACTCATCATGTTGCAATTATGCTAGACTAAGAGTAAATGCAGATGGCGCTTGATCTCCCTTGAGATTGGGCTCCACTTAACATGAGTTATAGAGGCTAAGGAGTGGAAAGATGATGTTGAAAAATGCGTTAGGTCGTTTTCGTTTGATGGGCATTTTGGAAGGTAGCTCACTGCTGATCCTGTTGTTCATTGCCATGCCAATGAAATACTTTATGGATATACCAGAAGCGGTACGTCTAGTAGGCATGATCCATGGTATATTGTTTACCATATACTGTGTGATGATTTTGTATGCGACGTTTGCGGTGAAATGGCCTTTACGATTTTCACTCGGGGCCTTCGTGGCGGCATTCATCCCATTTGGCAACTTTATTTTAGATATTCGTTTGAAAAAGTGGGCAGGGGAATCAGGTAGACAATTAGTCCGGATATAGAAAATTACCTAGTGCGTACTCCCTGTCGGGGAATGCTGATTCATTATAATGATAAAGGATTATTTCGTACATAGTGAAGTTACAAAGGAAAGTCTACTAATGTTCGTCCTTAAAACAAACTGCAAGGTTGATAAGAAGTGGCGAGAGGTTCAAGTAGGACTATTAACAGGCTGAAAGCAGGAGGAAGGCAAAAATGAGCAAAAAAAGAAAAATTGATAAACGATTTCTCGCAAGTGCAGTGGCGGTGGTGATTACCACGACAGCTGTTGTGCCTGTGGCAAGTGCAGCGTCCAGCTTTTCCGATGTATCATCTCAAAGTTCACATGCTGAAAATATTGAACAGGCAGTCGAAATGGGATTCATCAAAGGACAAAATGGAAAGTTTCATCCGAATGATTCCATTACTCGTGGTCAAGTAGTGAAAATTCTTGCACGTTATCTGGAAAATAAACATGGCAAAACAAGCACTTCGAAAGTAGAGCCTTTTGCGGATGTTTCCTCTAAATCAAAAGATAAAGAGTTGTACAATGCTTCGCGTGTAGTCAAATATCATGAAGCTTTTTTAGGAGATAGCAATTTTCTAAGACCAGGTGAGGTCATGACGCGTGAACAAATGGCAAGTGTGCTTGTCCGTGCTTTCGGATTAGAACGGGATGGGCGGAATGTGGAGATCAAGGATTTGAACCAAGCGGGTCCCCAGCACGCACCCAATGTCCAAACGCTCGCCAATTTAGGCATCACGAAGCCTGCAGATGGGCGATTTTTACCTAAAAATGCTGTAACACGTGCTCAATTTGCAAGCTTTTTTGTAAGGACGGCTGATAGTTATGGAGGCATACCGAACTCGTTAAAAAAACTAAAAATCAACAAAGTCGTTACACTGAACGATGCCAATCAATTTGTTCGGATCGAATTCAGCCATTCAGTTCCTAAGCTGGCGCCTGAAGATGTCGATATCCGTCATGCGAAGACGGGTGCCAATTATCCGGTGAAAGAAGTGAAGCTTGCGGAAAATGGTAAGAGTGTCGACATTGAGCTGTTTGATAATCCAAAGGTTGGTTCTGTTGATGTAGATGACTACCATCTGACTGTCAACATAGCGGGTGATGAATTAACCTACTCATTCAATCGTTCCACATACGCAAAAAGTTTTGTGACTGATGTGGACGTGCTGAAAAACAAGTTCACCATTTTTACGGACAAAGGTTCTACGAAGACATATGACGTGCCTGCTTCTATGAAGAAACAGGATCTTCAAGAATTGCTGGGTGAAACAGTCGGTATTTGGTATGACAACAAAAATAAACCGACTGATGTGGAACTGGTAACTCGGAAAGCGAAATACGATGCCATTGAGATTACGAAGATCGATGAAATCCGATTGCTCTCGGAGGGCAAGACATATAATGTATCGACAGCCATGTTTGAAGGTTCTTCTACTAAGAAACAATTTACCTTTTATTTAGATGGGAAGAAAGTAGAAATCGCTGATCGGGATGATCTGAAGAAAAAGGTAAAAGTGAAAGATCGATTTACGCATGCTAAAATCAGCTTTGACAATTTGGGAAATATCGTATTTATCAGTGCGTACAACTTACATGACTTTTTAATCGTCGATCGAGTGAAGGACCAGGAAGTAATCGGCTATGCTGGAGAAGGAACGGGGGGCATCTTCAACGCAAAAGATGCGCTGATCATGAAAGATGGCCGTGTGATCGAACTTTCTGACTTACGCCGCGGGGACGTTATGTTCTTTAATGAAAAAGGAAACAAAGGAAAAGGGATTGCAGAAGTAGTACAGCCGGCAGCCAAAGGAACAATCGATTCCGTCTCCTCTAAAGATATTCGAATCACCGGTATGACCTATCGCTTTAACGATACGGATTATGCAGAGGATTATAAGGTGAACTATGGAGCGGCGGTTTATCTCCATCCGGATGGTAAAACGGAATTTATTGATTCGGATGTAGCAAAGGAACTTCAGAAGTCTGGAACGGTAGAAGTCTATGCAGACCGAGCAGGGAATATGGTGTATATTGCGGGCGGTCCAGTTACTGTTGGACGGAAACAATCTGTTGCTATTTTGATCGATGATATTATTGGCGACAGGGAAGGAAGTAGAGAATTCCTTGAAGTTGAGGCTTTACTCGCGACAGGTGAAAAAAAGTGGTATACATCGGAGTTAGAAAACCTGAAAACGATCATAGTCGATGATGTCGTCTATACTATTAATCATAACGGACGATCCGATTGGAAGATAGAATTCGAATATAAAGATAAGAAAAACAGAAAAGATCCAACTGCTATTCTATTGACTGCTAAAACAGACAAGAAAACAGTAAAGGTACCACTCACTAAAACAAAAGGCAGTCTTGTCCGACTTCACATGGATCGAAGCAATGGGAAACTAGAAACAATTGAGTTCTTTAAAAAACGTTCTGCGAAGAAAAAAGTAGTCGTCAAATCTAGTGATAGCCAAATTTCAGGGAAACGATTGAATCCCGAAACAATTATATTTGACACAGAATACTTTTCGAACCATTCAAATGATATCCGAATTACTAAGTGGGGCGAACACAAAGGTTCTATACAAGTCACATTCATGATTTTTGATGAAAACAATAACATTCTTGCATTGATTACTGATTAACGACCGGAAACTTCCATTAGATATCTTGGTGTAGAACGCCTGGAAATGGTAGATTGCTACTCGTTGCAGAGAATATGACAACAACACCTTTCACGTCCTTTTGGACTTGAAAGGTGTTTTGCTGTCTGCGAAAATATGAAATTATCCTGCAATCTAGTCAGTCCTTACGAACATTCTGCGGATATCCATTTGAGAAGACTATATTCTCTCAGTGTGGTTGTTTCGTTGGAGTGACTATGATACTATCATTCTAGTGACCAGAGAACCGCTTTATAATTTTGGTCAAAACCAGGAGGTGGAAAAAGTGGATGAACGAAAAAAAATAATAATGGAAGCGGCGAAAAAGTCGTTTGCTCTTTTTGGCTATAAAGGGACAACCGTGGATCAGATTGCAAAGATTGCGGGGATTGGAAAAGGGTCTGTTTATATCTCATTTAATAATAAAGAAGAAATTTTGCGTGAAATTATTGTTTCTTTAATAGAAGAAATGAAACAACTTGCAAGTGAGTCCATTCGACCGGAACGGGAATTCTATGCAAATCTTCATAGCACGATCTACAATGTACTCATTTTCCGGAAAGAGCATCAACTTCTAAGGAAACTGCTAGATGAAATAGATAGCATTGGCACAAAAGTGGTGAGCGATGCGTTTCAATTGCTGGAATCTGAAGTGATTTCATTTATTAAAGAGCGATTAGATATCGCGATGACTAAAGGCTATATTAAACGATGTAACACCGAGCTGACAGCGTTTGTCGTGTTTAAGCTCTATATTGCGATTGTAATTGAGTGGGAACAGAAAACAAACGAAGAGATGTCCAACGAGGAAGTAGAACAGCTTTTCCGGCTATTTTTACTCGAAGGATTAATAAAAGAATAAGAATATCAGGAGTTGAGGAAATGAAACATCTTCGTCTAATCGTTTTGTCCGTCATGGGACTGCTAATTGGCGTTTGCATTTTTGTTTTATCGTCAAATATGGTGGAGAGTAAATTTGCTGGAAGAATGGAATCTGAACCGACAGCGTATATCGAGGCATCTCAATTGAATGCGAGTTTTAAAATGGGGGGACGCGTGAGCGAAATTCTTGTGGAAGAAGGAGATTCAGTTGAGAAAGGTCAAATACTGGCACGAATTGAAAGCGGCGAGCTTTTAGATAAAGTTGCCCAAGCAGAAGCGGCGGTGGAAGTTCAAAAAGGAAAGTTAGCGGAAGCAAAATCAGCCGTAGTGATGGCTGAGGGGAAAGTAGGCGAAGCCGAAGCATCAACAGAGGCTGCAGCGGCAAAGAAATCACAGGGGAATGAAGCAGTAAAGTTAACGGAGCAGTCGGTAGAGAAACAAGTGAAAGAAGCGAAAGCGGTCGTCAAAGCGGCGGAAGCTAAATTAGCAGCACTTGAAAATGGTGCAAGAACAGAGGAGAAAAAACAGGCCGAAAGTCAACTGAATGCAACGAAGAAGGCAAATGAAATTGCAAAAGCAAACTTCGAACGGTTCCAAGAATTACATAACGAAGGGTTAACTTCAAAAGCCACGTTAGAAGAGGCAGAAATGAAGTACAAAAAAGCGAGCTCTGAATACGAGGTAGCGGAACAGACATATAAAATGGTTACTAGCGGACCGCGAAAAGAAGAAGTGGATGCGGCAAAAGCACAGGTGGAGCAAGCGAAAGCAGTGTTAGAGCTGGCAGAAGTCAGTCGAGGACAAGTTGCGGTACAGCAAGGTGACGTGCTGGTGGCTGAAGCGGGTATCAACCAATCAAAAGCTACCATTGCAGCAGCGAAGTCGGGTATCTCTCAGGCAGAAGCATTAGTGATGTCTGCACAGGCCGGACTAGTGCAAGCTGAGGCGAACCTCGCTGAAGCACAAACTTATGTGAGCTATATGGAATTATTGGCTCCAGCAGACGGTATCGTTGTGTCCAAGTCAGCCGAAGTCGGTGAGCTGGTCAGTTCCGGATATCCAGTATTTACAATTGAATCACACGACGATAAGTGGGCAACATTTTATTTCCCTGAAACGGATGTGACTGAATTAGCCGTAGGTAAAGAAATGGGGATTCGATTGCTTTCGACAGGTGAAGAGGTAAAAGGAAAAATTGTTCAGATGGAACCAGCGGCCAGCTTCGCGGTTCGTAAAGCTTCCCAAAGCTTAGGAGAAACGGATATCCGTTCGTTTGGCGTGAAAGTCACGATGCCAGAGTTACCGAAGGGAATTATTAGTGGAATGACGGTTCAATGGAGTGAAAAAGGGGAAGAGGGTAATGAATGAGTCTGGATTAACGATTAAAGATATCATCAAAGAAGAGTGGATGAATATTTTCAAAGACCGGCGATTATTGGCTATGTTAGTGTTTGTCCCCGTTCTTTATTCAGCAATGTTTGCTTACCTATACTCTAATCATACGGTTAAGGAAATGGACACGGTTCTATTTGACCAGGACAATAGTCAACTCAGCAGGCAAATTGTTCAGTCTTTTGATCAATCCGAATCATTCAACGTCACGAATTTAGTGTATTCAGAATCAGAAATTGAACAAGCGATTGCAAGTGGAGAAGCAAAGGTCGGAGTTATCATTCCGAGTGACTTTTCTGCTCGATTAAACCATGGGGAGAGTCCATCGGTATTGACGATGATCGATGGAAGTAATATGATGATCTCGAATTTAGCGACACGTTCAGCTAATGAAATTGTCAGTACGATTGGCACGGGGGCATCAGTTGAACAGCTCCAGCAGCAAGGTTTCCGCAGTGAGGAGATCTCGAAAGTGTTTTCTCCAATTCCATTTAGTTACAGAGTTTTATATAACCCAACGTTTGACTATAGTGTATTTCTTGTGTACGGTTTAATAGGAACGGCCCTACAGCAAGTATTGTTATTGGGAATCGCCTTAACAGTTGCTCGAGATAAAGAATTGGGAATTTGGGGACGTTTTACCGGTTGGAAAGAACAGCCGTGGAAAATTGCGTATGCCAAATGTGCACCTTATTTTCTGATTGGTGTTTTGAATACATTCGTCGCTTATTTAGTCGGGATGTATGTGGTTCAACTTCCTTTCAGGGGAGACATACTCCCATTTTTTATATTGACAATCAGTTTTGCTTTTGCTTTACTTGGACTTGGTTATTTAGTAAGCTTGTTTTCAGAAAGTCAGCTGGCATCTACTCAATTAGCGATGTTAATTGCTGTACCTTCGTTTCTATTATCTGGCTTTACATGGCCGTTCGCCGCGATGCCATCATTGTTGTCAACAATCGGGCATATGTTGCCCCTTACCTATTTTCTAGATGGCGTTCGGGAGATTTTCTTGAAAGGGAATGGCTTCATTACTATCTGGAGAGATATCGTTGCACTGCTATTAATGGGATTGGTCACGTTTTTCATTGCCATCGGAGTGACAAGTCTCAATCGTTACTGGCATAAGAAAGAAAGCGCGGAAAAAGGAACATTGGCAAACACCGACACGATTTAAAACAATTGTAGCGGTGTTGAAAAACATTACATTTTATGAAGGAGGGTTATGATGAAAAAGTTATTGATTTTGTTTGTCGCTATGTTAGGTGTAGTACTTGCAGCATGCAGCGGACAAACGGATAAGGATACTCCGAAAACGCCGGAAATTTCAAAAAGTGCTATAGACGAGGCAGCAGCATCCACCAAGGACAATATGATGATTGAAGAAGCGTCAGCAACAGTCGAAGGAGATACCGTCCATTTTGTTGTTACCGTGTCGGATGATTCCATCAGCCAAGACTATGCCCAGGAGACAGGTGAAGAATTTGCCAATCTTCTTGCCTCCAATTATGCCGAAGAAAATGAGTCTGCTGATCCATTATGGGAGTCGCATGATTTGACCATTAAGATCCAAACGGACAAGGATCATACGTTATGGGAAGCTTCGAAAAAGAAGGATTCTGATTCAATCGAATGGAAATAAAATAGGTTAGTAAAGAATCCCCCAGGAGACAATCGTCTTCTGGGGGATTCTTTTAGTTTTTTATTAGCAAATTAATTTGCGCTGTATAGTTTTGTAAAGACTCTTCAAAGGAAAGTTCTAAAGCAAAGTCTTGAATAAGATTTAATAGTGTGATGGCATCTGTAACGCTTAGAAAATGAAGTAATTCCTGTTCATCGGTAATATGTAATTTGTCTTTATTAACAAAGCGGATTATTTCTGCACGGTGATTGATAAGATTGTCCAAGTCTTCATTATTTATAATGGTATTCGCTATTTTGTGGTTCATATTTAAGAAAACGTTTTTTATATATATACGATAGTCTGGGGTATGAAAAGCATTTAACATGAGTTTGTACATCTTTATGAGTGCATCAATTAAATCTCCATCATTTTCTTTTAGGAGGGAAATGAACTTCTCATGGTTTTTCTCGGTATGTTTTTCCAAGATAAAGAAAAATATATCTTCTTTATCCTCAAAATATTGGTAGAAGCTTCCCCGCGATATTCCTGCATGTTTGACAATATTTGCAATAGTTGCTTCGTGTAAGGGAGCCCTTGAGAATTCTCTCATTGCCGAATTAATTAACGTCTCCTGCTTATCTATAGGTAAATTTAAAAAAGTTTGTTTAGGCATGTGCACCCTCCTAGATATTCAACAAGTAATAAATTATAACAATTACGCTAATTTAATCATAGATGGCAATTTGTCACAAGTCAATATAAGGGTGACAGAGTGCTCGAAGCAGTGTACTGTACCGGTTTACTAAGAAACTTGTTCTGTTGGAGTTGAACGCTAGAAAGAAATAATGGCTTACTACATTAATGAATTGACATATGACGCCGCGTCACTTATGATGGGAACATATCCAATTGTAACATGTTGTCATTCGATAAAAGAAGAAAATTTTGGTAGAAGTTGGCTTTAAGAAAATGGAATATAAAGTCGAATAATCTTCTGGTACCACGTCAGATTATGTTGTTGATAAACAATGCGATCGAATTGTATCAACAACTCTTGTAACTACTTTATGCCTGGCACTTTTCCGCTACTTAAGTCATTTCGATTCCGGTGGATGTCCTGCCCCGAGCCCCTCAGCTAGCAAGAACCACTGTAAGTTTATAGACTGATTTTCACTTAATACATATGCATCCATTTTCTATTTGATTATTTTAATCACTTATACACGCAGCCTAATCAACCAATCTCTTAGTCTATAAATACTTCCCTTTAAGAGTTGTTTTGTTTGGACTGTAAGCATAGGAGATTGGAGCTGGATCGTTGGATGTGCGTGCAATGTAAAGTATAGCTAGGAAGGGAAAGGACAAGGGACACACCAACTTCACGGATGTCTGCTAATCTTGGGTTTTTTTGTTGTTTTATAGGAATATAGTATAGCAGTTTGCTATAATAAAAAAGATTTATGAAGTAATAAAAACTGAAAGGGATTGATTGTGTGAATAAGAAGGGCACTGCACTTGGACTAGCATTTCTGTTGGCGTTCCCAGGTATGTCAACTGTTGCATTGGCGGATGGAGTAGAAGAAGTAGAAAAAGACGGGGAGTTAATCGAAGACGTTGACAATATAGAAGAGGATGACGTTATTTTAGAGGGGGATGCCGAGGACGAGGATTCTGAGGATATGGAATTAGAATTGCTCGAAAGTCTCTCACTTGATACTGTTCTTGAACTTGCACTCGAAGATAACTATTCTCTATTGCTATCGAATTACCAACTCGAGCTTCTGAAGATCCAGACTGGCGGAACAGACAGTGACTATGGTGAAACAGCCTTCGATATTAAGGATTTGGAAAGAACGAAGAAACGTCTACAAAAGGCGAGCGGAAGCGGCTCATTTGCAGAACGTCTACAAATTCAAAATCAATTAGAAGCATTGCAAGATAAAATCGATGCGGTTGAAGCCGCCTTGGAACAGATGGAATCGCAACAAGTTTCGTTGATTTATACGGAAGAAGAAGCTAAAGAAAACATTAAAATGGCTGCGACAGCATCTTATGTGAAGTTGTTAATGACTGCAGAACAGCAGGAGTTGCAAAAGAAAGCACTTGAAGTAAAAGAAAAAGAAGTGGCAATCAAAAAGCGTCAATATGATCTAGGCATCCTTTCACGTGATGAACACTCGAAAGAATTACGTGAAATAGAACGTCAAGAAACGCAACTTGCATTAGATAAGAAAGACTGGGATCAGGAGCTGGCCGAATTCACATTTGACCTAGGTGTCGTTTATCATCCTGAATTGAAGCTTGAACCACTTGATTTAGATGAGTTGGAGTTGGTAGAACAACAAACCGAAACGCAAGAGCTTATCGAAAACACATTCAAATACAAGAGTCAAGTAACTGCCATTGAATTAGCTGAAAAACAGCGTACAAGAGTCTATGACGATGAAGATTCAAAAACTCACGATAAAAACGAAGCCGATCTTAAAGTGAAGATCGAAAAAGAAAAGCTTGAACAATTAAAAACAAATGGAGCAGTCACTATTCGTCAACTTTTCTATGACGTGGAAGATGGTTTTCAAGATATCCGTGACGCAGAACGTGAACTGAAGTTTGCAAAAGAAGACGATAAGACATTAAAACGCCGTTATGAGTTAGGACTTGTTTCTCGCGCGGATTATGAATTAGCTGGTATTCGAGTAGACCAAGCACAATTGAAACTCGATTTAGCGAAAGAATCATACTTCTTGCTGACAAAAAATGTAGAACTGCTTGAAGCGGGTGTTATTTAAATGAATTCAGCAGAAATGCCCACTTTTTAAGTAGTGGGCTGAATTGGTCGACTATCCCCTACTCCGTCAGGGTTCAAAACTTGGCTGAGTAGGTGAATTTGGACTAGGGCTCGATTACTAAAATTTCTATTAGTGGTGTTCCGATTGTTAGTGAGATGAATACGGTTTTATTTCCTATTCATCGGGTGTTCAAAGGCTCGATGACAATAGGAGAACACCTGCATGACCAACATTATGTAGTCCTCCAAGCTTCCGGCGGCGAAGGTTAACCGACTTACGTCACGTAAGCCGTAGCACAATTCAAAATCTGGACGCAATTCGCCGAGGTGTAATTGACCCTGTTGATAAAGGTAGTTGCAGTCTCGTATGAGGAAAGACGTACATATGCTCGTTTACTGATGAAAGTATACTGACCGTTATATCGTGGCAAAAGTTTGTTCGAAATTAGGCCAAGGTATATGGCGAAACCGGAGAGGCAGCTAAGAGGAAATTTATTACAACAGAAGGACTGCGCTAGTCATAGTCGGTCCCTCTATTTAGTTGTGCACAGAGTTATAAAGGGGGATTTGAGTTTAAGATGAAAAGGAAGAGTAATAGAAGAATCATAGGTCTTCTATCTAGTATAGCTGTTATGGCCATGTTGGCTGGATGTAATAAAGATAAGTCGTCCGGGGAAGAAGAAAAAGTTGAAAAGGAAATACCAGTCGAGGTTGCGAACGTAACGTTTGGCTCATTAAGTGATAGTAATCGGTTGACGGGTACAATCATTCCGGGAACGGAAGTGGATGTAGTTGCAAAAACAGCCGGCGAAATTAAAAAAATCGCGGTAGAAAAGGGAGACGTTGTGAAGACTGGTGACGTACTTGCCCAGCTTGATGACACCAATGAAAGAAACGCGGTTCAACAACAAAAAGCTGCCTTAAAACAAGCTCAGAGCAGTTTGAAAAGTGCTCAGAGCGGTTTAAGCAATGCGCAGAGTGGTAAGGCGAAAGCAGAAAAAAGTTATACTCAGTCTCAAGCATCTGTGAGACAAGTGGAGGCTTCCTTAGATGAAGCACGTCAATCTAAAAGTAATAACTTGGACAGCATTGAATTACAAATAAAAAATGCTAAACTTGCTTTGGATCAAGCGAAACAAAATCATGTTAGGATGAAAGCTTTATATGATGAAGGGCTTATTTCCGAACAAAATTACGAAGATGCCAGCAATGCAGAACAAAACGCTCAAAATTCTTATGACCAAGTCGTTTTAAATAAAAATCAAGCTGGCAGCGATCTCAGTTTGAAGTCATTGGAAGCATCTTTAGAGCAATCTAGAATTGGGGCAAGTATTGCTCAATCATCTATTCAAGATGCGGAATTTGGAATTAAGCAAGCGCAGGCAGGTGTAGAGCAGGCCCAAGCATCAGTAGAACAAGCACAGCTGGCTGTCGATTTGGCCAATGAACGATTGGCGGATAAAGTAATTGTTGCTACTGCTTCTGGCGAAATCACAGAGATGTCGGGTGAAGTGGGGGCAATGACATCCAGTCAACAACCATTTGCGACAATCGTGTCGATTGATGTCGTGAAAGTGAGTATGGATGTTTTACCTGATCAATTTACTGTTTTCAAACCTGGTTCATCCTTTCAAGTAGAAGTGAACGGGATAAAAGAAACATTCACAGGAGTAGTTTCTTACGTTTCTGCAGTGAGTTCAGGTTCCGGTTTATTTACAGTTGAAGCGAAAATTGATAATAAAGATCACATGATTCGCCCTGGGATGGTTGCTGCAATCATGGTGGATGAGATATTGATGTCAGATTCGACTCTTGTGCCATCGAATGCGGTGATCCAGAAAGAAGGAGCATCCGTCGTCTTTACAGTTACGGATGGGAAAGCAGTGCTAAAAGAAGTGGAAGTCATTCGATATGGAACCGATACAACAGCTGTGTCAGGTGATTTGAATGAAAATGAAGAAGTCGTTGTTAAAGGCCAAAACCTCCTGAACGATGGAGATTCCTTGAAAATCATGAAGGAGGACTAAGCATTGAAACTGATTAAAGGTTCAATAAATCGTCCTGTCGGCGTCATAATGATCGTAGTGCTCGCTCTCGTCTTGGGCGCAATCTCAGTGAAAAATTTGGCTGTAGACTTATACCCTAAAATGGATTTGCCTATTGCCGTCGTTGTCACCAGCTATCCAGGTGCCGCCTCGCAGGAAATTGAAGAATTGGTTAGTAAGCCAGTGGAATCGGCTGTGGGAACGATTGAGGGTATCGATACCATCCAGTCTATCTCACAGCCGTCTTCATCGATGGTCATTTTGCAGTTCAATTATGGAACGGATATCAAAGCTGCTCTAAATGATATTCGGGAGAAATTGGATCCTGTACGTTCTCAATTGCCATCAGATGCAAATTCACCATTGGTCATGCGACTCGACCCGCAAGCGATGCCGATTCAGACAATCAGCTTAAATGGTGCTGACTTAAGTGTATTACAAGAAGTTGCTGAAAATGAAATTCAGCCTGAATTTGAACGAGCTCCAGGAATCGCATCCGCCGATATAGCGGGTGGACTAAAACGAGAAATCCGGGTAAATATAGATCCTGGAAAATTAAAGATTTTCGAACTATCAGGATCCCAAGTTGTCCAGGCGCTAGGTGCAGAAAACCGTTCTATTTCAGCAGGGACTGTTGAACGGGGCGGCGAAGACGTTCAGGTACGAATTGACGGTGAATATACTTCCGTCAAAGATATCATGAACACAAAAATCGGGTTAGTCAGTGGTCAAACGATTAAAGTAAGTGATGTTGCCAAGGTAGTAGATACATTTGAGGACCAGACAACAATTTCACGGGTTAATGGAGAAGACACACTAACATTTTCTATTATGAAGCAATCGGATGCCAATACAATCAGCGCGGCAAACGAGGTCAATCGAATTATTGACAAAATGAATGCAAAATTTGAAGACCGCGGTTTGAAATTGACGACAACGTTGGATACATCTACATTCATCTCACAATCAATCAATTCTGTTTTGGTGAATATGGTTATTGGATTTGTTTTAGCGATGATTGTATTGCAGCTATTCTTGCGGAGTCTTCGGACGACATTAGTGATTGGGCTGACAATGCCGTTATCACTTCTTACGACTTTTATCCTAATGTATCTAACAGGTGAAAGTATCAACACTATTTCAATGGGTGGATTGGCGATCGGAATTGGATTAATGATTGACAGTGCGATCGTTATTTTGGAGAATATCTTTAAGAAACGGACAGAAGGATTACCAATCAAAGAAGCTGCTTTAGAAGGAGCTTCTGAATTGGCACCATCCGTTATTGCAGCAACGCTAACGACTGCAGCTATATTCGTGCCGATGTTGTTCATCAGCGGGCTTGCAGCGCAGATGATACGCCCATTGGCCTTAACTGTTGTCTTTGCTGTATCAGCTGCACTTATTGGTGCGATTACATTTCTCCCGATGGTTTCATCTAAATTACTAGGGAATGTATCCGCATCGTTCAATGATGAGGAAAGTAAAGGATGGTTCAATAAGCAGCTTAATAAACTTACAAATGGTTATGTTAAATTATTAGGTAAAGCTTTACGAGCTAGAAAACGAACAATTGGTATCGTCGTTGCCACTGTTGTTGGCAGCCTGCTTCTGATTCCGTTTATCGGATTTGTACTGATGCCATCAACTGATAGTGGTGAAATACAAATCGATGTAGAATTACAAACAGGGACACAACTTGATATCACGGAAGAAGCGGTTCAAGACATTAGCGATCGTTTGGTCCAATTCGACGACATTATCGAAATGACATCCGTGACGATCGGAGGAAGCTCGATCGGTATTGGGGGAGGAAGCTCGGAAAATGCAAGTTTTGCGATTAAGTTCGTCAAAGCAAGCGAACGAGATTTATCGACATCCGAATTGATTGGAAAAGTTGATGCATTAATGAGTGATATTCCTGGTGCTAAAATCACTGTACAGGAAAACTCCCAAGGAATGAGTACAGGTTCTCCTATTACAGTTGAAATCACGGGGGAAGACCTCGATATTCTATCTGATTTATCGCAACAAGTTGTTTGGATACTTAATGATATAGATGGGACGCTTAACATCGAAAGTACTTCTGGTGAAGGACGACCGGAAGTTCAAATCATTGTGGATCGTGAAGTTGCCAGTCAGTACGGTCTTTCTTATCAACAAGTTATGAACGGGATTAGCTTGGCATTTAGCGGGGAAGTCGCAACGAAATATAAAGAAGGCGGCGATGAGTTTGATGTTCTAGTGGCATTCCCGGAAGAAAGCACACAAACGATTCGTGACCTTGAGACTTTCGTTATCCAAAATAGTGAAGGAATACATGTACCACTTACCGCTGTGGCAGATTTGAAACAAGTTCAAGGACCGACTCAAATCAATCGTAAGAACCAAAAGCGACAGGTGGATGTAACGAGTGATGTGTTAAGTCGCTCTGCAGTTGAGATTACAAGTGATCTGAAAACAGAGTTAGACCAGCTGCCTTTGCCGGAAGGTTATGAAATCAGTACTGGCGGGGAAGCAGAAGATATTGCCAAAGAGTTCACTTCGCTCGGTATAGCATTAGTACTGGGAATTGTCCTCGTGTATATGGTAATGGCATTCCAATTTGAGTCATTCACTCATCCGTTCGTTATCATGTTCTCTTTACCTACGATGGTAATTGGAGCAATGATCGGATTATTTATAACCAATACTCCGTTAAGTGTAACGGCCTTTATGGGGATTATCATGTTGGCGGCCATTGTATTGAATAATGGGATTATCCTTGTCGACTATACTAATATTTTACGTTCAAGAGGAATGGACAGAACGGAAGCACTGATAGAATCAGGACGAAGTCGACTCCGTCCAATCCTGATGACGTCCGTTTCAACCATATTCACGATGATACCGATTGCCCTTGCATTTGGTGAGGGAGCAGAAGCGAACCAACCGATGGCGATAGTTGTTGTGTTTGGTCTGGCTGCTTCAACGGTATTGACGCTCTTGTTCGTGCCTGTAATGTATGTTGTCATCGATAATCTAGCAGAAAAGACAAAGAAACGATTGGGCGGTAAAAAAGACAAAGAAGCAATTCTCGACAGTGAAAGTGAGTAACTGAACTGAAGTCTGTGACCTCACATTTTTCAAGAGGAAAGCGAAAAAGAAAAATCTTAGGCTGACTTGATTCAATAATTTAAAAAGCAGTTTCTATGACCTGAGCTCGGGATTCTACAGAGCTCAGGTCTTTTTGGTGTTCCGGGCGTGGGCATAGCTTATAAGCTGAGAGACTCGAACTATTAAAGCGGAATTCATCTCTTCTCAAAAATAATTATTAACAATATAAGCAGCAGTACAACGAAACAACTTGTTATGACTCTTGTAGTTAAAGAGTGAAAGTATTATTTATTTTCCAAGAGTATATCTTGAACAGGGAATCTATCTATATTGTAAGGTGAATTGAAATATCCGCGGAAGTGGAAAAAGTGTCCGCTCAACCTCCTGAAGCTTCCGCTGAAACCCTTGGTGTTCGCCAAAAAGTCAAATGTGTCCGCTTAATTGCCGGATAACTCCGAATAAGAAGGTGAATTGTCCACTGAATGAGGATAAGTGTCCGCGGAAGCAGCCACTTTAAGCTCAACCTTGCGTAGTGTAGCTTTTATCAACCGCAATAAAGCTGTCTATTCAATTTGCAAAGTCATCAAAGAAGGCTATGTATCATGCGTACCATAGAGATAAACTTTTCCGAAGTTCGACACTAACATCTTACTTTTTACAAGTTTTTGCACCATGCAATTCAAGCTGTTTCGTGTATTGATATATTTTAATCTACTCACTCTAAATCTAGGTAAATCCCCAAATTGAATGCTCGTCTTAAGGATTCTCCATCGCTAAACTATTTAATTGACTGAGTAGTTTCCGGCTGTTTTGGTGCACAGCCAGCTACTTTCCATTTGAATGGAACAGGAAGCTATTTAAAATCCTGCTGCTCCTCAATCCGTCCACGGTCGTTATGGATGTAGACGATGAGTTGTGTGAGGACCTGAAACCTGTAAACCGTCTATTGCATTTAGCCATTTGGTTGTATATTATGAAGATTAGTTAAATAAAGTATTTTGGTTCTTTGCAGGGACTGCAAAGATGAAAAAGGAATCAGGTGAAAATCCTGAACGGTCCGGCCACTGTAATTGGGAAGCGACTTCAAAAAAACACTGGTGAACAACTGGGAAGGTTGAAGAAGCGATAGTACCCATAAGTCAGGAGACTTGCCAGAATGCATATGCGGAATACCTTCCGGAGAAAGGTTGCATTGTGTATATTTACAGACGGATTGTAAATGACTTTTATACATAGGCTCTTATCTCTCATTTGGGAGGTAGGAGTTTTTTATTTAATCAGAGCCTTACGTCACGCACTCAGGAAATCATTTTAGGAGGAGAAGAAATGAAGAAGAGGTATACGGGCTGGACTACATGGCTTTTCATGGCAATTTGCATACTGGCATTAGTAGGTTGCTCAGCTAAAGAAGAGGAACAAACAGGTAAAGACGGCAAAGAAGAAACTAAGAAGACAGCAACGTTAGCGTTTTCTTGGAGTCCATCCGGTTTAGATCCGCACAGTAGCGATAGCTGGGAAGTAATGCGTACCGGAGCCGCAGAAACACTAGTTAAATTAAGTGAGGATTTAGCTCCCGCGCCCTGGTTGGCAAAATCATGGGAGCAAGTGGATGCTACAACTTGGCTGTTCCATCTGCAAGAAAACGTAACATTCCATAATGGAAAAGCAATGGATGCAACAGCGGTAAAGAATTCTTTACAACGTGCCATTGAAAATAATCCAGGAACAAATGATTTATTAAAAATCAAATCAATGGAAGCTGTATCTGAAACAGAGTTGAAAATTGAAACGATGGAAATTAATGCTGCGCTCATCTCAAACTTAGCAGACCCGGGAACTATTATCGTAGATGTAGATTCTTTAGATGAAAAGGATGGCTATCCAGCGTTTACAGGTGCATATGTCATTAAGCAATTTAACCAAGACGAATCTTTAATTGTAAATCGTTACGAAGATTATTGGGGAGAAAAAGCAAAACTGGATGAAGTCACGATTAAGTTTATTATAGATGGCAACACGCGATTAATGGCTCTACAGTCAGGGGATGTCGATGGTGCGACCGATATTTCAGTTGACAATATTGAAGTTCTGGAGAGAAATAATAAATTTAATGTCTTAACAGCTATGTCGGTACGGACACATATGGTGATGTACAATATGGAATCTCCCAAGTTTAAGCAATTAGCTGTACGAAAAGCTGTCGATTCCTTAATTCCACGTCAAGAAATTGTGGAATCTGTTATGAAAGGTCAAGGTACTGCAGCAGTTGGTCCGTTTTCACCGGTACTGCCATTTGGACAAATAAGTGAAACAAAAGAAGAAGAACCCATTGAACAGTTAATGCAGCAAGATGGCTGGACTAAAAACAAGGAGGGGATGTGGGAAAAAGACGGAAAAGTGTTTGAAGCCACTTTCTTAACGTTTCCACAACGTCCTGAACTGACAGTTATGGCAGAGGTCATTCAAAGCAAATTACTTGACCAAGGGATGAAAATGAATATTCGCCAAGTGGAGAATATCGACGAAATACTCGTAAACGAAGAATGGGATTTATCGATGTATAGTATGCTCACAGCCCATACCGGAAGCCCGGACTTTTTCTTGGAGATTTTCTTTAAGTCGGATAGTTCCTCAAACATGAATCATTTTGCATCACAAGCAGTGGATGCGATGATTGATGAATTACATCAAACTACTGATATAGAAAAACGCAATGAATTAGCTATCCAAATTCAAGAGGAAATTGGAAAAGAAGTTCCTCATTCGTATATTGTATATCCGAATACTGTTTTTGCCGTAAACGATGAATTGAAAGGCTTTGAGGCATTTTCAATAGAGTACTATTATAATCACGCGAATGTCGATAAAGAATAATTAAACTCTATGGTTAAATTCGTACTGGAACATATTCTGCAATTGTTTCTCGTTGTTTTTTCTGTCGCAACGCTTACCTTTTTATTAGTTCGATTTTCACCGGGAGATCCGGCAACGATTATGTTAAAAGCCAATGATGTTCCCGCTTCCGATGAGGCTATTTATGCTATGCGGAGTGAATTAGGCTTAACAGATTCTGTTGGCGGTCAATATATTGAATGGTTGCAGCAAGTATTCACCGGACAATGGGGACTGTCATTTGTTTCCCAAAAGCCTGTAATAAGTGAGTTGTTCGCGAGATTACCAGCTACTTTAGAGTTGGCATTTGCAGGGCTTGGTATTATGTTATTGGTGACATTGGTTTTAGGAATCTCTACGGCTGTCTATGAAAATGGAGTAGTGGATAAAATAGGGCGTTTTTTGTCACTTCTAGGCTCGGCAATACCTACATTCTGGCTAGGGTTTCTATGTATGTATATTTTCTCTGTTAATTTTGGATGGTTGCCATCAATGGGAAGAAATGATTGGAAAAATTTGATCTTACCGGCTACAACACTTGGCTTAGGTCTAGGAACGGTATATGCGCGTGTTTTACGCGCGTATATGCTGGAAATGTTGCAACAGCCATTTGTTAAGGCATCTAGAGCAAGAGGGATATCGAAAAAGAGGATTTTAGTATTTCAAGTATTGAAGCATGCTTTATTACCCATTGTAACGATGGTTGGTACAAGCTTTGCATTCATGATGGGCGGCAGTATCATTGTAGAAACTATTTTTTCTTGGCCGGGTTTGGGACAATATGTTATGGAATCTATTAATATGCGGGATTATCCTGTCATCCAAGGATATGTTGTTTTTGCTGGCATCTTATTTGTAACAATTCATATGATAGTGGATTTTATCTATTTAATCATTGATCCACGTTTAAGGGTTCGATAGGGGGCAGGCAGATGAAGCTGAAAAGATGGAAGCAAGTAAATGTTGGTTTACTTGTAGGGCTTGGCATCCTGCTTAGTATTTCCTTGATAGGATTATTTGCTCCATGGATTGCGCCCCATGATCCTTTAGCAGTTAATTTGGCTGCTAGATTACAGACCCCGGGCTGGGCTTATCCATTCGGTACAGATCATCTGGGACGTTGTATCTTATCCCGTATTATTTATGGTATTCGTATAAGTGTTACGTCTGCTATGATCATTATGTTCTTCACGATGTTAATTAGTGTTCCCATTGCATTATTAACGGGATATGTCCGAGGGCGTACAGATCATATGATAATGAGAATCATCGACAGCACGCTGGCGATTCCGGATATTGTACTAACGATTGCGATTGTAGGCTTATTAGGTCCTAGCTTAGTAAATATGATTTTCGCGATTGTGGTGGTTCGTTGGGCAAGCTATGTCCGCTTTATTCGGAGTCTTGTTGTTAAAATTACTCAAGAGGAGTATATCTTCTCAGCAAAAATGGCTGGAAATTCTAATTTTCGTATAGTAAAACGTTACATACTTCCCCAAATCGGGATGCCTATTATTGTTTTTAGTGCGTTGGATATGGGCAAAATTGTTTTAAATATTGCCGGCCTTTCTTTTTTAGGATTAGGTTCTCAGCCGCCGACGCCTGAATGGGGTGCGATGCTGAATGATGCGACTGATTACTTCCAAGTTACTCCCCATGTTATGCTTTTTCCTGGATTAGCGATTGTTTTGTTTGTCTTAGCTTGCCAATTAGTAAGTGAAAAACTAGGGAAATACGATATAACTGCAGGCAAGGAGATGTGAAATAGTGGAAATAAGCCCTATATTAAATGTTGAGCATTTAGAAGTTACATATACATATGGACGAAAGCAGAAGGCGATTATACAAGATGTATCTTTCAGGTTATATCCGGGAGAAATGGTTGCGATGACTGGTAAAAGTGGTGCTGGTAAAAGTATCGTTTCACATGCAGTTGTTGGTTTGCTGGATAAAGGGGTAAGTGTAACAAATGGACAAATTATGTTTGAAGGTAAAGATATAGTGCAGTTTAATGAAAAGCAATTTGAACATTTAAGACGAAATCATATTGCGATTATGATTCAACATTCATTAAACGGATTAGACCCGATCAGGTTAGTGAAAAAGCAGATGTTGGAGACAATCCGGCAGAGGAAGCCGGGTTCGAAAAAAGAGGTTGAACTGCTATTACATAATTTGCTGACTCAAGTCGGTTTCAAAGAACCTGAACAAATTCTTGATTCATTCCCATTTGAATTAAGCGGTGGAATGAGGCAGCGGGTATTATTGGCGATGATGTTAAGTTTACAGCCCAAAATTTTAATTGCGGACGAACCGACAACTGCTCTTGATGTAATAAATCGTGAAAAAGTATTAAGCTTATTAAAGCAATTACAACGTAACCTGGATTTAACGATACTTCTCATTTCACATGATGAAAACAGTGTGAGAAAGTATGCAGATCGTGTCGTCTATATAAATGAAGGAGGGGTACTTTTATGACCTTGCTGGAATTAAAGCAAGTTACGAAAGAATATCCTTTACGATTGAGAAGGGGAAATATCAAGAAAAAAGTGGCGGTTCACAATGTAAGCTTTACTATTTCAAAAGGTGAGAGCCTCGCGCTTGTAGGAGAGAGCGGCAGCGGAAAAAGTACCATTGCAAAATTAATAATGCGAATTGAAAAGATAACTTCCGGGCAGATTTTATGGAATGGGCATAGTATTCATTCGAAACAATTGAAGGATTTTGCATTCTATAAAAATATACAAATGGTTTTGCAAGATTCTTCGGCGTCACTGCATCCTCAAATGCGGGTTGAAGAAATACTTGCAGAACCCATTCGAAATTTCTTTCCAAATAAAAAGACGTGGCATGAAGAGTGTATTCGACTATTGGATTTGGTCGGTTTGGACAGGTCATTTTTGAAACATGTTCCTAATCAATTAAGCGGCGGGCAAAAACAACGTGTATGTATTGCTAAAGCCTTAGCTGTTAAGCCGGAACTCATTGTCTTTGATGAATCCATCGCCAGCTTAGATAGTCCATCACAAACATCGATTTTAGAAATATTACGAACGATTCAAATGCAAAATGGAATAAGTTATCTATTTATCACACATGATTTACAGTCCACTAAACAACTATGTGATCGTGTAGCGGTAATGTATCAAGGAGAAATCGTGGAGACATTTACTCATTGGGAACAAAGCCAGCTTACGCACCCATACTCACAATTACTCTTTGAGACAATGAATCACCAGTGTACGGATGTATCAGATGGTGTTCCTGTCTTGTCATGACCATTTGGATGATGGAAAAGCAAGGTTCTTCAAGTAGTTCAAAGAGCTATAACCTGCACCAAAATCATCAATGCTGATGCCGACACCGAGTGATTTCAGTTCCTTCAAAACTTGAACGGAATACTCATACTCTATTGCCATGTTCCCGGTGATTTCGATTACGAGGTACTTGGGACTTAGCGATGTTCGTTCCAACACTTCCTCTACGTATTCCGCGTCAGTTAATTATAAGATCGTTCAACGGGGATGGCAAAGGTTCTAAATGCCTTCTATGAACCTGTCTTTCTTGATTGTTCATTTGGATTTAGATCAAATCGACATTACAGTGAACTAAAAGGAATACTGAACATTGTCGAACGGGATGTGAAACACGGATCCACTCCCTGATAAGCCGTACGCGCGGCTTCTAAAACAGGCATCCCGATGGTTCCAAAAGCTCTCCCAACCCATCAACCGACACCGTATACTCCTGATAAATATCGCTGAACAACGCCTCGTCAATCAACTCCCGCAACACACCGTTAAAATACCCCGGCAAATTCCGAATCGTCTTCTTCTTCATCGCTAAAACACTGATCCGCATCGCCCGATAAGCTAAATCCTCGAACAACTCTCCTTTGTCCTTATGAATTTCAAACTTCAGCATACGTCCCGCCAGTCCTCTATAAATTCCAAAGAACTCCCGGGTTTTCGAATCGTCTCCGGTCAACGCCAATATATTCTTCATCTTCGCAAATAGGGATGTGGATAACTTTTCACCTTCAGGGTGAGACGTCTTTATAGGATCTTTAATGTTTTGAAATTTATAGAAAGAAGGTTCGTTTTCCAAAACCGGCTTGGAAACCGCGGCAGTATTAGGTCCATCCGCCTCGATGCCCCTGTCCAAATTCCCCTGGTCATTGATGGGCAAAATAACATATATGTTCGCTCCCAGCCCGCTCATAACCGGTCGGACATAATGGATCCGCTCGATGATCTGCAGTTTCTCCAGTTTGCGTAAAGTGCGTCTAACCGTTGAATTCGATACGTTGAGTTTCGTTTCGATCGTTTGATGTTTCAAGTGAGCTGCCAGATATTTCACTGAATAGCAACGAATCATCTCGAGTACAGTACGATCCGTCTTGTTCATTGCATTCCAATGAAGGTCTACATGCTGACGCGCGGCTGTATCAATTTCGATTTTTTTTTGGAATCTTGCGTACTGAGAAAGATAATGTGTCATAAGAAAAACCCCTTTTTCTTTCTATATAGAAAGGAGGGGGCAAAAGGGATACAGTTAGCCTGAATAGTTTTTAAAAAATGTTTTGTGCCTTCTTAGCTTTTGGATTTTTATTCAATATACAGAAACAAGGAAAAAGAGGCCGTCACAGAAAGTCATGTCTATTGATCTTCTGCAACAGCCTCTATTCTTATTTACTGAACATGAAAATCTTTTGTCTTCGATTCTTTTAAAGGAAGCCCTAGTTTCGAACTAACCTTTCGTACTGTCAATGTATAGTTTTGATTGGTGTCGTACCCGCCTGTTGGTGCATAGACTTGTACCTTATGCGCATCTGTACGATCCAATTGAATCGTGACGGGAACAAAATCACCAGTTGATGTCTTCACAAAGATATTCTCTTTCGTGAGAGAAAGGGGATCTACTTCTTGATTAAACGTGATAGTCCAAGTTTTAGAAGGCTTTACCACTTCGCCAACGGGCTTTACTTGCGGGATTTCATCCGGAATTTCAATAGCTAAAGATGTTTCTTTACCTGTGACACGATCAACGTAATATAACGTCTTTCCCTCAATCCGTAAATCGGTGGAATGATGATCGTTCAATTGAGTTTTGGAACTGCCATCCTTTTTCATCTTGAACAGATAACCGGAATGGGAGTAATTGCTGAAATAAATCCAATCGCCGGCAAGCGCAAAATATGGAGCCTGCACGTCATTGATTTTTTGTTTGGCGGTGCCGTCTTTATTCACACGGTAAAGCTTCGCATTGTCTGAGTTGCTGCTGTAATAGTAGGTATTACCATCTTCAATCAACTTACCGAAATCATTGAAATAGGCGTACTTGGAACTGCTTGCGACCGGCCAACTGGCTTCGTTCCAGCTATGATCTTTTCGTAAAACCTTGGAAGTGACCAAGAAATAATCGTAGCGTACGTTACCTGGTGTGTTTGGCACGGGATCATCCCAAGTGATATCCATAAAATAATACTGACCGTCCAGTTTCACTAGATTCCAAGAATGTGCGCCGCCATTACCATAGCCGAACACATACTGATTCTCGATGCCGAGTTGGTTCATAAGCAGCTGAGCCGCTTTCGTATAGCCGTCACATACGGCAATTCCGGTGATCAGTGCGCCGTATGCTGTATAGGAATCGGCAGGCACGGTATTATTCCGGAAGTTGTCATAATCGTACGCGTTATGTAGAGCCAAGTAATCGTGGATTGCTTTTACTTTATCAAAGTCCGAACTTCCGGGTTTGATGATGGAAGAAAGAACTTTTGACGTTTCATTTTGTACTGCTGATTGATTCGCTCGCACGACAGATGGAGGCTTGGAATACTTAAATTCGATTTTTCCATTTGACCATAAAGTAGCTCCGCTATAGTACATCACTTCTGGATGTTCGTTCGTAACCGCTTTTATGATGGAACCGACTTCTTTGTAGGAGACTTCAGCGGTGTCAAAATAACCAGTTTCCTCTCCGTGTAGAAGTGCTTCCAGAATCATGTTATACGAGTTGGATGCCACTCCAGCAGTCTTGGCGATAGCAGTCTCTTCACTAATAGAAAGTTTCGCGGTTGTATTCACATCTGCATCTGCTGGATGGACGAAAAGAAATAAAGACAATAGAAAAGTGAATGAAATGGTTAGTGATTTATTCATAGTTCTTTAGTTACGCCTCCTTTTTGTTTATATCGGTACGGTGAAGGAGGAGTTGAAGCAGCTTAAAATTAAAACTGGAAATGGGAATAGTGTAAGCGAAAGTCTGTTGATATTGTGAAGGAAAGTTTACTTACAATCATAAGTGGTTTGTTTGCCGTATGACGGTGGAAGAACAGGAGGGGAGTGTCCAGCTGATATATATAATTAATGATTCCTATGTAAATAAGACGAACGGATATGAACGTACGCTTCACTACTATCTAGAATGTAAGAGGTATTTGAAAGATCGGTAATTGTGGAATTCATCTGAAATGTTTATAGTGATATCCTCATTCGAATACCTCATATGTAGAAACTACTGTTCCTACAATTAAAGACTGTGTTAGTTGGTAGAAACGTGGCTTTGGGGAGGGGGAAATCTTTGCAAGGCCTTTTTATGTTTCAAGAAAGCTGCTAAAACACTCACCTTAAAAGCTGTCCACAATTTACCTAATGAATTAGGCTGAATATTGGCGAACGATAATCGGGATAATCTTCTTGGTAGATGAAAATACAATTAGCGGTGTGAGCAGTGATAGTTACTTCACACCGCCTATAAAGGTTTTCTCTTTAAAAATTCATTACAAGCAAGAAAAAGTAAGCTAACGACCAAATAACAGCTATATCTGTGCCTCTAGCTCCATCAACCGCAACTTCAATTTCTTCAGAAGCCGCTCCCTTCGTTTCTTTACACCGGCCACCGTAATCCCGAAAAATTCGGCGCATTTTGCCTGAGACCAGTTGTCCACGAACAATATTGAAAGCAGTTGGCGTTCTTCGAGGTTCAGCTCGGCCACCACCTGTCCTAAATCAGACTCATCCGTTGTTTCCAACGAACCGGTTCCCATCAATTCCACGATATTGTCTTCTACAGGAGTATGCACTTCACTGAAGCGATTTTCCTTTTTTAATTCATCCAACAACGCTCCGTGAATCGACCGATATGCAAACGGTGTGAAGTTGCCTTTGCGTTCGTCAAACCGGGTCCATGCCTGCCATAAAGCGACTCTGCCTGCCTGGCGGAACTGCTCGAAATCTTGGTAAATATTCAATTTCCGAATGACTGCCGAAATCATCGGCTCGTATTGTTCCAGCACTTCGTCAAACGTATTCATTTTCAGCGACCTCTTCAGGCCGTGCACGGCATCCTGTATTCCCTGGGTGCCTTTATCATAAATAGGGCAAACAGAAAAAACGAACCGCCATTTTTGCAAAACACCCGGTAGGATTAGAGATATTGCCCGGGCATTTTTGTCGTTTACGCAGTAGGAACGTTAAAAGTTCTATTAAAATGAAAATGTCAAAATATAGACCAATAACATACTTTTTAAGATTTGTAAAGAGTACAAGAAAATCTGGACTAGATACAACTATTAGTATTAAATTGAAATAATCATAAAATTAGATAGACTATTTTGAATACTTGGGCTATACTGGTCAAAATGGCAGGGGGAGGAAATAACCATGGTGAACGCGGGGGTTACTGCAACAATGAGCGGGGTCAGCTATGAGCAGTTCGGTAAAGAAGTTCTTTGTACTCAAACTCGTTTTTCAATGCTGGAAGCGATGTTTGAAATCGACCATGAGGTACAACGGCAGCTGGATCCCCGAAAACGTAAAGATATCCGTAATTTCATTATAGAAAGTTTAGAGAAGGAGGAGCCGTTCTATTTCTCACCGTTCGTGTTTTCCAGCCGGCAAAATATACAGGAAACCGAGGATGGATTTGTCTTAAAGCCAGGCTGCAATATGTACGTCCTGGACGGCCAACACAGGCTTTCCGCCATTGCTTCGGCGATCAGTCAGCTGAAATCACAAAAAGAAGCGGCAGAGGAATTCGGGAACTGGGAGGAGGCACGCCAGGCGGGAGAATATATTTACCGGCTTTCCAGTTATCCGGTATCGATGCAAGTCTATTTGGATTTGAATCAGCAGCAGGAAAGACAACTGTTTACAGACCTAAATACAGAACGCAGAGAAGCGCATTCAGGATTGATGTTGCAGTATGATCAGCGGGATCCGTACATTGAGTTGACGCGAAGTGTGGCGGAACAGCTGCAGCTTGTAATGGAAATTGACGACAAACATTCTCGTCTGACGGAGAAAAGCACAGCCGTTACGTCACTCATCACGATGCGGAAATGTTTGATTGCACTGTTTGAAGGGATATTGACAACCAAGACGGGGGACCCGTATTACAGAGGTTGCAAGGCGAGTGAGGTGCCAAAGATCTCGAAAGCTTTTTTTATGTCTTGGCAACTATTGTTCCCAAAACGAATGGCGGATCGCAAAACATATGCCTGCGGGGTGACCGGTGTGCAAGTGGCGCTGGCCTACACCGTCTTCACATTAATGCGCGAGCAGTCTTTGACGCATTTGGAAGCGATTCAGCGGTTGCAGTTGTTGAAAAAAAAGTGTACGTGGAAACACAATGACCCGGCTTTTAGCCATATGTACGACAAAAGCTCCGGACAAGTGCGCAATCATTCGACTTCCACGGCGGTTAAACGGACTATGCTGAAGTTTTTATTGCTCATTCACGAGGAGGGGAAGCGATAAATGATCATTAATGAAGTGTTTTCTACAAGGCAGTCGATGTTCGTGTATTCGGTGAGTGAGTTGGCGGAAATGCTCGAAGATCACCGTCTGCACTTGAGGGAAGTGAATACCGGGCAGGTGCGGATGATTCGGCGTTACATTTTAGAAAATGCAGAGGAAGGACAGATTTACTTGCCACCGATTGTCGCGATGATCCAGCAAGGCAGCCTTGATGACGGGAAACCCAAGTCGCTGGCAATCATCGATGGAACGCAAAGGGTGAAAGCGCTTGCGCATCTTGAAGCGGCGGTTTCCAAGTTAATTAACAGCGACGATCCGAGTGAGCAGAAACAGGGGTTTACGTTGCATTACATGCTCCCGAACGTCCAGGTTGCCGTACAGGTTTTTGAAGGGTTGGAGCAAAAACAAGCGGATCAGCTATACATAGATCTCAACACGAAAGGTAAAAAAGTATCGCTGTCTAAAAGGATTTCCTATGATTCGAGAAACGAGGTAAACCAGCTGACAAACCGGATATTGGAAGGTAATGAGCAGTTGCAGAAGGCGGGCGTCGAACTTGAAAAAACTGCGATCATGAGGCCGCGCAATAAAAACTTGCTTTCCTTATCTCAATTGAGGCGGCTGGTCGGCTTTTTTATGACTGGGAAAACCGTTACAGGCAAGCTGTCGATGTATGCGGAACGTCAATTGCCGACTGAGGAGAGTTTTGAGTTGATCAACAGCTGGTTTGATGAGCTGTTCAGCTTGTATCCACCGGAAACGATAGGGGATTATGAGCATTCGATGCTCGCAAGTTTTCCTTTGTTGTCGGCGATCACCCAATATGCCTATGAAGGATTGGATCAGGAAACGTTTCGGGCGAAGCAAGAGATACTCCAGCAGCGCATGAGGCGGCTCGCGCATATCGATTGGTCGCGGGATCAGGAGGCGTGGAAACAATTTAGCGGAAGCACTCGGGGCAAAGCGAAATACTATTATTTAAATAGTGATAAAAAAACGAATGACGCACTCGTTCAATGGTTGCGCCTTGAAGGAGGTGAGTAGAGAAGGTCAGTGGAAAATGAAGAATCCCCGAGTGGATACAGTCCTGCCAGACTCACTCGGGAATAACCGATTGGAGTATACCAATCTATCCTCAGTATACTCCTTTTAAATTGAATCCAAAAGAGATTGAGAAAAAAGGGGGAAAAGAGATGGGAAAGCAAACGAACTTTATGATGACGAAACGAACAAGCATTATTTATCCGGAGTACACGGAAGACGGCGAATTGCATGCGAAGGTTATGGAGAACAATATACTGCATTCGGTAGCACTCACACCTACGGGAATTATTGACTTGAACCTCCGTTATCACGGATCAAATTTGCGGGGAGCCTACGATGGATCCCGCACCATCTTAGACGGACCGGACCTCACGATGCTGCCAGTTATCATTAATGAGAAGCTCGGTATGTATTGGTTTCCGAGCAAATCCCCTTACAAAGAAGATTGTGTCTGGTTTGGACTGCTCTCAATCAAAAACTATCACAGCTTTCGGGAAAAGCAGACACGCGTCGTATTCGAAAACGGGGCATTGTTCATTCTCGACAGCAGTTACAGCTCTTTCGATGAAAAATACAAACGGGCATGCAAGTTAAAAACTGCGAATGACCGGCGGACCGATTTACTGATGGTCTGTGAATCAGTTGAGTCGGCTGAGTACTTGATCAGCCGAGATCGGAGGAAGAGGAATTATTTTGTGGAGTAATAATACGATGACGAAGGAAAGTTAGGATTGATAGTGCTGCAAAACGGCGAACGACTATATGGGCGCCTTTAAAACTGGAGAGGAGGATTAGGAGAATGTTCTTATCACCGAAAAGAAAAGATGCATTAATGAGCGTCATTTCGTTGGCAAAGGAACGGCGTGAAGTGATGGCTGAAGAGGGAATTGCAACGCTATCAGCAGAAGCGATCCAAGACTATATGGACTCCGAAGAATATAAGAAAGAAAGGCAATTGAATAGTGCGATATATGAATACCTTATGCAATTGCCGATCGAAGAAGTAAAGTTCATACAGACTGTAATGTATATTGGCAGAGATGAATCGCTTGAAAAGAACACCAGCGCGGAAATACTATTTAACGAAGTATACACTTCCTTACATTGGGCTACGAAAAAAATTGAAGCGAAACAAATTGTGGAAAAGATGCCTTTGGATGAGTATTTGAGCAGGGGAATGGAGTTGATGGCAGGATCTTTAAATAATATTTGAATTGAATTATATGAAAAACCAGGTAGAGTGCCTGGTTTTTGTTTGAAGTTTATTGAGGTTTTGTCTAATCCTACTGGTTGCTAGGTCTCCAAACAGTTAAACTTGATGCATTTCTTTATTGAAGGAGTAGTTCACTGATCTCAAGTACACTCCAATACAAAAGGTGAGCCGCCCACTCTATATAATCTGCAGTACCTGTAGTAACCGTCTAGTTGGACATAGCTGATTATGAAAAATAATAATTTTCAAAGAAACTATAGCAATGCGATGTTGCTAAAATACATGTAGCAAAGCAGGTAGTGAAGACTGCAAAGCTTAATATCTTATATACGAAGCTCTCTTCCCTATTTAAGAAGCCGCCCCTTTTAGTTTTGCCATTCTTTCATAGGATAAATATTCTAATAATGATATAATTGTGAAAAAATCATTCTGAAAGGAGCAAATACATGTTAGAGAGACTTGAATTATCCGACTGGAATCAGTTCGACGAGGTAGAGATCAATTTTCACCCTAGAGTAACAATATTAACAGGGGCCAATGGGGCGGGGAAAAGTTCTATCCTTAGGTTATTGGCAAAACAAATTGGCTGGGATTATGAAGAGGTGGCAAAATTACATATCAAAAATAGTAAAAGTTCGTTTTTGGCGGGGCTAAATTTGCAGAAAATATTAGCCTTCTCAAATGCCAATAAAGAGCTAAAAAATTCATTGTTGGAGGAAATTAATAATAGTGGAAACTATATAGATACTTTTAATATGGATAATTTAGTTATGGGTACGCTTAGAACAGATAAAGGTGTTTTTAAATTCTATGTTCCTGAAGAGGTACACAGTGCCTCTTACCAGGTTGAAACAAGATTTAAGTATTTTGACTCTGATGAAGAGTTTTATCCCAGTGAAGAAATAATTAAGGGTGTAAATATATCATCACATAGGCAACCATACTCTTATGTTAGAGTTGAAGAAATTCCATTAAGGATTGATGATACAAAGCAGTTATATAGAGAATACTTAGACTCCTTACAAGTTAGAACATTAAATAAAGTATATTATAATAATACAAGTTCCCCTGTACATTATATGAAAAAATCTCTTATGTCGTTAGCTGTATTTGGTGAAGGTAATTCATTGGTAGAACCTAATCAGGAATTTCAAAAGAAGTTCGATGGATTTGCAGAGATATTGAGAAAGTTATTACCTAGGCATATAGGCTTTAATGCAATAAAAATAGAATCAGGGGAGGTTGTATTGAAAACTGATAGCGGAGATTTTTTAATCGATGCTGTTTCTGGGGGTCTTGGAGCCTTGATAGATTTAGCTTGGCAGGTATTTATGTTTAATGAAGATGATTCGGAATTTACCGTTTTAATTGACGAAATTGAAAACCATCTTCATCCCTCTATGCAAAGAGAAATTCTCCCTAATTTGATAAACGCTTTTCCAGAAGCGCAATTTATCATAAGTACGCATAGCCCATTTGTTGTTAATTCAATCAAAGAGGCCAGTGTTTATGCTTTAAAATATAATGAAAATAATAGGGTCATTTCTTTAAATTTGGACTTTGAAAATAGCAGCAAAGATGCTTTTGATATATTGAAGGATGTATTAGGCGTAACTGTCACTATGCCTGTTTGGTTAGAAAATGAGCTTGAGGAAGCT
The DNA here is from genome assembly GCF_019748715.1 of Sporosarcina aquimarina. Classification (GTDB taxonomy): domain Bacteria; phylum Bacillota; class Bacilli; order Bacillales_A; family Planococcaceae; genus Sporosarcina; species Sporosarcina newyorkensis. The sequence continues at coordinate 197,626 of NZ_JACLBZ010000008.1, read as the reverse complement.
ATAAAAGGTTTCGATACTAAAAAGTTAGATTTGAATTCTTATAACCGTTTGAAATCCTATTTACAAAGTAAGGGATTAGAAGATTACCTATCAGAAATGTTGCAAAGGTTTGAGGTGTAAGTTGGATGATTAAGTTAACAAAATTAAACGAACCTGGAATCCTAGAAGAAAACGCAGAGAATTGGAAAAGTTTATACTTGGCGTATAAAACAGGTGATAAATCTGTATCTAAAAATATCGGGACCAAGTATTCACACAAAGAAGTAAAAACAGCTTTAATTAAGGAAACACATGGTAAGTGTGCTTATTGCGAATCGAAGATACTACATACTTCATTTGGTGATATAGAGCATATTCTTCCTAAAAGTGAAATTCCGGAGAAGTGTTTTGAATGGAGCAATTTGACCCTTGCTTGTCCAGTTTGTAATAACAGAAAAAGGGACTACTATGATAATAATAACCTATTAATAGACCCATATGAAGATGAACCATCAGCACATTTATTTTTTGCAGGTCCTCTTGTATCTTATATCTCGGAAAGAGGAAATTTAACGGGTCTAAAAATAGATTTGAACAGAACAGAACTTGTAGAAAATAGAACTAAACATTTAAAAAGTCTAGACGGTTTCATTATGCAAATTCAAAACACTACGTTGCCCGAATTAAGAACTGCGTTGTTTGATGATTTAAGGAAAACAGCTTCGATATCTGAAGAATACAGTAAAATGGTAAGGGATTTTATAGAGGTGTTTGAATCAAAAGTAAGTACCGTTAATGGGTGACAAGCCCATCCTATATTCATTGAGATCATTCGAGTCATTGAAAACTACTAGACTTTTAAGTAAAGCCAGACTCTCGACAAAAACGGAGAATGTTTGCTGGAATTTCCCCTTAGTATAAGGTGGCTATCACACAACTACCGGACCGTTTCGAATCTTCTACAATACTGAACTTGAACCAATATTTATTCAATGGGACACTGGTTTGGTTTGATATCGCAACGGTAGCGACTATAGCCATAGGTGTGATGATTGCTTTATTCATAAACGGAAAAAAGTAACCATCCTGGCTATTTGAATAATTTAGATATAATGAGTCACATTGAGTACTTTTGAGCCGCTATTGCGGCTAATAGGACCAGTATGTGGGAGAGAGAGTCACTGTTTATAGAAATCAAAAATAACAAGAACCATAAAAAGCTTTCTGATCCATACATAACTCAGACAATACGTTGAAATTTATACGACCATTCATAGGGGAGAAAGCAGGAGGAGGTTTTTTACATTTCTAAAAAACTAATGACGAAATCGGTTGATCCTCATCGCTTATTTTAATCAATAGACTTAACTGAAAGCATGTTCATTTGTACTATAAAAAACTCGCCATAAATTAGAAAGTCTAACAAACAGTAATTGTGTGACGCATAAGTATCTCCAGTTCATTGCGGATACTGTTGGTTACTATTTGTTTGCCATGCATATAAACTAGCATTGTTTATGTGGAGTTTCATATCTCTGTCCAAAAATGTTGAAATGAAAAATTACGTTTCGGGCATTTGCCTCTTTACAGTATAGCCGATTCTTGATAAAATGATAACAACAGAACCCACCACGCCACTTAACAATGCGGACCAAGGTGGGTCGTTTTTTTTTTATATTTGGGGGAGATTTAAATTGGACCCTACAGAAATAAACATTAAAGAACCAACGACATACGAGCAGCAAATGGAAATTTTAAAAGAACGAAATTTAATTATACACGACGAAGGAGAAGCATTATCCTTTTTAAAGCGAGTGAATTATTACAGGTTTTCAGCTTATGGTCTTACGCTCAGACATATCAGTAATAGAGATGTGTTTCAAGATGGCATAACTTTTCATCACATGAAGATGCTATACAATTTCGATCAAAAGCTACGGGATCTTTTAATGAACCAATTAGAATTTATAGAGATTGAATTTCGTTCTAAAATTGCCTACCAGCATGCACATGAGTTTGGGGCTTTGGGCTATAGACATACTGAAAATTTCTCCTCCGAAGGGGCGCACAATAGTTTTTTAGAAGAGCTTGATAAACAAATTGACAGATCCGGAAGAGAACTTTTTGTCATGCATCATCGACAAAAGTATGGCGGAGAGTTTCCTTTTTGGGTAGCAATCGAAGTGATTTCTTTTGGAGAATTATCCAAACTGTTTAGGAACCTAAAAGAAGATACCAAGAATGAAGTCGTTAAAGATTTTAACATTCCATACTATTACGTAGAGAGTTGGCTTCATTCACTTGCTTACGTGAGGAATGTGTGCGCGCATTACGGAAGATTATACGGTAAGAAGCTCACCATTAAACCAACCCTATTTAAGAAAAAAAGAAGCTTAATAAGCAATAGCGGTGTGTTTGCAGCTATATATGTTCTGAGTAGGCTTTTGCACCAAGAAAATCGTACAAACTTTATCACTTCTTTGCAAGCCCTTTTAGAAGAATATGCAGAGTATATTGATCTTGGAGAACTTGGTTTTTCAGAGGAATGGGAAAAAAGATTACGTGAGCGGTAAGAATAGATTTCCAAAGATTTCTTGAACATGGTCAAGTCCATTTATTTACGTGTAAGTAGCATGTTTTTTAGCAGTAAAGCATGCTACTTCCATATTAACGATTATACATGGAAAGAAGAAGCCGCTCTTTGATGTGCACCCGGAAAGTTAAAGTAACAATCTAACTTTCCGGGTGTTTTATTATAGTTATATATAGCGAGGAATTCAAGGCAAATAGTTAACTAACATCTATAAAACTTTATCAAATCTATCTTATCGAATTAGACAAGGCTGGAAGATTTAAAACATGCTCTAAACCTTCCGTCGTAGCCTCCTCAATTGTTCGAGGAGCTAGACAATCACCAATTTGTAGTACAGTTGGTGCCAAATGTTTGATGCTTTCGTAAAGCTCAACATTGGGTACGCGTCCAACTGCTAAAACAATATGGTCCCATTCTTCAATTTCCTCTTTTGTCTGTGTAAATAGATTCCGTATAATTACCTTATCTTCTACAATACCGCCAAAGTCAAAATGGGTTTTCATTTTTATCTTTGATTGATAGAGCTCCTTCATATATTCATTACGAAGATATTGGTGTACTCCTTCTCCTACATGTAACCTCGCCGTAATGAGGGTAACTTCACAGCCTTGTTTTGCCATATAAAGAGCTGCCTCTATACCTGCCCAGTCTCCGCCAAAATCAAATACAATTGTACGGTTGCCGAGCTCTTCTTTAGTCTTCGTAAACAAATGATCGACCAGAGTAATTCTTGTATCGTCTATACCCGGTTGCTGGGGGAGGTAAGTTTTTGACCCTATGGCGCAAATAATGGCGTCAGGTTTTAAATCAGTAATGGCTTTGTTATCAATTGATATTCCAAGTTGGACATTGACATTGCTCATTGAAAGTTGGCGTGAAAAATTATCAATCATCGACTCTGCCATTTCATGCCTCATCGGTGCTTTGCGCAGAGTGTTTAACATACCGCCAATGACCTGTTGCTTTTCAACAAGTATAACCTCATGTCCTTGTGCATCCGCTGTAAGAGCTGCCTGTAAACCGGCCGGGCCTGCCCCCATAATCAGAATGCGTTGTCTTTTACTTTTTTGTTGAATTTTTTCTTTCAGTTTTTCTTCCTTTCCAGCCAATGGATTTTGAACGCAACCTATTGCAAGTCCTTTGTGATAGTGGCCAATACAGGCCTGCAAACATCCAATGCAAGCTTGGATCAAATCTGTTTTATTATGTTTCGCTTTATTTGGCATCTCGGGATCAGTAATCATGGCCCGGGTCATCCCCACTACATCCGCTTTGCCTGTAGAGATAATTTTTTCTGCTTCCGAAGGATCTAGAATCCTTGATCCTATAAAAACTGGTACAGCCCCAGCCATTCGAACTTTAAAACCTTGCGGCGATAAATAGCCATGTTTCACTGGTGAAGGAGGAGCAATGTGCGTGGATCCTGCATAGGTACTAGAGTCGCCCGCGGTTACATCGATAAAATCAAGACGTACTCTTTCTACAAGGTATTCCACAATTTGAGTGGCATCCTGAATAGTGGTACCATCCATTGTCATTTCATCCGCACTAATCCGGATACCCACTGTAAAGTCTTCTCCAACTGCTTCCCAAACTTTTTCAATGATTTCAACAGCGAACCTCATCCGATTTTCAAATGTTCCACCGTATTCATCAGTTCGGAGATTTGTATAGCTAGACCAAAATTGTGATGGTAGATAACCGTGCGAACAACAGATTTCTACTCCGTCAAGTCCTCCTTCTTTCGCAAGCTTGGCTGACCGTGCGAATCCCTCAATTACTTCTTCTATTTCTTCTTTATTCATGGGTTTTGGCATAGCGCCGAACCGCAGGCTGGGGACGGCTGAAGGCGCCCATGCTGCATTGCGGTAATCACTAGTAATCACTTCACGCCCGCCGTGAAAAAGCTGAGAAAATACCTTTGTACCATATTGATGAAGTGTATTTGATAAGTCCTTGTATACGTCCACAATCTGTTCATCGTAACCAGCAATTGTCTTTGTCGTTAACATTCCAGATGGATGTACCGCTGCAGCCTCAAGGATTATTAATCCAATCCCGCCTTTTGCACGAGCTTGATGGTAAGCAGCCATATCTTTTGTAGGAATTCCATCTAAGACATGATTCGTTTGATGGGCAGTACTGAGAATCCGATTATTTAAGAGAGTATTGCCGATTTGGACACGGCTAAATAAGTGTTTAAACTCTGTCATTTGATCATCGTTCCCTCCCTAGTATAAAAACTGCTGCGATTGAGATCTTGTATGTGTTTTACTACTCTTGAACAGGCCCCGCCTGCAGACGTTGATGTTTTTTTCGTAACCCAATGCCGCCCATAACTTCAACAATACATCTGGCAGCTAATTGGGAACCGAGGCCATTATAATCGTATTTTGGAGACATACAACAAATGTCAAAACCCAGCACTTTATTTTTTGAAATCATTTTAAGGGCCGTAATAATTTCTCGCGACGTTAACCCGTTGGGATCGGGGAATTTCTGTGCAGGCGCTAAGCCGGGTTCCAACACGTCATAATCCAATGAAGTGTAAATCCCGCTAGTTCCATCTGAAGCAATTTCAACCGCTCTTCTAGTCACTTCTTTAATTCCGAGTTCCTCAACGTCTGTCATTGTAAAATAGGTATAGCCTAATTCTTCCGCTGCATATTTCCATTGATAGGATTGTCGGAAACCCCGTATTCCAATTTGTACAAAGTTTTTCGGCTTTACGATACCTAATTCAAAAATCCTTGCCCATTGCGATCCCGCCCAATATTTAGGTTCCCATGACATATCCAAATGAGAATCAAATACAATAATCCCTATATTGTCATTCGATACTTTTGATAATCCGTGGATGATTGGAAAAGGGACAAGATGATCTCCACCCATTGTCATTGGAATCGCGCCATTGCCATAGATTGTTTCATAAACTTCAGTAATTTGATCCATAGTTTTTTGTGTATCTTGCTTTATATCAATCTCAATATCTCCGTAATCTCCGGCCTTGATTTCGTTCATTAAAATAAAATCTTTCTCCATTTCTGGGAAAAATCCATCACAATGATTGATCGAGTAATAAATTGAGTTTCTTCTAACTGCTTCGGGAGCTTCATAGGCACCTGATCGCGAGTAGATTTTTAACTCCTTCTCATCAATTGGTGTGGCGATAGGTGGAATAAATGTTAATGGGTCTTTGATTTTGACCCCTTCATAAGGCACCCCTAAAAAAATAATGTCTTTTTCTTTCATTTGTTCTTCAGTATTAATAATTGGTAATTCCATAAACGAAGGAATATCTCGTTGGATAATAGATTCCATTCTTCGTTCATATCTAGCACTATGTTGTTGCGCTCTATCTTTTGCAATTAAAAATTCCTTCATGTGATCCCTCCAAGTAAATTTTTACTCATCAATTTCTACAGAGTCATTACTACTTTTCTGTTTAAAAAAGTACTTAGTTTTTTCATCCGTAGGTCGGACACTTGTTAAGCTGCCAATTACAAATGCAGCCAAAGACAGGAGAAATGCGGTAACAAGTCCATAAGCTGAATCTGGCCAAGGTATTGGTTTTCCGACTTTTAGCAGGATAAAATCAAAGAGTACAAAAATGGTTCCTGCTAAAGCACTCCAAGTGGCACCTCTCGCAGTAGCCCTTTTCCAATAGAAGGCACCTATAACTGGTACGAACATTCCAGCAAAAGCAACATTAAAGGCTAAATATAGTGCATCCAGAATTACATCAAAGGTAGTTGCAAATATAAATGCAAGTAGCCCCATTAGAATGGTTGCCAGTCTGCTTATAGTGATAACTTGTTTTGGACTTGCGTTCTTATTTACGTATTGTTGATAAACATCCTTTGTTATATTTAAGGCCCCGGAGTTAATAGTTGTACTAAGTGTAGACATAATAGCCGCTACTATGGCCACAAATAAGAAGGCAGATAAGAAAGGTGAAAACATATTTTTGGCCGTCCAAGCAACGAATTGATCAACAGGGACGGTTTCGGAGGTTTGTAAAGGTAACCACACTTTTCCTGAAATACCGGCTATCATCGGAAGAATATATAGTGGAATAAAGATCACCAATGCAAACAGGCCGCCAAAGAGTGCATTTTTTTCGTCTTTGGCACTTGCATAGCGTTGAAAGATATCTTGTTGAGGTACTAGAGCCAAACCAAATGCAGCTACATACACAATTGCTAAGAGGGGATGTATAGATGTTGAAAATAGATTAAAGAAATCAGGAGTTGTTGAAGTTATAGTTTCTGATATGTTTGACCATCCATTTCCCCAAGATAAACTTGAAAACGCTAATATTACTAAGCCGACAAATAAAATAGCAGCCATGATGGTATCTGTAATAACAACTCCCAAAAATCCACTTACTGTTGCATAAATAAGCACTACAATAAGGGCGATACCCATTCCGGTAATCACTGAAATTCCACTAAATCCAAAAACAAACTTTCCTATTGCAAGGAGCTGAGATGTTGTAAAAGCGATGTAGAATAAGACAGTAACAATCATAAAAACATTTCTTGAGACTTTATCGTAACGCAATTCAATGAGGTCTGGTAACGAAGCTACACCGGGCAAACTTCGAACTTTCCTAGCAAAAAAGATTGCAGAAACAAATGCGCCTATCCAAGAAGGGATGGCTAAAATCCAAATTGCACTTAAACCATCGGTCATGGCATTACCAGCTACGACCAGCATGGATGTCCCACCGAAAAGACCGGCAGCAATAGTAGGCCCGAGTACCCACCAAGGCATTCTTCTGCCACCCAAATAAAAGTCTTCACCTGTTTTAACAAATCTAGAAAAGAACGCACTTACGCAAATCATAAGGAGAATAAATACTGAAATCATTATTAAAAGGACCATAACTTCCCTCCATTTTTTTGGTTTTTATTCTCGCTACCGTAACCCCCCTCTATATCAATTTCACAAAGAAAAAAGTATTAACGGAAAAAGAACGTTTACACTGGAGTGCATGTACATTTGGCTCTGTCCCAATGTTCCGTATTTAAACTATATGTAGGCATTAAGTGTAAAAATGAGTACTTTTCATGATTAGTGTTGGAAATATATTTTGGGAGAGGTACTGGACACTAGTAATCACGAGGTATAACAAAACTATTGGTAAGTATAGGAGCTTGATCTGTGGTGAAGGGACTAGATTTATCGCTGTAATTAAAATTAATCTCATTAGTCATCTAGGTTTCGGATTTGTCAATACGGGAGAAAAAGACCATTATGGAGGGATTAAAGAAGGGGGAACTGAGATGTTTAGAAAAGGTATTAGTCTTGTATGAATTTACAGTTATTTATGCTAATTGGACTAGTAAAGTGGGAAATTTCATGTAGAATATAGTTCAAGGGGGTTATTAAATGAAAAAGATGCTATATGTTGTATTGGCATTTTCGTTGCTTCTTATAGTGGCGGGATGCAGTGGAGAGAAAGCACAAACTATGTCGTCGAATGAAGCGAAAACGAAAGAAAGCGAATCAGTGGGGAAGAGTAAATTAGATCGAGAAGAAAAAATTGCACAAGATTTCTACGAAAAGCTAGTAAATGGTTCAGCAGAAGAGCAGGAAGAATTTATAAATGAAAATGTACATAGCGAAGGTGTAGAGTATTTCGAAGGGATAAAAGAGTCGGCTCAAACGCCGGAGGATAATCAGAATTCTAAAGTTATTGAAAGCGCCAAAACAACATTTAATGATGGAGAAGAAGGAAAGCTAGTATTAATGAATGTTGAAAATGCAAAAGGCGATGTTCGAGAAACGATACTTGCGTTCGCAAAAGAAGAGAAAGAGTATAAGTTATTATATAGCATCACATCAGAGAATGAAGGAGAAGCCTTAGAGGACTTCAACTCTTTACGTAGCGAGTTTAAGGCGAAAGCCCCTTCTGAAATGGTGAAACGAAAAGAAGCAGAGGCTGCTCAAGTTGCAAACATAGAAGTTCATGACCAGGCGCTTTATTCATGGAAAGATAGCATTGACTCTATTTGGGTCAACTATAATGCCGAAATTAAAAATACTGGTGATGCACCAGCGAAAATTGGTTCGATTCAAGTCAATTTTGTAGATACAAATGATTCAGTTATCGGCACTGCTGATACGATTGTTCCGGTACCTAATATCCTTTTGCCTGGGGAAACAGCTTATATCGGCGAGACAGCACTTGCGCAAGCAGCAGACAGTCCTGAATCAATTGTCGATGCGACAGTGAATATTGATTTTAACAAAACAACAGAAGATCCGAGTTTATTGGAAACAGAGAATGTAAATGTTAAAGAAGTGAAGAATGGATTCGGAGGTCCTTATGTGGTGACCGGAATTGTGAAAAATCCTTACGAAGCGCAAATGGATGATATCCGATTGGCATCGGGTCTATACGATGCTGATGGAAAATTAATCGCAATTCTTAAGGAATCACTACAAGTTAGACTAAATCCGGACGGTACTGCCGGTTTCGAAATGAGTTACCCAGAGTTATCAAAAGAGATTCAGGGGAAAGTATCAGATGTAAAGGTGAAAGCTTATAATTGGAGTTGGTAATTGAATAAAGGTGATGCTTACTTTTGCGTCATATATTAAACTTTTATATTCCAAAGGTTAGATTCAAATTCTAGCCTTTGGGATGCTTTGTAATGATTAACTTTCATCGAAATTAAAACTGATGATAATAAGCGTCATTGACGAATGTAATGTAAAGTTGGTGACCATATATGTGTTTCACGTCACCCAGTATAATATTGCCAGGCTTTTCACGAATCTTACTTCATGAGGTTCTCAAAATGGATTACTGAGAATATCCCAGTTGGGTGATTTCATATAAAATATATATGGTTTTAATACTAAATATATATTTTACATCTATATTTCTTGCATATAAAATAATGTTAGCTTACTCAAATATCTTCATTATTTGGAAGAAGGAGAGCGTATATAGATGAATTGTTTACAAGAAATCACTCAGTTTTTGAAAGAGCGAGAGGCAGAAGCAAAAGAATATTTACAGCGTTTGGTTAACACGGATAGTAATTCATTTGACAAAGCTGGAGTTAATCAAGTTGGTTTAATTATTCAAGAAATCTTGGATAATTATCAAATTCCATTTATAGTAAAGAGGAACAAAGAATTTGGAAATCATATTATCGCGACAGTGAAAGGGCAACAACCGGGAAAGATTGTATTAATGGGCCATCAGGATACGGTATTTCCTAAAGGAACAGCAAATGAACGACCTTACTCTGAAGATCAACAATTCGCATATGGACCAGGGGTCTCTGACATGAAGGGGAGCTTAGTAAGTATGATTATGGCTGCTTCTGCAGTAAAAACATTTGCTATGGATGAAATGTGCGATATTGAATTACTCTTCACCCCTGAAGAAGAAATAGGTTCACCAATCTCTTGTACAGTGATCGAGCAACAGACAAAGAATGCATTAGGTGTATTTAATATGGAGCCGGCGCGCCCAGATGGTTCAATCGTGACAGCCAGAAAAGGCTCTGCCCATATGCAGGTTCGTATCGAAGGTAAAGCAGCTCATTCGGGATTGGCCATTGAAGAGGGAATCAGTGCAATTGATGAATTGGCACATAAAATTATTAACATAAAAGAACTGATGAATTTGGAGGAAGGAATAACTGTTAATGTAGGAACTGTCCAAGGAGGAGTAGCGAATAACACGGTGGCTCCACAAGCCAAGGGGACCATACACACAGGTTTTTGGCGAATGAAGGATTTTGAACAATTAAAAAAAGATGTACAATCAATCGTTGATAACAGTTATGTCGAGGGAACGAAAGCGGTATTAACATTAGGTGCTGGGATTTTGCCTATGGAAAAAAATAAAGAGTCTCAGAAAATGTATGAAGTTGTCAAAGAAGCAGCTGATTTAGTAGCAATTCCTATTACAGAGACTGCGACCAAAGGGGCTGCGGATGCCGGCTTTTCTTCCACAATAGGAGTACCGACAATTTGCGGGATGGGACCTGTTGGAGGAAAGTGGCATTCCGAGGAAGAATATTTAGTTCTCGGATCATTCGTACCAAGAATGCAGTTATTGGCGGTCAGTATGGTGCTGTATAGCCGTTCCTGCCGGTAAAGGAAACTTTCTATGGATATCGGAGTTGTCTTTCAATCTATCGCCATGATAACAATATTGATTGTCATCGGGGCCGTGGCGGCCAGGTTTTATGTGTTTAATGATGAAACGAAAAATATGTATATTACACTCATTACGAATGTCGCGATGCCTTCCATTATTTTATCGAGCATTTTCACGGTGGAAATTGATCGCAATATGTTCAAAACACTGATTCTCATATTTGTTTTTTCGGTGTTGATTAATTTGATTGGTTTACTGATTGGATATGTCACAGCTTCTTTATCTCCGAAGTATTCGGAGAAACGGATAGAAGTGGCAATACTTTCTGCGTTTGGCAATACCGGCTTTATCGGCATTCCGTTATGTGCAGTATTATTTGGCGCAGAGGGTGCCTTATATGCCGCAGTGTTTGATGCGGGCGTAGACTTTACGATCTGGACAGTCGGTGTTTATTTGATGCAGAACGAAAGAAAAATCAGTTGGGCATTATTGAAAAATATGATCAATATACCGCTTATAGCGATTGTACTAGGAATAGTGGTTGCACTGACAGGAGTTCGTATCCCTTCTCTGTTTATGAATGTGACAACCAGCTTAGCTGCATTCGCGATTCCGCTCGCTATGTTTTACATTGGCGCGACGTTTTACAATTTTCAAAGTTCCAAAGTACGGGTTGGCTACTTCGTGGCTGCAGTGCCGGTACTTATTAAGTTGATTGTACTTCCACTCACTATAGTTGTTGCAATAAAATTTGTCCGCCTGGACGGATTATTGATGAACGTTTTGATCGTTCAATCTACGATGCCAGCTTTGACACTATCTTCAGTTCTGTTTGCTAAATACTCCAGAGATTACAAACTGGGCGCGTTAGTGACTATTATTTCAACGATTGCTGCGTTATTCATTATACCGGTGATGTTATATTGTATCGATGAATACTTTTTGAATTAACTAAGCTATGATAGAAAGCATGCAAATCTGGCTTTCTACCATAGCTTATTGTTATATTGCAATATCAAAAAGACGGAGCTGTCCAGAAAGTCATTTTTCCATGACATTCTGATCAGCCCCTTCAAAGTACTACATATTAATTTATAGATTCCTTCACTTCTGTATCGTTCTCCAATTTGGCTATTCCGATTCCTGTATACCCTAAAATAATTGCGAAGATAAAACCGGTGTAGCATAGGATTGCCCAAGGAAGATAACTGAATGTAGAGACGCCTAATGTTCCGGCTATGAAAACACCTGAAGTGGACCAAGGTACAAGCGGAATAACGACCGTTCCTGAATCTTCTAACGTTCTCGACAGATTTTTTGCAGCCAGATTTTTCTTTTTGTAGGTTTCTTTATACAATTCACCTGGTATGATGAGCGGCAAATAAGTATTGGCTGTTACTAGAGCAGTTGTAATACATGATAACACAGTTACTAAAATTAAATCTCCTGTGCTTTTTACTAACTTGACCAATGAATTGACTAGTACTTCTAAACAACCGGAAACGGAAACAATGCCGGCAAAAGAAAATGCACACAGAGCAATCAAAACAACTCCTGTCATGGATTGCATGCCGCCTTGATTGACAAGCCGTAAAACTTCCGGGATAACGGTTTCCGGATTAAATCCTTCCTTTTCCACCATGATGACATCAAAGCCCGAGACTGTCGCCAAGAAAACGCTTTTAACGGAAAAGCCTTGCACAAAAATGGCGATGAAACCGGCAACGAAAGAAGAAAGAATAACCACAGGCAATGTAGGCAGTTTTTTTATAGTACCATAAAGAATTATAATCGCAGGGAGCACTAACCAAATGCTCCACGTAAACATTTCTTCTAAACTTTTTAGCATAGCTCCTGTTTGTTCGCTAATCCCTGGTTGAGTAACGGATGAGTTGAAACCAACGATTGTGTAAACAATCATTGCAACCACAGCAGCCGGAATTGTTGTATACAGCATATGTTTAATGTGTTCATGTAGTTCAGTTCCCACTACTAAGGGAGCTAAATTGGTAGTGTCAGAAAGTGGAGATAATTTATCACCAAAATAAGCTCCGGATACGATGGCTCCTGCAGTTGCCGCTAATGAAACATCCATTCCTGTTGCTATCCCCATCAGAGCGACTCCAACAGTACCGACAGAGCCCCAGGAAGAACCGGTAACAATGGATACAATTGCTGAAACGATAAATGCGATAAGGACAATAAAAGAAGGATGTATAATTTTTAACCCGAAAAAGATCATTGCGGGTATTGTACCGGAAATGGTCCACATCCCTATTAATATTCCAATAGAAATAAGAATTAATAAGGCGGGCATTGCTGCATCAATTTTCTCACGTATACCAGTCATCATCTGTTCCCAGGTTACCCCGACCCGTAATGCAATGATCCCTGCAAACAGCGAGGCAAGAATTAATAACGGCTCGATTTTGATTCCATAACCTGCAAATCCAATCGAAGTCAATAAAAGCATGACAATGATAGGAAGAATAGCTTCGAAAAAGGTAGGTTTTCTCTTCATGTGTTTCCCTCCATTACTAGTTTTTTAAAATTAATCATCTCCTGCTAAGTAATTATAGAAGTGAGGAAGTAGCTTTTGATTAGAGCGCTTTCAATGGACTAGAAAAGCCTTGACTCAGCTGAAGTATATAAAGCGAAAAAATATACTTTTAATTATAGTCAGATTTTCGTATAATTGAAAATATATATAAAGTGTATAGTTGATATGTAAAACGTATATGATAGATGAATGGAAATCGGAGGTAAAGTCATTGAATTTACATCGTTTACATTGCTTTGTCACGGTTGTAGAGGAAGGAAGTGTTTCTAAAGCAGCCAAGAAATTGAATATGTCACAACCTCCATTGAGTATGTTAATCCGCAAACTGGAAGAAGAGCTGAATGTCACTCTTTTTGAGAGGTATAAAAAACGTTTATTAGTAACCGAGGTAGGAAATCTCCTGTACGAGAGAGCGAAGGAGTTACTTATTTCCTCAGAGAATGTTGTGAAAGAAGTCGCGGAGTATAGCGAAGGGATAAAAGGGACGGTCCGAATTGGTACCTCTACATCGGCCAACATTACATTTATCCCAAATGTACTTAAAGAAATTCAAGAACAGTCGCTGGATATTACGCTGGATGTAAGAGAAGGGAAATATACGGACATATTGCGGGAGATTAGAAATAATGAGATTGACGTAGGATTAGTGCGCAATACTTATCAGCCAGATGATTTAGAAATTATAAAGCTTGTTAAAGAGCCTTTATTATTAGCATTGCCCCCCGGTCATCCGTTATTGAATAAATCTTCAATCGAACTAAGTGATTTGCGGAATGAAAACTTTTTAATGCAACGAACAACACAAGGACAAAACATATCAGATTTTATAATGGAAGCTTGTCATGCAAGTGGCTTCACACCTAACATAGTTTACTGGGGAACCACTTCATTGCCTATTTTATTAATGGTGAAAAAGGGGATAGGTGTTTCCTTTGTACCGCAAAGCTTTTTGCAATTGAATGATGATGTTAATTTACCTACCATGGTGAAGGTGTCATCTCCTTATTTGTTCAGCTCACAGAGCATGATTATGTTGCAGGATCGTTTTCGAACATTTTCTACGAATCGAATAGTAGAGATCATAAAAAAAGTCGCAGGAGTGTCGAACAAATAATCATTTTGATGTCGGAAAACGCTGAGAGACAAAAGCTTAGAATAATGAGTATTTACAGGTCTAGTAATCTGACACAACAGTGGGAGATTGTGCAATACTTGTGGGTGTATTATTTATGGAAGGTTTTTTTTATGAAAAGGGGTAGGAGAGATGTTCAATGAACAGGAAAAAAAGAATACGGGTGAATATGTTGTATGGAGTTTTATTCGCAATGCTTATCGGTATTGGCGGCTGTGCAAACTCAGAAAAGGCAGAAGAAGAGCAGGCGGACCTAGAACCGGCAGCAGTCTCGGCAAAAGAAGATATGCAGAAAGAAGAGACAAGACAGGAAGTACGTCAGCCGATCCATGTAAAAAAGACGGATACTTCGCAGGCTATTTCGGAACTAGAAAATCAAGCCGTCTTCACGGACAAAGTATCTTATGAAGAAAAAGAAGTCCGACTGTTCGTTTTGCCTGCGGATAAAGAAAAAATACAGATGGTGGCGGCTGACGAAGGGTCTGCTTTCGGACAACCAGGAGATCAGCGTTATGAAGGAGAGCTGCTATTCTACTTAGCGGATGCAGCAGGTGAAGAAGCGTATTTGCAAGACACGGATTCGACTTCCTATTTGCTGAATTTATCGAATGATCCTTTTACTGTGCAGAAAGTAGGTAGCCAGTCTATTCTGCAGATCGCTGAAATTGTTCAATCGAATGGCAGGGAGCTGTCTTTATTTGTGCTCGATCAAGGACTTTTGCACGCTGTCTCGGTAGATGAGGAGCAGGTGCTTTACGCCAGTACAGATAAAGTGAAAGTGGTGGAGGACCGGTATCTCCAAACATATCAGTATTTCAACGGCGAACCGCTCGGCTGGCAGTTTCAGACGTATGAGTGGCATCCTGATGAAAAAAATTTTCCTTGATCAATGAAAGGGAGCTATTCATTGAGGATGAATGGAAGGAAGACAGTGATTGGTACGGCGAGGGATTCGCAGACGAAATGTTTGATACGTTTAAAGGTCTTATTGACAAATGGCACAAAATTGACAGCTATGTTGACCAATTCCCATACCGTACATTTCCTGATGATTTGGCAGATCGGTTGAAAAACGGATACATTCTAGACGAGCAGTTGAAAGTCGGGCAGCCCATGACGGCTTACGAAGCTAAATATCCTTTGCATCTCGGTGAATACGAGGCAGAAGGCGGATCGTATTTTTCCTTTCCGGACGGCCAAAATGTTTTCCATGACGACTATAACGGTAACGTCTACGGTATTGAGTTGAGAGGTTCCTACTACAAGGATTCAACTTCCAGACTGAAGCAGTTATTAGGAGAGCCCGTCAGTGATTCTGCAGATTATCCAATGAGTGATGAGGAAAAAGAAGCAATAGCCGGCTCGAATTATGATACCGGTGATATTTTGGATTATGAAATAGGCGGGTATCATGTGAAGGTGGAATATGAAGGCGAAGAGATTATCGGTATTTATTTGCATGGAGGTGGGTGAATGTTTAAGACATGTATTAGCTCCTTACGAGGATCAGACGCAATTAAGCGAAAAGTACTGCATGTTATTAACTTGTCTGTTTGCCTATTAATAGACTGTGAAAGAGATTATGAAGAAACAGCCAATTGTCCCTCGGGATAGTTGGCTGTTTTCCGTTTCAATTCAACTTTATCTCATCTATTAACTTTTTCATCCGCTGATCCCGATAAGTTCAGTTTTTTGAAAAATGCCTGCCCATTACCACTTCCAATGTAACCGACGATGCAGATATATGCTGAATAGTGTCCGGATAATTTGGGAGACTAAAGATCAAGTACATGATCTGCCACATAAATCTGCATACTGAGAGAGAAACAAAATTAGCAATCATCAAATGCTGATTATCAGGTATCTCTCGGTCTCTATCCTCCTTTTAAAAACTTAACCAAAATCCAGTGAAACCAAAGGTCATTCAATTCGTAATTGATGTAATAGTTCATTTATTCAATTGACTTTCCGAGGAATACAAGTGTACTATTTATTTAATACAGTAAAGGGGGAATTTACCAGTGAAAAAACAAGCATTACTTGGAGTGATGGCTTCAGCGCTTCTCATGTCCTATCCATTAGGAGCACAAGCCAACGATTCGGTTCGTAGCATTGATCCGGAAACTGTACGTATTGCCGAAAACGTAAAAGCGGAGGCGCCCGTAACCACCGCTAAGTTTTTCCAAGCTGCTTTGGATGAACTGACGTATCAGCACGGATCGAAGGAAATGAGAGAGGAAATTGCCAAGCGTTGGACTGGAGAGACTATCAGAGCCGGGTCTGAAAAAGAAATTACCAAAGGTGAAATTTCTAAAATACTAATTCGGGCTTTAGGCATCGAGGAAAAGGAAAAGACGGCCTCCGATTACTTGGAATCCGCCAAGATTCATAGACTTATTAAAGTCTCCAGCCAATTAAATGAAACGGTTACAGCAGAGGACATGGAAGTGATCCTCAAGAATGCAAAACAGTACAAAGGTATCGATGACAAAGGGGTAAGTGAAATTTCGGTCGAAGATTTCATGAAAAACCCTGGAGATTTCGGTTATGAAATGTCGCCGGATGGAGAGTATATTTCATACAGTTCCGAGTGGGAAGGCCGTATGAATGTCTTTGTTAAAAAGATGCACGGTGAGGACGAGCCTATTCGTGTAACAAGCTCAAAAGATCGGGACGTTGCTGCATCGTTTTGGAAAGATGACAATATTTTATATGTAAAAGATAATGGCGGTGATGAAAATTATCATATTTATTCATCCGACTTTAACGGACAGAAAGAACGTGACTTAACTCCATATCCCGGTGTCCGTGTAGAAATGATCAGTAATTTGACAGGTGTCAAAGATGAAATCCTTATCGGCATGAATAAAGAAAATCCGACGGTCTTTGATGTGTACCGGCTAAATATTAAAACTGGTGATCTGGAACATGTAGCGAAAAATCCGGGGAACATCGCCGGTTGGCTTGCAGACCATGACGGCAAGATCCGAATCGCGCTCGAGTCAGACGGGGTTGATAGTACGGTTCTGTATCGTGAAACGGAAAAGGATGTATTTAAACCACTTGTCCAGACGGAAAAAGGAGACATGATTTCACCGATTGCTTTTTCGAAAGATAACCAATCGATTTATGCATTGTCCAATAAGGATCGGGATAAGACGGAATTGGTCGTTCTTGATTTGAAGGCAAACGAAAAAGTCATTCATTCCAACCCGCAGGTCGATATTTTGGGAGCGGTGTATGATCCAGTGAAAGACGCCATTTTGGCAAGCGTCTATATGACAGATAAAATTCACTACGAGTTCTTTGATAAGGAATTGGAAAATATCTTCAATGATTTAAAAGAGAAACTGAACGTCGATGAAAGTCAGTTATCGATCGAAGATTACAATAAAGAAATGAGCAAGTTTATTGTAGCGGTGTCGGGTGACAAAGAATATGGAACCTATTATTACTACGACGCAGAAACGAAAGAACTGACGAAATTGACGGAGCTGGCACCATGGATCGATCGGGATTCGCTGGCGGATATGCATCCGATTTCGTATAAGAGCCGGGACGGTCTCACGATCCATGGTTATTTAACGTTGCCGAAGAATAAGAAAGCTGAGCAATTGCCGTTAATTGTAAATCCGCATGGCGGCCCTTGGGCACGTGATATGTGGGGCTATAATCCGGAAGTACAGCTGCTTGCCAATCGCGGATATGCAGTTCTCCAAGTAAACTTCCGGTCTTCCACAGGATACGGAAAGGAATTCATGGATGCGGGCAATAAACAATGGGGATTAAAAATCCAGGATGACATAACAGACGGTGTTCAATGGGCTATCGATCAAGGCATTGCGGATCCTGACCGAATTGGTATTTACGGAGCATCGTTCGGAGGCTATGCTACACTGGCGGGCATTACGTTCACTCCTGATTTATATGCAGCGGCCGTGGACTATGTCGGAGTCTCCAATTTATTTACACTGCTCGATACGATCCCGCCGTATTGGGAAACGATGAGAAATAATCTTTACAACCGAGTTGGCCACCCTGAAGAAGATAAAAAATTACTGGAAGCCGTCTCTCCTGTATTCCACGCCGATAAAATCAAAACGCCTCTGTTTGTTGCCCAAGGTGCAAACGACCCTCGAGTCAACAAGGCAGAATCTGATCAAATCGTGGAGGCGTTGAAGAAGAGAGGCATCGATGTCGAATACATGTTAAAAGATAATGAAGGACACGGATTCCAGAATGAAGAAAACCGTATTGAATTTTATCATGCGATGATTGAGTTTTTAGATAAGCATTTGAAGTGAGATAAAGGTACTTGTCTGAGTTTAAACTGTACCCTTTGTAAAGGACAGTTAAAAAAGCCTATGCTAGTTGTTGAAGTTGCTGCCTATATTTTGAAGGCGGCAACTTTTTTAAATTCCATTGTCCATGATAGATTCGCAAGTACCAGGTTCCCACACAATTAATCGGGTACGAAGCAGAGGCACCAGTTCCGCACACTATTCACCCCGAGATTAAACTAAAGAAATATTAAACACCGTCGAACGAGATGTAAAAATAACGTATTCATTCGTAATTAATCGCACGAACTGCTTCTAAAACAAACATTGCGACGTATCTAAATGCTCTCCCAACCCATCAACCGAAACCGAATACTCCTGATAAATATCGCCAAACAGCGCTTTATCAATCAACTCTCGCAACACACCACTAAAATACCCCGGCAAATTACGGATTTTCTTCTTCTTCATCGCCAGGACACTGATCCGCATTGCACGATACGCCAAATCCTCGAACAATTTCCCCTTGTCCTTATGAATTCCAAACTTCAGCATCCGTCCCGTCTGTCCTCTGTAAATTCCATAGTACTCCCGAGTTTTCGAATCATCTCCGGTCAATGCCAATATTTTCATCATCTTCGCAAACAGGGATGTGGATAACTTTTCACCTTCATGGTGAGACGTCTTTATAGGATCTTTAATGTTTTGAGATTTATAGAAAGAAGGTTCGTTTTCTAAAATCGGTTTAGAAACCGCGTTTTTACTGAGCTCATCCGTCTCGATGCCCCTGTCCAAATTCCCCTGGTCATTGATGGGCAAAATAACATATATATTCGCTCCCAGACCGCTCATAACCGGACGGACATAATGAATTCGCTCGATGATCTGCAGCTTCTCCAGTTTGCGTAAAGTATGTCTGACCGTGGAATTCGATATGTTTAGTTTTGTTTCGATTGTTTGATGTTTTAAGTGAGCCGCGAGATATTGCACTGAATAGCAACGTATCATATCGAGTACCGCGCGATCGGTCTTGTTCATTGCATTCCAATGAAGGTCTACATGCTTACGTGCGGCAGTGTCCATTTCGATTTTATTTTGGAATTTCGCGTACTGAGAAAGATAATGTGTCATGAGAAAAACCCCTTTTTCTTTCTATATAGAAAGGAGGGGGCAAAAGGGATACAGTTTGTTTGAATAGTTTTTAAGAAATGTTTTGTGCCTTCTTGGCTTTTGAATTTTTATTCAACATAAAGAAACAAGGGAAAAGAGGCTGTCACAGAAAGTCATTTTCATTCCTGTTTACGACAGCTTTATTTTATATAAAGGAAGGACGTTTCAGGAAGTGGACCAGAAGTGTATATCATAAAATGCACTCGCTTTAATCGGGAAGCGCATATTATGCGTGATAATGACACTCTGCAATAGGATTTCACCTCACTCACAGGCTGCATTGAAATAAGGTGCGTAGAAGAAAACTATGTGATTTTATCGAAAGAAGGAATATAATGACACGACTGGATGGAGGAAGAAAGTTCACTCTGGGTATGGATATTGACGGCAAGACCCAGTAGTAATAGATAGAGTGGTCGATCAACTTCCCTGATGAAGCGGGGCGGATTCTATGTTTTTATTTGCTTTGAAGAGTAGATACACAGGAATTTGAAGTCACAATCAAAGGAAAGTTGATGAAATATAAACTTTGCTTTTATAAAGAATTATGGGGGCTACTTTTAAGACTTTAAAACTATTTGGTAGTTGGAATCTTTAGTCTTCCCTGTGGTATTAATGATACTAGCGAACTTTCAGATACGGTCGAATGTGGAATGGATGGACCAGGAGGCAGGGTTATTTCGCGTAAGAAAAGAAGATATGGGCGGTTTAATTGAAATTGGAAACTATCCTTTCGATCAGATGGTTCGCTATACCATTGGACGGCCGTCAAAAAAGTCTCCAAAAGAAACGATTTTGACAAAAGACTTCTATTACTCTCTGACTGAGGGAATAATGCCAGGAGCAACAGTCAGTTTTGATACTAAACGAGAAGATATTTATAAGCAGCTAGGAAAACCCGATGAAGAATTTGGCTGGAAAGGTGCCAATTACTTACGGTATGGCGATTATGCCTATTCTGTAGCCTTCCCTTTTTCCGATGACTACGATGGTATTTATACTGTATTTCGTGAAATTCCACCATCATCCGATATTGCAGGCATTGACATTATTAGGGCATGGGGAGCGCCTGATGAAGAATCTTATGGAGAAGATCCGTCTAGGGGTATCCAAATACTTACTTATTACAAATACGGAGTAGATGTTTATATGAAAGGTCCTGATACAGATAGCCTTGTAACAGGGATTGAGTTATGGAACGTTGACCGTTAAAATGGCGTAAATTCTTAGGCCAAGATACCACTATCATTATTTTTTGAAAATATTAGCAGGTTTGGTATGACTCATTACTGTGGCATCTAAGAGAATTATCTTATCATACTATAATAGGTAATTTTGCTAAATAAGTAAGTACATATGCCGATATTATAGAAGTATTGAAATTGGTTGAAAAGAAATGGTACGAAAACCATCGACACTATCGACGTTTTCGAATTAATGAGAAAAGGGAGAGAAACAGATGAAATCAACGAATCATCATAAGAAAAGATGGAGAACTATTCTAATTCCTATTTTAGCAGTGATCGTTATGTTTTCAACGACTATGCCGGGATTGGCATTGGCTGTGGATGCTGGGGAGACAGAAGTTAAAAGTGCAACAAAAGTAAATGGGAGTGCTGCTATTATTACTGAGCAAAAAATAAATTCGGCATCTTCAAGTATAGAGGTTGAGCTGACATTGGAAGATGAAATGTGGGCAAGCGACATTCTATCAAAAAAACAAGTTTTATTGGATGGTATAAGTGCAGACAAGGAAATGTCTATTTGGGATGATTATAAAAGTAATATCACTATTAAAAAGAATTCATCCGGACAGGACATACTGGATGATGTGAATAGAAAAACTTTAACTTTAGTTCTACCAAATAATGCATCCAACTTATCTCCATTTTATGAGATAGCCGAAAATCAAACTATAACTATTGATCTCTCTCCTATCTTAATTGAGAAATGGCCTGGCACAGTACAATCAAAGGAATTTACAATCTATGCTACGCCTCATATTTCATTGGGAGGAAATATTGAAAAGGGAACTACCTTAGCAGATCTCAAAAAAGGTGGAAAGGAAATCGAAGTTTCATTAGTGAATGCGGCATGGGATGAAAGTAAAATATCAGAAGTAACTCATTTCAACGCTTTTTTAGAAAGTTTTACAATCAATTCAGTTACCTGGGACGTTGCAAAAAATTTAAAGAACACAGATCCAAACAAAGTAGTTTCATTTTCGGATGATATGCGAACACTAAAACTTAAATTACCACCTCTTCCTAACATCGTTGAATTTGGAGAGGTTTCATTTAAACTCAATAAAAGTGGTTCGGTTCCACTTTATATTGTGGATAAATTAGATCTGGATGGAAATGTAGATATGACAAATGGGGAAGAATTGATTGGTCATTCCATTGATACGGAACCTATGGAATTTAAGATAAGTAATCCAGGGACCCCTTCACTTGATATTACTCCTCTTTCTACATCAAAAGAATTTGAACTTAAAACCAACAGTAATACATTACAACTTACACTTCATAATACCAAATGGGATGTTGGTACAGAAGCCAAGAAGCGGGTATTAATCGATTCACTTTCTACAAAAGATCAGCCGGAAGAGTTAAATAAAATAAAAGAAGCTATGGTTGAATCCGTCAAAAATTCAAGTAATTGGACAGTCGATAATACAACGCTTAACACTAGCACTTTAACAATTACTTATCCGGCGGTAGATGGCTCATACTCACTCCAAAAGGATCAAACCATCACGTTAAAAGTCCCACACCAACTTTTAGAAAATGATGTGAAACTTGCTGACGCGAAATTTACAATTACAGCACAGCCGAAAGTATTGATCTCGGGAAGCGCAACTTCTATAACTTCCACCGATCTTGCAAAAGGCGGAAAAACAATCAACGTTACATTAGTGAATGCGACTTGGGAAAATGATATTGCAACGAATACGGGAAAAAGAGAGGATTTAATAGATGCTTTCACATGGTCAGGGACAATGGGAGATGAGGTCAAAGCAAAAGCTACTGTCAAGCGTACAAACGATAAGACAGTTGTAATTACCTTGCCTAGTATAACCGGAAAGGTTTCCACCGATATACCTTTTAAACCTGAAAACTTAGAAAGTCCGTCTAAGTTAGTAAATTATGACCCTGCTATAGGCGGTAGTTTAGTACTTACCGTTCAAGATAAAGCAATAGAAATCGAGGAAGTAGATATTCCTATCCCAACCGTTTCCGGCTCAATTACTGCCAACACAAATGAATTTGATATCGCAAATGGCGGTAAAGAAATTACATTAACATTGAAGAATGAAGCATGGGTAAAAACGCTAAGTTCTGGCGACGTAATAATCACTAAAAATGGTACTTCTGAAAAGTTAGTTGTATCCTCCTTTAAACGCGTTAGTGATACAGTGGCTAAAGTGATACTACAAGCGGATTCTACCTTCGTTTTAACAGAAGATGCAACGTTCGATATTGAAATTTTGTCGGAAGCGGTAACGGTGTCGCCCAATGATATCAAGGTGCCTTCCGCTTTCAAAGTATCCGCAGTAACAGCTGAGTTATCTGGAACCGCTCAAAAAGGTTTGGATGCACAAGAAGTCCAAAAAGGCGGAAAAACAATTATCATTACATTGAAAAACGCTGAATTCGATTCCTCAGAAACACCTACCTTTGCAGATATTTTAGAAAGTGGACACCCTTGGAATCAAGTAGGAACGTCAAATGATATTCAGGTTAGTAAAAATAAATTGACAATTAAATTGCCTGCCGTGCCGAACTATAGCTCAAATGGTGTATTTGAAGTGAAAGTTCCTTATAAACTCATAAAAGACGCACCAAGCAATGGCGTTAAAGACGCTGGTAAAATCACTGTCGGTGCTATAGCTGGTGTAACGGTTAACGCTACAAACTTTACGGAAGGCGGTATCAAAAAAGGTGAAAGTTCTATTAGGCTAACACTGAATTCGGCAAATTGGGACCCTTCTATTGCAACCGTGAAGAGTAAAAAATCAGCTTTATTAAAAGGTTTTTCGGTTACAGATCAAACAAAAGAATGGAACTTGGTTACTTCTTCGATTGCAGATAACGGTATTTTCACAGTATCAGGAAGTATCCTAACGATTTCTATCCCAGCAACACCAAACTATGCAATTGTTCGTGATCAGAAAATTAATGTATCGATACCGAAAAGTGTTTTATCCGATTATAAGTATGATATCCCTGGAAGTTCAATCACAGTGAAAATCCCTACTATGGATGACGATACCCTAACATCCTTTGCAGACGAATTAAGCAACTTGACAGATTTGATTAACGAGAATGGGCTGGATGCTATTCGAGTCAAAGTTCCTGAGAAGGACATCCATGTAATTACGACGAATACGAACGTAATCAATGGGAAGATGATTTCGACTGTAGAAATCCAAACAACCGAAAAAGTAGATACGATCAAAGCGACACTTTCGCCAGGTAATGGAGAAATAGAGATGCAGAAGAATGGTACGAATATATTCACTTTCGTATTTGACGAAGTATATGATGACAGTACATTGGAAATAATGGCATTTGCTTCTGATGGTTCAGAGCTTGAAACGGTTTATAAGAAAATCGTTAAAGGTAAGAAGACATATACAGAAATTCCGAAAAGCCCACTACACGGGTCTTACTCGCTCTACACATTATTAAATGATAACTCCTTACTGACGAATATCTTAAAGTACTATACGCTAAATGATTTGAAAATCGGGATTACGAATTGAGGAAGGTGATAAATGATGAAACTACTTAATAAAGTTGCACTGTCTTGGGTGCTTGCACTGGCTTTAGTCCTGGCATTTGTCCCTGCTACATTTGCGAAGTCTTTTCCTGCTGAATCGATAGAGAACCTGACGAAGTCATGGAAGATCAAGTTCAATCAGCCGGTTGCGACTAGTTCAGTAACTGCGAATGAAATATATATATTAGACGGGAATAAAAAAATCGCAACCAGTCTGATGCTAATTGATGGCGGCAAAACTATAGAAGTTACGCCACTCGTAGCTTATGAACCGGGAAAAACATATAAGCTTGAAGTAGCAGGCACTATCAAGTCTACAACTGGAAAAACTTTGGCCGAAAAAGTATCCAAGTCTTTCAATGTGTTAGATAAGTCGGCTGCCATCCAAGCTATTCAACACGAGTCTGGCGACATAGTCCACAACTTTATAATTAAAGCGAGAGAAGATGTTCATTCCGTGAAAATTAATGGAGTAGATTTGCATTTAACTGGCTGGAATGAATTTTCTTATGGTTTCACTAATTTAAAACCTGGTAGTACTATCACTATCAGGGCCTACAGTAGTACAAATAAAATTTTAGAAACAAAAACATACGTTGTTGATTAATTTAGTAAAAAACACCTTGACTAAGTATGGTCAAGGTGTTTTTTACTGTTCATATTTCACCCTGCGCTCTACAAACGACAAGAGTTGATAGATTGTTCATAGCATAAACGGTTTAAGTAGGGAGAGTATAATGATGTGTGAAACTGGTATGTAAATCATGATATTATTTGTGTTTGATCTGTACAAGACCCCGCCAAAACAACTATCCGTTTTATCCTCCTACAACCGGGTAGTGAATAAATAGAATAAAAAATTGAGGAGGCATTGGAATGAGCAGAGAGCAAAATGAGTACTTTGAAGACCGGGCAGGAACGAAAGATGCGCGCTATCATGTCGTGCCGCACGACGGTGAATGGGCAGTGAAGCGCGAAGGCGAGGATGATCCGATCTGCACGACGGATTCTCAGGATGAGGCGATCGACGAAGCAAAACAACTGGCGGAAGAAGAAGGAACGATGGTTTATATCCACAATGATCGTGGCCGGATTGAGGAGCAGATTGATTTTAAATAGTTCCTCATAACAATGAAGAGTGTACCGAATACTCTGCCATTTAGGTGTAGTGAGTTGAAAAAAAACAGTCAACTATCTTTCGTGATGGTGAAGTGCACCCCAAAAGTTAGAGTCAAATCTAACTTTTGGGGTGTTTTATCTCATCCCTGATGGATGCAACGCTATTATAATCGCTTAAGCTACCAACTTTATAGCAACACCCCAAGCAATTCGAATACAATCTTGACGAAGGATAACATTAGAAAGGGGCTCACTAATTTCCACCCCTAATACTATGGAGAAACCGACTTTATTATCAAACTCCTTGACCAGGAAAAGAACATTATTGGAAGAAAGAAGATCCCCATCATTTATTAATAAAATTTGAAAATTAAAACTTAATTTAATGAAGTTGAGTAGCCATTATAAGAATCTATTTTGTGAGATTTAATCTAAATAGAACGGGTTTTTTTCATTTACTCATGCATTATCATCGGTAGGTAAGTAATTCAGGTATAAGTCTTTAATTAGGTTTTTTTAAAATTCTATAAAAAGCATAAAATAATATTGACAATATACTGAATTTTGTATTAGAATAAAACCAGTTAAACGTTTAGCTAAACGTTTAGTTGAAAGGGAGTATAGAAATGGTAACTATAAAAGACGTGGCTAAAAAAGCTAGCGTGTCAATCGCAACAGTGTCCGCAGTTATAAATAATAATAAATTTGTCAGTGACGAGTTAAAAGAACGGGTAGAAATAGCTATCAAGGAATTGAAGTATCGTCCTAATAAAGTAGCGAGGAGCTTAAAGAATAAAAAAACAAATCTTATTGGCGTGATTGTAACAGAGATTACAAACCCTTTTTATCCATTAATGTTAAAAGGTGTTGAAGATGTTGCGAAAAAAAACAATTATCAATTAATCGTATGTACAACTGATGATGACCCTCAAAAAGAATATGACTTAGTTCAATCAATGCTGGATTACGGTATAGATGGTGTTGTACTTGCAACGATTGACGACAAAGAATCAAAAAGTGTTCAGTTGCTTGAACAAGAAGAAATTGTTCATGTATTAATTAATCGTTCCCCAGAGGTGTATAGTGATAACTCGGTACTTATCGACAGCTATAAGGTTGGTGAAATTGCAACCACATATTTAATTGATTTAGAACACGATGATATCGCATTTATTGGAGGTGATCGATTAAATAGTAGAGAGAGAGAGAAAGGGTTTAAAAATGCGCTTGCTAAACATGGGGTTGAATTAAAGGATAATCGAATTATTAAATGTAACTATGACGCCGAAAAGGTTTATCAAAATGTTCTTCAGTTAATAGAACAGGATGATATGCCAACTGCTTTCTTTGCGGCTAGCGATACTATGGCTTTCGCGACCATTAAGGTGTTACTGGATAAAGGATTTAGGGTACCTCAAGACATTTCAGTTATTGGTTCAGACAACATTTCATTTTCAGAGGACTTCCTAATTCCGTTGACTACAGTAGATGCACAAGCATATGAAATGGGAAGGTTAGGGTGCGAAACGTTAATTTCATTACTAAATGAAAGTGAAAATAATTCCTACATCAAACCCTACCTATTGGAGCCAAGTCTAGTAGTTAGGAAGAGTTGTCAAAAAAAAATGGAAGGATAAGTGATAAAAGATGAAAGAAGTAGTAATTGTAAGCTATGCAAGAACAGCAATTGGAGCTATGGGGGGCGCTATTAAAGATGTCCACGCGGCAGAGTTAGGTGCAACTGCAATTAAAGAGGCGGTTAATCGGGCTGGGATTAGTAAAGACCTCATTGACGAGGTCGTAATTGGTTGTGTTGGGCAAGTTGCTGAAAGCGCATTCATAGCGAGGATGTGTGCTATTGAAGCCGGTATACCTTCAAGCAGTACAGCTTATACAGTTAATCGTTTATGTGGATCTGGTCTCCAAGCTATCAATAACGCCGTTCAACAAATCCAAACCGGAAATGCAGAGGTCATCATAGCCGGCGGAACAGAAAATATGGACCAATTACCTTACTATATCCGCAAAGGACGTTATGGATATAGATTTGGACATGGCGAATTAGAGGATGGACTGCAAACAGCACTAACAGATCCATTTGGAAAATATCCTATGGGAGTGACAGCAGAGGTTGTTGCTGAAAAATTTGGTGTTTCTAGAGAAGAGCAGGACCAATTCGCTTATGAGAGTCAAATGAAAGCGATTGCAGCTATTGATAAAGGTTATTTCAAAGATCAGATAATACCAATCGAAATTAAAGGAAGAAAAGGAGAAACAATAACTTTTGACACAGACGAGTATCCTAGAAGAGGTACTTCAATAGAGAAGTTGTCTAAATTAAAGCCAGCATTTAAAGAAGGCGGTACAGTTACAGCCGGTAATTCATCAGGTATTAATAATGGAGCAGCAGCCTTGGTATTGATGTCGGCTGAAAAAGCAAAAGAATTAGGGGTTGAGCCTATTGCCTACATCCGAGAGCAGGCGGTAGCCGGAGTCGACCCTGAGATTATGGGGTTTGCACCAGCACCGGCTATAAAGAAGCTTTTAGAAAAGGCAAATACTGATCTAAGTAAGATTGATTTAATCGAGTTGAATGAGGCTTTTGCAGCTCAATCTTTAGCAGTGATAAAAGATCTTGGGCTCGAGAAAGAGAAAGTGAATGTTAATGGTGGAGCAATTGCTTTAGGACATCCAATAGGAGCTTCTGGAGCAATTATCACCGTGAAGTTATTAGACGAGCTAAAACGCAGAGGTTTGAAACAGGGGATCTCGACAATGTGTATTGGTGGAGGCCAAGGTATTGCGACTTTATTTGAACTAGCATAAAAGTTTTCATTAGGTAAGGCACGTCTAGAAAGGAAACCCATCCGCAAGGTTAAATTAGGGGTTATTCAAAAGAATTTTTAATATAAAAACAGTTTATTATGGGAGAGAAAACAATGATTGATCTAACGGGAAAGGTTGCTATTGTTACCGGCGCTGCAAGAGGTTTGGGAGAAGGGATTGCCAGCAAACTGGCTAGTTTAGGAGCTCATGTGATTGTAAGCGATGTCAATAAAGAAGGTGCAGATCATACGGTTGCGCAAATAAAAGGAAATGGTGGAAGCGCTGAGTCTTTTATTTGTAATGTTGCGGACTCAGAGGAGGCAAATGACCTAATTAGTAAAACAGCTGAAAGACATGGGAGGTTAGATATACTTGTAAATAATGCAGGAATTAATAGAGATAGTATGTTGCACAAGATGGAGCACGGGCAATGGGATGCTGTTATTTCGGTTAATTTAACGGGCGTATTTAATACAATGCAGCCTGCAAGTGTTGTCATGCGTAATCAAGAAAGTGGAAGAATTATTAACATTTCTTCTGCAAGTTGGCTAGGGAATGTTGGACAAGCAAACTATGCAGCTGCGAAAGCTGGAGTAGTAGGGATTACAAAGACAGCCGCGAGAGAATTGGCTAAGAAAAATGTGACAGTCAATGCTATTTGTCCTGGTTTTATTGACACAGATATGACTAGGAGTGTTCCTGAAAAAGTATGGGACATGATGATCTCTAAAATTCCAGCCGGAAGAGCTGGAAAACCGGAAGATGTCGCAAATTGCATTGCCTTTTTGGCTTCTGATCAAGCCTCTTACATGAATGGCGAAGTCATTAATGTTGGTGGAGGAATGGTCTTATAACACATTGAGAGGGGGAGTATGTTGGAAGAATTATTAACAGTGTCTGTAGTTGGTGGTGGATTAATGGGTTCGGGTATTACACAAGTAGTTGCCGAGTCCAATATTAAGGTTACTCTTCTTGAATTGAATGAGCAGCAATTAGAAATAGCAATGGAAAGAATTAAAACAAATCTGGAGAGAAAAGCTGAAAGGGAAAATCTTTTAAATGATTTTGTACAAGACGCATTAAAGAAAATAACACCAACAACAAAATTGTCTGATATTTCGGAATCCGATTTAGTTATTGAAGCAGTTCCGGAAAATTTGGAAATTAAAAAAAAGGTTTTTCAACAGTTGGATGGCATTCTAAAACCAGATGCGATTTTGGCATCAAATACTTCGGGATTATCAATCGCTGCTATTGGTGCGTCCACCAAACGTCCTGAAAAAGTCATCGGGCTCCATTTCTTTTATCCGGCTCCTTTAATGAAGCTAGTAGAGGTAATCCCTTCTATCATCACAACAGAAGAAACATATGAAACAGCAACGAGATTTATAGAAGTTATTAATAAAAATCCAGTAACCTGTAAAGATTACCCTGGATTTATAGTGAATAGATTGCTGGTTCCTATGATCAATGAGGCAATTTATTGTGTTATGGAAGGAACTTCACCTGAAGATGTCGATGATGCTATGAAGTTTGGCGCAAATCACCGTATGGGTCCTATTACATTGGCTGATTTTGTAGGGCTAGATGTTTTATTAGCCACAATGGAAGGGCTTTATGACGGGTTTAGTGATTCAAAATATAGGCCTGCTCCATTACTAAAAAAATTGGTTGAATCCGGCAACCTTGGAAGAAAGACCGGTATTGGCTTTTACAACTATAGAAAAAATGATGAAAAGGCAGACTAAAGACCAAGAAAATGAATGAAGTAAGCTGGAGATAAACAATGCAATATATGTAGTTGAGGGAGTAAGCAAGTTTAATAAAAAAGTTTGGAAGTCGGCAAAACCATCTCAAATGATAAATTAAAGGGGGATATTTACATGAATAAAGGATTTCTATCCTTAATGCTAGTATTGTCAATTATTTTTATGGCAGCTTGCGGATCTGATGATACGGATGGGAAGGCATCTGCGGAAAATGGCGGAAAAGAGAAAAAAGTAATATTTGATGCAAGTCTTCCATTGGGAGAGGGATCACATCATGCTATAGGGTTGGAAAAGTTTAAAGAAGAACTCGAGCGATTAACTGATGGGCGTCTATCGATCAAACTTCATTATAACAATGAATTAGGTGGAGAACGTGAAGCAACAGAAGGTATGGGAATAAATACAATTGACATGGGGCTTGCTTCCACTGGTCCTTTAGGAAGTTTTGAAAATGACTTTTTTATGTTCGACTTACCCTATCTATTTGAAAGTGTTGAACATGCTTATGCAGTTTTAGATAGTGAAATTGGTGAAGAGTTAGCTGGTAAACTTGAACAGGCAGCTAACGTTGAGGTTCTAGCTTGGTGGGAAAATGGCTTGCGTCATGAGACTAGCAGCGCAGGTCCAGTTGAAAAACCATCTGACTTAAAGGGTGTAAAACATCGTACACAAGAGAGTGAGGTTCAGGTTGATACATGGAGAGCATTTGGTGCTGATGCGACTCCTATGGCTTGGCCTGAAGTATATACAGCATTGCAACAGAAAGTAATAGAAAGTCAGGAAAATCCCCTTGCGACAATTTTAGATGTGCGTTTCTATGAAGTTCAAGATCATTTGAACTTGACAGGTCATGTATATTCTCCTCTTTTATTCATGATGAGTAAACAATTATTTGAATCCCTGTCACTTGAAGATCAAGCGGCTGTTAAAGAAGCAGCTGATTTGTCCACTAAGACTCAACGTGAAGCAAGTAAGAAATTGGAAGCAGAAGCATTGCAGGAGCTAGAGGAAAAAGGAATGACGGTAACTAAGCCAGATTTGGAGGAGTTCAGAAAAGCGGTGGAACCTGTTTATGAAAAATGGGCTCCAAAAATTAATGAGGAATTAATTGATAAAGTACGTAGTTTTGAATACTGAAAAAAGAGGTGAGGAATACTCCTCCCTCTTTTTGTAAAAGTTTCAAGAAGTATTTTAGATCATTTACATACGAGGGGGGATAAGGTGAATAAAGTTTTAAAAAATTATGTCAGAATGACAAATTACGTCAACAAAGTTGTGGGTTGGTTATTGTTTATAATGCTTGCAATAATGAGTGTTTTGATATCTTGGCAAGTGTTTGCAAGGTTTGTTGTAGGTGAATCCTTGACTTTCTCTGAAGAAGCGTCTAGATTTTTGATGATTTGGTTAGTAATGTTAGGTACAGCTTATTCAATAAAGGAAGGCTCCATTATAGCAGTTGACATTCTCCAAAATAAATTAAAGGGAAATATACTTAGTATTTCAAAGGTAGTAATGTCAGTTGTGGGGTGTATCTTTTACGTTATCATGGTCGTTTACGGGATTAAGACCGCTCAAGCAGTATCTTTTCAAACGGCTCCCACGACAGGTCTCTCCATGTTTTGGCCGATGTTTGCTATTCCAGTTGGAGGTGCTTTGATGTTTTTAAACACTGCTTCTGTGCTGATTGAAGACTTTATTGGTAAGGAGGAACTGTAAAATGGTTGCATTAATATTTATACTACTGGCAATATTTTTTGCAATCGGTGTTCCAATTGCCATTGCTTTAGGACTGGCTTCAGCTGGGGTAGCATACTTTGGGGATTTAGCCCCGTTACAACTTGTCCCGCAACAGATGTTTAATGCCACCAACTCATTTCCGTTAATGGCAATTCCCTTCTTTATATTGGCTGGTTCGTTAATGCAAACAGGCGGAATCTCAAAAAGGTTAGTCGCATTTGCTAGTACCTTAGTTGGGCATATATCGGGTGGTTTAGCAATGGTTGTTATTATAACGTCTATGTTTTTTGCTGCAATCTCCGGCTCTGGTGCAGCGACGACAGCTGCAATTGGTTCTATTTTAATACCAGCCATGATTGCTAAAGGATATGATATTAACTATGCAAGCGCAAATCAGGCAGTATCTGGTGCATTAGGTGTTATTATTCCGCCTAGTATTCCACTAATATTATATGCAATATCTGCAAAAACATCTGTTGGAGATATGTTTCTTGCAGGGATTTTACCAGGAATTCTCGTTACATTATCTCTATTAATTTCTGCTTATTTGATATCAAAGAAAAAAAGGTACGGGGGAGAGAAAAAGGCTTCTCCTAAAGAGATAGTTGTAGGGTTCAAAAATGCCATACTATCCTTGTTGATGCCAGCCATTGTACTTGGTGGAATTTATGGTGGAATTTTTACCCCAACAGAAGCTGCTGTTATAGCCGTTGTGTATTCTTTTATTATTGGTGTATTCATTTATCGGGAGATTAAGTGGAGGGATATTCCACGGGTGTTCAAGGAGTCTGCTGTTACTACTGCTATTGTTATGATCATTATTTCAACAGCTGGTCTATTTAGTTTTGTTTTGAATCGCCTTCGCGTTCCTGATCTCGTATCTGATGCATTTCTAGGATTCTCGACTAATGTCTTTGTTTTTATTATCATTGTTAACATTTTTCTACTAATCGTAGGAATGTTCATGGAAGCTGCAGCGGCCATACTAATTTTCGTACCAATTCTTTTACCTGTCGCATTAAGTCTAGGGATGGATCCAGTACATTTTGGAGTTATCGTGGTAGTAAACTTAGCGATAGGACTTGTGACGCCACCTGTAGGCCTTAATCTATTTGTAGCTTTGAAGATTTCCAATACGAGAATTGAAGCTATTTCAAGAGCTGTAATTCCGTTTGTTATTATTCTGTTTGTTGATGTTCTCATAATTAGTTTCATTCCATGGCTCTCATTAGTATTCCTATAATTAATATAATTTTTATCCCGTTTTTTATTATGATTGTTGTTTTTTATGTTCAGGTGAAATATTACCTAATAGTTGTCCTAAAAAATAAAGAAGGTGGGAAATTTCGATGGCAGAACAAATTAGCAGCTTAGATCTTGCACGTGAAATATCCAATGGCAGCACTATTGCTTTGGTAGGTTTTGGAGGGATGGCACAGTGTGAAAAGATATTGCGCTCGATCAGTCAACAATTTAAAGAGACGGGTACTCCAAACGATCTTACCGTATTTCACACAGCTGGTCAGTCAGATAATTTAAATGGTATAGAAAATATTGCCGAAGAAGGACTAATTTCACGTGTAATTGGAGGGCATTGGGGCTTAGCTCCCAAGATGAGAAAATTAATAAAGGAAAATAAAGTGGAATGCCATTGCTGGCCACAGGGGCAATTAACACACCTGCTGCGTGCTATGGCAAATAAGATGCCAGGACATATTTCTCCAATCGGGTTGGGAACATTTGTTGATCCACGTCTCGAAGGTGGAAAATTTAATGAGAAAACAATGAAGATGGATAGCCTTGTTCAAATTGTTACTATTAGTAATCAGGAATTCTTAATGTATCCGTCAATTCCATTTGATTATGTTTTTATTAGAGGTACTAGTATTGATGAAGATGGGAATATTACGACAGAAGAAGAACCATTAAAATTAGAGATACTTTCTGCGGCACAGGCGGCAAAAGCATATGGGGGGAAAGTGATCGCACAAGTAAAGTACGTTGCTAAAAGTGGGTCATTTCATCCGAAAGATGTTGTTGTGCCGGGATATTTGGTTGATGCTTATGTCTTGGCTGAAGATCCAGCAACGGAACATAGACAAACTCCTAATGAGATTTACTCGCCTGTTTATACTGGTTCTTTGAGAACAACAACAATGGATTCCGAGGTACTACCTCTAAATACGCGCAAAATAATAGGTAGACGGGCAGTTCAAGAATTAACGAAAAATGCTGTCGTTAATCTTGGTATAGGTATCCCTGGAGACGTAATAGGCCCTATTACAAATGAAGAAGGTATAAATCAGGATATAGTACTCACGCTTGAATCAGGAATCATCGGCGGTGTACCAATAGGTTCAAATGAGTTTGGTATTGCAAAAAATGCATCTGCCATTTTAGATCATGAGTATGTTTTCGACTATTATCATGGTGCAGGCGTAGACCTTACTTTTATGGGGGCTGCTGAGATTGATAAACATGGAAGCGTGAATGTTTCAAAATTTGGTGGTCGAACTGTAGGTTGTGGCGGTTTTATTGATATAACGCAAGCCGCAAAGAAAGTAATTTTTTGTACTACCTTTACTAATGGAGGTCTAAAAGTTGCTATTGATAATGGTAAACTTCGTATTTTACAAGAGGGAGTAAATAAGAAATTTACAAGTGATGTAGTTCAAATAACTTTTAGCGGTGAGTATGCCTCAAAACATTCAAAAAACGTTATGTATGTTACTGAAAGAGCAGTGTTTGTATTAACAAAAGATGGACTTACTTTAACCGAAATCGCTCCGGGTATAGATGTTGAAAAAGACATCTTAAATCAAATGGATTTTCGACCCAAAATCTCCGAAGATTTGAAGATTATGGATTCATCAATTTTCAAGGACCAAAAAATGGGTATCTCCGAAAAGTGGTCGGTAAATAAGCGTGTTTGCAATGCTACAGTATAAAAGTAAGCAGTAGAGCTTGAGTGTAATTTTATACTAATATAAAAATTGGATATTGAGGGATAAACATATGAAAGTTGTTATTTCACCGGATTCATTTAAGGGTAGTGTAACATCATTGGAAGCGGCTATTGCTATTGAAAAGGGAATAAAACAAGCTTTGCCTAACGCCGACACTGTTCTAATTCCATTAGCTGACGGTGGTGAAGGTACAATGGATAGCCTAATAGCTGCAACTAACGGAAGAAAAGTTAAAACGAGTGTAAGAGATCCGCTGGGAAATTCAATCGAGGTTGAATATGGTTGGCTTGGAGATAAGAAAACATGCGTGATTGAAATGGCAAGTTCTTCAGGAATATGCTTAATACCACAGGAAAAGTTAGACCCTATGAAGGCTACTTCATTTGGTATGGGAGAGTTAATTAAAAAGGCATTAGATGAAGGATGTAGAAATTTTATCTTAGCTTTAGGCGGTAGTTCAACCAACGATGGCGGAATTGGAATGTTACAAGCTCTTGGAATGAAGATAATGAATAATAACGGGGAGCCTATCGGATTCGGAGGAAAGGGACTGTGTGATGTTTCTTCTATTAACACTAGTAACCTTGATCCCCGTATAAAGGACTCAAGATTTTTAATAGCGAGCGATGTTCAAAATCCTGTAATTGGGGATTATGGTGCAACAAGAGTGTTCGGTCCCCAAAAGGGAGCGACACCCGAAATGGTGGAAGTGCTAGAAAAATGTATGGTGAAATGGACTAATCTTATTGAAAAACAAACCGGAATCAGATTACATGATACCCCCGGCACTGGAGCAGCAGGAGGAATAGGAGGGGCATTTTTAGCATTTTTTCCAGTTGAAATTAAAAGAGGTATTGATATAGTTATTGAATATTCAGGTTTCAAACAAGCGTTAATAAATACGGATATAGTAATAACAGGAGAAGGACAAATTGACTTTCAAACTGCGTCTGGGAAAACTCCTATGGGCGTTGCACAGGTGGCTTGGGAACAAGAAATACCGACTTTTGTTCTAACTGGATCAATTGGCGAAGGGATTGATATACTTTACCAATATGGCATCCAATGTGTTCATAGTATTGTAGATGGTCCGATGACTCTGAATGAAGCAATGGAAAGAGCATCAGAACTATTAACACAAAGAGCGGAACAAATGATGAGAACTTATATTACAAAGAAAAGCGATATTAAGATTATAAAACAATATAATTAGTGTCAATTCACTAGCTTAAAAAATAGTTTTACTTAAAATCTATCGAATTGGTTATAACGTGAAGAACCTTTATTATATTGGTTAATATATTAAATTGAATCCCAAATAGCAATTTTATTTAGAGTTTTAAATAGTCCTCTTCCTTTAATTTATACAACAGAGGGCTTTTTTTGTTTGCAAATTTAGATTTATTTAGAAGGATTGTGAGATGAAATAGAAAGCACGGTGGATACTACTAGGTATCGAGAGGAAGTTAAAGAATTCCTTTATAAAACTCTTATGGATGTTTTTCTATAAGATGAAAATACTTTTTAATTTTCATATGTTTACTCTTCCTTCTCATCAAGGGACGAACTAAAGTTGAAATAGTATAGGAGGAGATGAAATTCGCACAATCAGTGTTAGATAAAGAGAGTAAGCCATCTATCTTATCACATATCAATTTTAATTTAGCCGTATTTTGTTTTTGGTTCTCTATATATATTTACGTTCCTTTGTTTGGTGTTTATTTAGAAAAAACAGGGTTTTCTTATTTGGCAATCGGTATCATCTTAGGAAGTTATGGTATTACACAAATTCTATTGCGGTTACCTTTAGGCATTTTGTCTGATGTTTTGTATAACATCAGAAAGAAACTACTAATACTGGGGTTTGCTTGTTCTTTCCTAAGTGGCATAATTTTAGTTTTTTTTACTTCGTTTTATTTTATTTTAATTGCTCGCTTATTTGCTGGCGTAACGGCAGCGATGTGGGGCATCGCTACTGTAATGTATTCTTATTATTTTCGAGCAGATCAAGCGACCAAGTCAATGGGGACCATGCAATTTAATACAGTTACTACACAATTTATTTGTATGGTATCGAGTGGGTATATTATACATTTTCATGGATGGAATCTTCCATTTTGGTTAGGTGTAATTGCTTCCTTGTTGGGAGTAATATTTGTATGGAATATAAAAGAGATACATGAGAGAGAACAAGAAAAGCCAAAGATGTCATTTAGAAAGCTTGTACAAGCGACAAGTAAAATTAACGGAATAAAGACCATCACTTTTTTGTCATTCGTTTCTCATGCACTTTTGTTTGTTTCAATATTTGGATTTAGTCCGGCTATCTCTTTATCAATCGGTATAGCAGAATCCCAGTTTATCTGGTTGATGTTTGCTTTCTTTATTCCACATGCTCTTATCTCACTAGTACTCATGATTTTTAGTATCGACCCAAAATATAATCGAATTTTGTTAATCGCTTGCTTTGCGTTATCTGCTTTTTTTAACATTCTAATATCGGAAGCAGAAAGCTTTTTGACGATGAGTATGTACCATAGTGGATTAGGACTAGCATTGGGATTTATCTTTCCCATATTATTAAGTGAAGTGGTGAGGATAAGTCCTAAGGAATTAAAAATGTCAACTATGGGATTTTATCAATCATTCTACGCCTTTGGTATTTTATTAGGTCCAATGGTGGGAGGATATGTTGCAGAAATATTTGGATTGAGGTCGGTATTCACAGGGGCTGCTATTTTATCTAGCCTGTCTATTTTTGTATTTATTATACCAAATATAAAAAGATGGGTTTTTAACAAGGCTGAGCTGCTATGAAAAATATAAAAAAGTCAAACAATTTTCCATACCAATGAAAGACTTTGTGAATCGCGCGATAGCTCTCGAATTTACTGAGCATGTACATAGTATAGAGTCCTTGTGCAACAAATTATTCGGGTTTTTAAACATTTAGGTTACCTAAAAAACCGTTAATGTTTGTCGAACAGTCGTATACACTTCCGTAAAATAGGGTGACCATCACACCGCTCGGATACTATTCTGTTTTGTATACATTATCGTGCTTGAGAAATTACTTTGCCGATAGAACTACATTTTTTGATATCGTAAAAGTAGTGACTACAACAATTGAATTGAGGATTACGCTATTCACTAACAGAAAAAATTTACTCCTCATTTCTGTCTGTGTAACTAGGTGACAGTACCCAGCCTACACAAAGAGTGTAAACTACGATAACGATTAATGAGTAGTAACAAATAAAGTTCTCTAATCGATTACAAGCATTAAAATTGAAAAGGAGTCGAAGCTGTTTGCTAGCACGGCGAAGGTGAAAGTGATTGAAGACCAGTACATCCAGACATATAAATATTTCAATAGAGAACCAAATGGCTGGGTGTTTAAGACGTATGAATGGCAGCCGGAAGCAAGGAACTTTTTATAATACGTGTAAGAAAACTGCTCATAGAGGATGAATGGTACAGTGAAGATTTTGTGGAAGAAATGTTCCAGGCTTACAAGGACCTGGTGGATAACTGGTACAAGATTGACAAGAATATTAATCCGTTCCCATACAGAGCATTACCCAAAGACTTGGCAGGTCGGCTGAGGAAAGGCTACATTCTTGATGAGGGTTTAAGGAAAGGACAAATCATCACCCATTACAAACAGCTGTATCCCTCTCAACTGAGTGAATATGAAGCGGAAGGCGGTTATTATGCCTATCCGGATGGCCAGAATGTTTACGATAAATATAATTGAGCTGAGAGGCTACTATTATAAAGATTCAGTATCCGAATTGAGACAGATGTTTGGCGAGTCTGTTCACGAATCACAGATTGGCCTGATGAGAGATGAACATAAAGAAAGAGATGCCGGGACGAGCTATGAAACAGGCGATATTATGGATTAAGACATAGGGGATCATCTGTAAAGGAAGAATATGATGGCGAAGAGACTATCGATGTTTATTTGCCTGGGGGAGGGCTTTTACTGAAAACAGAAATAAGGCCCCCGCAAGGGTTAAACACAAATCTGAATTGGATATAATAGAAAGTACAATCAACTGTCCTCTGGGATGTTTGGCTGCTTTTTCGTTATTTAGTAAAAGCCAATATCGTGCTGTCAAACTTCATGTTTGGAGTAGATCAGGCAATTACCTGGACAGAAAAAGCAGAAATGATTACAAGCTATGAAATTGGTAAAGGAAAAGATTCCCGATGTAGGGTACTAGAATTTCGTAATTAAGTATTCTTAAAGATTGGGAATAAATACCCGTAAAATTTTGCTGATTAATGATTTGTCGGCTAAAGAGCTTTCTCAACTCTAATGTCTTGCATAGTTTTGCGTACCCTTGATTATTCGGCTTTACTAATGTTTTCCCTGTAAGAGGGCCTTCCAAATCAACTACCTGTTTTATCCTCCTGCAACGGGGTATGAAATAAATAGAATAAAAAAACTGGGGAGGCTTCGGAATGAGCAGAGAGCAAAATGAGTACTTTGAAGACCGTGCGGGAACGAAAGAGGCACGCTATCATGTCGTGCCGCATGAAAACGAGTGGGCAGTGAAACGCGAAGGTGAGGATGAGCCAATCTGCACAACGGATTCTCAAGATGAGGCGATCGAAGAAGCGAAGCAACTGGCGGAAGAAGATGGAACGATGGTTTATATCCATAACGATCGTGGTCGGATTGAAGAGCAGATTGATTTTAAATAGTTCCTTGCGCAGTTCGAATCGAGTCTGAAAAACTGAAGGAGGAACAAGCAAGAGCTTACGAATGATTGGAATGATCGTTCGTGTGCTCTTTCTGTTTGTTGCGTTTTCTGCAGACCAAAAAACTGCACACGGCAAAGATGGATCCTCACAAAAAATTGGATATTGTTGACATGTCCGCGCAACCGGCTGGAGCATCTACCTGGCTACCAAAATTTTCTAGGTAAATGGGGGGCTCCGCGCAAGGCTGAGAAGTATCCGAACAAAACCAGGAAATGCCGACCGCAAATTCTGTAGCTTCGACAACGAGTTGCTATTCCTTTTTACAGCAGCAGTAGCAGAACTGTATACCTGGTCAGACCTGTCAATACCGGTTCAAAATCCCCGAAAATACCGCGATAAAATTCACTGCTTTCTAAATCAATAAGTAGATGACTGAACAACTCAAAATAACGTTGAGTATGTATAATATACAGCGAAACTTCACAATTCCGTTCGAAAAATTCACTATATACTACCTAATACATCATTGGTAAAATATGATTAGCTAGTAATCATATTTTACTAGACAAGAGGAGGGAGTATATGAAGAAGATTGTATCGATTGTCAGCTGGACCAGCCTGTTGCTATTGGCTTCATTCATTTTCATTGGAACAAACCAAGCATCAGCGAAGGAGTTCAAAGATGTGCCCAAAAGCCATCCGAATTATGAGGCGATCCAGGCAATGCAAAAGGCTGGGTATATTGGCGGTTACCCTGATGGGACATTCCGTCCGAATGAAAAAATTAGCCGGAAGCATGTAGCGCAGTTGCTTGAAAAGGCAGTGAAGCTGCCGGGACTGTCATCCAGTAAGGTGATTTATACGGATGTGCCGAAAAGTCATCCATATTACACGCCGATCATGAAACTGTCGCAAGCGGGAATTGTAGGTGGATCAAATGGAAAGTTTAATCCGAATTCTACCATTACTCGCATCCAAATGGCGAAAGTGTTGGACTTGGCATTCGACTTGCATATGGGACCTTACCAACGACCATTTGAAGACGTTAATAGCAATCACTGGGGATATCCACATGCAAGCGCAATGTATTCGAGCGGTGTATCAAAAGGGGATAACGGAAAGTTCTACCCGAGTCGACCTGTCACGCGGGCGCATTACGCGGAATTTTTACAGCGCGCAATCAATGTCACTAAATCACGTCCGAATACGACTGCTGTGACGAAAGGAAAGGCAGTGGACCTTTCATACCGCCTGCCGCATATTATTGAAGGGATTATTTTAGACGGAAAATATAAGAAGAAATCATTCAATACTATTCGTCCGCAATTACTTCAGTATGTGACGAAGGAGTTTGCGGATACGAAATTGAAGAACTATTATCCGCATGCATGTACAGAATGCGATAGTTTCTATTTTCCATACTATGTAGATACGAGCATCAGATTCAGCTTCAATCAGCCGAACAGTAATGCGGTCAATGTGAAAACGGTTGAGTTTTCAGATGGCTTGTCTGGTGGCGGGTTTGTAGATTATAAATTCATAAAAGAATCAGGAACTTGGAAGATGGCGAATTATACGTATGAAATGGTAGGGAAACAGCATCTGCAGCTTACGGTTAACGAAGCGCAAACGATTCTAAAACAGGATTATCAAGGCTATGGTCACCGCGATGTTACCGTAAGCTATGTATCGACTGTACGAGACACGGCTCATGATTATAAAGCTGATCAAAAATATTCGTACGATAAGTATGTATTTAGAGTCGAAACAAACAAAGGCCGTTTTAAGGTAAGCTTCCAATCTAATGATGGAATGCATTATGAAGACTAAGAACTGGACTTGATATAAATCAGAGAGTTGATTAAGGGAAAAGAAGGAAGTTTTTAACCGGTTGAACTGCATCCTAATTGTTAGTGATTGTTTAACAATTGGGGTGGCAGTTCATTTTGCATTAGCGGACTTATTTGTATTGATACATTATATGATCGTGGAAATGTTAGATGAAATAGAAGCAGTGAAATTTAAAGAAATCATTTTTATCTCACCTTTCCATTTTCCGTAACCTGTATACACACCAAGACAAACGACCCTCTCAATTTAGCCGTCTTTGCTAAAATGCATAATTCGCATGAGTTACTTACTAGTCACGAGAAAGAGAAAGAATATAGTTAATTCTTAATACACTTTGCCTGTTTGAATATTTTACATACAATAGGGTGGGGATAAATACTACTGTAAAGTTGGAAATCCAATTATCGAAAGTACACGCCAAAATGCACGA
Source organism: Sporosarcina aquimarina (assembly GCF_019748715.1). Taxonomy (GTDB): domain Bacteria; phylum Bacillota; class Bacilli; order Bacillales_A; family Planococcaceae; genus Sporosarcina; species Sporosarcina newyorkensis. The sequence goes on along the minus strand of NZ_JACLBZ010000008.1, from coordinate 155,588 downwards.
ATTGTCCTTATGTTTTAGTTAAGATCTCTAAGCGTCACACGGAATTATAGCCTGCCCTGTCAACCGAGCGGAAAAAAAGGAGGGAGTGTTGGAAATGTGGAGCTTGTTTAGAAAATTGTTGTTGCCTCGTGAGCACGATGAATTTTCGGAGCTGATGAAGCGGGCAACTGATTTATCGGTGAAGGATCCAAAATGGAATAATTTTAATAGCAATTCTTTTTTATTTGGTTCGAGCAGTCGACATGACGATTTCTCTGATGAGATGGATGAATTGGAACGTCAGCAATTTGAGAGTTTAGAAATTCACCATTCCCATATGGATATGCATGATCCTTACATCAACCCAGGTGTCAGTATAGTGGTCGATGAATCCTATCATGGGATCGATCATGGAAGTGCGGATTCGGATTTTACACATCATAGTGGACATGATGGTTTTTAAGAAAGGATACTACAGTTGGAGGAAGAGTAAAAATGGTTCTTATTTTCATATTTTCTTACCTTGCTAAAAAAGAGGCTAGTACTTCACTTATTAGTTCGGCGGTTACCAGTATGATCGTTTTTAATGCAATCTTAAGTCTATATTTCCTATTGTTGCATCCTAAAATCACCAAAGGAAAGCTTAGTGGGGGAATGGCCTCCTTCCTATCCTTTGTATCCATAGGTTTGGGACAGGCTTATAATCGACAGCTTGTTAAAAGTATTTTGTTTCTTGCCTTGTATCTCGTTCTGTTTGTCAGAATAACGAAACAAGGGGATGATTTCTCGGGCTGGGCTATTTTCTTCGTACTGTTCGTTTTACCGATTCTCTCTATGATTGAGGCCAATTACAGTTCAAGAAGAATGAATCAACGACTTGCAAAAAAACAGCAAAAAAAGCAGATGGAACAACGTGCGGGACTTCTTACTACATATCATGAAAATAACCACCAGTTTGCGGTCGATACGAACATTCTCATGCATGATGCAGATTTGTTGATCCATTTATTGGGTACTAAGCAAATCAAGCTCATCATCAGTAGTCAAGTTTTTAAAGAATTAGATGGGTTGAAGAACAACAAAGAAAAATTGACTAGAATGCGTGCGCAATTGGCGTTTGATGTAATAGAAGCGTATCAGCGCAAAGGTTTGCTAAAGCTAATTCAAGTGCCTACATATGATAAGCTGCAAAAATTGGCCTTGTCAACGTCTGCTGACGAGAAAATCATCGCAACCTATTTATATGAATTCAAAAACGGTGCAAACAATTTGCTGTTTTTGTCAAATGACAAAGGTGCCCGCATTATTGCTCGTAACGCCGGCATGCCGGTTGCGGAGGTGTAATATATGATATCGCCGCATTCTCGAGGAACAGCTACCAGATTCACACGCCATCCAGTCAGTTATCCAGAGCATTGAAAGAATGAAAGATTTCCTGAGTTAACCATAATCACATGATGGTCTCGGCACTTTGTGAATGAAATTAAGAACAAAAAACGGCTGACCATCCCTCGGGCTGGTCGGCCGTTTTCTACTTCCTCATTTCCTACCGTACAATAAACCGCATATTTACGTTTTCAGTCAGTAATTTCCCGTCTTTAGCCTGGACCCCTTGTCGAATGTTCAGGTAGTAAGTTCCCAGTTCCCATCGACTTTGCGGTGCAATTATTAACTGGTCAGGAACCGCGGGATTGAATGTAACGTTAAAGGTCGTAATCGGCTGTTGTCCATCCGCCCTTTTTGAAATCTGAATGTGCTTCTTATAATTCATGCCCTCGGCTAACGGTTTATTGAACTTCACAACAAATTGTTTTGAAGTGTTTACGGTTAGATCCGCAAATGTGCCGACGAATGGTTTTGGTGCATCCACGATGACTTTAGCTGTCGCTTTATACTTGCCATCGACTGTTTCAGCAGTGATGATTGCTTCTCCTTTTGAGACTGCGGTCACCATCCCTGATTGGCTGACGCTAGCAACTGTTGGTCGGGAAGAGGTCCATACCACGTTCCGATCGGTTGCATTTGATGGTGTGATGGTTGCTGTCAATACTGTTTGTTCACCCGCATCTCCATCTTCACCCGCAAGTAGGCGTATCATTGTCTGGTTCAATGAAATCCCTGTGACCGGCACAGTTTGTTTCTGAATCAACAACTGTTCGAGTTCAGCCTTTACTTGCTTGCTGTTTAATAAGCCGAAACCATATTCGGCATCTTTTCCAGCTTGACCCAAATCTTTGGCGGTTTTTGTTAGGACCTCTGTAATTTCCTTCACCGACAGTTCCGGCACGATAGCTTTCATCATGGCCACCGTTCCGGCGACAATCGGAGCAGAAAAGGAGGTTCCATTCGCTATGACGTAGTGATTGGAAATCCCGGTCGTATAAATTTGTTCTCCTGGTGCCACGATATCGACTTGGTTATTATAGTTGGAGAAATCGGACCGGCTATTCCGTTGATTCACGGATCCAACGGAAATGACTTCATCGTAAGCAGCTGGATACATAGTGGGGTTGCCCTTTAACGCATCATTCCCTGCAGAAGCGATGATCGGGATACCTGCCCTCACTGCCCGGCGAATAGCATCTTGTTCAATAGTTGAAGGCGACGTGCCCCCTTGGCTAATATTGATGACATCGACACCTTGTTGAATGGCATAATCGATCGCTCTTAGATTATCCGCTACCGTTGATTTGCCGTCATCATGCACGGTCTTTAATGGAAGAATGGAAACACCATAACTACCCGTTACACCGGCAATTCCTTTTCGATTGTTGCTGTTGGCAGCAATGATACCTGCTACGCTCGTTCCATGGCCATTCACATCTTGAATATTTTGTGTTTGATCGATAAAGTTGAAGCCACCCGGCGCAATTCGCCCGACTAAATCTTCATGAGTCGTGTCAATTCCTGAATCAATGACCGCCACGACTGCCTGCTTTTTCTGCTTGGCGGCTAACGGCCATAGCTGCTCGGCTTGTACATGCGGCAACCACCATTGATTAGTGTAAAAGACATCGTTGGTGACCGAGACACTTCGCTCGTGGTTTGGTTCAACTGTTTTTATAAATGGATTCTTTTCCAGTTTTTCTGCTACTAGCTTTACATCTGCATCATGAGGGAATGAAAGAAGTTCAACGGATGGCGTCAGCGTTTCCACTTGCTCTACTGTTTCAGGAAGCGGGACGGAAGCTGCAATAGATTTCGGAAGCTCTGCATATTTCACAAGCAATTCATTAGAAGAAGCATCTGCTGTTTCCGCAAATGTAAATGCTGCGCCAGGTCCCAAAACTAGAAAAACGGCCATGAGATAAGACACTATATATCGTAAAGAGGTGTATGATTTTTTCACCTGTTAGTCTCCTTCAAATATTGATTTAGGATACTATTTTACTATAAACGTAGAGTGATTGTCTCGCTACTTTACTTGAAGATAGAGTGCAAATTAAATATAAATGACTGACATAATCTATTTGGAATTAGTATAATGAGATTAGATAAATTATTTGGCATATTTGAGGAGGAATAGCCGTGTCTGTTGATACATTAGCGGTGTTCACAGCAAACATGGAAGGATAGAAACTTTAAGCTAGTATAAAAAACCTTTGGAGTAGCGACATGTCAGCATTTGAAAAGGTCTTAAAGAAGTAAATTTTTTATAGAAGGGAATGTCACAAGTTGATCAAAATGAAATCCTTTCAATACATATTGATAACATTACTGCTCATATCAGTATCATTCAGCATGAAGGCGCAAAAGGCAAGTGCATTCAGCGATGTAAAAGAAAATAATCCTTCATTCGATTCCATTCAATGGGCATATGTGAAAGGTATTATTAGCGGTAATGCAGACGGTACATTTCGACCGCAGGCGTTTTTGACGGAAGCGCAGTTTGCTGCCATGCTGACAAGATATTACGCAGCTTTTCAGACTGAAGCTGGCCGCTATAAAAATCTGGATCATACCGTTTGGTCGAACAGTACATACGAAGCATTATCCAGATTCCATATTCCGTTATTAGGTTATGAGAACCCGGCGTATAGAAATCAGCCGGTCTCGAGAGGATTACTTGCTCAGGTCTTTGCTTATGTAAATGGAGAAACGCATGAATTGGAAGGGGCTGTCCGATATTTATTGAAAGTGCAAATATCAACCGGTCAATCTCCTCAAAGAGCAAACCTCTTGGAGCAATTCGGTGCAAACAACCGGTTGACGAGAACACAGGCTGTTGTCTTTTTCCATCGGTTGCATGCGCAGAAAAAGATTGATCTTGCAAAGCCGTTGATTACAAAGAAACTCGAAGCACGAGTTGGATCCAAAGAAGCACAACTTGCCAAAAAGCTTGCAGCGCAAATGGTGGATTCCCGAGTCAAACTGAAAGAAGTATCAAAAGCGGAATACATTAAAGGTCAGCAACTTCCTGCCAAGCCGACATATATCAAAAATCTACTGTTCGTCAATAAACAGTATCCATTACCTAAGCAATTCGCACCTGGTGAAAATAAAACAGCACGTGCGCAATTTAAGAAGATGGCAACCGAAGCAAGGAAATCCGGTATTCGTCTTACCGCATTCAGTACATATCGTTCTTTCGATTATCAAACAAGCCTTTATAAACGATACGTCACAAGGGACGGTAAGAAAGCCGCCGACCGTTATAGCGCCCGCCCAGGTTATTCCGAACACCAAACCGGCCTGGCATTCGATATCGGTGAAACGAATCAAAATAAACATTGGGCTGCAACTTCCTTTGGGCAAACACCGGCAGGAAAATGGGTGGCAGCCAATGCCCATCGTTTCGGCTTCATCATGCGTTATCCGCCGGGAAAAGAAAAAGTAACAGGATTCATGCATGAATCCTGGCATTTTCGTTACGTAGGGAATGAAGTGTCCAAACGCATATATAAAGAGGGTTTGACGTTGGAAGAATACCTTGGGATTTGAAGAGAGAACCTCGAATGAAGTGCACCCTAAAAGTTAGATTCTGTCTAACAATTGGGGTGCATTTCAGTATAATTACATAACCCTATCCCTTTTTTATTCGACACTACTAGGCATCCAAACACGAGCTGTCACTTGAATCATGCAGTATATCCAGCCTCTCAACAATCCTTCTTTTTCGATAAAGCATTTTTCCTGCTTCGGCAATGTCATTGACAGCGGAACGATTAATGAAGGCGCCAAACACGAGACCTGCAATCGGAATCATTTGGAAAAACTTTTTCCAACCAAGTTGATCTCGATAGGAAAAAAACACCTCACGCCAGCCCTGTAGTTCAGATAAAATTTCACGCTTTGAAGCATCGTCAGGTGAATCAAATTGTGATAATTGAGTCAGGATGGCTTGTTTGCCTACAATGTCGGCTGAGACATATTGCATACATTTTACGATGAACAAACGCTCTTCTTTAATATTTGGATCATAGCCATAACAAATCGCAATGTCCTGCAATGTTTTTAGTTGCAAACTAAGTAATAGTGGAATGTCGATCGATAATGTGAAAACACCGCCAATGCCAGTGCCCGCGCCTTGCAGTGTTGCTAGTTTTTTTCTGTTGCCCGTAATTTTTTCGACAGCGACATCCATTGTAGAAACGGGTAGCTTTTCTACATTTGCTAACGTGCTCACATCAAAGTCCGGGTAATAAGAAGTAATTTTAGAAACTGAGCTTAAATAACTCCCGCCTGTTTGGATATACTGACCGAGCTCGTCAAGGAGTATACCAATTTTACGTTGAATAAAATCGGGCGTCCATTTATCGATTATTTTAAACGGCAGTCGCCCTAGCTTTTCCCAAAACCATAAATCACTCTGATTGTTCTCCCAATCTTGTACTTTTTTAAGTTCTTCTGTTAACCATTCTCTAGAATCATTCATCGTTCTTCTCTCCTTTTCCTTAGAATTACCTCGTTTTCCCATTTTAATGCTTTTGTATTCCACATCTATTCATGCCCGAAAAAATGGTATGCACCTTTTTTTATATAGGATAGCAATGAAGTTCAGAAATGGAGCAGAAACCTTCTTTGGAAATAAACGTTTGCAATAAAAATTTACATAGGCTCTTTTTAAATTATCCCATTGCCGGCAATCCTTTGTTTGTCTAAAACGAGCAACATCAATGAGTTTTATCTCACCAGTAATAGTGACAATAATATTGCGCAAATGAACATCGGATGGATTTAGACCCCTTGCAGCTGCTAAAGATAGTGCATCGTCAATTTGTTTAATATGGGCGGACGTGATGATTTCTCCTTTAGACAAGCACTCAAATAGAGTATGGCCCTCTATATAATCCATCACAATATAATTCGATCCTGAATCATACACAGCCGGATAATACGTGATGTTTTGAAGCTTTTTATAAATGTCGGTTTCCTCTTCAGCAATATAAGAAAAGGCAGGGAAATATACTTTAATTGCCTTCATGGTGGATTTTATTCTAAACACAAATGCACTTCTACCTGTGCCAATATGCATTAACGAATCATCATAGTGAATTAAACGGTTTTCCTTGTTTATAGTGACTGTTTTTGCAAGTTCTTGATAGCTTTGCAAAGTTTGACCTCCAATAAATTAAAAATGAAAAAGGCGATATGTCCAATTATTGGTCATATCGCCTCTAAATAAATAAAAGACCTCACCAAATAAACGGTAAGGTCTCGCAAACAACTAGTGTTGTAAACAAAGCCGGGGAATGAACTCCCGTATTGACGACTTTGCTTTATAGCTACTCCCCTTAAAGGAAGTTGTATATTTTTTTGTATGTTCAGTATAAACGCTGAAGGATTGGGTGTCAATTGGATATGCTTTTGATTATAAATACACAATTAAAACTCGGCTGATGCAAACAGCCTGGCAATGGTAACTATATCTGCCAACTGGATGAGAAAAACATTTTGGATTCGTTACTATAGCAAATACTTAATATAGATTCTTCGTCTCATCCGAAAAATGCTAATCCACAGTTTGAAAAAGTATCGATATTCCTAAGTCGAGTATCGATTCTATAGAGCAATGAATAAATACATAGCTTATAATCGATTGAATAGATTGAAAATTTAGAAAGGAAGTGCTTACATGAAACCGAGCCCAACAGCAGTCAGACGTTCCAAGCGTTTTCAAGTCTTGGAGGATCGGCCTGTCAATAAGGATGGATTTGTACATGAGTGGCCGGAACAAGGATTTGTTGCGATGTCCAGTCCGAATGATCCATCGCCGTCTATTGAGATACAGGATGGCCGCATTGTCGAGTTGGATGGAAAACTGCGTAAAGATTTTGATATGCTAGATCAATTTATTGCGGATTATACAATTGATGTTGCAACTGCCAACGAGATGATGAACACGGAAAGTGTGGATATCGCAAGGAAATTAGTAGATATCAATGTGTCACGTTCTGAAGTATTAGCGATTGTAAAAGGTTTGACCCCTGCCAAAATAGTAGAGGTGCTCAATCAATTAAATGTGGTAGAGATGATGATGGCGCTTCAAAAAATGCGGGCCAGAAAGAAACCTTCCAATCAATGTCACGTGACAAATGTTCGAGATAATCCTGTCTTGATGGCGGCAGATGCGGCAGAAGCTGCGTTAAGAGGATTTGATGAGCAGGAAACGACGGTAGGAGTTGTGCGGTATGCACCATTTAATGCGCTTGCCCTTTTGGTAGGTTCCCAAACTGTCAGAGGCGGTATTTTGACGCAAGATGCATTGGAAGAGGCAACGGAATTACGATTGGCGATGCTTGGTTTGACGACGTATGCAGAGACGATTTCAATATACGGAACAGAGTCCGTTTTTAAAGATGGAGACGATACCCCATGGTCAAAGTCATTCTTGGCATCTGCATATGCTTCAAGGGGATCGAAGATGCGTTTCACTTCAGGCACGGGTTCCGAAGTACAAATGGCAGGTGCGGAAGGAAAGTCGATGTTGTACTTGGAAATTCGCTGTATCATGATGGCAAAAGGTGCAGGTGTCCAGGGACTGCAGAATGGTTCGATTAGTTGCATTGGGATTCCAGCTGCTGTTCCAAGCGGAATTCGCGCAGTATTGGCAGAAAACTTGGCTACGACTATGTTTGATTTAGAAGTAGCTTCAGGAAATGACCAAACTTTTTCTCACTCTGAAATACGCCGCAGTGCAAAGATGCTATGTCAAATGTTGCCTGGCACAGACTTTGTCTTTTCAGGTTATAGTGCGGTTCCGAATAGTGATAATATGTTCGCTGGATCGAATATGGATTCATCCGATTTAGATGATTTTTTAATTATACAACGAGATATGATGGTGGACGGTGGTTTGCGGCCAGTTGAAGAAAGCGAAGTAATTGAAGTGCGCTATCAAGCTGCCAAGACGATGCAAGTACTTTTTGATGAACTTGGTTTTCCCGCGATTACTGAAGAGGAGATCGACGCGGCAACGTATGCGAATAGCAGCGACGATATGCCGAAACGAAATGTGATGGAAGATTTAAAGGCTGCTGAGAGCGTGCTGAAAGAAGGCATTACAGGATTGGATGTGGCTTTGGCTTTAGCGAATAGAGGCTATCATCAAGTAGCCGAAAGAATTTTCAATATGCTTAAGCAGCGTGTGGCTGGGGATTATTTACACACTTCCGCAATAATTGATGAGAATAATATTGTACGGAGTGCCGTTAATAATGAAAATGACTATACAGGACCGGGAACCGGTTATCGAATGAGTGAGGAAAGATGGGAAGAAATCAAGAATATTCGCCAAGCAATCAGTCCAAGTGAGTATTGAGGAGGTGTCATCAGATGAATTATTCATATTCAATTGAAATGCAAATGGATGATCAATCACGAGCGGCTAAAGGATCGGATCCGAAAGAAGTTGTCATTGCTGTTTCACCGGCTTTTGGGAAAGCGCTTTCGAAGACGATTGTTAGCGTAGAGCATAGTGAAGTCTTGCGTGAAATTATCTCCGGGATTGAAGAACAAGGCGGTGTAACACGTGTAATCCGTAATTTTGAAACTGCTGACTTAGCGTTTATTGGGCATCTTGCTGCTAAATTGAGCGGCTCAGGAATAGGAATCGGCATTCAGTCTAGGGGGACTACGATCATTCATCAACGGGATTTAGATCCATTAAGTAATCTGGAACTCTTTCCGCAATCACCGCTGATTACACTTGAAACCTATCGTGATATCGGTAGAAATGCCGCTTTATATGCACGGGGAGAGAACGTTGATCCTGTTCCGGTTGTAAACGATCAGATGGCTAGGCCCCGCTACCAAGCAATTGCAGCAATATTGCACTTGAAAGAAGCGCAAGAAATTGTAAGGGGCAAGCCAGCTGTAAATGTAGACTACAGCTTTACCATTTCAGAGGAGGAAACCGTATGAGCCGATTGACAAGACAAGATTACCCATTAGGACAGAAAAGAACAGACGTATTATTTACGCCAACGAACAAAGCCTATGATGACTTGACTTTAGAAGCGGCGTTAAAAGGAGACATCTCGAGTAAAGATTTACGGATCAGCCCCGAAACTTTAATTATGCAGGCGGAAATATCGGAGAGTATAGAGCGAGACCAATTAGGGAGAAATTTTAGAAGAGCTGCAGAACTAATTTCGATTTCTGATGAAAGAATTCTCGAAATCTATAGTGCCCTTCGTCCTAACCGTTCTTCTTATGATGAATTGCTGACGATTGCTGATGAATTGAAGCGTGAATACCAAGCGTTTGAAAACGCCAAGTTAGTAGAAGAGGCGGCTGAAGTATATAGCCGACGAAACATATTGCGTATAGACGAGGAATAAGGAATGAGCAGGCAACTTATCGCAGGAGTGGATATTGGGAATTCATCAACAGAGGTAGCGATTGTAGAAGTATGCGGAAATGAGGCCGTATTTTTAACTCAGCATCTTGTCCCGACGACTGGGATTAAAGGAACGGTTACTAATATTAAAGGAATCAAATCATGTCTGCAGCTAGCTATGTCAAAAATTAATCGAACTATTTCTGAGATTAATATAGTTCGAATCAATGATGCAGTACCAGTTATTGGCGATCTCGCCATGGACGTCATCAGTGAAACGATCATTACGGAATCTTCTATGATCGGTCATAATCCGGATACGCCCGGAGGAGAAGGAATAGGGATTGGTCAAACCATTTTGATCGAGCAATTGCTGCAACATGCCGAGGAAAATAAACCCTATATTGTAGTAGTGTCAAAGAAATTCGATTATGAATGGGTAGCCTATCAGTTTAATAAATTTGAAAGACAAGGGATCCAGATCAAAGGAGTCATCGTACAGAAGGATGACGGGGTTTTAATCCACAATCGCCTGCAAATGAAAGTGCCTATCGTAGATGAAGTGGCCATGATTGATAAAGTGCCGATAGGAAAAAAGGCAGCAATTGAAGTGGCGCCTCCTGGACATGTCATTCGGATGCTCAGCAACCCTTTTGGACTCTCTACTGTATTTGATTTAACCCCCGAAGAAACGAAACAAGTAGCGCCTGTTGCCAAATCATTGGTCGGAAATCGTTCGGCCGTCGTGATACGGACACCGGCGGGGCAGATCGCAGAGCGGAAAATTGAATCAGGAAGCATCACAATGGTCGGTAATAGGATGAGTGTGAAAGTTGACGTCAATGATGGTGCGGATGAAATTATGGAGTCCTATAAAAAAATAGGTGTGTTGAACGATGTACAAGGTGAACAAGGTACGAATGCAGGTGCGATGTTAAATGGCTTGCGTCAGGACTTGGCGGAAGTAACGGATCAAACTATACATGAAATTCGTATTACAGATTTACTTGCAGTCGATACAAAAATTCCTTCTTCTATTCGCGGAGCACTGGCGGGTGAAATCACTATGGAAAGTGGAGTGGGGCTTGCTTCGATGGTGCAGACTAAAAAGACTTCCATTCAGACCGTATCTTCGCTATTAGAGAAAGAGCTTGGTGTATCAGTTGAAGTGGGAGGAATTGAAGCGGAAATGGCGATAGCCGGGGCGCTGACAACGCCGGGAACGGAACGGCCTATCGTCATATTGGACATGGGTGGCGGTTCCACGGATGCAGCGACGAATGATGAAAATGGAACGATTCGAACGGTTCACCTAGCAGGAGCTGGAGATATGGTGACGCTGCTGATCAATACGGAGCTATCGCTTCATGATCTTGAGCTGGCAGAGAAAATAAAGAAATATCCGCTTGGAAAACTACAAAGTCTCTATCATATGCAATTGGAGGATGGGACCTACTTGTTTTCCGAAGAACCGTTTCCTCCTGAGGCATTTGGAAAAGTAGTTATTCGGGAAGAGAAAGGGATTACTCCTTTGCCGATCCGCCATTCAATGGAACAAATTCGTACCATCCGACGAGAGGCTAAACGAAAAGTATTTGTTACGAACGCCATTCGTGCACTAGAGCAGGTACTCCCTACCCACAATATTAGACACATCTCTTTTGTAGTGATGTTAGGTGGATCCGCACTGGATTTTGAAATTCCGGAAATGATCAATGATGAGTTATCCAAATATGGTATTGTCGCAGGCTTCGCAAACATTAGAGGAACAGAGGGACCTAGGAATGCGGTGGCAACGGGGCTGGTCTTATCTACTTTGAAAAGGCGTGATGATAGGATATGAAACACACCACAGTATACATCCCCATCTTCTTATCGGAATCAGTAGACCAACTGCTTGTCAAAGAAGTATGTGCAGGGCTTGAGGAAGAAGGAGTTCCATTTGCCTGTAAACAAATTTCAGATGAAGGATTCAGCTTTACTTCTTTGCAAGTCAGCATTCTAATCCGAAATGAACATGCCATATCAATCTTTCATGAAAAACTACCTAATCGTCCCTATTTAATAGAAAGAAAACAAAACGGCAGAAGAGCAGGACAAAATGCTGCCCGATTAGTAAAGGGCCTGCCATTATTTCTTGAGGAGGAGTATGATGACAGAACTGAATTTAGAGACAGCTAAAAAAATGATTGAACACGCTGAAGAAAAAGCTAAAGAAATTAAGATTCCTATGGTGATTACCATTGTAGATGGCGGTGGGCATTTATTGGCATGTCATCGAATGGACCAATCCTTATTAGCTAGTATTGATATTTCACAAAATAAAGCATGGACTGCTGTTGCGTTACAAATGCCAACTTCCCAATTATATGATGCAGTACAGCCTGGCGGAGAACTTTTTGGGATTAACACTACGAATAATGGAAAAATTGTAGTGTTTGGAGGTGGAATTCCTATAAAGAGTGGTGATCGAATTATCGGAGGCATAGGCGTCAGCGGCGGTTCGGTTTCTGAAGATACTGAAGTTGCGGAAGCTGGTCTCGTTTAATTAACATAATATATTTCCTTAACCCTCCTGTTGGTTTACATGAAATAGACTGGAGGGTTTCTCGAATTGTCTGAATTCATAATATAGTCTATAATGAAAGGAGCTAAATATTTCGAGTAAGGAGGAGAGATCGATAAAATTATTAGTTGTCGACGATGAACCCCTTGAAAGAGAAGTTTTGCTCGATATTGTAAAAAAAAGTAATCTTGGTTTTATTGAATGTTTGGAAGCTAAGAATGGTTTACTGGCCGTAGATATTGCAAGTGCTACTCTTATTGATGTCATGTTAATAGATATCAAGATGCCTAAAATGGATGGTCTTACCGCCGCTAAGCTCATTAAGAAAATGAATCCGGAGATTAAAATCATATTTCTAACTGCATTTAATGAGTTCGACTATGCATTGCAAACCATTAAGATCGGTGTAGAAGACTATTTATTAAAACCAGTTCGTCCAGAAGAGTTGGTGGGGTCTTTGACAAAAGTTGTAGAAAGTACAGATATACAAGAAATAGAAACTCCATCTACTGAAGTTATTGAACAGTTGATCACTTATATAAAAGGTCATTTAGAGGATAAGCTGACACTGAATGAACTTTCACAGCTCGTTCATCTTCATCCACAATATCTTAGTCGCTTATTCAAACAAAAAATGGATCGATCGCTTACCGAGTATATTACATCTACACGTCTAGAGAAGTCGAAGGAATTGTTGCTTGATTCTCAATATACGATCACGGAGATTAGCCGACTTTGCGGGTTTTCTGACTCTAATTATTTCACTAGAGTTTTTAGAAAACAAGAAGGAATTCCGCCCAGCCACTATCGGAAAAATGAGCAGTTACTGAAAAAAGAACGAGTGAAAAAGACATATATTCATAGCATTATATAGCGCGTCAGAACTGACTCAGAAAAAGGTGATATATATGATAAAGAGCTTACGAGAATTTGTCGATATAGACCAATTGCAAAAACTGCAAGAGCAATTTGCTGAAGCGATGGGAGTGGCAGTATTAATTTGTGATGCACAAGGAGAGCCGGTGACCAAGCCGAGTCAGTTCACAGCCTTTTGTAAATATATTCGGTCATGCAGCGAAGGACAAAAGCGTTGTATACTGTCTGACGATAAAGTGGGCAAGTTGGCAGCAGAGAGCAAACGACCGGTTATTCACCGTTGCCATACGGGTCTTGTGGATTTTGCTGCGCCTATCATACTGCGCGACGAATATTTAGGTTCGATTCTTTGTGGACAAGTTCTTATAGAAGATGAGGAATTAGAGGAATTGCCAAAAATAGAGATGGACTTGGCGGATTTGCCATTAGATCAAGAGATGCTGCAGAAATTCTTCGATCAATTAGATCGAAAAAACAAAAGCCGGGTCCAGTCAATTGCTGAATTACTCTTTGTCACTGCTAACTACATAGTGAAGTTGGGCGATGCCCATTTAACAGCACAAGAATTATCGCTGAATAATATAAAGCTGTTGGAAGAGTTACAGCACCGCTCTGAATTGGAAAAAATGCTAAAGGATACTCAATTAAAAGTACTCCAATCTCAAGTTAATCCGCACTTTCTTTTTAATACATTGAATACGATTTCACGGTTAGCCTATATGGAAAACGCAAAACAAACCGAGGATGTAACGTATTCATTAGGGAAAATCTTACGTTACAGCCTGCGCAATATAGATCAGCTTATTCCGCTAAAGGAAGAAATTGAACACCTCGAATATTATCTTTCCATCCAACAAACACGCTACCGTGATCAAATTAAGATTGTAATAAACATAGAAGATCATCTGTTAGATTATAAAATTCCGATATTTACTTTGCAGCCAATCGTTGAAAACTCAATTGTCCATGGATTTGAAAGCACTGGTGATGCTATAACAATAATTGTAGAAGCTTACACAGAGAAAGAAAAAATCGTTATCAATGTAATAGATGACGGCGTGGGGATCGAAGAAAATTCCACGAGTATTCCACTATCCAAAGGAACAGGTCACACCACAAGGATCGGTTTAAATAATGTAGATAAAAGAATCAAACATGCCTTCGGTTCACAATGGGGGATTGCCAGACTGGAACAGCTTTCTCAAGTGGGGACTTTTGTTCAGTTGCATATGCCCTGGTTAGTGAGCTTTATTATCTTCTTTCTGTTATGGAAAGCTGAATAACTAAAAAATATCCGGTTGTTCACCACTCTTTTCGAGATCTTGTTGAGTAGGATAAAGCCCTCTATCGAACGATCGGTTAGGGGCTCCTCGCATATGCATGTCTTTCAACCACTTAAATTGTGTGATGTTTATATTTTCAAAATGTCAGAGAAGAGACTGTTTAAACTCTTAAGTAAGAGGATTGTGAGGAATTGAATACAATTATTTTCATAGAGACATCTTTCTTGGATACTGATATTAATTTGGACACTAATCATCGTATCAGAAAAGGTGTCCTTTTTTCTATGTTTATATCAATAATATTAGGATAATCAGCAATTGTAATTTAGTAATTACTTATTAAAGGTTCCGTGGGATAAAGTCTTAATAAGGCTTTCTTAAACTTAACTGTTAGATAAAATTAAGAATCCTATAGGAAAACTTTAAAATAATTACGGCGATTTTTTCAAAGTTATTTAAATTTAATATAGTATTGCGAATATTTTAAATGAATGTTAAGATATAAATCAATGAATCTAAACGTTTACATTTTAATATACTAAACGTTGAAAAATCATCGGAAATCTATAAAAAAATGTTTGAAAAAATCTAAACGTTTACATAGAGAGTTTTTGGAGGTATTTGTTTATGCGTACTGAGTCAAAACCAACTATTCAAGATGTGGCAAAGCATGCGAGTGTGTCTATTGCAACAGTTTCTAGAGTTATCAATAATCAGGGCGGTGTACGGGCAGAAACAGAAAAAAGGATTGTACACGCGATCAAGGAGCTGGGCTATGTCCGAAACGCGGTTGCCCGAAGTATGAAAAAGAAAGAAACGAAAATGATTGGAATTATAATTCCTGATATTAATAACCCGTTTTTCCCTCTTGTTGTATCCGGGATTGAACAGCAAGCTAGAAAAAAAGGCTATTACACGATGTTGAGTAACACAAGTGAATCACCGATTGTTGAAAGTGAGATTATTAATATTTTAGTGGAGCGGGGAGTCGATGGGGTAGTCATCACAACAGCAGATGAATATGGAAAACAGTTTCAAATTTTACAAGAACAAGGTATTCCGGTTGTGGCACTAGATAGAAGGATCAATGAATATAATTTTGATTCTGTTCTAATTGACAATATTGATGGAGCCTATCAAGCTACCAAGCAATTAATCCTGCAAGGGCACCAAGATATTGCTATTATTTGCGGACCGCATAGCACGACACCGGGACGAGATCGCTTTGCAGGTTACTTGAAAGCGCTTTCGGATTATGAGATTCCACTCAATGATCAATTTGTCGTACAAGGTAGCTTTTCTGAAGAAGGGGGTTATTCTGCTACACGTACTCTAAATGAATTAGAAGTTAGGCCGACTGCCATTTTCTCTTCAAACAATTTAATGTCTATTGGTTGCATAAAAGCGTTACAAGATCTGGAATGGAGGCTTGGAGAAGAGGTAGCATTTATAGGTTTTGATGATATAGAAATTGCGACTTTTACTAAACCAAAACTATCTGTTGTTTCCAGACCTATGAATGCATTAGGGGAGTTGGCATTTCAATTGTTACATGAGCGAATTCTTGCAAATGAAGTCTTTTCGCCCCGGAATTACTTATTGTCACCAGAATTAAAAATTAGAGAATCTTGCCATCTAGGAAATATACGGCTGAATCATAAAAGGAGCTGATCATCATGAGAAAAGGATCAATTTTACACCCAACTTTGAATCAATTGCTCACAGAGACAGGTCATACCGATACGATTGTTGTAACAGACGCCGGTCTGCCGATTCCGGTGGGTATTCCACATCGGATTGATTTGGCATTAAAAGAAGGAGTTCCAAGATTTCTTGATGTTCTTGACACAGTGGTAGGGGATTTATTAGTAGAAGGAATTATCTTAGCGGAGGAGATAAAAACTAGTAGTCCGGAGATGAATGAAGCGATTCTGAAGCGATTTCCTAACGTGCCGGTTGAATATGTTCCCCATATTACATTCAAAGAAAAAACGGCGCATGTTCGAGGTGCCATAAGGTCTGGAGAGTTTACATCTTACGCAAATATAATCTTGGTTGCAGGCGTTGCTTACTAAGGGCCAAGGAGGTGCGCATATGGAGCAGGCAGTTTTAGAAATGGTCGGAATTTCAAAAGAATTTCCTGGAGTGAAAGCATTAGACGGAGTATCTATTCATGTGAAGCGTTCGGAAATTTTAGCATTACTTGGTGAAAATGGAGCAGGTAAGTCGACGTTAATGAAAGTATTAGCCGGCGTTCATCAGCCGAGCAGCGGTCAAATTAAAATTAATGGAAAAGAAGTATCAATCCATGGACCAAAACACTCTCAGGAGCTGGGTATTAGTATCATCTATCAGGAGTTTAATTTAGTACCGCATATGAGTGTAGCCGAAAATATCTTTTTGGGAAGAGAACCCAGATTAATTACCGGGGTAATAGACAGAAGACGTTTGAGGGATGAGACGAGACAATGGCTGGAGAAGGTTGGGCTAACAGCATTATCTCCTGATACTCTGTTGGCTAATCTGTCCATTGCAGAGCAGCAGCTAGTGGAAATTGCCAAGGCACTTTCATTTGAATCGAATATTATTATTATGGACGAGCCGACGGCAACTTTGAATGAAGAAGAAACAGAGAAGTTACTAAATATTATGAGAGATTTAAAAAAGCAAGGGTTTGGTGTCATCTTTATTACCCACCGATTGGAGGAAGTGGAAGAAGTAGCGGATCGAATTTCTGTCCTGCGTGATGGTAAGTACATTGGAAGTGAATCCATTAAAAATATTACTAGGCATCAAATGGTCACAATGATGGTTGGTCGGGAATTAACGGACTTATTCCCTAAGCTTCAAGGACCGTACGAGGAGCCCGCGTTAACAGTAGAGCGCTTGTCTGTAAGGGAATACTTACATGATATCAATTTCACTATAAAAAAAGGAGAAATTCTTGGGATAGCCGGTTTAATGGGTTCTGGGAAAACTCCCCTATCAAAAGCACTGTTTGGTCTTTATCCTCACAAAGAGGGGACTATAAAGGTTGGTGGAAAGACAGTTAATACACCGCGCGAAGCAATCGATGCGGGAATTGCACTTGTTACCGATGATCGAAAAGATGAAGGCTTGGTCTTAGGAATGTCCGTTTATGAAAACTTGCTGCTCCCTTCTTATCGAAGAATTTCGTCCTTTGGTGTTTTGCATAAACGTAATAAAGAAAAAATTGTTGATCGATGGATTAAAGCCTTAAATATTAAAGTGCATCATTCCTCTGTAGAAGTTGGCACGCTTAGCGGCGGAAACCAGCAAAAGGTAGTGCTTGGAAAATGGCTGCAAATGGATCCTGACGTTTTAATTTTAAATGAACCGACAAGGGGTATTGATATTGGGGCAAAAGCAGAGATATATCAAATCATGAAAGAGCTTGCAGAACAAGGAATTGCGATTATTTTAATATCCTCTGATATGCCGGAGTTACTAGGGTTAAGCCATCGCATATTGGTTATGAGTGAAGGTACTATTACAGCTGAATTGGACAAGGAACATTTTGATCAGGAAACGATATTCCAATATGCAGCAGGAGGCGAATTACATGTCTAATGATGTAACAGTCAGTAAACAGGAAAAAAAACAAAGTTTAAATAAAATAGACTGGCTTAGTTTTCTGGAAAAGTATCGGGTTGTACTAATTTTTTTCCTTCTTTGTATTGTGGCAGGTTTTCTATCTGACGCATTTTTCACGACAAGCAATATTATGAACGTTTTAAGACAAGTGTCTATTATTGCAATTATTGCTACCGGAATGACGTTGGTTATTTTAATAGCAGGAATCGATTTATCAGTCGGTGCAGTGATGGCCTTTTCCGGAGCAATATTGGCCGGTGTATTAACTGCAGGATTGCCTTTATGGGTCGCTATCCTTGCTTCTACAGTTGTCGGCTTGTTGTTCGGTTTAGTTAACGGGGTCATTGTCTCGAATTTCGGGGTTCCATCTTTCATTGCCACGCTCGCTATTATGGTAATTGCTAGGGGAATGACCCTTGTCTATACAAAAGGTTATCCGCTTGTTGTTAGCAATGAAGCATTTCGCTTTATCGGAAGTGGACGAATTTTTGGAATCCCAGTGCCGATTATTATTATGTTTGTAATTATTGGCCTGATGTTTTGGATATTGAGATACACAAGTTTTGGAAGATATATTTACGCGATAGGGGGTAATGAAGAAGCAGCTATATTAGCTGGTATCCGGGTTCGATCCATAAAAGTTGCAGTATTCGGTATTGCGGGTTTTCTATCAGCTATCTCTGCCATCATTTATACATCTAGACTCATGTCAGCTCAACCGACAGCCGGTACAGGAATAGAATTGGATGCCATTGCCGCTGTCATCATTGGAGGTACAAGTTTAGCAGGCGGGAAAGGAGGAGTCATTGGGACGTTAATCGGGGCCTTGATTATGGGGGTGCTTGATAACTTATTAAATCTAATGAACGTCTCGCCATTTTATCAGAATATCGCAAAAGGGCTTGTTATCTTGATTGCTGTTTTAATCGACAGTAGGTTTTCCAAATTAAAACGCTCATAAGGGGAGAGAATGATGAAAAAATTAATGAGTATGTTTGCCGTTGTATTGACACTGGTGTTGTTGGTTGGCTGCAGTATGGACGATGAGGCCTCAGGTAAAACGGAAAAAGAAAAAGGTTCAAATGACAAGTTAAAAGTCGGTCTTTCTATGAACACGTTGAACAATCCATTTTTCGTAGCTGTAAAAGAAGGAGCAGAAGCGCAAGCGAAAGAACGAGATGTTGATATTGTCGTGACAGACGCACAAAACGATCCAGGAAAGCAGCTTGCCGACGTGGAAAACTTGCTTCAACAAAACATTGATATTCTTATTATTGATCCAGCTGATAGCGATGCGATTGCACAGGCAGTTAAGAAAGCTAACGATTCAGATATCCCTGTATTTACAGTCGACCGTCAATCAAATGGTGGAGATGTAGCAACTCATATCGGATTCGATGCAATAAAGTCTGGAAATATTGCGGGCAATTATATGAGTGAGACATTGGGCGGAAAAGGTAATATTGTTGAGATTCAAGGGATTCTTGGAACAAACGTGGGGCAGCTTCGGAGTGAAGGATTTAACCAAATCGTAGAAGAAACCCCTGACTTTAAAATCATAGCTCGTCAATCAGCCAATTTTGACAGAGGAGAAGCGATGAAAGTAATGGAAGATATTTTACAAGCGAATAAAGAAATTGACGGAGTCTACGCTGCAAATGATGAAATGGCGTTAGGAGCATTAGCGGCAATTGAAGCAGCTGGTCGTGTAGATGAAATTGTATTAATTGGCTGTGACGCTATTGATCCATCAATGGATGCAATTCGCGCGGGCAAGATGAATGCAACGATCGCAGAACCGCCTTTCTTCTTAGGGAAAGAAGCTATAGATACAGCTATCAAAATTTCTGACGGCGAAGATGTGGAGAAGGAAGTAATCTTAGATTCTAACTTAGTAACAGCAGACAACGTAGATCAGATCAAAACTAAATAAAAATTAGGTGAGAATATGGCAAATGTAATCGTAATAGGAAGCTATGTTACAGATTTAATGACACTGACTCCGCATTTACCGAAGCCTGGTGAAACCGTATTAGGTGGACCGTTTCAAATGGGACCTGGCGGTAAAGGGGCAAACCAAGCAACCGCAGCGGTACGTAGCGGATCACACGTAACGTATATGACCAAATTGGGAACTGACATATTTGGAGAGCAGGCATTGCAATATTTTAAAGACGAAGGTATGAATATTGACTGCATTAAACGAGACCCTACTGAAATAACAGGGACTGCACAAATCATTGTAGATCAACACAGTGAGAACAGCATTGCGGTTGCACTAGGGGCTTGCGGAAAAATCACAAAAGAAGATGTATATGCAACGGAAGAGAAGTTTAAAGGATCTGATATTGCCTTAGTTCAATTCGAAACGAGTATGGAAGCAATTCAAACAACGATCGAGCTTGCTTCTAAGCACCATGTGCCGTTAATTTTAAATCCAGCGCCTTACAGAGATTTTCCGAAAGAACTATTGACCAAAGTTTCTTATATTACCCCTAATGAAATCGAAGCTTCTGAGCTCAGTGGGATTAAGGTGATAGATGAATTATCCGCTAGAAAAGCTGCAGAGAGAATATATGAAATGGGGATTCCTCATATTATTATTACAATGGGGAAACAAGGTGTCTATCTCTATACAGGTGAGGGAACAGGTGAATTAATTCCGGCTTTTTCAGTCCATGCCATAGACACAACAGGAGCCGGGGACGCCTTCAGTGGTGGCCTCGCTCATAGCTTGGCAGCAGGCAAGGAATTGAAAGAATCCATTCGTTATGCAAATGCCGTAGCAGCACTTTGCGTCACGAAATTAGGAACAGCACCTGCTATGCCGCATAAAGAACAAGTAGAACATTTTTTAAGAGAAAGCGGTGAGGTCAAGAGTGACAGCTATTCATGAATATATCGATCATACGTTATTGAAGGCAGAGGCAACGAAAGAACAAATTGAGCAATTATGCAAAGAAGCATCAGAACATCATTTTGCTACTGTTTGTGTGAATCCTTTCTATGTTCCTATCTGTGTCGATCTATTAAAAGACACTGGAGTCAAGGTATGTACAGTAGTAGGCTTTCCACTAGGTGCTAATAAGCTTTCGATTAAACGGCTTGAAGCAGAGCAGGCAATAGAAGATGGTGCGGAAGAAATTGATTACGTCCTAAATATTAGTGCAGTCAAAAACAAAGACTTTCTTTTTGTAAAAGAGGAAATGGAAGCACTTGCGAGATTAAAAGAGGAAAGACCTGATGTGGTCGTTAAATGCATATTTGAAGTATGTTATTTAACACCTGCCGAGATTGAAGAGTTATCTATCCTTGCGAAGGAGGTAGGGCTGGATTTTATTAAAACCTCAACAGGTTTTGGCTCTGGTGGTGCCACCTTGGAAGCTGTGCAGCTCATGGTTGAAAATTCCGGCGAACATGTACGTGTAAAGGCTTCTGGGGGTATCCGGACGCGAGATCAGTTTCAGAAATATAAGGAACTTGGAGTCTCCAGAGTGGGCACGAGCAATGGTATTGCTATAATATCGGGAACAGCGGGCGTGCAAAGTTATTAAAAGAGGAAACAGATTTCGTCAGGCGTGAAGAATTATAGCACGAACCTCTTAATTGGTTCGTGCTATTTTTGTGTGTGAATTGTGCGATCCACAGTCACCGATTTATACGTTGCCAATAACAGATAGACAGCGGCCGAACGCTTAATGCACATCCAGGCTATTCTGATCAGCAAACCGGCAAGCTTTTGATATCGTTGAAACGGATCAGAATTAACATCGAGATGCGGCTTCCTATGGGCAAACCCTAGCAGGAAAGTGGATGGTGGCCACTGCCCACTGCCGAGTATACCTGGGGATTTAAAAAGAGTAATGGATACTAATACTCTGAAAAAAGAATGACCCAAAAGTTGTCCTTTAATCGATCGATTAGATTATAGAACATTTTTTTAGTAAGCTTCTTTCTAAAGAGCTGACGAGTACGGAGGTCTCTATACAATTCAGCCCCTGCTCATACAATTGGTCTGTGAAGAAATTTAAATAATATTAGTGATTTGGCTGGCAGAAAGACGGTATTGAATCCGACTCTGCCAGCCAAATTCTGTTTGATCTCTTTATAGGTTCAAACGACTATCATTTTTTACTTTTAACAATTAACTTACGTTTTTGTCTCCGTTTCCAAAGAAGATACAGAAGTATGCTTAGGAGGATTACCAAAATTAGCGAAACCGTTATGATGGTAACTGTGTCAGCCGCCAAGATGAAAAAAATATCTTGTGGATCAATTTCTTTTGCAAATACTTGGTATGGGTTCTCCGTGTTATAAATGATTGGCATTTCTTCCTGATACTTATGGTAGGTATGCCATGTTACTCCTTTGGCGATAAATATGCTGTCTTGGTTATCTGGTTTATACATCAAGGAAAGATAGTATTCGTGATCCCCGTGTAGAGAGGAATTCCAGTCCACATCGCGGTCGATAATGAGCGCCGTCGTTTCCGCGTGATGGGTGCCGAAAAACTTTTCATAGCCGTTTTCCCATACGTTTTTCCATTCTGTCAGCGAGAAGAGAAGAATAATCCCGACAATCCCAAAAAAGATGAAAGAGAAAAGAAGATTGCCAGTCTTATTTATAAATGATTGTTTACCAATTTGCCTGACAAACTGTTGAATCGTATTAATTTTCATTAACCAATACACTAGATAGCCTACTGGATACAGACTAAAGAATGTCAATAATAGATAGAACCAGCGCTCTTCTTCCTTCAACATTTCTCCCGTATAAAACTTTCCATCAGCCGAATACCCAGCAATATTGTCTCCAACTTCCACTTGCTCAAATAATTCCTGGTCGATTCTGATGATCGATGAATTGTATTTTGTAGGCACACTGCTTTCAGGCAAGGCTGCCAATTGTACTGAAAAATGCGGACCTTGCAACAGATCAAGAACTACGTATTTCCGAAAGATTTGTTTTTCCGTCGGATGTTGACTCGCCTCTTCCATGAACTCCTGATGCTCTTGCCAATTTCCATAGTTTACGATAATCAAAAATATAAACGCCGCAAACGCTATAAACTTAAGTCCGTGTTGTTCCCATTTATGCTTCATCTCTGTCTCCTTTCATTAAGAAAAGTATAACGAGTGCTAGACGCTAGCACAAATATATATATGAGCACCGCAACAGTGCATTTAAGGTAACAGGCCCACACAATTCATTCATTAAAATTGGGATACCAGTCATGATGGACAAAGTTTCGTTAACTTAATGGTAGGATCCAGCTCTTGGCAGGATTACAATAGTTAACTTCTAGAAAATGATGTTATAATAGATAGAATAGTAAAACAAATAAGAGGTGTTTCAATATGTTCAAATTCGTTATGCCGGAAGTCATTTTTGGAAGCGGTTCCATCAAACAAGTCGGCGAAAGTTGTGTACGCCTCGGTGCTCGCAACGTGCTGATCGTGACAGATCAGGGAGTAATTGATGCGGGCTGGTTGAAGAGTGTTGAAGAAAGTTGTCAGGAAGCGGGGCTCGCTTTCGTACTTTTTTCTAATATCAGTGTGAACCCCAAAGAGACAGAAGCCGAAATGTGTGCAAAAGTTTATCGTGACAATGAATGCGATGCGTTCATCGGAGTCGGTGGCGGCAGTGCCATAGATATTGCAAAGGCGGCAGCCATACTGGTGACGAATGGTGGACAAGTCCGCGATTATGAAGGGGTAGACCGCATCACAAAACCACTTCCTCCATTAGTTATGGTGTCGACAACAGCTGGCTCAGGTTCCGAAGTATCTCAATTTTCCGTCATCGTGGATAGCGAACGGCATATAAAAATGACCATCGTTTCAAAGTCTTTAGTGCCGGATATCGCGATTATCGATCCCGATGTACTGGCGACAAAAAGTGCTCGTCTTACCGCTTCCACTGGGCTTGATGTGTTGACACATGCTATTGAATCATTCGTCAGCATTGCCGCTACACCGCTAACCGATGTTCATGCGAAAAATGCCATCATGTTGTCCTCGCAATTTCTCAGACCATCTGTTGCATCACGGTTTAACATGGAAGCAAAAGAAAAGATGGCGATGGCAAGTCTTCACGCCGGACTCGCTTTTTCCAACGCAATCCTCGGCGCTGCACATGCGATGGCGCATACTATAGGCGGCCGTTATCTTTTTTTACACGGTGATATCAATGCTGTTCTGCTTCCTCATGTTATGGAGTTTAATGCGTTGGCTGCACCGGAAAAATTCAGGACGATTGCTGAGTTGATGGGTGAAAATGTGAGTTCACTTTGTGTATCGGAGGCCTGTGAAAAAGCGGTCAGTCATGTAAGAAAACTTGCGGTTGATATAGGTGCGCCGCTTACATTATCAGAAATGGGTTTTGAAGAATCAGCCATTCCTGTCATTAGCGAAATAGCGCTTCTGGATGCTTGTATGATTACCAACCCTCGTGATATTTCAGCTGATGAAGTGGCGTTCCTTCTGCGGCAGGCGTTGTAGGTGCTACGATGAAAAGACACGAAATGATTGATTTATTGACAGGGGTACAGTCATCCAAACACAATTATTATTCCGAGCTGAAGTCCACTGTGGACCAACTGAAAAAGAAAAACAGCCAACTTGAAATGATCAATGAAGTGATGAGGAGTTTCACAATTAATTTCTCGGTAGAGAATATGTTGGAAAATACATTTGCCAAATTAAAAACTGTATATCCGATTGATCTTCTCAGTGTCGCGCTTGTAGCAGATACTAAAATCATTCGGTCCTATATTTATCCGGAACATGTCATCTCTCAGGGGGAAAATACACTTTTTCGAGGTGAAGACTCCTTAGACCGGAATTTCTTTACAACAGGAGACTACTCGGTTTATCACAAAAATGAACATGCTTCTTTCTTTGAAGAAAAAGGAATCCAACATCTTGCATTAGCTTCTATGCATCTTTTTCCATTAAAGAGCAACGGCAAAATGATTGGGGTTCTGTCGTTTGCAAGCCGATCATATTTTCAGTGCGATGAAGATGACCTTTCTTTCTTTTTTCATTTTGCAGACCAAATAGCGGTTTGCATGGAAAATGCGCGGCTTTATGGTGAGGTTCTTGCTGGAAAACAGCGATGGGAAGAGACCTTCCGAGCCGTGTCTGACACAATTTTAATCATAGCTCCTGACGGCACCATCTTATCGAGAAATGATGCGGCGCGAATGGATTGGTCGCTTGGCATCGGCGAGAATATCAGTGAATTCATGGAACAAGCAACCGGGTCTGCGGAAAACCCTTTTCAACTGACGATTCAAACAAAAAAACCGCAATCTGCCGAACTGCATCATGATAATAAAATTTATGATTGTTCATGCTATCCGCTTTTGGGACTGGATGACTCCATTGATGCAGTCATTGTCTATCGTAAAGACGTAACAGAAAAGCGCAGGATGGAAATGCAACTCATGCATTCCGGACAGCTGGCGGCAATTGGAGAGATGGCTGCCGGGGTTGCACACGAACTGAACAATCCGCTGACCGCAATCATTGGAAACACGCAACTTCTGCTTCGGACCCAATCTGCTAATGAACAAATGAAGCCATTGCTAGAAGACATCGATCAGTGCGGGAAAAGATGCCGTACGATTATCCGCAGTCTGCTTGTGTTTTCGCGTCAGGAGATTCCAACCTTTAAACCCTGTTCGTTAAATGATGCTGTCAATGAAGCGCTCAGTCTGACCCGCAGGCAAATTGAACAAAACCATATTTCAATTGACGTGGTGCTTGCTCCTGATCTACCGTACGTAAACGGTAACTCACAACAGCTGGTTCAAGTCGCTGTCAACTTGCTGATGAATGCAAAAGATGCGCTGACAATGACATCTGCAGAGGAAAAAAAGATTTTAATTCGGACGGAGTTATTGGAAGGCTCGGCAGTTTTATCAATTACAGATAACGGGGTAGGTATCGCGAAGGAAGTGCTTGATGACATCTTTCATCCCTTTTTCACAACGAAGGATGCAGACAGTGGGACGGGTCTCGGATTATCCGTCAGCTTCGGAATTTCGCAAGCTCATGGTGGAATTTTATCTGCCAGATCAGAAGAGAGCAGTGGGACAACATTTTCTCTTGCACTTCCATTAAATGAAGAAAGGCAGTGAAATCTTGGAACATATTTTAATTGTGGAAGATGAAATCGAACTTGGCCGATTTTTATCACGTCTCATTGAATTAAAAGGTTTCCGGACAACACATGTGAAAAGTGGAAAGGAATTTGACAAAATTACGGACTTCTCGCTGTTTACACTTGCGTTTATCGATGTCCGTCTTCCGGATCGAAATGGCATAGACGTATTGAAGGCAATGAAAATGCAAGCTACGCATTGCCCGTGTGTAGTTATGACCGGATACAGCACGGTCAAAATCGCTGTAGATGCTATAAAACATGGGGCGGCCGATTTTATAGAAAAACCTTTTGAAGATATTAATTTAATCGACCAATTGATCGACCGACTTCTTGCAAATCCACAATTTGACGTCGGAGAAGAAGCTGAATTCAAGAGGATCGCTATGGAATTGGGTTGTTTCCTTGGGACTAGTCGCTCGATGCATCAGTTGTATGAGCTTGCCTATAAAATTGCACCTAAGCAAGTTACAGTTTTAATAGAGGGCGAAACAGGAACCGGTAAAGAAGTGCTGACAAAGTTCATCCACGCAGCAAGCCGACGTTCTGCCGGGTCGCTGCTAAATATTAACTGCGGTGCCCTTTCCGAAACAATCTTGGAAAGTGAATTATTCGGTCACGTGAAAGGTGCATTCACTGGTGCCATGACAGACCGGGCCGGATATTTTGAGGCTGCTTCATCAGGTACTCTTTTTCTTGATGAGATCGCTGAAGCCTCCTTATCGACACAAGTAAAACTGTTACGAGTTCTCGAAACGGGAGAGTTCATCAAAATTGGCGGAACGAAAACGGAGCGTACTTCTGCCCGAATCATTGCTGCATCTCATGTCAACCTTGATGAAGCTGTACAACGCGGCGCCTTTAGAGAAGATTTATTATTCCGGCTGGATGTTGTTAAACTGAACATTCCTCCGCTCCGTGAACGTAGGGAAGATATCCCGTTATTAATCGACTTATTCATCGAGCAATCTGGTGAAACAATCACTTTTTCTCCAGACGCATTAGAACTGCTGCAACAACACGATTGGCCGGGAAATATGCGTGAACTATCCAACCTGATCCGCAGAACAGCTGCTATCGTAAAAGAAGGGGCTATCATCACACCAGACTTACTGCCAGATCGGATCATAGGAAAAACGAAATCTTTTCCGATTGCCGCTTCGGTTGAACCAGTCCGTTTCCCCGACGAGTGGAATGACTTTTCAAAAAAAGTAATGAATATTTATAATGGGTCAGAACAACAGTCTCTTGACGATGTTCTGTCTCTTATGAAAACGATGGAAAAACGAACGGCAACTGCACTTATAAAAAAATCGCTCCACGAAACGGCCGGAAATCGTAAAGAAACAGCCCAAAAGCTTGGCGTAACTACAAGAAAGCTCCGTTATTATTTGAATGAAACATGAAAAAGAGGGGGATTCTTCTAGTCCTATATTGACTTAGAGAATCCCCCTATTTAATTAGCTTATTTTTAGTTATCTACTTATAGTAAGAAAGAGCGTTTCGATCAATCAAATGTTAAAACGATTCTTCCACTAATTCCACCTTTTTCCATTTTATCTAGAATCGAATTGACATTGGAAAGCGGAGCAGTTTCAATCTGTGCTTTTACTTTGCCGCGTGCAGCAAAATCAAGCGCTTCTTTCATATCAATACGAGTACCGACGATGGAACCTTTTACAGTAACTCCATTTAAAACTGTGTTAAAAATCGGAATTGGGAGTTCATCATGCGGCAGTCCGACTACAACGAGTGAGCCTCCGCGTTTGACAGAATGATATGCTTGTTCGAATGCAACTTTCGTCACAGCGACACTGATAGCTGCCTGGACACCGCCAACTTGTGATTGAATCGCTTCAGCTGGATCCTCTTTTTTACCATTTACCGTTACATCGGCTCCTAGTTTCTTAGCGAGTTCCAGTTTTTCATCCGCAATATCGACCGCTACAACGTTGAAGCCCATCGCCTTTGCGTATTGCAGTGCGACATGCCCAAGTCCTCCGATTCCATAAATCGCTACCCAATCACCAGGCTTTGCACCGGATACTTTCAACGCTTTATAAGTTGTCACTCCTGCACAGAGGATCGGCGCTGCATCGACAGAACTTAGACTTTCAGGAATTTTGGCCACGTAATCCGCTGCTGCCAGACAATATTCTGCATATGCGCCATCAACGGAATAACCGCCATTCTCCTGATTGTGGCAAAGCGTCTCCTGTCCTTTCAGGCAATAGTCGCATTCCCCGCATGCGGAATACAGCCAAGGAATCCCGACACGATCTCCAACTTTAACAGCTGTCACGCCCGGTCCGATTTTCTCCACGACGCCAACACCTTCATGCCCAGGGATGAGTGGAAGTTTCGGTTTAACAGGCCAATCACCATTGACTGCATGTAAATCAGTATGGCACACACCACAAGCTTCAATTTTTACAAGCGCCTGACCAGGTCCCGGTTTCGGTTTTGGTACATCCTGAAGTTCCAACTCTTGTTGGAATTCGCTTACAATTGCTGCTTTCATAAGTGTTTCTGAATTTTTTTCTTGTTCTTTTCCACTAACGACTGGTGCCTTCATAAATGATTCCTCCCTTTTTGTATTCATCTTCTTATAGTGCAAGATGCGTGCCAACTTGGAAAACTGGTAATTATCGTGTTTTTTGAATAGGACAACCGATAAGACGGCAGATGGAGCCGGTTTTTCGGCTAAGGTGGACAGGAAAACGGCTGGAGGAGGGGAATCATGAAATTTAACTAGACGGAAAAAAAGGTTATTGCAGAAAGTCGATGTAACCGACTATCCACAATAACCTCTATAGCCAGACTGTTTCAGTAGGCTGCTTTAAAAATACCGATAATATCTTTTTCGGTGCCTTGAATCGGGTTGCTTCCGGCGTTTCCGTCTTCTAGAGCAAGTCTCGCCATTAATTCGAAGTCTGAGGACTTCACACCGAGTGCTTGAAGATTGCTTGGAATATTGACGTCTTTCGATAGGTTTTTGATAGCTTCTATTGCTTTAAATGCGGCATCCCGTTTTGAGATTCCTTCGATGTTTTCTCCCATGAATTCCGCGATGTTTGCGAACTTTTCCAGGTCTGAAATCATGTTGTATTCCAGTACATGCGGCAGCAAAACAGCGTTTGCTATGCCGTGTGGAATATCGTATAGACCGCCTAATTGGTGTGCCATGGCATGGACGTAGCCTAATCCTGCATTATTGAACGCCATGCCGGCGAGCAGGGAGGCGTTTGTCATATTGTCCCGGGCAATCATATTGCGTCCATTGGCCACTGCCTGTCTTAAGTTGTCGGAAATAAGTTTTATGGCTTGAATGGCCATAGAGTCCGTGACGGCATTTGCTCCAAGCGATATATACGATTCAATTGCGTGGGTTAAAGCATCCATTCCGGTTGCTGCTGTTAAGCTTGCTGGTTTATCAATCATTAGCTCAGGGTCGTTTATAGATACGAGTGGTGTATTTCTCCAGCTCACAATAACATATTTTATTTTCTTTTCAACATTCGTGATGACGCAATGGCGTGTAACTTCACTGCCTGTTCCTGCGGTTGTATTGACACAGACAATAGGGGGCAGTGGATGTTGCAGTTTTTCAATACCTGCATAGTTTTCATATAAATCGCCGTCATGCGTTGCGGCAATACCTATCCCTTTTCCGCAGTCATGTGCACTGCCTCCGCCCACTGTGATAATCAGATCGCATTCTTTTTCTTGGTACTCTTTCAAACCGTCGTAAATATTATAATCTTTAGGATTTGGTTCTACTCCGTCAAAATAGGCGACATTGATTCCGACCTTATTCAATGAGTTGACGACTTTGGTAACAGGTCCATTTTCCAGTCCTTTTAGAAATTTATCTGTTACAATTAAAGCCTTTTTACCGCCCAGTATTTCACAGCGTTCACCAACTACCTCAACTGAACCATTTCCGAAAAAGTTTACGGTCGGTGCGAAAAAGTCATACATGTTACGTCCTCCTTTAGTTGTTTTTTAGTATAGTACTTCTCTTATTCCCAACGCCCAGTCATGACTTTCTTCCGTGTATAGAAGTTCACACCATCTTTCCCGTTGGTGTGCAGGTCGCCGTAAAACGAATCCTTCCAACCTGAGAAAGGGAAGAAAGCCATCGGCGCCGGTACACCGATGTTTACTCCGAGCATTCCGGCATCGATATTCTCGCGGAATGTACGGACATGACCGCCGTCCCTAGTGAAAATACAAGCGCCGTTAGCAAACATGGAGTGGTTTGATAATTCAATAGCTTCATCCAAGTTTTTCACTCGGCTAATCGAAAGGACAGGAGCGAATATCTCGTCTTGCCAAATTTTCATCTCACTTGTCACGTGATCAAAAATAGTCGGTCCGACAAAATAGCCTTTTTCCTGAGCTGCGTTGTCTAGACGACCGTCACGAATCAATGTAGCACCTTCTTTTTCCCCAGTTGCAATGTATTGTTCCGTACGCTCTTTATGCGTATCTCGGATGACGGGACCTAGGAATATACCTTCATCTAACCCATTTCCAATTGTCAGTTCATTTGCTCGATTGAGTAATGTTTCAACGAATTCGTCTGCGATTTCGTCTTCAACTGCGACTACCGAACACGCCATGCAACGTTCGCCTGCTGAACCGAATGCCGCATTGATAATTTGGGTGGCTGCGTTTTCCAAGTTCGCATCTTTTAGAACGATGGAGTGATTTTTTGCTCCGGCCAGGGCTTGGACACGCTTCAGATTATCGGTGCCCCGCTTATACACGTATTCAGCAACAGGCTGAGATCCGACAAATGAAATGGCCGCGATTTTTTTATGATCCAAGATTCCATTCACCACATCATGTGCACCGTGGACAATATTGAAGACACCTTTTGGTAGACCAGCTTCCTCCAGCAGTTCAGCCAATCGGTTTGCCAACAGCGGCGTGCGCTCAGAAGGCTTCAATACAAATGTATTCCCCGTGGCAATCGCCATCGGAAACATCCAACATGGAACCATCATTGGGAAGTTGAACGGTGTGATTCCACCGACGACACCGACCGGATAGCGGTAAGTTCCCGATTCCAGACCTGTCGAGATGGATGGTAAATTGTCACCCATCATTAACGTAGGAGCACCTGCCGCAAATTCCACGCATTCGATACCACGAAGAACTTCACCATGTGCTTCTGTAAAATTCTTACCATTTTCAACTGTTATGATCCGAGCGAGCTCATCCCAATGATCCACCAGCAGTTGCTGATACTTGAAAAGAATTCGAGCACGGCGCGGCACAGGAACTTCTTTCCATGTGACAAATGCTTCGCTGGCAACTTGGACTGCAGAATCTAAATCCTCTTTTGTGGAAATCGGAACATTGGCGATGACTTCACCTGTCGCAGGGTTGTAGACCTCTTCTGTTTGATCAGTTGTAGCCGGTACCCATTCACCGTTAATATAGTTTTTTAGTGTTTCAATTTTTGTTATTGTCATCTTTATGACCTCCTATTTATTAAAACTGGTAGTCGTAGCAAACTTGGTAAAGATTCGCGATATTTTCTTCAGTCGGCACTTTTGGATTATTGCCGGGACTTCCACTATCCATAGCGTCTTTTGACATTTTGTTGATAGCGCTTACAAATCCATCTCGAGGAATTCCCCATTTTTCTAGGTTAGGGATGTTCAATGAATTGCATAAATCTTTGATACACTGAACGGCAAATTCGGCTGCATCTTCGTTTGTGAATTGCTTGGCTTTGGGTGAAAATATTCTTCCAATGTCTGCGAGTCTATCAATACATGAATCCTTGCTATACTCTAATATAGCAGGCAAAAGCATCGCATTTGAAAAGCCATGTGGTACATCAAATAGTGCCCCGATTGGCCTGGACATGCCATGTACCAGGCATACAGAAGCATTTGAAAATGCGCTTCCTGCCTGTAATGCAGCAAGGGACATACCTGCTCTTGCTCCAAGATTTTGTCCCTCCGTGTAGGCTTTGTAGAGATTTTCGGAAATTAGTTTGATAGCTGATAGGGCCATCATATCTGTCATCGGATGAGCCTTTTTAGAGATATACGCTTCGATCGCATGACTCAGTGCGTCTACTCCCGTGGCGGCTGTCACATTCTGTGGTGAGGAGAGAGTTAATAAAGGATCAACAATCGCAATATTTGGCATAAAGGCAGGCTGTTTAATCATCATTTTTACTTGAGTAGTTGAATTTGTGATGACAGTAACATCTGTTGCTTCTGAACCTGTTCCGGCAGTTGTTGGAATTGCAATATGAGGTATGGGTGTTTGGTCGGCTATTTTTTGCTGTCCCATATAATCTCCGATATACCCTCCGTTGGCAGCCAGTACCGCGACTGCTTTCCCAGTATCGATACAACTTCCGCCTCCTAATGAAATAATGAGATCGCATTGTTGATGTTGAAAAAGTTGTAGCGAGTTCTCTACATATTGATCTGTAGGCTCTGAAGCCACCCCGAGAAAAACAATACTGTCGACGGAGTTACTGGATAAATATTTTTGGCAATCTTCAATATAACCTAGTTTTTCCATCACATGGTCGCTGATGATTAACGCTTTTTTACCATGTAAGGAAGCTTTTTCACCAACTAGCTTAAAAGAATCTTGTAGATAAAGTATAGTCGGTGGCATTTGAAAAGTTTTACTAGTTCCCATTGCTTCAGCTCCTTTTTGTTCTATAACTCTGTTAGAACCTTCAGTGAATTCAAAACAGGTAATAAAAAAGTGTAGCTGATTAGCTACACTTTTTATTGATGACTTGAGTGTAGCACTGAGGCTACACTCAAGTCAAGATGTTAAATTTTCTTAATTTTTTATACAAAGTTGTTCTATGGATGCCCAGTAACTCTGCAGTACGTGACTTATTCCCATCCGTTTGATCCAATAAGTCTAAAATAATTCTTTTTTCCTCTGAATCTTGTTTTTCTCTCATGCTTTCTAATGTGGCAACGCTTTGCTCGTTCAAGATGCTTTGTGGCAAGTCGGTCTGCTCGATGATTTCGGAAGGAACTCTCTTAACCAAGTCCTCTATGACGACGACTAATTCCTCAATGTTACCGTTCCAACGGTGGTTCATTAAATAGGTTACGGCAGATGGTGAAAAGGATTTTTCTGGAATTTTATAAGCAAAACAAATTTCACGCATGAAGTGTGACAATAAGAAAGGGATATCCTCTTTTCTTTCGTGAAGTGGCGGAATGATGAGTTGTAATGGATTTAATTGTGCATACAACTCCGAACTGAAATCATTCGTTTCTGCCAGTTCACTTAAATTCCGTGTAGATGAGATGATTAGCTGAATGGGGAGGTCCACTGGTTTTTTTCGCAGGACATTTAGCAATTTCTTTTGAATAGCTATAGGCAGGAAGTCGATATCCTGCAAGTAGAGCGTGCCTTTTCTATCCCCTGAAAGTATGCCAGGCTCTCCATCTGGATTCCCCAAAAGCTGATCTTCTATTATGTGTGGTTCCTCATTCTTGCATGAAATGGAGATGAATGACTCCGCATTCCGTGGGCTTAGGTGATGAATACTTTCCGCAAATGCTTTTTTTCCGGTTCCATGTTCTCCATTCAATAATACAACGACTTGTGTACGCGCAGCTGTCCGTGCTTTTCGTTTCAAATTAGAAATAGCTTCACTCGAGCCGATGATTTGATCGAAACTTGAGAGATTATCTTGGGAGGAAGGGGGTGATTCAGTATCCGACATGATCTTCTGAAGCTGCAGCCGTTCGTATATACGATAAATATCCGAAACGCCTTCAAAGATTAGCATACCGATTGCAGCTACCACTTTGCCATTCTTCCAAATAGGAATTCGGTGCACTACCATGTCTTGGCCTTGAATATTCTGAAGGACCCCACGTTCTGGGATTCCTTTTTGAACCGTTTCATGCAGATTAGTGTTTTCGATCACGTCTGTGACATGCCTGCCAATCGCTTCTGTTCTCGGAACTCCAGTAAATTTACTATAAGCTGCATTAAATTCAATGATTATCCCATTTTCATCTACAACCGCCACACCTTCGTACGCTTTTTCCAAGATGACATCTAAAACGTCGGAAACTTTATCGTTCTTCACATAGCTCTCCATCAAAGCGGCAATCCCACTAAAGATTTCCTTGTATGTGATGAGGCCCGTCAGCACTCCGTGTTGATCCGTAATCAAAAATACATCCGTAGGGAGGGGAGCCAGATCGCTTAAAAGTGTGTTCTCTTCTATTTGTGCAACTTGCAGAGTAGGGAAGGTCTCAAGTAAATCATCGCCTTCATCGCCGTTAACGAAAGCTTCCATCACATCTTTAGGAGTCACGACGCCATATGGTTTATGATGCGGATCCACTATGGGAAGAAAGTCTAACTTAAGTTCTTTCATTACTTTCGCCGCTTCAAGTAAGGTCTTATTGGATTGAATAAAGGCTGGAGTTTCGACCATCCAATTCTGGACAGACATCCACTTCCTATCGTTTTCAAACTGAATAAGAATATCAACAAAAGATTCATCAAATTTATGCATAAGAGCCTCCGTTACCGATCAATTTTAAGTCTTCATCCACCCATTATAACGCATCCCTATGACAGTTGGTATCACGCCCTGTTACTGTTGAATCTTGTTGTCCATTGGTTGAAAAAATATCCTGTTGAAAAAACGTTATCAGGGTGACTTCATTTATATATTTAATTAGTTGCCATAGCGATAGAAAGGTGCGGTGCATGGCTGGTTTGGTTCGTTGCAACTGGACTAATGTGCGGTCGGGAAGAGTTTTGGTTCGATCCGGCATGACTTTGGTTCGTTCCTACGCTACTTTGGTTCGGTACCACCCGAGTTTGGTGCTTTACGCGGCTTCTTATTTTCAGAATACCTCCCGAGTTTTCTCCACCACAACCAGCTTCCATCTTTGTTCGTTTCCTCTATTGACATCAAAATTCCCAGTTGATATATTATGTGTAACCGGTACCACATTGTATGAATGTGGTACCGGTTACACAAGACCAGAATGAAGGTGGAATGGTTGGCGAATATACGGGATGTTGCCCAGAAGGCAGGAGTTTCAGTAGCGACTGTTTCACGTTATTTGAATAATAAGGGCTATATTAGTGAAGAAGCGAAACGTGTGATTTCAGCGGCGGTTGAGGAGCTGAATTATCGACCGAGTTTAGTGGCGCGTTCGCTAAATACAAAGCAAGCCATGTTTATCGGATTGATCGTGCCAGACATCGTCAATCCGTTTTTTCCTGAGTTGGCTCGTGCAATAGAAGACGTGGCGCTAGAGTATGACTACACCGTCGTTCTATGTAATTCGGATGAAAAGATTGAGAAGGAAATTCATTATCTTAATACGTTGCAGCAAAAATATGTTGCGGGATTCATAGTGGCGGCGAGTCATGCAGAAACCTCCCATTATACAGATTTGAATGTTCCAATCGTCGCCATTGACCGTCGGATCCATCCGTCAATTCCTTTGGTGGCGACAGATAATAGAGAAGGTGCGCGTATCGGGACGGAGCATTTACTGGCGAACGGTTGTCGGAAAATCCTTTGTATGAAAGGACCATCTGGATTAGGCCCGGCAGATGATCGTTTGATGGGTTTTATGGATGCAGTAGAAGGCAAAGATATAGAAATAGAGGTAGTGGAAAGTCCGTTCCAATTTGATGCGTCTGAGTCGATTGCACGGACTATTTTACAGCAACAGTCCATCGACGGTATTTTCGCGAGTAGTGATGTATCGGCGGCAGGCGCAATGAAAGCGGCCTATTCGCTAGGTATCTCTGTGCCGGATCAATTGCAAATTGTCGGATATGACGGCACGATGCTTGCAGGCCAGCTGACACCGAGTTTAACGACGGTGGCTCAGGACCTGTACCAGATTGGTGCGTTAGCATCCAGGATGCTCATTAAATTGATTGAAGGAAAGGAACTGGAAGAGCGTGAAATTCAGATACAAGCTGAATTGATTATTCGAGGAACAACAAGGAGTGGAGCTTGATGATAACGGTGATCGGCAGTGCCAATATGGATTTAGTTGTTGGGACGGATAATTTCCCTACGCAGGGCGAGACAGTTCTCGGCGATATTTTTGATACAGTACCCGGAGGGAAAGGTGCGAATCAAGCGGTTGCGGCAGCAAGGCTTGGAAGCAGTGTCCATATGGTGTGCTGTGTAGGTGACGATATGTTCGGCAAGAGTATCGTAAGCAATTTGCAAAAGAATGAAGTCGATTGTACAGGAGTTGGCGTGGTAGACGGCGCTTCAGGGATCGCTAATATTTTATTGTCGGAAGGCGATAACCGGATCATCGTGGTGCCGGGTGCGAATTCATTGCTGACGCCGGCTCATATCGACGCGATGGACGAAGTCATCAAGAAAAGTAAAGTCGTTATGTTCCAGCTGGAGATTCCGATTCCAACCGTCATGTATGCACTGGAAAAATGCCGCGAATTCGGTGTGCCTGTTTTGATGAATCCGGCACCTGCCGGAGGATTCAAAGCGGAAATGTTGCCGTTCATTACGTATTTAACGCCAAATGAAACCGAGTGTGAACAGCTTTTCGGAGTCGATATGGTCGATGCGTTAGAGACGCATCCAAACCGATTGATTGTGACGCTCGGCAGTGAAGGGGCGCGTTATTTTGATGGGCAGCGACATGTGATCGTGGAAGGTTTCAAGACGAAAGCTGTTGACACGACAGGAGCAGGGGATACATTCAACGGTGCGCTTGCTCATGGCATCGTCGAAGGAATGGATCTTGAGCGAGCTGTTCGTTTCGCCAATGCAGCGGCTTCGCTGTCCGTGGAAAAGTTCGGTGCGCAAGGCGGAATGCCCGCTTCTGAAGAAGTGGAAAAACGTATGGAAGAAGGATCAGAAGTACAATGAAGAAAAACGGAATGATCAATCGTGAACTAGCGGCAGTGCTTGCGAGAATGGGACATACCGATCAATTGACGATCGCAGATTGCGGTCTTCCGATTCCTGAAGGCGTGCCTTGCATCGACTTGTCTTACAAGCTTGGAAAGCCGGGTTTCACAGAGATTTTATTCGAATTGCTGAAGGATTTTGAAGCGGAGAAAGTGTATATCGCGGAAGAAATGAAAGCCGAGAATATTGAGATATATGAAGAAATGGAACGAGTAGGAAGCCCGTTCACCGAGGTTTCTCACGAAGAACTAAAAGAATTGTCCAAACAGTCCAAGGTCATTATTCGTACAGGAGAAGCGACACCGTATGCGAATTGTATTTTGCAGTCAGGCGTCATATTCTGAAAGTGGGTGAGCAGAGATGATTGCGATGAGTGGAATTTCAAAAAGCTTTAATGGAAACAAAGTGTTGGAAGACGTCCAATTTGAAGTGAAAAAAGGCGAAATCCATGCGCTCATGGGTGAGAACGGAGCAGGTAAATCCACAATGATGAAGATTTTGACCGGCATTTATTCGCGTGATGCGGGAGAAGTGTGGGTCAAAGGAGAGAAAGTGGAGTTCAAGAACGCAAAAGAAGCAGAAGAAGCGGGCATTGCGGTCATTCACCAAGAGCTAAATATTCTACCGGACTTGACGGTGGCGGAAAACTTTTATTTAGGTAATGAGCAGACGTTTGGCAAAAGCGGTATCTTAAAGACGAAAGAAATGAACCGGCAAGCTGAAGAGATTTTATCCAAATTGGGACTCGATATCGATGCACGTACGGTCACGCGCGAGCTTTCTGTCGGTAAACAGCAGATTATCGAGATCGCAAAGGCAGTTTCATCCAATGCAGAAGTGATTATCATGGATGAGCCGACTGCTGCTTTGACCGATCGGGAAATCGAAACGTTATTTGAGACGGTTCGTTCATTGCAGGCACAAGGAGTGTCGTTCGTTTATATTTCGCATAGGATGGAAGAAATTTTTGCGATGTGTGATCGAATCACGATTTTACGGGACGGCCAGTATGTCGGTGTACGGAAAATTAAAGAAACGACATTTGAAGAAATTGTGCAAATGATGGTAGGCCGGGAATTAGGGGAACGGTTCCCTAAACGGTCACATGATATCGGCGATGTCAAGATGAAAGTGGAAGGTTTGACGCATGACGGATTTTTCGAAGATGTGTCGTTCGAAGTGCGCAAAGGTGAAATTCTAGGCATTGCAGGTTTGATGGGTGCAGGCAGAACAGAAGTCATCCAATCCATATTCGGGTATAGGAAACTGACTTCCGGCCAGATTTTTATTGACGGCAAACCGGTAAAAATCTCAAATCCTTTGCAGGCAAAAAAGCTTGGCATTGGATACGTCACAGAAGACCGGAAATCAGAAGGACTGATTTTGGATTTCTCTGTAAGGGACAATATGAGTTTGACGAATTTTGATCGCATTTCCCAATCGGCAATTATCCGGAAGGGGAAAGAAAATGCGCTTTACGATATGATGTCGAAACGGTTGCGCGTTCGAACATCCGGTCCTGAACAGGCAGTGAAGTCGTTGAGTGGCGGCAATCAGCAAAAAGTCGTCATTGCGAAATGGTTGGGGATCGAGCCGGATATTTTGTTTTTGGATGAACCGACAAGAGGTGTGGATGTCGGAGCAAAGAAAGAAATTTACAGCATTATCAATGAATTAGCTGAACGGGGAGTGGCGATCGTAATGATTTCATCTGAATTGCCGGAGGTCATCGGTATGGCGGATCGCGTCTTGGTCATGCATGAAGGTCAGTTGATGGCGGACATTCCGAAAGAGGACATGACACAAGAACGGATTATGCATTTTGCAACAGGAGGTGACAAAGTTGTCCAAGCCTAATATGAAGGGGTCGTTACAGAAACTAGGTCCAGTAATTGGACTGCTTCTGATCATTGTTATTATTTCAATTATGAGCCCAAGCTTTTTGACACTGAATAACTTATTTAATGTGCTGCGTCAAGTGTCCATTAATGCCTTGATTGCGTTCGGGATGACGTTCGTTATTTTGACCGGCGGTATTGATCTATCGGTCGGATCCATCCTGGCTTTAACAGGTGCAGTGACGGCAGGTATGATGTCGGGCGGTATGGATCCGTTGCTTGCGATGTTGCTTGGCGTATTACTCGGTGTGATACTCGGAGCGATCAACGGTTTGATTATCGCGAAAGGGAAAGTCGCACCATTTATCGCAACACTTGCAACGATGACGATTTTCCGAGGGCTGACACTTGTCTATACAGAAGGACGCCCGATTTCAGGCCTAGGGGATTCTGCAGTCTTCACAATGTTAGGCAAAGGATACTTTTTCGGTATTCCGGTACCGGTCATTACGATGTCCATTACCTTTGCGGTGCTCTACTTCATTTTAAAGAAGACGACATTTGGCCGCCGAGTTTATGCAGTGGGCGGTAATGAAGAAGCGTCACGTTTATCTGGTATTAATGTCGATCGAATTAAGATTTATGTATATTCATTGGCAGGTGGTTTGACTGCGATCGCTTCGTTGATTCTGACGTCGCGTTTGAATTCAGCTCAGCCGACTGCAGGGAATATGTTTGAACTCGATGCGATTGCCGCTGTTGTTCTTGGCGGGACAAGTTTGACTGGCGGACGAGGCTGGATTGTCGGTACGTTGGTCGGTGCATTGATTATCGGTGTTCTGAACAATGGTCTGAATTTGATTGGTGTATCCTCTTTCTTCCAACAGGTTGTAAAGGGTGCAGTAATATTAATTGCGGTTCTCTTGGATCGTAAAAAAACAGCATAAGGAGATGTATACAGAATGAAGAAAATGAAATGGGCATTACTTATGGTAGTCGTTTTAGTATTGGCCGCTTGTTCTACAGAGCAGCCGGGTTCGAAGTCCTCGTCAGATAATGAGGATGCAGGAAAAGATGGAGACAAAGAGTTTAAAATCGGTCTTTCCGTTTCAACTTTGAATAACCCATTCTTCGTGACGTTAAGTGAAGGGGCAAAAGAGCAGGCGAAAGAATCAGGAGCGAAAATCATCGTAGTCGATGCGCAGGACGATGCGTCTAAACAAGCAAGTGACGTAGAAGATTTAATTCAACAAGGTGTCGATTTATTGATCATCAATCCGACAGATTCAGAAGCTGTTGTATCTGCAGTGGAATCTGCAAATAATTCCAACATTCCAGTCATCACAGTAGACCGCAGCGCTGAAGGTGGAGAAGTTGTTTCACATATCGCATCTGACAATAAAGCAGGCGGTGTATTGGCTGGAGAATATTTGCTTGAATTGTTAGGTGAAAATGCCAAAGTTGCTGAACTTGAAGGGATTGCAGGATCTTCGGCAGCTCGTGATCGAGGAGAAGGCTTTAACGAAGCAGTCGACGGGAAAGTAGACATCGTAGCTAAACAAACTGCGAACTTCAACCGTGCGGAAGGTTTGACTGTAATGGAAAACATTCTACAAGCTAACCCAGAAATTACAGGCGTGTTCGCTCATAATGACGAAATGGCGTTAGGTGCATTAGAAGCGATTCAGTCTGCTGGAAAAGATATCGTCGTCATCGGATTTGACGCAACAGACGATGCAGTTAAATCCGTAAAAGACGGAAAACTAGCAGCTACGATTGCACAAAAACCTGAAGAAATTGGGAAGAAAGCAATGGAAGCCGCGGTTGCTGTATTGAATGGCGAAGATGTAGATGCGGATATTCCGGTTGATTTGGAATTGATTAAGGAATAAATAGTGGATTAAAAGTACTCTCTGGCCGTCCGAACGGCTGGGGAGTTTTTTGATTGGATTTGATGTGAAATAATTGTTCAAGAGATTGAAAGGATATTCTATACGAGTCGTAACCTAACAGAGAGTATAGGAAGAAACTGCTGTATGAGCGTTTGGAATGGTTTTATGATCGAGTTCATTGTATTTATGATCGCTTGGGGTGTATGTATGAGCGACTGAGGGGCAGATATGATCGACCGTGGGGATTTATGAGCGTGTAAAGTTGTTTTATGATCGCGGGCAATCGAATGAGACAATAAATGTAGCTTTCGAGATGCAATTTTGTATAAATCCTAGACCTACGCAGGAAGTAGGTAGTTACGAATCAAGTGAAACAAGAAGTACTGGCATCATTTGTCATTACCAATTAACTAACAACGCTCACCTGAAATCGTTTATACTAGATAGAAGAAGGAGGAGTTTATCTTGAAAGCAATAAAAATACTCATCACAACAGTCGTCCTTATAGCTGCGATCGGCTATGGTGTATATTATTTCGGCAGCAAGCTCGTCGCGGATGAAGTGATGGATCAAGTGGAAGCAGAACTAGAAAGTAATGGTCAACTCGAAGCGATTAAGCAGGAAGTACGGAATGATCCCGAGCTCCAAGCATTTATCGCGGAAGGAAAAAATATAGATGATCGCAATTTGCCTTTTAAAACCAAAGATCAGGCGGTGCGTGTTTTAGTAAAGAAATTTAGTGTGAGCGAACTCGCTGAACTCCAATCCAAGATGAAAAGTGGCTTATCTGCGGAGGAAAAGCAAGAGTTGCTCTCTCGGTATGAAGATAGACTTTCCGAAGATGAATTATTGGCTTTGAAAGTGTTGGCTTACAAAGAGCTGGCGAATGAATAGTTTTAAATAGACCCCGACTTTGAAAGAGTTGGGGATTTTTTGTGTAAAATAATTGGATTTGTCGTTTGATGGTTGGGTATCCTGTTTTGAAGATTGTCGATTTGTTTTGGGCAGTTGAGTGTAGGTTATGACCGCAAAGTTGTAGAAGAGTTAAGAAGGTTCAAAGCTCTACATTTTACCTTAAACAACTTTAATGTTAAAATACTTTACGACGAAAAAAGATGGAAGAAGTGAGTGTAAATGAAACTGACTAAAAAAATGATCCTGACGAACACCTTACTATTCATCTTCATCCTTGGATTTGTTCTCGGTTTTGGTGCAGTGTTCGGCAGTGAAAATATTTTAATTGGTGTGTCGACGATTACCGCGATGTTGATGTTGCTGGAAAGAGATTTGACGAGCCATCCGATTAGAAATACCATGAAATTTGTTGTATTGAACCTTTTCATCGGTATAGCCGCATTCTTAACAGGTTTCAATATGTGGCTGGCGATTCCAATCAACTTCATAGCGATGTTTGTCATTAGCTATTCGTTGTTGTTTAATTTGAAAAATCCTCTCTACTTTCCTTTCTCCCTTCAATATGTATTCATTTTAGCCATGCCGGTAGCTGCAGATCAAATGCCTCTTCGACTGGCTTCTCTCGCTTTTGGTGCGCTTGCGATCATGGGTATGCAAATGCTGGCGAACAAAAACAGAATCACGAAGAGTGGCGATCAAAAAGTCCAGACGATCTGTACAGCCTTGATTGAAAAGATGAGGCTCTTGCAAAAAGGTGAACCGCTCGAAGAAATTACTGAACAAATCACCAGTGATATTAGCGGTTTGCGAGGTATTGTGTACGATAAAAGAGAAGAAAATTACTTTTTGACTGAAGAGGGACGTTTGAAATTAAATATTTCCGTTGCACTGGAAAAAATTGATATTCTGCTCGATGAAATTTCCGAGGAAGAAATGCGGGAAGTTATGCTGCAAGATATCATACAGTGTCTTGAATTGGCTATCGGTGGCTTGCAAGATAAAGAAACGATGACTTTATTGGAAGATACCTTTGACCAAATGCTGCATAAATATAAAGCGGAACGTAATCATAATATAGTTGTGTTGCGCATGCTCAATCATATTGGTTTCTTAAAAGACAATTTGGCTGAATTAAGTAACTTAGGCAAAGAGCACTATAACGTTGTCAAAAGGTTAGAGCAAATTCCGCAGAAATTCCAAAAGTTAACGATTAGTGAAACGCCAAGTCATACGAATTCAATCAAGCTGTCGTACGCGATTCGAATGGCGGTTGGAATCAGTCTTACAGGATTCATGATAGACTTTTTTGATCTAGTGGAAGGTCGCTGGATGATGTTCACGGTATTGTCTGTTATTATCCCTCTGTATGAACAATCTCAAAAGAAGATGCGCGACCGTATATTTGCGACGACAATTGGAGCTGTTGCCGTCACTATTTTATTTATGATATTTCAAAGCTATACAGCTCGTTCCGTCTTGCTTATGATGGCAGGTTACTTGATGAGCTATGTTAAAGCGTATCGATATAACACAATCCTCGTTACATTCTCTGCAATCGGCGCAGTGGCTTTGGTCACGGGTACGACAGAGGTGTTGACGTTGGAACGAGTTGCGTTCGTAGTGGCAGGAGTTATTTTGGCCTCGCTTATCAATAAGTTTATTCTGCCGTATAAACTGGAGGACGCGAATCGTGATTTATGGTCAATGTACAATGATACGGTCCATGAAATGTTAGTGGAAGCAAAAGAAAAAGTGAAGGGGGGCGGTGATCAGCATGCCATCAAAAATTTATTATTAATTACTACGATGATTGAGGATCGACTGAAGCTGAATAATCAAGATACCCCAAGTACAGATGGAGTTGCATGGCTAAAGCATCAGCGGCGGGCTGCAAATACTCTTTATGAACTATATGGATGGATCGACCAACATGGCTTGCAGGAATCCAATATCCCAGCCGTCAATATGGGTCTGCAGGTCCTTTTAGAGGAGTCGATCCAGGAGA
Source organism: Sporosarcina aquimarina (assembly GCF_019748715.1). Taxonomy (GTDB): domain Bacteria; phylum Bacillota; class Bacilli; order Bacillales_A; family Planococcaceae; genus Sporosarcina; species Sporosarcina newyorkensis. The sequence goes on along the minus strand of NZ_JACLBZ010000008.1, from coordinate 111,730 downwards.
CTGGTCTTCGACAGGCAATTGTAGAAATGGAACAAGTGATTCACTCCACTCCAAGAATAGAAGATCGAATGGTGCTGAGCATGATTTTGGAAGTGATGGAGGAAAAGTACTCCGCTATGCTGACAAGGTAAATAGTTTTACAATGTTTATAAACTTCGAATTGAATGAAAATCCCCCGGCGTAAACAGTTCATCTGTCCATGCCGGGGGATTTTATTTTGCTTATTACTCTTTCAAATCTTCAATTGAATCAATTTCCATATAGGTTGGTACGACTAGACCGATTTTCACATCTTCCATGCTTACACCGATATCGTCCAGTTTGTCTTCAAACTTTTCCATATATGTTGCATGTGTGATTGGCAACCAGCCTGCAAGCAATACATCTGCACTGCCATCAGCAACTGCTGTGTACATTGGACCTGCTTCGACTTGTGACATTTCAACTTTATAACCCAAGTCTTCCAATACAAGAGCCATCATATTCGTGCTTGCAACTGTACTGTCCCAAGCTACGTATACAAATTTAATCGTATCGCCGTCTACTTTTTCTACACCGTCTGTCCACTCAGCAACTTTGTCTTCATTGGCATCGATCCAGTTTTGAGCTGCTACTTTTGGATCTTCTCCGTCAATGATTTCCACCATGATTTCAGCCATATCTTCTTCTGTCCAGTGGAAGTTTTTCAAAACTTGGTAAGCTTCCGGTAAGTCTTCTTCTAGACCAAGACGTCCGATTGTGTGAATTTCTTCCGCCCCACCGTAAGAACCTTCTGGATCTTCAAGGTATTTAAGATCATATTTTGCGAATTTCCAGTGTGGAGACCATCCTGTTACGATGATTGGCTCTTCTTTGTCATACGCTTTTTTCAATGCTGCCGTCATGGCTGCGCCTGAACCTGTAACAACGTCCCACTTTTCTAAGTTGTAATCTTCAAGTGCACGGTCCGTTGCTTCCATGATGCCCGCGCCTGGGTCGATTCCTGTAATCTTGTAGTCTACTGCTTTACCGATGGATTCTGTTGCGCCTGTTGCGTCTTTGTCTCCGTCAGTTTTTGATGTGTCCTCATTTTTGTCGCCGCCACATGCAGCAAGACCTACTGCTAATAGAGCGACTGAGCTGAATCCTAGAACTTTCTTTTTAAATGACACGATACAGTTCCTCCTTGTATTTGGTTGCAAGTGAGATGGACGTTTTGTTGTCCAACGTCTGTATAGTATGTACAACCTTTTTGTTTCCGCTGTCATAGCGAACCTTTACTAGTATAACTGTAATATGTTTGCAATACAACCGTTTTACCTATATTTATTGTATGTACAGTTTTTACTGTACAAAGTGTCTGATCTATTTAATCGAAAAACTCATTCGTCAAATCACCATTCATTCCGATCGCCGCCGCGCTGCCTGTGCCCGCTGCAATAATTAATTGAGATGGGACAATATGTGCTGCGTCGCCTGCTGCATAGACGTTCCATACACTGGTGCGTCCATATTCATCGGTTGAAATTCCTCCATATTCATTACGCTCACAGCCTAGTTCTGCTGCAAATTGGTTAGGGTGGCTCCAGAGTGGGGAGGCGAATCCGCCGGTGCGGTCGATGAGTGTGCCGTCTTCCAGTCGAATGCTTTCAAGTTGTCCGTTTTTTCCTTCCAGTCCTGCGATCATGTCGTCTATGATTTGTATTCCTTTCGCATTAAGTTTTTTGCATTCTTCCGCTGTAAGCTGACCTTCGCCGTTTGTAAAGACGATCAAATCACGGCTCCATGTATAGACTTCTGCTGCAATTTTGAAGACATTCTTATCCGCAATAACGGCGAGAGGCTGATCGCGAAGTTCCCAGCCGTCACAGTAAGGGCAGCTGAATATGGATGTTCCGTAGAAGCGTTCAATATCCGGGATATTTGGTTGTTCGTCCTGTAAACCGACTGCCAATAAAATTTTCTGACTGCGAAAGATTTTTCCACCCGCCGTCCTTAATTCATAATGTGTCTCGTCTATTCTCTCAATGGAAGCAATTCGCTCATTGTGAAACTCAACGGAAGGGTAATTCGCAATTTCCTCTCGGGCGAGTCGTCTTAATTCAGCAGGCTGGATGCCGTCTCTTGTTAAAAAACCATGTGCTTCCCGTGTCACTCGATTCCGCGCATGGTCGTCATCAAATATAACCGTTTTTCGTCTCGCCCGACCGAGTACCAGGGCTGCGCTCAATCCAGCGGGTCCACCGCCAATAATTGCACATTCATAAAGCATATCGTCACTCATTCCTTTTCTTGTCATTATGCTTCTTTAATTCCCCGATATACATGCAGCAAACTAAGAGAGGTGGATGGAGGTACTGCATTTCTCAATGAAGGGGTCAAATGATAGGTAATGTTCAGTGGGCATTCAGGCACTTTCGATAAATTAGGAAAACGCTATACTATGAGAAAACTGGTTTAGGAGGAAGAAGAATGAAAAGTATTAGTAGATTACTGATGTTAGTTCTTTCCGCCATCGTACTCAGCGCTTGTGCTGAATCGGCAGATAACCTGACGATGCAAGAAGTCCAAACACGTCTGGATCAATCACCGGAAGAATTGAAGAGTTATGAAATCGACATGGCGTTGACGGTGCTTGCGAAAGATATGGCAAAGGGAGAGCAGAAACAGGTTAACAAAGGGAAAATACAATACGTCGACAAGGAGTCGCCTGATTTCCATGCATCGTACGTAACAACAACGGATGGTCAGCCGAACGATACGAAAGCAGAAGTTTATAAAAAAGCAGAAGTTGTATTGGCTAATGAAAACGGAGGAAGGTGGGAAGATGTTTCAGGTCAATATACAGAAGAAGAATTGTTAAATGTCCAATACGAAAAAGTGATCGATCGACTCGGAGAAGTCGAAGAAGAATTGGCAATGAAAGAGAAGGACAATGAATATATTTTTACATACGACGGAAATGACCAAGACTTTTATAAAGTATTTCAGGAACTATTTAATATGTCGTTTAAAGGTGTCGATTCATCGAATATCGCTTCAAAGCTCGAAGTAAAGATTGCGAAAGATCATATGAGATTAAAAGAGTTTCATTATGAAGCAGAAGGGAAAAATCCTACGCAGTCTGTAACGATTTCCGTGGATTTGAATTATGGGAAGGTGAATGAGGCGGAGGAAATCATGCTGCCTGAGGTGGAGTAAATGGGATATTGAACAAGTAGCTTTTGCTTCCTACACCACATGATATGTATAAAGGAGTGATTAAGCATTCCACTTACCATAAAACGGTAGTGGAATGCTTTTTATTATTTGAAAACCGCAAAAGCCTAAGCTCTCACGGTCATTTACCCTCTTGTATATCGTCTTTTCGTGGTACCAGATCAAAAATATCATGATCTTCAAATGCATCGACCAGACGATCTAGCCATTCATAATAATCTTGAACGTATCGAAGCTTCTCTATGTCTCTTTCTACCATTAGTTTCAAATCATCTGTAATGGATGGATCGGCTGCCAGCTTGTTTAACTCGTTCAATGACTTACGGATGGTGGTGGAATAAAGAGAGATGGAGCGCCGCCATTTGATAGAGAATAAGTCGATGAAGCTTTGATACCAATCGTCTTTGACTTGGTATAAGTCTTTACGGACGCCTCGTTTCCATGCGCGTTCCACTAACTTCAAATCAGATAGGGCGCGGACGGATGTACTCATGCTGGTTTTACTCATCCCGAGTTCTTCTGTCATGTCATCCAATGTCAACGGATCGTCATGGAAAAACATCGTGCCATATTGTCTGCCTGCAGATGGAGTCAGGCCGTATAGATGTATGTTTTGCGCGATTGTTTCGATAATTCGCTCGCGTGATTTTTCAAGTTGTTCTTTACCGTCCATAAAGTGTACCTCCATTAAAATACTGGGGATGGATTTCTCCCCGATTGCTAATATAGCGTATTATATTTGACGTGTAAAAGCAATATTTAGATGAAAGTTTGTACAGTTTTTACTGTATAAACAATTAATTTAGGTTAAACTGTTGTATTGCAAAACTGTTACGTCTATAATAATAAAGTCAAGTTTTTAGAAAGCTAGGGAGTTGTCCACATGAGTGATCAAGAAATGACAAAGAAAATTGAAGTACAAGGTACGACGAAAATATTCGGAAAGAATACGAAACGTGCCGCGCAATTACTGAACGAGGGGAAGTCCAAGAAGGAAATTTTACAAGCGACGGGCGCGACGGTCGGTGTAAAAAATGCTTCATTTGACGTCTATGATGGAGAAATCTTCGTTATCATGGGATTGTCAGGAAGTGGGAAATCGACACTTGTACGCATGTTGAATCGTTTGATCGATCCGACGATGGGGAAGATATTGATCGATGGAAAAGATATTGTGGAGATGAATAAGGAGCAGTTGCGTGAAGTTCGCAGGAAAAAAATCGGCATGGTGTTCCAGAACTTTGCATTGTTTCCGCATAAGACGATACAGGAAAATACAGAATATGGATTAGAAATTCAAGGCATCGCAAAGGAGACGCGACTAGAAAAGGCGAAAGAATCCTTGCGATTGGTAGGTTTGGCAGGTTATGAAGAACAATATCCGAATCAACTCAGTGGCGGGATGCAGCAACGGGTAGGTCTAGCTCGTGCGCTTGCAAATGACCCGGACGTGTTGCTAATGGACGAAGCGTTTAGTGCGCTTGATCCGTTGATTCGTAAAGATATGCAAGACGAATTGTTGCAACTTCACCATGACATGGGGAAAACGATTATTTTCATTACGCATGATTTGGATGAAGCGTTGCGAATTGGAGATCGAATCGCACTCATGAAAGACGGCGATATCGTCCAGATCGGAACGCCGGAAGAAATTTTGATGAGTCCGTCCAATGAATATGTCGAGCGTTTTGTCGAAGACGTCGATTTATCGAAGGTATTGACAGCATGGCATATTATGAAGAAAGCGGACACAGTGCAAGTCGATCGAGGTGCCCGCGTAGCCTTGCGCTTGATGAAAAAGTTAAGCATTTCTTCTATTTATGTAGTGGATAAAGGGAACCGTTTGCTTGGTGCTGTCACTGCACAAGATGCACTTACAGCGACAGAAGAAGGAAAGCTCCTAGAAGATGTACTCATTCGCGACATTACGAAGGTTTCACAAGATACAGTATTGACAGATTTATTCGATACGGTTTCGACTGCCTCCGTTCCAGTTGCGGTAGTGGATGAAAGAGAACATCTGCAAGGAATCATTATCCGAGGTGCGTTAATTGGCGCGCTTGCTGGAAATGGACAGTTTATTAATAACGATCCTGTTGCAACGGGAGTAAACGAGGTGACGGATCATGAATAATTTATTACCAAGATTACCATTCGCTGATTGGATCGATGACGGAGTAGATTGGTTGGTCGACACGTTCGGCACAGTATTTGATGGTATTTCTGCTTTCCTAAAAGGTACCGTTGAAGGTGCGGTTACGCTAATGGATTTAGTACCTTCCATTTTGCTGGCAGTCATCTTTGCAGTGATTGCTTATTTCTTGTCGACACGTGGTATCGCGTTGTTTACATTGATTGGTTTGTTGTTCATTGACTATTTAGGTTACTGGTATCCAATGCTTCAAATGCTCGCTCTCGTTCTGACTTCGGTCGCGATTGCGTTACTCATCGGGATTCCGTTAGGTATTTGGGGTTCTCAACAAGCAACGGTGAAGAAAATCATCAATCCGATTCTCGACTTGATGCAGACAATGCCGGCATTCGTTTATTTATTGCCAGCGATTTTCTTCTTTAATATCGGTGTCGTGCCCGGGGTTGTGGCATCTGTCATTTTCTCCATGCCGCCGACAATTCGTTTGACGATGCTCGGAATCGAACAAGTGCCAAAAGATTTAATCGAAGCAACAGAAGCATTCGGTTCCAAAACATCACAGCGTTTACTGAAAGTGCAGATTCCATTGGCTAAATCCACGATCATGGCAGGAGTCAACCAAAGTATTATGTTGTCACTATCGATGGTCGTCATCGCGTCCATGGTTGGTGCACCGGGTCTCGGAGAAGAAGTGTATCGTTCCGTTACTCAGCTGAAAACCGGTAAAGGTTTCGAAACAGGATTGTCAATCGTCATTGTTGCGATCATCCTGGACCGGATTACCCAACACGCAGGTAATCGGAAGAATAAAAAAGTAGCGAAATAAGATGTGAGAATAGCTGTCCGGAAAGTCTTTGAAACAAGACTTTCTGTGGCAGCTTTTTTTATTTCGGTACGTAATTGTCCGTTAATACTTATAAATCCATGTTAAACCGAACCAATTCTAGGTTGAACCGAACCAAACCCGGGTAGTACCGAACCAAACCCGGGTTGAACCGAACCGTACCCGGGTAGTACCGAACCAAACCCGGGTAGAACCGAACCAAACCCGGGTTGAACCGAACCAACCCCGGGTTGAACCGAACCGTACCCGGGTAGTACCGAACCAAACCCGGGTAGTACCAGACCAAACCCGGGTAGTACCAGACCAAACCCGGGTAATACCGAACCAAACCCGGGTAGTACCGAACCGTACCCGGGTAGTACCGAACCAAACCCGGGTTGAACCGAACCAAACCGGTTGAACCGAACCGTACCCGGGTTGAATCGAACCAAACCCGCATTAGCCCGAACCAATCCCACAAAACACCGAATACATTCATGCCACTCACCTAACAAATCCTGCAACTGACATTCAAAAATGTACCACTCATCCAAATCCGGCTGACGTTTTATTCGCCAGTTCGTATACTAAAAGTATAAAGAGTGAACGAATGGAGGAAAACATAATGACTGTGGTCGAGGCGCAAGACGTTCGAAAATCATTTGGATCATATGACGTATTGAAGGGAGTGGAGTTTCAGGCAAATGAAGGGGAAATTGTGGCGGTCATTGGGAAAAACGGAGCGGGGAAGTCGACTTTTTTAGAGATGCTTATGACGATTCAAACACCGGACGCAGGAGGCATTCATCTATTCGGCAAGGAGTTGCATTGTCTTTCCATCAATGAAAAAGAGCAGCTGAGAAAACAAATTTCTGTCGTACTGCAGCCAACACAGTTTTATAAAACGATGAAAGTTTATGAACTGCTGAAACTATTTCAGTCCTATTATGATTCCACTAAAGATGTCAATCAGGTATTGGCGGAGTTTCATCTTGAACCGTATCGTCGAACCTATTTCGATAAGCTTTCGGGTGGGTGGAAGCAAATTGTCAGTTTGGCGATTGCGTTCATGTCGCAGCCTAGGCTGTTGATTTTGGATGAACCGACAACAGGGTTGGACCCTCATATGCGCAATATGCTGTGGAATTACATTACGGACTACAATAAAAGGATGGGTGGAACGGTCATTTTAACAACTCATAATATGGATGAAGTGGAGTTGTACTGTGATAAGGTGATGTTGCTTAACAATGGCATAGCAGAGGTGCTTGATACCACGGAACGGATTTTGGAGCGCGGTTATCGCTCAATTCATGAGTTTTATTTACAAAATGTGACGGTTTAAGGGGGAGATTAGACATGTTAGCTACACAACTAAAATACGATTTATTAATGTTTTGGAGAGAAATTTTCTATGTGGTGTTTACGATTGTCGTGCCGCCCGTATCGTATCTTTTCATGGGACAGTTATTCGGAGAAGCTACTTATGATGGAAGTTTGAATTATGCGGAGACTTATACACCATCATTCATTCTACTCATCGCGTTTGGAGTTATTTTTTTCGCTTTCGGATTTGAACAAGTAACGCACCGGACAACAGGCATCGAAAAGCGGATTACACTGACACCCGTGCCGAAGCGTATGCTTTTGTTGTCTGCTATTTTGAAATCCATTATTTTAACGAGTCTCGGCTATTTCCTTGTATTTTCTATTGGCGCATTGGTATATGATCTGCAATTTCATTTGATAGACTTTCTTGCTTCTTATGGATTTTTCATTGCAATGAACGCAGTACTTCTCGTCTTATCTTCAGCTATTTATTCATTTTTCACAAATCAAAATAGTGCACTTGTCTTCTCTATCGTTATTTTTCAACTAGTCATGATTTCAGGAGGCTTTACGATGCCGATAGAGTTGATGCCGAAATTCGTGCAAACAATTGCAGATTTCAATGTGATCTATCATATGAATCAACTTTTTATTGCAATATGGAATGGGCAGCTGGAATGGACAGGGGAAACGATTCTATCAGGTAGCTTCATTGCCATTGTATTCGTACTCAGCTTGTGTATTCTTCGTCTGAAGCAATCGAAATAGTACAGACAATTTGGAAAGAAACGTTTACACTATTGTCGGGAGGGGTTTCTCGAAATGAAAGTTTTCTTGAATATCGATAGTGCAAATAAAGGGACAACAGTCACCATTGAATGCGAAGAAATGAATCAATCGATCCAAGAAGTTTTGGACTTTTTAAAAGGACAGGAACTGGATTTTATCGTAGGTAAGGATGGAGAGATGCAGCATATCTTAAAGCCGGCGGACATCCATTATTTTCACGCAACGTCATCTGGAGTTGCTGCCGTCACTGCAAATGGTTCCTTTCTAGTGAAAGAAAAACTATATGAATTGGAAGCCGTTTTACCATCAAGTCGTTTTATTCGGCTCTCTAAATCGGTCATTGCCAATCTCCATGAATTGAGCCGTTTCGAAGCTTCTTTTAACGGGACACTGGCAGTATACTTTAAATCGGGGACGAAAGAATATGTTTCAAGAACATACGTCAACGGGATCAAGGAAGCGCTTAAAATGAAAAGGAGGAGTAAGGAATGAACTCTTTTTTATTCCGCAGTATGATTGGTATTTTCTTTGGTGGTTTCCTGGCAGTCGTCATTACAAGTTTGGCCATATATGTAAGCGATCTTGAAACACTAAAAGCAGATGTGTTCGTCAAGAACGCTCTAGGCACAATTTTTTGTGGCTGGTTTTTCAGTGTCACCCCACTTTATTTTGAAAATGAAAGTTGGTCACTGCTGAAACAGACTTTGTATCACTTCATTACCGTGCTGATTCTTTACTTTATCACTGCTTTCGGTATCGGCTGGTTTACTTTTACGGCTAAGAGCTTTTTGACATTTACAGGTCTGTTTTTGGGACTGTACATTGCCAGCTGGATTGGATTTTATTTGTATTATGCGAATGAAGCGAAAAAGCTGAATGAAGAGTTGAAAGAGTGGTAAGCGTCTAATGAGCTGGTCTATGCTAAAATAATGAAAAATCGGTAGAAGGAGCGACTTATGAATATTTATCAATTCGAAGAGCATGTGAATCAGAAGATTGTGACCCGTGGTTGGAACTATTTTTGTGATGGTCGTGTCAGTTCTTCCCGTAAACGACAAGAAGGGACGTATACTTTCTTTATTTTGGGCAGTGAAAAATATGAAGTAACTGTAACTATAGGTGATGAGGGAACGATTTTGTTTTCATCATGCAACTGTCCGTATGACTATAGTTCTGTTTGTAAGCATGGGGTGGCAGCTTATTTTGAGCTGGCGGAACAATTGGATGGTAAGACTCCGCCTTCTGCCCCACAATGGGTGGAAGTGACGGATGATCCTTTCACAGAAATACTTCAGACGTTATCGAATGAAGTATTGATTGAGATCGTGAGAGATTTAACAGAACGAGATGAGGTATTGAAACGTCGCTTATTGGCTGTTTATTCGAAGGGAGAGGGAGACGTCTGAGAGGGATTGAACAATTAGTGAATTCGATCATTGAGCTGATGCAGGATGATCCAACGGCTTGGCGGGACAGCAAGCAACCTGCAAAACAAGCACTAATCCAAGACCTACTTATAATATATCCGAATAAACCAGCTTTTGAATCCGAGTTAAGCAAGATTATATAACTTTAAATTCGGAATTATTAGTGCAATGCATAATCTTATAATGATATACTATTCTTCATGACAAAGAAAAAGGGGTGTGTCATTTGCCGAATGGAATGGAAGAAATCAAGATTTCAGCGCCGGTGGATAGAGTGTGGAGATTTTTGGATGATATGAATCAATGGGCTCCGCTAATCCCGGGGTATATCGAACACGAAGTAGCCAATGAAAAGCAGTTCACCTGGAAGTTTCGTGCGGACCTTGGGATGATCCAAAAAAATATCGAGATGCAGGTTGATATTGCGGAACGGTCAGAGAACTCAAAAGTTGCTTTTAAACTCGAAGGACTGAATGAAAACTTGGAAGGCAACGGCTACTTTCAGCTGAATGAAGTTGATCGAGAGACGACAGATCTTACAGGCTACCTTGATATTTCGGGCAAGGGTATGATGGGGTCGGTTATGAATTCGATGATGAAAAGCTATGTGCCGCAAACTGTGCGCGATTTGACGGTGGCTGTAGGGGAAAAACTGCAAAATAGTTAACGATGATAGAAGAGGTTGTTGTGAAAGTCAGTGGCATCTGACTTTTATGACGACCTTTTTCTTTTAAGGGGGATCGTTGGTCTTAACCGCATCATAGCGTATCGGGGCAAATTATCATCTTGACCTTTACGTTAACGTAAATGCTACTATTTAGAAAATGATAGAAAGGAGGAGGTGAAGTGAAAACAATTCGGGAGACAGCGGATCTGTTTGATGTATCCACGCGGACGATCCGATACTACGAAGAGATTGGTTTGCTTTCGCCTGCCCGGTCAGAAGGAAATCAGCGCCTATATCCAGCTTCTGAACTTGTCAAATTAAAATTGATTGTTCGTGGAAAGAAATATGGCTTTTCATTGGAAGAGATTAAAGAAATGGTGTTGTTATTCGATAAAGACCGAACCGGGCGCAAACAGTTGGAACGGACAATTCAATACGGTAGACGGCGAATCGAAGAAGTTGAGTTGAAAATTCAGGAATTGGAAGAAATGAAGCGCGAAATGGAGCAGCTGCTTGTTGTATTCAATAGCAAATTGGAAAAATCGAAAGGGGATGAAGGGAATGAATAGTTCACAATTATTGTCTCGTAATGCACGGAAGTATCCGAAACACGAGGCAGTTGTCAGTAGGGAAAAGCAAATTACGTACAAAGAGCTGGATCGGCTTGTTAATCAATTTGGGAATGCGTTGCGGACACAAGGCGTAAAGAAAGGAGAAAAAGTAGCGTTGTTTTTACCGAACGGAGAAGAATTTGTGATCTCGTATTTTGCAGCACAGCGAATCGAGGCGATTGTAGTGCCGATTAACGTGAAGTTGACAGCACGGGAATTGGAATACATTCTTGAGCACGCGGACGTAAAAGTATTGATTGCACATGATTTAGTGTTTGAAGCAGCAAGTAAAATGAAAGCGCCTTCACTGAAGATTAAGACAGGTGGCGCAGTGGATGGTTGGTTTGATTTTCAAGATGTGCTGTCTCAAGGGGAAGAAACTACAATTTCGTGTAATTTGAAAGAAGACGATGAGTCCACCATTTTATATACATCCGGGACGACAGGTAGCCCGAAAGGTGTGTTATTTAGCTACCGAAATATCTTGACAGTTGCTTCAATGATTGCTGTGGAAATGGAATTCAAACCGGAGAGTCGCATCTTGCTGATGATGCCGCTCAGTCACTCAGCACCGCTTCACTTGTTTTTGATGGCAGGTATGCTTGTGGGATCCACACTTGTTATAACACCGACATTTACTCCGGATTTATTGATTGAAATGGTGGAACGAGAACGAACAACACACTTTTTTGGTGCACCTGTTGCATATATACTGACCGCAAGCAATCCAAAATTACAAGATGCAGACCTATCATCCATGAAATGGTGGGTATATGGTGGGGCTCCGCTGTCGGCTGAAGAAGTGAAAAAAGTGAAAATTGCATTCCGCTCGGACAATCTGGTCTGTGTTTATGGACTGACAGAGGCGGGACCGAGCGGGGCATTACTGCTGGCTGCTGAACATGATGCGAAGGCGGGAAGTATCGGGCGGCGTGCTCCGCTGCATACAGAGCTGCGAATTGTAGATGAATCAGGAAAAGATGTAATACCAGGTGAAGTAGGGGAGATCGTTCTCTTTGGTGAAGGAAATATGCTTGGCTATTACAAAAATGAGGAAGCGATGCGGGAGACCTATTTTGACGGCTGGTTGCGGACTGGTGATATGGCGATGGAAGATGAAGATGGATTTTATTGGATTATTGGTCGAAAGAAAGATGTGATTTTATCAGGCGGGGTCAACATCTATCCGCAAGAAATTGAAGAACAAATCGTTCAATTTCCTAATATGAAGGAAGTTGCGGTAGTTGGTGTACCGCATCCTGAGTGGGGTGAGACGGTGAAGGTCGTATTTGCCGCTTCTGAAAGAATTGATGAGGAAGCGCTTAAAGGTTATTTGAAAGAACATTTGGCTTCATTCAAAATTCCGCGGATTTATGAACAAGTCGATGCGCTGCCTCGAAATGCTTCTGGGAAGATTCTAAAACAACCGTTGCGAGAAGGAGGAACTGTCGGATGAGAGTATTGGAGGAAACTGAACGTTATGAAGTGGAAAACTTTTTTGTTGGTGATGAAACATTGGAACTAATTTTACGTGAGCGACTGGATGGTCCGTTTCTTAAGTATGCATTACGTGAACTTCATTCATTCGGTGAAGCATGTGCGAATGATATTGAGCGAAGAGCTGTGCATACGGACAGAGAAGGGGAACCGCGTCTAATTCGTTACAATAAGTTTGGTGAAGAAGTATCGGAAGTGTGGGTCAATGAAGGGTATCGACAAACCGTACAGGAAACGTATGATACAGGGATTGTCGGCTATGTCCATAAAGAGATTCCCGAACTTGGACATAAGGGGAATTATACGTATAGCTTTGCACAAGGATTTCTGTTGTCTCATGCAGAGCCTGGTTTCTATTGTCCTGTAACGCTGACGATGGCAACTGCGTATTTATTGGATCATTTCGCGGATGACGAGGTAAAACAACTGTTTTTACCCCGTGTTTGCGCAACGGGTGAAATGCCTTTATTCGAAGGTGCTACATTTTTGACGGAGCGGCAAGGTGGGTCCGATGTAGGTGCAAATGTTGTCCGCGCGGTGAAAGAAGGAGAGCAGTATCGATTGTATGGAGAAAAGTATTTTGCTTCGAATGCCGGAATGGCAGGCGTGGTGATGGTCTTGGCTCGTATGGAAGGTACGCCTGAAAGGTCAAAAGGTTTGACGTTGTTTGCGGTACCTTGGCGCAAGAAAAACGGGGAGTTAAACGGAGTTCGTATTCGCAGACTCAAAGATAAACTGGGTGTGCGCGCTGTGCCGTCAGGTGAGGTGGAATTTGACGGGGCGATTGCCTATGTTGTAGGTGATCCGACGAAAGGTTTGGCTTATATGCTCGAAGCGCTTAATTTATCAAGAATCTGCAATGCGGTTGCATCTCTAGGCATCATGCGCAGAGCATTGCTGGAATCCAAGAGCTATGCAAGTCGTAGAAATGCATTCGGTCAACGTTTGACGGGTTATCCAATGGTGCGTGATACATTAGGAAAAATGTCGGCAAAATTACATGCGGAAACAATAACCGTTTTTGATTTCATTAAACTATATGAAAAAGTTACAGATGGAGAAGCGGATGAACGCGAGCAAGTGCTGAAGCGACTTTTTATTGCATTGATTAAAAAGGAAACAGCGGAACAGGCAATTCACTTCTCTCATGAAGCAATCGAAATGCACGGCGGCAATGGCTATATAGAAGATTTTGTTACGCCGAGATTGCTACGGGATGCACAAGTGTTAACCGTTTGGGAAGGGACGGCAAATATTTTAGCGTTGGAATTGATTCGTTTGGTCACGAAATTCAAAGCTCATGACTTGTTTGTCGATGAGATGAAGAACCGTTTGTCTGCATTAGAGGAATGCGGATTGACGCAAGTACTAGATAGAGAAATTGATAGTGTGCAGGAAGGATTGACTGCCTTTGCTTCCTATGATTATTCTTTGCAAACATTTGAAGCGAAAAGATGGATGAAACGCATGTCGGACGTATATGAAAGCGTCGTGAGTTTGGAGTGGGCTGCAAAGTATGGTAGGAAGTATGAGAAGTTAGCAGAGGTGTTCATGGAAGATACATGGGGGTTGCGTAAGTCAGGCGAACCGATGAAAACAGTGGAATGCTTTGAGGAATTAATCTGAAAAGCAAGACTGTATAAATGGAGGGCTGTCCAGGGAGTGATCTCCTGAACTGCCCTTCTTCCATGTGCGTCATTTTGCTGTTGAAGATCATAAAGTGTCTATACGCGATCATAAAGGGGTTTCTTATGGTGATTTAGGAGAGTGAAAGGTGGAATAATCTCTTATGGCTGCTAGTTTTAGTCTCATCGAACGACACCGTGTTGGATTCTGAAATTCCTTGTATCAGCTATATCTTATCGTGCAAATGTCAGCCAAGGCGAATTCTTGGACATCTGCATCTCCGAACGGTTGAAAATGGATAACTCGATTGTTTTTGTTGAATTCTAAGTAATAGCCATTATGCTGAATATTTTTTGAGTGTTTCAAGGTGATTTCGATAGGATCTCCCATCATTAAATCGACGAGTATATGAATTAATTTCTTTTCGTCATAACATCTAGTCTCCCGATTCGATACATGAGAAGAGTCACAGCCGCTGCAAGGTCTAAACTTTCTTGATGACATAAAATATGCACCTCCTTCTCTCTTAGTGTATGTCGAAAAACGTGAGAGAACTGTGCCGTTTCATTTGATGAATTCAACGCAAAGGAGGTGCTATCTAATATACGCTTGATCTACAAATCAACCATGCAAAAAGTCAGGAAATGACTCTATCAATCCATCACCAATCCGCCATCCACTACGAGATTTTGTCCTGTGACGGCACGGCTGGAAGGAGAAGCGAAGAAGACAACCACATCAGCTACTTCTTCTGGAGTGACGACTCGCCCAATCGGTGTGTTGGCTTTAATGATATCGAACACAGCATCCGGCGTTGCGGCGCTAGCATCTGTTTTCAGTAAAAGCCCACCTGACACCATATTGACGGTGATACCATCAGGTCCTAATTCTTTTGCCATGCTCCGCGTCATACCGAGCAAAGCGGCCTTGCTCGTATTGTAATCGTGATAAGGTACGACAGGATTCTGCACCAAGTTTGTTCCGATATTGATGATTCGACCAAACTGCAATTGTGTCATGCCTTCCCGAGCTGCTTGAAGCGTATTTAGCGTTGCCCCCACAGAACCTTCCAGCTGTTTATGATAATCCTGCCATTCAATCGCATTCAACTGTTTCCGATCATCACCATTGAATGAAAAGTCGATTAACGCATTGTTGACGATTGTCGTAATTGGCTGTCCGAAATGGTGGTTAGCCTGTTCTACTAATAACTGCAGGTCATCTGGATTCCGCACGTCTGCCCGCAGTGCTATGGCCCGGTCACTGCCGATTTCATTCACAACTTGCTGAGCTTTATCGCTATTTTGAAAGTAATTTACGATAACTTTTGCACCTGCTTCGCCAAAAGCCTTCGCAGTTGCCGCGCCCAACCCTCTGCTTGCACCAGTCACCAATACTACTTGATCTTTCAATTCCAATCCATCCAGCTCCTTTTTTCATAGGTTTATACAAAAAAAGACCACTGAAAGTTAGTGGCCGCTGAAAAAAATGCCACTTCCCTCCGTCGGTATCAACCGAATCAGGTTCAAAGGGTCGGAGTTTTCTCCTCTCAGCCAATAGGCACCCCCAGTGATTTTGTTATGTATGTGTCTGTGAAGTATAGCATTAGGGACATTTTAATACTATGAATTACCATTCTTTTTCATAGTTTCATGCAAATATCTGAATCATTTGTTAAAATAAAATAAGGGTGAAGCACTGGCAAAGAACAGGAGGAGAAACGTATGAAAACGATCTACTCAACAAATTTGCAAGCGGTTTCAACTATTCAAGATGGAGCGACGTTAATGGTTGGCGGATTCGGACTGGTTGGGATACCTGAGCAGCTGATTCTGGCATTGGCGGAAACTGAAGTGAAAGATTTAACGATCATATCAAATAATTGTGGCGTGGATAATTGGGGACTTGGCTTGTTGCTGCAAAAGAAGCAGATCAAGAAAATGATTGGATCGTATGTTGGGGAGAATAAGGAATTTGAACGCCAGGTATTGGCAGGGGAAATTGAAGTCGAGCTGACACCGCAAGGAACGTTGGCTGAAAAGATACGTGCAGGCGGCGCGGGGATACCGGCTTTCTATACGCCTGCTGGAGTCGGGACACAGATTGCAGAAGGAAAAGAAGTGCGGGTCTTTGATGGCAAGGAGTATTTATTGGAGGAAGCTTTGAATGCAGATTTCGCATTGATTCGCGCAGCGAAAGCCGATCAATTGGGAAACTTGATCTACAATAAAACGGCACAAAACTTTAACCCACTTATGGCGGCGGCAGCTAAATTTACAATTGCTGAGGCGGAAGAGATTGTAGATGTTGGAGAACTAGATCCTGCCCACATTCATACCCCAAGCATTTATGTGCAAGGCTTATTGGAGGCAAAACAAGAAAAACGAATTGAGCGGCTGACGACTCGGCAGAAAGGGGAGGGAGCTTAATGAAACCAATTCATTTTAGAGAGCGCATTGCGAAAAGGGCAGGGCAGGAGATTAAAGACGGCAACTATGTCAATTTAGGAATTGGTATGCCAACGCTTGTAGCGAACTATATTTCAGCTGATAAAACAGTCATTTTACAGTCGGAAAATGGATTATTGGGCATTGGGCCGTATCCTTTAGAAGAAGATGTCGACCCTGATTTGATCAATGCTGGAAAAGAAACGGTCACAACGGTTCCCGGCTCTGCTTTCTTCTCGAGTGCCGAATCATTTGCGATGATTCGCGGCGGCCATGTGGATGTCGCGATTTTAGGGGCAATGGAAGTGTCTGAAACAGGAGACTTGGCCAATTGGATGATTCCAGGGAAAGTGATCAAAGGGATGGGTGGCGCGATGGATTTAGTGCACGGTGCCAAAAAAGTGATCGTCATAATGGACCATGTTTCGAAAACCGGTGAACCAAAAATTAAAAAGCGCTGTACGCTGCCGCTTACCGGAAAAGGAGTTGTCGATAAGATCATTACCGAAAGAGCATTAATTGAAGTGACTCCAAAAGGTTTAGTGCTGAAAGAAGTATTTGACGGCTTTACGGCAGAGGAAGTTATTGAATCAACAGAAGCTGATTTGATTCGGGGAGACAATTGAATGTAGAGTATATGGCTCTGTCATAAGTAGACAGAGCTTTTTTGTGTGATTTTACATAAGAGTGAGTCTTTTATAGTGATTTTTATGGTATTATTTAACGTATACATAGTTGCATATAACTAACAATATTAGGTGCTAATAGAAGGGGGAGTGAATTGCATGTTCTGTTCAAAATGCGGTCATAAAAATACAGACAATGGGAAGTTTTGTGCGGGCTGCGGCACGGAAATGAGTAAATCGTCTGGCAGTAAATGGGTACCTGCTATTGTTCTTACCTGCTTCATTGTCTTGGCAGGGACAGGTGGAGTATTTGGCTATGCGACAGACTGGAGTTTTAAAATTCCGAAGAAGACTAATGCATTGCCTGATACAGAAGCGGTGGCTGCAGCGGAAGGTGAAAATGGCATTAAAATCCAAACTACTCCTGCGGTTGCAAAGCAGTCGAAGCAACAGTCGAAAGACAAAACCGTACTTATAAAAGAGTCATTACCCAGCGTGTTTACAGTCTTGACCGGTTCGGGCTCTGGTTCAGGTTTTCTTTATAAAAAGGGCGGATATATTGTTACGAATGCTCACGTGGTAGTAGGCTATACAGATGTGGTTGTCCGAAATTCCAAAGGGGAAGATATGGGAGGCAGAGTTGTAGGGATTTCCGATAAATATGATATAGCCTTGATTAAATCCGAAGCAAATAAAAATGTGAAGCCATTCGTGATCGAGCAAAAAGAAACGCCGATCGGTACGGAAGTCATCGCGATTGGCAGTCCGAACGGCTTTGAAAATACCGCGTCAATCGGCTATTTGACTGGATTGAACCGTGACATGCAAAAAGATTTCATCTATGAAAAAGTCTATCAGATCGATGCGCAAATTGACCACGGCAGCAGCGGAGGCCCTCTTCTCGATGCTAATACGGGTTATGTCATCGGCATTAATTCCTTACTATATAAAGATAACACCGTGTTTGGCTTCTCGATTCCGATGTACAGTATGCAAAATCTAGTCGATAAATGGATCAATCAGCCGATGAGCGGCAAACAAGTAGCGGCGCTGTTCGATGTCTACGATGACTATATCCCAGAACAATACTATAATCAGGATGAACACTCTGAGGACTACGAGGAATTCTATCAAGAAACACCGGACGAGTATGATACGGAAGAAGCAGAAGTCACGGATGAAGAAGTCGTAGATTTTATAAAAGAATTCCGCAATCAATACGAAGTTGCCTTGACCAATGAAGATTACAGTTACATCGATCACTATGTCGCTTCTGGCAGCTCAGCCGGAACCGAACTTCTGGACTACATGGACGACATGTCGGGGCACAATGTCTACTTCGAATTCATCGAAAACACTGTAACGGATGTTATCTACTACGAAGACTCCTTAGAGGCCTACACCTACGAAACTTTCTATTTTACCGACATCAGCGGAAACAGAGACTTTATAGAAAAGAGAAAAATTTATTCGATCATAGTGGATGAGTATGGGAATTATCAAATCATAAAAATAGCGAATCAATGATTAGAAGCCTCTTGAGCAAAACTGCTTGAGAGGTTTTGTCTTGACCTTGACCTTACCTTTGTTTAGTAACTCAGTCAATGAATGATGCCAATTTTGTACTCTGACTGTGAAGA
Organism: Sporosarcina aquimarina; assembly: GCF_019748715.1. Taxonomy (GTDB): domain Bacteria; phylum Bacillota; class Bacilli; order Bacillales_A; family Planococcaceae; genus Sporosarcina; species Sporosarcina newyorkensis. The sequence goes on along the minus strand of NZ_JACLBZ010000008.1, from coordinate 92,898 downwards.
CCCTTCTTAGATCTTGAAAAACTACACTAAGTTCTATATGTTCTTTTATGTGCTAACTAAGGATTGGAGCGGAAGACGGTCGACTCCTGGGGGATCAGCGTGCGTCTTGAGACCCCGCAGGAGCGAAGCGAACGAGGAGGCTCAAGGCCACGCCCCCCGGAAAGCGTACCGTCTGGAGCGGAAATCCCGGACCACTTACTACGTGCTCTCTCAACGCAATTCCCATAATATAATGCTACAATACATAACAACAATGCATCGAGGTGAACGACAAATGAAAATATTGCTCCTTATAAAAGACCCATTAGAAGCACAAGGCTTAAAATGGCTGCTGACATCACAATGGAACGACGTGGCGGTCGAAATAACAGACCAACCAAACGTACTGCGCACATTTCAAGACGCTTACTTATACATCATCGACATGGACTTCATCAGCAAAGAAGACGTCGACTTGCCTGCTCATGCACTCTGGCTTGGCATTTCTTCAGACCGCACATTTCAGACGGTCTATCAGGCACTTACGCTAAAAGCCGAAGACGTGCTGTTCCGTCCGTTCCCACCTGAACGCCTGCTGAAACAAGTCCAGCAAATCCGTTTTCATTGGCGCAATGAAAAAACGGATCGTGAACAGCCGCTTGCGCAACAGCAAAACAGTGTATCCTATGAGGATTTACTCATCCGAGACACGATACCACAACAGCCGATTTGTATGAGCCTGCTTGCGATATCCGATTTAGAAGCGTTGGATATCCTCGTTGAAAAATTGAAGCGCTATAATTTTCCGGCGGCATTTCAAGTGTTTCCGTTTTCGGATCATGTACTGGTCATTCATCGGTTGAGCGAAATGCAGCCATTGCATGAAGCGTATCGAGTGTTTTTTTCACAATGGAAGGATCAATCGGAAGCTTTGCTGACGATTTATCTATATATAGCGGATGAAGAAATAAGCTATCGTGCGTTCTACAAAAAAATGCGCCTATTCCATGAGCGTATTTTCTATGACGGCTATGATATTCTTACGCAAGTTGAAGAAGATTTTCAATGGAAGGAACTCGACCCGTTTTTGTCGCCGATTGATCAGCAAAAGTGGATTGAAATGCTGGAGAAGCAGCAACTGACGAATATTCGTGAATGGTTGGAGTACGACTTTCTGACTTTGGAGCCGCCATATCCGAACCCTGGGATGGTGCGCGTGCGGCTAACGAGTATTTTAGCGCAGATGCGTCGGTATATGATGGCGAACTCCTTACAGTCTTCAAAATTAGAACAGGCATATCATGCTCTGTTTAATAAAACGATTCAAGAACCGGTTATGTATCATATTATTCAATCCTTCATTACGTTTAGCGGCGAATTGATTCGGACATCCAGTGACCTGTACACTTCTCAAGACTTCGATGAGAAGGTAAGAGAGCGGATTTTAATGAATTATTGGGATTCTTCTTGGAACTTAGCTGCCTGCGCGGAAGAAATGAAAATCCATAAAAGTACGCTCAGCCGGAAATATGCGAAAGAAGCAGGACAGTCGTTCCGAGATACATTGCTTGGCATCCGAATTGAACAAGCGCAGCGTTTATTGAAAGAAACGGATTTAACCATCTCTGAAGTAGCGGAAACATCAGGCTTTTCTCATCCTGCTTACTTTAGTAAACGTTTTAAAGAAGCGGTAGGCCGAACGCCTAATGAATACCGCCAATCATAGGAATGCTCAAAGAATATTGAAAATTAATTATACGATGAAACAATAAAATGCAATTGAAAACGGTTTCCTTTAAATATTGTAAATATAATATAAAATAATCAATAAAATATAACGTAATTAACGTTTTACAGCTAGTATACTAAGAGTAGCTTATGAGGAGGTATTTAAAATGACAAGTACACAAACAAATATAGCAGCAGAAAAAGTGATTCAATATACAGGTACTGAACTTAATACGAAAGGATGGCAGCAAGAGGCAGCTCTTCGCATGCTGATGAACAACTTGCACCCAGACGTGGCAGAACATCCCGACAAATTGGTCGTTTACGGAGGAATCGGTAAAGCGGCGCGTAACTGGGAGAGCTTTGATGCGATCGTTCGTTCATTGAAAGAATTAGAGAATGACGAAACGTTGCTTGTTCAATCAGGTAAGCCTGTAGTTGTTTTCAAAACTCATGAAAATGCACCTCGCGTATTGATCGCAAACTCTAATATCGTACCAGCGTATGCAAACTGGGATACATTCCACGAGCTAGATAAAAAAGGCTTGATGATGTATGGACAGATGACAGCGGGCAGCTGGATCTATATTGGGTCTCAAGGAATTGTTCAAGGAACATATGAAACATTTGCTGAGCTTGCAAACCAACACTTTGGCGGCTCACTGAAAGGAACGATTACGTTGACTGCCGGTCTAGGCGGCATGGGTGGTGCTCAGCCTCTAGCAGTTACAATGGCTGGCGGAGTTTGTATCGGAATCGATGTAGACGAAACACGTATCGATCGCCGTATCGAAACTCGTTACACAGACGTGAAGACAGATTCATTGGATGAAGCGATTCGTATTGCAGAAGAAGCGAAAGCAGAAGGCAAAGCACTTTCTATCGGTCTAGTAGGAAATGCAGCCGATCTATTACCAGAAATGCTTTCTCGTGGATTTATTCCTGAAGTATTGACTGACCAAACATCTGCTCACGATCCACTGAACGGCTATGTTCCATCTAAAATGTCTATGGAGGATGCAGCGAAACTTCGTGAATCTGATCCAGAAGAATATGTACGTCTATCGAAAAAAGCTATGGCTCAGCACGTAGCAGCTATGGTTGAGATGATGGATAAAGGTGCAATTACATTTGACTATGGTAACAATATTCGCCAGGTGGCAAAAGATGAAGGCGTTGAACGCGCATTTGACTTCCCAGGATTCGTTCCGGCGTATATCCGTCCGCAATTCTGCGAAGGTAAAGGGCCTTTCCGCTGGGTAGCTCTATCTGGAGATCCAGAAGATATCCGCAAAACAGACGAAGTGATCTTGCGTGAATTCAGCTACAATAAGCATCTTTGCAATTGGATCAAAATGGCACAAGAAAAGATTCAATTCCAAGGACTGCCTTCCCGTATTTGCTGGTTGGGTTACGGAGAACGTGCTCGTTTCGGCAAAATCATCAATGACATGGTGGCAAGCGGCGAATTAAGCGCACCGATCGTTATCGGCCGTGACCACTTGGATTCAGGTTCTGTAGCTTCACCAAACCGTGAAACAGAGTCAATGAAAGATGGTTCAGACGTAGTATCTGACTGGCCAATCCTTAACGCTATGATCAATGCTGTCGGCGGGGCAACTTGGGTTTCTCTTCACCACGGTGGTGGCGTAGGTATGGGCTATTCCCAGCACTCTGGAGTGGTTATCGTAGCAGACGGAACGAAAGAAGCAGAAGCACGTCTAGAGCGCGTATTGACAACGGATCCAGGAATGGGTGTAGTACGTCACGCGGATGCAGGCTATGATATCGCAATTCAAACAGCAAAGGAAAAAGGAATCAAAATCCCGATGTTGGAAGGTGGAAATTAATTGAAACCTGTATGGATTAAACATGCAAAAGAACTAGCAACAATTTCAGGTGAAAATGGACCGCGTAAAGGGAAAGACATGTCGAACCTTTCCATCATTGAGGATGGAAGCGTCTGGATCGAAGACGGCAAAATCGCAGCTGTTGGAACAACGGAAGAGTTGGAAAAACAGTATGCAAGTCGTGCAAATGAAGCAGATATTGTGGATGCAACGGGACGCCTGGTTACGCCAGGCCTCGTCGATCCTCATACACATATTGTCTATGGCGGAAGCCGTGAAAAGGAATTTGAAATGCGTCTTGAAGGTGCAACATATATGGACATCATGAATGCCGGTGGTGGGATTCACGCTACTTCCCGCATGACACGTGAAGCGACAGAAGATGAACTGGTGGAACAAGCATCCCGCCGTTTGGATTCATTCGCAAAGCATGGTGTTACGACGGTTGAAGGAAAAAGTGGATACGGACTCGATTTAGAGACGGAACTGAAGCAATTGCGTGCAGCGAAACGTCTCAATGAACAGCATGCGCTGGAAATCGTGCCTACTTTCATGGGCGCTCACGCCGTGCCAAGAGAGTATAAAGGCAATGAAGATGCATTCGTTGATTTAGTCATTGATGAAATGCTTCCTGTTGTCGCAGAAGAAAAATTGGCAGTATTCAATGATGTGTTCTGTGAAAAGGATGTTTTCACTCCGGAGCAATCTGAACGAATTTTAGAAGCCGGTAAAAAGCACGGCTTAACTCCTAAAATTCATGCGGATGAAATTGCATCATACGGCGGCGCAGAACTGGCTGCAAAAGTCGGAGCTATTTCCGCGGAGCATTTATTGAAAGCTTCCGATCAAGGAATTGAAGATATGGCGAAGGCTGGAGTGATTGCGTGCCTGCTGCCTGCAACTGCATTATTCCTTCGTGAAGAAGCAGCAAAAGGACGTCAGATGATCGACTCGGGGATGGCAGTCGCCATTTCCACTGATTGCAATCCGGGATCCTCTCCGACCACTTCCATGCCACTTGTTATGAACCTGGCTTGCATTTCGATGCGCATGACGCCTGCAGAAGCGTTAGTTGCCGCAACGATCAACGCAGCGAGCGCGATTAAAGTAGAAGACCGTGCGGGTTCATTGGAAGTTGGCAAACAAGGCGATGTCGTGATGTGGGATATTGGAAGCTATCAGGAGTTGCAATATCTATTCGGTGTGAATCATGTAGATAAAGTATGGAAAAAAGGTCAATTAATCGTTGGCTGACTTATAGAAACTGTGAAAGAACGTCTTAACACGACGTTCTTTTACAACGTTTCTGAGTGCATAGACATCTTAGAGGGGTGAACAGAATGGAGCAATTGAAGGAAAGAGCAACGAGTAAAACAAATACAGGTATTTGGAAGTTTTTTGTCTATAGTGCGATTGGTGCGTTTATGTTTTTTGTGCCTGTAACAATCAACGGCAACAATTCGATTATGCTGGACCATATCGTGACTTGGTTTCAGACGAATGTAAGCGCTGTCCTACCGTATTATGCATTACTCATTTTGATTGCTGGAGCCGCTTATCCGTTTATTTCAGGAACGTGGAAGAAATCAACAGTAGATATCGTATTTTCGTTCTTTAAAGTAATCGGACTTGTAGTAGGTATTCTTCTCATATTCAATATTGGACCAGCCTGGTTATTCGAACCGGATATGGGCCCCTTCTTATTGAATAAACTTGTGATTCCAGTTGGATTGCTAGTTCCAATTGGAGCGGCGTTTCTTGCGTTGCTTGTTAGTTATGGATTGCTGGAATTTATTGGTGTGCTGATGCAGCCAGTTATGCGTCCGCTTTGGAGAACACCAGGACGTTCCGCAGTCGACGCTGTTGCTTCATTTGTAGGTTCATACTCACTCGGACTGCTCATTACGAATCGTGTATATAAAGAGGGGAAATATACTGCGAAAGAAGCGGCGATTATTGCGACAGGATTCTCCACGGTGTCTGCGACATTCATGGTAGTCGTAGCAAAAACACTCGACATTATGAGCATGTGGAATTTATATTTCTGGCTTACGCTTGTCGTCACTTTCATCGTAACAGGGATTACGGTGCGTATTTGGCCGCTTGCTTCCATGAAGGATGAGTATTATGAAGGTTCTACACCGCAACCAGAGATGAAACCGGAAGGCAGTCGTTTCGCAGCAGCTTGGGACGAAGCAATGGAAACGGTTTCTTCAGCTCCTGGACTCGTAAAAAATATCTGGATTAATGTGAAGGACGGATTGATGATGGCGATGGCGATTTTGCCTTCCATTCTGTCTATAGGGCTATTAGGTCTTGTGCTAGCGGAATATACACCGGTATTTGACTGGATCGGTTATATTTTCTATCCGTTCACTTATTTAATGCAAGTTCCTGAACCGATGTTAGTTGCAAAAGCAAGTGCACTTGGAATTGCCGAAATGTTCTTACCGGCATCGCTCGTTGTACAGTCTGCTTTGATTTCAAAGTTCATTGTAGGCGTTGTGTCGGTGTCTGGGATCATCTTCTTCTCTGCGCTTGTTCCTTGTATCGTCGCGACTGAGATTCCGATTTCCATTCCCAAGTTGGTTATCATTTGGATTCAGCGTGTTATTTTAACAATCATCATTGTCACGCCGCTTGCGTTTTTACTACTATAAATAAAATAGAGCCCCTTCATCATTATGATGGAGGGGTTGATTTTGTATTTTTGGAAAACCGTCATGAAGTTGGTCGTTGTTCCATGTTTAGGAAGAAATGAAGTGGGTAGGCAGGGTTTAAGGGATAAAATCTGCCCTATCTTTATAAGTAGGAAGGAGGTGTGATGTTGGAAAAATGGAAAATAGTTTTTATGACATTATTTTTAATTGGAATGGCACCTATTGTAATGCATGCCGAAGAAAATGAAGCAGAACAGGAACCGAAGCAAAGAAAAGGGATCATATCGGGTGTTGTGGATGTGGTGGCAGATACGGTATCCTCTGCCGGTAATGTGGTAAATGAAACAGTCGAGATGACAGGTAAAACCGTCCAACAAACGGTTGAATTTACAGAAGATACTGTTAAAAGTGTAGCGGAACCACCTGCTGAAAAGCCTGTAAAGCAAATCGTTGAAAGGACTGCAGAGTTTGTACAGGGCACTGTGGAAAATACGATACCAGTTGTGAATCAAACAACTGAAACTGTCCGAGAGACTGCTGGAAACGTGACTGAGATCACTGAAGAAGTACCCATCGTTTCACATGCTAATCCTGTGGTAGAAGAGACAGTCGATTTTACCTCAACTACAGCAGACCGTACAGTCAATCTCGTGAACGAATCGGTCAACACAGTGACAGCATCAACTGACAAACCCATTAAGCAGGTAGTGGAAGATACCGCCGACTTTATAAGCGAAACGGTCAACGGTACAGTACCGATTGTAGAGGAAACAACGGAAATGGTACAAGGAATCGTACAAGACGTTGCGCGAGTAACGGAAGAGTTGCCGGAGTTGCCTGTTGTGACACCTGTCGTCGACCAAACGACAGAACTAGTGAAGGATACCGTCGATACTGTTAAAGGTACAACGGATCAAACAGTCTCTGAAACAGTCGATGCAGTGGTTGGTACAATACAGAAACCAGATGAAATTGTAATGGAGAAAGAGCCTGAATTTCCTTCTGAAGTGATAACCTCCGAAAAGCAGAATACGGAGATTGCGAGAGTTCCGTCCGTTCCTTTGAAAAAGTCTAATTTTAATTCGAAAAAAGAGCCTGATGATCTTGAACTAGAAGTAGAATCTGAAGATATTCAGAAGGAAGCGATCAATTCATCTTTGAAATCTGATGGGTTGCACGAGGCGTCCAAAGCTGCAGATTTAATGCACAAACTATATGTATCTAGGCAATTCATGGAACAACAAGAACGCACGCCTGTTGGTTCAAACTCTTCATATAAGATGAACTTGCCTGGACAGTATGAGGGAAACGGCAAAAATTTGAATCGATCTGTGACAAAGAATGTGAAAGCAACACCTTTTGAAGCTTTCATTACGACGGGTTCTTCATCAATCACCACAACATCTTCTTCTGTAAGTAGTTCACATGTAAATATAAGTGCAGACTTGTCGAGCGAATACTTAGTGAATGTTCAATTGGTCAGCAATCGCTGGTATTTGGAAAGCACAATCGGTAAATTGCAATGGGTCCATGAACCACCTGGGCAACCGCCCCAAACAGCTCCTTTTTTATACGTTAGCGTTTAACTAATAAAAAAGGAGAGAATTATTATGAAAACAAATTGGATGAAACAAGTAGGAATCACATTCGTTGTCGGAGCATCGATATATTTATTCCCATCTGCAGGACAGGCAAATGAAACAGACGAATCTACGGACACTGCCTTAGAGGTCAATGATCAGAATGAAGCAAAGCCGCTCCTTGACGTTCATTTAGAAGATGTACCAGTTGTCGGTGATGTGAAAGTTCAAATTCCTTCGTCTGAAACAGGTGAACAATCTGTTGCGAAAGTACAGGTTAGCGAAGGTATCGTTGATAATCTGGAAGTGGATGTAGCACCTGTGAAAAAGGTTGACCAACAGGAAACAACGCAAGAAAAGAAGGCTGTTGCTACTGTGAATTTGTCGACACCTGTTACAGATGATGTAGAGATTGACGTAATCGCTGAAGAAAAAACACAGCAATTAGATACGTCTGAAACCTCTACTGCAATCACGAATGTCACTGCGGATGATTTGCCAATCGTTGGAGAAACGGAAGTTGGCATAGCAGAGAAGAAACACCAAACGACAGATGAAGCCACTTCATACGATGGCGGTGTAGTGGAAGCGAATATCGAAAAGGTACCCGTAGCGGAGGAAACGCATGTCGGCGTGCTCGACAAACATGTGGAGAAGACGGATGATTCCTATACAGAAAAAGGAGGGGTAGTGCAGGCGGATTTAGAAGCACCCGGTTTACTGGATGACACCCATGTAGGGATCTTGGATTCCCACGTTGTAAAAGGTGAAGACTCATATATCTATAATGGTGGTGTAATAGAAGCGACAATCGAAAAAGCTCCGGTCTTAGACGAAACACATGTAGGAGTTTTAGACCAACATGTGAAGCAGACCGAAGACGGCATCACAATTGATCGTGGAGTAATCGAAGCAGATGTAGCGGCGCCAAGTTTGCTGGACGACACCCATGTAGGGGTCTTGGATTCTCATGTTGTAAAAGCTGAAAACTCATCTTCATTCGATCGCGGCATAGTGGAGGCGTCGATCGAAAAAGCTCCAATCTTGGATGAAACGCATGTAGGAGTGTTAGATCAGTATGTGAAGCAGACTGAAGACGGCATCACAATTGACCGTGGAGTAGTCGAAGCAGATGTAGCGGCGCCAGGTTTGCTGGACGACACTCATGTAGGCGTCTTGGATTCTCATGTTGTAAAAGCTGAAAACTCATCTTCATTCGATGGCGGCATAGTGGAGGCGTCGATCGAAAAAGCTCCAATCTTGGATGAAACGCATGTAGGAGTGTTAGATCAGCATGTGAAAAAAGATGAAGATTCCTTTTCACTTGATCAGGGCATTGTGAACACTATTGTGACGAACCTTCCAATTGTCGGCGATCTGTCTATCGGTGTTTTAGACTATCACGAAAGAGTAATGGAAAACCAATCTTCTCTTTCCACAGGCTTAGCTCAGATTGGGTTAAATGGTACGCTTTTAAAAGATACGGCTGTAAATATTCTAAGAAAACAAGAACAAACGACAGAAGACGGAACCTATACAAAACAAAGCGGCATCACGTTGGGCGTAACTTTACCTATTCTAGGTGAAGTGCAAGCAGATATCTTGTCTAATGAAACGTTCACATCAATAGCTATCGTTTCCCCAACCACTCAGCCTGGAACAAATCCTGATGAAAGTCCAAACGACGACAGTAACGGTACAACGGAACCTGATGATAATGATGGACAGCCAGGAACGTCTCCAGAAGATAGAGATGAAAATCCAGCTCTCCCTGTGGTGGATAACGAAGAAAATGACGGCACCAATTCGAATGAAGGGAATGGAGAAACTACTCCAATCCCGGATTCGAACGATACCACGCCGCCGATTGTAGACGTTCCTGAAGAAAACGGGAATTCCAATCAAGAGAATAACAACTTCGATTGGAATAGTGAAGAACAGCCGAATGGTATGTGGGAAGACAATGGTTCGGTTAAACAGCCAAACGCCTACAATTCTGATGGATCAGTGAATCCGAATCATATGTATGCTGCTGGATGGTTGGCACAGACGCTTGCAAAACACAATCAATTATTCAAAGCCAATATAGTTGGAACAAATGATAGATACAACCAATTAGCCGGACAGCCAATTGCATCTAATTCATTGGAACGATTGCCAACAACAGGAGGATTTTTGAATCCTGCCCTTACAGCTACCTTGGCTCTAATCTTAATAATTGGCGGTTTCACAGCACGAAAATGGGCGCTGAACAAAAATGAGTAAGCGTGGAGCAATAAACAAAGATTCAGTTGTCAAATGGATAGCTAACATCTTAATTATTGCAGGAGCGGCGACTTTGTTACTTCTCGTTTCGGGGATGCATTCAAATAAAAAGCAGCAATCAGAACGATTAAATGCTTTTGCTGCGATGAAAGTAGAAGCAGCGAATTCATCCGAAATACATCCTGCATTACCAAATGGTACTCTTGATCCAAAGTCTGGAGGAATCGAAGGCATTTTGGATATCCCGCAAATCGACTTGGAAGCTCCCGTGCTTTTAGGAGCCGATGAGCAGACATTGTCAGAAGGTTTAGGTACTATTGAAAACATGGATCAACCAGGCGTGATCGACGGCAGTTATGCGATTGCAGGCCATCAATCTCATGTATTCGGAAAGTACTTCAACCGACTTCATGAAATGGAAGCGGGTCAGGAGTTTACTTATGAAACTTTGGATGGAATACAGCGTTACAAAGTATTTGACATTCAAATCGTCAAGCCGGAGCAGGTGGAAATTTTAGATAGTCAAAATGGGATCGCATTGTTGTCATTAATCACATGCTATCCAGAAAGATCCAATGAATATCGGCTTATTGTGCAAGCGAAACGTATACAATAACAATCGGAAAATCCTTCAATCTATTATGGTTGAAGGATTTTCTGTATGTTGACCACTCAGTTAAACTTGTATATCTGTCTGTCTTCAAAAGACTCAGGAAATTAATAGATTATGATATACTTTGCCTAGAATAGAAAGGGGGAAGTAGGATGACGCCTAAAAACTCAGACCGTTTTATCGTTGCGTATAATCGTATTGATAAGTCCTTAGTAAAACTAACAGGCATGCCAAATCATTTTTCGTTTTCCCGAAGAATTGACAAAGCAAAAGAGAAAAATGCGCTGATTCGACATTATGAAGAGGAGTTGCGGGAGTTCGGGAGTTTGCGGAATGCAATTATACATAATCGGACAGGGTTGAATTATGCGATTGCGGAGCCCCATGACGTGATCGTAGAAATGATTGAAATGATCGAGAAAAAATTGTCTAATCCTATGACAGTGAAAGATCTCTTCAGTAGAAAAGTACATTCGTTACAAGCGAAGGAGTCGCTGGCAACGGGGTTAAAGATGGTAAGAGAGAAGAAATTCAACCAAATACCGATCTATCAAAAAGGCAGGTTCATCGGATTGATTACCGCTAATGGAATTATGAATTGGCTGGCGGATCAAAAACACGAAGACATTTCCCGGGAAATACCGACATTATTCGATGTTTATAATCACGAAAAACGTAAAAACACGTATCGTTTTGTAAAAAGTACATTATCTGTTTATGAAGCAGAAGAGTTTTTTAAGAAGTCGATTCTTCGAGGAAATCGTTTGGAAGCATTGCTCATTACGGAGCATGGAGGAAAAGATGAAAAATTGATCGGCATTATAACACCATTGGATTTATTGAAGCTGGATTGACGATATGGGAAAAGGTGATTAGGTTGAAATCTGAAACTACAACTAGGTTATATGAACCTGCAATCCACTTTCAAAAAGTCTCGTATAAAGTGAAAGATACTGAAATTCTCAAAGAAGTGACTGGTTCATTTCCTAAACATAGAATTACTACGCTCGTTGGACCTTCAGGAGCAGGGAAAACGACGTTATTGAAAATGTGTAATGGATTGTTAAGCCCTACAAGCGGAGAAGTTTATGTGGAAGGACTGCCTCTTCAAGACATTTCACCAATACAATTGCGTCGACAAGCAGGGATGGTTCTGCAGAATTCCCCAGTGATGGACGGCAGTGTTTACGATAATTTGTCATTGCCATTACGTCTGCAAGGCAAGGAATTAAGTGAAGAAAAAGCGACCGATATATTGAATCAAGTAGGGCTTGATCGAAAATACTTACGTCGCGATAGCCGCAACTTGTCAGGAGGACAGCAACAAAAAGTTTCGATTGCGCGTACATTGCTGAATGAATCCAATATCCTTTTGCTTGATGAAATCACTTCTGCACTCGATCCTTCATCATTACGCGAAGTAGAGGAATTGATTCGCAAGCTTAACGAAGTCCATCAAATTACGGTTGTATGGATTACACATAATTTAGAACAGGCAAAGAGAATGGGGCATTACGCTTGGATTATGATCGACGGCCAACTTGTGCAGACAGGGAATATTTCTGCGTTACAACATTCAGATGATCCATCTGTAGAACGTTTTTTGAGAGGGGAATTCAAATGAGTACGACGGCCCTCCTGCTGACGTTAATCTTCGTTTTCATTCCAATCATCCTATCCAAAACACTTGGATTGCAACTGGAAAAAGACACGGTTATTGCTACGGTACGCTCTACAGTTCAATTGTTGCTAGTTGGTTTTGTATTAAAATTCGTCTTTGATTCGGAAAGTTATTTGTTCATCTTTTTGATGGTTTCCCTGATGATTGGCGCTGCTGTTCAGAACGCCCGTAAAAAAGGCCAGCAAATAAAAGGGATCACATGGAAGCTGATCGTAACTTTTGTTCTATTAGAAGTTTTGACACAAGGTATTTTGCTGGGATTCAAGATTGTTCCCGCGACGGCTCAATACATTATTTCATTGACGGGTATGGTGATTGGAAATTCAATGGTCCTGTCTATACTTTTCCTTAACCGCTTCGTAGCGGAAGTGGAAACCCATCGTTCAGAAAGCGAGTTGATTTTATCCCTTGGAGGTACTCCCAAACAAGCCATTCATCGACAATTGATCCGCTCTATACAAGCGAGCATGATTCCTACAATTGAGAGCCAAAAAACAATCGGCCTTGTGCAATTACCCGGTATGATGAGCGGACAAATCATCGCAGGTGCAGATCCTTTGGAAGCCGTTCAATTTCAAATATTGGTCGTGTTCTTGTTATTAACGACGGCTGCTTTAACGAGTGTCTGCCTAGGGTTGCTTTCGTATCCTACGTTGTTCAATGAACGGATGCAAATGATCCAAAGAGGAAATGATAGTTCAGATGAATAAATGAACAAATATTCATATGGATTCAGCGAGAAAAAACCCTGCACTACTGCTGAATCCGTCATGTTTTTGACAGCTGTATTATACTTCTTGTGGATTGAAGCAAAACACATAATCATCGTATTAAATTATGAGATCCCCGCACCAAACAATGCGATCCCCGAACCAAACTACATTATTTTCGCACCAAACAACGCGATCAACGCACCAAATTATATTATTCCTGCACTAAACAACGTGATCACCGTATCCCCCTAACCAATTAAACCTACCAAACTATCTATAGTTCAAACGAATCATAATCATAAATCTATTTGACAATGATTCTCATTATCACTTATGATGATTGCAATGAGAAACGTTCTCATTAAAATAAGGGGGTATGGAGAGAGATGAAGAAAATAGTAAGTGTAGCAGGTCTTCTCCTGTTGCTATTGGTCTTAGGAGCATGTGGTGCAGAAGAAGATCAAGCAGAAGATAAACTGGCTGCGGCTCCTATAAAGGCTGAAGAGCCAGAAGTGACAGGCAATCCAAGTATTGAAGTAACCGATCTGACAGGTCAGACATTGACTTTTGATAAAACTCCATCTTCTGTCGCCACATTAAGTTCAGGCGATTTAGATGTGTTACTGGCACTGGGAATTGAAGTAGCGGGACGCCCGACTGTGCAGGGACCTTCAGTAGAAGGACTTGAACAAGTTGCAGAAATCGGGAATCCACATCAGCCAAATTTTGAGAAGATTGCAGAAATAAATCCGGAAGTCCTGATTGCTGCACCAAGCTTCAAACAGCATGAAGAAAACATGGAGCGTCAAGGAACGAAAATAGTTTATACTGCGGCTAATTCCGTTGAAGATATTCAAAATACAATCGAATTGTTTGGAACAATATTCGATAAAGAAAAAGAAGCACAAACAATTCAAGATAAGATTGCAAGTGAAATCCAGAAAAACACTGAACAGAAAGCAGATCCTGTCAGAACACTGCTTGTCTATGGAGCACCCGGTACATACTTGGCAGCCCTTCCAAACTCTTTATCCGGTAACTTATTGGAACTGGCAGGCGGCGAAAATATCGCAAGTGATTTCCCGAACGAAGAGAAATATCCACAATATGCAAGCTTAAGTGTCGAGAAAATCATTGAACGCAATCCAGAAATGGTCATGTTGATTACGCATGGTGAGCCGGAAGCTGTCAAGACAGCGTTCGAAGGCGAAATGTTGAAGAACCCTGCATGGAAAAACTTAGATGCAGTCAAAACGGGAAATGTTGTCGTCCTACCTTCCCATTTATTTGGCACGAATCCCGGAACGAAAGTAGTCGAAGCACTTGAAGTAATGAAAGAAAGTTTAGGCCAGGTTAAATAAGATGATTGCTGTACACGAACGAACAAAAAAAGATCAGCACCCGCTTGCAAGAAAACGTCTCATCGTGTTAGTGACGAGCGGCAGTTTACTGATGGTCGCAGCTATCGCCAGTTTGATGATCGGACCTGTTTCGTTCTCTTTGCAAGAGATTTGGAATGGCATCTTTCAATCAACGGATACGATGGAACGGCGAATCGTTTGGGAACTTCGTTTTCCACGCGTTTTAGTCGGCATGATTGTCGGAACCAGCTTAGCGGCATCCGGGGCGATATTACAAGGAATCATGCGTAACCCGCTCGCAGATCCGGGAATTATCGGCGTATCTTCTGGCGCTGGACTAGCAGCGACAACCATCATGATCATCTTTCCGGCATACATTATGTTCTTACCGCTCGCTGCCTTTTTAGGTGCATTCGTGACGGCTCTCGTTATTTACGCATTATCTTGGAGAGGCGGGGCATCACCGCTGCGAATCATTCTTGTCGGTGTCGCTATCAATGCCGTTATTGGTGCTTTCATGAGTGCGCTCATGCTGCTGTACAGCGATCGGGTTCAATCGGTCCTGCCATGGCTTGCCGGTGGAATAGCGGGTGTCGGTTGGGTGCAATTTGAGATGATTATTTATTACGTAATTGCCGCGCTTGTGTTAGCAATCTTTTCAATCAAGCATATTCGGATTTTACGGTTAGGAGACGAAGTAGCCAAATTACTCGGTCATAACGTGGAACGAAGTCGATTTTTCTTAATTGTTTTGAGTACATTGCTTGCTGGATTGGCGGTAAGCGTTTCGGGCTTGATCGGTTTTGTCGGTTTGGTCGTACCGCATATTATGCGCTCGATTGTTGGAGGCGATTATCGGTTCCTTCTGCCAGCTTCGGCATTAGGCGGTGGATTGCTTGTTGTGGTGGCGGATACGATCGCCCGTAGTGCTTTTAATCCGATCGAGTTGCCTGTTGGTATTTTATTGTCTTTCCTAGGCGGTCCATTCTTCTTGTACTTAATTCAAAAACGGAGGGATTCATTTGCTGGTAACTGAAGAACTTTCCTATCGTCATTCGGATTCATTCGGATTATCGTCTATCGATCTTCATATTAAACAAGGAGAAATCGTCAGTCTGATCGGTCCGAATGGTTCAGGCAAGTCTACTTTTTTGAGGCTGATCTCGCGGCTGATTACGCCAGGTAGCGGTGAAGTTTTGCTGAACGGAGAACGTCTGAAGCGAATGAAGTCGCAGGAAGTGGCGAGGAATTTGGCGATGCTTCCGCAAATGCAAGATCACCAATTGGATGTGACGGTGGGAGAGCTAGTGGAATTCGGCAGACATCCTCATCGTACTGCGTATGGAAAACTTAGCCAGGAGGATCAGGAGATCATTGATTGGGCGATTGAAGTAACGAATTTAGGTGCTTATAAAAATCGTCTATTGCATTCATTGTCTGGGGGGGAACGGCAACGTGCCTGGATTGCCATGGCGATTGCCCAGCGTCCGAAAATTTTGTTGCTCGATGAACCAACCACGTATTTGGATATTTCACATCAGCTGGAAGTGATGGAGCTTGTGGCGGAACTGAATGAGTCGTACGGCATGACCATTGTCATGGTGCTCCATGATATCAATCAAGCAGCCAGTTATAGTGACCGCATGATCGTATTGAAAGATGGAAGGGTACGGTTCGATGGTATTCCACAATGTGTTTTGTGCAAAGACATGTTCCATTCAATTTTTGAAATTGATGCGGAAATTTTCATGAAGAATGGGAAATGTTTTTTCACACCTAGTAAATTACGAAAGGGAGAATGTCATGAGAGCAGAGGGAGAAAAGAAACAGCCAATTGACCAAGGACTTGTACGGCAATATTTAATTGCGACACATGGCAATTTTGAGGAAGTACAGAAGTTGATTGAAAAGGAACCTGATTTGGTTCATGCTGTGATGAACTGGGGTGGCGATGACTGGGAGAGCGGGTTGGGGGCTGCTGCGCATACTGGAAACCGGGATATTGCGGAGTATTTAGTAGCAAAAGGAGGACGTATGGATATTTTTGCAGCCGCTATGCTGGGTGAACTGGAAATTGTCCAATCAATGCTGAAGTGGTATCCGGACTGGCGAGAATTAAAAGGTCCGCATGGTATTCCATTATTGCGGCATGCGGTAGTAGGCGGTGACCAAGCGCAACATGTAGTAGACTATTTACAGACGATGAAAGAGGAGGCAGTGCAATGCAAATGATGACAGCAGTGAATACGATTTTTGTGGAAAAAGGAAAAGGGGAACAGGTGACTGCACGTTTTCAACGAGCGAAAACAGTCCACACATTTGAAGGATTCATTCGAATGGAAGTTCTATTGAAGCAGGATGCTGAAGATCAGGATGAAGTGAAAGTTTGCACGACTTGGGAAGACGAGAAGTATTTTCAAAACTGGCTGAATAGCCGAGAGAATGCAAAGTCTCACGAATCGAAAGCACCATCAACTGAACCAAGTCCGATTTTGGGGAATAAGTTGACGAAATTTGCTGTGAAAGTACAACATTTACCAGCCGAAATTAGTGAAGTGAAGTAATTTTTTGACGTAGCGGCGGCAGATAGGATGCTAGAACTGCCGCTCTATCAAAGTCCGAATGCGATCTATACAGAGACCTGACTGTATAGATGGCTTTCGGGATACCGTCAGCATAACTGTACATCGCGGAAACACTTGGAAGCCGATGTCGCAAAGTCTCACCTAATCGCAACCCTCCCTTACTTGCGGACATTCTAAGGATTTAAAGACATTGTTGCTTTCAAGATGTTCATTTGGCTGCCTTTCTTAACTGAAAGGCAGTTTTTTTATTTTTATTCATCAGGCGGGATTGTTTGAGAAAGAGTTTTCCTATGTCAATTTGAGCGGTTATTGTTTTTTTATGGGAAAGTTTTTGTCTTATGGGGCAGTGGTTATGGCAATAGAAATGTGCGTTGCGCTGGTAGTTTGGTGCGTGTTGGTTATACATTGGTTCGGTCTGGCCTAACAAATGTGAGGTATAGAAGAGTATTAGCTCGGTCTGATGAAACTATGGTTCGGTGCAATGATGGTTTGGTTCGTTCCCGCTAATTTCATTGTCCTATTACGCATAAAAGCTGTCACGGAAAGTCATTTCTGACTTTCTGTGACAGCTCTATAAGTGCAATTGATTTTATGTGAAGGAATATTTCCCTTTTCTTATACTTTGCCCACAAACCAAAATAATAAATGTGCAATACCTGCTATAATCGGTAATGCGATAATGGTGCGAAGCAAGAAAATGATTAGTAAATCAAAAATGTTCAAAGGAATTTTCGTTCCTAAAATCAATCCGCCGACTTCAGACATATAAATGAGCTGTACGACTGATACTGCTGCGATGGTAAATAATGTGACAGGCGAAGTGATGACGCCTTCTGCCAAAATAACGGGTAAAAACATATCCGCAAATCCGACGACCATCGTCTGTGCTGCATCTGCTGCTTCGGGTATTCTCAAAAACTCCAGAATGTATTCGAATGGTTTACCCAGGATTCGGAAGATGCTCGTATATTCCGCAAGCATCAAAGCTACTGTCCCGAAAGCCATGACTACTGGTGCGACTCCAAACCACATGTCGAGTACGTTTTGAAAACCCATTTTGACGGTTTTTCCAATGGAGCGTTGTTTTGATGCCGTCTGTAATGCAGTATCCAAGCCTAATGCAAATACATTCGTCCCTTCAGGCAATTTTTCATCTTCAAGTGAAAACTCCCGATCGTCGATATATGTATTCTTAATAGAACGTAAAGGATAGATCCGCGGCATGACGAGAGCCAAAATCAAGCCGGTTAAAACTACTGTTCCGTAAAATGGAAGGAAGTAATCTGCCATTCCGACCGTATCGATGATGACCAATGAAAATGTAATCGATACAACAGAAAATGTGGTAGATATAATGGCAGCTTCACGCTGTGTATAATGGCCTTCTTCATACTGTTTACTCGTTAATAAAACACCAATTGTTCCGTCTCCAATCCACGAAGCAAGTGCATCAATGGAAGAGCGTCCTGGTAGATTGAATAAAGGCCGCATGATCTTGACCATCAGTGTCCCGAAAAATTCCAGTAATCCGAAGTTCAGCAAAAGCGGAAGCAAAAGTCCCGCGAAGAAGAAAATACTGAACAAAAAGGATACAAGTCCGTCACTTGCCAATAGTAAGCCACCTGTATTTTCACTCCAAATGGCTTCAGGTCCTAATTTAAAGACGACCATGACAGAGAACACTGCACCAATTACGCGAGTGATCGTCCAGAAAGGTGTCACTTTGAATAAATTTACAAAAAATGAAGGACGCTGAGGATCCTTTCTTACGAATGAAAATAGGATGGAGCCTAATGCAGAGAGTATGATCATCACCATCATCAACTGCGAGATAACGGGTTCCAGCGATCCTGCCATTAAGTCGGCTAGTTTGGCGATCGGTACTTTCCAGCCATCCTGAAATGGCAATGGAATCATAAATAGCATAATCCCGAGAAGGGAAGGAATCAAAAATACAAACCACGTACTAGCGGTATATTTCTTCAAGGTAGTTCTCTCCTTGTCTTTGATGTATAAAGTGAATATTTATACATTATACTGTTTATCCGTCCAATGTAAACACTTTAAGCTAAAGTGCGATTTTTCAGTTAGCGGGCAGACTTTAATTGATAAAAAGCTCGCTTGGAATAATTTCCAGAGAAGTGTTGAATTTGCATCTCAATATGTTCCGAATGAAGTGCATTACGAAACGGCTGGATCCTGAAAGAAGTTCGCCAAAATGTCCGGTCATCAGATTTCACCTTTACTTTGAGCTTTCTTTGTATACATGCTATTGCCTTTTTTACCAATTTAGAAACCAATACAAATGTACACTTTTGCAAGAGTTTAAAGAGCATTCGAAATCCATGAATTTTCTTCATTATTACAAGTATGAAATATAACCGTTCCCTCTTTAAATCTGATAGGAAAAAGCGTATGCTATTTCAATAGTAATGATTATGAGGAAGAAATGGAGGAGGATGTTGGTGGTTTTTGGAGAAAACATCAAAGTCCGTAAACGCATCTTACAGTTGATCGACGGCTTAACAGATGAGGAATTTAACGGAACGCCCTCATGCGGCGGCTGGTCTCCCAAGCAGATCGTAGAACATTTAGCATTAATGGAGTGCCGAGTTGCTACAAACATTGCCAAAGAATTGAAAAACCCTGACAGTCCGCGGGTTTTCAAAAAACCGATCAGTGTATCGGCCAGTCCTCTAATCAAGGCTTATTTATTGGAATACACAGAACCGACGGATACGTATCTCTCGATTTCAGAGACTAAAGAACGTCTGCATCAGTCTCGAAATTTTCTATTGGATATCTACGACTCGGCAACTGAAGAAGAGTTACGCAGCAAGTCTATCAAGCACCCGGTCTTCGGGAACGTACCGTTAATCCAGTGGTTCCGTTTCGTCGGTTTCCACGAAAAACGCCATTTGAGACAATTGAAAAGAGCAGTGGATCTTGCGAAATCAAATCCCACGCCGCTTTATGAATCGTCTAAATAATAGATAGGAAAGAACTTGACCCCACTCGGCTCAAGTTCTTTTCTTTTGTCAGGTTTTCGTTGTCCCCTATAGAAGTGTTTTTCAGCTATACTAGGAATAGCAGCTTGAAGATAGGATGTGGGGTTATGAGTCATTTAGTTGTAGAAAAATTAACCAAAACGGTTGGGGATAAAACCTTGTTTAAAGATGTAGAATTTGCCATTACAAGCGGTGAGAAGATCGGGTTAATCGGCATCAACGGAACCGGTAAATCTACTTTATTATCCATACTGGCAGGACAAGAGGAAGCGGATTCTTATGCAGCGGATCATCCGAATAAATTCCGTATCGCCTTTCTTCCTCAGGAGCCAGTTGTGGATCCTGAATTGACAGTCATGGAGACAGTTTTTAAGAGTGATGCACCGATCATTCAGCTGAATCTTCATTATGAGCATGCTTTGCAAGAACTTTCATCAGATTCATCAAACCCTGAGCTTCAAGAACGTTTTACGCGTTTGCAAAATGAAATGGACGCAACAGGTGGGTGGGATTTGAATGCCCAGGCACGAACGATTCTCATGAAGCTTGGAATTGATATGTTTGATCGGAAGATGGGCGAACTTTCAGGAGGCCAGCAAAAACGGGTAGCTTTAGCGAAAGTGCTAATCGAGCCGGCAGATCTATTGTTGCTGGATGAGCCGACAAACCATTTGGATGTGGAATCCATTCGTTGGTTGCAAGACTTCCTGCAAAATATTCAAGGCGCCGTTATGTTCATCACGCACGATCGGTACTTTTTAGATCAAGTAGCAACCCATATATATGAATTGGCGAATCAAACATTGTATTCGCATACAGGAAACTACGCCGACTACTTGGAATCCAAAGCATTGCGCGAAGAAATGGCCGCTGCGTCTGAGCAGAAAGACCGCAATCGTTATCGTAATGAATTAAAATGGATACGCAGAGGTGCCAAGGCGCGTTCTACCAAACAAAAAGCACGAATCGGTCGTTTCGAAGAACTTGAAGAAAAAGTGAAACAGACAGACTCCTCATTAGATTTAGAAATGGATCTGCAAACTTCACGTCTAGGTAGGAAAGTTCTGGAAATAAATGATATTACCAAAAGGTTTGGACAAAAAGTGATTTTGCATCCGTTCTCCGCAATTTTACAGGCAAAAGACAGAATTGCCATCGTCGGTCCGAATGGTGTTGGTAAGTCAACACTTCTTAAGATGTTGGAAGGCACCATTGCACCAGATACTGGTAATATCGAAAGAGGAGCGACGGTGAAGATTGCGCATTTTCATCAGCATATTCCGCCAATGGATGAAAATCAGCGAATTATTGAATATATCCGTGAAACATCCAATGATATAGAAGATGGAAGCGGCGCACGATTATCAGCTACACAAATGTTGGAGCGATTTTTATTTCCGGCTTCTTCACATGGTACGCCAATTGGGAAGCTTTCTGGCGGCGAGCGAAAACGGCTCTATTTGTTGAAGCTTTTGATGGAGCAGCCGAATGTCCTGCTGCTAGATGAACCGACGAATGACTTAGATCTTGAGACACTGTCTGTCTTAGAATCCTTTATCGATACGTTTACTGGCGTCGTCGTTACCATCTCGCATGATCGCTTTTTCCTCGATCGTATATCACGAAAGCTTTGGGTATTGGATGGGACAGGAGACATAAATGTATGGCTCGGTCTGTATTCCGACTTCTTGGAGGAGACTCCATTGAAAGAGGAAAAAGCACCGAAGAAAATAGAAGTGCAGCCTCAAGAAGAATTAAAACAGAAAAAGAAGATGACCTATTCGGAGAAGAAGCAATGGGAAACCATTGAGTCGGATATAGAAGTACTTGAAGAAAAAATCACAGCGACCGAACAAGAAATGGCAGGAACGGGATCTGATTACGATCGGCTTCGCTTACTCGATGAACAGTTGACAGAGCTCAATACACAATATGAAGAGCTGATCGAACGCTGGTCGTATTTACAGGAATTAGCCGACTAAGAAAGAAAGAGTAGATGGAGGAGATTTCGTTGAAAATAAAAGCAATTGAACCGACACCTAGTCCCAATTCGATGAAAATCATCATGGATACCGCATTACCTGAAGGGAAGAGTCATAATTATAAAAAGAAAGATGAAACTGAAGCACCTGAACCGATCCGTTCACTCTTGGCAATCCAAGGTGTGAAAGGAATTTATCATGTGTTGGATTTCATGGCAGTCGAGCGGATCGGCAATGTCCCTTGGGAGTCTATACTCGCAGAAGTACGCGCTGTTTTAAATGAAGAAGGCGATGTAATGGAACAATCGGAAGACATGGAAATAGATGAACACTATGGGGAAGTATATGTTCATGTACAAACGTATAAGGACATCCCATTGCAAGTCAAAGTTTTCAACAGCGATGCGGAAGTGCGTTTCGGTTTGAGTGAACGCTTCGTCAACGCAATGGAAGCTGTACACCACTCCGAAGTGGAGAATTATATTTTATTGAGAAAGTGGGCGGACTATGGCATTCGTTACGGTGAACTGCAAGAAGTGGGAGGCCAAGTCGCGCAGGAACTGGAAGCAGCTTATCCAGAAAAACGTCTGCAAGAACTGGTAGAAAAAGCTGAAAAAGCCGATGATGAAACAAAAGTTAGAGGCCAAAAAGTAACGCTCGCTGAGTTCACTGTTCCTGAATGGGAAAAACGTTTCCAGCTATTAGACCAAATGCCGGACCCGGATGCGTCCGATTATCCAGTATTGTCCGTTGCACTTGAAGACGAGAAAATGTCAATCCGTCGTCTCGCTACGGTTTATCTCGGAATGATTGAAGATGAATCGGTTATTCCGTTTATCGAAAAAGCATTAGAAGACAAAAGCTGGGCGGTTCGCCGTACGGCAGCAGACTGTATGAGCGACCTAGGATATGTTGGGTTCGAACCTGCGGCGATTCGTTTATTGAAAGATAAAAACAAACTCGTCCGCTGGCGTGCAGCAATGTTCTTATATGAAACTGGTACGGAGGACGCATTGCCTGCTTTACATGAAGCGGAAAATGATCCGGAATTTGAAGTGAAGCTGCAAGTGCGCATGGCGATTGCCCGCATTGAAGAAGGCGAGGAAGCTAAAGGTTCTATTTGGCGCCAGATGACGGAACGAAATTAAGGAATAAAGGGCTGTCCAGAAAATTTCTGGCAGCTCATTTTTTGTATGAGAGAGCGTTTTGTTCATCTATTTTTACTAGGTTGACAGGATAGTGCGGTACTCAGCTGGTTTGGATGGTTCCTCTGCTACTTTTGCCTATTCTTTTTAAAATTTGACTATTCATCCCTTTCTTTTAACAAGGACTAAAGGTATAATGTAATAATACTGTATATTTACCTAGGAGGTCCTAATAAAGTGAAAAAATCTAGAAGTATTGCGATGCGGCTGTCAGGGTTAATCATTGCATTATTTTTATTATTGTTTTTAGTGTATTCGGTCGTCACAAGTGTCATGTTACATAAGCAAAGCCTGCGTGATGCGGAAGAATTTGCAATGGAAAGCACAAATAAGAGTTCGCTTGCTTTGAGTGAAAAGCTAAAGGAAACGAATGAAATGCTGCGAACAACTAAACATATTTTGGAAACCCAGCGAGCAGAAGGAGATCTTCATGCGGATGAAGTCATTCGAATCATCAAGAACAACCTTCAAAATAATGAGGATGCAACAGGAATGGCAGCTGTCATCAATCAAGCAGCCATTGCGAATAAAGATGCAATACCACAGGATCTACTGGATGATGATCAACAATTCATTCCGTATACCTTTAAAGAAGGGTCAACAATCGGTGTCGAGCCTCTAAGCGGGATGGACGATCCGGAAGCCAACTTATGGTATACAGTGCCGAAATCAGAACAGCGTGCGATTCTGACGGAACCTTATGCATACGATACAAACGGACAAACGATTCTTATGACAACTATTTCTGTGCCATTACTTGATTCAGCAGGTACTTATTTCGGTCTGTTGACGACCGATTTATCCATTGATTTCTTAACAGATTTGGTAAATTCGATTAAACCTGACGGAGGCTATGCATCGGTTATTACAGACAATGGCGATGTAACAGCAAATAGCCTGAAAGAAGAAATGAACGGCGCCAATATGCAGGATTCCATTGATTGGGCTAGTGTCAAAGAAGTTATGGACAAAGGCGAACTTTCGAATCTATACGTTGATTCGCAGAGTTTAGGCGAAACTGCCTTCAACGCGTTTGCGCCTATTACTTTAAAGGATATTGATGAAACATGGACAGTGCAGACAGTAACACCTAAATCGAAAATCTTGGAAACGTTCAATTCAATTTTGTGGATCACGATTATTTCGGCAGTCGTCATTGTGTTGCTCATGGCAGCGGCTTCTACCGCTTTCATTTATCGACAATTACGTCCATTGCGGGAATTGCAGCATTCAATGGAAACAGCAGCGGCTGGAGATTTGACGGTGCTCGTCGATGAAAATTCGGTACGGCAAGATGAAATTGGTGCCGTTTCATTGGCTTATAACGATATGCTGCAACGAACGAATGAAGCGATACGAACAGTGCAACAGTCATCTACCCAATTGAGTGACTCATCTTCTCAAGTAACACACGCATTTGAAGAGCTTGTAGCTGCGAATCAGGAAGTTTCAGTAGCGACCGATGAAATTGCGCAAGGTGCGTCACGTCAGTCTGAAGATACAGAGCAAACGAGTCTTCGTATATCCGACTTGGCTGATCGTATGGAACACTTGAATGAAATGTTCCATACTATGAACAATTTATCTGGACAAGCTTCTGATGCTACGGAAGATGGTATTGGTGAAGTGAAGAAATTACGCGACCATAATACATCCGCCAATGATATGAATCACAAAGTTCAACTTCAGATTGAAACGCTATCTACTAAGATATCGTCGATCAATCAAGTAATCCAAACTTTACATGATATTACGGCAAGTACTAACTTGCTCGCACTCAATGCAAGTATTGAGGCAGCAAGAGCAGGAGAGAGCGGGAAAGGTTTTGCGGTCGTAGCGGAAGAAGTTCGGAAGCTGGCGGAACAATCACGTGTTGAAACCGAGGTAATTCAAGAAACCGTAAAAGAGATTTTAGTAGAGTCTGAACAAACGGTGGAAGTGATTGACAAGAGCATGGAATTGATGGAAGGTCAGAATCAATCCGTTTCGGATACGGAAGAATCATTTATCCGAAATGCTAAGATCACGAAGCAAATCCGTGAAGCGATTGCGGAGTTGTCAGAAGAGCTGACCGAAATGATGGAGCATAAAGACGAAGCAATCCTCGCCATTCAAAATGTATCTGCTATTTCAGAACAAACAGCGGCTTCAGCTGAAGAAGTGAGTGCATCGTCCGCGGCACAACAACACGAACTCGAGCAAGTGGCGAATTCGACAACTCAAATGAATAAAATTGCTGGAGAACTCCAAGGCGTTGTGGAGCGATTTAAGCTATCTTAAGTTATGTAAAGCAGAGACGGAAAAATTCCGTCTCTGCTTTTTTTGACTAAATCTGTTAATAAGTCGGAATTAAATTATATTGCAGGAAGTTGGGATTGGAATAGAATAGGTGGTGGGTGTATGGTAAAATGAACAACTTATATAGTGAAAAGTATTTAGAGTGATATTTCCGAAGAAGGGGTTATAAATGGCATGGTGTATTTATTTAAGAAAGATAAACGTAAGGCAGAAGTAATAGCGAGGGGAACTAAATTGGATTGTATTACTGGAGTTATTCAATTGGATCATTCTCCTTCTGTGAAAAAGCAAATGGATATGATTAATTTCACGGAGTATGACCTTGGATTCCTTCTGTCTATTAAAGATCAAGTTCAACCTATCCTGCCTGTTATGGTAGATGCTTTTTATAAAGCCTTGGATGCAGAACCGAAATTGAATAAGATTATCTCCAATCATAGCAGCAGAGAGCGTTTGAAAGCGTCATTGAACAGACATTTACTGTCGATATTCGATGGTCGGATTGATGAAGCTTATTTGGAACAGCGGAAAACCATCGCGAAGGTTCATGTGCATATCGGCCTTGAATCGAAGTGGTACTTGGCTGCCTTTGATGTAATTTGCGATGAGTTTTTTACCTTCATTGAACAGCTGGACATACCGAGGGAAAGGCAATTTCGGACATTGCGTGCATTCATGAAGATATTGAATTTTGAACAGCAATTGGTGTTGGATGCTTACGAAGATGTAAATAAGGAAAATCGACAAAAGGCTGAAGAATCGAAAATTATTGTTAAGGAAAAGGTATTGGGAACTGCCCAAGAGTTGGCAGCGGTCAGCGAGCAGACAAGTGCTTCTTCAGAAGAACTTTATAATAAAACGCAAATTCTTGAAAAAATGACGGTTCATAGCTTGTCGTTTATTACGGACACGGAAACGACTTCGCTTGCCAGCAAAGAATTGGTGAATCAGCAGTCACAAAAATTTGAACAGATAGTAGAGTTTACGGCAGATCTGATGGACCGCATGGAAGCACTATACAAGTCTACGGATCATATACGTGAGGTAGTAACACTCATTACGTCCATTGCCGATCAAACGAACCTCCTTTCATTGAATGCGGCGATTGAAGCAGCAAGAGCCGGACAACATGGTAAAGGGTTTGCTGTGGTGGCGGCAGAAGTACGCAATTTATCTGTTGAGACAAAGAAAGCGATCAGTACTGTCACAGCTATGATTGAAGAAACAAATACGAATATGAACGACATGTCCAATTTTGTACAAGTAATGGAACGGTTGATTCAAGAAAGTTCTGCCGGCAATCTACAAGTGACAAATTCCTACAATGAAATTATACAAGCTGTTTCAGGTATGAAAGAGCAAAGTGAACAATCCAAGAATTCCGTTGAGAGTACTGTGCAAATTCTACAAGAAATCAATCAAGCGGTGGGAGCGATTGCTCACTCGTCAGATGATTTGATACAGTTGGCAGAAGATCTTTAAGAAAGTAACAGGACAAATTATTAATGAATATGAAGAGCGGGATGAGAGATCTTTTCTTTCTATTAGGTATATAGCCTATCATTTGTTACACTGAACTGATAAAAAGACTCGTGAATGAGGGTAGGTGTTTGTATGGAAGAAGTAGCACTAATTAGTGTTGTGTCCATTTTAGCACTTGGAATTTTTTCTCAGTGGCTTGCATGGCGTATTCAATGGCCTTCTATATTTATTATGTCAATTGCCGGCCTGCTCATCGGTCCGCTGCTTGGCTTGGTCAATCCCGAACTGGCACTCGGTGAGCTCTATAGTCCGTTGATTTCGCTGGCAGTAGCTATCATTTTATTTGAAGGCAGTTCCAATTTGGATGTACGGGAGATTAAGGATATTTCTAAATCTGTCTTTCGAGTTGTCACGCTGGGTGCATTTCTTGCATGGATTTTGGGGTCACTTACTGCGCACTTCATTGCAGGACTCACATGGGAAGTGTCATTCATTATAGGAGGTCTCTTTGTCGTGACAGGGCCGACCGTCATTATCCCGTTGTTGAGGAATGCGAAATTAAAAGCCCGGACTGCAGCGGTACTGAAGTGGGAAGGAATTATTGTCGATCCGGCCGGCCCATTGCTAGCATTATTTGCCTACGAAGTAATCAAGGTTTTGACGAATGAGAATTTATCACTAAATTACTTATTGAATTTCTTTGGTGGCGCCGGGCTTGCGGTCCTTCTCGGATTGGTGATGGGGACCTTGATCGGTATTATGGCGAATAAAGGTCAATTTCCGGAGTACTTAAAATCTCCCGTTATTCTGGCATTTGTCTTGCTTTGTTTTACGATGGCAGAAGTCATCATGCATGAAACGGGAATGCTTGCTGTGACGGTTATGGGTCTCGTATTAGGTCGGAGCAAGCGTTATGTTTCGTCAATTGGAAATGTCGGTCATTTTGTTGAGAATGTTTCCGTCATGCTGACATCGACAGTCTTTATTTTATTGACCGCATCCCTTGCGAGAGAAACAATTGCTCAGATTTTCACTTTGCCTATTATCGGGTTTGTGCTCGTTATGTTGTTCTTTGTACGCCCCGTGTCGATTTGGCTTTCCACCATAGGAACAGAATTGGTCTGGCGAGAGAAGCTGCTGATCGGATGGATTGCTCCTAGAGGGATTGTCGCCTTGACGGTTGCCGGGTATTTTGCTGCAACTCTGGCAGAGGATGGTTATGAAGAAGCCTCCTTGCTGACCGCACTGACGTTTGCTCTCGTATTCATCACAGTTTGTGCTCATGGTTTTACCCTCGGTCCGTTGGCAAAAAAGTTGAATCTGGCCAGCAATGAACCGCCGGGTGTATTGATCGTCGGAGCCAGCAGTTTTTCTATCGGATTGGCTGAACAATTGAAGGAAATGAACATTCCTGTATTAATTGTCGATCCTTCAGAGGGGCGTCTGCGTCCAGCTGTTGAAAAGGGAATCTCCACGTTTACCGGCCAGATTTTATCTGAACGTTCGAGATTTTCCATTGACTTGGCACCTTACGATACGATCTTATCGATGACAGGAGACGCTTCTTATAATGCGTTGATTACACAGTCTTTTGCACCGGAGTTTGGTTTCAACAATACCTTTTCCCTGACTGCGGCACCTAGTCATCAAATGAGTAAGTCGGAACTTCCCATCTCATTAAAAGCACATCTATTATTTCAAGAGGGTGCGACGTTTCCCGAATTAAATCGCAAAATTAATACCGATTATGAGATCGGGGTACTTGATTGGCACGTCCCTGAATCGGATATAGGGACCAAAGAAATCCTTCCTGAAAATACCACACCATTATTTATAATGAAAAGGCATAAAACGATTGTATTTTCCACTTTGCAAAGAAAGATTTCTTTAGATCCCGGTGATCAACTAGTTGCCCTGAAATTGAAGGAAAGTGTATTTGCAAATAGATAAGGGGTTTATACTCCACCGACTGTTTACTTCATGTTGGTGGAGTTTTTTTGATTTAAAACGGTAAGATCTTCATTGTTCTTCAATAAGTCAATAAACACTTGCAATGCTTTTGTCTGAAAAGGTGAATTGGTCACAATGGAAAAATTGCGTTTAAAAGGAGTGCCTTTGACAGGTAATGTTTTGAGCTCTCCGTGACGCAGTTCTTTTTGGATGGCCCATTGCGAAAGCAGACTGATGCCGAGTCCGGCTTCTACGGATTCTTTGATTGGCTGGGTACTGCTGAACTGCATGACGCGTGCCGGCCGAAATCCTGATTGTGAGAAGAATGTTTCGGCAGCTTCTCGTGTGCCTGACCCTTCCTCGCGCAGCAGCCATAGGTCATTTGATAATTCGCCGATGGATAGTCGCCCCTTTTTCCTGACTAGGGGATGAATAGGAGACGCGACGACGTACATGGCATCTTCTGCAAAGTTCTCGTTTTGTAAAGGTGTAGCTTCCTTGAAGTGACCTTCAATTAGTCCAACGTCCAGTTGGTGACTGATGACTAGCTCTGCAATATCTGCTGTGTTCCCGATTGTCACAGAAGGCTCGATGGAAGGATATTCTGCGACGAGCTTGGACAAGATATGGGGGAGGACGTACTCTCCAAAGGTGTAACTAGCTCCGATGGTTAATGATCCGCTCGCTTTATTGGCTAAATCATCAACTAGATTATGCATTTTGGAGTAGAGGCCGACTATTTCTTTTGCATGATGATAGGCGATTTCACCAGCCCGATTCAGGCGGACATATTTATTTGTGCGCTCGAGTAGCCGGACTCCGATCGACTCCTCGAAGGAGCGGATATATTGGCTGACAGCAGGTTGCGTCATGTGAAGATCTTCAGCCGCTCTAGAAAAATTCTTACGTTCCGCTACGGCAATGAATACTTGCAATTGATGGTCGATGGGTAGCAACTCCTTCTCATATATATAATTACTTATCATGATCATTATAAATAGTTATTTTTCTTATAGCGAGCATTTTCGTATACTGACTATAGGAGGTGTTGTCGACATGACTACTGCAAACGAGACTCAAAAGCAGCAAGCACCACAACAACCGTCAAAGTGGGTTGCCTGGCTAGGTGGAGTGGCATTTACATTTTTTATAGCACTTTTAGGATTTTTATTAGCAAAACTACCTGGTTTTGACCATATTGGCCAGTTAGCATGTGCGATCATCATTGCGGTGGCCTATCGCCAATTCTTTGGCTATCCGCAAGCAATACGTTCAGGGATTGCTTTTTCATCTAAGCGATTGCTGCGTACGGCCATTATTTTATACGGATTGAAATTGAACATTGATACCGTTTTGAGTGACGGCTTAGGTTTATTGGTACGAGATGCCGGTGTAATTATTTTCGCGATTTTTATGATGATCTGGCTTGCGAAAATTTTTAAAGCGGATAAAGATATTTCATTGCTACTTGGTGTTGGGACCGGTGTCTGCGGCGCTGCTGCCATCGCTGCAGTCGCGCCAATTATTAAGGCGAAAGACGAGGACACGGCAATCGGCGTTGGAATCATAGCATTGATGGGGACCATTTTCGCCATCGGCTATACAATACTTCGTCCGATTTTGCCGCTCGACTCCATAGAGTATGGAATGTGGGCAGGGATCAGCCTTCATGAAGTGGCACATGTAGCATTGGCAGGCGCTCCAGCAGGGGAAGATGGCCTTGCGATTGCATTGCTTGCTAAACTGGGGCGAGTGTTCCTATTGGTTCCACTTTGCTTCATCTTCATCTATCTGATGAAACGCAAGAACAAAGGGACAGATGAAGCCGATGCAAAAATTGAATTCCCGTGGTTCTTAGTTGGATTCATCCTACTAAGCATTCTCGGCAGCTACGTATTCGGACATTCAATCCCTGTATCAGACAGTGTGATGGACGGTGTTTCGGTTCTAACGACCTGGCTGTTGACGGCGGCGATGGTGGGTCTCGGGTTAAATGTCAGCTTGAAAGACTTGCGTGACCGGGCCATGCGTCCACTGGCGGCTATGGCTGTTACTTCAGTTCTGTTATCCGTGATTGTGTATTTTATTGTTTAAAAAATTATATCCATTATGTCAGGCGAGAAGAGAATTCTCTTCAACCTGACTTTTTTGCGTTACCGTAATCTGAAAACTTTCTACAAGAATATGATGAATTAGTTGACTTTTCTTAGTCCACCCCCTAAACTAATATTATTAGTTTAGGGGGTGGACTATTTTGAAAGAGCAATTACAAGAAGCTGTAGAGCTGTTTGAAGAAGTAATAATCTATGGTACGGAACACGTTGTCAAAAATCTTAACATTCCTATATGGAAAGAATACTCGCCGGAGCAAATCCAAGTATTGAAGATTCTTTCCACCTACGGAAATCTCTCGAGCGGACAGCTGGCAGAAATCCAAGGCGTGCATAAAAGCGCCATTTCTACTCGATTGAAGAAATTGGTGGAGAAAGAACTGGTCAAATCGGAGAAAGATCCGAACGACCAGCGCACGAACAGTATTTCATTGACACTAAAAGGCAATGAAATACTGTCTGCCTCAAATGAAGCAGTCTATGAAAGTATCGAAAGTCTATTCAAAGATCGGATTGACGAACAAGAGCTTGAACAATTCATCGGCACCTTCCGTAAGCTCAAAGATATTTTAGTAATGAAGGGGATGTAATGTGTGAAAACCGTTTTAAAACTTAAATGGCCGATAGCAATCGGTTTAATTATATTGACTGCTGTATTATTCATAGCAGCTCCTGACTTGGCGAAGCAGGCGGAAGATGCCGGATCGTTCCAGTTACTCGACAGCGCTGATTCGCAAAAAGCAGCAAAAATGTTGGAGGCTGCAGGTGAAGCAGAAGAAACGTTGTCACTCGTATATCCGCTAGAGAAAGCAGCAGATGAAGTGAAAAAGAAAGAAATTTCTGCGACAGTGAAAGAAATCAAGGATCTCAGCAAAACGGTAACAGAAGTGCTGGACCCATTTGAAAGTGAAGAGATGGAAGACCAGCTCGTTTCTGAAGATAAGAAAACAGTCTTAGTACCGATTACAGTCGACGGGACACAGGATGAAATTATCACGTTGGCAGATCAAATTAAAACGGAAGTATTGCCGAAAGACCAGACCATCTATATGACTGGTGAAGCCATTATTAATGATGACGTCAATGAAAGTGCGCAAGAAGGACTGAAAAAGACGGAACTGATAACAGTAGTATTGATTTTCGCTTTATTGCTCATCGTTTTCCGTTCAATCGTCACGCCGTTTGTTCCATTAGTGGCTGTCGGTATTACGTATTTATTGAGCCAATCTTTTGTGGCATTTTTCATCGATTGGTTCGGTTTTCCGGTATCCAATTACACTCAAATCTTCTTAGTGGCTATTTTGTTCGGTTTAGGTACGGATTATTGTATTCTGTTGCTGAGTCGCTACAAGGAAGAGTTACTTGCGGGGCATGAAGTGGAAGAAGCGATTGTTAACACGTATAAGACGGCTGGCCGCACATTGTTCATCAGTGCGCTCGCAGTGTTTATTGGTTTTGCGGCAATCGGTTTTGCAGATTTCCCGATCTTTAAATCAGCAGTGGCTGTAGCCGTCGGAATCGCAGTGCTGATGGTCATTCTCTATACGATCGTACCGTTATTGATGTCGGTATTGAAGGATAAATTATTCTGGCCATCTAAAGGTGCAGCGTCTCATAAAGATAGTAAACTGTGGATTGCGTTCAGTAAAGTATCCGTTATGCGTCCGCTCGTATCTATGCTGGTTGTCGCTGTCATTACCATTCCTCTTTTATTGACTTATGATAATGAGTTGTCTTTCAATACAGTAGATGAAATCGACAGCAGCAAAGAATCGGTTAAAGGATTGAATCTAATTTCCGAGGCGTTTGGAGAAGGGGATTCATTGCCTGTGCAAGTATTGCTGAGAAAAGATTCTCCGATCGTCAAGGAAGGCGATGTGACATATCTGGAAGCGATCGCCCGCGACTTAGAAAAAGTAGAAGGCGTCAAAAGCGTTCGTACGGTTACGCGTCCGACAGGCGAGTTGTTGGAAGACTTATATGTAGATCATCAAATTGCCTTAATGGCAGATGGATTAAATGAAGCAACCGATGGATTGGATGAAATCGGTAAAGGACTTGGCAGTGTACAAGGTGGATTAAATCAAATTGGTGGGCAGTTGCCAGCCGGTTCCGCAGGCGGAGATGGACTACGCCAAGCAGCAAACGGTGTAGAGCAGATCAATGGACAGCTAGCGCAAATTGCCGGCGGTTTGCAGCAGGGGATGCCCGCCGAACAAGCAGCTGGCGGATTAAATGCCCTCAGTACAGAACTTGAGAAAATCAGTTCGGGAATTGCTGGCGCAGCCTCCCAAGTTGATCAAGGCGGTTCACAAATTGGTGCACTCAGCGGTGGTTTGAAAGAATTGTCCGGCGGTGTGAAGGCCGCTAAAGATGGTTTGGCTGAAGTTAGCAAAGGTTTGAATGAGCTTGCTGAAATGCTGAATGATATGGGCGACACGAAAAGTGTTCGGGATACAGGGTTATTCATTCCATCCGGCACGCTTGAAAAAGAAGAGTTCAAGCCGGTTATCGATCGCTATACATTCGATAAGGAAAAGGGAATTTTAATGGAAGTCATTTTGACAGAAAATCCATATTCTCGTGAAGCGATTTCGACAGTGCATGATATCAAGGATACAGTCAAACGCTCTGTAATCGGAACTCCTTTCGAAGATGCGGAGCTTGCGTTTAGCGGGATTTCCAGTATGAACTCAGATTTGGATGATATTTCATCTGCCGACTTCACACGCACGGTAACGATTATGCTAGTCGGTTTGTTCATCGTGCTGTTAATTTTGTTCCGTTCAGCAATTATGCCACTTTATATGATTGGTTCATTGCTGTTAACATATTATACAGCTGTTTCCATTACGGAGCTCATTTTCGTAAATGGTCTTGGGTATGATGGTATCAGTTGGGCAGTTCCGTTCTTCGGTTTCATCATGTTGATTGCGCTGGGGGTGGACTATTCCATCTTCTTGCTGGATCGTTTCCGCGAAGAGAGCATCGGTGGGATGAAAACGAAGGAAGCTCTTATGCATTCGATGGCGAAGATGGGAACAGTCATCATTACGGCGGCTGTTATCTTAGCCGGTACGTTTGGAGCGATGGTGCCTTCTGGAGTATTAAGTCTAGTGCAGATCGCGATGATTGTGATTTCGGGATTGCTGTTGTATGGCTTGATCATTCTGCCATTGTTGATTCCGGCAATTACCGTTTCATTCGGTCGCGGAGTATGGTGGCCGTTTAGAGGTTGAATAAAATTGTTAAGAAGAAATCAGGCCGTTCGAGAAGTCGTTTTCACATGACTTTTCGAACGGTTTTTACTTTTTTGTCTTAAAAGGTGGTATGACAGAGGAAATGTGCGGTTTGTGATCCGTTTGGTGCGGTGTAAACCGGGATTGGCCCGGTTTGCCATTATTATTGTGCGGTTCAGAAGATTTTTGGTTCGGTTCGACAGTACTTTGGTTCGATGTGACGGTATCTTGGTTCGTTCCTCTTCATTTCTTGCCCACTCACGGGAGAAAGAGGGAGCGCAGAAAGATAGTTTCGACTTTCGGTTTAAGGGTAGATAGGAAGAAACTATAGGCAGGAGAGATTCATAGATGAAATTACATACAGGTTCTTTGTTTTGGGAAACTACAGTTGACAGAAAAAGCTTTAAAAATGGTGCTAGGAAGGGACTATATGATATTGCAATTATAGGCGGCGGAATGTCGGGCGCGCTTTGTGCCTTTGTTTTAGCGAAAGAAGGCTATTCGCTCGTTATGATTGAACAGAATGAAGTGGGAGGGGGCAGTACTTCAGCCAACACTGGTTTATTGCAATTCTCAAATGATATTATGCTTCATGAATTGATAGAAGAAATCGGGGAAGAGCAAGCATTAGAGTTTTATCTTTCTTGCAAAAAAGCGTTGCAGCAGCTTCAGGAAGTTGCTGACCATACGTCATTTAATGTCAATTTCCATACACGAAACAGCCTGTATTATGCAAGTACAGAAGAGGATGTTTCAAGATTAAAAAAAGAATATGAGGCATTACAGAAATATGGCTTTCCGGTGGAATATTGGGAGCGGGAAGACATTGAGGCGCGTTTCCCATTTTCGCAACCTGCTGCAATCGTCACGGAAGGGGATGCAGAAGTAAACCCCCTTCGCTTATGTATCGGGGCAGTTCAATACGCCTATGAAAAAGGGATGGATGTTTTTGAATATACAGAAGTTCTGGAGATCGATGATCAAGATGAATATGCAGTAATAAATACATCAGAGGGAGATTTTTATACTCGGACTGTCGTAGTGACAACAGGTTACACACCGGCTCCAGAATTAGACGTTCCTCAGAAAGACCTCAAAATCACATACGCTGTCGCTACGCAGCCAATAGAGGATCTATCGTTTTGGCATGAGCGCATGATGATATGGGAGACAAAACGTCCTTACTTATACATGCGTTTGACGGATGATCAGCGAATCATTGCTGGCGGGCTTGATCAAGATGCCAAGAAACTGCTGAGTTCAACGGATGCAGCCGCAAAAAAGTTCGATGAGTTGAGAAGTGAATTAGAGAAGCTTTTCCCGAATGGAGAAATTCGATCTGAATATGAGTGGGTTGCTGTATTTGGAGAGTCGACTGATGAACTGCCAGTCATTGGCCGTCATCCAAATGAATCGCATGTCTATTATTTAATTGGGCTAGGTGGAAATGGCACAGTTTACAGCATGCTTGGTGCTTATTTGATTCGGGATGAGATAGCTGGAAAAGACAATCCCAATCAATCTATTTTGGAAGTTGAAAGATGAAAAACATCTGGAGAATAATTCATTCTTCAGATGTTTTTTGAGGATTTTTATGAAATTTTTCCGTTCATTATTTTAGTTTGTAAATTTTTTAACTTAATTAAAAAATCTATGTTGATATAATTTTCTAACTATTATATACTAAGATAATGAATTGTCTGATTAATCTACAGGCAGATAATGTTATAGAAAAGAAGACGAGAAAGAAGGGGTTTTATGCTTACATTTTTATCATCAATCGTCTTGCTGATTGTGGGATATCTAGTGTATTCAAAAGTGGTTGAACGAGTTTTCGTTATTGACGATTCGCGAAGAACTCCAGCCTATACCCAAGCAGATGGTATGGATTATGTACCAATGAGCTGGTGGAAGGGCTGGTTGATTCAATTATTGAACATTGCTGGGCTCGGTCCGATTTTCGGAGCGATTGCAGGGGCGTTATATGGTCCTGTGGCATTTATTTGGATTGTGTTCGGCAGTATTTTTGCCGGTGCTGTCCATGATTACTTTTCAGGCATGCTGTCCTTAAAGCATGGAGGCGCACAATTCCCTAAAATAGTTGGAGAATATTTAGGAGATTTTGCACGCCGGTTTATTAATGTTATTTCCGTTGTATTGATGGTATTAGTTGCGGCAGCTTTCACGGCAGGTCCCGCACAGCTAATTTCGTCTATTACACCTTTGTCATTCATGGTTTCACTTATTTTGATATTCGGATACTTTGTTTTAGCTGCAATTTTACCTATTAATAAGATTATTGGACGTTTGTATCCGGTATTCGGGATTGTCTTAATTATTATGGCTGTTGGGATTGGGGTCGCTTTATTATTTGGAACAGAAAAAATCCCGAATTTAACACTGCAGAACTTGCATCCAGGTGATTTACCAATTTGGCCGCTTTTGATGGTAACGATATCTTGTGGAGCCATCTCGGGCTTCCATTGTACACAGAGCCCGATTGTTTCAAGAACAATGAAAAAGGAATCAGAAGGCCGTAAAGTATTCTACGGAGCGATGATCGCAGAAGGAGTTATTGCGATGGTTTGGGCTGCTGCCGGCATGACGTTCTTTGGCAGTACAGCGGGTTTACAAGAAGCGTTGGCAGCAGGAGGACCTGCGGGGGCAGTCAATGAAATTTCAAGTACATTATTAGGTTCGTTCGGTGGGCTATTGGCTATTTTAGGTGTCATTATTTTACCTATCACTACAGGTGATACAGCACTTCGTTCGGCACGAATGATTTTTACTGAAGCCGTATCCAAGTGGATGGATCCTAATAAAAAGTGGGTCGTTTTAGCGGTTACACTTTTATTGGGCACACCTATGTTTTATTTGTCGATGATTGATTACTCTTTCTTATGGCGCTATGTTGGCGGTACGAATCAACTAGTCGCAGCTGTAATGCTGTGGACCGCTACCTCTTATCTAATGAGGGAAAACAAAGCACATTTGATTGCGGGGATTCCTGCATTGTTCATGACAGCAGTCGTCATAACGTATTGGATGTATGCACCGGAAGGTTTGAGCTTAAGCTATGGAGTTTCCGTGGGGACAGGAATTGTAGTTTCAGCAGTTATTGGTGTATTCTATGCACTAAAGGTCATTCAATCCAAACAGCAACGCGCAGTCGTGAAAATAGGATAAGAGAAAGGCTCTCAGCGACATTTTGCTGAGAGCCTTTTCGTACCATCCGACTTAAAATGTAATAACGCCAAGTGCCATTGTGATAAGGAACAATACGATACTGAAACCCCACATGATTAAGAAAGAGTAACGGATATGCTTACCCATTTCGAGACCCGCTAAGCCAAGTGCCAACCAAAGGGCAGGGGAGAAAGGACTGACGAATGTACCGATGATATTTCCAACGATCAATGCATAGGCAATGGAGATTGAAGGTACACCGAAGCCTGACACAACTTGTTCTACAATCGGCAACAATGCAAAGTAATAGGCATCCGTACTGAGTAATAAATCAAAAGGAACACCAAAGAATCCAATGATAATATGTAAATAAGGCACGATAAATGCCGGAAGAATTTTCACCAAATCTGTTGCAATGGAATCCAGCATATTGGCTCCATTCAATATACCTAAGAATGAACCTGCCGCTAAGATGATAGCTGCCATAAGCAAAGCATTTGGCGCATGGGCTTTAATTCGGTCCATTTGTTCATTCACTGTACGATAATTCAATGGCAATGCCAAACTGAATCCTATCATAAAGATAAAGCCGGCCGGGACTTTACCCCAAACGAGTAAACCGATAACAGTCAGTGCAATGACTACATTAATCCAAAGCAGTTTAGGACGGTGAAGAGAGTTAGCTGTTTTGGTTGATTCATCCTCAACCTCATCGAATATGGACTCACCTTCGTCAGAAGAATCATCTGTAACCTTTCTGGCAATTCGACGTTTTTCGCGCATTCCAAGAACAAAGGCGACTGCAACTAATAACACCAAACCGATCACTTGGATTTTAATCAAAGGACGCCATAATTCAGTGACATCAACGCCAAGGACGGCGGCAGCACGCCCAAGGGGACCTCCCCAAGGCACCATATTGACGATACTCGCAGACGTACCAACGAGTAATAATAATAAATATGGGCTCATTCTCAACCGTTTATAAAGAGGTAATAAAGCTGGAATCGTAATCAAAAATGTTGAAGCGCCTGAACCGTCTAGCTGGGCGATCGCAGCAATGACAACAGTCGCCATCGATACGGCAATCACATTTCCTCGAGATACTTTGATCATTGTATTGATAAGTGGATCAAAGACTCCCGCATCTTGCATAACTCCGAAGAACAGAATTGCGAAGATGAACATAATGACGACACTGATGACCGAGTCAATACCACTCCCGAAGAACTCTCCAATTTCTTTAAAGTTGTATCCGGCAAAAAATGCTCCGAAGATTGGTACAATGACCAGACCAACAATCGGTGTGATTCTGCCGCT
Organism: Sporosarcina aquimarina; assembly: GCF_019748715.1. Taxonomy (GTDB): domain Bacteria; phylum Bacillota; class Bacilli; order Bacillales_A; family Planococcaceae; genus Sporosarcina; species Sporosarcina newyorkensis. The sequence goes on along the minus strand of NZ_JACLBZ010000008.1, from coordinate 54,102 downwards.
GATCAGAAGAGCGACAATTATGAAAATAGTTAATAACCCTATGATACTCAACATAGCTTTTCCCTCCAAAGTACAAGTTATGAAAGAAAGGTGTAAGCGGATACAAAATGAGGTATCCGAAAATTCTTTCTTAAAGTTGTTCATAATGTATCATAGGAAAAAGCAGCTAAAAAGCTTATGGAAATAAAACAAATAGAGTTTATTGTATGCATTTTGTTCATTTTGCTCACGAATGGATTAGATTAAATTTTGACGTAAGTTCGCTCAGGTCTCCCAACATCACCATATTGCAGCTGGGCTTTTACTTTCCCAACAGACACCAAATATTCTAGATAACGCCTTGCGGTAGACCGGCTGACACCTGCTGCCTCGCCGGCATCGAAGGCATTAATGCCTTCTGCCGAGCTGTGTTCTGAGATTTCTTCTATACGTTCCAGCGTTAAACGATCAATTCCTTTTGGTAATCCGTCGGCAGTGATCGACTTGTCCGCACGTAATCCTGATCCGAATAGGAGACGGTCCAGCTCTTCTTGATTGACTTCTTTTTTGGAGGCTAATAAGACTTTTTGTTTTCGGTAGCGTGTAAATGTCTTATTGAATCGATCAAAATCAACCGGTTTAATCAAAAAGTCGAATACACCGCCTTGTAAAGCTGCTTCTACTGTAACTGTCTCCTTAGCGGCTGTTACCAATATGATAGCGATGGATGGAAAGTCTTTACGAAGACGCCAAAACAGTTCGAGTCCTGGACTATCCGGTATGTAAACATCCAATAAGATCAGATCAGGCAATTGTTCGGCTTGCTGTAAATAGTGCAGGGTTTCTGCTGCTGTCCTCAGTTCTGCCAATACATTAAACCCCGAAACTTGTTCAACAAACCGTCGATTAATTTCAGCTACTCGAAAATCATCTTCCACAATTACTACCTGCCATGTCTTTATCATTCGAAACACCTACTTTCAGTTGCTTTTTGGAATTGAAACGATGAAACAAACGCCTCCTAACTCACTAGGTTCTATGGAAAGTTGACCATTTGCTGCATCAATGGCTTGTTTTGTCAGCGCCAGACCATGACCTCTGCCCGTGCCTTTTTTTGTAGAAACGCCTCGAGTGAAAATTTTCTCGAGCAGAGTGTCTTCAATACCAGGTCCAGCGTCGTCAATTTCAAATAGAATATCCTGTCCGATATCCGTGAAATAAACAGATATTTCCCGGGAAATTGCCCGTTCATCATAAACCGCGTCAAATGCATTATCCAGCAAATTTCCGACAGCAGTCAACAGTGCTTGTCGGCTGCGCTCGGACAAAGCGGTATGCAAGCGGCTCCCCGGTTGAATAGAAATATCAACTTGCAATTCACTTGCTTGGTTTAGTTTTCCAACAAGCAGTCCACTTACGTAAGGATCTTGTATTTCATCAAGTAATGTATCGATCCATTGTTGCTGAATTTTCGTTTCATTTTGGATAAAGTCTAGCACTTCCTCTTTTTTATCGAGCCGTGTAAGTCCTGCGATTGTGTAAAGTTTATTCGAAAATTCGTGTGTCTGTGAGCGCAAGGCATCAACATATTGTTGGATGTGGGTCAATTTCTTCGTTAATTCCTCGATCTCTGTTTTATTACGGAACGTTGAAACGGCACCAAGTAATTTATCTTCATAGAAAATTGGGACACTATTGACATAAACACTGTGCGTACCAAAAAGTTTTTCTTGATCAAATACAGCTTGACCATTCTTCAACACATATGGCAAATCAGAATTTGGAAAGCTTGTGTGGATTGACTGACTAATCCAGGAGTTTGTATGCGCGTCGTCTCCAGTTAAAAGTTTCAATGCGGCAGAGTTGATCATCGTTATTTGTCCTTCTGCATTGGTCGCTACGATGCCTTCATGAATGGAGTGGAGAATGGTTTCTTTTTGAAATAATAAATAGGAGATTTCTTCGGGTTCTAATCCAAACAATGCTCTCTTGATATAACTTGCAATTACAATAGAACCTAAAATCGCTGCTGCTGTAATTCCTAGAAGGACGAACCAGATTTCTTTACTGTAATCCCAAATCACAGACTCGATGGAATCCACCAAAAATCCTACCGACACGACACCGACAATTTCTTCATTAGAATATATAGGCACCTTCGCTCGTAATGAATTTCCTAATGAGCCGACAGATTTTGAAATATATGATTCACCGAACATAAGAGCTCGTTCATTGTCCTCACCGATCATTTTTTTACCGAGGCGGTCGGGGTTTGGATGCGCATAACGAATTTCTTGGCGATTACCGACAACGATAAATTTTGCATCCGTTTGCTCCTGTATCTGTTGCACGATAGGCTGAATTACAGCAGAAGGGTCGTCTGAATGAAATGCGGCACGAATTTCAGGGATCAGCGATACACTGGTGGCAACGCTAAGAGCTCTTTCCCCAATTTGAGCTTCCGTTGTATCCGTTACAAAGAAACTCATAAATCCACCAATCAGCAAAATAATTGTGACGACGAGTGCACCGATCAGAACAATCATTTTCATATGTAAATTGACGAAAGGTTTAGACTGGATTTGATGGCTGGTTAAATCTTCTTTTCGGATGCGAATCATGTCCAGACCTCCCTTAGAAAAGGATGATGCATTTAGCATACCATGTGGTGAGTATGTTAAGGATGGAAAAATACGAAATACAGCCAGCCATTAATGGAGTGTCAGAGCCAATGTTATTAAAAAAGCCCATTCGCAATGGAATGGGCTTTTACTAGATTTATCGGTGAGAGGCTCTCAATACAGAACAAAGGAGCTCTCGTTGACTAGTTATTATGCTTCAAGCTCAGGCTCAGCTTCTTCTTCATCCAAGCCTAATTCGTTCAAGTATTCCTCCATTGTAATTGCATTTTTGATTACATCGGCAGGAATTTTAATTTCTTCGACGTTATTATGGTTGCTGTATGCACCTGAAATAAGTTGAGTGATTGAGATTGTTTCGTCTTCAATGCCCATCGTCATTTTCGTAACGCCTGACATTTCAAGTGGGAACAATGTCTTCTTATCGATAGTGGAAACAACAAGGAATTCGTCAATATTGATATCTAAAGCATCCAAGATACTTTCCAAATCGTCAGCAATTTCTTCGTCTGTTACTTCCTCTTCAGTTGTTTCTTCTTCGATTACTGCATCTTCAGAATCCGTAGCTTTAGCGTCAACTGACACACCTTCTACTTTTTGAATTACACTCTCAGTAGTTTCGTCAGGAAGTAAACCAGGCAGAAGCGCCATTACTTCATCCAGAATTTCACGGAATTGCTCATTCGTTATCGTTTGTGTCATAACATACTGGTCTTCATATTCGTAAATATGAATGCCGTCGATGAACTTTTTAGTTAGTTCGAGCTGTGCAAGTGGGTCCATTTGTTGAACGGATGAATCGAATAATGCATCTGTTAATTCGTCATCCATTTTAATCCACTTATCTACCATGCTATCGTATTGGAAGAAACCATCTTTCGTCAAATACGCTTCTGATGATTGATCGAGGTTCTCGCCATCCATATTCATTTGCATCTTCGTTGAAGTGTAAAGTGCAAGAGGATCTTCGATCACATCCATTTTCATGTCCATGATCATGTCGATTTCTTCTTCCTCAGGATTGGATGTTTTCATTTTCTGATCGATTTTCATCGTTGCAGAATAACTATTCAAATCAACGTCGAGCATCTTTTCAAGAAAACCTTCAACATCTTTCACACGATTTGTTGTTACTTGTACAGATTTTTTGTCATTTGAAACGGATACTTCAAAGCCTTCCAATGTAGATAGGAACGAATCTGAAATATAATTTCCTCCATTATTTAGTGTAAGGGGAAATACAGTATCTGCTTTCTTTCCATCGACCAAAATCTTTCCAGCACTAGCATTAAAGTCTACTGTCAATTGAGAATTTGTTGCCGTTACCACGCCTTTGTCTTTTGAGACAGAGTAACCAGCCTCTTTAAAAAGATTTTCAACTGGGATCAGCACTTCACCATGAGATAAAAACGGTTGCTCATAGCCCGCAACTTCCACGCCATCGACTACCAGCTTCATTGAGTCGTTACTTGCTGCTTGTACATTACTGTTTGGAACTGCAAAAGCCAACAGTAATACGAAAGCAAATAACCAAGAACCTAACTTCTTCACTACATAAAACCCCCATTTCTTATTTTGGAAAAACTCACCTGTTTTGTGTACAGGTATACTAGATTGTACGGACAACTTTATAAAAGGTTTCAAAAGAATGATAGTTTAATATATTTAGTGCGAAATGACTTAGTTATTGGAAAAATTAAGTATAACTGTTCTCCTTAATACCTTTCTACTATATAATTAATATTCTGTTAAAATAAAGCGTATCCCGCGATTAGGTGAGAGGAAGATTTCTGAATGAATCGAATATCGCTTCGTATGAAAATGTTTATCTTTTCATTTATTCTTGTGTTTTTCTCTGTCATGACGAGTGGAGCAATTATGATCCATAATATTTCTGGCGCTTTTGAAAAAGAACTCGGAGCAAGAGCTATTGCGATTGCCCGAACGGTAGCTCAGCTGCCAGATATTAAGACGCATGTTGGTGAAACGAACGGTGCTTCCTCCATTCAGCCAATTGCTGAGAGAGTTCGATTGGCAACAGATGTAGATTATATTGTTGTATTTGATATGGAAAGGATCCGCTATTCACATCCCTCAGAAAGTAAAATAGGTACAGTATTTGAGGGCGGGGATGAGCAGGCTTCACTTTCGGAACACGAATATATATCAAAAGCTCAAGGTGTTATGGGGTTTGCAATTCGAGCCTTCGTACCGATTATGAATGATGAAGGCGTCAAACAAATTGGTGTTGTTTCAGTTGGCATTCTATCACCGACATTTCAAAGCTTATTAAATGATTACAAGACCGATATTTTATTTTCATTGATGAGTGGTCTGCTCATCGGCCTGATCGGTTCGTTGTTTATTGCTAACCATCTAAAGAAACAAACCTTTAATATGGAGCCTTATGAAATTGCACGTCTGGTCGAGGAGCGTTCCAGCATGATGCAGTCGATGGATATCGGAATTTTGGCTACGGATGAGAAGGAACGAATTGTCTTTATGAACCGGTTAGCCCAGCAGTATACAGGTTTGGAGAACGAAATCATCCCAGTAGCAGACGCGTTTCCTGATACATGGGTAACAGAGGAAGTGTTGAAAAATGAAGCAGAAATGACGCATAGACCCTTACTTCTGAACGGCACGATGCTGTTAGTCCGTATCTTTCCTATAAACGTAAATGATCAACGTGTAGGTTCCCTTTTAATGATGACTAATCAGAAAGAGGCGCATACACTTGCGGAAGAACTAACAGGTATCAAGTCTCTAGTCGATTCACTGCGTTCGCAAAACCATGAATATATGAATAAGTTACATAGTATTGCAGGTCTGATACAGCTCAATCGTTCAAAAGAGGCACTTACTATGATTGTAGATGAAATTTCCGATGAACAAGAAGTGATGCAGTTTCTGAAAGAACGAATTTCTGATTATTCAATTTTAGGCATTCTAATAGGGAAGCGATCACGTGCTAGGGAATTAGGTGTTCTTTTTACTATTGACGATGAGTCTTATTTATCTGAAGTGATGACGGGGTTTTCAAGTGGCGATCTAGTTACAATTTTAGGGAATTTAATAGATAATGCTATGGAAGCTTGCTTACTGGAGCAAGAGAAAGAGATTGTGCTGTTGATTGAAGGTAATAGAGATTATTTATTTATCGAAATACAGGATAGTGGATGCGGGTTACCTGAAGAGGCAAATAAAATATTTGATTACGGATTCAGCATGAAGAGGAAAGAGGGAAGAGGAATTGGATTGGCTTTAATAAAGCAGATTTTGGACTCCAATAAAGGCAGTATTACGGCGTATTCTCCGCCAGAATCAGGGACAATCATTACATTGAAAGCAGGTGAAAGAAAATATGGATAAGTTAACGGTCTACATAATAGAAGATGATCCTATGGTGTTAGAAGTGAATAAAGGCTTTTTGCAAAGGTTGGATGGCTTCAAGTTGGTAGGTGAAGCCGCGGAAGGTAAACCGGCAATTGAAGACATACATAAACTTCAGCCTGATCTTATTTTACTTGATATGTACTTACCAGACATGTCAGGGCTTGAGTTACTAAGGGAACTTCGGTTGGAGAATATATCGAGTGACGTGATTATGATAACGGCTGCCCGGGATGCGGTTACCATTCGTGAAGCATTGCGGTTCGGGGCAGTGGATTACTTAGTAAAGCCCTTTCGTTTTGAACGCTTTCAAGAAGCGCTTCAAAAATTCAGTAAAAACTATTGGAAATTCAATACGATTGATAAATTAAAACAGGAAGATATCGATCTTTGGATTGGAAGTGCTGAAAAAATAAGTGCACTTCCAAAAGGGTTAAATGAATTTACCTTGGAGCAGATTTTTGTCGGTCTCAAGAATGAAGAACATCCGTTGACTGCCGAACAGTTAGCTCAAAAAGTTGGAATGGCAAGGGTAACTGTCCGTAAATATTTAGATTTTTTGTCAGTTAATGGGAAGGTTCATATTGAATTGCAGTACGGGAATATAGGTCGTCCAACTCGCTATTATTCAATAAAATAGAAGTTTCATGTGTTTAGGGAAAATACCATAAAGACCAAAACGTCCATTAACTTCATAATATTGTGTTTTCTTGAACATTATTTAAAATATAAAATATCAGACTACTGATGATTCAGGAGGGAGCATGAAGAAGTTCTATGTATGCTCTGAAGAAGCACTTTTGTTTTTTCGTAAGTTTTGTCGGATTACTGTTTTTGTTGGCAGGTTGTCAAAAAACTTCCTATCCAGTTGATTATGAACAATTAAGTGCAGAAGAACGATTGGTTATCCGTTTTTCACATGTTGTAGGAGAAGATACTCCAAAAGGATTGGCAGCCAGAAAATTTGCCAAATTAATGAAAGAGCGGAGCAATGGATATATCGAAGTACAAATATTCCCGAATAGTATCTTATATAAAGATGGCGAGGAAATGGAAGCGCTTTCTAATAATGATATACAAATGATTGCACCTGCTACATCTAAGGTTACGTCAACCGTACCGGAATGGTCTGTTGTTGACTTGCCATTTGCCTTTTATAGCTATGAAGAAGTACATGCATATATGCAAGGGAAGGTCGGTCGGCAGTTAATAGGGAAATTCGAAAAGCAAGGTCTCGTGATGTTGGGAATGTGGGATAACGGTTTTAAGCAATTGACGAATCGTGAGTATCCTATCAACATGCCTGCAGATATAAAGGGGCTTAACATGCGGATTATGCCAAGTGACATATTAGAGCAGCAATTTGAGCTCTTCGGTGCCTCCGCTATGAAATTGGATTTCAATAATGTGTTCCAGTCATTGGATAATGGATTAATTGATGCTCAGGAGAATACTTTGTCCAATATTGTGAGCAAAAGCTTACATTTAAAGCAAGGCTACATGACGGTTAGTAATCATGGGTATTTAGGGTATGTGCTGTTGATGAATAAAGAGTTTTGGGATGGGTTACCTGAAAATGTTCAGTTCTTAATCCAAGATACGTTGTCTGAGGTGAGCGAATGGCAACGAGAAATTGCACACCAACTAAATGAAAAAGACCTCTCTGAATTGGAGAAATGCGATTGTATTCAAATTCACAATTTATCGGAAGATGAGAGACAACAATGGGAAGAAGCTTTCAGCCCGGTTTACGATTTTTATCGGGGGCGGTTTGGGGCTAAATATATAAATTCACTTCCAAAAATAAAAGGGGGAAATAAAGAATGAAAAAAATTCTTTTAGTTGCAGTGATTAGTATGTTTGCTATCGTGGCGGCTGCTTGTTCATCTGACAAAGAGTCATCTTCTTCAGGCGACGGCGAAAAATCATCTTCTTCTGATAAGCCAGTCATTATCAAGTTTTCACATGTAACGGCAATTGATAGTGTAAAGGGGAAAGCTGCTGACCGTTTTGCGGAACTAGTTGCAGAAAAAACAGATGGAAAAGCGAAAGTAGAAGTATACCCGTCATCTCAATTATATGGAGATGCAGATGAATTAGATGCATTGGTATCAGGCAATGTTCATATGATTGCACCATCCGTTACAAAAATGGTGAAGTTGGATCCACGCTGGCAGTATGTAGATATGCCTTTCTTGTTTGAAGATCAAGATCATGCGCGCAAATTCTTTGAGAGTGATGTAGCACAAACAATCTTGAATAGTGATCAATTAGCAAATAACGACATTATGGGATTGGAATTCTGGGAGAATGGGTTCAAACACTTTTCAGATAATAAACATCCTTTGAAAACTCCAGAAGACTTCAAAGGTCTGAAATTCCGTGCGCAAGCAGGTAAAGTCCTTGAATCTCAGTTCAATGCTTTGAACGCGGGAAGTGCAACGATTTCATTTGGTGAAACCTATGCAGCCCTGCAACAAGGCACTGTAGATGGACAAGAAAATACATTCAATAACTTTGATACTCAAAAGTACCAAGAAGTACAAAAGTATTTGACGACAAGTGAACATGGCCGTCTAGACTATGCGATTTTTGTTAACAAATCATTCTGGGAAGGTATGCCAGAAGATATTCGTACGCAAGTCGAGGAAGCTTTGAAAGAAGCAACAGAACTTGAGTGGCAGTTGGCTGCTGATGAGAATGAAGCAAGTTTTGAAAACATCAAGAACTCTGGAAAAGTTGAAGTTACTGAGTTGACTCCGGAAGAGCGCCAAAAGTTCGTTGACGCTTTACAGCCGGTATACGATGAGTTCTCTGATGATATTACACCTGAACTGCTTGAAGGAATCCGTAGCTTGAAATAAGAAGAATTGTCATCTAAGTGGGAAAGCGGAGATCATAGTACCTGTTTATACAGGGATATGGATGCCGATCTGATTACCGGATCGGCATTTCTTTGTTTATAGGTTGGCATAGGGCATGACTTGTCGTCTTTCGAATGATTAGCAGTAGGTTGGAAAGACGACAAGTCACGCACTTGCAATGTATCTGAATTCAGCAGAAGGGGTGCGAACTATTGAAAACATTACAAAAGATTTGGAGAGCAGTTGAGGAAATCTCAGCAGGAGTATTTTTCTTTGGTGGAATTACACTCATATTCTATGGCGTCGTCATGCGCTATGGCTTCAACTCTCCTAAAGCATGGGTTGAGGAAGTAGTGAGATATGTTATTATTTGGGGCGTTTTCTTAGGTTTCTCTATTGCATTACGACATAATCAGCACATCCAAGTAGATCTCCTCTATGATAAAATGCCAGGTAAAATGAAAAAGTTTGTTGATTTATTTGCTACGCTTGTCAGCATCTTTTTCTGCCTGGCCTATACGTATTACGGTTATGTACTCGTAGAAGCACGTTATCATTCTGGCATGGTATCACTGGATGTCGGCATTCCAATGTGGATTGTCTACTTAATCTTGCCTATTTCCGGTGTATTATTTACATTGCGTTTTATTGAAAGACTGGTTCAATTGGTACGCGGAAAGGATGTAAAATATGACAATCCTCTTACTTAGTATTTTCTTTATTTTACTTCTGTTGCGAGTTCCGATTGCCATCAGTCTTGCTTTATCGACTATGGTTGTGTTGTGGCAGATCGACTTTAATATGACGATGGTACCGCAACGGATATTTACGGCTCTTGATTCCTTTCCAATGATGGCGATTCCAGGATTCGTCCTAGCGGGCGTTCTGTTGGCCCGTGGCGGAATTTCGAAGTATCTAATCGAGGCTTTGAAATCATGGGTTGGCCATTTACCGGGTGGTCTTTCGGTTGTTACGATTTTAGCTTGTATGATTTTCGCGGCAATCTCGGGTTCTAGTCCGGCTACAGCAGCGGCAATCGGTTCGATCATGATTCCTGCAATGGTGAATGCAGGGTATGATAAGAAGTATTCTATGGGTCTGGTAGCAGCTGGTGGTACGTTGGGGATTTTGATTCCTCCAAGTATTCCATTGATTATTTATGGTATTACAGCAGAAGTCTCGATAGGAAAGTTATTTATGGCCGGTGTCATTCCGGGAGTCCTATTAGGAGGAGTCCTTATTGCTTCAGCTATTTTTTATGCAAAGAAAAATGGCTATAAAAGTGAGCGGAAAGCTACTTGGGATGAGAGAAGAAAGAGTTCATTAAAAGCAATTTGGGGAGCATTTCTCCCATTCTTGATTTTGGGTAGTATTTACAGCGGAGTAGTTACACCGACAGAATCTGCTGTTATTGCGGTGTTTTATGGAATCATTGTATCAGCGTTTATTTATCGCGAACTTCATTTTCGGGATATTCGTCCGATCATTATTGAGTCCATCAACATTACTGCGATGATCTTCTTGATTATCGGCGCTGCAAGTTTGTTCGGATTGTATTTAACCAATGCACAAATTCCTCATGAAATCGGGGCGTGGATTTCGGAAAGTAATGTGAATAAGTGGGTATTTATCCTGCTTGTGAATTTATTACTGTTTGTGTTGGGAATGTTCTTAGAAGCAGTTTCCATCATTCTGATTACACTACCAATTCTATTGCCTATGCTCGTTCATTTTGATATTAATTTATTACACTTCGCGATCATTATGACAATCAACATGGAGTTGGGTATGATTACCCCGCCAGTTGGTTTGAACTTATTCGTAGTGAGCGGAATATCGAAAGAAAAACTTGGAGATGTTGTAAGAGGAGTTATTCCTTTTATCTTCTTGATGATTCTAGTGTTGGCGATCGTAGTTTTCTTCCCTCAATTGTCATTATGGTTAACAGAAAAGATGGATTAACAGAAGGTCTTCCAGTATTTTTGCTGGAAGGCTTTTTATTTATCTAAAAGTTTATTCATACAGGCAAGTAGGGAAGAGTGATGGTAAGGGGAGGGGAGAAGGTGGAGATTTATACAATTGGTCATTCTACGCATACAAAAGAAGAATTCTTAAAATTGCTTGATGATGCGAATATCGAAAGGTTGATTGATATAAGGGCATTTCCAGGCAGTCGAAAGTTTCCTCATTTTCATGAGGATCTAATGAAAGAATGGCTCCCTGCAAACGACATTGCATATGAACACTGTGGAAAACTTGGTGGGCGACGGAGGAAATCGAAGACGATTGATCCAGAAATAAATGATGCGTGGGACAATCAGTCCTTTCATAATTATGCGGATTACACATTAACTGCAGATTTTAAAGAAGGCGTTGATCAATTGATGGAAAAGGCTTTAAAGCAGAGGATTGCGATATGTTGCTCTGAACGCCATCCCGCACGATGCCATCGTCTGTTAATCAGTAATTGGCTGGCGCTGCACGGATGGGAAGTAAAACATATTATAGACGGTCCAAAAGAGAAAACGCTTATTGAAGATCATGTTATCGGAAAATGGGGACCACATCATATAGTGCTAGAAAGTAATGGCACGGTTATTTATCCTCCAGGGCCAAAAGAAAAAAACTAGCTTGCCCTTACAATGTTGAAAGGGCGAGCTAGTTACTCGTAGAGGGTCTTTTCATGTGATCCATCAGCAAGGAAAATGGATAAAACTCCATCATGTTCATTCACATATTTCTTGGCTTTCTCTAGTAGATCTGTTTTCGTAGAATCTTTAAAGATGACATGGTCGCTGTCGGTCTTTTTTAGAATCCATTCGTCTTGCCTAGGTTTCACTTCGTAGTGTGGACGTCCTTCACTTTTTCCTTCTACATATTCATGAGCTTGGGCGGTAGCTATTGAGATGGCGCGGCCTTCTTCGTAGTTCTCTCTTAATAAGGCGTTGGCAATTTCAATCGCTTTTTCTCGGACATCTGGATCTAAGTTCTTCATTGAAGCAGGATAATCATTTTTACTCCATGGCATGAACCGTCACCTCCTGCTTCATAAATTCCCGCTTAGTAATGAAAATAAACGTAAGAAGTCATGAAGTTTTAGACGGCTCTAGTATTTACTGAAGATCTTTTGTTTGTCATTTGCCGGCTGCTCTGTCAGGGGGAAAGTGCTGTCGGAAAAGAGGATGGTTCGGTAAGATGGTGTATTGGTTCATCCCGACGAAGCATTGAAGTGTTTCTTTACTGTCCGAAGTTTGATACAGAAATAAAAGCCTGTCCTGAAAGAAATTACTGACTTTCAAGACAGGCTTTTTGGCATTTATTTTTATTCCAGGACTAAATCCAACTCTTTCATATATCGGTAAACAGGTACTTCATCTTTTACATTTACAGGGATAAAGTTGAATGTCACATAGCTATCGACAGATTCAGGTTCTAGCGAAAGAGCGACCAGATTGGCGGTAGGTTGTGCCATACTGATGACGTAGCTGCCAGCAGGGAAGAATACTCTTTTCTTGGAAAGTTGGGCTTCGATATTTGCTCGCATATGTCCTTCGTAATAGCTTGTGTCTACCTTTTTATCTGTGACTATATAACTCTCCACTTCTAACTCTTGAGCATTCTTTGTTTTCTTAACAGTAGCTCCTTGAATTTTCAGCTTGTCCGCAATATGGTGATATGCTGGCGGTAAAATATAAGCGGTAGGGCGAACGCGTTCTAATGTAGCGATACCATTCGTTGCGCTGTTATAGCCAACCGGTATTTCTTTTACCGTTCCTGTTGCAACATCAACGACTTCGAGAGTTTGGTTTTTCACTTCTGTACGATCACTTCTCAAAATAAGTGTGTCTTTTTCCGACACTGTTTTTCCTTTTTCAACTATTTCATCGCGAGCATCTTGCACCATTTTCTTAACAGACTCTGCATTTTCTGCAGTTGTTCTCAAAATACTTGAGTGTGTTTCGACTTGTGATGCGACTCGGCGGACAAAGTTCTCTTTACCAATACCGATCCCGCGGCTTTCTACTAAGAAGGAGAAGCTTGGCTGCAATCCATTTGCGTTTCTACCGATTCTTGCTTCTGCGCCGCCTTCATCCAATGTCACATGACCATCTTTGGAGCTGTTAGTAAAATATTCTCTACTCGAATAGCCAGTACGCTCGAGTGCCTGAAAAACATTTTTTCCGAATAAATCATCTGATTGCTTTCGGATTTGCTCTGGAATATTTAAGTTCTTTCCGGATAGCAATAAGATATCATGATACTTGATGGAGCCTTGCTCGCCAAATTGCTTGAAGGTTGAATCGCTCAATCCGTATTCATGTGCATCGACTACTACTTCAGGTTGGAATTGATTCATGCCTTTATGAACTGCTTGGGTTTCAGGAAGCTCTAATTTTACGTGATCTCGGTTCGCATCTAAAGGAAGTGCCGTTTGACGCTGGAAGTATTCTGCGCCATCTGGATTGATACGTGGATAAATGACGACGTTGATCTTATCCAAAACTTCTTTTCCTAGGTTTCCATTTGCCAACTCATTAGCCATGACCAGCATGGATTCTCCACCGGCAGGCTCGTTACCATGGACATGTCCTTGTAGCCAAACTGTAGGCTTTGATTTAAATTCTGCTGAATCTTTTCCGCTTGTAGTAGTGAAAATGAGCATAGGCAATTCAACACCTTCAAGAGAGTGCCCGGCAATCTCCATACTGGCTGAAGGGTTATTATCCACGATATCTTGCAGGTAACGCATCATGTCGGGATTCGTAGTCATCCATTTATCCTTTTTCAAGCCTGGCGTTACAAGCTCCATTTCTGGTTCTTTGTATAACTCTAATACTTTGAGAGATTGTTCATAATGAGTGCCGGGAGAATAAGACATATGTGAAGAGTTTGTTTGGCCGGCAGCTGGAGGTAAGGAGTGTTCTGCAGTTGCAGCTGAAGAATAAGTGGGCGCAGCGACAATTGTTGCTAAAATAGCAGGTATAACTAGTTTTCTTTTTAACATAGAATTCCCCCTAGAATAATGTTTTTATATAAATAATAGTAGTAAGCGCTTATAAGTCGAAGTTATAATAGATTGCTAAATAACTCAAGCAACTAAGTTTACACCAACTAAAATTGATTCGTTTTATCTAAAATATTAATATGTTCCAGTACTGTTGGTACAATTAATATAAATAATCATGCTTTTAGGTTAATTGTATGTAACTTTAGTGATATTTGGTAAAATGTTTTTACTTTTAGTTCAATGTCATAAAAGCCATTGTAAAAGAGATAGCGCAGTAAAATATAATTAAACTAAAGACCCAGAAGAAGATCACTATATTTGAATTATTTTGAATAATTTATAACTTGATGATAGAGTTAAAGAGAGAGCTTAGTATTGGTTCACAATAAGCTTTCACTTTGCACTAAACAATGTAGCAAAAACAAATTAAAAGGAGTGAACACATTGTCTCTATCCGTTAAGCAACTATTGGAGAACAAAGGGATTCAGGCTAAGCCGGAACATTTGGAGATCTTGGAAAGTCGCTGGAAGGGTATGCAAGAGTTAAGAGGGACATTAAAGGGTGTTAAAATCGAAGACGCCGATATCGGGCTTCGCAATATTCCCGGAGGTGATCATATTGGCTAAAGAATTGATTCAGAAATCTGTTGAAGAATTGGCTCCGCTTATACAAAATGGCTCCTTATCTCCTGTTGATTTAACGAAGGCGGTTTTAGACCATGCTGAGGACACTCAGGAATCCATTAATGCGTATATGACCATCTATCGTGATGAAGCAGAGCAGTCAGCCCGTGAGGCAGAAAAAGAAATTAAAGAAGGAAAGTATCGGGGAATGTATCACGGTATCCCGATGGCCTTAAAAGATAATTTATATTTCAAAAATAAAGTGACTACAATGTCATCTAAAATCCATAAAGATTTTGTTCCGGACGATGATGCAACTGTTGTTAGCAAGTTGCGGGACGCAGGTGTAATTTTTACCGGCAAACTGAGTATGCACGAATACGCATGGGGGATCACTAATAATAATCCTCATTACGGAGCGGTCAGAAACCCATGGGATACCGATAAAATACCAGGCGGTTCGAGTGGCGGTTCCGGAGCAGCTGTGGCGGTAGGTTCGAGTGTTGCTTCACTTGGAACAGACACGGCAGGCTCCATTCGGATTCCGTCATCCATTTGCGGAATTGTCGGATTAAAACCGACGCATGGACGAGTTAGCAAATATGGCTGTTATCCATTAGCTTGGACACTGGACCATATTGGACCTATGACGAAAACAATCAAGGATGCGGCGGGAATGATGGATATCATTTCAGGATACGACCAGAAAGATCCCACTTCTGTGAATACACCGGTCAATCAGTATTTGCAAAAGATCCAAGGCAATGTGAAAGACTTGGTAATCGGAGTGAATGAAGAGTACTTCTTTAAACAAGTCGATAATGAAGTAGATCAAATCGTACGGAAAAACATACAAGCCCTTGTAGATCAAGGAGCTAAAGTAGAAATCGTTAATATTCCTTCACTTCAATATGCGGAGTGGGCAGAGCTGGTTACTTCGCTTTCTGAAGCATCTGCAATTCACCATGAAGATATGTTGAAGAGACCACAAGATTTTGGCGATGATATCCGCATGTTGTTTGAACTGGGTGAACTGCCGTCGGCTGTAGATTATTTACAAGCACAGCAAGTCAGACGACAGTTGAAACAGGAATTCCAACAAGCGTTCCAGAAAGTGGATGTAATGATCGCACCAACGTTGCCTGTAGTCGCCAGTACAATTGGGGATGATACCGTTGATCTGAATGGTCAGCAAGTCGATTTGATTGATAATATTATCCGTTTCACAGGACCAAGTAACTTAACAGGCTTACCGGCATTATCGGTACCTGGAGGGCTAAAAGGGAATCTGCCGGTTGGCGTCCAGATTATCGGGCCTGCATTTGCTGAAGCTCGTATACTTGATGTAGGATATGCAATTGAACAGACAAACCCAATGAAAGACAGAAAGCCTGAGTTGTTAACCCGAGCGTAAAATCAATTAAAAACTCCGCGATCAACCCATGATCGCGGAGTTTTGGTTAGGTACTCGCTCTTCGACTAAGCGGTACTTAACTATTCGACGTATAGTTTCTTCCCTATCACAAACCCAGCTGCACCAAACTTCAACCCAAATCCGTTTGTGCAATTGGTAGTACTATAAGTATAGCCTGTGAAGAACAGAATAAACGCAAATCATCGAACTGTGAGAAATGTCATACCCCTGTAGTGTTTGGCATCATAATGACATAAATTACACCAACCTTACAACTGTCTTTCATTAAGATAACATATGAAAAACCTTCCGACTTTATGCATGAAAAGTCGGAAGGTTTTGTTACATTAATTTAGAAATAAACATTGTCGCAATACCAAAATAGATCAGCAAGGAAAGAATATCATTGATCGTTGTGATCAGAGGACCGGATGCTACAGCAGGGTCGACTTTGAACTTATTGAGGATCAAGGGAATAACAGTACCGGCAATTGTCCCGATGATCAATGTCGCAATGAGTGAGGAACCTACTACCAATCCAAGAGTAAAGCTTCCTTGCCAAATATATGCAATGACAGAAATAACTGCCCCGCACACGACACCCAATATAACGCCAACAATTAATTCGCGAAATACTAAATGCAGAGATTTTTTCATGGTCATGTCTTCAGACACTAAACCGCGCACGACGACAGCGAGTGACTGTGTACCAGTATTACCTGTCATTCCTGCAATCATTGGCATGAAAAAGGCAAGTGCAACGACTGCTTCGAGGGTCTCTTCGAAACGAGAAATGATACTGCCTGAAACGAGCCCGATAAAAAGTAATAATATAAGCCAAGGAAGTCTACGATAGGCAGCAACTAGGGGTTTTGTATGGAAGTCAATCGATTTACCGGAAGCAAAAAGCATTTCTATGTCTTTATCTGCCTCTCTGACGACAATGTCAAGAACTTCGTCTGCCCTGATGATTCCGATCAATATATTATTTTCATTGACTACGGGAAGGGACACAAAATCAAAACGCCCAATCATTTTGGCAACTTCACCTTGCTTGGTCGTATCAAACACTTTGGCGATCGAAGTTTGCATAATATCTTTTACGCATTCATCAGCTTCAGCAAGCAACAAGTCCTTATAGGATAATACGCCAACTAATTGTTTATCATCGTTAATGATATATACATAATTTAGATAATGGGCGAAAGCTTCATAATGCTTTAATTTTTCCACAGCTTTTGTGACGCTATAAGATTGATGAACCCATACATAACGAGTCCTCATAATTCGACCTGCAGAATCTTTTGGATACTTTCTCTGTTGGCGAATATACTTTTTTTCTTCCTGTCGCATTTCAGCAATTAATTTTTCAACTTGTTTATCGGGAAGATCTGAAAGCAGATAGGATAAGTCTTCACTTTTCATTTGATCAAGTAATTCTGTTGAACGAATCGGGCCTACTAATTCAAGCACCCGCAGTTGTTCATTTCTAGTTAGGGACCCGAGCATTTTGATCAATTTATCAGTGTCCAATACTTCCAAAAAGATTGGATGTCGCTTTCTTGGCAACCGTCGGTATTGTGCAGCGACTTCAGAAGGCTCTAATTCATCAATCGCCTTTTTCAAGGACTCTAAATTACCGTCCTTCGTCAGTTTTATAATAGCTCTTGAAATATCATCTCTATTGTTTGTCAATGGCATGGTCAGCACCCCAATCGTTTAAAGATAATTGTTGTTTCTCTTGCTATCCCCCAAATGAAGAAAAAACAAACAATAGTAAACCTGGCTAAGTGCATAAGTTTTTCCAATCAAAAAAGAGCCTCCTTTGTGGAGACTCTTGTATCTTTAAATCAAATAAGTGGACCTCTGCCATGAGGTGCCGGGTCATTTAATGGGTCATAAAGATCGGAATCGACTAATACCAATATTTTCCCATGTTCGAATTGTTCATTATATTGATGTGCTTCTTCATCTGGAATCCCCATGCCGATTAAAGCACCCGCCAGACCGCCTACACCGGCACCTGCAGCCGCGCCCGTGATGCCCGCTACAATTGGTCCTGCTGCAATAATCGGACCGACGCCAGGTATAGCCAAGGCCCCAAGGCCCGTTAAAATGCCGCCTAATCCTCCAATTAACCCTCCAGTTGCTGCTCCTGTAGCTGCGCCTTCACCTGCATGCGTATCCGTTTCTTCCACTACATGTTCTACTTGATCGGAACTTCGACTGATTACTGAAATTTCATCCGCAGTAAAACCTTGGCGTTTAAGATTTTCAATCGCCGCAATTGCTTCTGTATCCGTGTCATATGTTCCTACCACTTGTCTTCTAACCATAAAAAATTCCCTCCTTGAACTAAAAGCTCTTATTTTCTCACTACAGAGAATTTACCCTTTTTTTAATAGATAAAACGTAAGAAGAAATAAGAGTTATTTCGACAGTAGTTGATAGACTTATTGGACAAAATACCTGTTTCTTAAGCAATTTTCTATTAAGGAGCCATACTTGTAACAATAGACTTATCTTTGTAATGGATTCGACTGATAGTTGTAATGTAACTGTAACAGTAGCTTGGTAAGCTGAGTCTATTAAAAAGTTAGGGGTGGCATATTGAAGAAGTTTTTATTTTCATTAACAGTAGCCATGTTGATTACTATTTTCACAAGCGGAATGAATGAAACATCTGCAGCTACATCTGTTCATACAGTGAAAAAAGGCGATAGCTTATATAAAATCTCACAGATACATAAAGTTTCCGTAGCAGATTTGAAAAAATGGAATAACTTAAAGTCATCGGTTATTCATCCAAACCAAAAACTGCGTTTAGTTAAGCCGTCAAAAGTTGCTTCCAGTACATCTTCAAACAAGAGCAAAACACCATCACGCTCTGACGGACCACAAGTCGTTAAAGAGTTCATGGTGAGTGCAACAGCATATACGGCACATTGTAATGGGTGTACGGGCTTGACG
This sequence comes from Sporosarcina aquimarina, assembly GCF_019748715.1. Taxonomy (GTDB): domain Bacteria; phylum Bacillota; class Bacilli; order Bacillales_A; family Planococcaceae; genus Sporosarcina; species Sporosarcina newyorkensis. Next base: position 35,211 of record NZ_JACLBZ010000008.1, on the reverse strand, counting down.
AAAACAGGTTTAAACTTACGTAAAAACCCAGATTTGAAAGTGATTGCAGTCGATCCAAGTGTCATTAAATTAGGCACGAAAGTCCATGTCGAAGGGTATGGATATGCGGTTGCTGGAGATATTGGCAGCGCAATTAAAGGAAATAAGATTGATGTATTCATTCCAAATAAGACACGCGCGTACCAATGGGGCCGCAAGAATGTGAAAATCAAGATTCTTGATTGAGAATAAACCTAGTTCGGCTTTATGCCGGATTAGGTTTATTTTATTTCTCTGTTCTTATTTCAGAATTGGAGAAGGTGAATACCATATAAAAAACATGAATCCTTTTCAAAAGGAGTTCATGTTTCTATTATACAAATGAAACGATTTGATTTTTCCCATTTTGCTTTGCTCTATAGAGCGCTAAATCAGCTAGGTGAAATAAATCTTTAAAGCTTACAACATCGCGCATCAGATTATCACCAATACCAATACTAATTGTAATCTTTTCAGAGACAGTTTGCAGATCCAGTGGTATAGTTTCAATTTTCTTTGCGATGAGTAAAGCTTTCTTCTTCGCTTGCTCTCGCGATATTCCATGCATGACCAACACAAATTCGTCACCACCGAAGCGCCCTAAGATGTCGTCTCTCCGAATTAGAGAAGAACAAACCTTTGCTACCATTTTAATTGCCTCATCACCTGCTAAATGACCGTACGTATCATTTATAGACTTTAAATTATCAATATCAAAGGCGATGCAAACAATAGATTCTTTCGTATGTGATGCAGCGGCCAATAAACGATCCGTCGTTTCCTCTAAATACCTTCGGTTATACAAACCAGTTAGATAGTCTAGATGCTCACTTGTTTTCTTAGAAGAGGCTTGCAATCGGAGTTTTAATTCTAAAGCAGCTTTCCCCCAATTGTAGCTTTCAAGTTCATGTAATAAATCAATATATTCCTTTTGTATAATCGCCAATTCATCATAACTAAAAAGATGTTCTGCAATTTCAATTCGTTTCTGTTGAATTTCTTTCAATAAAAAATTATCGTGAAGCAATAGGTCACTTTCTTTGACCGTTGTATAAAATTGAAACGCTTTCTTTTGGTCACCAAGGAGTTCGTAAAGCCGGCCTTTTAAGATTGTTAAAAAGGCCTTCTCCTGTGGATACTTTTGTATTTCTGGGAGCTGATCTAAACATTTTATACTTGTCATCGCAATGTCAGAACGTTTCATATTGAGGGCAGATTCAACTAAATATAGATGCCCGCGAATCGAAAGGATAAAGCGATCTGCCACGTATAAGTTTGCATATTTAACTGCAGATTGGGCAGCTTTCAGAGCTTCAGAAAATTGATTGGTTTTATTGAGCATATGGCTTAGGTTACTATAGGCCATGCTCACATACACGAAATTCTCTGTTTCTAGAGCGATCGAGAGTACGTCTTCCAGCAACTTTTGCCCATGTTCAAAGTCGTTTGATATAAAACTGACGAAATATTGTAAATAATACGAGCGCATCCAGTCTTGCTTGGCACCGAATGATAGACAATTTTCATGGTGAGCTTCAATATGGAAAAGAACTTTTTTGAGATCACCAACATAATAATTGGAGAGCGCACTGAAGTAATGAGCATATAAAATGGCTTTCGGATCTGCACACTGAGTGCCTTTCTTCAATAATTCCTCTGCAGTCTTTATGACTAGTTCGTATTTACCTTCACTTCGTAAATGGCTAATAGAGTTTTGTAATGTAGCTAACTCCTTTTCGTGAAGCATATTAGCCCCTCCCATAAACTTTGAATTTTACTAGCTATCATGAGTAAAGACCTATGTTTGTGAAAAATATATGCCTCAATTATAACATGATTTTCCAATAAAAATGACAGTTAAATGAAAAAGAACGTAAATAAATAAAGTTTTAGAACATTATTCTAGTTTTTTATACCTTTTGGTATGTTTGCTAAACATAATACTTTAGGTTTATTTAAAGGTTGGATAAGTGATTTGAAAATCAAATCAGTTAGATTGTATTTCTTTAAACAATTTAATGAAACGATCGGGGTTATCCACTACTTCAAATGTAAATACGCCTTCGTGGGTATGAAGATAAAAAAGACCTGTTTGACCAGAGAAAGGACGATATGATAGATCAAACACATGCTCAAGTGGAAATGTGCGTTGGGAGGTAGTGATACGATCCTGGAACAAATGAATAGAGTGAAAAGATTTAAGGTATGTTTGTTCCAGGCGGTCAACGACCCGTTGGATAGATACGTAAGAAATTGAATGGATTAGTTGATCAGCTGAGTTGCTCATAATAAAACCTCCTGTATCGCGTATCATATCATATGCGAACAACTTCACAAAAAGTTGCACTTACTATTTGGGCTCTAAATTTTCCTGATAGCTCGAATAAACTGAACAACGGCAACAATAAACAAAAAGGTAATCGCACCTGCCATGTCCAAATAGACATCTTGAAGGGTAGCGGTTCGTCCTCCTGTAAAAGATTGATGTAACTCATCAGCGCAAGCTAATATTAATGTAAGAAGGGCAGCCCCTAATAAGCGCCCTTTTCGTTTTGGCAGTACCCAATAGATTACTAAAGAAAGAAATCCGAACGTTAAAAAGTGTGCAGCTTTGCGAATTAAAAATTCTACAAAGTAATAGTAACCGCGTTCGTCAACTGAAATTATGCGGTCCCAATAGGAAAACTCCAATTCGGATAGGACAGCTTTGCCAGGTTCATCAGGCAGCAGCTGTTCAAGCGTAGAAACAAGTGATTGCTGTTCGTATGTTTGACTTGATGAAATTGCCAAGCCTACTAAAAGGGCTATAAGTATAAGAATCACAATAAATTTTTTCATAGTTGGATTGTATCACAGAACCCCCTTTCCTTGTCGTATAGTAAAATTGTAAACTCCTACATAAAAATATAAACATCTTCTATATATATACCGTACCCTTTGTAGAATACTAGATACCATTATACTTTAAATGTATCCTTAAATTCCCACTTACTATTGTAAAAAGATATGCTAATATTTAACTCGAGTGGTTGAAATAAGCCCTAACCCCCAATCATACATACAAGATATTCTAGCTATATCGAAAAACTGAATGATTACGGAATAATAAATAGGGTATAAGAACAAAAGAACGTTTTTATACTACTCAACGTTTTCTACAAGCTCTTTGGAAACCTAGTAGTTTCCAAGCAGTATTAGAAGAATTAAAAGGAGGAAATTTTTCCATGAAGGTTCAATCAAAAAAATACAGCAAATACATTACAGGCGTAGCATCAGCAGCATTAGTTGCATCAGCGGTGGCACCAGTTGTCAGTGCGGCAGATTTCAATGACGTACTGGAAAACAACTCTCACAAGCCGGCAATTGACGCTCTGTCAAACGCAGGTGTTATTTCTGGATATCCTGACGGTTCTTTTAAACCAAATAAAACGTTAACTCGTTCTGACGTAGTGAAATTGATGGGTAAATGGCTCGTTTCTATGGGATATGAAATTCCTAAAGACTATAAAACAAACCCTCGTTTCAAAGACTTAACGTCTAAGTCTAACGATGAACTCTTACAATCAGCAGCTATTGTTAAAGATAATAATGTCTTCAAAGGATACGAAGACGGCACATTAAAGGCAACTGGCAATATCACACGCGAAAATATGGCGATCGTCCTCGTTCGTGCATATGATGCAGTGAATAAAACAGATCTATTAACTTTTGTTAAAGAAGAAAAGTTTGATAAAGATGTTGTAGATTTGGCTAAAGCTAAAGCTGAAGCACGTCCTTACATTGACGTACTCGACTACTTCGATATCACGAACCCAGCTGCACCAAACTTCAGACCAAAAGAAACTACAACACGTGCACAATTCGCTTCTTTCTTATATAAAACTAGTGAAGTAGAGAAGCCAGGTGAAGAAACGCCTGAGGCACCGGAAGTAGCTGAAGTGACTGCAGTAGAAGCAATCAGCGACAAAGAATTGGAATTGAAAGGGACAAACCTACACCTTCTAAAAGCTGAACAGCTTAAAGTAGAAGGTAATGAACTAGTTTCATTCAATGCCAATCAAGATGGAACTCAAGCAACAGTTGAATTGAAAGACGAATTGACTTCTGGAAAAGAGATGACACTTACTGTCACGACTAAAACAGAAGGACAGCCCGATCAAGAGAAAACTTTCAAATTCACTTATGAGTTGAAGGTTGGTAAAGTGGTTGCGACTACTACTCAGGTGAATGAGACCGGCGAGCAATTCCTTGAATTCAATGTAGATGGTAAACTAGCAGACTTAAAGAAATTGAACGAAGCAGGTTATACAGTTGAGTTCCAAGCTACGAAAAATAATGTACTAAAGAATGCGAAGACCGGTGAATTGAATGCAGATCAACTAAATGCGAATGATACTTTCTCTTATAAAGTAGTAGTATCAAAAGACGGAAAAACGGTTGAATCGGACTTGGTAGATGTAAAAGTATTGAACTACGGTTCTTATGTTTCTACTATTAATGAAGTAACTGTTACGCAAGGTGGTACGACAGTAGAAAGCGGTAAAGTATCTCTTGATGAAGATGAAGGTAAAGTTACTGTAAAAGCGACTAAAGCGACAACAGTAAATGGCACTTCTGTAAGTAATCCTAATGCAACTTACACATCATCGAATCCTAGTGTTGCTACAGTCAACTCAAGCACTGGCGCTGTGGAACTTGTTAGCCCTGGTGAAGTCAATATTGTGGTGAAAGCAGATGGAGCTACTAAGAATGTTCCATTGACAGTGGTATCAGGCAAACGTGCAGCTGCTGAAGTAGTTGCTTCACCAACTTCAGCAAAAGTATTGAAAGACAAAACTTCAGATATCGGGTTGACAGTTAAAGATCAATACGGTGAGTTGTATACAGGTGCATTAACTGTTACTTCTAAGGACGAAACAATTGCTACAGCTACTATTGATACAGTAACTAAAGGTAAGTCAGCTGTTCACATTAACGGAGTGAAGACAGGAACAACAGAAATCCAAATCAAAGCAGGCGATAAAGTCCTTTCAACAATTGCAGTTAACGTTTCTGACAATTCACAAGTAGCTACTAGAAAATTAGAAACTAAATCGGCTTCTGACGATCTACAATTAGATGTGATGAAAGGTTCCGAAGACAAGACTGTAGAGTTGGTTTGGAAACAATATAATGAGCAAGGTTTCTACCTTGGAAATGATCTTATCCCAGTTGCGAATTATACTGTAACTTCATCTAATGAAGACGTAGCAAAAGTCAGCAAAGATGCTAATGGTGTAATTACAGTTGAAGGATTAAAAGCAGGAAATACAACGATTACGATTAAAGAAGGCAGTGTAACACGAGCGACAGCTGAAATTAAAGTAGTAAATACTACCCCTTCTATCGCTTCAGTGAATTTTGAGAAAACAGAACCGGTTACTAAAGTTGGAAACTTTAGTAGTGCTGTAGTGAAAGAAGAGGGTATTAAGCTAACTTCTTCTGAATACAAAGCTAAAATTGCTGCAGATGGTACGATTTATATTGACTTAGACAAAGTGGATGGTTACTCAGCGACTGAGGATGTTAAATTAGGAACTATTGCAACAAGCTACTCAGGTAATGCGACAGCACTTGGTTTGAAAGTAGTTAACGGAAACATTACAGGTACTGCAACAGCAGGCGACAATGGTACGATTGTTGTTAAAGTTAACCGTACAGATGAAACTGCTCCAGTTGGAACTAGTAATATTGAGGTAAGTGTACCAAAATAATAACGAAATTAATCATGTACATGAATAACTAACAACACCCAAGCTCTATTCCTTGAAGACGTTCAAGGAATAGAGCTTTTTACGTTTACTAAGCTACGTACCAAGGGTACAGATAGAATAGAAAGTTTAAAAGATTGAGAGGAGTGGGAGGATGCGTTGGTTTGAAGGAATCTATTTTACGACATCGTTGATTGTGCTTTTATTGCTAGCTGTACCAATTACAATTGCAATATTCCTGTATTTCTTTGATCGACGTCAAAAACAGCACGCGATTTTACGTAATTATCCTGTACTTGGCAGAGTACGTTATATGTTTGAGAAGGCGGGACCGGAAGTGCGACAGTACTTATTCAATGACGATAACAGCGGCAAGCCGTTTAGCCGAGAAGAGTATTTACATATGGTCATGCCGGGAAAGTATTTGAATAGTGTCATCGGTTTTGGTTCGAAACGGGATTTTCAAGAGCCGGGTCATTACATTCGAAACGCCATGTTCACGAAGCAAAATGATGAGATGCGTGTAGATAATGATAACTTGATGAAGACGATGCGCTATGAGGTAGATCAAGATAACTTATTTTCACGTAAAGAACATCGAGAGGAAATTACCACACTTCCTTGGCTGCTTCCTGAAGAAGATGCGATTGTGTTAGGTCCCAACTGTGAGCAGCCATTTGTCGTACGCAGTTTGCTCGGGCAGTCAGGAATGAGCTATGGAGCTTTAGGAGACCATGCGATCACTGCGTTGTCAAAGGGGATTGGCATGGCGCAGGGTGCGTGGATGAACACTGGGGAAGGCGGTGTCTCGGATCACCATCTAGCTGGCGGTGCAGATATCATTGCACAGATCGGCTCAGGTTTATTCGGTTTCCGAACTGAAGAAGGAGACTTTGATTTGGAAAAGGTGAAAGAAAAGGCTAAAGTACCTCAAATTAAAGCATTCGAAATCAAGTTGGCGCAAGGTGCAAAAATGCGTGGCGGTCATGTAGAAGGTGAAAAGGTGACCGAAGAAATTGCGGCCATACGAAATGTCGTTCCTTTTACTTCTATTAATAGCCCGAATCGCTTCAATCAGTTCAATGACTATCCTACATTGTTCACATTCATTGAAGATATTCGTACTGCTGGCGGCAAGCCGGTCGGCATGAAAATCGTCATTGGAGGGAAGGAAGACGCTGAAGAACTTGCGGAACAGCTGGCGGAAACTGGTATGGGGCCCGATTTTATTTCATTGGATGGGGCAGAGGGTGGTTCAGGTGCAACCTATCAAGACTTAGCGGATAGTGTTGGGCTGCCATTACGTTCTGCGCTTGTTTTATTGGATGATGCATTGCGGAAGTACGAGGTGCGGGATCGAGTGAAAATCATTGCTTCTGGAAAGATCATTACACCGGACAAAGCGGCCATCGCGTTGGCGTTAGGTGCAGATCTTGTGCAAATCGCCCGGGGATTCATGATTTCCGTAGGCTGTATTATGGCGGAACGCTGCCATACAAATACATGCCCGGCGGGGGTAGCGACGACGGATAAACACTTGCAGAGAGCGCTCGTTGTGGAAGAGAAAAAGTTTCGTGTCACCAATTATATCTTGACGATGAGGGAAGGATTGTTTCGCGTAGCTGCTGCGGCGGGTCTGGACTCTCCAACGAAGTTCGAACGTCATCATGTCATTTATAAGGATGAACGGGGAAGGATCCATTCTGTAGAGTAAAAAAGACTCGATGAATATTCATCGAGTCTTTTTTTAGGTTTATATTCTTCTGAAGCTATTGAATTTAGATTTCCAGTACGGGTTGCTTAAGCTGACAACCTCTGATTTTTTTCCACCAGCATGAACGAACTTGTTATTACCGACATAGATTCCAACATGGGAAATGCCTTTTCGATATGTATTGTGGAAGAATACGAGATCACCTGGTTTAGGTGAGTTGATTTTAGCGGACTGCGTGTACTGTCCTGTTGTTGTTCTGGAAACAGACTTACCATTTTTCTTGAATGCATATTGGATAAATCCGCTGCAATCAAATCCTTTTGTTGTCGTACCGCCGAAGCGATATGGAATACCTCTCAAATTCATTGCAGTTTTGACAACTCCCGCACTGCTTTTGGCAGGCGTAGATGCTGCAACCGACTTAGCAGAAGACTTTGCCAAAAGTGAGCTAAGTGCATAACCCTTTTTACCATTGATTTTTACTTTGTACCATAGTTCAGAACCTGAATTCTTTTGATGGGTCAGTTGTACTCGTGTACCTTTTTTTAATGTGAAGACAATTCTATGTTTAGTGCCCGCATCAGCACGGACATTTATATTATGTTTCGTTATGTATGTACCACTTTTCGCTGTTGCCTTACTTGCCGCATCAGCACTTCCTCCTGCAAACCCCGTGACCATTACTGCTGCCATCAATAGTGAACACAAAAACTTCTTCATCATGACTCTCCTTCGAAATAATGTATGTCTCTCTAGCTGCAAGTTACATCTTACATGACTTGTAGAAACGAAACATTACGTTCTTGTTAAGAAGAGGTTACAGTCTTGTAATCATATTAATAGATTGTAATAAAGCAAGCCAGCCGCCCCAAAATCGGAGCGGCTGTTATCAAACTATTTTATTGTCCTTCTCTTGGTACTGGACCTCAATCTTCCTCATTTAATAGGGGCTCGACTTGAATATCTGCAGCCAAAACTTCTGGAGGCACAGGGTTTTTCAATGGTTCATAGCCGCCATATGAAGGCTCATTTTCTTCAAACTGCCTTGCCTTTTTTGTATGTTGATTTTTTTTAAATGGATCTGCTTCATTTTCGGTATCCAAAATTTGTTTTGAAGCAGCCGGAGCTAGGTTATCTGTATAGAAGGGCTCGTCTTTTGAATACACGCTGAATGCCCAACCTTCATCCACATACAGCAGCATACCGCCATGCTGCACTTCTTCATAATAGCGATCGATTTCAATGTCATTCATACCGACACCATCCATCATGCGCTTCACATGATTTTCCCCGGTAAGGAAACCGATAAACCGATCTGTCCAAGTATCATAAGCTGCATGTACATCGGCTGCAGTTCGGTTTCTTAGCATGGAGACATCGTTTTCATTTTTGGCGATTACATAAATATTGTCGGCAAGATAGCCCGTCAGCTTTAGTTCCTCTATCTTGTCGAGAAGGTCAGAGTCATTATAATATACGCCGATAAATGTCTTGTTGTTTGGTTCTACCATTATTCTTCCTCCTCTATGTTTTGCAATTTTGATCGTATAGATACCATACCCCTTGGTGTTATATGAAAACCTGGATTCTTTTGAAGAGAAGTCAAAATAAAAACCGGTAAGAGTATGTTGGGCTCTTTACCGGTTTGAATCATTATTTTTGAATCTTTACCTTTTGCCTGGCTATCTCTTTGCCTTTCAAGTCGTAGGCAATGAATGTTGCATCGGCAGCTAATTGGAAGTCTTGAATTTCGAATAAGCCTTTGTTCATCATGTAGAAATTGTGGCCTCTATGAGCCAGTTCATAATCCAAATCGCCGGATTGCGAAGAAAAGCGGACAATGACTTTATTGATCGTACCGCACGCATTGGATACTTCGGTTTCCATCAAAATGTTGCGATTCGTCAGTTTAACGGATGGAGAATTGAAGACCGAAGCGATGACAGAACAAGTAGGCAATGGAATACCGCAGTTAATTTCTTGCAAAATCGATTGATAGACTAAAGACAGTTCAATATTTTCTTTAACGTGAAAATAACTGCCTTTTGTTTCTCTTGCAATATCCTTCAATAAAGCTTCGTCTAAATCTTTTCCGAGGCCAATTGTGAAGATTCGGATGCCCTGTCTTTTTGCCTCTTCCACTTGCTTAAGTATGGGTGTTTTGGAAGATTTGCCATCAGTCAATAAAATTAACACTCGCTGCCGTTTAGTAGTGAATTTGTTGAGGGCAACATGTAATCCATCGGCAATATTCGTACCACCGTTTGCTTTGACACCAACCAAGGAATTGATGACAGGCTCAGGGGCACCGCTTTTCAAAAACATACCACTAGTCGTAAAGTGAGTGGCGATGTTCTCTTCGGCATTTAGTGCCCTAATGAATTCTGTTGTTTTAGTTACACGCAGCCACTTTTCATCATTACGTTTCATACTGCCGGACGAGTCAATCAAAAATCCGATTTCCGGTTTTTCGGCCGTGCATGTTGTATCCACAGTAATAGGCGGAGAGAAAGAAACAGGCACAGTGAAGCTCTTATTTAGGATGGAGTAAATCGCATCCTCATCAGTTGTAGATCTGGATATTGCTTTTGCTGTAATCTCATCTTTTAATAAATAACGGGGTGTTGTAAAGGTTGTTGTTGCCACTCCGTTATAGAAATTAGGGTAGGAATCATTAAAAGGAATCCGCCCTGATGATGATTCAAGTTTCAAATATCCGTTGAAGCCATAGATGCGTTCGCCGCCGGGTCTAACAAGAGTAGCGGTCACTGTAGTTTGTCCCCATGGATTGTTTACAACATCAAGCTGAACTTCTGCTTTTGGTTCATATGTTAAGGTAGCAGTAGCGGAAGGAAGTGTGCAATTTCCTGTTTTATCAACGGGTGTAACTGTAATCGTATCCAACGTCCGCTCTTTTGTTTTTGGAGCGATAACTTTAACTGTCACTTCAGGGCCATCAGAACGTACTCTATGTGTCCTCCGAATGGTTTCTGCAACAGTAGAAACTTGTCCGTCATATTTATTATCTAGTGTTGGGTATTCCAGTATTTTAAAACTGGCTTCTTGCTGAGATGAAACTTCAAATTCCAATTCCCGCTCGTAAGGAATCAATTCACCATTACAATCCCTAAACGTAAACGTAATAAACGTTGAATCTTTGCCATTTGCTGTTAGAACCGGTTTCTCAATATCAACTTCTACAGCAGTCGGTGGCTTTACTCCACCTCCAATACCAGGCTGGGAAGGTTGATTTGGCTTTTCAAAATTTATCTCATCATCTTTCACGAAGTTAGCTGGATACGAATACTTGGCATTATGTTTTCCAGTTGCTTTGGAATTAAGACCTTGCAGTTCGCATCCCTGCTGAAGTGACATGTTATAGAGAAAAGTAACAGTTTCAGCACGCGTCAGTTCGTTGTTCGGACCGAAATCCAAATAATCATTTTTACCTGTGATGCCATTTGCCATATCATTTACGTACAGATAATAGACAGCTTCGTGCTTGGTAACGTCCACCCCCTGATAAGCGGAGAAGATACGGGCTGCATCTGCTCTTTTTACGGAAGCATCCCTTGCATAACGATTTGAAAACCCGTTTAGAGGTAGAAAATGACTTCTTAAATAACGGTAATTCCCCATAGCTTTATGTTCGCCCGGCAATGCTTCGAATGAAGAAGGGGAAGTGCAGTCGAATCGTACCAGCATTGTGACCAGCTGTGCTTCTGTAATAGATTGATCAGGTCTGAAAGTGCCGTCCTGGTATCCAGAAGTCAGCCCTTCGTTTTTTGCCCATTCAATCGCGTCTTTTGCCCAGTGGCGATCGGGAACATCTGTGAAAGAGCTCTTAGCGGAAACTTGCGACGGCAAAAGTGCAAAGAGAACAAACAGTACTCCCCATATAAATGAATTGCGAGCTTTCAATAGAGCCGACCTCCTTTCTTATTGGAAGAAAATTTCATCGCGATAATTTTGTTTCAGGTCATTTTCCAGGAAGTCCAGGAAGCGAGATGTAATAAGTGCTGCTTGGGCTCTCGTTAATTGTTGCTGCGGATTGAAACGGTTCATTTCATTCCCTTGAATCAGACCTAGCTCAGTAGCAACATATACACTGTCTTTTGCCCAACCTGAAATTTTATGATCATCTGCATACTGTGTTTTAAAGCCAGGGCTTGGTGCACGACCTTCCATTCCCAATGCTCGAACAAGAATTGCAACGGCCTGCACTCTGGTGACGGGGCTGTCTGGTTCGAATGAATCTGGTGTCACGCCTGTTATGATCCCTTGCTCCACTGCACTTTCGATATACATATAGTCAGGATCTTTCGTGGAAAGGTCCGCGAAAATTGGTTGGCGTGGAACTTTACTTTTTTTAGGCGGCTCTAGCACACGCAGATCCACAGCTTTCAGGATTCCTACAGTGTATTGATAACGTTTCATTGGTGTATTTGGAGAGAAAAACTGTGAGTTTTCATCGAAAATCCCCAATGAATATAGCTTTTGAATGGCATCTTTTGCATTATGGCGGTCTAGATCACGGAATTTCGGTACGATGAGCCGTTCAATTTTAGGGGTGTTTTTCTTTTGCAGCTCTATAGTTCCTTTCCCCGCGCCAAATGGGATGTTATAAGTGTATTCACTTACCATATCCGCACTGCTGATCACTGCATGTCCTCCCGTGAAGCTTGAGAGTGAAGGATCAAAAGGTTCATATTGCAAGGTGCGTGACTTACTGTCGGATGCTTTACTTGTGACAAAAGCATATCCTTGTGGGGTGATAATTTCTGAATCCATCAATTGAGTTTCAGTAGCGCCCCAGAAATTTTTATAGCCCATATTGCGGCCATTTAAATGGACTGTAATCAATTCATCCTTTTTTGTAGCGGCAATTTTATGCTTGTAGATTTTCCTCCCCACAATATTGCCTGAATAGTAGCTTGAGGCAGGGAGGTTGTCCGAGACCGTGCCTTCTGAATACTGATAATCATCAAGTGTGTAGGTATCTTTACCGATTGTCACTTTTTCGGAATAGCTCTTCACTTCGAATTGAGTCGTCGTTTGACCTTTGCCTTCGTGATCACTGATGTTAGCGGTATAGTTCACACTCCTCGTTAATTTTTCACCGCCGGGACCTGTCAGCGTAAAACGATAATTGCGGGTTAATGTTTTCTTGTTTTCTTTCTCAGTGACCACTGCTTTGCCTGAGAATTGAATTGGATAGCCTGTCAGAAAAAATAATTCTTTATATTCATATTCATTCATGACGCCGCCATTAACATCTACCGGACTAGCAGAAGCAGGAGACGCTTTCAGAGAAATAGTCACGAGCAGAATAGCGAACAGGACAAACAAACTTGCCTTTTGAAAAATCTTCATTGCATGACACCTTCTTTAAGGCAGCAAGAGAGAATCTCTCACTGCCATATTTTAATCAACTATGATTATTCTGCCTTTAACTATGTTTTCAGCAACTATATACAATCTATCGTTTATGCGTAGATCTTCTGGTTTGATAACTTTACCGTCTTTGATGAAAGTCGTTTGCTGAATATCCATCTTATTGATAGCACCTTGTGTAACCCAAGCACCGTTCATCCATTGACTGACATTGTGCACATCGATTGTCTGATGACCAGGAGAAAGATCCGACAGTCGTCCGACCGATACAATTCGAGCGGGAGTATTATCAGTGAAATGAACCGCGATGACCTGGTTATCCTTTACATAGAAATATCCGTACTTGCCAATTTTGAATGGTAAGTCCATTTGAGGAATTAAGGTGCTAGAAAAACTTTTCTTATCTTCAACGACAGCAGTTTCATTATTGAAATAAAAGTCTTGGTCAGCTAAGTTGGTCCATACATTAGACTCCAATTCCATAGCAAAAGACACTCTCAATTGATACCCAAGAACGCCAGAAACTTTTCCATAATAAATCTTGTGATCAGCTAAATTCGGACTGTCCAATCCATCATTGCTGATATGTATGATATTTGCGTATTGCTTGTTCATAGGGCCAGCCGCTGCGATGAAAGCTGTTCCGTAAGCACCTAAAGCGTCAGGTTCAATAAGTCTGCCATTTCGGATCAAAATCGTTCCGTCATGATAATTAAATCGCCCAGAACTCATTAAGCTCACTTGCTTCGTTTTTCCATTGAAGCTCTTCAGTGGTTCATAATAGGTCCGTTCTTCATTCTTCTGGATGATGATTCGCTCCACTTGCTCTTTGCCGTGTTTGCTGACCGTTGCGATATATACTTTATGATCCGCATATTTACGCAGCTGATTATGTGGGACAGGCTGATTATCCAAATAAATTGGAGTTTGAGCAGAGTAATAATAGCTGGAATTGCTATTTACTTTGTTAGGAAACCAATGCCAGTTCAAAAACTTCGTTTCATCACGCATGATGATCTTTCGGCTGGTTGGATCAATACGATGAAGAGTTCCTTTGTATAATCCAGCTACTTGAACACCAGGGTCCATTATTTCCAACATTGTAATATAGTTCGAGTTATAGACGGAAAATTTTATTTTGACCCGATCGCCTTCATATAAAGAGCCGATGTCCGTAAGCCTATTATTTTTGAATAGTTGCGTATCCGAATTTAGATAGACGTTTTTGATTCGGCCGTCATCCAACTTGATAGTGAGACCTTTTTGATTTCTTTCCATATAGGACACGATGCCGCTATAGACTTTTCCATTTTGTTCAATGATCGCGGGAGGCGTATCCGTTTTCCCGTTTAGTGTCTTGACAATGAAGAAAAGACATTTAATGGCGCCGCTTGGTTTATCTCTTCTATTATTAGGAGCTTGCAGTGGGGACGCTGAAGAAGATAAGAAAGCGGATCAGGAGCAAACCGAACCAGCTGAAAAAGAAACACCAGGCGTGGTAGATAAATCCGATACTACGACTTCCGACGATGAGCTAAAAGAGGAACTCGCTAAAGAAGAAGGTGTATCGCAAGTAAGCTTAATCATTACAGAAGATGCGGGTGGCTATGTTTTACTTGATTTCGAAGTATCTGAAGACATGAAAAAAGAGCAGGCTGAAGAGCTCGCCAAGAAATTCTTTACACGCATTGAAAAAGAATATCCAGATCACAGTATGGATATCCAAGCAAGGAAGAGCGGGGAAACCTTCGCTCAAGAAACAAAGGAAGCAAAAAAAGAATAATTACTATATAAACGATTGCCAAATGAATATTGGCAATCGTTTTTTTGAAACTATCCGTTGAATCGCGAGATAAAAGCAAGCCGAGAATGATTTGTGAGAAAAGCATATATGCTATATACTGTCTAAAAACGATTTAGAGGAAGTGAAGAGTTCAGTGGGAAAAAGAACAGCGATAATTCATTCAGCTATAGAGGTATTTCAAGAGCAGGGAATCGAGAAAACGAAGATCTCGGATATTGTTAAACGTGCTGGAATTGCACAAGGAACTTTCTATTTATACTTTCCATCCAAACTGTCATTGATGCCTGCAATCGCAGAAGAGATGGTGGCGAAGACAATGGATATTGTGCAACGTACAGTTGATGATCGAGCAGCTTATTCAAAGCAATTCGAACAGATGGTAGATGCGATATATGAAGTGAACAGGGAGTATTACGAAATAATGGCTGTAATTTACTCAGGACTTGCCTCCACAGAGCATATTAGGGAATGGGAATCGATATATGCTCCATTTTATGAATGGATCAGTGAGAAGCTTGAAGCGGCAAGGGAAGAAGGAGCTATTCGTCAGTCAATAAAGCCGGAGCGAACTGCAAAAGTCATCATAGGTCTGATCGAATCGACGGCAGAACAAGTATTTTTGTATGCTCATCGTGACGAAAGTGAGGCGGATCGCCAAAAAGAAGAGGTATTGGATTTTCTGTCACACGCATTACAATTCAAGACTGTGAAAAGTTAACATGGCACGTTGTTAACTTTTATGATAAAATGAATGACAGTCAGTCAAATAAATGAGACATAGAAATACGGAGGGAATAGTATGAGTAAGGCTTGGATGTATGTAGCGTTAACTAGCTTCTTTGAGTTAGTTTGGATATTTGGTTTTAACACAGCAAGTCAGTGGTGGCACTGGATTTTCATTGTCGGTTTTATATTTATTGATTTTCATTTCTTGACGAAGGCATGTGAAGGTTTGCCGACGGGCACGGTATACGCAGTATTTGCAGGTATCGGAACGGTCGGGACATCTCTGATGGACGTGCTTTTCTTCGGTGAACATATTAGTTTAGGAAAAATATTTTTTATATTCATCTTGGTTCTTGGAGTGGCAGGTTTAAAAATAGCGGATGGAATTGATGAGAAGAAAGCATTGAAAGAGGTGGAGAAGCATGGGATGGACGCTGGTGTTCTTGGCCGCTCTGAGTGAGTTTGTCGGAGTAATCGGATTGAAGAAATTTAGTGAAAACAGAAGCTGGGCTACTGGTTTAATGTATTATGGGGGTTTTGGGACGGCATTCTTCTTCCTCTATAACTCCTTTAAATATTTGCAAGTGAGCACGGCATACGCTGTCTGGATCGGCGTAGGTACAGCAGGGGCTGTTCTGATTAATATGATTTTTTTTGGCGAATCAAAAAGTGTCGGAAGAGTTGCGAGTTTATGTTTGATCGTATTTGGAGTAGTTGGATTAAAGGCTTTATCATAAAAAGAAGGAACAGTCGACGGTTTAGATCGACTGCCCCTTCTTTTTTTTATTGACCGAGCAACCTTCGCTCGAAATCCGAAATAGACATTCCAGAATGAACACGCTGGCGTTTTAGATGAAATGGTGAGTCCCCTTGGAAAACGTTTCCTTCGGTGATCGTATAAGCACTTTTCATGCCCGCCACTTTACTCGCTCGTATAGCCTCTGTGTTACGAAGACCATATGGATAGGCAAGCGCGGAAACTGGAGGTTGCTCAGGAAGGATGCTTCCTATTTTTTGATTGGCCATGGTAAGATCTGTATAGATTGCCGATCTTGGCGTATATTCCAAGAGTGCTAGTCCAGTCATCGAATTAAAACCATGCAAGTCATATGTGTGGTTTTGGTAGGAAATCATATCCTGAGTTGACCGAATTTGTTCTTCTGTTAAATAACCGGGACGTTCTATACGGCTCGCTATCAAGAATGCCGTCGCTTTGAAACGATGGGATTTTAAAATAGGGTATGCTAAATCGGCAGTTGAGGAATAGCCGTCGTCAAATGTAATAAGGACTGATTTTTCCGGAAGCTTAATTTTCTTTTGAAGCCAAAGTGTTAAATCATCAGTGGAAATCGTATGCCAATTGTTTTTCTTTAAATAGGCCATCTGAGATTTGAATTTATCCACTTCCAAAATAGAAACATTTGTACCTTCTTTTTTCTTGACTAAATCATGATACATAAGTACAGGTATACCTTTTTGAACTTTTACGTCTTTCCTGTAGATATACCCCGTCTTGCCGCCGAACACGATAGGATAGTAATCACCACGCAGACGTTGCGTGTAAATTACTTGCTTTGGTTGGATATGGCCAAGCTCAGTTGATTTAATGTTTCGATTCGAATAGATTTTCACATGCTTTTTTGTAAGCAGTCGAACAGGGTTTGCGCTTTTCAATTGATCTGCATCTTGATGAATCATTTTTGCTTTCTGCTTGGAAAATTTGACTTCCAAGTCACCGATCTTTGTATAGTGAAAACGTTGATCGGACTTGGTTATAGTATGTATTGTTCCTTTAGAAAACACTGCGATTTTTTCGGTGTCTTTAAAAACAGGTGTAGTAGCTGCGATCTTTATAACAGATGTGGTAGCTGCTTCAGTGGTAGGTGTGGAAATAAACAAGCTGCATAATAAAACAGCCACCAACAATAACTTCTTCATTCTTCTTTCTAACCCCTATCTATAATGTCCTTTTCTAATAGTATGTTGTACTCTGGGGTAAAGCAAGATGCATATACGAAAAATCATGCAGTTTTTGTGAAGAATCTGGTAAGGGTCTTGTGTACACTATATAGAAGAACAATTTCATACTCGAAAAAAGGACATACCCGAAAAATGCTAGGGCATGTCCTTTTTAATTGAATCCAAAGGCTAGCGATAGAGATGCGTAGATTCTAAGGAGCGCTTCTCTATTTCTCTTTCTAACAATCGTATGAACTCAGGGCTTAATTTTAGTCGTTGAGCTTGTTGATAAGAATAGAGCAGCATTTGATCGGACAATTGAAACATAATTGAACCGCCTCCCTTTCGGATGAATATCAAGCATCCAACCTGCATAGACTTTTTAGGATGTTATACAATACTTTAACAGTAAAGCAACAAAAGAACAACCGTTCGTTTTATCAACAAGAGCAGTGGATAAGCTGTGCGTACCCTGTGCATAGTTGTTCAAAACATAAAAGAGACGCGGTGGATTATGTGTGTAAAGTTATAAACAAAAATAAGTTGTCGTAAATTGTCGAAACATTCTTAACGATTTATTACCATTTTAAAGTGTTAGTGTGGATGGATCTAATAGTTGGGTTGCAACAAAGTTTAAAAAAAACATAATTTTTTTTTAGATTTTTTCAATATGCAATATATCGCTCCGTGCCGCGTATGTAAGCGTATTCAACTATTTTTGATTAGTCGCAATTGATTAAAAACTTTAAAAATACAGTTGACCTTTCATTGTTTACAAGATATGATAGCAACAATCTAGTTCATAGCTGTGAAACTTTTCACTGGCTGTTCAGAATATTCAACTGAATTCAATTGTTTGGAAATTGGTTCGTTCGATTAGTTTAGGAGAGATCGCAATGAGAAGTGACATGATTAAAAAAGGAATCGATCGTGCACCACATCGTAGCTTACTTTATGCAGCAGGTGTAAAAACGAAAGATATGAACAAACCATTTATTGGAGTATGTAATTCGTATATTGATATTATACCAGGACATATGCATTTGAATAAATTTGCAGAAGTCGTAAAAGAAGCAATTTGGGAAGCGGGCGGCGTACCGTTCGAATTCAATACAATTGGTGTAGATGATGGTATCGCGATGGGACATATTGGAATGCGTTATTCATTACCAAGTCGTGAACTGATCGCAGATGCGGCAGAGACTGTCATAAATGCACACTGGTTTGATGGAGTCTTCTATATACCGAACTGTGATAAGATCACACCTGGTATGTTGATGGCAGCAGTTCGTACGAATGTACCTTCCGTATTTGTTTCAGGAGGACCAATGGAAGCTGGCGTATCGGCAACAGGCGAACCCCTTTCATTAACATCCGTATTTGAAGGTGTCGGCGCTTATAAAAGCGGTCAGATGTCGGCAGAAACATTAAAGGATATTGAAGAAAATGCTTGTCCTTCATGTGGGTCTTGCTCGGGAATGTTTACTGCGAACTCCATGAACTCCTTAATGGAAATGCTCGGTATGGCCTTGCCAGGAAATGCGACAATTCTCGCAACTTCCGACGAACGTCATACGTTGATCAAGCAGGCAGCAAAGCACTTGATGAACTGTATTGAAAAAGATATTAAACCACGCGATATTATTACTAAAGAAACGATCGATGATGCATTCGCGCTCGATATGGCGATGGGTGGTTCGACAAATACTGTCCTTCATACATTGGCAATCGCTCACGAAGCAGAGATCGACTACAATATTGAAGATGTAAATGAAGTTGCAAAACGAGTACCATATTTGTCCAAGATCATGCCGGCATCCGATTATTCTATGCATGACATACATCTAGCCGGTGGTGTAAGCGCAATTGTCAATGAATTGTGTAAAATTGACGGGGCCATCCATAAAGATCGAATAACCATTACAGGTAAAACAATTGCAGAAGATGTCGCTGGACATGAGATCACGAATACAGACGTCATTCGAACAAAAGATAACCCATATAGTCCAGTCGGTGGTCTTTCAATCTTATTTGGCAATATTGCACCTGAGGGCTCTGTAATTAAAGTAGGAGCCGTAGATCCTTCCATTAAAGATTTTAGAGGAGAAGCGATTGTCTTTGAATCTCAGGAAGAAGCGCAGGAAAATATCGATAATGGCACAGTGCAAGCAGGCCATGTAGTCGTCATTCGATATGAAGGGCCTAAAGGCGGTCCAGGAATGCCAGAAATGTTGGCTCCTACTTCCGCAATTATGGGGAGAGGGCTCGGGAAAGAAGTAGCTCTTATCACAGATGGACGTTTCTCTGGAGCATCCAGAGGTATTTCCATCGGACACATTTCACCTGAAGCTGCAGAGGGTGGACCAATTGCTCTTGTTGAGAATGGCGATATTATTGAAATCGATCTGATCAACCGAACAATCGAGCTTGAAGTTTCGGATGAAGTGTTGGCGGAACGTCGACACGCTTTAAAACCATTTGAACCAAAAATTAAAAAAGGATATCTAGGTAGATATTCTAAGTTGGTTACTTCAGCAAGTACAGGTGGAGTAATGAAAATATAATAAATCAATTACGCCTCGGCGTAATTGCGTCCAGATTTTGAATTGTGCTTAGGCCAGCGTGACGCAGGTCAGTTAACCTTTGCCTGCGTACCTCTTTTGTTCAGCGGGTGTTTGAATACCCACTGAACAGGATAAAGATTACATTCATCTCATCACCTATATAGGTGAGAGTCTTCAGTTGAATAAAGATAAAACGTTGATGAGGTAAAAGTAAGTAGAAACTTGTATTCACAGAGAGCCGGTCATGCTGGAAGCCGGCAATACAACTATTTACGACATCCCCTCGGAGTGGACTGTTAAAAGGTATGCCGATTAGGCAGTCCCGGGCTCGGCAATTGGGCTCGTTAGCAATGAAAAAGTCAGGTTTCGACTTGCTTTTTCGTAAGGTGACTCAGGTCACGAACTAGGGTGGTACCATGAAAGCTTTTTCATCCCTATGTGAAGAAATTCGGTTTCTTTGCGTGGGATGAAAAGGCTTTTTTTTAGGAGAAAATGCTGAATATTATGCCATTGAGTATCATCATATAGAAGAAAATTGTAAGGAGGAGTTCATTATGAGTGCTAAAGTAAAAGAAGAACAAACTGCTGTAGCAACAAAACCTAGGGAACAATCCAATAAAAAACCTGCTGATGGCTCTGCTATCTTGATCCAATTATTAAAAGAACAAAATGTTGAGATGGTCTTTGGATATCCCGGAGGGGCAGTTCTCCCAATCTATGATGCTTTGTATAATGACCCCATTCCACATGTCTTGGCACGACATGAACAAGGAGCAATTCACGCTGCAGAAGGTTATGCGCGAGTTTCTCGAAAAACTGGAGTCGTTATTGCAACATCAGGACCAGGTGCGACGAACCTAGTAACAGGTATTACGGATGCCATGATGGATTCTTTGCCACTGGTAGTCATCACAGGCCAGGTTGCAAGCACGGTGATTGGAACCGACGCTTTCCAGGAAGCAGATATTATCGGAATTACACAGCCGATTACAAAACATAACTATCAAGTTCAAGACGTAGCAGATCTTCCGCGTATTATTCGTGAAGCATTTCATATTGCATCTACGGGAAGACCGGGACCAGTTGTTGTGGATATACCGAAGAATGTTGCTACAGAAATTTTTGTACCGGTGGAGAAGGACAATAAAGAAGTGAATTTGCCAGGATATCAGCCGACTAAGCATCCTAATTATCTGCAAATTCAAAAAGCGGCACAAGCACTTTCTACCGCAAAGAAACCTATGATTCTTGCGGGAGCAGGCATACTCCATGCAGGCGGGTCAGAAGAACTGAAAGAACTGGTGGAAAAGCATAGAATCCCAGTTACAAACACATTATTGGGATTGGGCTCTATCCATGGTGATCATGAATTATTCTTTGGAATGGCAGGAATGCACGGTACGGCAACAGCAAACTATGCATTAAGCGAATGTGATGTACTGTTGAATATCGGTGCCCGCTTCGATGACCGCCTGACGGGTAATTTGAATTCATTTTTACCGAATGCCCGTGTCATACACGTGGATATTGATCCCGCGGAAATCGGAAAAAATGTTCCAACTGAAATTCCGATTGTGTCGGATGCGAAGGAAGCTTTACTTGCGTTGATAAATGCGGATTTCAAATCACCGGACACAGACGGATGGGTTGAATATCTGAAAAATATGTCGAACGAATATCCACTTTGGTATAAGGAAGATGAAAATGATCTATTGCCGCAGCAAGCGCTTGAAATCATTCATCGCATAACAAAAGGGGATGCAATCGTTACGACAGATGTAGGTCAACATCAAATGTGGGCGGCTCAATATTATCGCTTGAATAACCCGGATAATTGGGTCACTTCAGGCGGGCTAGGGACTATGGGATTCGGCTTCCCGGCAGCAATTGGCGCTCAGCTTGCTAAACCTGAAGCGCGAGTCATCTCAATTGTGGGAGATGCAGGCTTTCAGATGACAGCTCAAGAATTATCGTTGCTTCAAGAACTTCGAATTCCGGTTAAAGTCATTATCTTAAATAACGGTGCACTCGGGATGGTTCGTCAGTGGCAAGAAACTTTTTATGAAGAACGTTATTCCCAGTCGCTAATTCCGGTACAGCCAGACTTTATTAAATTAGCTGAAGCATACGATCTGAAAGGATACCGGATTCAGACGCTGGAAGAAGCAGAAAAAGTATTTGAAGAAGCTCTATTGTCTGATGAACCAGTTGTGATCGACTGTCGGGTAAAACAATTGGAAAATGTCTATCCGATGGTTGCACCAGGCAAAGGCTTACAGGAAATGATTGGGGTGAGTCCTAAATGAAACGAATCATTACAGTAACAGTCATCAACCAAAGCGGTGTATTAAACCGAGTGACAGGACTTCTCATGAAGCGGCAATTCAATATTGAAAGTATCACTGTCGGTCCTACTGAACAGCCGAACAGATCCAAAATGACGTTTCAAGTTCATGTAGAAGATGAAAACAAAATCGAACAACTTGTAAAACAACTGCAAAAGCAGATTGATGTTATTACAGTTAAAGATATAACAGACAAAGCGATCGTGCTGCGTGAGCTGGCTTTAGTAAAGGTGATCTCACCACCGCAGATTCGTTCTGAAATGAATAGTATTGTGGAACCTTTCCGAGCGACAATTGTCGATTCAGGAAAGAATGTAGTAACTTACCAAGTAACGGGTGATCCAGATAAAATCGAGGCTTTTATCGATTTGCTGAAACCATATGGCATCAAAGAATTAACCAGAACTGGCGCAACGGCATTTGCCCGTGATATGCAAAAAGTTCAAGTACCACAGTTGTCAATCTTAAAACAATAATTCAAACACACTTAGGAGGAAATTAAAATGACAAAAATGTACTATAACCAGGATATCAACGAAGGACTATTACAAGGTAAAAAAATCGCAATTATCGGATACGGTTCACAAGGTCACGCACACGCTCGTAACTTGAAAGACTCTGGCTTCGATGTAGTAGTGGGAGTTCGTGCTGGTAAATCATTTGATCAAGCAAAGGCAGACGGGCTTGAAGCATTATCTGTTAAAGAAGCTTCAGAAAAAGCAGATATCATCATGATCTTGCTTCCAGACGAAAGACAAAAGCAAGTATACGAGGCAGAAATCGAGCCGGCTCTTACTAAAGGGAAATCACTAGTATTCGCTCATGGTTTCAACGTACACTTTGGCGAAATTAAACCACCTGCAGACGTAGATGTATTCTTAGTAGCTCCAAAAGGACCTGGACATCTTGTACGCAGAACATTTGAAGCGGGCGGCGGTGTTCCAGCACTATTCGCGGTATACCAAGACGTATCGGGCCAAGCGAAAGACGTTGCACTTGCATATGCAAAAGGTATTGGATCTGCACGAGGTGGAGTACTGGAAACAACATTCGAAGAAGAAACAGTTACAGACCTTTTCGGAGAGCAAGCAGTACTTTGTGGTGGTTTGACTTCATTAGTAAAAGCTGGATTCGAAACACTTGTAGAAGCTGGATACCAACCTGAACTTGCATACTTTGAAACATTGCATGAAACGAAACTAATTGTCGATTTGATGTATGAGGGCGGTATGGCAGGCATGCGTTACTCGATTTCTGACACTGCAGAATGGGGAGATTTCGTTTCTGGACCACGTGTAGTCGATGCAGATACGAAAGCTCGTATGAAAGATATTCTTACAGACATCCAATCGGGTAAATTCGCTAAGGAATGGATCGAAGAAAATGAAAACGGTCGTCCGAAATTCAATGCAATTGAAAAAGCAGAAGCAGATCACCAAATTGAACAGGTTGGACAAAAGCTTCGTTCTATGATGCCTTTCATCAACGAAGGAGCTAAATCGAAAGAGGAAGAAGTGGTAGCGAGTGCGAAAAATTGATATTTTCGATACAACTCTTCGCGACGGTGAGCAATCTGCAGGTATAAATTTAAATACAGTAGAGAAATTAGAGATCGCTCGTCAGCTAGAAAAACTTGGGGTAGCAGTTATTGAAGCAGGGTTTCCTGCTTCTTCCCCAGGTGATTTCGAAGCCGTTCAGCGCATTGCCAATACTGTAAAAAACTCAACAGTAACAGGTCTTGCCAGAGCGATGAAGAACGATATTGATATATCATGGGAAGCATTACGCGGCGGAGAACAACCGCATATCCATGTATTCTTAGCAACATCACCTATCCATATGGAGTATAAGTTGAAAAAAACTCCGGATGAAGTAGTCAATATTGCAGTGGATGCAGTGAAGTATGCAAAACAGTATTTCCCTCTCGTTCAATGGTCAGCGGAAGATGCTTTCCGTTCAGAACCAGAATACCTCGTGCGAATCATTAATCAGGTCATTGCGGCAGGTGCTACAACGATTAACATTCCTGATACGGTCGGCTATGCCACTCCCCAAGAATACGGTGCTCTTTTCAAGTATTTGAAAGAGAATGTGACAGGAGTGGAAAAGGTAAAACTTTCCGCACATTGTCACGATGATCTTGGAATGGCAGTTGCCAACTCCATCGCGGCGGTTGAAAATGGAGCAGATCAAGTAGAGTGTACGATTAATGGGATTGGCGAGCGTGCAGGGAATGCTTCATTGGAAGAAATTGCGGTCGCTCTGCATATCCGTAAAGACTTCTACAATATGGATACAAGTATTAACTTGCAGGAAATTAAGCGTTCCAGTCAGCTTGTCAGTCGTTTGACAGGAGTGATGATTCAACCGAATAAAGCTGTTGTCGGTAAGAATGCATTCGCACATGAATCTGGAATACACCAGGATGGCATGCTGAAAAATCGCCAAACATATGAGATCATTACGCCTGAATTAATTGGCGAAAGTGATATGCCGCTTGCCCTTGGAAAGCACTCTGGACGCCATGCATTTAAAGATCGCGCCGTTAGGATGGGCTTTGATTTAACAGAGAAACAATTAAATGAAGCATTTATCGATTTCAAGAAGCTGGCAGACCGCAAAAAAGAAATCACAGAAGATGATCTCTTTGTACTTTTCACTGGACAGCAATTGCAAGATACGGATACACCGATTTACGAATTGCATAACGTCCAAGTGCAGTATGGTACATCTAATATACCAACAGCAACAGTGACGGCTACTGTACCAAGTGGAGAAACTGTTACGGTGGCAACGACTGGTGCAGGTTCAGTTGAATCAATCTTTAATGCACTGGAACTGGTCATTAAAGGTGAAGTGTTAATTTTAGATTACCGCGTAACATCCATCGGCAAAGGCCGTGATGCATTAGGCGAAGCTGTAGTGAACTTAAGCTATAACGGCTTAGAACTAAAAGGACGCGACGTAGCACAGGATGTTCTTGAAGCATCTGCTAAAGCTTACTTAAACGCGATCAACCGCCAACTGGTACGTGAAAGATTGCGTAAACAAGAGGTAACTAACTGACTTTTTAAAAATAATGGATAGAGTATTCGATCGAGTGATACGAGATTGATCAAGGAGGAGAAGTTCTATGGAAAAGAGAGTAGCAGTATTGCCCGGCGACGGCATAGGACCAGAGGTAATGGCAGAGGCTGTTCGAGTGCTGGAAGTGGTTGGCAGACGCTTTAACCATACGTTCCATACTGAGTATGGATTGATTGGCGGAGCCGCTATTGATGAAAAAAATAATCCGCTTCCTAAAGAAACAATTGAATTATGTGAGTCAAGTGACGCCATTCTCCTCGGAGCTGTGGGTGGTCCGAAATGGGATCAAAATCCGTCTGAGTTACGGCCGGAAAAAGGATTGCTTGCGATCCGTAAACATTTTGATCTATTTGCGAACCTTCGTCCCGTTGCAGCTGTTCCTTCTTTAATCCATGCTTCTCCTTTAAAAGAAGAGATCGTCAAAGAAGTGGATATGCTGATTGTCCGGGAATTAACTGGGGGACTGTACTTTGGAAAACCGAGCCGGCATACAGATCAATCTGCAGTAGATACACTCGTGTATACACGTGAAGAAATCGAACGTATTGTCGACAAAGGTTTCGAGCTTGCCCGCTTACGTAAAGGCAAAGTAACTTCTGTGGACAAAGCGAATGTACTCGAGTCCAGTAAGCTCTGGAGAAAAATTGTGGAAGAGAAGAAAGCGGATTATCCTGATATTGAAGTGGAACATCAATTGGTAGACTCTGCGGCGATGAAATTGATCACGAACCCGTCAGTCTTTGATGTCATTATCACAGAGAATATGTTCGGAGATATTTTGAGTGATGAAGCCTCGGTCATAACAGGCTCACTTGGGTTATTACCTTCAGCAAGTGTTCGTTCAGACGGCTTAGGTTTATATGAACCAGTACACGGTTCAGCACCAGACGTAGCCGGTCAAGGTGTAGCCAATCCAGCGGCAGCCATTCTTTCCGTCGCGATGATGTTGAAATATTCATTCGGACTGGAAACAGAAGCTGCGGCAGTAGAGAAAGCAGTCAATACAGTTTTTGAAGAAGGACATTTTACAGCAGATTTAGCTGGTAAAGATCAACGTGCCTTATCTACGAAAGAATGGACAGATAAAATTGTAGACGAATTAGATCTTCAGTTCGTTTCTAACAGTATTATGTATTCTTACATCTAAGTATCAAAAGTGGAATGCACCGTATAGCCTCGACAGGCGTTGGAAGACCGGTAATAAAGGCGTTCTTTGCCTTTACTGTCATTCTGAAACGACCTGAGGGGCTGGTGCTTGGAACTAGATGTAACAAATTTTTAAGGGCATGGCTTGGAAGGAGAAACGATTATGGCAAAAACAATTATAGAAAAAATATGGGACCAGCATATTGTATACGAAGAAGAAGGGAAACCCGATTTGCTTTACATTGATCTTCACTTGCTGCATGAAGTAACTTCACCACAAGCATTTGAAGGCTTGCGCTTAGCAAATCGTAAAGTGCGCCGCCCGGATCTTTGCTTTGCGACGATGGATCATAATGTCCCGACAAAGAATTTACCGACTATAAATGATCCAATTGCAAAAAAACAAATTACGACTTTAGAGAAGAACTGTGAAGAGTTCGGCGTACAGTTAGCTCATATGGAACACCCAGACCAAGGGATCGTGCATATTATCGGACCAGAACTTGGATTGACGCAACCTGGAAAAACAATTGTCTGCGGTGATAGCCATACATCTACACATGGTGCGTTCGGAGCAATTGCTTTTGGCATCGGCACAAGTGAAGTAGAGCATGTATTGTCTACACAAACCTTGTGGCAAAATAAACCAAAGACGATGGAAATTCGTGTGACAGGTAAGCTGGGTTTTGGCGTTACCGCAAAAGATATCATTTTAGCGATCATTGCGAAGTTTGGAATCGATGTCGGAACAGGTCACATCGTGGAATATACAGGAGAAGCGATTCGGTCATTGTCTATGGAAGAGCGCATGACGATTTGTAATATGTCAATCGAAGCCGGGGCTAAAGCAGGCTTGATCGGCCCGGATGAAACTACGATTGAATACTTGCGTGGACGACGTTACGCTCCTCAAGGAGAAGAATTTGAAAAGGCGGCAGAGCGCTGGATCGCATTGAATACGGATGAAGGTGCACAGTTTGATCAAGTGTTGGAAATCAATGCGGATGAAATTGAACCATTTGTGACATGGGGGACCAACCCGTCGATGGGTTCCGGAATTTCGGCAAGTATTCCATCCGCTGCAGACTATAAAACAGAAACGGAAAAGTCCGCTCTTCGTTCTGCTCTCGAATATATGGGATTGGAAGAAGGTATGCCGTTAACGTCGATCGATATCCAGCATGTATTCATCGGTTCCTGTACGAATGCTCGTCTAAGTGATTTACAGGCAGCTGCAGATGTCATTGAAGGTAAACATGTTCATCCGTCTGTGACTGCGATTGTCGTGCCTGGGTCGCGCACAGTCAAAAAACAAGCTGAAGATATTGGATTGTCTCAAATCTTTATTGATGCAGGGTTTGAATGGAGAGAATCTGGTTGCAGCATGTGTTTAGCAATGAATGACGATGTTGTACCAGCTGGTGAACGATGTGCATCTACATCGAATCGTAACTTTGAAGGCCGCCAAGGCGCAGGCGCTCGTACACATCTAGTCAGCCCATCGATGGCTGCAGCCGCTGCAGTTGCTGGACACTTTGTAGACGTTCGGGACGTAAAAGCCGCTGTGCATAATTGAGGAGGGGATTCAGATGGAACCAATTAATATAGTAGAGAGTGTACTCACTCCATTAGATAAAAATAACGTAGATACAGACCAAATTATTTCTAAAGAATTTTTGAAGCGAATCGAACGTACGGGATTTGGAGAGTTTTTATTTTATCACTGGCGCTTCAATCCAGATGGTACAAAAAACGAGAACTTTGTATTGAATGATCCGCGCTATCAAGGTTCTACTATCCTTGTGGCTCATGAAAACTTCGGTTGCGGTTCGTCTCGTGAACACGCGCCATGGGCAATTTTAGACTACGGTTTCCGTGTTGTCATCGCACCAAGCTTTGCTGACATATTCCACAACAACTGCTTTAAAAACGGCATCTTGCCAATCGAACTATCGGTTGCTGAAATAGACGAGCTTTTGGCTAAAGGGAAAGAAGCAGCTTACCAATTGACGGTAAGCCTTGAAGATCAAACGGTGACGGGAGAAAATGGAAAAGTCTATCGTTTTGACATTGACCCATATTACAAAAAGATGCTATTAAACGGCTGGGATGAAATTTCATTGACGATCCAATATGAAGACCATATTGCCGCATATGAAAAACAACAGGCATAATAAAGACTATCCATCGCTTTCATAGCCATGGATAGTTTTTATTTCCTTTTACTAGTCTATTTTACGCGTTTTATGGATAACGGACGAAACAACTGTCGCATTATGCTATAATTGTTGGAGGTATATACATACTACTATAATGAAAGCAGTGAATGGAGTTGATTTAAAAAGATGGTGACCTCACCTAAAATGAAAAAAAATATTATTTTCATTCCTTTACTATTTGCGCTGTTGATCTATATCAGTTTGCCACAGCTTTATGTGAGTGCGGAAATACAAGATCAGCGCTTCTCTGATGTGCACAATGATTTCTGGGCTAAAGACGAAGTGACGCAATTGGTTGAAGAAGGGATTATTAATGGCTATCCTGACCTCCAGTTCAGACCAAGCGTAAGTATTATGCGTGGTCAAGCTGCCAATTTATTAGCAGGTGCCTTGAAATTGCCGGAAGCGCCCTATCAGCCAGTATTCAAAGATGTCAGCCCAAAATCATCCCATCTACGGGGAGCGATGGCTACGTATCAAGAAGGCATATTTGGAGGGAAACCGGATGGCACATTTGGAACCGGTGACCAATTGACACGGGAACAAATGGCAAGTGTCATTGTACGGGCATTTAAATTGGAAGACACCGGAGAAGATGTGCGGTTTACAGATGATAACAAAATTAGTGAATCTCATAAGTATGGCGTAAAAGTCCTAATGCAGCATGGAATCACTACAGGTAAAGAAGATGGGTCGTTTGATCCGAAATCACCTGTGAATAGGGCATCCTTTGTTGTGTTCTTACATAGAGCAATGATCCAGGCAGGCATGTTGGAAAAAGAGAGTCCTATTACGTTCAATAAACCAAAAACAATTGGGGATTTTGATCCGATCCGTTTTGAACAGCAGTTTGTAGAAGTGCCGTTAACAAATGAAGACAAAACTTTCTTACGTTCCAATCATTATCTTCAGCTTGTCACAAAGCGTGTACAGCCTTATGCGCATGCAACGGATCATGTGTATATATACGGCGTAAGCGGGATGAAATCGACTCGCGTCACGGTGACAAAGCGAGAACTGCCGAATGGAGATTACTTCGTATTTACAGAATTACGAAACCCTCAGCGACTGCCGATTCGTGTGGATCTGGTACAGATTGAAAAGGGAATAAAGGAAAATCGCTTAGAACCCTACAGTAAATATCCAATGAAAAAAGATATTGATGACACCTTTGGATTCGATATTGCAACCTCCCCAATTGGAGTGCTTGAAACTGTATCGGAT
Source organism: Sporosarcina aquimarina (assembly GCF_019748715.1). GTDB lineage: Bacteria > Bacillota > Bacilli > Bacillales_A > Planococcaceae > Sporosarcina > Sporosarcina newyorkensis. The sequence continues at coordinate 5,261 of NZ_JACLBZ010000008.1, read as the reverse complement.
CAAGGAACTGGACAACAGATGATTGCGAAATCCTATCGTTCACGTGATTTGGAAATGAAATATCCGAATGGTGCATTAAGTCAGACACGTGAATTGCATGATGAAAAAATAGCACACAGCAATATTGTAATGGGACCAAATCGCGTGACCGTCTATGAATTATATTCTCGCGGCTATGATATTGTAGATCAGTGGTATTTATCATCAGCTGAAAAACTATTCTCGAGCAACCAACGAATGGATGCTTGGATGCATGAGTCAATAATCAATTATAAAAAACGAAATAAATGGTATACCGCAAACGGTCCGTATAATAAAATGGCGACAACGATCGAACCAATGCCGGCTTCAGGAAGAGGATATGGCCGCAACTTATTGTTAGTGAAAGAAGACCGTGTTATGCTGCTGTACAATCAAACGCAAGAACGGTATTACGAAGATCTTTTGCATAATTCATTTGCGAACTTAACGATTTTTAGAGGGAATAAAACATATTGGGAGACAGAAGTGACAAGCACTTATTTAAAGAACTTGTATAACTTCACTGCCCCATTTGTCGATACGCGTTTCAATGAACAAATTGCATTATTCCTTTACAATGGAGGAAAAGCGTTTGGGCATAAAGATTACAATGAAGGTTTACGCAACTATGCAAATTTATTGGTTCAGCAGCAGAAAAAAGGTAATGTCAGCGCGTTAACGAAAAGTGCTTATTATATTCCGGACTATTTCCCAGCGAAACAGCAAGTGCGCACGCATACGTCTATGAATCATTTGCTTGGTGGGATGAATATCTTACTTATGGCTTATCAAGAGTTCAAAGATCCGATCTATCTACAGACAGCGAGTGCAATTGAAAAGGCGATCCAGCTGGAAGAGAAGAAGTGGATTCGTTCTGACGGGGATATTTGGTACAAACGCGATCCAAACGCTCAGTTTGCAGGAAGAGACTATACACATTTAACACTGGAAGATTTAATTCATTCCTATGAAAAGTGGTCTGCAGTAGACAAAACAAAATTGCCGGTATTTGAGCGCATGATCAAATCAAAAGCTGGCTATCTGAATAAAAATAAAAAAGGCTACACAACGAAAATTAAAGAAGGTCTTGAACGAATCAATATGTCGAACTTGTTACCTGCAGGAGCAGAACATACAGACGCGCTTTAAGTAAAAAACACCATCTCCCATGACGCGGAGATGGTGTTTTGCTGTTTATTTAACTAAGGTAACTAAGTCGGAACGAATCCAGCCATATGGTTCACTTGGCTTTTTATAATCAGGATTCGTATCTGCCAGCACTTTATACCAGACGTATCCGTCCGAACTATGTGTACGGTCCACAATGACTAAAGGATAACCGAATGCTGTCAGTTCGCCTGGATGTTTTGATTTGTAGGAGAACAAGATATTGCTAGAATTACGCACTTCCGGGCTTGTCCGAATATTGACATCGGCAGTGCCGGTAAATGAAATGAAAGCCAGCTCTGCTTGATTCGCATCTTTATTGCCTAGATACTGATCAATTCTCCACATATGGCCGGCGATTTTACTGCCCCAAAAAGGATCGGAAGCGTATTTCATATTAAATCCAACTGCTTTATTTCCTGGTGCAGCGCCGTTCGCATAAGCACCGAAAGGATTTGCATAGTTCAAGTTGATATAACGGCCTATAAACGCATCAATACTTTTGGTAGGGTCTTGATAAACTTCTCCTTTGTCCGGAGAAGAGTCGAATACTCGAATACCGAAAATATTATTTTTGTTTTGCGCATTTGCACTCATTCCATAATCACTTTCATGGATGGCTGTCGCCAAGATGAACATAGCGTTTACTTGGTGCAGTTTTTCTGTAGATTTAATATAAGATCCAAGACCAATTAACTTTGACTTGGTCGTCGCATTTTTATAGCGCGCAATACCTGTTTTTTCGCGGCTTTCTAATGCGGACTTAATGAATCGCTCCAAGTCTGTACCTGAATAAGAAGAAGGCTGACGAACAGATTGGAACTGGAAGTATGGATAATACTTCACAACGGTCTGACTACCGCGCTCTTTAAAGTGCACGCCGTCATTACTTGTGTAGGTTTGTCCTTTTTTCAAAGCAGAAGAAGCAACAGGTCCTACTGTATACTCTGCGTATTTACCCGTATATTTCTTAGTCTTCGAATCATATGTCCGGTAATATGGATAATGAACCAATAAACCGTCATTCGATACTTTATAGTAGCTGGAGCCTGCTGAAAGCTGAGTTGGCACGAGGTCGACTTCTGCGTGTTTCGCATAATATTTGTAGCCGCCTAACTCAACGATCACGTGATTTTCACTGCTGCCTACATAGTCCAATTCAAATCCTTTTTGGACGTATGTGACCTCTTTTTTCAAAGCCGAATCACTATATAATGATGTATATTGCTTAGGGTTTTCCGAAGCAAATACTTGTCCTGACTTCATTTTAATAATCACATTGTTTTGAGAAATCGTCTGAACAGAAGAGGACGCATTATAAGCTGCTAATGCATCCTCGAATTTTAAAAACGACTGGTTTGTTGGATTCAGCTGACCATTTGTAACTGAACTGATTTTATACACTTCGGGATCTACATTCCCGTTGGCGGGGGGAGTAGGAACTGAAGGTTTTGACGAATCCGTTACCGCAAACATTCTGAACAAAAATGCGGAAGCATGTCCAATGGTTGCATTATTTGTTGGCTTAAAGTAGCCTTGATCTCCTCGAATGATGTTTAAGTTCGAAGCGGCGGAAACAGCATCGACAAAGTTCGGAGAGATTTTCTTGCTGTCTTTAAACTGAACCAGTTTTGTATTGACCGGAATATCAAGATAACGGAACGCTTTGAAGATCATTCCAGCCATTTGCTGGCGAGTGATCTGCTGGTTCGGTTTGAATGAGCCGTCAGGATAACCGCCTAAAATTCCAGCGCCTGCTGCATTTTGGATTTCAATCGTACGTGATGTATTTGCTTTCAAATCCTTAAATGTATATTTCGTAGACGCAGGCAGTTCAAGAGAACGTGCTAAATAAGAAGCAAATTCACCTCTTGTCACCGCGCGATCCGGAGATACATTGCCTTTTGCATCGGTTTGAATTACACCCTTATTGACCCAATATGAAAGTTCCTCTTTCATTTGATGCCCTTTATAATCATTGGCGCTTGCAACTGAAGTGAAAAACGGAGAAACTACTAAAAGTAGAAGCGTAAACAGTGTGACCCATCGTTTCAATTTAAAACCCCCTCTATAAATCTTCCACTATTGTAACAGAAAGTGCTAACATTAGTAAGTTGCTTTTGACATATTGAGAGATTAATAGTATATAAAAGAAACGATTTGGTTGTTGCTATAATTACACTTCTCCAGTAATAGATGGGTTTCCTAAAATTGGGGAAGTTTACATAGAGAAGATTTTCGCTCCAGACGGTACGCTTTCCGGAGGGCGGCGACTCCTGTAGAAAGCGTCCGTCCGGAGCTGTCATCAACTGTGCTCGGTTAAGATGCATTTGCTCCTATAATTTTGACTTAGACAGGGGACTTTGAATTAATTCGAAAAGATGCAACGAAAGCTTGCACCATTACGTCCAAGAAAGTGATATAATGCAACAAGGAACAAGCATGTGTAGAAAGGGATTTATAATCGAATGAATAAATGGATACAGCGATTGGAAAAACAATCTACGGTTACAATACTGATTGCAGTAGCAGTTATGCTCATAGCTTTGTTGCTGCCTTCAAAAATAGCATTACTCGGTACGGCTTTATTTTTTGTCATATTTTCATTCCTTCAGCCGCAACAGAGCCTTCTCTTCTTGGTCATTTACGTCAACATCCGACCCTTCTTGATCGAAGTGAACAGTGGGCTGAAATTAATAGGAGATTTAATTATCTTCGTCGTATTCGCATGGACCTTACTGCGTTACAGACGAAATATCGGATCTTTATTTACGTTCAAATGGTTTGAATGGTCTTATTTTGCGTTTATTTTATTTGGATCCATTATTGGTCTGCTGAATGATGTAACGCCGACAGCGGTTATTTTCCAAATACGGACATTCATTATCATGTATTTGTTGTATTACACGATCTCTAGGATGGAATTGACGAAGAAATGGTTAATGCAGCTGGCATGGGTTACGGTGTGGATCAACCTTGTCATGTCGATTCATGGTCTGATTGAGAAACTATCCTTACGGCAACTATTGCTTCCGGAAGAGTGGAAATACAAGGTGTTATCCGCAACGAATGCAGTGCGTATTTATGGGCTTGCGGGAAATCCGAATTCATTGGCATTGGTCCTGTTTTTCGGAATTATTGGGGTTATTTATTTGCAACATGTCTATCAGGCGAATAAGTACAAATGGTCTTTACGGATTCTATTAGTTTTATTCTTAGGGATTCTCGTCCTTACATATTCAAGAGGTACATGGATTTCTGCGGTGACGTTCGGCATTGTGTTCATCGTGATGACGAGGAAATGGTATATCTTAAAACGTCTTGTGATATCAGGCATAGTTTCAATTATTTTGGTCTATTATCCAGCCAACTTAGCTGTTCATTATTTGCAAGAGTTTGGCATGAAGGTCGACCAGCCAGGTCCAGGTAGTATCGGGGGGCGCTTTGGTGAGACGTTTGATGAGAAGAATTTAGCGTTGATGACAGAGAGTGGAAGATTTTTCTATATCAAGAAAGGTTTTGAGATCTTTGGGGATCATCCGGTGACAGGAACTGGATTTGGTTCATTCGGCGGTTCTGCAACACTTTCATACGGTTCTCCTATCTATGATCACTATGGAATCAATTCGGATATTTACGGAGGCAAGTACTTCTATTCGGACAATCAATATATTCAGGTCATTGCAGAGACAGGCGTAATCGGTGTACTGATTTTCGCTCTATTCTTACTAAGTATGCTGTGGTACTTCTGGAAAGCGCGCCATACAAACTTCGGTGTCTTCATGATTGCCCTATGGTTCTCAACAGGGGTTTCGGGAATGTACTATAATATTTGGGAATTAAAAATGTACACACTGTTCTACTTTATTTTGTTGGGTACATTTACGGCTTTTACAAAACTTCAAACAAAAACTGCGAATGATTAATTCATTCGCAGTTTTTGTTTGTAGACACACATCAATTGACAAGTTGCATTAGCGTCAGAGAGAAAAATACATGAAAGACGCACCGGCTCGCGGACCGGGGATTTGCGCTGCAGACGGGACGCTTTCTTACCTCTAGTCAAGGGTTTT
>NZ_JACLBZ010000007.1 GCF_019748715.1 Sporosarcina aquimarina | reverse complement strand
ATAAAACTCTAACTTTTAGGGGTCACTACACATTCTGTCGGTTTTTTACATTTATTTAGCTTTTGATGATTTTTGCTTAGCTTTTTTTCGTTCATTACGACGCTTGTCCAATTTAGCCTTATCAATATCGGATTGCTTATTGTATTTAGGCAATACTAATAGTTGAAAAGCGTTCACTGCCAGCAAAGGAAACAGAAGGATGGTTACCCATTCGTCTTTATTTCCTGATGTGACCATTAGAGCTGGCAACCATTCAAGTGTTGTGATCACAATCATAAAGAATAGAGCGGAGATCAGTGCATGTTTTTTCGTCCACTGCGCTTTAAAGTATGCAGTTACCGCAGACACTATAACGAGTGTCAAAAGCAAGAAAATATACAAGAACGTTCTTCCTGTATCTTCCTTCGTTAACTGGAAGCGGAAAAAGACTAAATCAAACAACACAACTGCAATGATCAGGACTTGCACCCAGTTCCACAATGTCAGCGTGCGGAACAGATTGACGCCAAATTGGTGAACTGTTAAATAGGCGAAAAAACCCATCTGCGCAATAACACTCATCGTGAAGCCTAAAAAGATCATCCATAAAAAGGCACCAAGAAATTGCCAAATCTCACCTTCCTGTATATACCCAAAAAAGAAGTCCCAACGTACAATTAACCCGACAATGGCTGTGATACCTCCACCAATGGCCATAGCGCGCAAGAAAAATTTTACCCAATTTCGTATTGTCACAACACTGTTCCCCTTTTATCTTTATTCAACAGAAGACTCCCACCTCTATAGATGGCGAGATGAATGCAGTTTTATTTCCTCTTCAGCGGGTATTCAGACGCTCTCTGAAGAAAATAGTGCCTCCGGCAGAAGGTATCATGGATTTTAAAAGGAGTTAATCGAGCTAACTCGTATCAAAATCCAGACGCAATTATGCCATCGCTTAATTGTTTCATGTCTCACTTAGTGTATCAACGTTCGACAAAAAAATCTATTTCATTGAACGAATCATGCATATTCCCTCTAATATTGTGAACAATAAATGAAAATACAAGTGGAAGGTTGATCGGAATGAAAAAATTGGCAGGCATTTTCCTATTCCTTGTATTCCTAGCGGGTTGCAGCAACGGACAACAGTCAGGTCCGAGTTATGATGAAATGAAAAAAATGATGACGGATGCGATCCAAACGGAAGATGGAAAAAAAGCATTACGCAAATTGATGACAGATCCCGAATTTCGGGAGCTTTTAGTATTGGAACAACCAGAAGTGAAAGAAAGCATTGAGAATGTGCTGCTTTCAAAAGAGGGTGAACAGTTTTGGAAAACCGCATTTGAAGATCCGAAATTTACAGAGTCTATCGCCAAAAGTATGAAAAAGCAGCAAGCAGATATTATGAAGGATTTAATGGGAGATGCATCGTTTCAAAAGGAAATGGAAAAGTTTTTTGGACAGCCAGACATGATGAAGCAAATGGAGAAAGTCGTAAATTCCAGTAAAATGAAAAAAGAAATGGAAAAGGCAGTGGAAGACACGATCAACAGCCCTTTAATGCAAGCGAAATGGCAGCAACTGATCATGAAAGCAGGAAAAGGGACAACAGAAGAGGGCGGAAAAGATGAGAAAGGCGGGAAAGAAGAGAGTGGTGGCGGTGGAGCAGAAGAAAAAGCAGGTGAAGGAGGTCCATAAACCCCTCTCGCCTGCCAACTAATTATTTAGTATTTTTTTCAATCACGGTATCGGCAATTTGTAAATAAATCTGACCAATCGGATGGTCTTCCGCATACACAGAAGGAGCAAATTCCGTGTCGTTCCAATCAGGCTGACCCAGTGGTATTTGACCCAATAGCTCGGTGCGAAGCTCTTCTGACAGACGGACGCCGCCACCTTGTCCAAAGACATATTCCTTTTCCCCGGATGCTTTGGATTTGAACCACGCCATATTCTCGATAACGCCAAGCAATTCATGATCCGTCTGCAAAGCCATCGCACCTGCACGCGCAGCTACAAATGCAGCTGTAGGATGCGGTGTTGTGACAACGATTTCTTTAGATGCCGGAATCATTTGATGGATATCAAGCGCTACATCGCCTGTACCCGGCGGCAAATCAAGCAATAAGTAATCAAGCTCGCCCCACTCAACATCGCGGAAAAACTGATCCAGCACTTTACCAAGCATTGGGCCCCGCCATACAACTGGCGCATTATCTTCCACGAAAAAGCCCATTGAGATGACCTTAACACCAAATCGTTCTACCGGAATGATGCGCTCTTCTCTGACCTCAGGCATAGCCGTGATCCCCATCATGTCGGGAACGCTGAATCCATAAATATCCGCATCGATCAAACCAACTTTCTTACCGCGTCTTGCTAAAGCAACAGCCAAATTGACAGATACTGTCGACTTCCCGACCCCACCTTTACCGGACGCAATCGAAATGAATTCGATGTTGGATAGAGGAGATAAAATATCTTGGGTTTCTGCTTCTGTTACAGTTCCGCGGAATTGCTCGAGAACTTCTTTCGGCAGTTCTTCAAAACGAATTCCTACAGAGTCTGCCCCTGCCTCTTTCAAAACGTCCACTACTTTTGATTGAAGCGTCAATTGCTCACCGGTATTTACTTTTGCAATTGCTACTTTGACACTGACATGCTGCTTTTCAGGCTTAATCGTAACGCCTACAATACCATTTGTTTCTGCCAGTGTTCTATGTAAAAACGGATCTTCCAATGCGCCAATCAATTCACGGACTTGCTGTTCATTAATCACATTCGACACTCCTTACTGATATTATCCAATCTCCCCCCAGTATACCATAATCACTACTCTATCAACCGTCTTTTGACTCACTGTTCTTCTGCATGTTCATATTTCACAATTCCATCCACGATGGCGGCCGCCACCTTTTTCTGATAAGCCTTATCCGCCAATAAACCCCGTTCTTCCGGATTGGATAAAAATCCTGTTTCCACTAAAACGGCAGGGACCGGTACTTTCTTCAGCAAATAGACACCTGTAATTTTCATCGCTTCGCGTTCTGTATTTTTCAGCTGATCACGCAGTTCGTCTTGGATAGAAGTCGCCAACTGTTTTCCTGCCGGGTTGCCATCAGGATGGTAGAATACTTGCGCACCTCGCCAACGCTCTTCTGGAATCGCATTAACGTGAACGCTTATGAACATATCCGGCTTCGATTCGATCGCCATACTTTCCCGCAACTTCAAATCTGCGAATTTACGACTTCGATTTGAAGTGAATTTTTCAGATGGGGCATGTTCAGCAATCGCATCTCCATCTTTTTCCCTCGTCATTTTCACAGTCGCACCTTTTTTTTCAAGTAATTTCTTAACTTCATGGGAGATACTTAAGGTTACATCCTTTTCAATGACATCTTCCGCCGAAGCCCCCCCATCCTCACCGCCATGCCCCGGATCGATTAAAATTTTCACACCACCTAGCTCAGCGGGTGTGAAAAATCCCCGATCTGAAGCTTTCACTCCATACCATACACCTCCTATCGAAAAAAATAACAGCAAGCCTGCCGCAAGCCATTTTTTCATCTCTACACCGCCTTTTTCTTTCACTATACGCTTGGACCTTTCCGGTTATGTCTGCGGGTGAAGGAATTGTTCATTCTGAGAAATGGGTTTGGATCGAGGATGTCAACTTCGATGCGAGGAGACTTCGGTGCTTTCCGAGGCGGGTTGGGCTCAGTGTAAAATGTATTTATAGCCAGGAAGCTCTTTCCCTACTGATCAATCGTGCAATTCAAATTAAAACACCGCCGAGAGATGTTCCTCTCGGCGGTGTTCTACTCATTTATTCAGTTTGCCCTTCCCAAGCCAGCATGCCGCCCGCCATGTTCGTCACATCAAAGCCTTCATCTGCCATAATTTCTTGTGCACGTCCACTTCTTCCGCCTGAACGACAGACTAGAATATAAGGTGTTGTTTGGTCCAAATCATGCATTTCAATAGGAAGATTGCCAAGTGCGATATGTGTGGCACCCGGAATCATACCTTGTGCTACTTCGTCGTCTTCGCGGACATCAATAATATGCAGTTCTTTGCCGCTTTCCAGTTGCTCTTGTACTTCTCTTGCAGTTAATTCTTTCAATGTCATGAGTTACATCCTCCAAATTATCTGATTTACCTTCATTATATCGCCTGTGTAATGATTGTCTATCGAAACGGACTGATGATTTACTGCATCAACTCATTCGGCGTATGGCCCCGATTTTCCCACAGTCTCGTAGTATTGGCAATATCGATAATCACTGGAATATAACGCTCAGCTTTTTCCATAGGTAACTTCAGCCGCCCAAGGAACTCTGACAGTTCTTTTGTGAAATCTCCACCGCTCATTTGCAGATCCAGCACAAGTTCTTCCACTTCTTCCTCAATATCGACCGAATCATCAAGATCCTCTAGCATCATCTTTTTCAGTTGCTCTTGCTGAGGGGTCCGCTGAAAATAAGATTGATCTGTAAACAAGAGAAATTCTTCTGGTTTCGGTACATAATAAGGTTTACCCGCGGCTGCTTGCTCCACTACTTCCTTTTCGTCAAATACATGAATGACTTCTGCCACAAATGCATCTGTATTGACATGAACAAAACGTTCTTCCAATTTCTCAATAACTGCTTGGTTATTCACAAAAGCAATCATGATGTTTAATGAAATCTCTTCTTCGTTATGTTCATTGTATATCTCCGTCGCTTTAGCAAACGGGATTACCCCATATAGGTTCGTACTGGCCGCAATATAGTCCAGCAACAATTCTTCATTATCGACTTTCATCAAAGCCACCCCTCATTCATTTGGTAGACATACTTGTCCGTCAATTGTAACAAAACTACGAAGCGAATGCAGAGGCGTGAGTTTGATTGCATTCAGGAAAAATCCATCTCCTGAAGTTCAATATCGATCAGTTTGTTTGTTTTAATAGAATAAGTGACTTTGACAAACACCGCGAATTCTTTGTCACCTTCCCGCAGCCACAATCGAAACTTTTCAACAGTGGACTCTTTCCTGGACTCACTTCCGATATGCAAGTAATCCATAATATTTGCATGAGGATATTTCATTTGCGTCTCTTGAATCGCGATCCTAGACCATTTAGCATATGAAGGAATCGCTGATTGAGCAACGAGTTCAGTAGGCAGATAAGTGAACATTGAGACACTCGCCATTGAAATTCCAATTACCAAGCTTATTTTTCGAATGATGACGCACACCTCCTTTAGGATAGGATGCGTCATTTGATAAGAATCATTCTGCTCGTTATTTCAATTTCTCCACACTCCCGTTTGAATGAATTCCTTTATACATCACGTCACCTAAAGGCTTATCGCTATAATGGTAGTAGAAAAACACGTCATTGCCTACAGATCGATTGAATCCTATTTCTACACCGCCCGGAGAGTAGGCCTTTATTTTATCGAAGTATTCGTCTTGATCCAAAACGAAATTCAAATACAATTTTTCACTTGAATTAAATTGCAAATCCAATTCACCTATCTCATAAAACTCGTTTTCTTTATTGCCAACAAACTCTTCATCTGTGACAGTCCAACCAAAAAAACCTTTAGATACAGCATAGATCTTAAATCCATCTTTAAAGGGTTTTATGGCCAACTCTTGTTTCTTGCTGATGGCATATCCTACTCCCACTTCGCCTTCTCGGCCTTCTAACGCAGCCCGGGCTGTCGAATTGACTATATACTCATCCCAAATGAAGGATTTGAATAACACAATGCCACAGACGACCAGTAATGCACTTACACTAAGTACATTTTTTCTTTCTTGTGGTTTGCGTTTAGTTTTCGGCATGGCAGTCACTCTCATTTCTCGTTATTCTATGTTCATTGTACAAGTTCTGTAAAAAAATGCATGCTTAATAGATACCTGATTACCAGTATAGGACCTCCCATTCACCAAAGTTATGAGTTGGGTCATCTACGCTATACTCTGTCTTTTTGATTCGCAGATAAAGTCCAAGCCAATTTCATTCTAGACCTAGAAAACTCTACATAGGTATATATGTGAACACAAAAATTAAGACGTGAGGATGGGTGATTCAATGGATGGGAAGTCTCCAAAAGACCATAGGGAGAAAAATTTAAAAAATGAACAGCTAGATGAGTTCCGCGTACAAAACACAGGTAAACCACTGACGACCAATCAATCAAAAAAATTATCAAACGATCAGGAACAATTAAAGGCGGGTGACCGTGGTCCTTCACTACGTCAAGATTTTGAATTCTTTGAGAAGATGACTCATTTCGTCCATGAACCAATACCAGAAAGAAAAGTTCATGCTAGAGGTTACGGAGCCCATGGTGAATTTGAATGTTATCAGTCGATGAAACAATTCACAAAAGCTGGATTCTTACAGGAAGCAGGTAAAAAGACTTCTGTTTTCGTCCGATTTTCTACTGTGCAAGGGAGCAGAGGCTCTAAGGATACGGCAAGGGATTTACGCTGCAAAGGTGTGAAATTTTACACCGAAGAAGGAAATTATGATTTAACTACAATCGCTATGCCTGTATTGGTCAATCAGGACGCCATGAAGTTCCCTGATGTAATGCATGCATACCAACCTGAGCCACGTACCGGGATGCCGACAGCTGCTGGGGCGCATGATAATTTTTGGGATTACGTAGCAAATAACCAAGAAAGTTTTCACATGGTATTGTGGATCATGTCGGATCGAGGCATTCTAAGAAGTTATCGCATGATGGAATCATGGTCGATCAATACGTACTTATTTGTTAATGAACAAGGAGTAGCAACTTTTGTGAGATTTACTTGGAAGCCTGTGCTTGGTGTTCATTCCTTGCTTCAAGACGAGGCACAAAAAATTGGCGGGATTGATCCGGATTTTCATCGGCGAGATCTTAGAGAGGCGATTGACCGTGGTGCATACGCAGAATATGAATTAGGTGTCCAGCTGATTGCGATGGAAGATGAATTCAAATTTGATTTTGATGTCTTAGATCCATCAAAATTTTGGCCAGAAGAACTCGTCCCCGTTCAGCCAATTGGAAAGATGACATTAAACCGTAATGTGGATAATGAATTTGCGGAATTGGAGCAAGTGGCATTCAATCCCGCAAATGTCGTTCCGGGAATTGATTTCTCTAATGATCCCGTCCTGCAAGGAAGATTAATCGCTTATCAAAGTGCCCAATACCATCGTCTTGGCAGCGCAAACTTTCAGGACTTACCCATCAACCGGCCAATCTGTCCGTTCCATAATAATACAAGACAAGGCTTTATGAGGTATCGAATCGATGTAGATCAAGTAAACTATCATGAAAACTCATTAGCTGATAATACTCCATATACTACGCCGCCAGAAGAAGGAGGCTACGAATCCTACCCTAAAAAAATCGATGGGCACGCCATACGGGCACGAAGCAAATCGTTCGATGACTTCTTTACTCAGCCAAGAATCTTTTGGAACAGCCTAACCCCAGTTGAAAAGCAACACACGATTGAAGCATTAAGCTATCAACTTGGAAAAGTGAAAAGTGAATCGGTCCGACAGCAAAACGTCGATATGATAGTAAATGTTGACCAAGAACTGGCTATGATCGTTGCGGATAATATAGGTGTTGATCGTCCAAGTGGCACAAATGTCTCTACCTCAACTAGCTACCCTTCACTTAGTCAGACCAATACACCAAGTTATGCTTATTCATTAAAAGTCGGAGTGTTGATCGGCAATGGTTTTAACAGTAATGAAGTAACCAACGTACTGAATACACTCGAAAAATATGGAGTGTTTGTCGACATCGTCAGTGAAAAACTTGGCACTGTCACAGGTACGGATGGTACGAAGCTCAAAGTAGATGATACATTCCTGACCACGAGCCCTTATTTGCTTGACTCGCTCTATGTCGTTGGCGGCAGCTCCAATAATCAGGCAAAATTTAATTCTGATGTTATGAATTTCATACAGGTCGCATACAAACATTATAAGCCGATCGGTATTGCTTCAACCGGACAGTCGCTTCTTCAAACCTCTGAAGAAAATAATTTAGCAGGTGTCGTTTTTGCGACTAACAACCAAAACTTCGGAGAGGAATTTGTTTCCGCTATCGCCCAGCAACGCTTTTGGAATAGAAAATAAAATCGTCGGGCAGGAAAGAGCAAAACAGAAAGCTTCTCTTTCTATTTTCCATTACTCAACTCGTTTTTTTGCGGAGATAGGAATAATTGCAAAAAGAAAAGACGCAGTCTGAGTTAGTATAATAACTCAGACTGCGCACTTCAATTCGTTATTCAAGATGCTCTGTCAATTTCTTTTGAACATCTTCTTCTATTTTTTTTACGCGTTCATCTTTTAGTTTGCGTCTCGGTTTTGGATGAAACCATTCGATCTCGCCGTTAATAAAAGTCCCTTTATACTCTTCACCTTGAATTTTTAACTTAAACATTTGAAGCGGTCGAGTTTGATTATTGCTTAGGGAACGTTCAATCTCAATAGCATCTACTTCATCCCTGATCCCATGTTCGGATAACAGTTCAAGAACTTCATCCTCTACAGCTTTTACTTCTTCTTCGCCGACATCTTGCTTGGGATGCGGATTAAGCCATTGGATCTCGCCATCATGATAGTCGCCTTTATAATTACGACCGTCTATGATGAGCTTAAACTGGATCCGCTCATACGGCCTGTCTTCAAAAACTTTTTCTACTTCAAAGTCGTCAACCACAGGAACACCTCCCAAAATAGTGTCAAGTTCATCAAAAAACTTTCCTCGCTAAATTCGTATTACTACAATTTCAATATTTTTCAATATTCCTTATTGACTAACGAATCCGTCTTTTTAATGAAAATTAAATCCAAGTATAAAACTGTGAAGGATAAATGTCAAACCAACCGATTATTTAGTAATACCGGTAAAAAAATCTCTACCATCTTTGTAAAGAAGCTAAGTGTTCAAAAAGCAACGGTCCGTTTATATAGTGATACCCTAATTTCTATATTTTAAGCAATTGAGACGACGTTAGAAATACTTAGACTTTCTATACCAAGCATAAAAAGAACCGATTCCCCCTCTTCGTTCAAGGAAAAATCAGCCTTATGCTACTGCAATTCTATTTAATCGAATTCTCGACTCTACAATAAAGTAAAAGAAAATCTCAAACCCTCTATTTGTATTAAAAACTTTTCAACTCAACCACTCGGTGGCACAATCGTTGCATCAGCTTTTCTTCATGACTAACGATGATGATACCCATCTTTCTCTTTTTGGCGATTTCGAGAACAGCATACCAAATCTGAGCTTGCGTAATGGCATCAAGCATTGTTGTCATTTCATCTGCAATTAAAAAATGTGGATTGGACCCCAACGCCCTTGCCACACAAAAGCGTTGTAATTCTCCTCCAGATAACTCGTTAGGCCAACGAGTCAACCATTCCTGCTCAATTCCTAATAAATCTAGCAGTTCAGGGTCTGGCTTCTCCCCTTCACTCAAAACCTTTTCCATTTTCCAACGTGGATTGACTGCTTTTTCTGGATGCTGAAATATCAATTGTACAGGATGAAATCCCCTTGTAGGTACCGGCAAACCTTCAATGGTAATGCTTCCTTCCAGAGGCTTTTCATATCCCGCTAAAATCCGGCAAAAAGTTGTTTTACCACGTCCACTAGGTGCTGTAAGCCCAACAATTTCTCCTGGTTTTACAGTGAAATTGACGCCTTGAAACAGCCAAGGTCCATCGCCATAACGAAAACCGATATTTTTTGCTTCAAGTTGCATGGATGCACCTTACCCTTCCATTCCGAAGTTCGCGCATTTCCGGTTGTGCTAGTTCACATTCAAGGGTTGCTATAGGACAACGCGGGGCAAATAAGCAACCGGATGGTAAATTATTTGGGCGGGGCTGCGAGCCTGGAATTGGTATAAATTCATTTTGTGGCAAGGCCCTCCATAACGCTTTGCTATAAGGATGCCGCAACGCTTCACCATCCCCATTAAAGTTCTCTACAGGGGCGATCTCCACGGTTGTACCTGCATAAAACACAGCAATTTTATCTGCAATCGTTAAAGCGGATTCAATATCATGTGTGATGAGCATAACCGCACATCCATTGTCTGCGAATTCCCTGAAGTTTTCTAATGCCTCTTTGATAACGACTGGATCGAGGCCTGGCGTGGGTTCATCCGCAATAATTACCTTTGCACCACTGACAATAGCTGTGGATAAAAGAGTTCTCCTTGCCATGCCTCCAGAAAGCTGAAATGGGTACATATTTTCAACGCCTGACTTCAAGCGAAGCCGTTCAAAAACCTTGCGTTGTGCCGCAACTGCATCTCCAACTTTTACAGAATTGCGAACTTGATTCCCTACTCGCATCAATGGATCTAAATAGTTCACTGATTGTGGAATAAGTGCAATTTCTGTTCCGCGTAACGAAGCTTGCCGTGCAGCCGTAAGAATTTCTCCGTCATAGCTAATCGTTCCACTAATATTTGCGTTGTTTGGCAAGATTCCAAGAATGGCATGCGCAAGCAAGCTCTTCCCAGAACCACTGGCTCCCACAACTGCTAGTATTTCACCTTCTTCAAGCGTGACATTCAAACTTGAAATGACGTTTACATTTTTTTGTTTCAAACTCTCTGTATACTGATTAAAAGATATCGACAAATTTTCCACTACAAGGATAGACATTCGCTACCTCCTTACCAACCAAATAGGACTACTTGCTTTTCATTATCCTACTCATCTTTATTTCTCATTAGCCCTTGTCGGGTCTATCAGCATACGGAAGTTCTCTCCAATCGTCTCGAAAGTCCGTACAATAATTAGTAAGCAAAGCCCTGGGAAAAAGGCAAGCCACCACATACCCGAAGACAAATACTTCATAGATTCTGATAGAATTATCCCAATAGCTGGCTCATGGGGCGATAGCCCTAACCCTAAAAATGTAACTGCTGCTTCATGTAAGATCACATGGGGAAACATCAACATGAAACCAATTAAGAGTTGTGGAATCAAATGAGGAAAAATATGATGTACAGCAATCCACCAACTGGATTTTCCCATCTGTTGAGAAATCTGAACATATTCTGCTGAGCGGATTTGCATAACCTCTGCTCTAATGACTCGTGCAAGGCTTGGCCAATGAGTTAGCATAAGCCCTATAACAATGCCTTTAAATCCTCCGCCCAATGTAAAAGCAATCAAAATTAACGTTACAAGATGTGGAACACTTAGAAAGAGATCGATGAGCCATGTAATTAGACGATCGGCCATTTTCCCCATTGTTGCAGACACCATACCCAAGACAAGAGCAATTGACGTACTGCCAATTGCTCCAATCAACCCTACCCCCATACTTAAGGAAAGCCCCATAATCGTCCGGGTAAACATATCCCTACCCAGCCAATCTGTACCAAAAAGATGCTTAAGAGAGGGGGGCAAATTTCGTTCATTAAGATTCGTAGCAATTCTTTCTTGATCAAGCATTGCGCCACCTACTACAACACTTAGTAAGATAATTGTCGCAACTACGATTGTAAGAAGCGTCTTCTGTCTTCGATTCAGATAAAACCGTTTCACCTTTTCTTCCTTCGTTCCTATTTTGAGGCCTGGAATCATATTGTTCGACTCTCCCTCGTTCTCGGATCTACAACGTAGTAGATCATATCAGCAATTAGATTTCCTGCAAAAACAAAAATCGTACTAAATAGTACTAACCCTAATAAAAGAGGGACGTCTCCCCTTAAGCCTGCCTCTACTGTCGCTTGTCCAAGACCTGGATATGAAAATACTTGCTCAGCAAGCACCGCTCCACCAAACAGTTCACTAAAAGCGGCAAATTGTAAAGTGATTGCAGGCAAGGCAACATTACGCAAGCCGTGTCTCCAAAATAAGAGAAAGCCACGCTCACCTCTCGCCCTCGCAAACAACACGTAATCACTCGCCAGGACATCTATCAGCTTCTGTCGCGTATGTAAGGCTACATTCGCAACTCCAAGAATGCTAAGTGTCATGGCTGGGAGGATAAGATGCTGTAATCGATCTGCTAATGTGACGTCTTCAGCAAGGACCCCTGTTGGAACACCTAATCCAATTGGGAACCACCCGAGCCACACCGCAAAAACAATCAGCATAAGAAGGCCCATCCAAAAAGTCGGAGTTGAGGCCAATGTATAACAATACCACTTTATAATCCGATCAATCCAAGTATCCTTTTTCATGGCTGACACAACGCCCATGACAAAACCGATAACTCCCGACAATATCCAGGCGGTCAGCATCAGGACAAGCGAGTTCCAAAAGCGCTCTCCGATGATTTCAGACACCGGGCGGCGGAAAATCATTGAAGTTCCCAAGTCACCTGAAAGTAAAGCAGAAAGCCAACTAAAAAACTGCACCATTACAGGTTGATCAAGCCCCCAATACTCAGCAATCTTCTCTCGCTGTTCAGGACTTACCTTTATCATATCAGCACCAACATAAGCTTGAATCGGATCAATTGGGGAGTTCTTTATTAATAAAAAGGATATTAAGCAAATCGCAAATAATAAAGTAAGCATTCTTAAACCCTTCATCAACAGAAACTTACTTATCTTTACACCAATATTTTTGCGCACATTATTTACTCCATTTCCAGTCGGCAATGTTGTCTGTTGCCGGCCAACCATGTCCATGTACATGGATTCGTTGATCTCCGATATCAAGACCATCTTTCACCAAATACAAATGGTCGATGTTAACCAACCATGCCCAAGCGGCATCCCCTTTTCCACTTAAACCGGTCGTACCGTCCCATTGTGCTTTTTTCCAAAACTCGATTGCCTCAGCTTCACTTTTCGCATGAAGGGCCTTCTTGAAGTATTCATCTACTTTGTCATTTTTATAGTAGCCTGTATTATAATACTCGATCCCAGCATTATCGCTGCCATAGATGTTGTATAATTCATGCGGGTCGTGACTTCCCCAACCCATAAGTACAGCCTCGGAATACATTTTCTTACCAATAATATCCCAGCTTCCACCCTCTACTTTAATATTAATACCGAGTGGTTTCATCATATCTGCAACTGCAATGGCAAGAGACTGTCTGATTGTGTCATTTGCTAAATAGTAAAGACTAAATTCAGCTTTCAAAGAGCCATTATCAAGTACTCCATCTCCATCAGAATCTTTCCAACCCGCTTCTTCCAATACCTTACGCGCTCCGTCCAAATCACCATCTTCAATGACTGTATCTGGATTCCACCAAGGAAGCCCATCAACAGAAGTATAGGCAGGTGTTCCGTATCCTTCCAACACACCGTCAATTAACGCTTTCCGATCAACTGCCATATCAATTGCATGACGGATGGCTGGATCCGATGTTACGTCATTCCCGATTGGTAAACCATCTTCAGTGAAATCACCTGACTTCACGTAAGGAAATACGATTCCACGATTGTCCACAGTTTTAACTGTTTCAAGTTTCATGCCAGGTACTTCCTTATTACTAAACGCGGCTGGTATATAGGCAAGATCGACTGTTCCCGCTTGGGCAGCTGCATATGCAGCATCCTCATTTAAAAATACAAAAGTCAATTTGTTAAAATATGGTTTTTCTCCATAGTATTCTGGATTCTTTTTCACAATGATCTGTTGTCCCTTGTCCCACTGTACAAGTTGATAGGGGCCTGAACCAATCGGGTTCTCAGCATAGTCTTCACTGTATGCATGTTGTGGGACGATTCCCGTTGCCACTAGATTGTTTATAAATGTGGATTGCACTTCTTTTAATGTGAATTTCACGGTCGTATCATTAACTGCTTCGACTTTATCCAATACGTTCAAATCAACAACCGACCCACTATTGGCTGCTGTTTCAAATGTGAATACCACATCCCTAGCCGTTAGTGGTTTCCCATCAGAAAAATTGACATCATCGCGCAAATGAACAGTCCAAACTTTACCCTCTTCATCTACTTCATAACTTGTTGCAAGATCATTTACAATGTTTAGTTTGTCATCTCTTTTCAACAATGTACTTTGAAATAGCGGTGAACCATAACGTCCCCAACCGGTTGTCGGATCAAATCCTGTTGCCGGCTCAGAATCAAATGCAAGCACAAGCTCGTCCTTCGGCTTCCCCTCATTCTTCTTATTTTTATCATCCGATTTAGATGAAGAGCAGCCTGCTAACATAAGCGAAATAGATACAGTGGCTATTACGATGAGACTCAAGAATTTCTTTGTCATTTAGTACACTCCTTCTACACGTATTATTTATCTACAATCCTTCATAAAATTGCACATCTGCATTAGGGTTTTATAATTTCAGATCCTATCGAAACCGTAAAATATGATTGTGAACAATTAAATCTGCTCCACAGGAGCCACTGTGAAATTCCCATATGATACACCTTTCAAACTCGTCAGTTTATGACTTAGTTCCTGAATTTCTTTTGCTTTTCCTTTTACAACAATTAGTTCAAGGCAACTATCATGATTCAAATGGAAGTGTGTTGTCGCAAGGATTACATCGTGCACACTATGTTGAATCCTTGTCATCTCTTCAAGTAGATTGCGTTGATGATGGTCATAAAATAATAGTATACTTCCTGCAATTATCTGTTCTCCATCTTCCCATGCTTGCTGAATAATTGCCTCTCGAACAAGATCCCGAACCGCTTCCGAGCGATTTTCATATCCTTTTTTTTTAACTAAATCATCAAACCTCCTAAGTAAGCCCCCTTCCATTGAGATTCCAAATCTCTTTAACGTTGAGTCCTGCATACTGCAACCACCTCTTTTTATTACTATTTTTAACGCAGTAACACATTTATATAGAATCGTAACACGATGATACATAACTGACCATTACTTGGAAGTTTATGTTCTTCTAAATAACCCAATTTAAACCTTTTGTAGAAATCGAATTAAATTTACTTTCTAGGGAATCATTAACGATGTATAGCACGCAAAACGCAACTTTTCATTTACAACAACCAAACAAATAGTTATCCATCATTGTGCTACTTTTCTTTTGTTACGTAACACCTACATGCCTACTAATGTACTCGCTATACACTTTATGTATGTCTCGATGATTGATAATTAATTGCGAATAATTGGGCATGCAATAAATAGAAATCCAACTGCACCCATCTCACAATCTATAAAGTATAGAGTGTTCTGTTGAATAGAGACATAAATCGCAGTAAATCGCCCGACAACTCTTTTCGAATTGTCGGGCATTTTTCTAATACTTCCGTAAAAAACTTGGTTTCGTCTGATACCATTTGTCGCTGATTACATGATGGCAGGCAGAGATGATCCGCTCAATAACTTGTGTATAATTTGCCATTATTCGGATAGTAAAGCCAGGAACAGCAAGCTTGGATAATCCAAATGCAAAATCTCCAGCCTCTTTCTGAATCGTTTCATGCAGGCGATCCAATAAATCATCGTTCGTCTTTTCTCCAACGACAATAAACGAACCTAAATGTGTGTACCCTTCCATAAAACCTAACCCATTCATATGCTGAGATGCCGGATGAAGTTTAATATGATCAAAGACAACTAGCTCGTCTTCCATATATATTTCTGTTTTCAGACGAAGCATATCGTAACTGAACTTTTCCCCTTCTGGCGACCAGCCAGGAGTCAATATATCGGAATACAGCAATGTCGCTCCTTTTTCCATATGTACAATATTTTTTTGATAGTATTTGGCATCTTTATATGCTATCAATGCATCCGGCAAATACTCCAGATAACTACCTTTTTTCATATGAAAGACCGACTCTTGATATACTTGTCTGGTTGGCGTTTTGTATACTTTTGTTGCCGACTGGGTCGTCAATGTCAGTTGCGCCTGTTCATCGAGCGTTATTTCCATGCGGTACCGGTCTCCGTCTAGATAGCCTCCGCCTGGATTCAATAAGTAGTAGCATGGATAACTATAATTATTCAAATAGACAGGGCGCATCACTTTAAACGCACCCTGAAAGTAGACACTTTTCGCCACGGAACGTCCTTGACGATTTTCCATGGCAAGGTCAAGAACGCCTGTCCATTCAGACATCTTGCCCTAGTCCCTTTAATAACGCATGTTTTTTTATCCAATCTACCACTTCAGCCAGTCCTTCATCATCTTTTAAATTGGTGAAGAAGAATGGTTTGTTTCCGCGGAACACTTTTGTATCAGACTCCATTACTTCAAGACTCGCTCCAACATATGGCGCCAAATCTGTTTTATTAATTATAAACAAGTCAGATTTTATCATTCCCTGGCCGCCTTTGCGTGGGATTTTTTCCCCCTGCGCCACGTCGATTATATAGATGGAGAAATCCACAAGCTCTGGGCTGAATGTAGCTGCTAAGTTGTCGCCGCCGCTTTCTACAAAAATCAGTTCAACATCCGGATGATTTTCCTTCAACTCATTAATCGCCGCAAAGTTCATTGACGCATCTTCTCGAATAGCCGTATGCGGACAACCACCTGTTTCTACACCGACGATGCGATCTTCCGGAAGGATGCCGTTTGCAACTAAAAACTTAGCATCTTCTTTCGTATAAATGTCATTCGTGATGACTGCCATACTCACTTCCCCGTTTAAAGCACGGGTGATTTTTTCAACTAACATCGTTTTACCGGCACCAACGGGTCCGCCAACACCTATTTTAATTGGTTCCATTCTAAGCACATCCTTATTCTCAATTAATTTCACGTTTTTCACGAGCTGAAAATACGTATCCCAACTCGCTCGTGCTGCATTTGTGAAAGTTCGAGCCCTGGTGATACGACTCCAAACTCTTCTTCATCTAACTTCATAATTTTATCTGTTGCCTGCTGAAGCTGTTGTTGAAATGCATAAATAATTTTCTGTCCTGCAGTTTGTCCGAGCGGGATTGCCCGCACAGCATTTTGTACGAGACTAACGACTGTCGAATACAAATAATATAAAATCGTCGTTTCCTTCTCTACTTGCAGATGATGCCCTACCATCGTAAAAACAATAGCGGGATGGCCAAAAGCTTGTTTATCACGTATTTTTCGCATGTAGGTGGACAACATCGGTATTTCATAAATTGATTGTGCAATATCCAACATACGGTCACCCATGCGCTGTGTACCATCGCGTGATTCCCGTGCTAAGTTCTGCACAGTCAAAATGCGATCCAATTCCCAAATATCTTCAAGTTCTTCCGCTTCAAGTGCATCATAAGCCAGCCTTACTGCCAAGCCGTCTGCATAAGCGAGCTGTTCATGCACATAAACGTTCAGCCATTCGAAAAATGATTTCGCATCTGTGACAATGTCTTTTTGAATATACGTTTCCAAGCCGAAAGAATGGCTAAAAGAGCCGGTTGGAAAATTGGAGTCGCACAGCTGAAACAAAGACAATGCGTGATTAGTCATGACTATGCCCGATATGACGGAATGCTTTTGCTACTTTTCGTTCTTCTCGCTTGAATGGAATGTCCATTTCTTGCAACAATTCCTCAACCAAATAATCATACTGAACAAGCATATCCTTATCCTCAAACTGAGCTGGCAAATGACGATTTCCAAGCTGATGAGCAATCGTTCCCATTTCAAGCATCGTACGTGGACTGATGACAATTAAATCATCGGAAAGTACGTCGATCAAAATTATATTTTTATCATCCATAAAGAGAATGTCGCCAGCTTCCAAATCACGCGGGTCTTTCAATCGGATGCCGATTTCACGTCCGTGATCTGTTTCTACACGTTGAATTCTTTTCATTAAATGCGCGCTCTCTAGATACACTTTCTCTTTATGTCGTTTTTCAAATTCGTTCGAGTCTAAATCTCTTACGTTCATTACGACTTCTTCTACAATCATTTTCTTCACCTCAAAATAAGAAATAGCGCTGCCCCATCGGCACAACGTCAATCGGATCGCATGTAATAGGTTTTCCATCGATTCTCACTTCGTACGTTTGCGGATCCACGTCAATATGAGGAGTAGCAGTATTCAATTTCATATCTTTTTTCGTAAGATCGCGCATATTGCGTACAGGAAGTACCACTTTTTCGAGTCCAAGCTTTTCTTTAATACCGTTATCGTATGCAACTTGGGAAACAAATGTAATAGAACTTTGCGACAATGCCTTTCCTAGCGTTGCATACATTGGTCGGTAAATCATTGGCTGTGGTGTCGGAATCGTCGCATTGGCATCTCCCATTAAGCTAAAGACCGCCATTCCATTTTTCAAAATCATTTCCGGTTTGACGCCAAAGAATTTCGGATCCCATAGTACAAGGTCGGCCATTTTTCCAACTTCAATTGAGCCAATATACTCGGAAATCCCGTGAGTAATTGCAGGGTTGATCGTATATTTGGCTATATAGCGTTTTACCCGATTATTATCCGAGTACTGACTATCCCCTTCCATAATTCCAAGCTGTTTTTTCATTTTATGGGCTACTTGCCATGTCCGAAGTGCAACTTCACCCACACGCCCCATCGCTTGCGAATCGGAGCTCGTCATGCTGAAGACACCCATATCTTGTAAGACATCTTCCGCCGCAATTGTCTCGTTGCGAATGCGTGAATCAGCAAATGCAATATCTTCTGGAACAGAAGGATTTAAGTTATGAGCAACCATCACCATGTCCAGATGCTCGTCAATCGTGTTGATTGTGTATGGCAATGTTGGATTTGTGGACGCCGGCAATACATTCATCATACCGGCGGATTTGATCAAGTCTGGCGCATGTCCGCCGCCTGCACCTTCTGTATGGTACATATGGATGACACGGCCGTTGATCGCCTTCATCGTATCTTCAAAAAATCCAGCTTCATTTAACGTATCTGCGTGAAGCGCAATTTGCACATCATATTCATCAGCAATCCGTAATGAATGATCAAGTACGGATGGTGTCGCACCCCAATCTTCATGGACTTTCAAACCGATCGCACCAGCGAGTATTTGCTCCGCTAAAGGTCCGCCGGCTGCTGCATGCCCTTTCCCTGTTAAACCGATATTGATTGGTTGCCCCTCTAAAGCCTTGAGCATCGAGTGAAGATGCCAGGCGCCCGGTGTAGCAGTCGTTGCTCTAGATCCATCGCCCGGTCCTGCCCCACCGCCAATCAATGTCGTCGTTCCAGCAGTGAGCGCAACATCAACTTGTCCTGGATTTATAAAATGCACGTGCGTATCAATCGCGCCTGCAGTAATAATTTTACCTTCCCCGGAAATAATTTCCGTGGATGCTCCGATAATAATGTCAACTTTGTCCTGCACGAGCGGGTTACCAGCTTTTCCAATACCAGAAATTTTACCGTCACGAATCGCTAAATCCGCTTTATAAATTCCCGTATAATCAAGGACAACGACATTTGTGATGACCGTATCGGGTACTCGTTCGTCTTCTTCGCGCGTAATGAACGGATGCTGTCCCATTCCATCACGAATGACTTTCCCGCCGCCAAATACAACTTCTTCGCCGTATTTTGTATGATCTTTTTCGATTTGAATGAACAAATCTGTATCTGCCAGGCGGATGGAGTCTCCTGTTGTCGGTCCGTACATTTGTGCATATTGCTCTCTATCCATTTTAAAACTCATTTAACATTCCCGCCTTCCAATGGTCCGTCCACTTCATTATGAAATCCGTAAACTTCTCTTTTTCCAGCATAGTCAATTAATTGCACTTCTTTTTCATCGCCTGGTTCAAAGCGGACAGCAGCGCCGGCTGGAATATTTAATCGTTTGCCGTATGTCTCTTCCCGTCTAAACCTCAGCGCACCATTTACCTCATAAAAATGATAATGAGAACCGACTTGTATTGGCCTGTCCCCTTCATTCACAACGTGAACACGTGTACTTTCTGCCCCTTCATTACAATTAATTGGTTCATCTTTTAAAATATACTCACCTGGGATCATCGCTTCGTCTCCTCTCCATTTCATTAGCAAGTTATCGGATGGGGTTATGCACAGTAACTAGTTTTGTACCATCCGGAAACGTTGCTTCCACTTGAATGTCGTCAATCATCTCGGGAATACCATCCATCACGTCTTCACGAGTTAATATCGTCGCTCCGTAAGCCATAAGATCTGCGACAGTTTTGCCATCTCTAGCGCCTTCCATCACCTCGTATGTAATAAGCGCCATTGCTTCTGGATGATTCAATTTAAGACCTCGTTCTTTACGTCTTCTGGCGACATCGGCAGCCACAACAATCATTAACTTGTCGATTTCACGCGGTAGTAATTGCATCGTTCAACCTCCTGAAATATATGATAGTTTGTAATAGAACTCTTCTCCCTAAATACACTTTAGCAAAAAGCATGAAATATTCCGAATAGTCCGTAAGGCGTTAATAGGCCATACTACTTCTATCGATAAACTTGAACTGTTCCCTTTAAAAGCTCAATTCAGTCAATCTAAAGCAATTAAGTACAGAAAAATTCATTATAACGACAGTATCCCCTTAAGCAAGTTAGCGTAAACGTTGCCACGCTTTAACTTTTAGCTTTAAAAAGACTAATGAGCAGCCATGGAACAGCCGGCCTAGCCGTGAATACAAGTTCGAACTATAAATGTGTTGTAACAAAGTGTTTTATTTAATGGTTTGATCGCAAGTTGATTCGGTTTTGATTCATACATCCGGGAAGGATCGGTGAATCTCTTAGGTATTCGAAACAACTGGAATGGGGGGGATTGTGTCCATTTTCCTCGTCTTAAAAACATGGGAAAGCGGCTTGGAGTTACTGCTACTAATTTATTGTACAGCTTTGCGGCGAAGAATCAAGTGTTCCTGCTTATGAGGGAACCAGTCCGATCGACTACTTGCAGAAGTGGTAAGTAAGGCCGACAAAACAGAATGATCATTCATTTGAATATATACATTAAAAACCCCTCCCAATCATCTCGGGAAGGGCTGCAGAAAATCACTATTAATTTTTTGAGAATATCAAATTCACTTTAAACCTAAAGGAATGTCATACCTTGAAAACATTTTTTCTGACCTGCCCTCTATTGCTCGGAAGGGTTCTATGATGAATCGCTGGCTCATTACTAGCTATAAAATGAAGACCATTCATCCTATCGACCGTTCAATTTCATGGCCATTTTATTTTATACTAGAAGTTTTGTGACCCATCAAAATTTTACTCGTTGAAGCCTTAACGCGTTCAAAACGACAGACACTGAACTAAATGCCATAGCTGCTCCGGCTACCCAAGGGGCTAACAATCCGAGTGCAGCAACCGGAATACCGATTGTATTATAGAAAAAAGCAAAGAATAGATTCTGTTTAATGTTGCGCATTGTTTTCCGGCTCATAATGATAGCGTCTGCAACGCTATTTAAGTCGCCGCGCATGAGGGTGATATCAGCTGCTTCGATTGCAATATCTGTTCCAGTACCAATCGCCATTCCGATATCCGCAAGCGCAAGTGCAGGAGCATCATTGATACCGTCTCCGACCATTGCCACTTTCTTTCCTTGCATCTGTAATTTCTTAATCTCATCGCTTTTCTGCTCTGGAAGGACTTCTGCGATGATATGGCTCAACCCGACTTGTCGTCCGATTGCTTCTGCAGTATGTTGGTTGTCACCCGTTAGCATAATGACATCCAACCCAAGTTCAAGCATTCTTTCAATTGCCTGTTTAGATGTTTTTTTCACAGTATCCGCAACTGCCACGACACCCGCAAGTTTCCCATCAATCGCGATGAGCATCGCTGTCTTTCCTTCTTTCTCCATGTTCTCCATTGTGGATTCCACATCTTGAAGAGCCACATCCCGGCTGTGCATTAACTTTCGTGTCCCGGCAAGCACTTGCTTTCCGGAGACTTTCGCTTCAATTCCATACCCTGGGAGCGTATTGAACCCTTCTGGTTCGATCAATTCGATTCCTTTTTCTTTGATTCCCATTACGATCGCTTGCGCCAATGGGTGTTCGGATTGATTCTCAGCTGATGCAACCAATTGAAGGACTTCCTCTTCTGCAAAGTCTTTCAACACGATGACATCTGTCAACGCTGGCTCGCCTTTCGTCACTGTACCTGTTTTATCCAATACAACTGTGTCGATGAAACGTGTGTTTTCAAGATGTTCTCCGCCTTTGAAAAGCATACCCATTTCAGCTGCTCTACCCGATCCAGCCATAATGGAGGTTGGTGTGGCCAACCCTAACGCACATGGACATGCAATGACCAATATGGAAATGGTCGGAATTAGTGAAGATCTGAAATCGCCAGGCGTTACGACAAAATACCAAATGAAGAATGTCAAAATCGCAATTCCAACGACTATAGGAACGAAGATGCCTGATATTTTATCCGCCAACCGTTGAATTTCCGCCTTTGAGCCTTGTGCTTCTTCAACGACTTTGACGATTTGAGATAATGCACTGTCTTTCCCAACTTTCGTCGCTTTGACCTGTAATGACCCGTTTTTATTGATCGTTGCACCAATGACCGAGTTTCCTGGCACTTTATCGACAGGGATACTTTCACCGGTGATCATTGATTCATCAATTGCCGATTGTCCAGAAATGATTTCTCCGTCGACAGGAATCTTTTCCCCCGGTTTGACGAGGATGATATCGCCAGCTACTACTTCTTCAATCGGCAGTTCTTTTTCAACGCCGTCTTTTAAGACACGTGCTGTTTTTGCTTGCAATCCTAGTAGTTTTTGAATGGCTTGGCTCGTTTTTCCTTTTGCCCTCACTTCGAATAACTTACCTAGGACGATTAGCGTAATAATGACGGCAGATGCTTCAAAATATAGTTCTGGTTCTCCGACACTGCCCCCATTCATCCATTCAAAAGACAAATATAAACTGTAGAAATAAGCTGCACTAGTACCTAATGCCACTAAAACATCCATATTGGCGCTTCTATTTCTTAAGGAAGTAAATGCCCCTTTATAGAATTGAGCACCGACGATAAATTGGACAGGCGTTGCCAAGATCAATTGCACCCAAGGATTCATTAAAAAAGTAGGCAAGTATAGAAAAGATAAAAACTCAAAGTGCGCTACCATTGTCCATAACAGCGGGAGTGTCAGGATTGCCGAAAATATGAATTTCCGGTATTGCTTTTTTATCTCCTGCTCCTTATGATCCAACTTTTCCTTGCCGTTAGATTTTGGAATCAATTCATAGCCCATTTTTTTCACAATTGCCATCATCTCGTTCGGACTTGTTTGACCACCATCATAATCTACAGTCAGTGTTTCAATCGCGAAATTGACAGTCGCCTTAGAAACACCATCCATTTTATTAATCCGTTTTTCTATTTTCGTCGCACAAGCAGCACATGTCATGCCCGAAATATCGAATTCAACTTTGTCTTGAATGATACCATAACCTAATTTTTCGATCCTTGACGTAAAATCATCAATATTTGTTTTTTCCGGATCGTAAACGATTGTCGAACTTTCCAAAGCAAAGTTTACATTCGCCTTTTCGACACCTTCTATTTTGGATAACCCTTTTTCAATCCGGTTTGCGCAAGCTGCACATGTCATCCCATTGATCTTTAAGGTTTTTTCCGTTGTTGCCATTTGTATCCCTCCGATACTTCGTGGGGGTATATAGTTTTGAAAAAAGAAGGATTATACGGTTGTCGTATAATCACTTCTACAGCCGCTTGTACCCCCACATGGTCTAAGCGGAAGACGTTTTATGCCTATTGTTTAAGCAACTTCATAGCCTTGGTCTTCAATCGTCTCTTTGATTTGATTTAAATTCACTTCGTTATCATACTCAACTGTCACTTCTTTATTCGCAAGGTCCACTTTTACTGATGAAACACCGTTCAGTTCACCTACACTTGACTCAATTGAATTCACGCAATGTCCACAAGACATACCTTCTACTTTTAATACTTCTTTCATAATGAAAAACCTCCTGTTTTGTTGTTAATATCAGTACTCCATACTCTGTTCCAGTCTACAATGCTAAATGATTACTTAGTCATCGTTTTCATGACACTCATAAGCTCCTGAATAGCCGCTTCACCATCTTGCCCTTTAATGGCATTGACAACACAATGATGCGTATGGTCTTCCAGTAAAGCTAAGGATACTTTGTTCATTGCCGATTGAATCGCGCTTATCTGATGGAGAATATCCACACAATAACGGTCATTTTCAATCATTTGATGAACACCTCTTACCTGCCCTTCAATACGCTTTAAACGATTTAATAACTGCTGTTTATTCGGCTGTACAGTCTTCTTTGTTGTTTCTGACATACCATCACTCCTCAGAGTTTACTATATACCCCTTACCCCTATATTAACACGCATTTCATGAGAGAGCAATGATATTGTTTTGTTCAATTACATCAATCACTATACTGCTAACAGTTTTTTAATCTCTTCTTCATTCCGTTCGAAACCGATCAGCACTTTCGGTTTGCTTCCAAATCCTATAAAAGACTTTTTCTTGAAAACGAAAGCCGGTACTACCCTCGAGCCACTTAACTTAATAAGTTCTTTCTCCCTTTCCGGTTCTATCGATAAATCATAGTCGATATATGGAATATTGTTTTTCAAAAGAAACGCTTTCGCTTCTTGGCAGTCCGAACATGTCGGTCTTGTATAAAGTTTTAATGTCTTCCCCTCCATAGATCGTTACCTCCTATTATGAGAATCCCTGTCAAGATCATTCATCTTATCTCTATGACATACGCATATACATAAACTTCGCCGTCAAATTGAAACTCTGCCCAAAGTTTGTATTTCCCTGCCTCTGTTAAAACTGTTTTGAATTGAGTTTTGTCATCAGATACTGGATGCACATGGATAAAATGTTCTGCATTTTCATCTAAAATGACAACATGGCCTAATGCGCCTAAATACGGTTCAGGTGTTGCTCCTCTTAAGTCGAATAACAATGAAATATCCTGCCCGGCTTCAATATTATTAGCTTTTAATTCCACTGATTATCCATCTACCATTTTGACAAAGTCTGTGTCAACCTTGAGTTCATTGCCATGGTTTGGATGATACGCGTGCCCGACATGGAGCGTGATTGGCGAAACTGTATAAGATAAGTTTTTTGGAGCGATATCAACAAATACCTTGTAGTCGTTGTCCCTCAATTCTCTTTGCAACATATATACACCGTCTGCTTGCTTCTCGGGGTGCCCATGAATATATTCTTTCAAATCTGCGCTCACAACGATCAAATGCATTTCCTTTTCATGGGAAACACCTAATTCAGGTGCCTTTCCATGTTTGTCTTTCAATTCAATTGTAATGATAGCGTCTCTGTAAGTGACATTTGCTGTCACTTCACTTTCTCCTTGAGCTTTGTATTGGTAGTGGTGATGTTCTGCATGTTGGTCCATCTCGTAGTCCTCCTTGTAAGTTAGTTTCCTGCATCACTCCTTAATATACATACAGTATAGGGGTATACAGTTTATAAAAATATATTACACGATATTCCTTTTTTCAATCACACAAAACTTGGGTGTCAGTTATGAAAAGGAATAGTAGTGTATAGCCACACATTAGTATACCGGTGTAGGGTATGTAAAGTGTTTTGTTTCATTCCCAAAAAAATAGTGACCAGCGCATTACTTCTGGTCACTGATCACATTAATGATGTTGGTGATGGTGGTCTGCTGATACTTCTGGTTTTACCTTACATAAAATTGAATCATCATGCTGATGGGCAGACGTTTCCCACTGAATCGTTACATGATGAATATTTTGGTGTAAAAGATCGTGCTCGATACTACGCAGAAGTTGCTCACTTTCCGCAATGGACATCTGATCATCTACAACTGCGTGACAGGAAAGTGCATTCAGTCCGCTTGTAATGGACCAAACATGCAAATCGTGAGCACTTTG
This sequence comes from Sporosarcina aquimarina, assembly GCF_019748715.1. GTDB lineage: Bacteria > Bacillota > Bacilli > Bacillales_A > Planococcaceae > Sporosarcina > Sporosarcina newyorkensis. Next base: position 75,786 of record NZ_JACLBZ010000007.1, on the reverse strand, counting down.
GACGCCTTCCGCACTTTGAATTGTACGGATGACATTATCTATATCTACATTTTGAGGGACGCCTTCCATTAATACATGTAATCCAGACTTTGATACATAGTATCCGCTACGCAAAACGAGTATAGCGACAATGACACTAGCTAACGGATCTGCCCAGCCCCAGCCGAAAAACATCATAAGCAAAGCCGCAGCGATCGCCCCAATAGAGCCTAGCATGTCACTAATAACATGAAGGTAAGCGCCTTTCATGTTCAAATTTCCTTCAACATCGCTGCCGCGCATCATAATCCATGCAACTAAGATATTTATCGCCAAACCGATGCTGCTAACGATTAACATACCTGTCGTCGCAACATCAGGCGGGTTTGCAAAGCGTTTCACCGCTTCAATAAAAATGAACAATGCGATGACAATCAAAGTTGCCCCATTTAATACAGCGGCCAAAATTTCAAATCGCTTATAGCCATACGTTTTGCTTTTATTTGCGACCTTTTCTCCTAACTTAAATGCAATCAGTGCAATCGCTAGTGAAATTGAGTCGCTCAACATATGACCAGCATCTGCCAACAAGGCAAGACTATTCGTCAAAAATCCGCCGATCACTTCCACTATCATATATAAAGTAATGATTAGGAAGGAAATCAATAATACTTTCTTATTTGCACCATGCGTATGGTCGTGTCCATGTTCATGCCCCATTCGATTACCCCCTTCGTGTAATTAATTATGCGTTGCGTGCTCTATCGCCTGTTTCAATAAATTCATAACATGATAATCATCTTCCGAATAGTAAAGTGTTGTTCCTTCCCTCCTGAACTTCACCAGACGTAAATTTTTCAAAAAACGCAATTGATGAGAGACGGATGACTGGCTTAAATTCAGTGTTTCCGCAATATCATTCACTGAATGCTCTTCCTTGCATAATAAATTTAAAATCCGGATTCTTGTTGGATCACTCAATGCCTTAAATGTTTGGGACACGACGAAAAGTGTTTCCTCATCCAAAAGCTGTGTGTCTTCTCTCAAAAACTGTTCTCTATTTTCTTCTTTGTTCAATTTAAATTCCCCCTAACTTTCAATAATTAATTGCTTATATGAGCATATATTCATATATTATGTATAATTTAGTATAGTGTCAATGGAAATACATATTACCCCCTATTTTTATATACCCCAAAAAATAATTTTTTACACTTCAATAAGTTTTAAAGCAGGGTTTAATTGAATAATAATTATTGAATTTTTATACCCAACCGCTGTATTGTATTAATTCATTGTTGGTTATTTAAAAGAAAGATGTGTACAAGCAACATGCATATAGAAGAAAGTGAAATTAGCAGTTGACGGCGGGATATTGCTTGGAGCTAACAATAGGGGAAGGTACCAGGTCTACAAACAATTAGGGGGAACCTGATACCTTTTAGTGTTCATATTTCTACCAGCAGTAAAATCATTAATTTTCAAATGCTTCGGGATAAAATGATTTCGCAAGCATTTCAATTGTAGTGGGGATTCGCACGCCCTCGAAAGTATAATCAAGTGGCATGACCGCAACTCGATCATTTTTGATCGCGTCAATACCCGCTAAGGCAGGGTTGCTAAACAGAACATCTTTCTTTTGCTCGGCCGTCATTTCTCCATAATCCATGATGACGATCACTTTTGGATTCCGTTCAACAACGTCTTCCCAATTAACGGTTGTCCAGTTTTTCGGAATATCACCAAATATATTTTCTCCTCCTGCCAGTCGTATCATTTCGGTCAAAATTGTTTGAGTTGCTGTAAAAGGTATGTCTGTTCCACTGTCATAGATAAAAACACTAACTGGTTCTTCGACTGTTCCAATCTGCTCATCAATCTGTTTACCTACATCTCGAATAGAATGTTGAAGAGACTCGATCAATTCGTCTGCTCTGTCCTCTACCTTAAAAATAAGACCGATATTACGGATATCCTGATAAACATCGTCAAGCGTCGGACCTATGATGTTGGACGACTCGTGAGTATATGTCTTAATACCAAGTTCGTTCAGTTTTTTCACTGAGCCTAGACGCTCTTCTTGGAATAGTGTATCCCAGCCAGCATAGACGAAGTCAGGATCCACTTCCAATAGCACTTCCTTAGAGGGTTGCATCCCACGCGAAACAACAGGAATCCTTGAAAATGCTTCCTCGAATTCGGGTAATACATGATCTGGATTTGCACCAACCGTTCCTGCAATATGTTCTTCCAGTCCCAGTGTCAACATGAGTTCCAGTGTGTGTAAGTCTTGCGTAACCACACGACGAGGCATCTCTTCGTATTGGATCGGCCCATTTTTCGTTTTAACGGAAACGGGTTCATAAACCCCTTCGTTCTTCGATTTGTCTCCATCCGCTTTCGAAGCGGAGGTCTCCATCGTACTGTCGGATTCACCACAAGCTGTCAAGATTGCCATTACCATGATTAAAAACAGCAGCATGTATTTTTTACTCATTGGACGAACTCCTATTCATATTGGTTTTTGTATTACGGCATCCCATGCTTATACCTTGATTGCCTAGTTTTAAGAATCAATAAAACCTCTACTCTCTAACTAAAAAAGCCCAGATATAAAAATCGATTATATCTAGACTTTCCAGTTCTGCTACATCATCTTTAAAAGCTCATTCAAAGCGTTCTGGATAAAAACCTTTCGCCAATGTCTCTAGTCCACTTGGAATTCGAACCGACTGTTCTACATCGGCGTGCTCGATAGTGACATACCGCTTATTTTTGACTGCTGTAACGTCCTGAAGCGATGGATTATTAGAGATCGCATCCATTAACTGCTCAGGTGTCGTTCCGCAACAATAAGCTAACACAATCACCTCGGGATCACGCTCAATTACCTCTTCCCAACTAACTTCTGGCATCCATCCTGTTGACTCACTGAAAATATTTTCTCCGCCTGCTAAACCGACGACATGGGATCGTATCATATCTCCTCCAGTAGTGATAGCAGACCCGCTATCGCCGCCGCCCATATAGAAAACTCTCACAGGCTCTTCGTCACTTATTTTTTCTTGTATCCCCATTACAGTCTCTTTTATTGACTGGATTAATTCATCTCCACGACTTTCAACGCCAAAAATACGGGATACTTCACTAATCTCCTTGTATACCATATTTTCCAAAGTTGCCGGTTTTCCAGCCGCCTCAGGTATATAGGACTTCACCCCACGTTTTTCAAGTTCAGCAGTCGTACCGATTACACTGTCAACAAAAAAGTCGTCTGATCCCATGACAAAATCAGGTTCCTTACTTAGTAACACTTCTTTTGAAGGATACATTTCAGATAAAAGCGGAACTTTCTTCACTTTCTCTTCCAATCCGGGTGCTGCTTTATCCCGTGGAAACGAGTAGCCTACAAGATACTCATCTAATCCGAGTGCCAGCATTAATTCAGCATTATCTTGCATCAACCCAACCGTTCGTTTTGGCGGTTCCGTAAACGTTACCTCCCGACCGAAATTATCTAGCGTTACAGGCTCGTAAGTTTCAGCGCTGTCTGCCTCATTTGTCTGATCATCAGAAGAACCATATTCTATTTTATTGTCCGATTGACCGCATGCAGATAGGATGGCTATCACCATCAGTACACTTAACAATTTCGAATACTTTTTCATCATATGTACACCTCTTCATGTCTTTTAATAGCAGGAGCCGCGTCAGAAAGAAAGGTAATATGTGTCTTTCCGGTTATCGGATGCTGGATGATATGAGTATTTACCCGGAATATTTCTTGTAGTATTGTCTCCGTTAAAACTTCTTCTGGCTGACCTGCAACAGCCAGCTGTCCTTGATTCAACACATATATATGATCGCAATAGACCGAAGCGATATTTAGATCATGAAGAGCCGCTATGACCGTGATATTTAATTTCTTAACCAAGTCCATTAGCTGAAGTTGATGATGAATGTCCAAATGGTTCGTAGGTTCATCCAGTACCAAATATTTCGCTTGCTGGGCGAGAGCTCTCGCTACCATAACTCTTTGTTTTTCCCCGCCGGATAGCGTAGAAATCAGACGATCTCCATAGCTTTCCAGTCCTACTTTTTCAAGCGCCTCTTCTGCAATACGCATGTCTTCAACTGTGTCCGTTTCCATCATCTTCTTATGCGGAGCTCGTCCCATCAGCACGATTTCCATTACTGAAAACTCAAATGTATGCTGCGATTCCTGACTGACTACCGCCATTTTTTGAGCCGTTTTTTTTGCTGATATTTCGTACAGATTTTCACTATCCAATGTAATTTTTCCGCAATCCGGCTTGTTGATCCGGTAAATGCTTTTTAACAGCGTGGATTTTCCGCTTCCGTTCGGACCAATCAGTCCAACAAACTGCCCAGGCTTCACCCGCAAATGAATGTCGGAGATAATCTTCTTTTCCTGTATGCTGGCTGATATGCCTTCAACTGTTATACCCATCGTCAACGACCTCCGAATGAATAGGAACTTCTTCGTAATAACCAAATGAAAAATGGTCCACCGCACAATGCTGTCACCACTCCTATTGGCAGTTCTTCAGGAGCCACTACGAGCCTGGCTACAATATCTGCCCAGATCATAAAGACAGCACCGAATAACGCACTAATCGGCAGCACTCTTTTATGATCTGAACCTACGAGTAGGCGGATCATATGCGGGATCATCAATCCAACAAAGCCGATAGCTCCACTCACTGCAACAAGAACCCCAGTTAGAAGAGAAGTGACGACGATTAATAACTTTCGGAATGCGTCGACGTTAATGCCTAACGTTGCGGCTGTATCTTCTCCCATCAATATGAGGTTTAAAGTACGAGATTGGTACAGCAAAAATGCGAAAACCAACACTACGGCTGTTGCCGGTATAGGCAGAACTGTCCAATTTGCTCCCGCTAAGCTTCCCATCATCCAATACATCGCACTTCGAATACCTTCTTCTTCAGGCGCAGAAAGAACAATGACATTTGTGACAGCGCCTAGGATCATAGATATTGCAATCCCTGCAAGCAACAGGCGTATTGTCGAAATCTGACCACCTACCCGTGCGAATGTATAAACAAAAACAACGGATAAAAATGCTCCTAGAAAAGCAGCAATCGATAGGGCGTATTGACCAAAAAATTGCAACGCTCCAAACAAAATGACGAGTGTCGCACCAACGGAAGCTCCGGATGATACCCCAAGGATGTACGGATCTGCTAAGGAGTTTCTGACAAGCGCCTGAATTCCTACTCCTGCGATAGCCAAACCAGCACCTACTATTCCTCCCAATAAAGCACGAGGAAATCGCAATTCCCATATGATGTTTTGTTGGGCAGTCGACCAGTATGCTGTAACTCCATCCCCTATATAAGGTATATTGGACAACACGATTTTCCAAACCGTTACCATATCAATTGTCACAGGGCCAAGCATAACAGACAGCGTCAGTGACAAGAAAAGACCGAGAGGCAAGATGAACAACAAAATTTTAAAACGTCTTTGATGCTTGTTTTTTTCTTTTTCACTACTATCTATTTTTCTTACCGGTGGTGATTCTATTAATTCACCGTCCCCTTTTGTAGCAGCGAGATTCTTCACTCCCATTACCCCTTCCTACTAACAGGTGTATTGAAAAATTTCCGGTTAACTACTTAATGTTGATGCTCGTGCACATATCCATGCTCTTCCACGTATATACGGAAATTCTCTAAATCCTGCATTCCTGTCGAAGTACCGTCCAAAGCTTGATTCATCCGTTCCAGCAATACTGTCTGTAACTTCGGATGGTAGCCAAAATACTTGGCAATCTCAATTTCCGTTTGTGGATAATACTGCCTAAACTGTTCCGCGTTTCCTTTCATTCGTTCCATTAAGATCCCCGTGAATAAAAAGTACGGCAGCATAATTACTTTTTTTGCACCTAATTCTATACAACGCTCCATTCCTTCCTGCACTGTGGGCGTTGTAACCCCCATAAAAGCATTTTCAATGATTGGTACATTTACTTTCTTTTGTAACAATCCACTAATTTTATAAAAATCCTCTTTCGCATCCAAATCACTGCTACCTCGCCCAATAAAGAGGATAGCTGTATCCTCGTGCTTCTGACTAATATCAAAACCAACTTCAGTAAGTCGTGTCGTTAAGATTTCAATAACCTCATCATGAATACCGATCGTTTGACCATACGTGAACCGAATATCCGGAAACTGCTCTCTTGCATGTTCAATTTCAGCTGGAATATGCAATTTAGAGTGACCTGCATGCAATAATATGATCGGGATCACATGGACTTCACCTGCACCCTTTTCAATACACAGTTGAATTCCATCTTCGATATTCGGCGACGCAAATTCTAAAAAACATGTTTCTACAAGTAAGGATGAATCGATACGCTCTTTCATTTGTTCAACAAATTGGCGGACCTCTTCATTTCCTGCCTCCAACCTACTGCCATGCCCGACAAACAATACAGCTTTTTTCACCGTTCCTCTAGCTTTTCTGTATTTATTTATCCCTTTAAAACGAGATTCACCACGTTTTCGTTCGCCGTGCTCCATTGAATAAATGATCGACTCTTCCTTCACAGTTTCATGAACAATTGCCCGTGCCGTTTCTTCTTTTTGCACGGAATACCATGTTCCTTTTGGATAATCGATGACAACACATTTATCCTTGCAGCGTCCATTACAGCGGGTGCGCGATGTGTGGATATGTTCATCTAAACGATTGGTTCGGATCTCATCACGGATTTGTTGCGTGACCTCTTCAGCCCCGGCGCCCATACATGTATCGCCATTGCAAATGAGTACATGACGTTGCATCTGCGTTAAATTCCATGTTGTCATAAAATATGACCTCCCACTCTCTTAAGATTTTAATAAGCGTCTGGATAGAAACCTTTTGCCAAAATTTCAACTGCTTCTGCTACACGAACACCTTCGGAAGCTGCTGATAATGGCAACGTAACAAATTTCTCATTTTGTACGGCAGGTGTTTGACTTAGTGCTGGATCTGATTTAAGGAAATTAATTTTCTGTTCTACTGTAGTTGAACCATAATCAATTACAACGATCACTTCCGGCTGACGTTCTACCGCATCTTCCTTTGAAACCGTAGCCCAGTTTCCTTCAACATCACCAAAGACGTTATTTCCACCAGCCATTGCTACAAGTGTATTCATGAAGTTCTGCGTTGCTGTAGTCAAATCTGTTTCTCCGCTGTCAAATACCAAAACTTCCAAAGGATCTTTCACTTCTGGCAATTTAGCTGTAATCTCTTCAATGTCTTGATTCATTTGAGTAATTAGTTCTTCACCGCGATCTTCTATACGGAAAACCTTTGCGATATTACGAATGTCTGTATAGATATCTTCCAATGTTGGTGCCACTTTAGTAGAGGACATCTGTAAATAGCTATCAATACCTAACTCTTTTAATTCTTCACGCGTAGCAATACCTTTTTCATTGAATGCACTTGACCAACCACCATATAGAAAGTCTGCTTCTGCTTCGATCACTTGCTCTTTTGATGGATATTGTTCAGCTAATACCGGTACTTTCTCATATGCTTCCTGTAACGGTTCGTAAATTTTATCATCTAAGTAAGCGGTACCGACCATGGATTCTTCCAGACCAAGCGCTAGCATAATTTCTGTTACATGTTGGTTTAATGAAATCGCACTTTTTGGAGCTTCATCGTATTCGATGACAAAATCATCATTGTCGATTACAACCTTATCCGTCTGCTCTGTTTCTCCACTTTTTGCATCGTCTTTCTTTCCTTCTTTTCCTGTATCACTGCTTGAGCATGCTACCAATAAAAGCAACGCTGTTAAAAACATTAGTACACCGATTAATTTCTTTTTCATTTGTCTTCACTTCTCCCAACGTTTTCTGCGTAAAAAAACAAATGCAATTTTTGTGTAAACGGGTTCTTTGAAATACCAGCTTGTACATGGAATACTTGTTTTATGGTTTCTTCTGTCAGTACCTGTTCGGGAGTTCCCTTCATATGGAGGTTCCCTTCATCCATTAAAAGCAATTCATCACAATAGCTAGCCGCTAAATTCAAGTCATGCAATGCTGCTATAATTGTAATGGGTAGCTCTTTCACCAAATCCATTAATTGAAGTTGGTGTTCAATATCAAGATGATTGGTGGGCTCATCTAGAATTAAGATGTTTGCCTGTTGCGCGAGTGCACGCGCGAGCATTACCCGTTTCTTCTCACCGCCGGATAACTGACCGAGCGTTCGGTCTTTTAAGTACAGCACGTCGGCAAGCTTCATGCTTTCTTCAACAATAGCAAAATCTTCTTTGCTGTCCTGTGCAAGCCATTGTTTATACGGCGTTCGCCCCATCATGACTAAATCCTTTACGGTAAAATCAAAGAGTACAGGGGTTTCTTGGCTCACAACCGCCATTTCTTGAGCGATCTTTTTTCGAGTCATCTGCTCCATGTCATTTTCATATAACATCACCTGTCCGCTTGATTGTTTCAAATAGCGGTAGATAATTTTTAACATCGTCGATTTCCCGCTGCCATTCGGACCAATAATCCCAATAAATTTGCCTTGATCCATTGAAAATGAAATGTCATGCAAAATCTGTTTTTCCGGCACAGAGAATGAAATATTTTTCACTTGCAACATCTTTATTCACCATCCCCAAAAGAGTATCGACGGCGTCTAAGCATCCAAATAAAGAAGGGTCCTCCACAAACAGCAGTAATGATTCCAATCGGCATTTCTTCAGGTGCTATCGCCATCCGTGCAACCATATCCGCCCAGACTAAGAAGACGGCACCCATTAATGCACTGATCGGCAGGACGAATTTATAATTTGAACCTACTATCATTCGCACAAGATGAGGAATAATCAATCCGACAAAACCAATACTTCCACTGCTGGCAACTACAACACCTGTTAGCAACGAGACAACCAGGATAATAAAAATTCGAAAACGGTCTAAGTTGATACCAAGTGTCGTAGCTAGTTCTTCACCAAGAAGCAACGCATTCAGTTGGCGATAATTCAATAAAAGCAACAGGAAAACCAAAAGGAACGTAAAAAACGGTATTCCGATCGTTGACCATTTTGCGCCTGCTAAACTGCCAAGCATCCAATGCATAACAGCTTGAATACCGCCTTGTTGTTTTGATGTCACAAGCATGAAGTTTGTAATAGCGGAAAACACCATCGATATCGCAATCCCTGCTAAAAGCAGGCGTATAACAGACGTTCGGCCGTTGACACGAGCCAATAAAAATACGATCACAACAGCGAGGATAGCCCCTAAAAAGGCAGCAAAAGATAACGCATAAGTCCCTAAAAAACTAAATGCGCCAAGTAAAATAACCATTGTTGCACCAACTGATGCTCCAGAAGATACCCCCAAAATATAAGGATCTGCAATAGGGTTCCTAACTAATGCTTGAATCGCCGCGCCACTGATTGCCAGGGCCGCGCCAACAATTGCAGCAAGTATAATTCGAGGTAAGCGGATTTCCCAAATGATAATGTTCTGTGCTTTTGAAGCCGTAGCTTCCACTGGTAAACCAATTTTTGAAAAAAGCACTTCCCAAATAATGCTTGGTGTTATACCAACGGAGCCCACCATCACTGCAAAAGTCATGGAAACAAGCAATCCCGCCAGCAACGCTCCAATTAATAATGTAAATCGTAACCTAGTCATGTGAATTCGAAGGTTCCCAACTAATTATTGCTGCATAGAACGGATGACGGTACACATATTGACCTTCCTCTAGTGTAATAAAAGGTTCAAGTGAGGCTCTCACATGTATCAATTCAAATTGAGGCGATAAGATTTTTTTACTTTGCGCCTCATATAGTTGTTCTAACGTATCGTAACGATAGGTGCGTTCCAGCTTAGTCATTTCACAATCAGCATAAATGCCTAATTGATACAGGATGTTAAGAATGGCAATGTAATCACGACGCGGATATTTAATTTCATAGCCATACTGCTCATCTAAAATGACATAATGCGGCTGAATTGGACCTGTCGTTAAGCCGATGATGGCGCGTTTTTGTGCAAGTGCGTCCATCTTTTTCAATGCTGCTTTCATTTCATACATACGGTAAAAGCAGTTCACTCCAACAACGACATCATGCGGTTCAATTTGCGCTTCTTCCCATTTACTATAAACAAACTGAACAGATGCATCGCTTTCGTAGTATTGTTTTAAATATGCAAGTACGCTTTCAGAACCATCGACAAGCGTTAAACTTTTAACGTCTTCATCTAGTTGGAATGTATAGTTGCCCCAACCCGGTCCAATTTCAATGCAACTGGCGTCTTGTGGAATATGCGGCTTCATTTTTTTATAGATTTTCTTCGCGTAGTCATCTGTTTGCTTATATGTTTTTTTCTTCATGGACTGTGCCCAAAAAGCTTCTTCCAGTTCGTCATCCACCATGCGCTCTGGCATCTTGCCATGCCAATCCAGCATGCCTTCTTTCCAGAACTTTTCGAAATCGATTTGTAAAGGAGACTTCCCCAACTCAAGCTTCGTTCCCGACTCATTCTTCATTGAACCTTCTCCTCAATGCTTCTGTAATCCTGTTGTTACGTTGATTCATCTAGTAATTCATAAACTTTTTCCATATTCAAATGCTTGCGCACATGATGATCCAACATTTCATACGCTTGCTCCCGTCGCTCATAATCAGAAAGTATTTCACCAGAGACTTCTTCTAAGCCTTTTTCCACCCGTATTTGATTGAAATAGTTACGTGTGAACATGCGATTTTGAAAAACTCCGTGTAAATACGTGCCCATCACTTGGTCTGTATAGACGCCATCTTGCCTTCCATTGTCCAGGCAAATGAAGCTTTGTATCGGTCGAGTTGGTGTACTGCGCCCCAAATGAAGCTCAAAGCCTGTCATCTCCTGACCCGCATAGTTCGTACCCTTGACAACTGTTGTTTGTTTTTCATCAACTAACACAGTTTCAATTGGTAACAAGCCTAGCGTGACATACGTCTTGGTCTCATCCTTAATTGCTTGGTTGTCTAAAACCGTTTCGCCAAGCATTTGATAACCTCCGCAAATACCGATAATCTTTTTTCCTTTTCGGGAAAGCTGTATAATCGCTTGCGCCAAACCCGTTTCTTGCAACCATACATAATCACTAACTGTATTCTTCGTCCCAGGTAATATGATGACATCAGGATTTTTTAAATCTTTTAAAGTAGAAACAAAACGCACACCTACATCGGGCTCTTCAAATAATGGATCAAGGTCCGTAAAATTGGAGATTAGAGGAAGTCTAATGACCGCCACATCAATTTCAAACTCTTGATGTTGAGGTTTTTTTAAACGTAAACTTGAAAGAGCCATCGAGTCTTCCGCTTCTATTTGCACATCGAAATATGGAATGACACCAAGTACTTGAATCCCTGTATACTCCTCAAGCCAATCGATGCCGTTTTCGAGTAACTCTTTCATGCCGCGGAACTTATTAATAATGATCCCTTTAACACGTGCACGTTCTTCGTCATCCAATAACATTAAAGTACCGACAAGTGATGCAAATACTCCACCACGTTCTATGTCTGCTACTAAAATAACGGCTGCATCCGTTTCATGTGCCATGCGCATATTGGCGATGTCCCGGCTCTTTAAATTAATTTCGGCCGGGCTTCCAGCGCCTTCCAGTACAAGTACATCATATTCCGCCTCTAAGCGTCGCAACGACTTTCGTACCTCAGGCATCACTTGTTCAACAAACTTTTCGCGATACGACACCGCATCCATGTCGGCAAATGGTTTACCATGTAAAATTACTTCCGACACCATATTGCCTGTCGGTTTCAGTAAAATAGGATTCATGTCAGTCGTGGCATCAATCTTTGCAGCCTCTGCTTGGACACCCTGTGCCCGACCGATTTCTCCGCCGTCTTTCGTGATGTAGGAATTGAGTGCCATATTTTGTGATTTAAATGGTGCGATCCGATATCCGTCGTTCACTAGGATACGGCAGAGAGCAGTACATAAAACACTTTTTCCTACATCTGAAGCAGTCCCTTGAATCATGATGGCTTTCATTAAAATTCAAGACCTTTCATCGCTTGGACATCTTGCTCCGTATAATAATGCTTAGTTGCATCGATTGTTGATACTAAATCGGCTAATGCGAGGAGGGATGGATGTGCAGAGCGACCTGTAATGACTAAGTGCATAGTTTTCGGTCGGTTCTCTATTGCTTCTAGCACTTCTGCTAGAGGTAATACATCGTTCACTGGAAAACGTGTGATGGCTAATGCATTATTCAACTCATCCAGCACCAATACATCTGTCGTTTCGTCTTGGAGCTCTTTTTTTACGGTTTGCCAAGCTTTTGCAAGTGCTTCGCGATGCTCTTCCGGTGTTTTTGTCCATGTGAATCCGATGCCTAATTGCACGGTTTCAACACCAAGTTTCCGCAAAGCAATTTGTTCACCATATGTACGTTCGGGTGATTTAATAAATTGAAAATACTTCACCTTCATACCGCGACCAATTGCACGCAAAGTGACTCCAAGTGAAGCAGTAGTTTTTCCTTTGCCCTCACCTGTATATACTAACAACATTCCTTGTCGTGCCATTTTCAATTCCCCCTTATAGCCAAGTTGTTTTCTCAGCAAATGGTGTACGTTTTTTCGCAGTGATGATTTCTTCTGCCGGGTACCCTATGCAAAGCGTCCCTATTAATTGCTCTTTATCCGATGCACCGATAAACGTATGCAATGCGGTATCATGCACAAGACCAACGCCACGTGTGCGCCATACCATACCTAAACCTAGCTGTTCCGCCATTAACCACATCGACATGATAGCACCACTGACTGCAAAGGTATTATCTTTTGTCGCGCCTTCATCTCCATCCACAATGGCCGAAGTTACTACGATGATAAGCGGCGTTTTGGTGATCGCTTCCATTGAACTTTCCACTAAGTGTGGTTTTGTCGGAAAGCGTTTTTGTAAATAATCAAGTGCTACTTGTTCATAACGTTTTAAGCTGTCGCCTTGCAATACATAAAAATGCCATGGCTCCCGCAGTCGGTCATTTGGTGCATACGTAGCTGCTTCTAGTAATGTCTCGATTTTCTCTCGTTCTACTTCACGTGTTTTAAATTGGCGAATCGCACGGCGTTTCTTTAATGCTTCTAACATTGGTTACGCTCCTTTTCTTCAAACCAGGAAATTTCTTCACGAACATTCACTACATCCCCAACTAAAATCATCGATGGATTCGAAATCTGATGTGCTTGGATTTCTTGTGCAATCGTCGCGAGATTACCTGTGATTGTACGTTGGTTTTCAGTGGTTCCCCATTCAATAACCGCCACAGGGGTTGTTTCACTTTTACCGTTTTTAATTAAGCTTTTTGTAATATGATCAATGTTACCTACACTCATATAAAATGCCACCGTATCAATTTGAGCAAGTGCTGACCAATTTAAAAAGTCCTGCCCTTTTTCAGCACGGCCATGACCAGGAACAATCGCAAAGCTTGCCGCATAGTCACGATGGGTAACCGGTATCCCCGCATATGCTGGTGCAGCAATTCCTGCCGAAATGCCAGGGACGATTTCAAATGGTATATTAGCTTGTCGTAACACTGCAGCTTCCTCCGCACCTCGCCCAAAAACAAACGGATCGCCGCCTTTTAGACGAAGCACCTGCTTGCCTAAATTTGCCTGTTCTACTAACACCCGATGAATTTCATCTTGAATCATTCCATGCTTGCCTGGCTCTTTACCACAATAAATCAGCTCAGCATCCGCTTTCGCATGTTGTAATAATTCAATATTCACTAGACGGTCATACAAAATCACATCTGCTTGTTGAATGCACTCTAATCCTCTAATTGTCAATAGTTTCGGGTCACCAGGACCAGCCCCTACAATATATACAGATCCGCTCACTGTTGTTCTCCTATCCGTTGTTGTAGCCACTCTTCACACTTTTGGTTTTCACCTTGCTCCATCCACTGCAAAAGTTTTGGATCCAGAAGTTCAGCCAGAACTTGTTTTTTTGCGTCTACGCTAAACACTTGTAAGATCTGCTGACGAGCCTCTCTTAAAAAAGACACATACGCTGCGTAGTGGCCTCCGAATTGTTCTGCCAAATCCGTCTTTACTTTACGCGTTAGACCTGGACTGGCCCCAGACGTTGATACGGTCACGACAAATTCTCCACGCCGCACGACTGCCGGATTGATAAAATCTACACGTCCTTTTGCATCCGCACGACTGAGCAATTGCCAATGCTGTGTCGCTTCTTCCACCGCATTGTTTACTTCTTCATCATTTGTAACGGCAAAAACCAATGTAGCATCATCCAAATCAGCTGATTCAAATGCTTTTTCTTTCCATGTCACAAACCCTTCACTAACATACTGTTGAACCGTCTCTGTCACCGATGGGCTAACTACGGTTATCATTGCTTTTGTTGGAAGTAAGGCTTCTATTTTTTGACGTGCTACATGTCCGCCTCCAACAATGACAACCTTTTTATAATCCACATTCATTAACAGCGGAAAATAGTTCATTGCTCTCCCTCCAAACATGCTTTCAACCAATTTTCCACAAGTTGTGGATTTGAAGCAAAATGAAAATGTGTGAAGCCTGCTACAAGATTTTTATGTAAATAGCCTTCTTGCTGAGCGCGAAAACGACCTTTACTAAAATAAGCAGGCGTAGTATGCTCTCCCTCGTATTTCGAGTAGTGGAACTCATGCCCTTTCGCCTGCTCTTCTTCACCAATCAGGAAATTCCCTGAAACACCTGTAATTTCCCTATAACCAAGTGCCGCTCGCTTATCTTGCATACGTACACGTCCTGGAATCACTCCAAGCATGGGAAACACATTTGCCTGGCGATCCACTATTTCTTCTGTTAAGTATATATATCCGCCACATTCGGCTAGAGTCGGCAGTCCACGATTGATTGCGTTTCTTATGGATTCTTTCGCTTGCTCGTTTGCTGACAGTTGCTCTGCAAACTCTTCCGGGAAGCCACCGCCGATATACAACCCTTGCGCTTCATTTGGAACTTCTTCATTTTGTAATGGTGAAAAGAAATGAAGCTTTGCACCATGCGCACGCAATAACTCTAAATTCTCTTCATAATAGAAGTTAAAAGCTGCATCTTTAGCTACTGCAATATGAACCTCTTCTTTTTCAGGTTGAATATCAAAAATCGATGAAGACACTTCTATTCGTTGTGCTTTGGTAATTTCCATCAGTTGATCAATGTCGACAGTTTCCTCAATAGCTGTTGCCAGGCTATCAAAATAGGAATCCAGATCTCCACGTTCAATAGCCGGTACTAAACCTAAATGACGGCTCGGCATAGCTGGAACCGCATCCTTCGGCAAATAGCCGATGACAGGAATTCCACACTCTTTTTCAATCGCTGTTTTGACAATATCAAAATGACTCTTGCTACCTAATTGATTCGCAATTACGCCAACAATATTGGAGCTTTCATCCAACAGTTGGAATCCTTTAACGATCGCTGCCACACTTCTTGCCATACTTGCCGCATTAACGATTAAAATGACAGGACTTTTTGTAATCTCACTTATATCGGCAGCCGATCCTTCATTTGATAATGGGGATTTGCCATCGTAAAAGCCCATCACGCCTTCGATGATCGCTACATCCGCGCCTTGACTCGCTCTTGCGACAATGGCACGAATAACTTCATGTTCCATCATGAAACTATCAATATTTCGAGAGGGGCGTTTGGTGACAGCTGTATGGTACGTCGGGTCAATATAATCGGGACCGCATTTAAAACCTTGTACAGTTAAACCGCGCTTCATCAATGCACGCATAATGCCAATCGTGAATGTCGTTTTTCCTACACCGCTTCCTGTACCGGCCAACACAAATCGATTCATTGTCCTCGCTCCTCAAAATTAACGCGCGCAATGGAGACCGTCACATTGCCACTTTTCTTTTTCTCCAATACCAATTCTTCTGTATTTGCATAGCGTAATGCTGCCGGCTCACTCACACCATACGAACCTGTATACTTAAATACCGTTTCTGATGGATTACGGAGCGGCATTTCATTGAGCTGTTCAGGCGTGTACGTAATAAAAGGCCAATTGTGTTTGGCAGTGAGTGCAAGCAAGCCTTCTTCATCTTTCTTTAAATTGATGGTCGCTACTGCTTTAACGCTTTTCTTACTCAAACGCAACTCAGCTAAGGTTTCGTCTATGACTTGCTCGATCTCTTCGAGTGCCGTCCCGCGATTACAGCCAATACCGAGTACGATGGATTTCGGGCGGTAGATCACTCCATTTTCAAGCAGTACTTCTTCGTCGGAATCGATCAAACGGTCTGTTATAAGTAAAGTTGCATGTGGCTTCGCTTGAATTACTTCTGCTGTCGATGAATAGATTTTCAAGTTCTCTGGCATAGAACGATCATGCATCCACCAATCTTTTTCTCCCGTTTCCTGTACAATTGCGACATGCTCTTCATTGACCACTGATGCACTGACAGGCAGCAATTTTTCTTCACTATCCCACATCCATCCAAACTGAGCGCCGAATAAATCGACAGGAATGGTCTTTTGCACATCGGAAGCCGTCGTCACAACAGGTGTTGCACCGATCGCTTTTGCAAATTCATACGTCAACGCATTGGCGCCACCAATATGTCCTGATAACACGCTTATTACATATTGACCAAGATCGTCGACAACCAATACAGCAGGGTCTGTCATTTTATCCACCATGATAGGAGCAATCATTCGTACGACCGCGCCAAGTGAAATTACACAAATAACTCCTTTATATTGCTGGAACAAAGCAGGCAATAATAAGCGTACCGTACCGTCAAATAGTTGAATTTGGCGTGCTTCTTCATCACCTCTTGCAAACTTCTTCATATAATAAAGATCTGCATATGGGAATTTTTCCGTATAGCTTCTTGCATTGGCAACCCCGTGTTTCGTAATGGCGACGAGAGCATACGGTTTACGTTTGTCAACTTCAGGAATTTCGCCTTCACGTAAATTAATCATCCGCCTTCACGCCTTTTCGGAAACCATGGGTAAATGTTTTGTCATACAGCTTGGAGCGATAGTCTTTTTCATGGATATTCGGATCCAATGCCCAGCCTGCCAAAATCATCGCATGCTTACGAATACCATTGACACGCATCGCTTCATCTAATTCAATCAATGTTGTCTGAACAATTTTTTCATCCGGCCATGTAGCACGCTGCACGACCGCTACTGGCGTATCATCTGCCCAGCCTGCCGCTTGTAATTCTTTTACTATTTTCTTTGTTAAAGTGGCACTTAAAAACATAGCGATTGTGCAATGATGACTTGCGAGCTCCTTCAATTTTTCGCGTTCAGGTACAGGCGTCCGCCCTTCCGCTCTAGTTAAAATAAGTGTTTGTGTTAAATCAGGAACCGTGAGCTCTGCACCGACTGCCGCAGCAGCTGCAAAAACGGAACTGACACCCGGCACGACTTCATAACCGATATCATGTTGCTTCAGTAACGCCACTTGTTCCATTGTTGCGCCATACATCGCCGGATCTCCTGTATGTAAACGTACAACCGTTTTACCTGCATTGACACGTTCAACAATGCAATCTACCATTTCCTGCAAATGCATCCCTGCCGTACGGATAACTTCTGCTGATTCCTTCGCTTCCTCCACTAACGTTTCGCTTACGAGTGAATCGGTGTACATGACGACATCCGCTTGTTGTAATAACTTCAAACCTTTTACTGTAATTAGATCGGGATCCCCTGGACCTGCACCGATAATCCAAATCTTTTTCATTTGCGCACCACCATACATGATAAGTAATTTAAATCCGCGCCTCGAAGTTCATCCGTATTCCAAATCACTTCTTCGTCAGAAGTAACTTTTGTGACGACATGCGTTTTCTCCAATAAGTTCAGTTCTTCCAATAAATCCAACATTTCATCTATCACTTTGGCTACTTTAATAAAGACGATGGCATCGTGACTTTCAATGACTTGACGCATCTGTTCCATATCGTCTGTCGCTGGAATCATAGCGACATGGTCATCCCCTTCAGCTAGCGGAATCCCTAAACGATTGGCAGAACCATTAAATGATGAAATACCGGCCACCGTTTCAATTGGTACTTCTGGATGCTTCGTTTTCATTAAGCCTAAAAGATGAATGAATGTACTGAACAGCATCGGATCGCCTTCGGTCACAAACGCCACATCTTTCCCTTGGACTAAATAGCCATAAATCTCTTCTGCCGCTTTTTCCCAAGCTTCACGCAAGATTGCTTCGTCTTTGGTCATAGGGAATACCAAACCGAGCATTTCTTTTTCAGCTGGGTTGATATACACATCCACAATACGATGGGCATACGATTTACTACCTCTTAATTTTTTCGGATACGCAATGACCGGGCATTCTTGTAATTTACGAAATGCCTTTACAGTAATTAATTCAGGATCCCCCGGGCCAACGCCTAGTCCATATAATTTTCCTATTGTCATTATTCTTGTCCTTTCTGTGCTGTCACTATGTAGATAGGGTTTAACGGTTCAAAACGCGTTAAATGTAAAATTGGTTTACTCTTTGAAAGTTGTGCCTGCAATATGGATACTTCACAGCCCAACGCTTTTAAATGGTTCATTGCTTCAGCTAAATTTTCTATCGTAGCGATATTCATGACAAGTCGGCCATTTGGCTGTAAGCGTGAAATACAGGTTTGCAGTAAATGCTCCATATTCCCACCGTTACCGCCAATAAAAATAGCATGGGGGTCCGGGAACTCTTCAAGACGATCAGGAGCTTTTCCTAACACGGCAACAAAGTCTGTCCGATGTTTCAATTGATTTTCCAAGCAATTTTCAAGGTCTCCCTCATTTTTTTCAATGGCATATACTGCCCCTTCACGCGCTATCTTGGAAGCTTCAATCGCAACCGATCCCGTGCAAGTTCCAATGTCCCAGACTGTACTGCTCTCTTTCAGTCTCAGTTCCTGCAGGCAAAGCGTGCGGATTTCCCGTTTGGTAATCAAGCCTTTATCCGGTTTCCGCTGCAAAAATGCATCATCAGGAATGCCAATCGAGGCACGCTCTACTGCATGGTGCTGCTTTAATATGACAACATTTAAAGAAGAGAAAGAAGTCTGCTCCATTTCGTCCAATGAAAGGAAGCGGCAACGTTCATTTTCACCTTCCAAGTTCTCAGCAACAAAGGCATCATATTCCGTCATGTTGAAACGCTTTAAATACGTTGCAATCGCTTGAGGTGAATTCGTTTCATCTGTTAACACAGCTATTTTTTTACGCCCGTCTATTTTCTGCGCAAAGCCTTTTATAGAACGACCGTGTAAGCTGACAATGTATGCATCTTGCCAACTCTCCTGCATTCTTGAAAAAGCCTGCTGGACCGAGCTGGTATATGGATAGATCTCAAGCGGCAGCTTTTTCGCAAGCACGCCTCCCAGTCCATAAAACAACGGATCGCCAGACACTAAAATTACGACATTGCGTGTTTCCTCTTGTAATTCCGCTGTTAATGCAGACAAACCACCCTTGATTACTTTCTTCTCTTTTTCGAATGAAGGGAAGAATTGAAGATGGCGTTCTCCACCTACAAGAACATCACATTCATTGATCCACTCTATATATTGAGGAAGCAATCCTGCCGCGCCATTATCCCCTATACCAATCATTTTCATCCAATTTGTCAATATTCTCAGCCTTTCCTAAACAGTCTCCGTTCATGGCATATAACGACGTCGACACTTCAATTTCGGCATTCATATGATTTAGTGCATAGTAACAACAGTTTTTACTAAGCGCTTCAAAGAATGCATCGTTTCCTTGAAGTATCTCACCGACTTGTGAAGCTGTATTCGCTTCTAAAATTTCTTTTTGTACAGCTTCATCAACACCTACTCGATTTGCCATTTCTGCTAAAAACTCGAAGCTTATAGGTGCACTTTTTGAGTGAACCATCATTACGCCACGTGCCAGTTTTGAAAACTTCCCCATCATCCCGACCATAGAAACTTTAGGAATCTGCTTGCGTGCGATGTGTTTAAGCGTAAAACCGATAAAATCGCCCATCTCTATAAACGCCTCTTCTGGTAGGTCTGGATATTGCTTCAAAGCAAACTTTTCACTGCGCCCACCGGTTGTGATCACTAAGTGATCACAACCGGCTTCTTTGGCTACACTGATCGCTTGCTCAATACTTGCCATGTAAGCAGAGCTTGAAAATGGCACCACTGTCCCACGGGTTCCTAAAATCGAAATTCCCCCGATGATGCCCAGTCGTCCATTTAACGTTTTTTTAGCGATTTCTTCCCCATCCGGAACGGAAATCACTACGTCGATGCCTTGTTTTAATTGATACTCTTCATACCCTTCTTGCGCCACACCCATTATCATTTTATACGGCACCGGGTTAATGGCTGCTCGACCAACCGGGACGGGAAGCCCCGCTTTTGTTACTCGACCTACCCCAACCCCGCCATCCAAATGAATGCCTTCTTTTTTTGAATAGTAAACGGTGCTCTGGATACGCGCTTTATGTGTGGCATCCGGGTCATCCCCAGCATCTTTGATCGTCTCACACATTACTCCGTCCTCTAATACTTCAAATGACGATACTTTGAATGTGGCGTATCGGCCAACCGGTAGATAAATGGTGACTTCTTCCGGCACTTTTCCCGTCACCAAACCTTGCAATGCCGCTTTTGTCATCGCCGTTGCACAAGAACCTGTTGTATAGCCATGACGCATTTGGGATGGATCTTTTTTAGTTCGTTTGCTTTGCGCGCTCATCTGCCATGATCGAAATGGCATTCAGTGCGGCTACCGTCACTGTACTGCCACCCTTTCTCCCCTTGTTTGTAATAAATGGAATCCCTTCGAGTACTGCTAACTCGTCCTTTGATTCTGCTGCCGAAACAAAGCCTACTGGCATTCCAATAATCAAGTCTGGTTTAGCGACGCCATCCTTAATTAAACGAATCAACTCTAGCAACGCTGTTGGCGCATTACCGATAGCATAAATTCCACCTTCATGCAGACGTGTTGCTTTTTGCATTGAAATGATCGCGCGTGTTGTTCCTTCGGCTTTCGCTTCCTTCGCGACATCCTCGTCCGCAATATAACAATGCAAGTCACTGTTATGTTTCTGGAAACGTTTGCGACCTGAACCACTCTCAATCATCTGCACGTCCACCACTACATGACGGCCTGCTAAAATTGATTCAATTCCTGCTTCAAGAGCATCCGGTGTAAAAATCATGCTGCGTCCTAATTCAAAATCTGCTGAAGCGTGGATTACTCGGCGAACAACCATCCATTGTTCATCTGTAAACGGGTGATCTCCCATTTCTTCTTTGATAATCGCGAAACTATGGTCGTAAATTTTATCTGGATCTACAGTCAGTGGCGTGAATTTTGTATTAAAGTTCATGTTTGGATTTTTCATCAATAAAACCTCCTAATAGTTGAGTAACTTTTTCGAAAGATGTACAGAAATTTTCATATTGAACCTTTGGTCGTTTAATCAGAATGACAGGGATCTCTAAGTCCAGAGCCGCCGTTATTTTTTCATCGACAGAACCTACTTTACCGCTTTCTTTTGTGATCATTAACGTCACGTCATACTGCTCGCATAAAGATTTATTGAGTGATTCGGAAAAAGGTCCTTGAATCGCGATGATATCTTTTTGTTTAATTCCTAACTTATCGCATTTCTCCATATTCCCTACATTCGGCAGCATTCTGCAAAGCATCCGAATTTCGTCACGCAATAAATACTTCGCAAATACTTCCAATGTCTTACTGCCTGTCGTTAACATAACTGTCCCTTTATGCGTTTGAGCAAGTTTAGCAGCGTCTTCATAACTCTCAACCTCGGTAATCAGAGGAGAAACAAACTCCTCTTTTGGCCGCTCATAGCGAATATATGGAATCCCGCATACTCTTGCTGCCTCCATTGCGGTTTTCGATGCTTCTTCTGCGTAAGGATGGCTGGCATCGACGACACAAGTCATCTCATGCTTCTGGATTAGCGCGATCATGTCCTCCACTGTTAGTCTTCCTACCAGATAGGAAAGATCATTTGCTTTTAAACTTTCAGCTGCAGATTCGGTAACGACCGTGGCGATTAAAGGATAGCCAAGACCCTGTAAATGAATGGCTAGAGCTCTAGCATCGCTAGTGCCTGCTAAAAATAAAATCATAGTTTCCTCCTAGTCCCCGCAAGGTGCTGGCTCTACTTCAATCTTGCAGCTCATATCGTAATAGTCATAATTCAAAACTTTTTTAACACGTTTGAAATACTTGAAGAAACGTTCGTTAGGATGCGCATTTTGTTCGTATTCTTCTATAATTTTTGTTACTAGCGGAATTAAATCTTCCGGTTCAATTCCCTCTGCAACCGGCTGAGCCGCATGAGCAGTACGACCAACCGGCTTCGCTCCAATAAATAAATCGAATTTTTTCTTCCGATAAACGATGCCGATATCATCGAACACCGGGCGATAACACGCCATCCCGCATCCATTGAATCCGACATGCAACTGCTTCGGAAGCTTCATCCCTTCAAACTTCGCTGCGATTTCTTCCGCGTATGGGATAGAATCCGCCTTTTCCCCATAGCAAAAATCACAAGCTTTGACTTTTAAGACTTCCCCTGCCGGCATAACAGTCAAGTTAATGTGTTCTAGCTTTTCAACAATCGCTTCAGGGTCATCTGTCGTAACCTTTACTACAAAATGATGGTTTGGAGTATATTCCAAGGTACCTTTCTCACCAACGACTTCAGCCAATACACGCATTTGTTCTGCTGTAATCAGTTTGTTGGCAACGCCTGGTGAAACGGAAAACTCAAAGATATCTTCAATCGGCTGTCTCACCAAAAAAGGGTTTTCCACTTCCTCTTTCGTCACCATAGATAGTGCTTTTAAAGCCATATCCAATGACTGAACCTTTTGTTCCGGTGCTGGTTCTGACCGTTCCACTTCTGCCTGTTTTGGCATTGGTGTGTGCTCTGGTTTCTTACTTATAATTTCTTCATGACCGGACTGCGCCTCCCCAGTTTCTTGATCAAGCGCCCATGGTTCCGCTTCCTTTTTCAAACGCTGGTGCGGTTTTAAACTTTGTTTACCTTCCCCTAATGTATACTTACGTTGATATCCTCTCGGAGTAATAATTTTATTATCATAAAAGAAAGTCGAAGAGTTACCGATAATAACAGTAGTCAACATCCCGATATCATGCTCTAGCATTTCCGCTAATGTTGTCAGGACAATATGTTGATTTTCACGATAAGCACTTTTCACTAGCCCTACAGGTGTATCAGGGGAACGATATTTCAGTAAAATCCTTTGTGCCTCTACAATTTGACGCGTCCGACGTCCACTTTTCGGATTGTATAAAGCTACTACAAAATCCGCCATCCCCGCTGCTTCAATACGTTTTTCGATAACAGTCCAAGGTGTTAAATGGTCACTTAAACTGATCGTACAAGCATCATGCATGACAGGTGCGCCCAGTAAGCTCGCACATGAATTGATCGCCGAAATACCTGGCACAATTTCCACTTCAATTCCTTCTGCTTCAGTCCAACCTTTTTCAATCAGCACTTCATAAACTAATCCAGCCATACCGTATGCACCTGAATCACCGCTCGAGATCACTGAAACAATACCGCCAGCCTCCGCTTTCTTAACAGCATCTTGTGCACGTGACACTTCTTCAGTCATGCCTGTACTAACAATGGACTTCGCTGTTACTAAATGCTTAATCAACTCTACGTACGTTTTATAACCAATAATATAATTACTTTCTTGCAGCGCCTCTAATGCTCGTCCTGTTATATGTTCAGTAGCTCCGGGACCGAATCCAACGACGAAAATTTTTCCCTTTTTCATGGTTTCCCTCCAAATAAAAAATGCCTACACTCCTTTTCAAAGGAATGTAGGCATGTGAAAGTATAATAGAAATCATACTGAAACATAAAACAATTAATTTTATTGTCCCGCCTATACTTCTCCCTCCGAAAAGTATGTGTCGTTTAAATAAGCAGGTTTCCTGACTCAAGCTTCATTTTACTCTTACACCTTCCCGATTTCTCAGTGGTATTGTAATTTCATCAGCTTTACAGTAGCGGGGGCTGTACTAGACTTTCACTAGTTTCCCTTTTACCTCACTATGTGAGCACTTATTTAAATTAGTTTATTTAATTTTCATAAATATAACATACAATCTCTAAATCTACAAACTTCCTTTAGATTTATTTATGAATCCATAAACTAGATTCTGGAAACGCTTTGGATAATTGTAATTTCTATTCCTATACAAAACTTATCATGAGCGCAATCATGAGCAAGGTGGATACGTACAGGATAACTTTGTTATATTTTAGAATCATCCCATCAAAGTCAAGCATATTTATACATTTCGTAAACTATTCACACTCTTTAATTACAAGGTTGTGAACTTTTTGGATAGGCATTAAGTTGTAGTGTAAACTGTTCATTGGAGGTGGTTATTATGAAGAAAAATAAAGCAATCCTAATACCAGAGAACCCCATTTCACAGTTTTTATTCAACGATTCTCGCTCCGGACTTATTTGGTTAGTCATTCGGGTTTATGTCGGATTTGCTTGGTTGAAGGCCGGCTGGGGAAAAGCAATGAGCGATGCATGGACCGGTGAAAATGCAGGTGTCGCCATCCATGGATTTGTAAGCGGCGCTCTTAAAAAATCGACTGAAGGCGGAGATGTGACCAACTGGTATGCATCATTTCTGGAAAATGTCGTCTTGCCGAACGCCAAGGTATTCGGTTTCATAGTTGCCTATGGGGAGATGCTTGTTGGTCTCGGTTTGATCTTCGGATTGTTGACAGGAATTGCTGCTTTCTTCGGTGCATTCATGAATGTCAGTTTTCTGTTTGCAGGTACTCTTAGCACGAACCCCCTATTGTTCATTCTCGCAACTTGGCTCGTACTCGCATGGAAAGTAGCAGGCTGGTATGGCCTCGACCGCTGGGCATTGCCGATGCTTGGTACGCCTTGGATGAAGAATGACAAAGTATAAAGGAAGATCTGGCAATCGCACTGTTGCAATTGCCCGGATTTTCTTATTCAAGATTCCTTTCAGAGTCCCATTCTTTAGTCTTCTACGGTTCGCATGTGACTCTGAAAGCCATGTTGTCCGTTCACCTGAATCGTTAGCTGCACATCGATATGCGAAATAATAAAATCATATTCTCAATTTCAAATTCGCCGTGGCACTTCAAAATAGTACCCTAAATAATTAATTGAATATACTCACTACTCCTTAAAGTTTGTATATTGCACAGTTGTACAGTGCAAAATGGAAGTACATAGTATTGCAAGCAAACTTGGCGTTGCAAGTTTACATGGAGTGGTGGGCATGATAGTCTTTGCAGGCAAAGCCAGCCCTTGATACAGTTGGCTTCTTAGCTTGGTACTCATGCCCGCAGAGGTTCCATGTCAAGTTGCAACATTGTGTATTATGATTTTGCAAAATACAACAGTTTTTGATTTCTTGCCTTACTGCTTTTTGATTCCCTCTACTGTCTGGGCAAGGAGTTTAAGAATGTAAAAAACCCCTCCCCGAAAACTCGCGAAGAGGCTGTAAAAATTGGTGTAAAAACCAATATTAACGCTTTGAGAACGGAGGTGCATGACGAGAGTCACGAGGACCTAATTTTTTACTTTCTTTCATACGAGGGTCACGTGTTAGAAGTCCTGCAGATTATTTGTTTCGTCTTTCTCCTATCAAGTAATAGCATTTAATCATTCAATTGTTATTTATCTCGTGTCTTTCTGAACTCCATTTAATAGTATTTGCAAATCCCACTATTCTGTGTGCCACTATATCAGGATTATCTTTATAAATCATGTGGCCAACGTCCTTTATTCGCTCGGCCTTCAATAAAGGATTTAAGTCTTTAATTAATTCTAATTCGTTCTCTCGAATGGTGTCGCCTAATTCTGCTGCTAATAATAACATTGGTACGTTCACATTTTTCAATTGTGCATGAAAGGGTTCGTAAAGCAGAGATTGATAAGATTCAATGATTGCATTCCTTGAATTATTGCGATATTCATTTGCTCTCTGGAGAATTTGTCGTTCAGTCCATCCTTCAGGCATAAGCTTTCTGAATAAATCCATTTTCCCTTCATCCACAGCAGACTTTTGTTTTAGAAACATTTCATCTAGCGGGTTGGGATATACATCTCTCTGCCCAGGCCCGTTTATAGGTGGATCAATTAATACCATTCCAGAAATTAAATTAGAATATTGGCTGGCGAAAGCAACTCCTATTCTAGCTCCCATAGAATGTCCGATAATAATAGGATTATGCTGATTTCCTATAATATAATTTATTACATTTAATAAGTCATCTACGTAATTGTGTAATTTATAACCTTTTTCCGGCCATGAAGATTGTCCTCGTCCCCGAACATCTAAAGATAAACAATAAAATTCGTGTGGGATCTTACGTAACAATTCTGCAAAGGAATACGAGTAACTGGTGATACCAGGTATAAATATTAACGGTATACCATTCTTATCTCCTTTTGTGATCAGGTGTAAATCAATATTCATTCCCTTGATATATATATCTTCAAATTCGGGACTCTCCAAGAAAATATTCATCGTTAGTTAGCCCTCCTTATTTACACTACTTTGGCTGCTGTTAGTTGGAAAATAATTTCTTCTGTTTTTTTAACATCTGCATATTTTTGTTGCATGTCGATTAAAGACTGTTCATGAGTTTTTTGCTCCCTATCTCCAACTGCATCCTCTGCAACAATAGGAGTAAAGCCATACTGTATTGCGTCTACTGCTGTAGCTCTGATACAACCACTCGTGGTAGCGCCTGTGATAATAATAGTATCAACTCTGTTTTTAATTAATCGGGAGACTAGGTCTGTACCAAAGAAAGAAGAGGCATATTTCTTAACGATTAAACCGTCTCCCTTACGAAGATCTAAAGAAGGATCTACTTTGACAGCGTCTGTTCCCGCTAATAAGGTTGTTAATCCTTCTATCTTTTTCGACCATATTCCAGCATCATTTACATCTTCCTCATCATAAGAAATAGTTGTAAAGTAGATGGGGATATTATTTTCTCTTGAAACCTTGATTAGTTTATTAGTCTTTTCAATCTGTTGAGTTAAGTCCGATCCCATCGGCATATCTGGACTTGTAAAACCTAAAATTAAGTCGACTACTACCAATGCTGCCTGTTTACCAATACCCAACGATTTACCAAAACCTCTTACTTCAAAAATGTTTTCATCATCTCCGTGTGAATTCAACATAGTCTTCGTCTCCTTTTAACTCTAAAAGTAATTTCACTACTTTCAGTTAGCTTTTAATTCACAGCTATCGTAATGTCTCCTGAAAGTAGTTTACCTGCATTTGGTACAATGGGGTCTAAATTCAATTCAGTCAAGATTTTATATACCGTTGAGGTAGCTGCAGATAATACAGGAAGCCCTAAACGATTTTCCACTTCTTGTATCGATGGAAGTGAAGGCATTTGTACACAAGCTGATAAAACAATTGCATCTGCTTCCTCTATATTCAGCTTCTCGGCATGCTTAATAAGGTTTTTAGGATCTAACCTGCCAACCTCTAAGTTGTCAGCTACCTCCAAACTAATAGAATCAACAACTTCAATACCGCTCCCGTTCAAATATTCAATTACTTGATCTGTAAGACTTCTCATGTACGGAGTAATAATCGCCACCTTTTTTGCTCCAATTAGTTCTATACCCTCAATTAAAGCACCAGCACTGCTAACAATTGGCGCTTTTCCACCATTTTCTTCAACAGCATTGCCCAGTCGTTTCTCCGAGACATTATGATAGCCCGCGCCCTGGCACATAATTGCTACGAGGCATGCGTAGGCAAGAACATCGCATTTTGCATCAGATAATTCCAAAGCGCAACGATCACTATCAATATCCATTTTTTTCAACTCTTCTGGAGTAACATTTTTCATACGCATACGTGCTGAATGAAATGTAAACGTCTCAGGTTTAACTTTCATTCTTTCTTGCAGCATCGCAGGTATTTCAGTTTCCATTGTAGTATTCGAACTTGGAACTATTAAACCAACTCTATAATTATTATCCATATTTATCCTCCTGTTATGTTTACAATTCAGTTTTAGCTGTATATTAATTCATTTTAAAGGCTTCCAAAAGCCATCTCGCTCACTTATGGAAGCCTATATTGGATATTTCTCAAGGATTTTTATTGTTATGTTAAAGATGTAACTTTTTCTTCAACAGGCTTCATCTCATCGATAACGATATCTCCATCTTTAACAATTAATTTACCATCTAGATAAAGAGTGCAGTTTGACATAGGTAGGTCTAAGTGACACTCAGTGTCATTATCTCCTCCTAACTCGGAGTTCGGTCCTAATGAAAATAGAACATTTCCATAAAAGGCTCTTCCATCCATTCCAAAAACTTGGTCATCTAATGCCAAACTATGCCATTTAGCTCTTTCATTCAATCCCCAACCAATATGAGATACAGCGTATGCCCTAGGGTCTTCAAAACTTTCCATATAATCCTTCATGAGCATGGCATCAAATCCACCTTCAATATTAATAACATAGCCATCCTTAATAGTTAAAGTGACCGGTTCTTGAAAGTAACGATTGAAAGGGAAAAAAATATCTCCCTTATCTAATACTACAGTGCCGTTCACACCTCTATCATTTGATGTTGCAGCTGCAAAACAACTCGGTAAGTGGTCCCATCTTCCAGGCTCATCAGCGTATGCATATTCTGTGAGAATTGGGTATTGGCCTAATTGATATGTGACATCTGTTCCCGCCTTACTTGTAAAACGTAATTCTTTTGCCTCTTTCAATAATTCCGTTGCATGAAGTACTCTCTCTTTATCACTCTCTTTAGGGAACATTCTTTTTATCACATGGAAAGGCTCAACTACCATTAAAATTCTAACTCCAGATTCTTGTAACTCTAATTGCTCTTTTGAAAACAAAAGAAGAACTAAGTCAATTACAAGGTCTGCCTTTTTTAACACTTCTACCGCTACTCGATTATCTGTCAAAGGTGTTACACCAAATGAACCCGATATACCATCCTTAACCGGAGGTAACTTTAATTCAAATGAGTTTGCACCAATTTCATTTGCAGCGGTTAGAAAGGCTTTTGCATAATCTGCACGAACATCACCTGAGGTTAATACAGCCATAGTCTCTGTAGGCTTTAACATACATAGTTCGAGTTCCTTTTTAAATAAATCTACCATTTCATCCATTTCAACTGTCATATAAAAGCACCTCTTTATATATGATTTTTTTAATCTATACCTTAATTTTAGTAACGCTTATTCTTATCAATATTTAATACAAGATTTACACTGATGCTTTTGACTTATCGAATCGCTCGCGACATTTTGTCGCATCATATTCATAGACCCATTCTGAATTAATCCCTACCGCATTTGGATTTTCTTTTTGTCTTTCCTGAATCTCCTGATCTCGTTTTTGTTGCTCTTCAGAGGATTCCAAATGATAAGTACGACCTCTTTCACGAGATTCCAATTGAACCCTTCTTGTTCTTGGGCGCCTCTCTTCTTCGTATGCCTGTAAGGCTGAATTGATTTCTCCCTCGTAATACTCTAAAGCCTCGGCAAGAACAAATGCATCCTCAATTGCCATTGCTGCGCCTTGAGATAGATATGGCAGCATTGGATGTGCTGAATCTCCAAGAAGCGTTATGTTTTCTTTTGACCACTGGTCCATAGGATCTCGGTCAAATAATCCCCATTTAAAAACTTGCAGATTATCAGTCTTTTTAAACAGATTGACCAAGTCAGAATTCCATCCTTCATACGCCTCAAGTAATTCACTAGTAGAACTTGGTTCTGTCCATGATTCTTTTACCCAGCCATCTGTCTCTTTAATAGCAACAATATTTACTGCATTACCACCTTTTACATAGTAGGTAACTACGTGAGCTTGTGGTCCGAACCAGAAAGATGCAGCCGGCTTAACAAATGATAATGGATATTCCTCAACAGGAACTAATGCACGCCAACACATATCCCCTGTGAATTTCGGATCATCTTTACCCCATAATGCCTCCCTGACAACTGATCGAATACCATCTGCACCAACAATTAGATCGGCTTCAAAGCTTTCTCCGTTATCAAAATAAGCGATTGCTTTATCACCAGATTGTTTGACATCCTGACATTTAATATTAAATGTGATTTTTTCTTTTGGAATGTCCTTTGTTAAAATCTCATGCAAGTCCGCCCGATGTAAATGGTAATATTCAGCCCCAAATATTCTTTTGAATTCTTTTTTTATGGGGGTACTAAACAATTCCTTTCCTGTATCCCAACTGTGACCATCCATTGACTCAGGAAGAAAGCCTACGCTATCAATTTCATCTGCCAAACCCAAAGCATTTAAAACCTTTACAGCATTTGGAGTCATTTGGATCCCTGCCCCTACCTCACCAAAAGCTGGCGCCTGTTCGAATAAGTGATAGGGAATGCCCCGTTGTTCTAAAGATCTTGCTAATGCAACTCCGCCAATACCTGCACCAATAATACCTATAACACTTTTTTCTTTCATCTCTTTCATCTCCTTATTTCTGCTAAAAAGCTAAAAAATACCTACAATAAAAAAGTCGAGATTAATTTTTAAGTATCTATCATACTTAACCAAACCTTTCAAACTTACCAATAACTTTATTATAAACGCTGAAAATGGCAACGTCAATCATTTTTTTCTAAAGTATTGAAA
The DNA here is from genome assembly GCF_019748715.1 of Sporosarcina aquimarina. GTDB lineage: Bacteria > Bacillota > Bacilli > Bacillales_A > Planococcaceae > Sporosarcina > Sporosarcina newyorkensis. The sequence continues at coordinate 44,953 of NZ_JACLBZ010000007.1, read as the reverse complement.
TAGTTAGTCAATTAAATATAAATTTTTATTTAAACCTTTCTATTTTTAGTATTCAACATGCTCTTATTAATGAAGCTATATATGTTTGAATACCATGACAGGCAGCAAATGAATTATTTTTCTATCGATTTAACCAAGTTTCAACTGTTAAAAAGCAGCTTTCATTTTTCTAGCATTTTTTCATTTGAGAGACGTTACCTATAAATTTCAAACAGCCTGTCCTAAGGGCAGGCTGTTTGTCAGTTGTTTGTTCTGAAGGTTATTTACCCATCAGATCAGGTAAAAATAGTACTACATTTGGGAATATAATAACTACGAAGGTAAAAACAATCATAGTAACCAATATCGGAATAACACCTTTAAAAATGGTAGGTATCGGTATGGTCTTATCTACTCCATTTATAATAAAAACACTTATTCCTAATGGTGGTGTAATTAATCCCATATTGATAACCATTACCATAATGATGCCAAACCAGACACCATTAAAACCAAGTTCCATGATTAAAGGATAGATAATTGGCAGTGTTAGTACCAATATAGCTATTCCTTCCATGAATAATCCTAAAATAAATAACACAAATAGAATTCCAAGCAGGATCAAATATGATGATACATCTAAAGAGCCAACAAATTGAGTAATTGTAGACGGAATCCTAGACTTAGCTAGAAATTGAGCAAATAAATTTGCACCTATAAGTATTAGAAATATCATCGCTGTTAAACGGACACATTCTTCTAAAGACTCAATAAAACTTTTCCAATTCAATCTTTTTGTAAAAACAGAAATCAGCAGTGCCCCGAATGCCCCAACACCGCCTGCTTCAGTTGGGGTAAAGAAACCTAGATAAATTCCACCTATACTGAGTAAGAAGATTAGGATGAAAGGCCATACCGTTTTTAATGCCTTTATTCTATCTATAAATGGCAAAGCCTCGGTATTAACAGGAGCTAAAGAAGGGTTTCGTCGAATCTGAATATAAATTGTCAGCATAAACATTAAAGCCATCAAGATTCCAGGAACTAATCCAGCAATTAATAGTGGACCGATCGGCTCATGCGTTAATACTCCATAAAGGATTAGGATAACACTGGGTGGAATTAGAAAACCTAGTGTTCCCCCTGCTGCCACAGTGGCCGAAGACAGCCTGGGATGATAGTTATACTGGTTCATCTCAGGAATTGCAACACGAGCTAATGTTGCTGTCGTAGCACTTGAGGACCCAGATATAGAAGAAAATATAGCCGCTGCACCAATTGTGGCCATTCCTAATCCACCTCTAAAGTGTCCGACCCAACTATCAACTGCTTTAAATAGATCTGTAGCTAACCCGCTAAAAGATAAAAATAATCCCATTAAGATAAACATTGGCATGACACTTAAACTATGACTGCTAGCTGTTCCAAATCCACTTATCCCAAGTTGAGCATTTGCAACACCAATATTTGAAATGCCGATATATCCCAAAAATCCCACTAATAATAGAGACATCCCAACAGGTACTCTTAGCAAGAGAAGCACAAATAGTAGAATAATTCCTATTAGTCCAATCATTTCAGATGTCATAATTATTACTCACCACCTTTTGTATCGCTTTAATTAGATCTATTAATATGGCCAAGGCAAATAGAAGTATGCCAATGCCTCCAATAATGATAAAGAGATATACGGGAATACCTAGTTCTCCTGTTACATTATTAATACTTCTCTGTGCGTAAATAAATGTTTGTTGTGTCATTAAAATAAGTGTGAACAAAACTACAATATAGGTGACTACATCAATAATCGCCTGAATTCTTGGGGGAAATTTTTCAACAAGAATACCTATTGAAATATGACCTTTTTTGATTTGAGTATATCCCAAACTTAAAAATACTATGAGTGACAAAAATATACCTGTCAGCTCATATGTACCTGTAACAGGTCGAATTAAATATCGACCTGTTACATCACTAAAAGTCAAAAACATTAAACAGAAAACTAAGAAGCAAGCTATATAGAATGCAAGTTTATTGATCGATTCAATAATTCTCTCTAAGCGGGTGATTATACTTATCAAGTGTAATCACTCCTTTCATTTTTTTTTGCAGCTTATTGCTCACTAAGTAGTTTCACTGCTGTTTCGTAAATTTCTTCAGCTGGAAGTCCTTTACTTTTGTTAGCATCAATCCACTCCTGGACCATCGGTTCTAGAGCAACTTTCCATTCATCCATTTCCTCAGCACTTAACTCAATAATCTCTACACCATCTTCTTTAGCTCGTTTCCAACCAACTTGTCCATCAGCATCATAGACTTGTCCAGCTTTGATGGCCATTTGTTCACCAATCATACTTTCAATTTTCTCTTGATCTTGTGTAGAAATATCATTCCAAGTTGTAGGGTTAAATACTGCATAAAAACTTTGTGTCCAAAAATCTCCTTTTGTAATGTAATTCGTCACATCAGATAATTGGAAATTCTCAATCACTGATGCTGGTGCTAGGGCACCGTCAATAACTCCACGTTGCATACCTTCATATACATCTCCCATTGGCATATTAACAGGCGTGGCCCCTACCAACTCCAATAATCTATTGCCTGCCGGAGATGGCGTTCTAATTCTCAGTCCTTTTAGATCTTCTGGAGTTCTAATGGGCTTGTCAGAAGTGAAGATCTGATAAGTATCTGTTTTAAAAATCCAACCAATCTTTGTTTCATCATGTTCCTCTGCTATTTCAGGAAACTGATCTTGTAACTTCCATAAAACTGTTGATGCATCTTCAGCAGAATTACCCATAAATGGCAAGTCTCCAATACCCATTAATGGAAATTTCCCTGGTGAATACCCATGGTTACTAAGAACAAAGTCTGCCACTCCAGTTACGGCCATATCATACTGAGCATCTGCTGCACCCAGCGCATTTGATGGGTAATATTCAGCTGTCACTCTACCTTCTGTTTCTTTTTCAACATCATTAAAAAACGGTTCTAAAACATCTGTCACCTGTCCGTGCCCCGCAGAAAGATAGGTAGAAACAGATAAGTTTACTTTTTTGTTCTCATCTTTAGTAGCTGCTTTTCCTGTATTTCCGCCACCTCCTTCACTACATGCACCTAACAAAAGTAGCGAACTAATTGCTAATCCATTTACCAAGTACTTCAGACCATTTTTCATAAAAATCTCCCCTTTTCTTAAAATTTGTTTACAAGGTTACAATAATTATACGGTTATACAAATACGGTTAAATATAGTAGTATAGAATTTCTCTCCTTTCTTATCCTGAAATGTAAGCGCTTAAACGGATTATAATAAACCAATCAAAGTTATACAAACTTACCAAAGTTGACAAAACTTCTTATCTATTAGTTTAATGAGTTTTCATATTACTGTCAATATAAATTTTTAAAACTTTCAGATAACATTTTTCTTCTGGAAATATCACTCCTAATATAATTAAAAATTTAACACGGTAAATTGGCTTTCGCATCTTTCGACCTCAATGCATAAATGCATAGCAAACTAAACATAGAAAAAGGACCCGTCTTGGAAATATGGACAATAATTCCGTAGACTGATCCTTATTTAATATTGTTTAGTGTTAATAGACTTATAATAAGTTAGTATATCTTTTACATTTTTTACGTCAGCATATCTGGCATTTAAGTCAATTAAAGCAGATGTGTGAATTGATTTATTCCTGTCTCCTACCGCTTCCTTGGCCACTATCATTTTATATCCCTGTTGAAGACCTTCCACAGCATTTGCTCTTACACTACCACTGGTCGTAACTCCCGCCAAAACAATCGTATCAATTTCCCTATCCTTCAAAAAGCTGTTAAGTGAAGAGTTGTGAAAGTCTGTTATATACGGCGTTTCATTTATCATATCAAAATTGTATTTGCTTATTTCAGGAAGGGGTATTACCCATGGGCTTTCTACTTTCAATATTTCCAACGAAGGAAACTTACTGCCCCATAACTTTGATATTTCCTCCTCGGGCTTATAGACGGTTTTACTAAAAATCACAGGAATATTACTTTCTTTCGCAGCTTCTATTAATTCTATTGTTGAAGAAACCTGATCATTTACCGAAATTGAAAATAGTGAGTGTGGCTCAAAGAAGGCAGTTGTGAAATCTCTAACCAATAAAGCCGGCTTTATACCGAAGCCTACTTTTCCAGAAAATCCTTGGCTGGTATAAAGTTGTTGAATTTCGTCCAGTAAGTATCTTCTCTGTCCCCCAGGAGTATAAATTACTTTAAGTCCATAACCTTCGACAACACCATTTTCTTTCTCAAGCCTTCTTAATGTACTTGTTGATATTCCTAAAATTTTTGCTGCTTCTGATATGGTTAGGAGCTTATCGTAGAACAATGTATCACCTGCTAACTATTATTTTGTAGTATAGTAAAATAATTGGATTTTCAAAAATCATTTATGAAATTAACCACTAAGGGACTTCATAACTAAGTAATACAGTTATAAAGTTTTTAGGAAATATTTTTATTCTCGTCAAATTAAAAGGAGTCATTTATAGTGTAGGGTAAAGCTAAAATGGTAAGTTAATTTCCATCATAACACACACTTATTAAATTATCCGTAACTAAACTCAACAAAAAGGCTATCTCGTTAAGATGAGATAGCCTTTGGAAGTTAAGTTGATATAATATTAACGTTTTGAGAACTGAGGTGCACGACGAGCGCCACGAAGACCGTATTTTTTACGTTCTTTCATACGTGGGTCACGCGTTAGAAGTCCTGCAGATTTAAGTGCTGGACGGAAATCAGGGTCTACAGTAAGCAATGCACGTGCAACGCCGTGACGGATTGCGCCTGCTTGACCTGTGTAGCCACCACCGTGAACGTTCACATGGATATCGTAGCTTCCAAGTGTTTCAGTTACATTTAATGGTTGTTTGATGATTTCACGAAGTGTTTCGAATGGTACGTAGTCTTCTACGTCACGATTGTTAACGACGATTTTGCCTTCGCCGGGAACTAGACGTACACGAGCTACTGAACTTTTACGACGGCCAGTGCCGATATATTGTACTTGTGCCAAGTGTGTTTCCTCCTCTTAATTATCCGCGAAGCTCATATGCTTCTGGTTTTTGTGCTGCATGCTGATGTTCTGCTCCAGCGTATACGTGTAGTTTCTTGATTGTTTGACGACCTAGAGGACCTTTTGGAAGCATTCCTTTGATCGCAAGTTCAAGCATTTTAACAGGATAGTTTGTACGCATTTCAAGAGCTGTACGCTGCTTGATGCTGCCTGTATATCCTGAGTGACGGTAGTAAATTTTATCTTTCAATTTGTTACCTGTTAATTCGATTTTCTCTGCATTGATGATGATGACATGGTCACCTGTATCAACATGTGGTGTGAACGTTGGTTTATGTTTACCACGTAAAAGTGATGCAACTTCTGAAGCAAGACGTCCAAGCGTTTGTCCTTCAGCGTCGACAACAAGCCATTTACGTTCTACTTCGTGACCTTTAGCCATGAATGTTGTACGCATAGTGTAATCCTCCTAAAAATATCAATCTGTTCCGTTGTTTTCTCTATCCCTAAACACAAATAAACTTTCCGGGGCTTATTGTGGGGTTATTGAAATACCATTTATCATGTTAACCTGAAATCCAATTAAAGTCAAGCGTTTTTATGAAAACGCCAGGATTAGTTGCCATGAGCTCAATAGGTCACTTCCATAAGGTACAAACCGTGTGCCGGCGCTGTTTTTCCGGCCATTTTCCGATCTTTTGCGTCACGTATTTTCCTGACGTCTTCAGGCTCGTCCCAACCAATGCCCACCGCCAGCAAAACACCCGCAATTGTACGCACCATATTGTAAAGAAACCCATCACCTTCCACTTCAAGTACAAGATGATCCCCTTGCCGCTCGAGCGACAATTTCCGAATGGTTCGGACTTTGTTTGTTGTAGCTGTCTTCGCTGAACAGAAGCTCGTGAAATCGTGAGTCCCGATTAAATGCTGAGCTCCTTCTTGCATCCGTTCTACATTGGGATTCCATCTGCCTAAATGGACTGCGAAATTCCGTTCAAATGGGCTTTGCACTTCACTGTAAGACCATCTGTACACATAGGTCTTACCTGTCGCTCCATAACGCGCGTGAAAATCAACAGCCACTTCTTCTACTTCAACTACCCGCACATCTTTCGGCAACAATACATTTAGAGCCATCTTCCAACGATCTGCTAAGTCCAGTGGTGTATCAAAATGAATGACTTGCCCGAGCGCATGGACGCCCGCATCAGTTCGTCCGCTTGCTACAGAGTAAACCGAGGAATCTTTATGCAACTTGACTAACGCTTTGTCAATTTCGGATTGCACTGTTCGCATATTCGGCTGAGATTGATAGCCTGCAAAATTCGTGCCGTCATATGCAATCGTTGCTTTCATCCGTTTCATTCTATTCACTTCCTTACCCAAGCCAACACGGCCACTAATATAACAAACGCAATCAGGACACCGGTATCCCTCGTTTGCCAGGACAGCTGACGAAATCTTGTCCGTCCTTCGCCTCCACGATAACCGCGCACTTCCATAGCGACCGCTAAATCCTCTGCACGTTTGAACGCACTGACAAACAATGGTACCAGCAATGGGATGACTGCCTGCACCCGTTCTTTTATCGAGCCAGTACTCAAATCAGACCCTCTTGCCAATTGGGCTTTTAAGATTTTATCTGTCTCATCCATTAATGTCGGAATGAAACGCAAGGAGATTGACATCATCAAAGCTAATTCATGCACAGGTAGCTTCAGCTTCTTGAAGGGATTCAGTAGCGTTTCCAATCCATCGGTAATCGATATTGGAGAAGTAGTCAGTGTCAGTATCGTAGTGATTAAAACTAACACCAAAAAACGGATAGAAATAAAAATCCCCATTCGCAAACCTTCTTCATAAATTTTGATGAACTTCCATTCAAATAGGATGGCGCCTTCGCGTGTAAAGAATAAATGCAGTAAAAGCGTGAAAGCAATCAAAAAGATGACCGGTTTTAAGCCATTGACCAAAAAGTACGGACGTATCCTTGCTAAAGCTATAACGAATACTGTAAAGCCAAGCAATACTGCATAAGATGCAACATTATTTGCAAGAAATACAGCAATGATGAATAGAAAGACAAAAAGCAGTTTCGAACGCGGGTCCATTCGGTGGACGATCGAATTTCCTGGAATATAACGGCCAATGATCATTTTTTCTAACATGGCCGCTCTCCCTTCCTTTCGATAGCAACAGACAGCTCCTGCGCTAGCATCTCTTCCGTCAAAGCTATACGTCCAAAGCGTTGACCAATCATATTTTCCACTTTTCTCTGGAAATGAACGGAACGAGGAATACCAAGCCTATATGAATGTAGCTGTTCCTCCTGCTCGAATATCTCTTCGGGTGGTCCTTCCATGACCGATGTACCCTCATGCATGACAAGAATCCGATCACTATAGCGTGCCGCGTCTTCCATACTATGCGTCACTAATATCGTCGTCAGATTTTCCGTTTCATGCAACCTATGAAACAGTTCCATGATTTCTTTACGACCCCTTGGGTCTAAGCCTGCTGTCGGTTCATCTAGCACGAGTATCGATGGCTTGAATGCCAATACCCCGGCAATCGCAACACGCCGCATTTGGCCGCCTGACAGCTCAAAAGGAGACTTCTGCAGGACATCCTCAGGCAATCCCAACAATTTCACCAATTCATGCGCCCGATCACGAGCAATTTCTTTAGGAACACCGAAATTGAGTGGTCCAAACATAATATCTTTTTCAACTGTTTCTTCAAACAACTGATGCTCAGGAAACTGGAATACAATACCGACTCGATGACGAATATCCTTTAGTTGCTTTCCCTTTGTTTGAGATGTAATCATCGTATCTCCAATTTTAACGACGCCTTCCGATGGTTTTAGAAGGCCATTCAAATGAAGGAGAAGTGTCGATTTTCCCGAACCTGTATGCCCGATGATCGAAGTATAAGATCCCGATGGAATAGCGGCTGTAACATTTTGCAATGCGCGCTTCTCAAATGGGGAATCCTTCGCATATAAATAACCTACTTGCTGAAGTGAAATGTCCACAATTCATTCACCAACTCTTCTTCTGTCATATGGTTACCCTGCAACTCGACACCCGTATCTCTTAATAGTTCCGAAACACGCAGCGCAAACGGCAAGTCGAGCCCGATTGACTCCAATTCAGTCCCTTGCTGGAATATTTCATGTGGTGTCCCTGTCATGAGTACTTTCCCTTCATTCATCACAAGAACCCGATCCGCAAGCAAAACTTCTTCTAAGTCGTGCGTGATCGATACAACTGTCAAACCAATTTCCGTGCGTAGTTTCTTTACAATCTCAATAACTTCTTCTCTACCTTGAGGGTCGAGCATGGAAGTCGCCTCGTCCAAAATCAACAGCTCCGGCTGCAATGCCAACGCGCCTGCAATGGCCACACGCTGCTTTTGCCCGCCAGATAGATGATGTGGCTCATGATTGACATAATCCGTCATCTTCACTTGCTCGAGCGCTTCATGCACTCGTTTCACCATCATCTCGTGAGGTACGCCGTTGTTTTCCAAGGCAAACGCCACATCATCCTGCACTGTTGAACCAACGAATTGGTTATCGGGATTTTGAAAAACAATCCCCATCTTTGAACGCATTTCCCATAAATTCTCCTCAGATAGCGACTCCAAAAAGAGGTTTACTTCACCTGACGAAGGAAACATTAAACCGATCAGCAGTTTAGCCAACGTAGATTTACCAGAACCATTATGACCTACAATTGCCAGCCACTGCCCTTCATACAAAGTGAAGGACACATCATCCAACGCCTTATTTGAAATAAGCGAAGACCCTTCCTCTTCCGTGTCATATGAAAACGTAACATGATGCATCGATGCAATTTCCTTCATTCGGATTCCTCCTTTTGCTATGTGTATGCCATTCTTATGTATAAAAAAAAAGCGCGTACCTCATCTAAGGAATGCGCCTTTTCATAACGTAAATGCCGGGTGCTCATGCCGACATCTCAGATGAGGTACGTAGAGCTAGACCAGTCGATTGCTCGCTGATCATAACACTCAGCTTTTAAGTCGTATAAATCTAATATGTGTTCCAATCTGTAATATCAGCCAAAAGCTTAATCCAGATTAAGATAAAAGGGTGTGGCTGTGCGTGACAGACACACCCTCAAAGTGTATGGAATTACACCAATTCAATAATAACTACTGGTGCACCATCGCCGCGGCGAGGGCCCATTTTCATTATACGTGTATAACCGCCTTGGCGATCTGCATAACGAGGTGCCACTGTATCAAAGAGTTTTTGAAGTGCAAACACTGTTGCTTCTTCGCCCTCTTCATTTTCAACAGTCACCGTTTCACGACGAATATATTCAGCAGCTTGACGACGTGCATGTAGATCTCCACGTTTACCAAGAGTAATCATCTTTTCTACTACTGAACGCAATTCTTTCGCACGCGCTTCAGTTGTTTGGATGCGCTCATGGACGATTAAATCTGTCGTAAGGTCGCGTAGCATTGCTTTACGTTGTGAACTTGTGCGTCCAAGTTTTCTGTATCCCATTTGAAGTTTCCCTCCTTCAAGTATATGTCAGTTATTCTTCAGAGCGTAACTCAAGGTTTAGCTCATCCAATTTAGCCTTCACTTCTTCAAGTGATTTGCGGCCTAGGTTTCGCACTTTCATCATTTCGTCTTCGGACTTGTTCGCAAGTTCCAAAACGGTATTGATGCCTGCACGCTTCAAGCAGTTATAAGATCGGACAGAAAGGTCAAGTTCTTCAATCGTCATCTCAAGAACCTTCTCTTTTTGGTCTTCTTCTTTCTCTACCATGATTTCTGCAGTTTGTGCTTCGTCGGTCATACCAACGAATATATTTAAGTGTTCCGTTAAAATTTTAGCTCCAAGTGAAACAGCTTCTTTAGGGCCGATGCTGCCATCTGTCCACACATCGAGTGTCAACTTATCAAAGTTGGTACTTTGACCGACGCGAGTGTTCTCTACTTGAAAATTAACACGTGATACTGGAGTGTAAATTGAGTCGATCGGAATTACACCAATCGCTAGATCCTCACGTTTGTTTTGATCGGAAGGAACATATCCACGTCCACGTACAGCATACATACGCATACGTAAATGTCCATTTTTACCGAGAGTAGCAATCGGGAGATCTGGATTCAATACTTCGACATCACTATCATGTGTGATATCCGCAGCCGTCACGACGCCTTCACCTTTCACATCGATCTCAATAACTTTCTCATCATCTGAGTAAATCTTGAGAGCGAGCTTCTTCACGTTCAAAATAACTGTCGATACGTCTTCAACGACACCTTCAATTGTTGAGAATTCATGAAGCACTCCATCGATTTGAATAGATGTCACAGCCGCTCCTGGTAATGAAGACAAGAGTATGCGACGCAAGGAATTCCCTAGGGTGTTTCCGTATCCACGCTCCAGCGGTTCGATAATAAACTTACCAAACTGTGAATCTTCACCGATCGTAACTGTTTCAATCTTTGGTTTCTCAATCTCGATCATTTATTTACCCTCCTCAAAACGTCTTCTGTATTGGTTTAACCATATTGAATTCACTGATAATAGGTATCCTATTTCAACAGTATTAACAAAAATTGTCTTTCTTAATCCAATAGATTCAAACCGATTATACGCGACGACGTTTTGGCGGGCGGCAACCATTGTGCGGAACCGGAGTTACGTCTCTGATCGCAGTAACTTCAAGACCTGCAGCTTGTAGTGAACGGATAGCCGCTTCACGACCAGCACCTGGTCCTTTAACTGTTACTTCCAATGATTTTAAACCATGTTCCATTGCTGTTTTCGCTGCAGTTTCAGCAGCCATTTGTGCAGCAAATGGAGTGGATTTACGAGAACCTCTGAAGCCAAGTGCACCAGCACTAGACCATGAAAGTGCATTACCGTGGCTATCTGTAATAGTAACGATAGTATTATTGAACGTCGAACGGATATGTGCAATACCAGTTTCAATATTCTTTTTCACACGACGTTTACGAGTTTGTTGTTTACGTGCCATGTTGGAAAGAGCCCTCCTTTACCTATTATTTTTTCTTGTTTGCGATTGTACGTTTTGGACCTTTACGAGTACGTGCATTGTTTTTCGTGTTTTGTCCACGAACAGGCAATCCACGACGGTGACGGATTCCACGGTTACTACCGATTTCCATCAAACGCTTGATGTTAAGAGAAGTTTCACGACGTAGATCCCCTTCTACTTTCAAGCTGTCAATTTCCTCACGAATTTTGTCAAGCTCTGCATCCGTTAGATCACGAACTCGTGTCTCTTCAGATATGTTAGTTGCATTCAAAATATTTTTCGCAGTTGTTTTACCGATTCCAAAAATATATGTCAATGAAATGACAACGCGCTTATCGCGCGGAACGTCTACACCAGCAATACGTGCCATATAAGTTGTGCACCTCCTTGTGTTTTAACCTTGTCTTTGTTTGTGTTTTGGATTTTCACAGATTACCATTACTCGGCCGCGTCTACGAATAACTTTACATTTTTCGCAGATCGGTTTTACAGATGGTCTTACTTTCATCCTACCCAACCTCCTTCAATATTCCGGAGTGCAAAAGTTTTATTTAAAACGGTATGTGATACGACCACGTGTCAAATCATAAGGCGAAAGTTCCATTGTCACTTTGTCGCCAGGCAGAATACGAATAAAGTGCATACGAATTTTACCTGATACGTGTGCTAGCACCGTATGTCCGTTTTCCAACTCCACTTTAAACATCGCATTTGGCAACGTTTCAAGAACAGTTCCTTCTACCTCAATTACGTCGTCCTTCGCCATCAATCCTGTCTCCCTTCTATATCCAATAAAGGCTTTCACCATCGAGCGGCATCAGTCGCCTTCAAAAAGCTTCCTTCAACATATGTCCAGTTTGCATGAGTGATGTTCGAAAGACGTCTGCCACATTTCGCTGTTTCGCATTTCTGCGAGTGAGTTCCTTTATTGTTCTCACAGCGGTTACCAATTAAACATTATAACGCGGTTTACGCGATAATGCATGTAGGAACTACTGAAGAATCAATCGAAAAACTCTCATTGTCCTATACCGGGCACCCTATGCTTTTGCAGCTCGTTTTCAACCATTACTTTCCGAACAGTGATGCAGTTGTGCCCGAAAAGGATTGATTACTTCGTGTTTCCTTGCAATACTGTATCCAAATCCTTGAATACAAGATCAATGTCTTGTTGACCATTAATTTTTGTCAGCACACCTTTTTCGCCATAAAAGTCGAGTAAAGGAGCTGTCTGATTCATATTTACTTCCAAACGATTCATGACAGTCTCGGGATTGTCATCTGCGCGTTGGTAAAGCTCGCCACCGTCTTTATCACAAATACCTTCTACCTTTGGCGGGTTGAAGATCAAGTGATAGGACGTGCCGCACACTTTACAAATACGACGTCCAGATAATCTTGCAACTAATTCTTCTGTATCGACTTCAATGTCTAATACATACTCGATTTGCTTACCTAAGTCTTCAAGCAATGCATCTAATGCTTCTGCCTGAGCAACTGTTCTAGGAAATCCATCAAGAAGAAAACCTTTGTCACAATCCGATTTGCTCAACCGCTCACGTACAATACCAATAGTAACTTCATCAGGAACCAATGCTCCTTGATCCATGAACGATTTTGCTTTAACTCCAAGTTCCGTGCCATCTTTGATGGCAGCACGGAACATATCGCCTGTAGAAATATGAGGGATTCCGTACTTTTCGACAATTTTATCTGCTTGCGTACCTTTACCAGCACCCGGCAGACCCATTAATACGATATTCATACGTCCTTGCCCTCCATTTAGTTACACAATAGGTCAGGCTATTGCTTTTTATTTCATAAAGCCTCTGTAATGTCTCTTCACTAACTGAGATTCCAATTGCTTCATTGTTTCAAGGGCAACCCCTACTACGATGAGCAAGCTCGTTCCGCCGATTTGAGCGGATTGAGGCAGATTCGCCAAGTTGATGAAGAAAATAGGCATGACAGCAACAACGGCAAGGAAGATCGAGCCGACGAATGTCAGTCTATACAGAGTACTAGTTAAATACTTTTGAGTATTTGCACCCGGACGAATTCCTGGAATATACGCACCTTGTTTTTTCAGGTTTTCAGCCATATTCTCCGGATTCACTTGAATGAATGCATAGAAATAGGTGAACGCGACAATGAGTGTTACATATAAAATCATCCCGATCGGATTTGTATAATCGAAAATCCGAACGATTGTTTTAGTTACACTATTCTCACCGAAAAATGGAGCGATTTGTTGTGGTGTGATGAAAAATGCCACAGCAAAGATTACTGGAATAACACCCGCAGCATTTAATTTCAAAGGTAAATGTGTTTGTTGGCTTGCAACCGACTGATTACGTCCTGAAACGCGTTTCGCATATTGAATCGGAATCTTCCGCAAAGCTTCTTGGAAGTAAATAACTCCAACTACAATCGCTACGATTACAATCAGCAGTAATATCATCGTTGCAATCCGGATAAATAGTGCATCTCCAGCGTCTTGGATTTGAGTTACATACAACTGGTTTACAGCATTCGGAATACCGGCGACAATCCCTGCAAAAATAATGATGGAAATACCATTTCCGACACCTTTCGCAGTAATTTGTTCACCAAGCCATAGTAGGAAAGATGTTCCTGCAGTCAACACAATCGCAATTACGACATATGTAGACACACTATTATCCGCTATCAGCTGACCACCAAACGTTTGGTTAAAACCAAAGGACATGGCAATTGCTTGGATAAAAGCCAGAACAATTGTGAAGTATCTTGTGAACTGTGCAAGTTTACGTCTTCCAACGTCCCCTTGTTTTGACCACTCAGTAAACTTCGGCACAACATCCATTTGCAATAACTGCACAATGATGGAAGCCGTGATATACGGCATGATCCCCATTGCGAAGATTGAAAAGTTTGAAAGTGCTCCTCCACCGAAAGTGTTCAAAAAACCGATAAACTGGTTATTTGATTGTTGTAAAGCAGTTGCATCAACGTTTGGAACCGGAACAAATGTCCCTAGTCTAAACACGATGAGCACTAGGAGGGTAAAAATTATTTTAGACCGGATCTCTTTCACACGCATGAAGTTAGAGATTGTCTGAAACATTATACCACCTCAGTTTGCCCGCCCGCTTTTTCGATTGCTTCTTTTGCAGAAGCGGAGAATTTATTAGCTTTAACAGTAATCTTTTTCTCAAGTGTTCCGTTTCCAAGAATCTTGATACCAGATTTTGCGTTACTAACAACTCCAGTTTCAATTAGCAGTTCCGGCGTTACTTCCGTGCCTTCTTCGAAACGATTTAATGTGTCAAGGTTAACGATCGCATAATCTTTACGATTGATGTTCGTGAACCCACGCTTAGGAAGTCGTTGGAAAAGAGGAATTTGTCCACCTTCGAAACCAAGACGTACACCGCCGCCTGAACGTGCGTTTTGACCTTTGTGACCTTTACCGGAAGTTTTACCTGTTCCAGAACCAATCCCACGACCAATACGTTTACGGTTTCTACGAGATCCCTCAGCTGGTTTTAACTCGTGTAATTTCATCTTATCGGCACCTCCTTATTCTAAAATAACACTTAGATTTCCTTAACGGTTACCAAGTGACTGACCTTTGTGATCATACCACGGATTGCATCATTGTTTTGATGCTCAACTGTTTGATTTAACTTTCGAAGACCTAGCGCTTCAATTGTTTTACGTTGTGTCGGCTTAGAACCGATAACACTTTTCGTAAGGGTGACTTCAAGTTTGTTCGCCATTGTATTTCCCCCCTTAACCTAACAGTTCTTCCACGGATTTACCACGCAATTTTGCTACATCTTCTGCGCGTTTCAAATTCTGCAATCCTTCGATTGTCGCACGTACCATGTTGATTGGTGTGCTTGATCCAAGAGATTTTGAAAGAATATCCGTGATGCCTGCAAGTTCAAGTACCGCACGAACTGGTCCGCCCGCAATTACTCCAGTACCTGGAGCAGCTGGTTTGATAAGGATCTGTCCTGCACCAAAGCGTCCTAGCACTTCATGTGGAGTTGTACCTTTAACCATTGGCACTTCAATCAAGTTTTTCTTCGCATCTTCAATCGCTTTACGGATTGCGTCTGGAACTTCTTGTGCTTTACCAGTTCCAAAACCGACACGGCCGTTTTTATCACCGACAACGACAAGTGCAGTAAAGCGGAAACGACGTCCACCTTTCACCACTTTCGCAACTCGGTTGATCGTTACTACGCGTTCTTCAAACTCACTTTTGTTTTGATCATTACGACGCATGAAATATGTCCCTCCTTCTTAATTAAAATTCCAGTCCATTTTCGCGTGCTGCATCAGCAAGAGCTTTAACACGGCCATGGAAAAGATATCCGCCACGGTCGAAAACAACCGACTTGACGTCTTTTTCAACAGCTTTTTTCGCAATAAGCTCGCCGACTTTAGCTGCAGATGCAGCGTTCCCTGTAGATCCAGCCTCAACTTCTTTATCCATTGTAGAAGCACTAACGATTGTTACACCATTCATGTCGTCAATCAATTGTGCATAGATATGTTTGTTTGAACGGTAAACGTTTAGACGTGGACGCTCTGCAGTTCCGCTGATTTTCGTACGCACACGTGCGTGACGCTTTTTACGGACAGCGTTTTTATCTTGTTTCGTGATCATCGTGGTCACTCCTTCCAAATACCTCAGGCGGTATTATTTACCTGTTTTACCTTCTTTACGACGAACGATTTCGCCTTCATATCGAATACCTTTACCTTTATAAGGCTCTGGTGGACGTACTTGACGGATGTTAGAAGCAAGAGCACCTACGTGTTCTTTGTTGTAGCCGCGGACAATAATTTTCGTGTTCGCCGGCACTTCAACTTCTACACCTTCTTCTGGTGTGAATTCAACAGGATGTGAATACCCAACATTCAATACAAGTTTCTTACCTTGCATTTGTGCACGATATCCAACCCCGATCAATTCTAGCGTGCGTTCAAATCCAGTTGATACACCAACCACCATGTTGTTAAGCACAGAGCGTGTTGTACCGTGGATTGAACGATGATCTTTAGAATCAGAAGGACGAGTCAATGTAATGACATTACCTTCCTGGTTGATAGTGATTTCTTGATCTAATTGTCTTGAAAGTTCACCTTTCGGACCTTTAACAGTTGCGAAGTTATCAGCTGAAATTGTTACCGTAACGTTTTCAGGAACTTCGATCTGACGATTACCAATACGGGACATTCTATTGCACCTCCATTCATTTGTCGCAAATTACCAAACGTAAGCGACGACTTCTCCACCGATTTGTTTAGCGCGGGCTTCTTTGTCTGTTACTACACCGTTTGATGTAGAAACTAGTGCAACACCTAAGCCATTAAGCACTTTAGGTACTTCATTTGATTTTGCATACACACGAAGTCCTGGTTTAGAAATACGTTTCAAGCCGTTGATTACGCGCTCGTTATCTTGGCCGTATTTAAGGAAAATGCGGATGATGCCTTGTTTGTTATCTTCCACGTATTCCACATCACGAACGAAACCTTCTCGTTTTAAGATTTCAGCGATTTCTTTCTTTACGTTTGAAGCAGGTACCTCAAGCTTCTCGTGGCGAACCATGTTCGCGTTACGGATGCGTGTAAGCATATCTGCAATCGGATCACTCATTGTCATTGAATTAACCTCCTTCCCTAATTAGGGGATTACCAGCTGGCTTTTTTGACGCCAGGAATTTGTCCCTTATATGCAAGTTCGCGGAAACAAATACGGCAAAGTTTAAATTTGCGATATACTGAATGTGGGCGACCACAACGTTCGCAACGTGTATATTCTTGTACTTTGTACTTTGGCGTACGTTTCTGTTTAGCGATCATTGATTTCTTAGCCACGTTTTCGCCTCCCTATTATTTTACTTTTGGAACGGCATGCCACACTGTGTAAGCAGTTCACGTGCTTCTTCGTCAGTGTTTGCAGTCGTCACGATGACGATGTCCATTCCGCGTACTTTTGATACTTTATCGTAGTCAATTTCAGGGAAAATAAGTTGCTCTTTCACACCTAATGTGTAGTTTCCGCGACCATCGAACGCTTTTTTAGAAACGCCACGGAAGTCACGTACACGTGGTAGTGAGACAGACACTAATTTATCGAGAAACTCATACATGCGTTCACCGCGAAGCGTTACTTTTGCTCCGATCGGCATACCTTCACGTAGACGGAAACCAGCGATAGACTTCTTCGCTTTTGTTACGACTGGTTTTTGACCTGAGATAATTGTTAGATCTTCAACAGCTGCGTCAAGTGCTTTCGCGTTTTGAACAGCATCACCAACACCCATGTTGATAACGATTTTATCAACTTTAGGGACTTGCATTACAGATGTATATTCAAACTTGCTCATAAGAGCAGGAGTGATTTCTTTAGTAAATTTCTCTTTCAAACGACTCATCAGTCGGACCTCCTTTCATGCCTTACTTACTTATCCAGTGCTTCACCGGATTTTTTCGCAATACGTACTTTCTTACCGTCTTCCACTTTATAACCTACACGAGTCGGCTCGCCTGATTTAGGATCGATGACCATCACGTTTGAGACATGAATAGCAGCTTCTTGGCTTACAATTCCGCCTTGAGGGTTTTCTTGGTTCGGTTTCGTATGTTTCTTGACGATATTAATACCTTCAACAAGCACACGGTCTTTTTTCGGATAAGCAGTTAGGATCACACCTGTTTTACCTTTATCTTTACCAGAGATCACCATAACTTTGTCGCCTTTTTTAACGTGCATCTATCGCACCTCCTTGACTGGCTCTGTCATTAGAATTAAAGAACTTCTGGAGCGAGTGAAATGATTTTCATGAAGTTGCTGTCACGAAGTTCGCGAGCAACTGGTCCGAAAATACGTGTTCCACGTGGTCCCTTGTCATCACGGATGATAACGCAAGCATTTTCGTCAAACGTAATGTAAGAACCGTCTTTACGACGAACTCCACTTTTCGTACGAACGATGACCGCTTTTACAACGTCACCCTTCTTAACAACGCCACCTGGTGTTGCTTTCTTCACTGTACAAACAACGATATCACCGATATTAGCTACTTTACGGCCTGTGCCACCTAGCACTTTGATCGTAAGTACTTCACGAGCACCAGAGTTGTCAGCAACTTTCATACGAGTTTCTTGTTGAATCATCGAGGCTACCTCCTTCCAAAATCTGAGTTAAAAACCGATTAGATGATGACCGCTTTTTCAACGACTTCTAGAAGACGGAAACGCTTAGTTGCGGATAATGGACGAGTTTCCATAATACGAACTACATCGCCAATTTTCGCTTCGTTTAGCTCATCATGTGCTTTGAACTTTTTAGAATACTTTACACGCTTACCGTATAAAGAATGTTTTTTATGTGTTTCTACCATTACCGTAACGGTTTTATCCATTTTATCGGAAACGACACGGCCTGTGTATACTTTGCGCTGGTTACGCTCAGTCATGGCTGCAACCTCCTTCATCAGTTATTTGCACTGATTTCTCTTTGACGTATTACAGTTTTCATGCGCGCAATCGATTTGCGTACTTCACGGATGCGTGCAGTGTTTTCTAATTGACCTGTCGCTAACTGGAAGCGAAGGTTGAAAAGCTCTTCTTTCAGTGATTTCACTTTTTGCTCGATTTCTGCAGTTGTTAAGTCACGAATTTCTTTAGCTTTCATTAGACTCACCACCAATTTCTTCACGTTTTACAAACTTGCTTGTTACAGGAAGTTTGTGCGATGCGAGTCGAAGCGCTTCACGAGCTACCTCTTCTGGAACACCTGCAATTTCAAACATTACTCTACCGGGCTTCACAACTGCAACCCAGCCTTCTACAGCACCCTTACCGGAACCCATCCGGACTTCTAGAGGCTTTTTAGTATATGGTTTATGCGGGAAAATATTGATCCAAACTTTACCGCCACGTTTCATATAACGAGTCATAGCGATACGCGCAGATTCAATTTGACGGTTCGTGATCCAACCTGATTCTGTAGCTTGAAGACCAAACTCACCAAATTGTACAGTAGCGCCACCTTTTGTTTCACCACGCATTTTCCCACGGAATACACGACGATGTTTAACACGTTTAGGCATTAACATGATTATTTGCCTCCTTCCCCAGAGTTCTTCTTGACTGGAAGGACTTCACCACGATAAATCCATACTTTAACGCCAAGCTTACCATAAGTAGTATCAGCTTCAGCATGTGCATAGTCTATATCAGCACGTAATGTATGAAGAGGGACAGTTCCTTCACTATAGTGTTCTGCACGCGCAATATCGGCACCGCCGAGACGTCCAGAAACTTGTGTTTTGATACCTTTAGCGCCTGCACGGATCGTACGTTGAATTGCTTGTTTTTGTGCACGACGGAAAGATACACGGCTTTCCAATTGACGAGCGATTGATTCTGCGACTAGTTTCGCATCCAAATCAGCACGTTTTACTTCTACGATATTGATGTGTACACGCTTGCCTGTGATTTCGTTAAGTTGTTTACGAAGTGCTTCGACTTCGGAACCACCTTTACCGATAACCATACCTGGCTTTGCAGTGTGGATTGTAATGTTTACACGCTTAGCAGCACGCTCAATTTCAACTTTAGAAACTGATGCATCTACAAGACGCTTTTCAATATATTCACGAATCTTTAAGTCTTCGTGTAGTAAGGACGCATAATCTTTTTCCGCGTACCATTTTGAGTCCCAGTCACGGATGACACCGACACGCAGTCCATTAGGATGTACTTTTTGGCCCACTAATTACCCCTCCTTCTTTTCGGATACCACTAACGTGATGTGGCTCGTACGTTTGTTAATCGCACTTGCACGACCTTGTGCACGTGGACGGAAACGTTTCATTGTTGGTCCTTCATCTACGAATACTTCACTGACGATCAAGTCTTCAGTGTTCATTTCGTAATTGTGTTCAGCATTTGCAATCGCTGATTTCAAAAGTTTTTCTACAACCGGAGATGCCGCTTTAGGCGTAAGTCGTAGAATCGCGACAGCTTCACCGATTTTCTTGCCCCGAATAAGATCAACGACCAAACGGACTTTGCGAGGAGCAATACGGACTGTGCGTACAGATGCTTTAGCTTGTTGCATCAGGATAACCTCCTCTCAATTAGCGTTTTGTTTTCTTATCGTCGGCACCATGGCCTTTGTATGTGCGCGTAGGTACGAATTCACCTAGTTTGTGTCCTACCATATCTTCTGTTACATAAACAGGAACATGTTTGCGTCCATCATATACTGCAATCGTCATACCGATGAATGACGGGAAGATTGTTGAACGGCGTGACCAAGTTTTAATTACCTGTTTCTTTTCTGAATCTTTTTGTGCGTCAACCTTTTTTAGTAAATGGTCATCTGCAAAAGGTCCTTTTTTCAAGCTGCGGCCCATTCTGGAACCTCCTTCCGAGTTTGTACTACGGTCCATCTTCTGAACCGCAGTGCAATCACATTATTTTTTACGACGGCGAACGATAAGTTTATCTGATTTATTGTTCTTAGAACGAGTTTTGTATCCAAGAGTTGGTTTACCCCAAGGAGTAACAGGACTCGGACGGCCGATTGGTGTACGTCCTTCACCACCACCGTGTGGGTGATCGTTAGGGTTCATAACAGATCCACGAACAGTTGGACGCTTGCCTAACCAACGTGAACGACCTGCTTTACCAATGTTAATCAATTCGTGCTGTTCGTTACCGACTTGACCGATTGTTGCACGGCAAGTAGAAAGAATCATACGCACTTCACCTGATTGTAGACGAATGATGACATATTTGCCTTCACGTCCAAGTAGTTGAGCTGAAGTTCCTGCAGAACGAACAAGTTGTCCACCCTTGCCTGGCTTCATTTCAATGTTGTGAATAGTAGAACCCATCGGAATGTTTTCTAGTGGTAGTGCATTCCCTACACGGATATCTGCTTCAGGTCCTGACATGATTGTGGAACCTACTTGCAATCCTTTTGGTGCAAGGATATATTTTTTCTCTCCATCAGCATAATTGATTAATGCGATGTTTGCAGAACGGTTTGGATCGTATTCGATCGTAGCAACGCGTCCTGGTATGCCATCTTTCCGGCGTTGGAAATCGATGACGCGGTATTGGCGCTTATGTCCTCCACCATGGTGACGAACTGTCATTCTACCTTGGTTGTTACGTCCGCCGTTACGCTTGATTGGTTCAAGCAATGATTTTTCTGGTTTATCTGTAGTAATTTCAGAGAAATCAGAAGAAGTCATGTTACGACGCCCGTTGGAGGTAGCTTTGTACTTCTTGATCGCCATTTGTGTTCCCTCCTTCATTATTTGTGCGTTAATTACATTTCAAAAAGTTCGATATCTTTGGAATCAGCTGTAAGTGTAACAATCGCTTTGCGGCGTTTGTTTGTATAGCCAGCATGTTTCCCCATACGTTTGAACTTACCTTTGTAGTTCTGAACGTTTACTTTTTCAACTTCTACACCGAAAATTTCTTCGATAGCTTGTTTAACATGCGTTTTGTTCGCGCGTGTATCCACTTCGAATGTATATTTTCTAAGATCCATTTGCTCAGAAGAACGCTCGGTAATGACCGGACGTTTCAAAATATCACGTGCTTCCATTAACCAAGCACCTCCTCTACTTTTTCAACTGCTGCTTTAGTCATAACGAGTTGATCATGTCCGACTAGGTCAAGAACATTGATGCCGTTCGCTGTAACTACGCTAACGCCAGGAATATTACGTGCAGACAAAGCTACTGTTTCTTCCAGGTCAGCTGTAACAAATAGTGCTTTCTTTGTAATTGAAAGATCTTCAAGTACTTTAACAAAGCCTTTTGTCTTTGGTGCATCAAACGCCAAGTTGTCCACAACGATTAGTTCTTCTGCGCGAACTTTCGTTGAAAGTGCAGAAAGAAGTGCTAAACGACGAACTTTCTTAGGCATTTTATAGCTATAGCTACGTGGTGTTGGACCGAATACGATACCGCCCCCGCGCCATTGTGGTGATCTGATTGAACCTTGACGTGCACGGCCTGTGCCTTTTTGGCGCCATGGTTTACGACCGCCGCCTGCAACTTCTGCGCGAGTTTTAACCTTATGGTTACCTTGGCGCAAAGAAGCTTGTTGTTGAACGATTGCTTCATATAATACTGCTTCGTTCGGCTCGATTCCAAAAATCGCATCGTTTAATTCGATGTCGCCGACTGCAGAACCTGTTTGACTTACTACAGATACTTTAGGCATTCCTATTTCCTCCTTCCTGTTTTACTCAGTTCCCTTTAATTGCGCTTTTCACTTGAACAAGTGATTTGCGAGCTCCAGGAACGTTACCTTTTACTAGCAACAAGTTGCGTTCTTCGTCAACTCGTACGATTTCAACGTTTTGGATCGTTACTGTTTTGCCACCAGTACGTCCAGGTAGTTTCTTCCCTTTGAATACACGTTGTCCATCAACCGCTCCAAGAGAACCTGGTGCGCGGTGGAAACGAGATCCGTGAGTCATTGGTCCACGTGAGAAACCGTGACGCTTAATGACACCTTGGAATCCTTTACCTTTTGATACTCCTGTAATGTCTACTACATCGCCTGCTGCAAATGTATCGACTTTGACTTCCTGACCAACTTCGTATGCACTAACGTCTGCTCCGCGAATTTCGCGAATGAAGCGCTTAGGTGCCGTGTTTGCTTTTGCTACGTGGCCTTGCTCAGGCTTGTTTGAAAGCTTTTCACGTTTATCGTCAAATCCAAGTTGGATTGATTCGTAGCCGTCTGTATCAACTGTCTTCTTTTGAAGAACAACGTTTGGAGCAGCTTCAATCACTGTTACTGGGATTAAATCGCCGTTTTCAGCAAATACTTGCGTCATACCGACTTTTCTTCCTAAGATTCCTTTGGTCATTAGTCACACCTCCTGTAATATTCATTGTTTTATTTTTTATAGTTTGATTTCGATGTCGACGCCTGATGGTAAATCAAGCTTCATTAACGCATCCACAGTTTGTGGAGTCGGATTCACGATATCGATTAAACGTTTGTGTGTACGCATTTCAAATTGCTCACGTGAATCTTTGTAAATGTGAACTGAACGCAATACCGTGTAAACTGATCTTTCAGTTGGCAACGGAATTGGACCTGAAACACTTGCACCAGAACGTTTAGCCGTTTCAACAATCTTCTCAGCTGACTGATCCAACATTCTGTGATCATAAGCTTTCAAACGAATACGAATCTTTTGTTTTGCCATTACTTTCCCTCCCTTTCGCCTATTTTCTAGACAATTCTCCACGAAAATTTCCCATACACGCGCCATGGCAAAGCGGCCGGGTGTATCGGCAACCTCTCGCTTCATCGCAGTCAAAGACCAACATTCAACATTATACATAACTTAAGAGGATCGCGCAACCCTTTTGAAGAAATTAGTCTATTTTTTAATCCGTTTATTATTTTAACAGGTTTTACAGCGAGATGCACGTATTTAGAAAGCACTTTTTTCTTTTAAACCATGTAAATTATAATCAAATGCAAGTGATTTAGATTAGGCAGATGTAGCGCATCACTACTGCTTAATATTTCTTTTGATAAACATAAAAAAATCCCGCCGTTAAGGCGGGATTCAATCGAATTATTTTGTGATTGTAGCTACAACGCCAGCTCCAACTGTACGTCCACCTTCACGGATTGAGAATTTAGTACCTTCTTCAATCGCGATTGGAGAGATCAGTTCAACTGTCATTTCAACGTTATCCCCAGGCATAACCATTTCTACGCCTTCAGGAAGTTGGATAATACCTGTTACGTCAGTTGTACGGAAGTAGAACTGAGGACGGTAGTTAGAGAAGAATGGAGTATGACGTCCACCCTCTTCTTTTGAAAGAACATACACTTCAGATTTGAACTGAGTGTGTGGTGTGATTGAACCTGGCTTAGCAAGAACTTGTCCACGCTCGATGTCTTCACGAGATACTCCACGAAGAAGTGCACCGATGTTGTCTCCAGCTTCTGCATAGTCAAGAAGTTTACGGAACATTTCTACACCTGTTACAGTAGTAGATTTTGGTTCTTCAGTAAGACCGATGATGTCAACAACATCTCCGACTTTAACTACTCCACGCTCAACACGTCCTGTTGCAACTGTACCACGACCTGTGATTGAGAATACGTCCTCAACAGGCATCATGAATGGCTTGTCAGTATCACGTTCTGGAGTTGGGATATAATCATCAACAGCTTGCATCAATTCAATGATTTTAGCTTCCCAATCTGCTTCTCCTTCAAGAGCTTTAAGAGCAGATCCACGGATTACTGGAATATCATCGCCAGGGAAGTCATATTCAGATAGAAGTTCACGGATTTCCATTTCTACTAGTTCAAGTAGTTCTTCATCGTCTACCATGTCACATTTGTTCATGAAGACAACTAGGTAAGGAACACCTACTTGACGTGAAAGAAGGATGTGCTCACGAGTTTGTGGCATTGGGCCGTCAGCAGCAGATACTACTAGGATTCCGCCGTCCATTTGTGCAGCACCAGTGATCATGTTTTTAACATAGTCAGCGTGACCTGGGCAGTCAACGTGTGCATAGTGACGCTTTTCAGTTTCATACTCAACGTGTGAAGTACTGATTGTGATTCCACGCTCTTTTTCTTCAGGTGCGTTATCAACGTCAGCGTATGATTTCGCTTCTCCACCCATTGCTTTAGATAGAACTGTTGCAATAGCTGCAGTCAAAGTTGTTTTACCATGGTCAACGTGACCAATTGTTCCTACGTTTGCGTGCTCCTTGGAGCGGTCGAATTTTTCTTTACCCATTTTAGAGGTCCTCCCTTAAATTCAAAAGTTTAGTTTTTATAGCATGGAAGCCGAAAGCGTACCCTCGACTATCCATATCTTACAAGTATTCACTGTCAGAAACAAGGATGAACTTTATTATTCACCTTTGTTTTTCTTGATTACTTCTTCAGCAACTGACTTTGGAACTTCTTCATAGTGATCGAACACCATGGAGAATACTCCGCGGCCTTGCGTATTAGAACGAAGTGCTGTTGCATAACCGAACATTTCAGCAAGTGGAACCATTGCACGAACAACTTGTGCGTTACCACGAGCTTCCATACCTTCTACACGTCCACGACGGGATGTAATGTCACCCATAATGTCGCCCATGTATTCTTCTGGAATGATTACTTCTACTTTCATTGTTGGTTCAAGAAGTACTGGTGAACATTTAGATGCTGCATTTTTCAAAGCCATGGATGCAGCGATCTTGAATGCCATTTCGTTGGAGTCAACGTCATGGTAAGATCCATCATATAGACGTGCTTTGATATCGATTAATGGATATCCAGCCAAAATACCGTTGTCTAATGAATCACGAAGTCCTGCTTCAACTGCTGGGATATATTCACGAGGAACAGTACCACCAACAATATTGTTTTGGAATTCGAATCCTTTTCCTTCTTCATTTGGACCAAACTCGATCCAAACGTGACCAAATTGTCCACGTCCACCTGATTGACGTACGAATTTACCTTCGACTTCAGCAGACTGACGGAATGTTTCGCGGTAAGAAACTTGTGGCGCGCCCACGTTTGCTTCCACTTTGAATTCACGCTTCAGACGGTCAACGATGATGTCCAAGTGAAGTTCACCCATACCTGCGATGATAACTTCGCCTGTTTCTTGATCCGTATGTGCACGGAACGTTGGATCTTCTTCTTGTAACTTAGCAAGAGCTTGACCCATTTTATCTTGGTCCGCTTTTGTTTTTGGCTCGATCGCTACGGAAATAACAGGTTCAGGGAATTCCATTGATTCTAAGATAATCAAGGCTTTCTCATCACAAAGTGTGTCGCCTGTTCCCGTATCTTTCAAACCTACAGCAGCAGCAATTTCACCCGCATGCACTTCAGAAATTTCTTCACGGCTGTTCGCGTGCATCTGCAGGATACGTCCTACGCGTTCACGTTTGCCTTTTGAAGAGTTTGTAACATAAGAACCTGCTTGAAGTACGCCTGAATAAATACGGAAGAATGTAAGTTTCCCTACATAAGGATCCGTCATTACTTTAAATGCAAGTGCAGAGAATGGCTCTTCATCGCTAGAATGACGCTCTTCCTCTTCTTCAGTATCAGGATTTGTTCCTACCATTGGAGGAATATCAAGTGGTGATGGCAAGTAGTCGACTACTGCATCCAACACTAATTGTACTCCCTTGTTTTTGAAAGCTGTTCCGCAAACTACAGGATAGAATTCAACCGCTAATGTAGCTCTACGAATAGCTGTTTTGATTTCTTCTACTGTTAGTTCTTCGCCGCCGAGATACTTTTCCATTAAGTCTTCGTCAAAGTCTACGATTGCTTCAATTAGCTTTTCACGGTACTCATTCGCTTGCTCTAAATATTCAGCAGGGATATCTTCCACTGTCACATCAGTGCCTAGGTCATTCGGATACAATGTCGCTTTCATTTCGATCAAGTCGATAATTCCAGAGAATTGATCTTCTGCACCGATCGGCAATTGGATAGGATGCGCATTCGCTTGTAGGCGATCGCGAAGAGTTCCGATAGAGTAAAGGAAATCTGCACCTGTTTTATCCATTTTGTTTACGAATACAAGACGTGGTACTTTGTAGTTTGTCGCTTGACGCCAAACTGTTTCCGTTTGTGGCTCAACACCTGATTGAGCATCAAGTACTGTAACGGCACCATCTAGTACACGCAATGAACGTTCAACTTCCACTGTGAAGTCTACGTGTCCCGGTGTATCGATGATGTTTACGCGGTGACCTTTCCATGCAGCTGTTGTAGCAGCAGATGTAATCGTAATTCCACGTTCTTGTTCTTGCTCCATCCAGTCCATTTGTGAAGCACCTTCGTGTGTTTCACCAATTTTGTGGATTTTACCTGTGTAAAAAAGGATCCGCTCAGTTGTCGTTGTCTTACCAGCGTCAATGTGAGCCATGATACCAATGTTACGAGTATTCTCTAAGGAGAACTCTCTAGCCATATTGTAAACTCCTTCCGTTTCGGATTACTGCTGTAGTTTATCCGGACTTACCAACGATAGTGAGCGAATGCTCTGTTGGCTTCAGCCATTTTATGCATTTCTTCACGGCGTTTTACAGAAGCACCTGTGTTGTTAGAAGCATCAAGAATTTCGTTCGCTAGACGTTCTTCCATTGTTTTCTCTCCACGAGTACGTGAATAGTTAACAAGGTAACGAAGACCTAGCGTAGTACGACGTTCAGGACGCACTTCAACTGGCACTTGATAGTTCGCTCCACCAACACGGCGAGCACGCACTTCAAGAACTGGCATTACATTATTTAAAGCTGCTTCAAATACTTCAATTGGTTCTTTACCAGAACGTTCTTTAACAATTTCGAACGCTCCATAAAGGATTTTTTGAGAAGTACCTTTCTTACCGTCTACCATCATTTTGTTGATAAGGCGGCTTACAAGCTTGGAATTATAAATCGGATCAGGTAATACATCGCGTTTTGCAACTGGACCTTTACGAGGCATAATTAGTTCCTCCTTTCGATATCATTAGATTATATTATTTCTTTTCTTTTGGTTTCTTTGCGCCGTATTGAGAACGGCTTTGCATACGGCCAGTAACTCCAGCTGTATCAAGCGCACCACGTACGATATGGTAACGAACACCCGGTAAGTCTTTTACACGACCTCCGCGGATTAGTACCACACTGTGTTCTTGCAAGTTGTGGCCTTCACCTGGGATATACGCGTTAACTTCCAAAGTATTTGTCAAACGAACACGAGCATATTTACGTAGCGCCGAGTTCGGTTTCTTAGGAGTCATAGTACCAACACGTGTACAAACACCTCTTTTTTGTGGTGAGTTCACGTTTGTCATTGACTTTTTAAAGCTGTTGTAGCTTTTTCCTAGAGCCGGTGATTTAGAATTCTCCGATTTCGACTTACGAGGATTACGGACTAATTGGTTAATTGTAGGCATCAGGTTGTTCCTCCTTCCGAGCTTTTTGTAATACCACACATCCAGGTGGTTCATTTTTAGGTAAAAACAAAGTTCTTGTGCGTGCACACACAAAAACGGAATTCAGTAAACTCCAGAGATCTCTGTTCACTGTTGTTTTATAATGATGATTGCTTCTCGCCGTCACTTATAAAAGTTTCGACCAACAACTATCAACCTTTTGTATATTATCATCTGCAGAAAGACTTGTCAACAAGTTTGAGAAAATCAATTTTGCTTAATAAAGATAAACGGGACCGAGGTCCCGTTTATTCTTAATCTACTGTAATTGTTTCTTCTTGTTCTTCATGTTCCATCTTGATCTGACGGTATCTTTGCATACCAGTTCCTGCAGGCACTAATTTCCCGATAATGACGTTTTCTTTCAGACCTAGCAACTCATCTGTTTTACCTTTGATGGCCGCATCTGTAAGAACTCTCGTCGTTTCCTGGAACGAAGCCGCTGATAAGAAGGACTCTGTTTCAAGCGAGGCTTTAGTAATTCCAAGAATAACTGGACGTGAAGTCGCTGGCGCTTTGCCTGACAACAACACTTTCGCATTCGCTTCAGCAAACTGATGAATATCCAATAAAGAACCTGGCAGAAGATCTGTATCTCCAGCTTCGATTATCCGAACTTTGCGCAACATTTGACGAACCATTACTTCTACGTGCTTATCGCCAATTTCTACCCCTTGCATTCGGTAAACCTTCTGTACTTCTTTTAATAAATACTCTTGTACAGTTGCTACATCTTTGACCACGATCAATTCTTTCGGATCGATGGAACCTTCTGTAATACTTTCGCCTCGTTCAATCACGTCGCCTTCTTCTACTTTCAAGCGCGCATTATACGGAGCCAAATATTTACGTGTTTCCACTTCACCTTGGATGGTAATCTCTTTTTGACCTTCACGGATTTCGTCGATATCCACAACTGTTCCGGCAATCTCTGAAATGACCGCCTGCCCTTTCGGATTCCGAGATTCGAATATCTCCTGAATCCGCGGAAGACCTTGTGTAATATCGTCTCCAGCTACCCCACCTGTGTGGAATGTCCGCATCGTCAACTGCGTACCAGGTTCACCAATAGATTGAGCCGCAATAATACCTACTGCTTCTCCTACTTCCACTGCTTCACCTGTAGCCAAGTTAATTCCGTAACATTTTTTACAAACACCATGCTTTGTATTACAAGTAAATGCCGAACGAATCGTCACCTGTTCAATACCTGCCTGAATGATTGTAGTAGCAGCATCAGCTGTAATTAAACCATTCTTCTCCAGAATCACTTCGCCTGTTTCCGGATGGAAAATAGTCTTTTTCGTATGACGGCCTTCAATACGCTCTTGAAGAGTTTCAATCATTTCATTTCCTTCTGTCAAAGCAGCGATTTCAAGACCACGGTCTGTACCACAGTCGTCTTCGCGCACTATGACATCTTGTGCAACGTCTACTAGACGACGCGTCAAGTAACCTGAGTCAGCTGTTTTCAAGGCTGTATCTGCAAGACCTTTACGCGCACCGTGAGTAGAGATAAAGTATTCGAGTACCGTCAGTCCTTCACGGAAAGAGGATTTGATCGGAAGTTCGATAATCCGTCCAGCCGGGTTGGCCATCAGTCCCCGCATACCTGCGAGTTGCGTAAAGTTCGATGCATTACCACGTGCCCCGGAGTCACTCATCATGTAAATCGGGTTTTCATTATCCAATGAATCCATCAATTTATTCTGAATAACATCTTTCGCATGGCTCCAGTAAGAAATAACACGGTCATAACGTTCTTCTTCGGTAATTAAACCACGGCGGAACTGTTGAGTGACCTTATCCACTTTCTCCTGTGCATCATGTAAAATATCCGCTTTGTTCGGCAAGACAACGATATCCGAAATACCAATTGTAATACCAGCACGAGTAGAATATTTGAATCCGAGGTTTTTCATTCGGTCCAGCATCCTTGACGTTTCCGTAATATGGAATCGTTTGAAGATCTCCGCGATGATGTCTCCTAAGATCCCCTTTTTGAAAGGCGATACAAGCTCTGCATTCTCCAAGTGTTCTTTCACATTTACCGTTCCATCTACGAAATACTTATCAGGCGTCTCCACTTGCAAGTTGTTGTCGGTCGGTTCGTTGATGTAAGGGAACGACTCAGGCAGAATCTCGTTGAAAATTATTTTACCTACAGTAGTCAGTAAAAGCTGTTTATTCTGCTCTTCTGTAAATGTAGGATTATTTATGCTACCCGCTTGGATTGCAATACGGGTGTGCAAGTGAACGTGTCCGGTTTGATAAGCAATTAATGCCTCATTCGGATCACTGAATACTGAACCTTCCCCAGCTGAATCTTTGCGTTCCAATGTTAAATAATAATTCCCGAGAACCATATCCTGTGAAGGAGTAACAACCGGCTTCCCGTCTTTCGGATTCAAAATGTTTTGAGCAGCTAGCATCAACAGACGCGCTTCTGCTTGTGCTTCCGCAGAAAGAGGAACGTGGACTGCCATTTGGTCACCGTCAAAGTCAGCGTTATATGCCGTACAGACGAGTGGATGCAATGTAATCGCCCGACCTTCTACGAGCATCGGTTCAAATGCCTGGATTCCCAGACGGTGAAGCGTCGGTGCTCGGTTAAGAAGTACTGGATGTTCTTTAATTACATCTTCAAGTACATCCCATACTTCGGAATGCAAACGCTCAATCTTTCTTTTCGCACTCTTGATATTATGGGCTAAATTACGTTCCACCAATTCTTTCATAACGAATGGCTTGAATAGCTCAATAGCCATTTCTTTCGGCAGTCCGCATTGATACATTTTCAGACTAGGTCCTACTACGATTACAGAACGACCTGAATAGTCTACTCGTTTACCTAGTAAGTTCTGACGGAAACGGCCTTGTTTCCCTTTCAACATATGAGAAAGAGATTTCAAAGGACGATTACCAGGACCTGTAACCGGTCTACCGCGACGTCCATTATCTACAAGCGCATCTACTGCTTCTTGCAACATACGTTTTTCGTTCTGGACAATGATGCCAGGTGCACCTAAATCTAATAGTCGTTTCAGTCGGTTATTCCGGTTAATGACACGACGGTACAGATCATTCAAGTCAGAAGTCGCGAAACGTCCGCCGTCTAGCTGTACCATTGGTCGCAACTCTGGAGGGATAACAGGGAGAACTTCCAAAACCATCCACTCTGGGCGGTTTCCTGAGTTACGGAATGACTCCACAACTTCCAGGCGTCTGATCGCTCTTGTACGACGTTGACCTTGGACCGTTTTCAACTCTTCTTTTAAGGAATCTGTTTCTTTGTCTAAATCAATTGCACGCAGCAGTTGCTCAATCGCTTCTGCTCCCATGGCTGCTTGGAATTTAGAACCGTATTTTTCACGATAAATCCGGTATTCTTTTTCCGAAAGTAACTGCTTCCGCTCAAGTGGTGTATCGGCGGGATCAACTACTACGTAAGAAGCGAAATAAATAATTTCTTCTAATGCACGTGGTGTCATGTCTAGAATCAAGCCCATACGGCTAGGAATTCCTTTGAAATACCAAATGTGCGTGACAGGTGCTGCAAGCTCAATGTGACCCATTCGTTCACGGCGCACTTTTTGACGCGTTACTTCTACGCCACAACGGTCACAGACGACGCCTTTGTAACGAACCCGCTTATACTTACCGCAATGACATTCCCAGTCTTTTGTCGGTCCGAAAATTCTTTCGCAGAACAATCCGTCCTTCTCAGGTTTCAACGTACGGTAGTTGATAGTTTCAGGTTTTTTTACTTCTCCATATGACCAAGACCGTATCTTGTCTGGTGAAGCCAGGCCAATTTTCATATACTCAAAATTATTAACATCGATCAAGGAGCCTACCTCCCTTTAGTCTAATCGCCGCAATGGCTTGTCAGGCAACTTTACTTGTAGTGTCGCATTCAGCCAGAAATATTTCTTAAGCTGAATAGAATAGAAGAGGGTGCTCGAAGCCCTCTTCTATTCGGTTGTGATTTTCTTATTTATGTTAGTTCAGATCAGCGCTTTCCACTTTAGGATATCGTCCAGCTGCAAGCGCCAGCCTCTCGGGTCGTTTCGAACTTACTTTAAAAGGCAAAGTTCAGCCTTTGAAAGTATGCCCTCCAACGCCTGTCGAGGCTAAACGGCGCTTTCCGCTTTAGGATATCGGTTGATCTTCTTTCATCAAGTTCAGTGCGTCAGTTGGCTGCAAGTCTTCTTCGTCCTCTAAGTCTCGCAACTCTATTTCTTCCAGGTCTTCGGTCAGCATTTTGACATCCAACCCAAGACTTTGCAGTTCTTTGATAAGAACTTTAAACGATTCCGGTACACCTGGTTGAGGCACACTGTCTCCTTTGACAATCGCTTCGTATGTTTTCACACGGCCTACGACATCATCGGATTTGACTGTTAAGATTTCTTGCAAGGTATAAGCTGCACCATATGCCTCAAGTGCCCATACTTCCATCTCACCGAAACGCTGTCCACCGAACTGCGCTTTACCACCAAGTGGTTGCTGTGTAACGAGAGAGTATGGACCAGTGGAACGTGCGTGCAACTTGTCATCAACCATGTGCGCCAGCTTAATCAAGTACATGACACCGACAGATACGCGGTTATCAAATGGTTCACCTGAACGGCCATCATACAAGACAGTTTTACCGTCTCGGTTCATGCCTGCCTCTTCCATAGTAGACCACACATCTTCTTCGTTCGCCCCGTCAAATACAGGGGATGCCATGTGCGTCCCTAGGCTGCGTGCCGCCATACCCAAGTGCATTTCAAGAACCTGTCCGATGTTCATCCGTGACGGAACACCTAGCGGATTCAACATGACATCAATCGGTGTGCCATCCGGCAAGTAAGGCATTTCAGATTCTGGTAAGATTCTAGAAATAACCCCTTTGTTTCCGTGACGTCCAGCCATTTTGTCTCCGACAGAGATTTTACGTTTTTGTACAATGTATACTCGGACTAACTGGTTAACACCTGGAGATAGTTCATCGCCGTCTTCACGGTTGAATACTTTCACGTCAAGCACGATTCCACCGGCACCGTGTGGAACACGCAGTGATGTATCGCGGACTTCACGTGCTTTTTCTCCAAAGATCGCGTGTAGAAGACGTTCTTCGGCAGTCAATTCCGTTACCCCTTTAGGAGTTACCTTACCGACCAAGATATCGCCGTCCCGAACTTCTGCACCGACTCGGATAATTCCTCTATCGTCAAGATTACGCAATGCATCTTCTCCGACATTCGGAATGTCACGAGTGATTTCTTCCGGTCCAAGCTTCGTATCACGCGCTTCTGACTCATATTCTTCAATATGGACAGATGTGAAGACATCGTCTTTTACTAGACGTTCACTCATGATAATAGCATCCTCGTAGTTATAACCATCCCATGTCATGAACGCAGTCAGAACATTACGACCGAGCGCAAGCTCTCCTTGTTCCATAGACGGGCCGTCTGCTAATATATCAAGCGGTTTTACACGGTCGCCCACTTGGACGATCGGACGTTGGTTATAGCAAGTCCCTTGGTTGGAACGAATGAATTTAGACAAACGATAAATTGCAAGGTCACCCTTCACTTCTTTACCGTCAATTTCTTCAATTCTGCGAATGCGTACTTCTTTCGCTTCCACATGCTCCACGATTCCGTAATGCTTGGAAACAACTGCTGCGCCTGAATCACGCGCTGAGATATGCTCCATACCCGTTCCTACGAAAGGCGCTTCCGGGTTCAATAGAGGAACCGCTTGACGTTGCATGTTCGCCCCCATCAACGCACGGTTGGAGTCATCATTCTCTAGGAATGGGATACATGCAGTCGCTGCAGAAACAACCTGTTTAGGAGAAACGTCCATATAGTCAATTTGGTCCCGTTTGAAGACTGTGTTGTCCCCTTGGAAACGTCCTACGACTTCATCATTGACAAATGAACCGTCCTCGCCAAGTGGCGCGTTTGCTTGTGCTACTACGTAATTATCCTCAATATCCGCTGTCAGATAATCGATTTGCGCTGTTACACGGCCTGTTTCAGGATCTACCTTCCGATAAGGTGTCTCAATAAAACCAAAACGATTTACTTTAGCAAATGTAGATAATGAGTTAATCAGCCCAATGTTCGGACCCTCCGGCGTTTCAATCGGACACATACGGCCGTAGTGTGAGTAATGCACGTCACGAACTTCCATCCCTGCACGTTCACGAGTCAAACCACCTGGTCCGAGTGCAGATAAACGACGTTTGTGCGTCAATTCAGCAAGCGGATTCGTTTGGTCCATGAACTGAGACAGCTGGGAACTTCCGAAGAACTCTTTTATAGACGCGATAACTGGACGTATATTGATCAATTGTTGCGGTACGATGGATTGTGTATCGTTGATGGACATACGTTCTTTAACAACACGCTCCATCCGGGATAGTCCGATACGGAATTGGTTTTGAAGCAACTCACCAACAGAACGCAAACGACGATTTCCAAGGTGATCTATATCATCTGTATTTCCCACGCCATGTAAGAGGTTAAAGAAATAGCTGATAGAAGCTACAATATCTGAAGGGGTAATATGTTTAACAGACTCGTCTACTTCAGCATTAGAAATGACATTGAGTACTTGTTTTTCTTCACTTTTCGGTGCGTAAATTTTTAGCGTTTGAATCGTCATTGGCTCTTCCAAAACCGATCCGACATGTTCAATTGACTGCGTGTTAATACCTTCGGATAAAAACGGAAGCAGTCGATCTAGAGTACGTCGGTCAATCAACTGATCTTTCTCCACTAGAATTTCTCCAGTTTCTGGGTCAACAAGCGTTTCCGCGGCAGTTTGATTGAATAGTCGGTTTTGCAGATGAAGCTTTTTATTCATTTTATAACGTCCGACATTCGCCAAATCATAACGTTTCGGATCAAAGAAACGAGAATAAAGCAAACTTCTTGCGCTATCTAGCGTTGGTGGTTCACCCGGCCGTAAGCGCTCGTAAATTTCAAGCATAGCTTTTTCCGAAGTCTCGGTGTTATCTTTTTCAAGTGAATTACGTAAGTATTCATTATCACCGATCAAATCGATAATTTCTTGGTCAGTCGAGAAGCCTAATGCACGTAGTAAGACAGTAATTGGCAATTTACGCGTACGATCGATTCGTACATGTACAACGTCCTTTGCATCTGTCTCGTATTCAAGCCATGCACCACGGTTCGGAATAACAGTAGCGCCAAAACCGCGTTTACCGTTTTTGTCCGTTTTATCATTGTAATAGACACTTGGCGAACGAACGAGCTGAGAAACGATAACTCGTTCTGCTCCATTAATAATGAATGTGCCGTTTTCGGTCATAAGCGGGAAATCTCCCATGAAAACGTCTTGTTCTTTTACATCGCCAGTTTCTTTATTGTGAAGACGTACTTTTACACGAAGCGGTGCTGCGTATGTCACATCGCGCTCCTTCGATTCGTCTACCGGGTATTTTGGTTCACCCAGTTGGTAGTCGATAAATTCCAAGGATAGGTTTCCAGTGAAATCTTGGATAGGAGAAATATCTCGGAACATTTCTCGCAAACCTTCCTCCAAGAACCACTCATACGATGCCGTTTGAATTTCAATCAAATTTGGCAGATCGAGCACTTCGTTGATTCGCGCAAAACTTCTACGCTGACGATGTTGACCATACTGAACTAAATGACCTGTCAACTCATTCACCCCTCATTAAGACAATATTAGTTTTTGCAAAATCAGAATTTCAGCTGTGACTTCGAAAAAACAAAAAGAAAACGAGTTCCGGCAAGAGCTCATTTTCGATTTCACAATCTTTTATCCAAACATCAGTATGCCTCTTTCTTTTCCAATTCACACAAAAGGGCATACAGCTGCAATATAATTATTTATGCATTCAATAATGCTACTACAATTAAACCGTACTGTCAACCTTTTTTTGCTAGTAAAATGAAATACCCTTTTTTCTTCGCAACCGTCTCAACATTACCAAATAAGTCCTGTAAATACCCTACAGTGGAAGGAGCCCCTTGTTTCTTTTGGATAACTACCCATAGCTCTCCGCCTGAAATCAGTTTTTCATAGGCACCTTTATAGAATGAAAAGACCGTTTGCTTACCCGCACGTATAGGCGGATTCGTCAGAACAGCCGCAAAGTGACCAGACTCCACCTGCTCCACGCCGCTGCTTTCGTAAACCTTTACATTCTGAATATTATTCTTCTCAGCATTCTGCTTAGAAAGAGTTAATGCACGTTCATTAACGTCGACCATATGGATAATTCGGTCTGGAAAAGCAGAGGCGATCGACAACGCAATCGGTCCATAACCGCAGCCAATTTCCAACAAGTCTCCCCTAACGTCCGGCTCTTTAAACGTTTCAGCTAATAATTTTGAACCTTCGTCAATTCCACTTTTGCTGAACACGCCTGCATCAGTCGTAAATGTGAAAACTTTATTCCGAATTTCTGCTTTCCATTGCTTCGGCGCACTAGAAACTTGAGGGTTTTTAGAATAATAATGCTCTCCCATGTTCATGCCTCCTGCTTTGGTTTACCGTAAATAACTGTAGATGAAGAAAAAAAGCCCGTCAAATAGACGGGCTTTTCTCAGATAAGTAGAAATTACTTAACTTCTACAGATGCGCCAACTTCTTCAAGTTTAGCTTTCATTTCTTCAGCTTCTTCTTTAGATACGCCTTCTTTTAGAGCTTTTGGTGCTTCGTCTACAAGTGCTTTAGCTTCTTTCAAGCCTAGGCCTGTGATTTCACGAACAGCTTTGATTACTTTAATCTTTTCAGCGCCTGCGCCTGCAAGAATTACGTCAAATTCTGTTTTCTCTTCAGCTGCTTCGCCGCCGCCCGCTGCTGCTGCTGCAACTGGTGCTGCTGCTGTTACGCCGAATTCGTCTTCGATTGCTGTAACAAGGTCGTTTAGTTCAAGAACTGTCATTTCTTTAATTGCGTCTAGGATTTGTTCTTTAGTCATTTTAAGTTCCTCCTGGAAATTTGTATTAACCGGTTTGTTCTATCCGGCGGTAGTTAAGATGCGTAATTATGCACCTTGTTCTTCTTTTTGTTCTGCAACTGCTTTTGTAGCAAGTGCGAAGTTGCGCACTGGTGCTTGAAGAACGCTGAGTAGCATGGATAGTAGACCTTCGCGTGAAGGTAGAGTTGCCAATGCTTTTACGTCTTCTGCCGATGCGACTGTTCCTTCGATTACGCCTGCTTTGATTTCAAGTTGTTCGTTCTTTTTAGCGAAATCATGCATGATTTTCGCAGGAGCCACTACGTCTTCTGTTGAGAAGGCAATAGCATTCGGGCCTGTAAGGTGTTCATTCAAGCCTTCAAGTCCTGCTACTTCTGTTGCACGACGTGCCATAGAGTTCTTGTAAACTTTAAATTCAACGCCTGCTTCACGAAGTTGTTTACGCAATTCTGTTACTTGTGAAACCGTTAAACCACGGTAATCCACAACTACTACAGAAGCTGCTTCTTTCAACTTGTCAGCGATTTCTGTTACAACCGCCTGTTTAGCTTCTAAAACTTTGCTCATGTTGACACCTCCTGAAAATTAGGGTCACTTATACCGATATAAAAAGCCCTCTCTGTCTAAGACATAGAGGGCTGAAAAGTCGTCATCTTTTAAAAAAGAGCGTCTTGTCCTCGGCAGGAACATTAAGTGGCAAGCCACACCTGCTGTCTTCGGTACAAATGGTTATCATCATAACAAGCGTAATCTTATCAGATCACTGTACACTTGTCAATATATTATTTTACAGTTACGCTAGACGGATCTACTTTTACAGCAGGACCCATAGTTGTCGTAACGTTTACTGATTTCATGTATGTTCCTTTTGCTGCAGCAGGTTTTGCTTTTTGAATCGTATCAAAGATCGTCAAGAAGTTTTCTTCCAACTTCTCATTCTCAAAAGAAGCTTTCCCGATTGGCGCGTGGATGATTCCAGCTTTATCCGCACGGTATTCAACTTTACCAGCTTTGATTTCTTCAACAGCTTTCGCTACGTCAAATGTTACAGTGCCTGTTTTAGGGTTCGGCATAAGGCCTTTTGGTCCGAGAACACGACCGATTTTACCAACTTCACCCATCATGTCAGGAGTTGCAACGATTACATCAAAATCGAACCAACCTTGTTGGATTTTAGCGATATATTCTGCATCGCCTACATAATCTGCACCTGCCGCTTCTGCTTCTTTTAACTTTTCACCTTTAGCGAATACCAAAACGCGTTGAGTTTTACCAGTACCATTTGGAAGCACTACAGCTCCACGGATTTGCTGGTCATTCTTACGAGTGTCGATACCAAGACGGAAAGCCACTTCAACTGTTGCGTCGAAGTTTGTCGTAGTAGTTTTTTTAGCAAGTTCAATTGCTTCTTTCACAGAGTACGCAGCTGTACGATCTACAAGCTTCGCCGCTTCTGTAAACTTTTTACCTCTTTTAGTCATCTGAATTTTCCTCCTCATTTGTGGTTTTAACGGATTAAACCTCCCACTTAATGAAGGCTGCGCATCTCATACGACCGCAGCCTTCACCTTGAACCATTGCTTTATCAAGAAGATACGAAATCAGTCTTCGATCTTGAATCCCATACTGCGAGCAGTACCTTCGACCATTGCCATCGCCGCTTCAACTGACGCCGCATTTAAGTCTGGCATCTTTTGTTCAGCGATTTCTCTAACTTTATCACGTTTAACTGTAGCAACTTTGTTCTTGTTCGGCTCACCAGAACCCTTCTGAACGTTTGCTGCAACCTTTAGCAATACTGCTGCCGGTGGAGTTTTTGTGATGAATGTAAATGAACGGTCTTCGAATACAGAGATTTCAACAGGAATAATCAAACCTGCTTGATCAGCTGTACGCGCGTTAAATTCTTTACAGAATCCCATGATGTTAACACCTGCTTGACCTAATGCCGGTCCTACTGGTGGTGCTGGGTTTGCTTTACCAGCTGGAATTTGCAACTTCACTACTTTAGTAACTTTTTTAGCCACGAGACACACCTCCTTAAGTCCGTGATGTGGTAATTGGGTTGCCCCTCCCACTCAAATATGTGCCTGCCGACAATGTCGGTAGAATTGGTTTATCCGTACAGACTACGTCTGACCTTTGAAATGATATCACCATTACACAGATTTTGCAAGTAGAAATAAACCAATTACACATCAATCCATTTTTTCAACTTGATCAAATGACAGCTCCATCTTCGTTTCGCGTCCAAACATATCGACAGTTACGACAACTTTTCCTTTGTCCAATTCGATCTCTTCCACTTTACCTTCAAAATGAGCAAACGGGCCTTCCAATACAGTCACGCTTTCGCCAACTTCGAAATCCACGTCCACTCGCTGTTCCTTCATTCCCATTTGTTTCAGGATGAATTCGACCTCTTCTGGTAATAGCGGAGTTGGTTTCGCCCCACCACCTGAAGATCCGATAAAGCCTGTTACGCCCGGCGTATTTCGGACAACGTACCAAGAATCGTCCGTCATAATCAATTCCACAAGCACATAACCAGGGAACGTTTTTCGCATGACGGTTTTCTTTTTACCTTCTTTAATATCTGTTTCTTCTTCTTCCGGAATGACGACACGGAAAATCTTATCTTGCATGCCCATTGTTTCGACACGCTTTTCAAGATTGGCTTTTACTTTATTTTCATATCCTGAGTATGTATGAACTACATACCAATTTTTCTCCATCTCCATCACATTGAGGACTACGCGTCCGTCCCTCCTTTAATTAAACTGAAAAAACCCGTTTATTCATCAAAACGGGATATTCTCAAGCTATTCATACTTTCTTTATCATAAACCAGTATACCATTTCATGACCTCTGAAATACCCATATCTACCAGCCCAAAATAAACAGCCATAAAAATGACAGTTGAAATAACAACTACCGTGTACTTCGTCAGTTCCTTACGCTTCGGCCAACTGACTTTCCGCATCTCTGAAACAACTTTTTTCAAAAAATCGCTGATCTTGCTCATTCTTCTCCAACCCTTCCGAATGACATAGCGCCCAACATTGAACTCTATGTAACTGGTCAAATGGTTTGCTTATGCAACGTATGCGCGTTGCAATGACTGCAAAACTTTTTGATGACGATTCTTCCGTCACGGCCCTGATTACCAGCCGGCAAAGTATAGTTTCGCGAACCACAATTTTCACAGCATATAATTATTTTTTTAACCATTTGGATTCACCTATTCAAGACAATAGTCTTGCTAAAGAGTACCATCTTACCAACGACATGTCAATTTACTTTCGACGTGATCACCGTACCAAATCCATCGCCATAGAGTGCTCCAACTTACGTTTGATGCGCTGAAGTGCATTATCAATCGACTTCACTTGCCGGTTCAACACTTCTGATATTTCGCGATAGGATTGTCCTTCCAAATAGAGCGTCAGTACCTCTTTCTCCAAAGCGCTAAGTACCTTGTTCATCTCTTCTTCCATGAACGAAAAGTTCTCTTTATGAATCATTAAATCTTCAGGATCATCTAATGTAGATCCTGCAATGATGTCGAGCAACGTACGCTCTTGTTCCTCATCATACATGGGCTTGTCCAGTGAAACCGAGGTATTGAGCGGAATATGCTTTTGGCGAGTTGCTGTTTTGATGGCTGTGATAATCTGTCTCGTTATACAAAGTTCAGCAAATACCTTGAATGAACTCAACCGATCCGGTCGATAATCACGAATCGCCTTATACAGTCCGATCATTCCTTCTTGTACAATATCTTCCCGATCTCCACCAATGATAAAATATGTCCTGGCCTTCATGCGGACAATCGGCTGAAATTTTGTAATTAAAAAATCTAGTATATCTGAGTTTCCTTGATGAATTCGTTCAATCATCTCTTCATCTGAAAGTGTAGAAAAATCATTTTTACTGT
The DNA here is from genome assembly GCF_019748715.1 of Sporosarcina aquimarina. Classification (GTDB taxonomy): domain Bacteria; phylum Bacillota; class Bacilli; order Bacillales_A; family Planococcaceae; genus Sporosarcina; species Sporosarcina newyorkensis. Next base: position 3,904 of record NZ_JACLBZ010000007.1, on the reverse strand, counting down.
TCCCATTTTTCATATTCCGCACCAACCTCTCCACCCCAGAGTTCTATTGGTTTAATAAAGTTAGTATAGACGTGGAAATTTTTTACGTCAACTGCTCATTGCCCACGTCTCAACTTTTCAAAGACCGCCGCAACCTCATCTGTTAGCGGGATCTTCGAAAAAGGACGATTCTCTTGAATCTTTCTGACTCTCAGGGCAATCATCCGATCAACTTCTTTCATTTCCAACTCCAACTCCCGTGCCGACACACGAAGCGCTCCTTGTGCGAACACGACCCATTGTTCCACAAGGTCTGAAGTCGCTACATGAATTTGCGTCAATCGATTCGATAGTTCAGACACAAGTTTTTCAATCCGCTCATCTGCCGTTTCATTCTCTCGAGTAAAGACTACATCCACGCGGTATTGCTTCTTACGTTTTTCGATACCCGGCACTAGATGCGCATCAAAAACTACGATCACACGCCAGCCTTTATGCGCTTGGTATTCAGCCATTCGCTCAATCAGGCGATCTCGCGCCTGCGCAAAGTCCTCTTTTTTTAACGCTTGCAGTTCAGGCCATGCCCCGATGACGTTGTAGCCATCAACGAGCAGTACATCTTTTTTCATGATGTCGCCTGGGCAGATTGGCGCTTTCTTAAAACTTCATACATCAGCAATGCTGCTGCCACAGAAGCATTTAAAGAGGTCACTCGGCCCACCATTGGCAAGCTATAAAGAAAGTCGCATCGTTCGCGTAAAATTCTCGACATTCCCTTACCTTCACTGCCGATAATGACAGCAAGAGGGAGCGTCGCATCCATGTGGCGATAATCTGTAGAATTTGATGCATCCGTTCCGGCAATCCAAACTCCACGTTTTTTCAGGTCATCCACAGTTTGCGACAAATTGTTGACTCGCACAACTGGAATATGTTCAATTGCACCTGTCGATGCTTTTGCCACAACCCCAGTCAATCCAACAGACCGTCTCTTCGGAATAATGATTCCATGGACACCAGATGCATCCGCAGTCCGCAAAATCGACCCTAAATTATGAGGGTCTTCCAACTCATCAAGGATGATAAAAAAAGGATCCTCTTTCCTATCACGTGCTATTTCAAACAAATCGTCTAGCTCCGCATAGTCATAGGCAGCAACTGACGCAAGAATCCCTTGGTGGCTCAACTCCGTCATCCCGTCCAATTTCTGTTTAGGCGCCGTCTGGATGACTATTCCTGCCTCTTTTGCCAGCTTCATTATTTCTCCTATGCTTTTCTTATTGACACCTTCTGCTACCCAGATCTTATTTAGCTGTCTTCCGGAACGCAATGCTTCCACTACAGGGTTCCTTCCGCCGATCAGCTCAATTTCTTGTTCCGTCATGCCATTTCCTCCTCAGGATGTTCCACAAAATGAATCGCCTTCGCCATCAGCTCTGTCAAGCGTTCCTGTCGGCCTAATAAATAAACATAACCGAGGACCGCTTCAAATGCAGAGCTATAATTATACGTGGTGACATCAGTGTTTTTAGGGACAGAGCCCGACTTCGCATTACGTCCGCGACGCATGACGGCCTCTTCTTCCTCTGTCAGCAGTTGTTGTTCTCTCATCGTCCGGATAATTTGTGCCTGAGCTTTCGCAGAGACATATCGCGTAGCTTCTTTATGAAGCACTTGAGGCTTCACACGGCCGCTCCGCAATAAATGTTCTCTGACTGCCTGCTCGTAAACCGCATCGCCCATATAGGCGAGAGCAAGTGCGTTAAGCTGTTTGACGTCTATATCTCGCAAATTCCCCACGCTGTTACCCTCTTTTCCAGCGAGTGCCTTGCGCTGTATCTTCTAATACAATGCCTTTCGCCTTCAATTGATCTCGAATTTCGTCCGCTCTTGCAAAGTCTCGATTTTTACGTGCATCTAGACGTTCCTGTATGAGTGCATCCACTTCTTCATCCACTAACTCATCGACACTCTCAAACGGTAAGCCAAGGACTCCCATCAACTGGTCGAACGCTTCTAAGAATCGTTCCAGCACCTGACGATCCGTATTTTTCTCCAATAAATAGACATTCGCCTGCTTTGCTAATTCAAAGATTGCAGCGATGGCATTGGCTGTATTAAAGTCATCATCCATCGCATTTTCAAATGAAGTAATCTGCTCATCAATACGATCCAACCACGACTGCGGATCTTCCGCCAAGTCAGCAGACATTGAAAGTCGATGTTGCACATTATGATACGCCGTCCTGATCCGCTCAAGCCCATTTGCCGCATTCTCCACCAAATCTTGCGCAAAGTTCACGGGGTGACGGTAATGTACGGAAAGCATGAAGAAACGAAGCACCTGCGGATCGATCTGCTTACGAATATCATGAACCAAAATGAAATTTCCGAGTGATTTGGACATTTTTTCATTGTCAATATTAATATAGCCATTATGCATCCAATAGTTCGCAAAGGTTTTACCAGTCGCCGCTTCAGATTGTGCAATTTCATTCTCATGATGCGGGAAGGTCAAGTCTTGCCCACCTGCGTGGATGTCAATCGTGTCGCCAAGGAGTTCTCTCGCCATGACGGAACACTCAATATGCCAGCCCGGCCGACCTTTCCCCCACGGACTATCCCAGGAAATCTCGCCTTCCTTCGCTGCTTTCCATAGCGCGAAATCAAGAGGATCTGATTTGATTGCATTCTCCTCAATTCGTGCACCAACCTTCAATTCATCGATTGATTGGTGTGAAAGTTTTCCGTATCCGTCAAATTCACGCGTATGGAAATAGACGTCTCCATTTGATTCGTATGCGTACCCTTTCTCAATCAACAGCTGAATAAACTGTACAATATCACCAATGTGCTCCGTTACACGAGGATGAGCTGTTGCTTTTTCACAACCAAGCGCGCCCACGTCCTCAAAATATGCTTCAATAAAACGATTCGTCAATTCTCCGACTTCCTCGTTCAATTCGTTTGCCGCTTTAATGATTTTATCATCTACATCCGTGAAATTCGAAACGTAATTCACTTCATATCCGCGATATTCCAAGTAGCGGCGGACGGTGTCGAAAGCGATGACAGGTCGCGCATTTCCGATATGAATATAATTATAGACAGTCGGGCCGCAGACATACATCTTGACTTTTCCTTCTTCTATCGGAATGAATTTCTCTTTTTTACGCGTTAATGTATTATAGAGTTGAATGCTCATGTAAATCTCCCTTTTTTCCATTCGTTGATTCTAGCTGTTGTGTCCGCAGCTGCAATTCTTGAATTTTTCCTTCCAGACGTTTTATTTCATCTGCTATCGGATCAGGCAGTGTGTGATCCAATCGATCTTTCACTCGGACACCATTTGAAATGACAATTTTACCAGGAATTCCGACTACTGTGGAATTGGGCGGTACTTCTTTCAAGATTACCGAGCCTGCTCCCACCTTACTATTTTCTCCGATCGTAATAGAGCCGAGGACTTTGGCTCCCGATGCAACCAACACGTTATTATGCAGGGTCGGATGGCGCTTTCCGCCTTCTTTCCCAGTCCCCCCAAGAGTCACGCCTTGATACAGCGTAACGTCATCTCCGATTTCACAAGTTTCTCCAATGACTACACCCATTCCATGATCAATAAAGAGACGTCTGCCAATTACTGCGCCAGGATGAATTTCAATCCCTGTGAAAAATCTACTGACCTGCGATACCACACGCGCCAGAAAACGAAGATTCCGCTTATAGAAGGCGTGTGCTATGCGGTGCGCCCATATGGCATGCAATCCCGAATATGTCAATATCACTTCAAATGAACTACGAGCTGCCGGATCCTGTTCAAAAATGCAATGGATATCTTCTTTCATACGTTTGAACACTGAACTTCCCCCTTTTTTTCAGTTAAACCAGATGGCACTTTCCGCTTTTGGTGACAGCCAGCTTC
>NZ_JACLBZ010000064.1 GCF_019748715.1 Sporosarcina aquimarina | reverse complement strand
GGTCACAGGTTCGAATCCTGTATGGCTCACCATTTTTATCGCAGTAATATAACGCGGGTGTGGTGGAACTGGCAGACACGCTAGACTTAGGATCTAGTGCCTTCGGGCGTGGGGGTTCGACTCCCTTCACCCGCACTTTTTTGCGGAAGTAGTTCAGTGGTAGAATACGACCTTGCCAAGGTCGGGGTCGCGGGTTCGAATCCCGTCTTCCGCTTTTTCACTCTTGCCGGGGTGGCGGAACTGGCAGACG
>NZ_JACLBZ010000063.1 GCF_019748715.1 Sporosarcina aquimarina | reverse complement strand
TGTTTATGTCACCGGCAGAGCCGATGCATAAACGTATAATTCGTTAACGTTTTGCTGTTCAGTTTTCAAGGTTCATATAATGAAAATGTAATTGGTGGAGCCTAGCGGGATCGAACCGCTGACCTCCTGCGTGCAAGGCAGGCGCTCTCCCAGCTGAGCTAAGGCCCCGAGAATAAGTGGTCGGGAAGACAGGATTCGAACCTGCGACCCCTTGGTCCCAAACCAAGTGCTCTACCAAGCTGAGCTACTTCCCGAATGTAAAATATATAATAATGGCGCGCCCGGCAGGAGTCGAACCCACAAC
>NZ_JACLBZ010000062.1 GCF_019748715.1 Sporosarcina aquimarina | reverse complement strand
GGTCACAGGTTCGAATCCTGTATGGCTCACCACTTTATTGGCAAATGCCAACATACTGCGGGTGTGGTGGAACTGGCAGACACGCTAGACTTAGGATCTAGTGCCTTCGGGCGTGGGGGTTCGACTCCCTTCACCCGCACTTTTTTTGCGGAAGTAGTTCAGTGGTAGAATACGACCTTGCCAAGGTCGGGGTCGCGGGTTCGAATCCCGTCTTCCGCTTATCCACTCTTGCCGGGGTGGCGGAACTGGCAGACG
>NZ_JACLBZ010000061.1 GCF_019748715.1 Sporosarcina aquimarina | reverse complement strand
CAAGTAATCAACCGAATTGAACAGTTTTGTTTGATTCATGTAAACTTTTTAACAGTTTTTCATTCATATCGCTATGAATGAAAAACTTCAGAAGGGTTTCGAGACACAAGCAGTACTTAGGAAGCGAACGAGTGAAGGAAGGAGCGTACTAACGTACGTGACTGACTGAGCGAGAGAAGCTGACGACGTAATGCGCCGTGTATCGGAAGCCGTTAGGTTAAGTTAGAAAGGGCGCACGGCGGATG
>NZ_JACLBZ010000060.1 GCF_019748715.1 Sporosarcina aquimarina | reverse complement strand
AATTTTACCCAGGAGGATTAGCTCAGCTGGGAGAGCACCTGCCTTACAAGCAGGGGGTCGGCGGTTCGAGCCCGTCATCCTCCACCATATTTTCTACACTTTTGCCGGTGTAGCTCAACTGGTAGAGCAACTGACTTGTAATCAGTAGGTTGAGGGTTCAAGTCCTTTCGCCGGCACCACTTCATGTACGAGCCATTAGCTCAGTTGGTAGAGCATCTGACTTTTAATCAGAGGGTCACAGGTTCGAATCCTGTATGGCTCACCA
>NZ_JACLBZ010000006.1 GCF_019748715.1 Sporosarcina aquimarina | reverse complement strand
AAGTACTTTCGTTCATTAGAGAAGAAGTTAGCAAAAGCTCAACGGATTCTCTCAAGACGGAGAGAGCTGGCTATCAAAAGAAAATGTAAGCTAAGTGAAGCGAGAAATTATCAAAAACAACGTGTCAAAGTTGCGCGTATCCAAGAAAGCATTGCGAATAAGCGAAAGGATTACTTGCATAAAATCTCAACCGATATCATCAAAAACCACGATGTAATCGGAATAGAAGATTTGCAAGTATCCAATATGCTCAAAAACCACAAGTTGGCCAAGGCGATTAGCGAAGTAAGTTGGTCAGAATTCAGAACAATGCTTGAATATAAAGCGAAGTGGTACGGAAAACAGGTTGTTTCTGTAGGTAAAACATTCCCTTCAAGCCAACTTTGCTCATCTTGTGGCTATAGAAACAAAGACGTTAAGAATCTTGCCTTGCGTGAATGGGACTGTCCAGGATGCGGAGTCCATTACGACCGAGATCTTAACGCAAGTATAAATCTTAAAAAGGAAGCGGACAGACTTCTAACCGCAGGGGCTGCGGGGATAGCCTAATCAATAACTGGCGGTTACGCCGGTGATCTTAGGAATCTCCCACTTCTAAACGTAGTGAAAGTGGGAGTAGTTCAACTGGTATCAGTATATAGGAAGATCAGTAGGAAAGCATTAAGAGTAGCTAGATTACGTACAACTTAGAATTTTGCAGACAGAGAGGGTTTATTTAATGAAAGGAACTTCACATTTAGTTGTTGGGGCTACAGTTGGAGCAGTTGCCGGCTTCAAGGCACAATCGGATCCAATGACCGTTCTGCTCTGTACAGCAGTAGGAGGAGCTTCAGCACTTGTGCCGGACCTCGATACGAATGGTCTGGCAGCTAATCGGGTCACGCTTTCAAAGCAGATTAGTAAAACTGTTTTACGATTATTAGGCGTGGCTTTGTTGCTGATTATCGTCTATCAATCTATTAGCAGAGGATTCCAGACTTCCGATCTGACATATGGATTTGCAGGATTGGCGCTGGTTGTTCTGTCGCAGCTCATTACCCAAAGACGGCTGTTGACATTGACAGGAATATTCGTCGTACTGTTCGGATTGTATTTACATAATTCAACTGGAATCCTTCTGGCCGGAAGCTATATTATCATCGCTTCCTTTCTTCCGCACCGGTCATATACGCATTCTGTACTAGGCATCGTTTTTTTCGCTTTCATTTTACATCATCTGATGCTGGAGTGGCCGATGAAAGGAGTCTTCGAGGCAGGGCTGGCTGGTTATATCAGTCATATAGTGGCGGATATGAAAATACTGCCGATGAATCGCAGAGGAGTGAAACCGTTTGCGCCTGTTTGGAATCGAGTGTTCTGACCTGGATGATAAGGAAACACAATGAACTCATTAAAACTATGCCAAATTATAATTTAGTTTAAATGTCAATTAAGAGCGCTTTAGAAAGTATAAAAGCTTTTTTGAAACAAGTGTTAAAAACAGCTTATGAGAAGATTTATTGATCAGCCCTAAAGATTAGATTTTATTTAGATTTATCATATACATATCGCCTACGATATATTTTATTTTTGCCGTTACACCGGCATTTAATGAACTTAAAGTCAAAGATGATTCATGTAAGAAAAAATCTAAACAGGGTGGTGGATGAGAAATGAATTTGATGGATATTCAATCAATTGTACAAAGTATAGCAGAAGCAACAGCTGCCGTATTGAAAATTGAGGTCGAAATCGTCAATCATGAGTTTATACGTATTGCGTGTACGGGAGAAATGCAGATAGACATATTAAAAAAGTTAGAAGGCGACCTTGTCTATAAAGAAGTATTTCGGAAAGAACAACCCGTCATTATAAGAAATCCGGGATATGAGGATATCTGTGTTAGTTGCAAGTTCTTTAAAAACTGTATAGAGATGGGGGAAATAGGCGTTCCTATCATTATTCATGGAGAAGTAGTTGGCGTAATAGGTTTGTTAGCCTTTAATCAAGACCAGCAAAGTCGATTATTTGAAAATATTGATGGAATCCTTACTTTTCTGGATAAGATGGCAGATCTTCTAGCTAGTAAATTGGATCAATATTACATGTTGGAAGAGTTAGAAATACATAATAAAAAGATAATTAAAATATTAGATCTTATTCAAGAAGGAGTTTTAATAACGGACCAATATGCAAGAATAATAGAACTTAATGAGCAAGCAAAGTCTATTTTAGGTATTTCTGAACATCAGCAACTTCCTCTTTATGTTAAAAAATTTATTCAAAAGATTTTAGAAGAAAAGAACGTGGAGAATCAAACATTCGAACTTGATCACCAGTTGTTTCAAAAAGCACTTGTTGTAACAAAAAAAGTTATATATAGCAGTGGTAAAACTAAAGAACTGTTGTTAACAATACAAGACGTAGAAATAATTCAGGGGATAGCCGAGAGAGCCAGTGAAGAACAGATGAAAGCACTTCAAAATATTGTGGGTTCCAGTAAGCAAATTAATGAAGTGAAGGCATATGCATTCAAAGCCGCACAATCTAGATCTACAATATTAATTCAAGGTGAAAGTGGAACGGGAAAAGAAGTGTTTGCTAAGACTATCCATAAAGTTAGCATGCGTAAAGACAACATGTTCGTAGCAGTAAATTGTGGAGCCATTCCGGAAAATTTACTAGAGAGTGAACTTTTTGGATATGAAAAAGGTGCATTTACTGGGGCCAGCAATCTAGGAAAAGTAGGGAAATTCGAATTAGCGAATGGAGGTACCATTTTCTTAGATGAAATTGGTGAAATGCCTCTGCATTTACAAGTAAAGCTTTTGCGTGTATTGCAAGAAAATGAGATTGAACGTGTTGGTGGAACGAAAACGATTCCCATCGACGTTCGGATAATCGCTGCAACAAATCGAGAACTTGGAGAACTAATAGGAGAAGGTGTTTTTCGGGAGGACTTATATTTTCGTTTAAATGTTATACCTATGATGATTCCACCTTTGCGTAGTCGGCCTGAAGATGTTGTATCTTTGTGTGATTACTTCGTATCAGAATACAATGAATTGTTTAACGCGAATGTTCAAGGATTTACTGAAGATGTAATGAACATCATGCTTCAATATCCATGGAAAGGAAATGTACGTGAATTAAAAAACTTCATTGAGTACTTGTTTAATTTTATTCAAAATGGATACATCACTATAGAAAATGCAGGCACGTTAATTAAAAATAAATTAGATATTACGGCATTGGATGAAACGCGGCCTATTATATACTCCTTAGAGAAGGTAGAAAAAGAACATATTGAAAAGGCAGTTGAATTTGTGAAGAAAAACAAGCAAAACATAGAAGAGGCGGCAACATTACTTGGGATAAGTAGAGCAACCTTATTTAGGAAATTGAAAAAGTATCAAAATGACACTTAGTGTCGTTTTGATACTTTTTCTTTTTTGTCACTCAAGTTAACGAATCAAGGGACTTAAAAGGATATATAAGTATCAATAAGATACTTATTGAACTAACCTATTTATATTTTACGCGAAAGTTCACTGTCAATTCGGTGTTTACGAACTTGGCATGGTTATTGCAATAGTAGTAAGCAAAGGAGGTATTGAATAAATGGATGTATTAACAAGTAAATTTGCACCGACAGCGGTCGGGCCTTATTCACAAGCGATTGATTTTAACAGGGTAATCTATTTATCGGGAATGTTACCTATTAATCCAAATGTAACCGAGATAAACTGAACAGGTATTGTCGAACATAAAGTTGTTTTTAACTGATCAAAAATTATTATTAAATAATGTTATTAAAACAACAATTTATTTATCTTCGATGTATGATTTTGAAATTGTGAATACTATATATTCTTCATATTTTACAAGTCATCGACCTGATAGAAGTTGTGTAGAAGTAAGTGCTCTTCAGAAATCAGCGTTAATTGAAATTGAGACCATTGTCGCTAAAGAATAGGGAGGAATTAAAATGACGGTTAAAGATAAGCAACTAATCAAATGGGTGAAAAATAAATTTAAAAACAACGAAATAAATAAAGGTGACTTAGATAACTTCGAGATAAAGAATATCCAAAATATCTTGAAATTCCAACAAACCCATCCATCTTATACACATACACCACTCTATAGTTTATCACGCCTAGCAAGTTACTTGGATGTTTCAATGATACAAACTAAGGATGAATCCCAAAGATTTGGATTAAATGCATTTAAAGTATTAGGCGGAATTTATGCAATTGCAATGTATATTGCAAAACAATTAGGAGAGGAAATTGAAAACTTATCCTTTGATAAATTAAAAGATCCATCAGTGAAAGCCAGGCTTGGCGATCTAACTTTTATTTCAGCAACAGATGGGAATCATGGCAGAGGGGTTGCATGGGCTGCAAGGGAGTTGGGGTTCAAATCGGTTATCTATATGCCCAAGGGGTCGTCGCTACAACGCTTAGAAGCGATACGGAGCGAAGGAGCATTGGCCGATATTCAAGATGTGAACTATGATGATACTGTTAGAATTTGTGCAAGGCTGGCTGAAAAAAATGGTTGGATTATGGTTCAAGATACAGCATGGGAAGGCTATCATGAAATACCACTCTGGATCATGCAAGGGTATTCTGCCATGGCTCATGAAATTGTTGAGCAATGGAATCAAACATCAGAACAACCACCTACTCATCTCTTTCTACAAGCAGGTGTAGGTTCATTTGCCGCAGGGATAGCAGGATATATATTACAGGTTTATGGTGAGCAAGCACCGAAAATAATCATCGTAGAACCCAATCAAGCTGACTGTTTCTATCAATCTTTTCTTACTGAAAAGGGTGAACGAGAATTTGTAGGGGGAGCAATGTCTACAGAAATGGCAGGATTGGCTTGTGGAGAGCCTAATACCGAGGCGTTTAAATTATTGAGAAGTTACTCAACTGGAGTATTGTCTTGCGATGACGCTATTGCAACAGTCGGAATGAGGGTATACGGTAATCCTCTAAAAGGTGATCCTTCCGTAATTTCAGGCGAATCAGGTTCTGTTACTTTAGGAGTTGTTTATTACTTGAGAAAGTTTATGAAAGATCTTTCTTTGAATGATGAGTTAGGGCTTGATGAGAACGCCCGAATCTTAGTAATCAATACTGAAGGTGATACAGACGAAGAAAACTACCGTAAAATTGTGTGGGATGGGTTTTTGCCCGTTCAATAATTACTAATCATCGTGAAGGGAGTCAAGAAAATGTTAGCACAAGAACGTGTTGAAGAAGTTGTACAACTATGTAGTTCACTTGTAAAGATTCCAAGTTTTTCGGGAGAAGAGCAAAAGATAGCTATTTATATTAAACAGTATGCAGAAGAAATTGGATTTGATGAAGTGAAAATAGATGAATTAGGTAATGTGGCAGCTATTATTAATGGAGTTGAAGATGGACCTACTGTATTGTTAGACGGTCATATCGACACGGTACCAGTCCAAGAAAGCAACTGGAGCAAAAATCCTTTTAGCGGGGATGTCCGCGACGGAAAAATTTATGGCAGAGGGACATCTGATATGAAAGGTGCAGTAAGTGCCATGTTATTAGCCGCTTCCTATTATGCAAAAGACCGTAAAAAGAAATTCCCAGGTAAACTTATTGTGTCATGCAGTGTACATGAAGAATGTTTCGAAGGAGTAGCTACGCGAAATGTAAGCGCTCAATATAAGCCAGATTTTGTCGTAATTGGGGAAGCAACAAATTTGCAACTTAATAATGGTCAGCGAGGAAGGGCAGAAATATTGCTTGAAACTTTTGGTAAACCCGCTCACTCATCTAATCCAGAAGCTGGAATAAATGCAGTTAATAAAATGGTGAAATTACTTTCAAAAATACAAAATTTAGAGACTAATAATCATCCAGTTTTGGGCAGGGGTATTTTGGAATTAACGGATATCATTTCTTCACCTTATCCAGGCGCATCTGTGATCCCTTCACGAGCTAGTGTAACGTTTGATCGCAGACTTTTAGTGAATGAAACTCGTGAAAGTGTGTTGCAGCCGATTCAAGAACTAATTAAAGAGTCTATGAAAGAAGATCCTGAATTAAAAGCAGAAGTTTCATTCTCAAGAGGTAGTGAAAGCTGTTATACGGAGACTATTATCGAAGCAGAACGTTTTTTTCCAGCTTGGTTATATGATGAAAGTGAGCCGTTTATTGAAAAAACCTTTCAAAACCTAAAGACTATTTTGCCTGAAACTACAATGTCACATTATTCATTTTGCACAAACGGCAGTCATTTTGCAGGAGAAGCAAATATACCAACAATAGGTTTTGGACCATCTATGGAGAGGTTAGCTCATATTGATAATGAATATATTGAAATTGACCAACTGAAAAAGTCTGTTATTGGTTACATTTCAATTATCGAGACATTAACAAACTTAAATGATAAGGGGAATGCACATGTATGATTTACTAATAAAAAACGGTCGAATTGTAGACGGAACAGGCTCGCCTTGGTACTACGCTGACATAGCGGTGTCTAATGGCAAAATCGAATCTATTGGATTATTAACTTCTCAAAAGGCTAAGACAGTCATTGATGCTAAACAACAAGTTGTTTCTCCGGGTTTCATCGACATGCATACTCACTCGGACTTAGTTATCCTTGATGAACCGCTAATTGAAGCAAAAGTTCGGCAAGGAATCACTACAGACTTGTTGGGACAGGATGGGATTGCAGCAGCCCCCCTTCCACCAGAATATGTTTCTACATGGCAGAAAAATTTAGCCGGCCTCAATGGAACTCCACCTATTGAATGGGATTGGGAAACAGTCGGAGATTATATTCAGAAGATAAAAAGAAATAACCCTAGCTATAACTTGGCGGTACTAGCACCCCATGGAAATATCCGTATGGAAGTAATGGGTCTGGCAAATCGTCCAGCTACAGATGATGAAATTAAGCAAATGGTCGCCGTATTGCGTAGATGTTTAGACGAAGGAGCTGTAGGGCTCTCCACTGGATTAATTTATTTACCTTGTTGTTTTGCAGAAATGAAAGAACTAGAAGCCCTTTGCCAGGTACTGGGAGAGTATGGAGCGCCATTGGTCATTCATCAACGTAGTGAAGGTGATGAAATACTAGAATCAATGGATGAACTTATAGCGATGATGAAAAGATGTGGGGCACATTTACATTTTTCACATCTAAAAAATTGTGGCAAAGATAATTGGTATAAAACAGAACAAGTTCTTGAGAAAATAGATAAAGCGCGTGAGGATGGATTAGAAGTAACATTTGACCAGTACCCGTATATTGCCGGAAGTACTATGTTCAGTGCTATTTTACCGCCTTGGGCACATGACGGTGGAACAGAAGAAATGTTGAAACGGCTTGAAGATGAATCACTACGTGAAAAAATGATTGAAGAAATGAAGTCCGCTCTAAAAGGGTGGGATAGTATGTCCAAGTGGGCTGGCTGGGATGGGATAATTATTACATCAGTAGATTCAGATGAAAAAAGTTATTGTGTAGGTAAAACGGTTACAGAGATAGCAGAGATTGAAGGGAAAAGCGAAGCAGTTACTGCTTTGGATCTAATACTACACGAAAAAAATGGTGTTGGAATGATAGATTTCGTGATGAACGAAGAATCAGTTAAGCGCATAGTAGCCCATCCAGCAGGAACCGTGGGCTCAGATGGACTACTGGGCGGAGAACCACACCCACGAGCATATGGATCATTCCCACGTATACTTGGTAAATATGTTCGTGAAGAAAAGGTCACAACACTTGAAGAAATGATTCGTCGAATGACTTCTCAACCTGCTAGAATTATCGGATTGCAGGATCGTGGAATTTTAAGAGAAGGAATGGCTGCTGATATTGTGATTTTTGATCCAGATACTATCCTGGATCAAGCCACATTCGAAGAGCCGCGCCAGTATAATATTGGTATAGATTATGTAATTGTAAACGGTGATGTTGTCATTGAAGGAGACAATGCTTATCGCACACCTTCAGGTAAAGTCTTTACTCGGGAGTATAGTAAAAATAAATGATCAAACAGAAGTCTCTCGGCATGCAAACCATAGCTGAGAAACTTCTCTATATCTCTAATGAGGAGGATAGATATGTCGATTATTTGGAGTATAATAATAATTTATATGTTGGCGATGATTGGGATTGGTTTTTATGCAAAAACAAAAATTAAAGATAGTACAGATTATCATTTAGCAGGGAGAAGGTTAGGACCTATAATGCTTGCGGGAACTTTGGCTGCAACAGAAATAGGAGGAGGAAGCTCTGTAGGAGTAGCATCAAAAGCATACGGCGAATGGGGACTTTCAGCAGGTTGGTATGTGGTTTCTGCTGGTATAGCTATCATTTTAGTCTCTTTTGTAGCTCCTTATATGAGAAGAGCTTTGGCTACTACGGTACCTGAGGTTATTGGTAGACGATATGGTAAGTCAAGTCAATTAATCGCGAGTATACTATCGCTTGTTGCCTCATCTGCTTTGACTGCAGTACAAATTACTGCAACCGCTTCCATTGTTCATGTATTGACCGGATTTGATTTAAAATTAGCCATCGTAATTTCAGGTGCTGTAGTTGTTTTCTACACATTTTTAGGTGGTATGTGGAGTGTTACACTAACAGATTTTGTACAATTTTTCATTATTGTAATTGGATTTGCTATTGCAGTGCCATTTGCTCTTTCTAATGCAGGTGGAATGGAACATGTAATTAGTCAACTTCCAAAAGAGCAGTTAGGGTTTACCAAAATAGGTTGGGGCACAATTCTAGGATTCATTGTTTTGTACTTTATGACTTTTTCAACAGGTCAAGAAGCTGTTCAACGATACTATGCTGCAAAGGATGAGAAAACTGCTATTTGGGGCTCTATCATGTGTGGCGGTCTCATGACATTATATGCCTTTATTCCAGCTGTACTTGGATTGATCGCATTAGCAGCATTTCCAAACATTGAAGAGAATAGTGCACTTGCCACAGTTTCAGTAGAATTATTGCCACCAGTCATAGCAGGTATACTTCTTTCAGGCGTCATATCAGCCACATTGTCTAGTGCCTCTGGAAACTTATTGGCTGTTGCATCAGTCTATATTAAAGATGTTCATGGAAACCTATTTAAAAAAGAGCTAAAAGATGAGGCAGAATTAAAAGCGTCGCGCTGGATTGTTGTTATCACTGGGGTAGGAGCAATTGGTATATCCTTATTCAGCCAACAAATCATTCCGCTTCTTGTATTCGCATTTACTATCCGTTCTACTGGGCCATTCGCTGCTTATTTATTGGGGTTACTAGTTGAAAGAGTTACTAAAAATGCAGGATTAGCTTCGATAATCATCGGTACAATTGTAGGTGTAATTTGGGAAATTCTGAAGAATCCGTTTAATATAATGGCTGTAATTATGGGTAGTACTGCCAGCTTGATCACATTCTTGATTGTTAACCAAATTGAATTACGGCGTGGAGTGGATATCGCGCCTACTGCATACCCAAAAGAATAAAATTAAGTGATCATCTCTCTTATGGAGTGAAGGTCTTGGTGTTTTTATAATCCTACATTAGAAAATATATTTTGCTCGGAAACTAGTGAATTTCTAAGAGTTACATAAGAAAATCAGAGCCGAGTGAAATAATCATTAACCAAACTTATTACTTGTAAGACCAAATATTGCTATAAATAATGATTTTAAAGAACAGAGACAAATGTAGTTATCCAGGTGTATCTTTATATCATAGTGTGATTAGTAGTAAGTTATATTAAAGATGATAGAATCCAAAAGTAGACGAGAGATCAAATGAAACTGAATAAGATACCAAAGTAAGCACCCATTCCACAAAAGAATGGGTGCTAGTGCTTATTCGTCTTGCAGCGCTTTATACAATTGTCCTTTACGTGCGTATTCGTTCACGATACGCGTCATGTCGGTACGGTCTTCGTCGGTCAAATCACGAACGACTCGAGCCGGAGAACCGAGCGCTAAGGTGTTAGGCGGAATTTTCTTGCCAGGGGTCACCAAGCTGCCCGCTCCAATAAATGCGCCTTCCCCGACTTCAGCTCCATCCAGAACCGTTGCGCCCATCCCAACCAGTGCTCCTTTTTTGATCGTACAGCTGTGTAGCATCACTTTATGTCCAATCGTCACCTCATCCTCTAAAATAAGCGGGAATTTCGGACTTTGGTGCAGACAGCAAAAATCTTGGATGTTCACTTTTCTGCCGATAATTGTCGGGGACACATCGCCGCGAATAACCGTGTTGAACCAAATGGATGATTCGGGACCGATCGTGACATCACCTGAAATGGTTACATAATCTGCAATATATACAGATGGATCGATCTCAGGTATTTTTCCTTCGTATGGATAAATCAATGAAATCTCCTCTTTTCCAAAAAATCATGTATAATTTATCCTAACAAAGATTTGGTTTTTCCGATACAAAAGAAGGGCATTCCATAAAGTAAGAAAGCTAAATGAGGAGTGATGGCCATGTGGAAGTGGGAAGCGGAAGGCCAGCCGAAAGCTGTAGTAGTAATTGTCCATAATGCATATGAACATCATCGTCGGTATGTTTGGCTCATTCAGCGATTGAGGAATGATGGCTTCCATGTCGTGACAGGAGATTTGCCTGGTCATGGAAAAGAAGGCTTGACCGCTCATTCGGAAACATTTAAAGAATATCGTCGATTTATTAAACAATTGGTTATGACAGGGCTCGACGACAACTTACCGCTATTTTTATATGGACATGGATTGGGTGCGACATGCCTTCTTCGAATAATGCAGATGGAACAGGTGGAATGCGCCGGTATTATTTGTTCCTCGCCTTGGCTGCATTTGGAACATCAGCCGCCGTTGTTGGCACAGATGTTAACGAAATTATCTCAATCGATGAAGCTGAACCATGAAATTACGCCGGCTTTGCTGTCGCGTAATGCTGAATTTCTAGAGCAATACAAAGACGATGCATTGTATACGTCGGTCATTACAGCAAGCTGGTATCGAGAATTGCAAATTCTATTGAAGAATGTCATGCAGAAGGACTCGGTGATACAGGATGTCCCATTTCTGCTGCTGACGGGAGAAGCGGATGAAATAACGGATCCCGATTACTCTCGCAAATGGGCACAAGCACAAAATTTATCCGAACTGCAGGATAAGAGATGGAAAGATCTGTACCACGACGTCATGCAAGAGCCTGAGCGTGAAGAAGTTTACGTATATATGCGGTCCTTCATGAAAAATGTGCTTCGTTCATTAGGCTATGTAATTGAATGAAATGAAACTTAGCTGGAGGACGTGAATAAATGAGAGTGCGACTATACATAGGAATTGCAGGGGCAATCGGTGCGGTAACCCGCTTACTGGTCGGTCAGTTATGGATCGTCAATGGTGCTTTTCCTGTTGCCACGTTTGCTGTGAATATGATCGGGACATTGTTGCTGTGTATTATAGTGGAACGAGCAAGGCTTGGCGGGCATCTTTCTCCTCTTGCAGTTACGGTTATCACGGTTGGATTCCTAGGCGCCTTCACAACGTTTTCTGCCGTTAGCTTAGAGACAATCCAGTTGCTGAAGGACGGTTTGATGGTAATTGCAGGTGCATATGTCTTCTGTAGTTTATTCGGAGGTCTTACCATGGCGGCTTTCGGATTTTCATTGGCAAGGAAGGTGAGCTGAATGATATGGCATATAGTGGCGGTTGGCTTTGGCGGGTTTCTTGGAGCAATTTTGCGATTTGAAGTATCAAACCGACTGAACGGAAGCGTCTTGCCATTTGGGACGTTACTCGTTAACAGCATAGGCAGCTTTTTCATTGGTTGGATTGTCGGCATGGAGCTGCCATTGCAGTGGACGTTGTTTTGGGCGACAGGCGTGGCGGGAGCGTTGACGACATACTCCACCTTAATGAAAGAAATTTGGACGTATTGGAACGAAGGCCGAATAGGGCGTTCAGCGGCCTATACTGTGCTGACGTTCGGGTTGGGAGTCGGCTTGGCCTATATTGGATTTAGTTTGTAGAAAAGAGGATTTTAATTAAATGAGTACAAAGAAAAAGAATACGGGAAAAAAATGGGTCGGCTCTTTTCTGATCGCCGTAGTAGTCGCGATCGCGGCTGTCTATTTTCCTGAATTAATGGAAGAAAAAAAAGAACCGAGCCGCGATGGCTTGATTCCAGTCGAATTGGTCAAGACGATTGATGGTGATACAATAAAAATCATGTATGAAGGCAAAGAGCAGAATGTGCGTTATCTATTGATCGACACACCTGAAACAAACCATCCTCGACTGGGCAAGCAGCCGTTTGGCCAAGAAGCGAAAGTGCGCAATCAAGAGCTGTTGCAAAAAGGGAAGCTAGAGATTGAGTTTGATATCGGTGAAAAATACGATAAATACGGCAGATTGCTGGCGTATATATACATAGACGGAAAAAGCGTGCAGGAGCAACTATTGAAAGAAGGATTGGCGAGAGTAGCTTATGTGTATCCGCCAAATACACGTTATTTGGATGAATTTGAGAAAGCAGAGCAACACGCTAAAAAGTCTGGTGTTGGAATTTGGACGTTAGAGGATTATGCGACAGATCGTGGTTTTGATAGCGATAAGCATCCGGCCAATGAGACAGCCAAACAGACAGTAAGTGGAAAAAAGGGAATATTCCCAAACTGCACGGAACTGCGAAAACAATATCCTGACGGCGTCAGAAAAGGACACCC
The DNA here is from genome assembly GCF_019748715.1 of Sporosarcina aquimarina. GTDB lineage: Bacteria > Bacillota > Bacilli > Bacillales_A > Planococcaceae > Sporosarcina > Sporosarcina newyorkensis. Next base: position 89,120 of record NZ_JACLBZ010000006.1, on the reverse strand, counting down.
TGCATACGCTTCTCATTTGGATCGGAATAATGATGGCAGGGCATGTGAGTAAATTTCAGCAAAATAAAAATTTGACTCAATAATATAAATGAATCCCGTTGACGATAATATTTATATCGCAGTCGGGATTTTTATATACTTTGTTGGTCATATAAGCATATCATTATATACTATTTTCAAGGAGGTTATAAAATGAATCCAAAAGAAACTGTCGATTTACAGCGCGCCTCACAACTTTTAAAATTGCTAGGTGATAAGACACGTTTGACGATGATGAAATTACTATCCTCTCATGAATGTTGCGTCTGTGAGTTCGTGGGGATTTTTAAGATGAGCCAGCCAGCCATTAGCCAACATCTGCGTAAATTGAGAGATATTGAGCTGGTAAGAGAAGAGCGGAGAGGACAATGGATCTTTTATTCGATCAATTCTGAGCATGAGGATTACCTGCTGATTAAAAGTATTCTTGACCAATTGCCGGGACAGGATGAATCGATTAACGACTTGGAAAAACAAGGTTTACGTATTTCATGTGGCTAGGGAGGAAAATTGATTGGTTACAACTAGTATTGCGATAGCAATCTTTGCAATAACGTTAGTTTTTGTTACCTGCCAGCCCAAAAATTTGTCTAACAACAGGTGCCGTTCGTGAATCTTTCATCTATGCAAATGTGATCGGATCAGATCTCGGGCCTAAAATTATGCCAATCAGTTCACTGGCAACTTTGTTGTGGCTACATGTGCTTTCTCAAAAGGGAGTGAAAATAGACTGGGGATCATATTTTAAAGTCGGTATAATCTTAACGATCCCTACGCTATTTATTACACCGATCGGACTGTATGTATGGTTATTGATCATCTAAATTGATTAGAAAAGGGGATTATAGTTATGACGAAAAAAACTTTGTACTTTCTTTGCACAGGAAACTCGTGCCGCAGCCAGATGGCAGAAGGCTGGGGGAGGAAAATTCTCGGTCAGGAATGGAATGTACTTAGTGCTGGTATTGAAGCACATGGAGTAAACCCTAAGGCAATAATGGTAATGAGCGAGATTGGGATTGATATCTCAAATCAAACATCAAACACAATAGATTCTCAGATTCTTAACAATGCGGATTTAGTCGTTACACTTTGCGGGGATGCTGCGGATAAATGCCCTATGACTCCTCCATCAATTCGTCGTGAACATTGGGGATTTGACGACCCGGCTAAAGCAACCGGGACGGAAGAAGACATTTGGGCAGAGTTCCAGCGTGTGCGGGATGAAATTGGTGAACGAATTCAACTATTTGCCAGTAAGTAATGAACGTATAATAAAAAATAGGCAGAGTATACAAATATTTCAAGAGATCAAGGAGCAATTATAAGCTAACTTTTTATTTTCTCATATATATCAGTGGAAAACATAGAGGAGTTTTTATAATAGAATTTAACATTATTTAACCATCAACTTGCTGTGAACAAAACACAGGTTGTTGCGAGCCTGATCTACAGGTAGCTGTCATTGGTGCAGGATCAATCGGTTTAGCGGCGGCAAGCGCATCTTACCATTCTTTGTATTGAAAAAAGGTACAGTATCAGCGCATGTTAGCACGTGAGAGCATGTGACACTTTTCTCGCCTTGGCCGTATAACATTGACGAAGCAGGTAAGAGACTATTGCTGAATACAGATTGGGGGCTTACGCTCTATCTATTTTTTTCAACATTGCTCGTATATATTTTGCTTTGATTAATCCAATAAAAGATGGTCTTCTTACTTTTGTTATCGTGACAGGCTGTTTGCTTTAGGTATTATATTTGCTGAATCAAATTAGCCCTTGAGTTTCACGGAAATCTGATAAGGTGCAAGCTGCGTATGATGAGTATATCGCTAGAAGAGATAATCAGGGTTAGTATGAACAGTAAATAGCGGAACTTCTTCAAAGTAAGCCCAAATTATAAAAAACCGCTCCTTTTGGGTAGAGGACACTGAAAAAATCTCTGTATCAAAATTAAGCGCCGCTATCATCATCGTTAATGAAATCGATGATGGTAGCGGCGCTGTTTAGGCAAGGGTAGGTCGGTGTGGAATAGATCCTGAGGGAATTGGAACATTTCAAAACCTTTGGAGAATGTAAGAAAGAGCGTGGAGGAACTCCTTCATTCTCTTTCAACGATTCGTACCTATGAATTGCCTTCCCACAAAATTACTAACGGTCAGTATTCCTGTCTTGTCTTTCCCAAAGTCTAAGGGAGGGGTATGGATCGAAAGCCCACTCCGTCCGTCCATTATCTTTATACATACCGTAGTGAAGATGAGGAGGAAATTTACCTGAAGTACCTTTCTTTCCATATCCAGAATTGCCGACATAGCCGATAGTAGTTCTAGGTTCAACAATGTCGCCTTCTTTAAGACCTTCATTAAAATAAGCTAAATGAGCAAAATAATGGTACGTATTATGGATATCACGAATACCTATTCTCCAGCCTCCGTATTCATTCCATCCCAATGTTTCAATAATTCCGTAAGATGTTGACTGGACAGGAACTCCATAGGAGGCAAACAAATCGGTTCCTTCGTGTATTCTTCGACCGCCCCATCCTCTGTTAGCTCCCCAAGTACCTTGAAAACTATAATTGTGCTTGATGGGAATAGGAAAGGCGTGCTCATCCAAATCCAACGTTTCAAAGTGTTTATAAAGATTCGCAATGGTAATAATTTGATTGACGGTTTCTTCACGCTTATAGTAATCCCATAAAGCCAGAGAAAATTCCTCTTCAGCACTTCCGTATCCACTTAAAAAAGTAGCCATCGTAAAAAGCACATCCTCATTATCATCCAGATCAGCGTAACCGTCCCCATTTCCGTCCAATCCTTTTCCTGCGAAAAGTGCAATAGACAACGGTGATGTATCTTCCTTATTTGGATTAAGCTCACCCATCCAATAGTCTTTGGTAAATTGGAGAGCAATGATTCCTTCCTTATTTGGAATATCATTACGTACTTGTTGGATGTTGCGTTCAAACTGGTCTACAGCAGCTAAATAGTACCAAGGGACAAATTCGTTCTCGAATTTTAAATAGTAGTTCATTCGTTCTTCCAATAATTTTTCCTGGGTTGGTTGTTCTTTAGCTGAAACAACGACGAAAAAAAATAAGGACAGCATGATTAAATAAATCGGCAATAGAAACCAGTGCCGCATTCAAAAACCTCCTTTTCGGTGCATTCATAAAGTTCCCTATTTGCATTTTTTTATGAGTACTTTCTCGATGTTTTCCTTCTCGTTTTGAACTACCCGGTTAGCATAATTAGATCACAGAAATTAGTTATTACTTTACTCAAAAACAGTGAAGAAAAGAATTTTTGATTCTGAATTTTAGGTAAGAGTCACAATATTAGTAACTTATTGCTTCCTCAGCAGCTTTTCAATCAAGACAGCAATATTCTCTTTTGATAAATGTTGATGATAGGTATCTAGCTACGGGTGTTTTCAACCCCCACCAATACAGACCAAAGATAGAATAAAAGATCAGTACGAGAGTTGTAACAATTCTAATTACCATAATTTCATCCTTTATTCTCTTTTATTCATTAGTGTGGCTAAAATTAGGTGAGGTAATACAAATTTCTTCGGTTTTAGACTTGGTGATTTGATGAGGCAATTTAAACAGCTACATTCGCAAGACGAAAACTTTTTATGGAAGAGTATGATGCGATTGCGAATGAACTGAGCAAATTGAACGCGCAAAGCGTAGCTCTATATGATAGCAAAGGTCAGTTTTTCTTTGTCGCTTACCATTGGAAAGTGCATTTAAAGAATTCGAAAAGAAAAAATAAAACATTTGACTACTACAACATTGTAGTAGTCAAAAGTGTGGACTCACATAATGATTTGCTAAGTGTACACGATGAAGGAGTTTCAAAAGTTATCGGATAAAGAAATGGAGTTGATGCAAGTGATATGGGAGATAGGCGGTCCCGGACAATCCAATTAATTGTTAGAGATTTTTTCTCGAAATTATAGGGCTTGGAAAGGATTGACAATCGCTACTTTTTTCTCAAGATTGGTTGACAAGGGGCTGTTATTAGCCAATAAACAAGGTCCGTGCAAATACTTACTTCCCTGTCTATCTCTCAAAGAGTACAAAAGATGGAGAGCTCAAAGCCTACTCGTCGTATTGTATCAAGGTTCTGTGAGAAACTTCTTATCTACACTTTATGACGGTGAGGATATTTCGAAAGAAGATATCAAAGATTTAAAACAATGGTTTTCAGAGAAATAGATGCATAATGTGAGCGAGTTATTTGAAAATCTTATCGTATTATCTGTTGTGGGAAGCACTGTTGTGGAGTGTATTCTTGTTCTAAATCTTCTTTCTTGTACCTGTTTGGCTGATTGTACGAGGGCTCTCTTTTCTTTCAACAGAACAGAATAGCACTATTACTGCTATACAGACAGGCTATTGGAGAGAAATAATTCCTGAACAATATATTTCTTTTGAATGGGTGTTGGTATACTTAAGTATTTGAGGAGTTGGAGCCATCATTTTTGGTGGCTGGAATGTATATTATTATGGAAAATTTAAAAAATAATATCTCAATAGTAGTCGTTAATGATGCTTATCAGTTGTTGGATAGCCATAAAGAAAAGCTAAGAATAAGACGTATTTAAAACTTGTGTACAATGATCAAATAGCAAGTCCAGCCCTCATTGGGTTACACAATCCAACGATTCTATTATCGACTAGGAAAATACCTACTGTTGAATTAAACATGGTGCTTCATCATGAGTTGATTCATTTTAAACGAAAAGATGTATGCATAAAATTGTTTATGTTAATAGTAAGTTCTTTACACTGATTTAATCTATTCGTTCATATTCTATGTAAGGAGATTCACATATGGAGCGAATTATCTTGTGACGAAGAAGTTGTATTTGAAATGTCTTATGCTGAAAGAAAGAGATACGGTGAAACAATTTTAAACATGTTAGAAGATTCACTTGAAACTCCTGTTTTTTATAGTGCTTTTTTATTTGGAAACAAAATTATCGCTTAAAAAGCGATTAATGATGTTATTAGAAGTGAAACCAATGAAAAAGTTTATTTATGCGACACTAGTGATATAATTTATATATGTACGCTTGTTTTTATAGCGATAAGACAGCGTTACAATAAAAATCATGTATGAAGGCAAAGAGCAGAATGTGCGCTATCTATTGATCGACATACCAGAAACGAACCATCCCCGACTTGGCAAGCAGCCGTTTGGCCTAGAAGCGAAAGTGCGCAATCAAGAGCTGTTGCAAAAAGGGAAACCAGAGATTGAGTTTAATATCGGTGAAAAATACGATAAATACGGCAGATTGCTGGCGTATATATATACGGAAAAAGCGTACAGGAGCAATTATTGAAAGAAGGCTTGGCAAGAGTAGCTTATGTGTATCTGCCAAATACACGTTATTTGGATGAATTTGAGAAAGCGGAGCAACAAGCCAAAAAGTCGGGCGTTGGAATTTGGATGTTAGAGGATTATGCGACAGATCGTGGTTTTGATAGCTATGCATATCCAGTAAAAGAGAAAATAGAGACAACAGTTTCAGATGAACCTACAGAAGTGTTTCAGAATTGCACAGTGTTACGGAAGAAGTATCCAAATGGCGTGAAAAAAGGCCACCCCGCCTACTCCATCAAAATGGATGGAGATCGAGATGGCTTTGCTTGTGAATAGCTAGAAGCGGAAGACGTTGCTTTAAAAAAAGTAAAAGGGCTGTCGGGAAAGTCATTGAAAAATGGCTTCTTGGCAGCTCTTATTCTTTTTCTAGCCTTATTTGTCTGCCGGCGATCATAAACTCCTTGTCTACGCTCATAAATCCCAGTTGCCGCTCATAGCTCGCCGTTTGCCGCTCATAAACTCCTTCCAAGTGATCATAACAGCATTGAACCCGATCATAAAGTTGCTTAGCGCGCTCATTAAGCGTTTTATCTTCACCGAACAGTACACCCGTGCAGTATTTATTTATAATAATCACTATACTGAAGTTCTATTAAAAACTATACAGTCACAAAGCTGTCATGAATATAGCGGAAAATCACTTTTGAATATAGATACATCACTTTCTGCATATTTACTCCATAATTATTTCTTATACTAAATTTCAGGAGAGGGGCGAATGTTCAAGTGAACAGAATCTCTATAAAGTTAACCGCATATTTTTTTATTGCAGTATTAATCATGGAAACATCCCTTATCCTTTATCTTCATCAGAACATCATTCATACAAGGGTTGATGAAGAGTTCTCCCGCTTATTGGCAACCGGTTCTAATCATCGAGACGTTCTTAGTGAAAATTATTCAGATACCACTATGAAGCATATCGTCTTGATGGAAAAAGATGAGGAACGAGAAGTCCTTATTACAAATAATCAAGGCGAAATAATCCGTAGTTCAGAGGAAAATATAGAAGCACTAAAAAGAGATCTCCCGCAAGTAAACGATCTAGATTTGCAGACTGATCAGATTTTGGTTTCAGATTGGAAAAGATCATCATACATCGTTAGCACACATCCTTATAAAGTGAATCCAAGTCAATCCGGTTATGTAATAATGTTTCAAAGTACACATCCTATTGAACAGTTAGTAAGGAAATTAAATTTGCATTTTGGTCTGGCAGGAGTAACAAGTGTAGTCGCATTATTAATAATCTACGCTGTTCTTTCCAAATTTCTTACACGTCCCTTAATCCGTATGAAGAAAGCAACAGAGAAATTAAGCAAGGGCAATTTCAATGTAAGCCTACCGTTCATAGGAAGTGACGAATTGGGCGAATTATCAACTTCTATTCAAAAGCTTGCGGATGATTTAGAAAGGTTAAAAACGGAGCGCAATGAGTTTCTCGCATCTGTTGCCCATGAATTAAGCACACCATTGACTTATTTGATTGGTTATTCGAAAGTGGCTATGAGACAAGGAGTGTCTGAACAAGAACGTCAACACTATCTAGCGATTATTGCGGAAGAGTCGGATCGAATGAAAGAGCTTGTCAAAAATTTATTGGATCTAGCAAAAATGGATGAAAACACCTTCACAGTATCAAAGGAATATTTTGAGGCACGTCCGTTTTTTGAGGATATTTTTAAGCTAGTCGAACCTTCATTTAAATTAAAAAAACTTAAATTGAACTTAATTTGCGATACGGATTTCAAAATCCATGCTGATCCATTGCGTTTGGAGCAAATTGTGTTGAATTTACTAGATAATGCATTGAAATATTCAGTAGAACAATCAACGGTTACAATGAAGGTTTCCAAGAAAGGAAAAAAATCAGTCATTTCTGTTGTAGATGTTGGAATCGGCATTCCTTTAGAGGAAATTGACTTCATTTTTGAAAAACTATATCGAGTGGAAAAATCACGCTCACGAACATTGGGAGGATCAGGAATTGGTCTGGCAATCGTCAAGGAGCTTGTCGAAGCACATGACGGTAGCATTGATGTCATAAGTAATTTGGGAGAAGGTAGCACATTCACGATTATAATTTGAAGAGAGGTCAAAGCTCATATGAGAACAATTTTACTTATTGATGATGAACAGAGAATGCTAGACCTCATTGAATTATTTCTAATTCCACACGGCTTCAGGTGTATCAAAGAGACAAGCGGGAAGAAGGCATTGAAAACACTAGTTAAAGAAAGGGTTAGTCTGATTTTGTTGGATATCATGATGCCTGAAATGGATGGATGGGAATTGTGTGAAAAAATACGAGAGTTTTCGGACGTCCCTATTATTATGTTAACGGCCAGGACAGACAAGCTTGATATGGTTAAAGGGCTTGATAACGGGGCGGATGATTATATTACAAAGCCTTTCGATGAGAGAGAATTATTATCAAGGGTAAATGCACTGCTGCGCCGTTATCCCGAAGACAAAAAAGATACTGAAAAAATTATTTATGGTGATTTCAAGCTGGACAAGGAAACCTATTCATTACAATATGAATATTTAAAAGCGCAACTTACTTTAAAAGAATTTTATATTATTGAAGCTTTAATTTCACGACCTAAAAAGACATTTACACGGGAACAGTTATTACATGCTGCCTGGGAATATGACACCTATACAGATATCCGTACTGTAGACTCACATATTCGGAATTTGAGGGATAAATTAAAAACGGCAGGATTTCCAATTGGTGAATTTTTAAAGACTGTATGGGGAATTGGGTATAAGTGGAACTAAAGGCAGTCGTAACAATAATTCTAAGTTAGTGCGAGGGCGCTATCGTTGATAAAAGCCTTAATTAAGATAGGCTTGTGAAAAATGGGAAATTAACGACTTAAGAAAATGGACGGTGCTTCATAGATGTATGGATTGATGTCAGAGATCAGTCAAATAATAAGTGAACCGCTTACGACACTTGTACATTCGTTTGTGGATGTTCCAATAATCTATGTTCTATTATTGGGTTTACTAGGGGCTGTTGCGCCTTGTCAATTGACCGGAAATATGAGCGCAATCACATTTTACGGGAATCGTACGGTTCAAATGAAAACAGATTGGGTTGAGATTCTTTTCTTTATTGGCGGGAAAGTTGCTGTCTTTAGCTCCCTAGGATTACTGGCATATTTATTTGGCCAATCATTTGAAACGAAAATGACAGATTATTTCCCTCTATTTCGTAAAGTGATTGGACCCCTAATTATACTGACGGGTCTGGTTTTGATGGGTGTTCTCAAACTAGGGTTTCTTCAACGCATAACAATGCGTATCCCGATGAAGCTCCGTGAAGGGAAGCTGGGCTCCTTTTTATTGGGAGCTAGTTTTTCACTTGCTTTCTGTCCGACTATATTCGTCCTTTTTTTTCTTTGGCTTATGCCCATCGTTGTGACGACTTCGTATGGCTTCGTTCTACCAGCCGTTTTTGGGATTGCAACTTCTCTTCCTCTCCTCTTATTGTTCTTTTTAATATGGTTTTTCGATGCAAAGCGTCTAATAATGAAGCGAAGCATGAGAGTAGGAAGAGTTATACAACGGTTTGCAGGCTTTGTACTAATCGTCATTGGCATCTTGGATACGATCACCTATTGGGGGATTTGAATCATCGTATTGGTTATAGCTACTAGCGATGTTAAAGACGATTCTGTTTTGTAGGATTGTTCGAAAAAGGAGATAAGATAGATGTTTGCGGATTTGAATTTGTTTCTTGCGTTTGGTGCAGGGTTTCTGAATTTTATTTCACCATGCACATTACCGTTATATCCAGCTTTTATATCTTACATAACGGGAATGTCGCTTGATGAGCTTAAATCAGATAAAAAACGATATAGGAAGAGTGGAATCTTCCATACAATCTTTTTCTTAAGCGGTTTTTCAGTTATCTTCATCTTTCTAGGGTATAGCTCATCACTTGTTGGTACATTTTTTTATCAATATCAAGACGTCCTTCGCCAGGTAGGTGCAATTTTCATTGTTATTTTCGGTTTGATGATTCTGGGTTTCTTTACACCTAAGTTTCTAATGCAGGAGAAAAAGTTACAATTTAAGAATCGTCCGGCCGGTTATTTCGGTACGTTCCTCATTGGACTTGCATTTGCAGCAGGGTGGACTCCATGTACGGGACCAATCACAGGAGCTATTTTTATGATGGCATCCCAAAATCCTGGTTTAGGTGTATGGTATATGAGTGCATACGTTCTCGGATTCGCGATTCCCTTTTTCTTTTTGTCCTTATTTATTACCCGGGTTTCATGGATACAAAAACACAATCGAACCATTACGAAAATCGGAGGCTATATAATGATCGCGTTAGGTGTACTACTCTTCTTCGATGGTTTGACGTACATTATTATTTGGCTTAGTCCGTTTTTTGGTAGTTTTATGGGATTCTGATATTCGTGTTCAATTTTATTTATCGCGAGTTTACATTCATACGCATAAAAGGATACAACTACTTAGAAGCAAATTGATAGGGAAGAGATTGAAACATGATTAGTCTACCGAATTTATATAGGGGCCCTGCAGCCAATGGATTGCAATGATATTGTATCCAGCAGCCCACCACAGGTTTAGTATCATTTTACGATAGGTTGCACTTGAAAGTTTAATAATATTTACGACGTCAAACGGATTGCTTTTAACAAGAACTACATCGGCGGTTTCGATAGCTACACAGCAATGCCTAAGTCTGCTTTGGCAAGGGCGGGAGCATCATTTACACCATCTCCAGTCATTGCAGTCCGAAGTTGTTCAACTTTTTGTATATGCTCTATCTTTTCGGACTTCTCGTGTGGAAGGACTTCAGCAAAGATCTCTTCCATTGCGAGTTGTTTACCTATATAATGCGCCACTTTTTCATTATCGCCTGTAAGCATGATTGATTTGACATTTATTTCTTTTAACTTTTTGACTGCCTCTACAGCAGTTTCGCAGACGATATCAGCAAGGGCGATTATACCGACAAGTTTTTTATCAATCAACGTGAATACTACCGTCTTTCCTTCAGAAGACCATTGATCGAATTTAACATTATCAAATTTTAGATTCAACTCTTTCACATAACCGGGACTGACGACCATGACTTGTTTGCCATGCACTGTCCCTTCCGACCCCTTCCCAGTGAGTAATTGAAATCTTTCCACTCGCTGTAAAGCGATGCCCATCTCTTCTGCTTTCCTAGTTACACCTTTCGCAAGAGGGTGTTGGGATTGTGCTTCAACCGCGGCTGCAAAAGAAATAACGTCTTTTTTACTGAAGTTTTTAAAAGTGTCAATGTTTGTTACGCCAAATCCGCCTTTTGTAAGTGTACCGGTTTTATCGAAAACGATGGCTTCAATATTTCGGGCACCTTCAAAAGCAGCACGATTTCGTATGAGAAGTCCATTTTTAGCTGCTAGTGATGTTGAAACTGCCACAACCAAAGGAGCTGCCAGGCCTAAAGCATGTGGATAAGCGATGATTAGTATTGTCACCATTCTTTCTATTGCGAAGGAAACAGGATAGCTCAGGGAAATCCAAATAATGAACGTGATCAGCCCTGTTGCTAATGCACCGTAAAACAATCATTTTGCAGCACGGTTCGCAAGGTCTTGAGCTCGTGATTTGGATTCTTGCGCTTCCTTTACTATGGTGATTACTTGTGAAAGGTATGTTTCACTGCCGATTTTCATAATCAGTAAATCTAGCATTCTATAATTCGTATCAATTAAGCCAAGTTTTTGCATACATTGTGACAGTTTCCAAATACAACGTCCTCTGCATATTTTTTTCATACTTTCTTGTTACACTAAAATCGCAATAAAAAAAGAAAGGGGAAAATCGATGGGAATTAAGATGAAGCTTGCAGCTGCGGCAATTAGCATTTTCATAATAAGTGGTTGCAGCAATAATAAAACAGAGCCTGTCCAGGGTATAGATCATACAACGATGGGTCAAAACAAAGGAGAAACGGACCACTCCATGATGGAGGGACACATGAGTCACGATGAGGTGATCAGTCTAAATGATTCATCCGGTGAAAATGAACTAAAAATCCCAACTACCCTTAGGCCTGATGAGGACGAAGAAGGAATCGTCTACACTATCCGTGCAGAAAAAGGAAAAACCGAAATATTTGACGGTGTTGAGTCAGTCACTTACGGATACAACGGATCATTTTTGGGACCTATGCTTCGTTTCGAAAAAGGCGAAACAGTGAAAATTAAAACGATAAATGAATTGGATGAAGAAACTACTTTCCATTGGCATGGGTTAGAGGTTGCAGGAGATGTGGATGGGGGCCCTCACGATGCTCTTAAACCGGGAGAGGAAAAAATAATTGAGTTCAAAGTGGCTCAAGAGGCATCAACTTTATGGTTCCACCCCCACCCCATGGGTAAAACTGCTGAGCAGGTTTACAACGGGCTTGCAGGATTGATTTATATCTCAGATAACAATTCAGAAAGACTTGAGCTACCAGATGAATACGGGGTAAATGATATCCCATTGATTTTTCAAGATCGCACATTTGATGAGCAAAAACAATTGAATTATAACGCAGCTATGAATGAAGATGGCACAATCGGGGATACATTGCTGGTAAATGGCACGTTGAATCCAAAGTTAACTGTAAATAAAGAGAAGGTTCGTTTACGCTTAGTAAATGGATCAAATGCAAGGAACTTTACCTTCAAGCTGAATACGGGAAATTCGTTTGTTCAAATTGCAACGGATGGTGGTTTCTTAAATGAACCGGTTACGTTAAATGAAATTACCCTGACGCCTTCTGAGAGAGCAGAAATCATCATTGATTTTTCAAAGATCCAGACAGATGATGACCTGGCGTTAATAAATGAAGAGGATTCAGTTCTTTTGCCTTTTGAGATTTCTGATAAAAGCGCAACAAATAGTATGACTCCAGGGCAGATGAATGATTTTTCATTGACAGAAGAAGAAAAGGATTTGCCGGTTACCAAGACAATAGAACTTTTCGGCATGATGGACATGGTAACGATAAATGGAAAGAAGTTTGATCCTGAAAGAATTGACTTCACACAACAGCAAGGGGTCACTGAAGTATGGGAGATTTACAATAAGCCGGATATGATGGGTGGTATGATTCATCCATTCCATATCCACGGCACACAATTTAAAATTCTCTCACGAGATGGAGCAGAGCCACCGGAAAATGAACGTGGATGGAAAGATAGTATATCCGTTAAACCAGATGAGAGAGTGAAGATAGCTATACAATTTAAGCATAAAGGTGTATATATGTTCCATTGCCATATCCTCGAACATGAAGACAATGGCATGATGGGGCAAATTAAGATTGAATAATAAATAATACGCGAAGTTCGTAACAGCCAGTGCTGATTAGATTGCACTGGCTGTTTGACTAGTATTAATGAAATTATTAGGCTTTCTAATCTGTTATTTAAAGATGGTTCACATCGTGTTTCTAACACAACATAGCGGGAAAAGAAAAAAGCCTTGATACAGATAAAATAAGGATTTTTTAAGGAGTTTTTTCTTTTGCGTTTTAAACCTTCTGTAAAGGGCAAAATACTACCGGAACCAAATTGGAGGTAGATTTCATGAATACCAAGTTCGAAGAATATTTGGAGGCCAGCAGGCAAAAAGTTCATATTTCAAATGAAATTGAGAGGTGTCAATGAATGAAAATGAAGCCGTATTTGCTAATTTTAACTATAGCAATCATGATTGTTATCAGTGGATGTGGTAAGAATAACAGCGATGGAGAAAACTCAGGTACGAATAATGAACCCCAACATGAGAACATGGAAATGGAGCATTCTGGATCAGGTGAGGTCCCGCCAACCTTAAAAGAAGCGGAAAATCCAACATTTCAAGTTGGAAGCACAGCAATCATTGAGACAGATCATATGAAAGGGATGAAAGGTGCCGAAGCAACAATAGTAGGTGCATATGATACCGTAGCCTATTCCGTTTCATATACATCAACGACGGATGCAAAGCGGGTGGAGAATCATAAATGGGTAATCCAGGAAGAATTAAAAGATGTAGACGATAAGACTTTAGAAAAAGGAAGTGAGGCTACCTTACTGGCCGATCATATGCAAGGAATGGAAGGTGCAGTGGCGGAGATTGAGTCAGCTGAACACACAACTGTATACATGGTTGATTACAATCCGACTTCAGGCGACGAGAGAGTGACAAACCATAAATGGGTTACGGAAAGCGAACTTTCTGGTAACTGAAAATTCACCAAAGAAATATTAGGCAAAGGATAACAGGGAAAACATCGATCACCTAGCACATTGTAGGCTAGGAAGCATAATTTAAAATGTTCGAATTGTGAGGCAAGGGATTTAATCAACCAGTGAACACCACTCAAATTTATTGAGTGGTGCTTTACATATTTACTGAATCATTGCCAATAGCGATCCGCCTACAGCCCCGGAAACTACAATAATCCAAGGAGGAAGTTTCCAGTAGGCGAGCATACTAAACAAAATAGAGGCCAAGGCAAAATCCACAGGTGCTAAGATGGAACTTGTCCAAATCGGAAAATAAAAGGCGGAGATTAAGATTCCGACCACTGCTGCATTCACGCCTAATATTGCGCCTTTAATTTTAGGGTTGTTCCGTAAACTATCCCAAAAAGGCAATGCACCAAGGATCAGAAGAAAAGCTGGTAAGAAGATCGCGCCCGTTGCGACCAATCCGCCGAGCCAACCATTCATAACAGTCCCTAAATAGGCAGCAAAGGTGAATAGAGGACCGGGTACTGCTTGTGTTGCTCCATAACCAGCTAAGAAAGATGCCTCACTTAACCATCCGGTAGGAACAAATTCTTGTTCTAATAAAGGTAAAACAACATGACCGCCACCAAAAACTAATGAGCCGGCCCGATAAAAGCTATCAAACATAGCTACCCAATAGGAACCAGTTATTTCTCGCAGGATCGGCAATAGAAAAAGCAAACTGAAAAACAGTGCTAGACAAATCACTGAAATTCTTTTAGCGATTGGGAATTGTGAACTTGTTTCTTCGGATTCTTCAGGTTGTTTGTAAAGAAGAAACCCAAGGAGTGCAGCTAGTAATATGACGCCTACTTGAGTGAAAGCTGTTTGCCAAACCAGTGTACCGACTAGAGCGAATAAAGCAATGGCTTTTCTTTTGATATCAGGAGTTAAGTTTTTTGACATGCCCATTATGGCATGGGCAACGACAGCTACCGCTACAATTTTTAATCCATGAATCCAACCGGCAGTTCCGACATCAAATCCTTTGAGTAGCAAAGCAAAGAGTATTAGAGCAACAACTGAGGGGAGTGTAAATCCTAAAAAAGAAATAATCCCTCCTAAAACTCCTGCTCTCATAACTCCTATGCCTATTCCTACTTGGCTGCTCGCCGGTCCCGGCAGGAATTGAGCTAACGCAACTAAATCAGCATAACTTTTTTCATCCATCCATTTTCTTCGACGTACATATTCCTCGTGAAAGTACCCTAAATGAGCGATTGGTCCCCCAAAAGATGTAAACCCAAGTCTTATTGAAACTAAAAATAATTCTAAAAGTGATGTAATTTTCCTACGTGGATTCGTTTGATTCATTAGTAACTCCTTTTATTAGTCATTGATTTCTTTAAAGAGTTCGTATGCCTTTTTCCTCGCCTCAATAAGTATTAGATCTCCTTTTTCAGTTATCGTATAATATTTTCTTATTTTGCCCTCCACCTTACGATCCTCCTTCATTAGAAGACCGTCTGATTCCATGGAATGTAATATTGGATAAAGAGTACCTGGACTGATGGTATAGCCGTGTTCTCTAAGTTCTTCTAGCATCCACACACCAAAAATAGGATGTTCTTTTGCGTGATGCAAAATATGTATGTGAATAAAACCAAGAAAAAGCTTGCGTAACACTTTGTCGTTTTCCAAATTCGCACCTCCTGTCATTAATAACGAAAGTCAATATCGATATCCGTTATTGGGAATATAACACTGTTAATACTGTCTGGCTAGTCCGATTGATGAAAGTTTACATATTCTTAACAGTATGCCGATTCATCTGCAACTGTTTTTTTCTAATCATGTATAATACCTGAATGTGTTAAATGGAAATATGATAGTTTGAATTTATCTGCTAGAACAATACTCTCTGGTTTCTCGTCAAAAGCTATTACTATCCTTAAAATTGTAATTGTGTAAACGAATTTTGAGTGTTTGAAGGAGAAGCATATCGGCTCAACGGGCTCCTTATTTAACCAGGCAACAACTTAGCAACAAGTTCACGCTATACTAGATATAGCTTAGAAGTAGGAGAAGATGAAAATGGAACACGTACAAAAAACGATCTTAATTATAGAAGATGAAGAATCGATCTACGATATACTATCGTATGCTTTACGGAAAGCCGGGTTTCGAGTCATGGGTGCATCTACAGGAGTGAAGGCGTTAGAAATTCTTCAAGGGATCGAGATTGATCTTATTATTTTAGATATCATGCTGCCCGATACCACGGGCTTTGAGCTTTGCAAAAAGATTACGGTCATGACGAATTCCCCGATTCTCATGCTGACAGCGCGCGATGATATCGTAGACAAAGTTGTAGGCCTCGAACTCGGTGCAGAAGATTATATGACGAAGCCATTCGATATTCGGGAAGTTCTTGCGCGTGTGAATGTGTTACTTCGACGCAACCAGAAGCCATATCGATTGATTCACCTCAATGAGAGTATCCATATCGACCCACGTGCCCACTCCGTTTTCAAGGATGGACAATTGGTCACATTAAAGCCGAAGGAATATGAACTCTTACTATTATTTGTTCAACATCGGAATCAAGTATTTTCAAGAGAAGAAATTCTCGACACCGTCTGGGAAATGGATTATGAAGGTGGACTGCGAACAGTGGACGTACATGTTCAACGAATTCGTAAGAAGCTCGAATCATCACTCATCGAGACGGTATTCGGCGTAGGTTATAGAATGAGAGGATATTGAGCAATGAAACTAACGATCCGGAAGAAATTCTTTATTGTTTTTTTCATCTTGTTTTTCTTTGCAGCAGTTCTGAGCAATCAAATCATGGCGAAGATACTTGAAAAATATACGATGACCAATCTCGAAGAAGCTGTGACCTCGCTGCAATATTCGTCGACTCAATTTATAAAACAATTTGAACAACTGCATCCGCAAAACGGAAACTTCATCGTTGAACACAGTGATACACTTGCGAATGAATTAAGTAAAATGAATAACCAAAGTGTAGCTTTGTTTGATAGCGAAGGGCGGTTTTTATATGAAGCTGTGCCAATCGATCGCCCAATTCTGATGGAACAGCAACGCTATCAAGCAAGTGTAGGGGAGAACAGCAGCGAGGAGTTAAAACAAGCATTTCAAAATAAATCTTCTTATACCATTCAACCGCTGCGGGAGGGGACACTTCTCTATTTCGCGTACCCGCTTTATCTGAATGATACGCTCTACGGAGTCGTTCGTTTTACAGCAGATTACACGGATGTTTTCTTACATAATAAAAGCCTGCTTCGGGCATTCACCTTGCTTACCATACTTTTGTTTTGCGGCGTCTATTTAATTTCATTGTTATTAGTTAATCAATTCATACGAAGAGTTAAAGAAGTGACAAGTGCAACGAAAAGGATGACAACAGGCGACTATCAGCCAATTTCTGCAAACAAGGCATCCGATGAAATAGGTGAACTGGCTCAGAATTTCCTGCAGATGCAATTGCAAATTCAGCAGCATATTCAAACGATTGAACAGGAGAAAGACAAAGTGGTAGTGCTCGAAGAAAAACGCACAACTTTCTTCCATAATATTACCCATGAACTGAAAACACCGCTGACAACCATTTCAGGCTATGCCCAAATAATAGGAGAAAGAGCATTTGATGACATAGAATTTCTACAAAAAGCTTCTTTGAAAATTAGAAAAGAGAGCGAACGTCTAAATGAAATGGTCACTCAATTACTAGCACTGTCAAAATACCAATCGTATGTGCCCGATTCCATTCATGAAACTGTAGATGTGTATCCGATGCTGCAATCTGTCTGTGAAGACCTGCAAATGATGGCAGTTCCACGCGACATGAAGATTCACCTGCAAGGCCGTCCTTATATAGTGGAGGGCAATCCGAATGAAATCCAACAGCTCTTTATTAATGTAATTGATAATGCCATCCTGCATGGAATACCAGGGTGCGTTATTGAAATCACTGTAGACCAAGAAATCATGGTGACCAATCCATGCGCGCCTATCCCTCCGGCCATTGCCGACAATATATTCGAACCATTCGTGCACAGTAAATCGGAAAACAGTTCAGGCTTAGGATTATTCATATGTGCGGATATTACGGCACGTCATCACGGAACGATTCAGTTTGAAGAGAAAAATGGACAGGCTGAAATCAAAATAAAAATACCTCAACAGAAACATGTCGGCAACAAGTAAAGCATGGTTGGCAACAACATTTTTTTATGATCAATCTGTACGCTACTAACAGGAGGTTATGAAAATGAAAAGAAAATGGCATGGAATTGCGGTACTCACGTTAAGCAGTATGCTGGCAGCAGGCTGTTCACTTTCCGGAGAAGTGGCGCCAAAGACTGTAACGTTAAGTGACAATGTAAAACTTGAAAGTGCGTTGGATGAGAACCATCTACTCATCACGCATGAAGCTACGTTTCCCATTGAAATTACAGCGGATTACACAGGTTTTAAAGGGAATCAGTTGTATTTCAATCAACACAACGCAATGTATAAGTATGATGTAGAGAGCAAAAAAAAGGAAAAGGTGATGGGAACACCGTTCACCTCTATATCGGATGACGAACAGCGAGCAATTTCACATGTAAATGAAAAGTTTTACGTACATGATTTCCAAAACGGTACGAAAAAATTTATTGGCAATGCTACGGAGGAGTGGAGTACGTACTTTGGAGATGCTAAGGGTTCGTCGGTCATCCAAGTAAAAGACACTAGCGAAAATTTCACAGTGGAAAAGACCGTCTTAGAAAGCGATCAAAAGTTCAGTTGGGATATTGATGAAGTCTTTGATAGTAACGGTATAGCAATCAATTCATTTCAATCGAGCGAGGAAGGAATATATATTGCAGGTAATTCTTTAAAAGAAGGATATGGCTTGTATCATTTATTGGATAATGGAGATGTGAAAAAACTTTCATCTTTGGAAGGGGTAAATTCAATGGCCCGCTTTCAGTTTTTAGATGAGCAGACGATCATTTTCAATGATGAATACAAAGGCAAATCGGGTATTTATACGCTGAATCTATCAACAGGAGATGTGACACAGCTTGTAGCGGGTGGAGAGGATAAAGAAGGCATCTGGGTGCCGTTTTATAAACTATCGCCGGATAAGAGTAAAATTTTATTTGATACGCCGGTGCAAGTTGGCAAAGAATATAAAACCAATGTCTATGTAGCGGAGTTTGTAGAAGGCAAACTAACAAAGCCTGCGCTGCTTATGCAAAATGCAGAATTATTTGCCGTGATTTCGGAGACGGGTTATTGGAGCGATGATTCAAGCAAAGCTTATATCAGTACGACGGTTCCGGGAAATGACAAAATCGATGCAATAGAAGTTTTTAAAATCGAATTGGATAAATAAATATCAAAACACAGACTGTCCTGAAAGTCCAAAACGGCTTTCAGTAACAGTCTTTTTTGTACGATCGGTAAGTAAAGCAGCGAAACGAGCCAAAGTATGCGGTAGCCACACCAATCAGATTCAGAAACGCACCAATCAACTCTCCATCCGAACCAAACTATCTCCGAAACGAACCAAACACCTTCAGAACCGAACCAATCAGCTTCAGAACCGCACCAATCCAGCCTTGCGCCACACCTTTCCTCTGTTTACCAACCGACTGGATGAAACAAAAACTCCCGTATTTACCGGACATCATCCTTTCGAATTAAAACACCTCATTATAATCCGTAAGCTCCCGCAGTGCTCTTTCCTCCGCAGGAATCCGAACCGACAGCATCCACAGATTTAGAATAAAGAATAATCCAGCGGTAACATACGCATTGAACAATAAAGGCAAGACGAGCAATTCCGTAGTCACAATTACATAATTCGGGTGGCGGATCCAGCGATAAGGTCCTTTTTTCTGAACGTTCGCACCTGGCAGGATGAGGATCTTTGTATTCCAAAACTTGCCTAGCGATGAAAGACACCAAACACGCAGTACTTGCATCAGCAGAAAAATCGCCAGCAGGATACCCCAAAAAGCCGGCAAAGGACGATTGAAAATGAGTACTTCTACAAGCAATGAGACGAAAAATGCAGTATGCATCAGCACCATCCATTTATAATGTGTCGAACCAACCTCAACCGCTCCTTGGCCAAGCATCCACCGTTCATTGCGCTTCGCTACAGCGAGCTCCACTAATCGCTGGATGACCACGATAATGAAGACAATCAAGAATAAACCGCTCATCTTACTGCCACTCCAGCAACAGAAGCTCTCCGCAGAAGCCAGGACCGAGAGCAGCCATCAACCCACGTTCTCCCACAGCCGGCTGTTGTTCAATAAATTCTTTCAGCACATACAGCACAGTAGGAGACGACATATTGCCGTGGTGCTGCAAGACTTTTTTCGAAGTAGCGGTTTCATTAGTATCCAAATGAAGCGCGGCCTGATAAGCGTCCAGCACTTTCTTGCCCCCTGGATGTGCGACGAAATGATTAATGTCGGACATTGACAGCTCTTGTTCTTCGACAAACTGGTGGACGACCGGTCCAAGCCAGCTCTTGATGATGGTCGGGATGCTTTTCGAAAATACAACATGAAGGCCATCATTTTTGATATCCCACCCCATGACGTCCTCTGAGTCCGGCATGAAGCGAGAGGAAGTCGCGCGGATGGCAGGCATCGGACGTATACTTTTCACTGTCGACTGTTCTCCTGAAACGAGTGCACAAGCAACACCGTCAGAAAATAAAGACACACCCACTAAATTGCTTTTTGATACATCGTCACGCTGGAACGTCAAA
Organism: Sporosarcina aquimarina; assembly: GCF_019748715.1. Taxonomy (GTDB): domain Bacteria; phylum Bacillota; class Bacilli; order Bacillales_A; family Planococcaceae; genus Sporosarcina; species Sporosarcina newyorkensis. The sequence goes on along the minus strand of NZ_JACLBZ010000006.1, from coordinate 68,634 downwards.
CTGCATAGTTCAATCGCCAGGACGAGTACATTTGATTCGGGGTATGCGTTGCAATAATCAAATGCGCGGCTCATGCCCGAAGCACCGCCTGCACAACCAAGTCCCCAAATCGGAATACGTTTGATATCATGACGAAACGGTAATTGATTAATAAGGCGCGCATCGATACTTGGCGTAGCCAGACCGCTGCTCGAAATGAAGAAGATTGCATCGATCTCAGCAAAATCTACCGGACGCGCAAGTGTGGCTGTATTATTGAGACATTGTTCCACCGCTGTCTTACCAAGCTCTACGGCGTGTTTGATATAGACATTATTTCGAGTTTCAAAATCATGCGGTTCAGCATACCATTCAATCGGCATGCATACTTGCCGTGTATTAATCTCTCCATTTTGAAACACTTGAAGTAAACGATCAATGTTTTTAAATGAATCCGAAAACAAAGAACGGGCAAACGACATGGCTTCTTCTTGCTTGATTTCAACTGGCGGATAAACGGTACTGACAGAATGAATTGTTGGCATAGGCAACCTCCGTTAAAAATTATAATGAGCTAGAGTAGTGAGTTATGCTGAGACTTCTTGTAAACTATATGCAACAAGAGAGGAGGACTTGTCTTGAAGGTCAAATTAAGTATCTTGGATCAATCGCCTATTTCAGACGGGCAAAACGCTCACGAAGCTCTCCAGCAGACAGCCGAGCTAGCGTTAAAAGCGGAGGAGTGGGAATATACTCGTTTTTGGGTGTCAGAACATCATGATGCATCCACATTGGCAGGTTCATCTCCTGAAATCTTAATGGCACATTTGGCCACTATCACTTCCACTATCCGCATCGGGTCTGGCGGTGTCATGCTACCTCACTATTCCCCTTATAAGGTGGCAGAAAACTTTAAAGTGCTCGAAGCGCTGTTTCCCGGACGAATTGACGCCGGAATGGGCAGGGCACCGGGCGGAATGCCGCGAGCGACATATGCCTTAAACAAAGGACAGTATCAAAACAGAGAACAATTTCCAGATCAAGTGGATGAATTGCTGATGTATTTACATGATGCATTGCCTGAAGACCATAAATATGAAGGGTTAAAAGCGACTCCGATTACGCAGAGTGCACCGCCGGTATGGATGCTTGGTACGAATGAGGGGTCAGCAAGTTTAGCGGCAGAAAAAGGTTTGCCGTATGTTTTTGCACAATTCATTAATAGTGAGGGTGGCGTGGAAGCTGCAAAACACTACCGCACTAACTTTCAAGCCTCCGATTATTATCAGCAACCGGAACAAGCCTTGGCGGTTTTCTGTATTTGTGCTGAAACAGAGGAAGAGGCGAATCGCGTGGCGTCTTCATTGGATTTATTGCTGATCATGCAACAGCAAGGAATGCCGGTTGAGGGAACTCCAACACCTGAGCAGGCGGCTGAGTATGAATACAGTCCACTCGAATGGGAACTCGTACAGCTCAATCGCGAGCGTATGAGCGTAGGTACTCCAGAAACTGTTCGCAAGCAACTCGAACGGCTGGCGGATGACTTTCAAGCCGAAGAAATCATGCTTGTCACAATAACTTATGACTTTTATGATAAGCTGAAATCATTTGAGTTGATTGCGAATGAATTTTTGAAAGGAGCGAAAGAAAATGAAACTGATTGACACGAAGAATCAGCTGAATGACAAAGAAAAGCACATGGGAAAAGTAGTTGGAGTGGACAATGCCACATTGACGAACATCCAGCTAAAAGCAGGCGAGGAAATTGCTGAACACGATTCAAAAAACGAAGCAATTATTATTGTACGTAAAGGCAAGGTACGATTTACGGTGGAAGGGAAGCCGGTTGAGGTGACACCTGAAAACATTCTGCACATGGCACCGCTTGAAAAGCATAGCCTGCATGCAATTGAAGATACGGATTTAGTGTTAGTTCAGGTGCAACCATGACTCCGACTTTTTGAACAGCTTGTTTAGGGCTGAAATCTGAGATGTCGTTGCACATTATTCAGTAATCTTATAAACCAACGTATCGAATAATTCGCCTTCAATATATTGCAGGAATGCCCATTCTCCCGCCTCTGGTATTTGTACATTGGAGGGGGTATGTGCATCCGCTCCATTGTTTTCTCCCGAAAGCCCGATTGTCCAGCCAGATGTTAAAACCTGATGGACCGTTCCCGTTTCTCTATGATAACCGATCACTGTAAATTTTTTATTTACTGGGTTTTCTAATCCCCACAAATGCCACATCCATTTTTGAGTTTGCAGGCTTGGCATATCAATGCCAATGACTCCAGATTTATTTTCATTCCCAATCATGTGATCCGAAAGACGAACTGCTTTATGATCCCAATCGATACTGTCAAAATCCGTTTCTTTTACAAAGTCGGGTATGTCTTCAGGCAGTTTCAATATACTTTCCTCTTTTTGAGAACACCCGGCAACTAGAAGAACTAGAGTCAAGAAAATTAAAAGCTTGTATGTTAAATGCACTAATTTTACCTCCTAACAGAATATTAGTCTTAATAATCTGATTATACTGTAATGGTAAGGGGAATTCACTATAATAACCTAGAAGTATTGGGTGAAATGCTGAAAGTGGAAGAACAGCTCCCGATGCAAGTAGATGAAAGAAATATAAGGGGAATTCGAGTGTACCTATATTAAAACCAGAAATATTGGAAGAGAAATTTATGCCGGTTCAATTTTAAAAAATTGCAGCAAACGATTTATGGTATTAAAATTTGGAGGTGATCTTAATGGGATATTTTGCGATAACCACACTTATCTTAGTTATTATTATGGTTCTTGCCCGCGTTGCGATCTTGCGGAAAAAAGGAATCGAAGCTATGAAGTTTGGGGAGTTGGATAAAAAGGATTATATCGTAATTCCATTTGTTCTATTGTATTTTTATATTATAGTGACATCTGTTCTTGACCTCCCAATACTAGGAAGTTTTTTATTTAACAACAAAATTATAAGTTGGATAGGTATTGCATTTTGTATAATTGGACTTATCCTATTTTTGCTTAGTTTAATTGCTTTTGGCAAAAGCTTTCGTGTAGGAATAGATAAGGATCATCCAGGAGAGCTTATCACATCAGGTGTATTTTCCATCAGCAGAAATCCGATTTATTCGGCATTTTTGTTTATCTTGTCAGGAATATTTTTAGTCATCCCAAATTGGATATTGTTGCTGTATCTAATTGTCGGGTTTTGGTTTATTAATCGTCAGGTTCTCCGTGAAGAAGGTTCTTTGAAAGAAATTTATGGTGATGGATACAATCGATATCGAAAAAAAGTTCGTAGGTATCTTTGAGAAGAGTAACTATACGAGAACGCTAATTGAATAGTTCAGTATGCTCTTCTTTTTTTAGAGAGTCATTTGAATTTATAGGGAGGGTTTTTTTATGTTGGCCTATCTAACCATTTTCTCTGTGTTCGTGTTTACAGTGGTAATGAGTGCTGCTATTGGATTTTTGTTTTACCAAGTAATTTACAAGTTTTTACCCTCCACAGCGATCAAAAATGTGTTAGGAGCGGGGCTAACAGTACTCATCAGCTGTATCATGACAAAGCTGTTATTGTTAGGAGCGTGGTATTTTTACGTGGCTACGAGCGGAGTCGCGTTTATTTTCTATGTTGTATTCATTGTCTTGTCGGGCAATGAATTGTTTAACTTTAGAAATAATCATAAAAATTAATTACTGGAAGTATGCCGCTATTAAGTGCGTTCTGGAACACAGTTTTAGTCAGTCAGAGCATATTGCAGAACAACATATAAGAAATATGAAGGGAATTGGAAGACGTGAAAATGGTTATTAGGAAACTTAATGAAGGCGAAACAACTCCAATGGAATTATTGTTATTGGCTGATCCTTCAAGAAAAATTATTGAAGAGTATGTCACTAGGGGAGAATGTTTTATCGCTGAGATGGAACAGCAGACGATTGGAGCCTATGTATTACTTCCAACAAGACCTGAGACAGTCGAGCTAGTGAATGTTGCGGTTATTGAAAGTCAACAAGGTAGAGGGATTGGCAAACGGTTGGTGTTGGATGCAATAAAGATAGCTAAGACAAAAGGCTACAAAACCATTGAAATAGGAACAGGAAATTCAAGCATTGGGCAACTGGCTCTTTATCAAAAATGCGGGTTTAGAATAATGGGTGTAGATATGGACTTTTTCGTTAGGCATTATTCTGAGAAAATCTTTGAAAATGGTATTCAATGCAGAGATATGGTTCGTTTATCTCAAGATTTATAGGTGAACAAGTTTTCAACAAACAGATGCACTAGTTGAACAAGGAATACATATTTATAGGAGAATTTGGAGTCATGCATGAACTTCTTAAAGAAATATACGCTCCAAGTAAGGCGTATAAAGTTGAAATTAATAAACGTTCACGAGACGGGCTATTAGAGATAGATGTTTATTTGTGGGATAGTGAATGGGACACTTGGATACAAAAATCTACTGGCTTTTCACTCACCGACAACTTAAACAGTGCAACGGTAATTGCCAAGGAAAAACTGAGAGTTTATTCAGGCGAGATCATTGAATAAAAAAGGTAGTTGGAAAGCAATTTTTTTAGCCACAAAAAGCATAAATACTTATGTCGTTAATGGGGGCAGGAATATGAATGAACGAAAAATGCTCTTAAAACAGAAGCTAAGAATCAACAAACAAAAAAGTCTAAGGGTAGAATTAATGAAACTTCTGCCTCCAGATATGTCTGTTGTTATTGAGAAAAGCGAATTAATCACTTCTCCGGAATTAGAAAAAATACTAGAAAAAGTTCATGAAAAATGGAACTTTGATTTGCATAAAAATGATTTTGCGCTTACTTATAGCGATTTCAGAAAGGAATTTAGTTGGGAACAAGAGGTTATGGAGTATGTTCAAGGGTGTGCTATTGCAGAGAAAAAAGTCTATTTATTTTTAGGAGGGATAGATGATAGTCCAATATTTCTGGTTGATGGAAAATGGATAGTAAGGAATTTTAGCGTTTTATGGAACTGTATAAACTATGATGATATATGGATTATTGGTCAAGATTTCAGCTATGGTGTTCTAGTTTCCCGTTATGGAGGATATGTAGAACACGACCCTAACCCAAAAGAAATTATGTATGCAATTACTAAATGGGGTATTAAAAAATAAACTATGTAATAATAAATAGGTAAAAGAAATAACGACTAGGGAGAGGGGAATGAAAATGGATGTGAGATATCCAATTGGGAGATTACAAGTTCCTGAAAATGTGACATTAGAAAATATTCAAGGATGGCTAAAGGAAATCGAAACTTTCACGATTCGATTAAGGGGAACTGTCGCTTCATTAAGTGATGAAGAATTGAGCAGAACCTATCGTGACGGGAGCTGGACAGTTCGTCAACTGGTTCATCACATTGCAGATTCTCAGTTGAATATGTATCAACGTTTGAAGCTGGCTTTAACAGATGAGAATCCAACAGTAACAGCTTTTGACGAAGAAAAATGGGCTGTTCAACCGGATACAAGGCTTCCTGTAGAAAGTTCTATTCAAATGCTAGAAGGTATAAATGAGCGTATCGTATTTTTAGGAAATAATTTAACTGAAGAGCAATTGGATCGTGCGTTTATTCATCAGATAGATGGTAAAATAACAGTTGCTGCAAAAGTGGCAAAGTTAGCATGGCACGAAGAGCACCACTTAGCTCATATAAAAATCGCTTTATCAAACTAATACAATATGTACGAAAGTGGCGTATCGAACTTTGATAAGCCACTTTTTAAAAACAAAAAATAATTCAGCGATTTTTTCAATTAAAGGGCGTCTTTCTGAAGCAAGATACGTGCTTTGACTAAGATACTATAAAAATCATCCTTATTTTAAATATTTTTGAATTGTGGTAATATATATATTAATTAAAAAGCGATGAAGAGAAGAGTATATGTGCTTAAGCATGACAGAGAACTCCGTTAGCTGCGAAGGAGGATGTACAAGTACATGGAACCAAGCCTCAGAGCTGCCATAGGATATTGTCTTCATGATATTGATTATGTGCCGGTTTCTCCCGTTATCGAGATAGAGTATATCCTACATTACACAGTAGGCGTACTTGAAAAGGTTTTTGTGGCAACACAAGAACAAACTGGGGTGGCACCGCGAACTTCTAAATTCAGGGAGTCTCGTCCTCAAGTCTAATGACTTGGGGGTGGGATTCTTTTTTACTGTCTATAAACAATGAATTTAGGAGTGGATAAGATGTTGAAATCTAGTAAGTGGAAAAACCCCTTATTACTGCTGTTAGGTATTGGCGTATCCAATCTGGGTGCCTGGATTTATTTAATTGCTCTGAACCTGATTGTATTAGATATGACAGGTTCCCCATTGGCAGTATCCGTTCTTTATATCCTAATACCCTTTGCTGCTTTGTGTACAAATTTTTGGGCGGGGAGTTTTATTGACAGGTTAAATAAAAGGAATTTAATGATTTTTCTCGACTTAATCAGAGCAGTTTTTATATTCCTACTCCCATTTATGGATTCACTGTTTTTCATCTATCTATTGGTTTTTATCATCAATATTGCGAGTTCTATTTTTGAGCCTGCATCTATGGTTTATATGACGAAGCTTATACCGAAGACAGATCGACAAAGATTTAATGCGCTTAGAAATTTTATTAATTCAAGCGGGTTTATACTAGGACCTTCCATTGCAGGTTTTTTGTTTATTATAGGTTCTCCATATCTTGCTATTCAGCTGAATTCTCTAGCATTATGTATGTCGGCTATAGTAATCTTTTTACTTCCCAATTTAGAATTAAGCGAGGAAACAGTTAGAGCCGAAAAAGTGAGCATTAAAGTAATCAGGAATGATTGGAGAGAAATTCTAAGTTTTAGTAAATCAAACATGCATATTACATTGGTTTATGTTCTCTTTAGTGGAATTACAGTATTTATGACAGCGTTAGATTCATTAGAAGCCGCATTCGCAACAAAAGTTCTCCTGTTATCTGAAAGTTCTTATGGATTTCTGGTAAGTATCGCGGGAATAGGAATTATAATAGGCTCATTAACAAACGCTTTATTCGCTGGTCGTTTAAAAACGAACATCCTTATCGGCGTAGGTGCAATTTTTACACCAATCGGTTATTTGATCTTTGCATACTCACAAGATTTTACTTGGGCAGCTATAGGATTTTTAACATTAACATTCGCAATATCATTTGGGAATACTGGTTTTTTAACATTTTATCAAAATAATGTATCGGTCCATATCATGGGGAGGTTTTCAAGTATCTTTGGCATATTAGAGGCATTATTAATCATTCTATTTACTGCGGCAGTTGGTGTTCTTGCTGAGTCGTATGAGATTCGGTTCATATATAGTATAGGTTCCTTCGCCTTTTTGATTCTAGGAATTATTATGAGTATAGTTGTTTTGGATAAAACAAAAAAGGCTTTTTATTAAGTTGTTCCGTACAGAGTGCGTCTCCAGAATTACAATATCTTATATCAACTTTCTGAATTAAATTACTATTCGGTATAATGAGTGAAGAGGAGGGACTGCTATGAGAAGTTTTAGTGTTTTGTCAACTCTATTTGCAATTATTGGTGTTCTGTTAATTGGTTTCTCATATATTTTTAAGGAATCTTTTGAACTCCTTATGGTCTTAGGGTTTGGTTCGTTAATTGTTGGATCGTTTCTATGCTTTTGGGCAATGGTTAGGGGAGAAAAGGGTGCGGCAAAGTTTTCATCAGTGGTTGCGTTTTTTTTATTAAGTTTCATAATTATTTGGACAGAACCATTTCAAATTATCCGCGTATTAACTTGGATGAAAAATTAGAGTTTTGAAAAAGGAAAGCCTACTTACAAAATAGGCTTTCCAATGATGGTTTATGAAATCAGTTTTAATCCGATTGCTGCACCTAGAACCAGTGCAATGAAAAACATTCTTTTCGAATCTTTTGGTTCACCGTACAGAACCATTCCTAAAATCGCACCGCCCGAAGCCCCAATTCCTGTCCAAATGGCGTAGGCTGTTCCCATAGGTAATGTTTTCATTGCATGAGCAAGGAATAGAAAACTTGCTCCGAATCCCGCCACCAACAAAACAAATGCCTGCCAGTTTCGATCCTTGTGCAACTTATTGATCATGGCAACACCAAACATTTCAAATAAACCTGCAACCACTAAAGAAACCCATGCCATTACAACTCATCTCCTTCTGGAACAGGATTTTTCGTCACTAATTTCAAGCCAATAACCCCACCCAATAAAACCATGACCAAAACAATTTTCGCTATTTTAAACGATTCACCAAAAAATATGATGTCTGCAAATACTGTTCCAGCAGTTCCTAGTCCTACAAAGACGGCGTAGACTGTTCCTACAGGAAGTTTTTCCCCTGCCATAATCATCAGGTAAAAACTAACGACGATACAAACAACCGTCCCTGTCCACTCCCAAAAGTTGTTTGCATGCTTTAATCCAATAACCCAACCAATTTCAAAAAAAGCTGCAATGATTACTTTGATCCAATCTGTATTCATATACAGAACACCTCCTGTTATTTTTTCTGCAAAATAAAAAAACCTGGAAAAAACTGTTGAACAGTTTCTCCCAGGCTTTTATCCTTCCGTGACACAGCATGACTGTGAGTTTTCTCTCGGACCAGACCAACAAAATAGTTGCGGAACCCTAGAAAACATTTTAGTTATTCTATTGTCTAATAGTATACACCCTTTTTGATTAAAAAGATATATTCATTAATCAAGCGCAATTACTAGATCCAACCGCATTAGACTGTTAAGGAATGAGTATCTTAACACATAGATTTATAGTAAACTAAGGGCATGTTAAATCAAATTAGAAAGAAGGGAAAAGTATATGTTGGGTTATTACAATAGGCTTTCTTCAGAAGTATACGATATAGACAAATATATTGGTCTTTCATTTGGGGATGTAGAATTTTATAGCGAAAGATTGTCTTCTTGTAAGGGGAGCATCCTCGAGCCAGGTGTCGGAACGGGACGTATCCTTATACCACTATTAGAAAAAGGTTTAAAAGTTGACGGTTTCGATGTTTCAGAAGAGATGTTAAAAATATGCCGTCATAACTGTGAAAATAGGGGCCTGCACCCGAAATTATTTGAAGGGAAAATGGAGTCATTTTCTTTAGATACAGAATATGAAGCGATTATCGTGCCAACTGGAACCTTTTTGCTTCTATATAAAAGAGAAGACTCAATTAAAGCTCTAAAAAACTTTTTCAATCATCTTTCTAATGGCGGTAAGCTTATACTGGACATATTTTTACAAACCGAAGTAACGACAAACAAAGTTTCGACGAGATCTTGGGAATCTAAGGGTGGCGGGATGATTACATTAGAAAGTAAAATTGTTGAAGTTGACCATATTAATCAATACACTGTGTCTCATAATCGCTATGAAAAGTGGGACAGCGGAACACTTGTACAAACAGAACTAGAGCGATTCCCGCTTCGTTGGTATGGAGTTGAAGAATTTAAAATGATCCTTGAACGGATTGGATTTGAGGATATAATGATCTCAGCAGATTATAAGTATGGACAATATCCAACAGACCGAACTCAAACCATAACATTTGAAGCCATTGTTAAAAAGTAATCTATTAAAAGTGGCTGCCTATTCAGTGAGAGTGAGCCCGTAAAAAAAGAGATTCCTGTATTAGGAATCTCTTGGCACATTTTCATTAAACTTTTCTTCGAGTAATTGTAACGCTTCATCAATCTTCTTTTCGTTGAGTTCTTCTAATTCTCGTTTTAATTTAATATATTCTTCTTCAATCCAGTTGTGGTATTCAGAATTTCTTTTTCTTAAATAGTCGTGGGTTTCCCGCGACATCAAATTTTGATCCTGATATAAATATTGTAGGGCTACTCCAACTTGACTTCCTTCATCTACCCTTTTTTTATACTCACCTGCTTCATAGCCAAAGATATCGAGCGAGTTTTTTATCTTGTCATGATTTATACTCGTTGTTTTTTGATCTTTCCACTTTTTCCAATTTTTCGCTATTTCCTTCATTTGATCTAACTCGTTTTGTAGTCCTTCTGCATTTTGCACGTCTTCGTATGTGCCCTCTGTTGCTCTGGCTACTTCTTTCAACTGTTTTTGACCTTCATTGTCGACATTAAATCCGATGACATTGACAATGGGAGTAATATCAGAGTCATAAAGCTGTTTGGCGGCGGCAACGGGATCGTCATCACAGGTTGAAACCCCGTCACTGACCAAATAAACGATATTGGTGTTTTGATCTCCTTTGAATCCTGCTAAATCTTTCTGAGCTTCGTTGATCGCCAATTGAATTGGCGTCCATCCAGCCGGTTGTGCTTTTTCTAAAGAAGTTTTAAAATTCGCATTGTCGTATTTTCCTATTGGATAGATTAAATCACTGCTTGCACACGAACGGGCTTTGTCAGAAGCATTGCCTGTACCTTCATGTCCATATATTCGCAGCCCCACATTGGCTTCGGCAGGCAGGCCTTCCACAAAATTAGTGATGGCCTTTTTCGCTGCGGCCATTTGCGTTTCTCCGCCAAGATTTTTTCCCATGCTTCCGGAAGCATCAAGTACCACAAGGACATTTAAGTTTTCCTTAAACTGCATCCGGGAATCTTCAATATCCGGGTTGCCAATAGCTTGAAAGCGCATCTTGGCAAGTAACTCTTCAGGACCTTTAAAATCATGTTGGAATACTGCCAAAATTTCATTATAGTAGTGATCAAGCTGTGCCTCTGTAGGTTCACCAGAAATATCAGGTAAGTGTGCAGTTAATTCATCCAATTTCGGATGGTCTTCCTCATGTATTCCAAAAAGCTGGGGACCTGTATAACCAGGTGGTAATTCAGCTAACTCAGCTAATGTTTGCGGAAGTGGGGCAGGCTCAATGTCTTCAGCTATAATTTGCTTTTTAGTCTCATTATCAGTTTCAGATCCTTTTTCTTTCTCAGTTGCCTCTACATCTTTTGGGGCATTGGGTTCGTTTGAGACTGATTTCTTTCCATCACAAGCAGCTAGGATGAAAATCAAAGCAGTCCACAATAAAAAGTGTTTTAGTTTCATTAGGTCTCCTTATCTCAGAAATATAGAATGTATTTTTAATATTGTAGCACTATTTAAATTTGGTTAAAGATTTTCATATATAAATAGGAAAAAGGCATGGTGAAGAATACAAGTTTATAATGTAATAGTAGTTAAAAAGGGGGAGTCTGAATGGGTGGTAATGGCTATCTTTAAGACAGAGAATATATTGGCATTCATTAATTCGGAATTTAAAATCGGAGGTAGGATAATTGAGGCCTGAATTAACAAGGGATTTAGATGTACATAATTTTCGTGATTTTTATTGGCTAAAAGAGGAATTACAATCTTTCTGTAGAGAAAATGGGATAAGTGCTTCAGGTTCTAAAACTGAACTTACAGAGAGAATAGCAATATTTCTCGATACCGGAAAAATTGAAAAGCCAACAAGGAAAAGAAGTTCTTTCTCGACAGAAACAAAATTAGAAGAATTAAATTTAGATACAGTGATTGCAGAAAATCATCGTTGTAGTCAGGTAGTTAGAGGCTTCTTCCAGTCAGTCATCCCGAAGTTTCATTTCTCCACGCATATTCAAAATTATTTTAAGGCCAATGCAGGAAAAACATATCGGGACGTGGTGGAAGCGTGGTACGAGGAAGAAGAAAGAAAAAAAGACCCATCCTATAACAAACAAATAGGCCCGCAATTCGAATACAATCAATTCATCAGAGATTATTTTGCGGATCCTCAAAACAAAAATAAAAAACGAGAAGATGCAATTAAAGCTTGGAATAAAATTAAAGTTCTGCCAGGTAGCAATAAATATAAAGGGTGAATAGCTTTTTATAATTTTACAATATATGCTAATATAGGGTGAGGTTATTCTAGAACTGGAATTAATTTTGAAATAGGAATCAGCATAAACGTTGAACAAATGAACAAGTTTGTCGTAAAAGAGGGGTTTTGTATATGAATAACAGTTTGTATGGGCTATATGCCTTGATATTTGGTGTCGTGTCTTTTTTTACAGGTGAAATTATAACTTTCATAATGCTTGGCTTTATATTGATAGCTCTAGTTAATATTAATACAACGCTAAAAAAGATTTACACAAAAGATAATGAGTAGATGCATTTTAAGATAAATAGTAGAAAGTTATGCTAGAAAGACATTCAAATAAAGGATACGATAATGAAATAAGAATCATCGCTAATGCTAGATAAACGGTTAAAAAATAATAAATCTTAGTAGAAGTTTTACATTTCTTTTCGTTCAAAAAACAAGGTATAAAACTTCCCTAATTTCACTAACAATATTCTTGATAAAAGGAATAATTTTACTTAAAGAGAAGATAACATGGGTTTAAAAAGAGGGGATTTACAATTATGAGAGGGAAGAATTATTAATGCAGAGGGGATGAAACTTGAGAGCTTTAAGGAAAAAAACGCAAAAAGATTGGATTGTCTTCTTTGTTTTGTTCTTATTTATAGTTAGTGGATCAGTATATTATATCTATTTTTTCACACCTAAAAATTCACTTGAATTATATCAAAAACTGCATTTTTCAGATAGTTTTGAGCAGGCACAAAAACTTATATTGGATGGCTATGAAGACTATTTTTCAGAGGAAGATTTCAATTATATTCAAAAGCATTCAGCAGATAGCCTAGGGCAGTTTACTTTATTTGAATATAAGAAAAAAACTTATATAATTATGACTTCGCCAGGAACTGAAAGATTAAAAGTTCTTGCAGTTGAAGCATTACCTGAAGATATGAGGGAGTTTTTCACAGATTTAGCTAGATAGATTTTTAACTATCGGATGCAATAATGGGAGCCGTATGTCTAGAAAAAATCAAGTAGAAGATATAATTATTCACATGCATACAGATAGATAGCGTTTACTTATAATCTTTGATAAATACACACATACAGTCAATAGTTGAGTGCACTAATGGATTTTAGTGTGCTCTTTCTGAAGTTGACCTGATTTCGAATAAGGCTAGAAGACAGTATAGGGCTCGCAAATTAGACGCACATAGTTCAAAATGCCAAAACTTTTAAAGTGAATTACCTATCAAATGATGAGGTGGATTTGATTTATGAAATCGTTTAACAAGTTAATAGAATTGCTCAATGAAATGAAAGATATAGATGTATGGGGAGACAAAAAGGATGGTTTATCCGAGAATGAAAAGGAATATCTAGACCGGATTCCAACTCAAAATCCCTATGGTCTTATTGGATTAATCTTTGGTGGGATAGCATTTGCATTCGGTCCTCAATACGGCTTCATTCCTGTCATTACTCTTATCTTTTGCATAGTAACCCTTTTTACATATGATAAGGAAAGAGAAGACAATCCGTGGCCTTTCTATGTAGGTATAATGCTTTCACTGATCGGCTTAATAATGTTCATTATTGGGGAGGTGCACCAGCTAATACTATAATAACTTCTCTTGAAAGCTTCTCCTTCATAGGGCATGGCATTACAATCTCTATCCGTTATAGCAGCGAATAATTGCGTCCATCTCGTACAAATGGAACGCTAAATTTAGGAGGAGAAATATATGAAAAAACACTGTTGTGAAGATATGGAATACCACGCAAATTTCAAATGTGATGTGCATAGCGATCCATTTGAATGTCCTGATAAAATAATAATTTTTTATGCTAAAGACATCGAATACGGGTTGGTAATCCATGATGGTGGCTCTTCAAGTGTAAGAATTGAATTCTGTCCGTGGTGTAGTTCGAAATTATAATTTACTATCCTTCTTATGAAGTTCGACAGTTGAATCAGTATTTTCCAAAAACGAGCCAAGCAGCTGAATAAAAATGAGTGCAAACAAGGGAATTGAAGGAGGTAAGATATCGTGGTGAACCGTGCTATGAATATTGTTGTAACAAACTATGATGAAAACTGGGTTAAACTGTTCAAAATGGAAGCGGAAAAGATTAAGGAGATATTAAAAGAAGAGATTATTGAGATTCACCACATTGGAAGCACGGCGGTTCCGGGTTTAAAGTCCAAGCCTATCATTGATATTATGCCAATAGTCAAAGATATTGAGAATATCAATAAATATAACGAAAAAATGTTTGAAATAGGTTACGAGGCGCTTGGAGAATTGGGTATGAAAGGAAGAAGGTATTTTAGAAAAGGCGGAGAAAACAGGACACATCAACTACATATATTACAAGCCGATAATTTTACTCAGATTGAGCGACATCTTGCAGTACGCGATTATCTTAATTCACATAAAGGAACGGCGGAAGAATATGGGGATATAAAGGAGCGACTTGCCCGACAGTTCCCAAAAGATATTGAAGGATACAGTGACGGTAAAAATAACTTCGTACAGAACTTGGAACGAATGGCGCTAGAATGGAAGAGAAAAAGTAAAAGGTGAATTGTAATTGTTATCTTTTGGAATCGGACCAAATTATGAAATATCAAATGGTACTTACAAAATAGGTTTTAACAAACGATCGTAATTCCAGATTATGGACCTCCGCCTATTCAGTAAAATGGCCATTTAGTGGTATATTATCATAAAATGAATAGCAGGAGAGTTACTATGGAAATCTCATTAATTAGGCATGGTAGATCTACGTGTACTGATAGTAATCGAATGAAATGTAAAGAGTTTAAGATTTGGGTTGGAAAGTATGATAATCAAGGGGTTTTTGAAGAAAACTTTTATCCGGAAGATACGCTTGATAGAATGGCATCGGCAAATATTGTTTTTTCAAGTGATTTAGAAAGGTCTATAGAATCAGCAAGATTGTTAAAACCCAATTTATTAGCTGTATCAGACCCCTTGTTTCGTGAAACAGAATTGCCCAATCCATCAGTGGGGAGTATCAAACTAAGTCCGAGTACTTGGAGCCTGATTTTAAGGTGTTTATGGTTTTTGGGCTATTCAAGAGATTGTGAGTCCTTGAAAGAAGCAAAAGATCGAGCTGAAAAGGCATCAGAATTATTAGCAGTATACGCTGAAATACATACATCGATAGTATTGGTAGGTCATGGTTTTTTTAACATGCTGATCGCAAAAGAGCTTCAGAAAATGGGGTGGGAAGGTAAGAAAAGGTCAAGTTCAAAGCACTGGAATTGTACCACATACACTTTATTAAATTGACACGTGTGATGGTTTAATAAACAATCGCATGCATGTCGCATAAACGTGCTATATTGTTTGCAGAAATTCAAGAGATGAGGTTTTAAAGATGTTTAAGGTCGTTATTATTTTCCTTTTAGCTGGCTTAGCTGAAATCGGTGGAGGTTATTTAATATGGCAATGGTTGCGAGAGGATAAATCTGCTGTTTTAGGGCTATTCGGAGGGATAGCATTAGTTTTATACGGTGTGGTAGTTACATTCCAGACATTCCCATCCTTTGGTAGGGTGTATGCAGCATATGGAGGCGTCTTTGTCTTTCTATCCGTATTATGGGGGTGGGGAATTGATAAAAAAACACCTGATATATATGATTTTATAGGGGCAGGTATCTGCTTGGTTGGTGTTTCAGTGATATTGTTCGCACCACGTCAATGACACAAAATAATCTGTTCCAACTCAAGTATAGGGAACTTTAATTATTGAGGGGAAAAAGCCGTTAACAATAGGTTATTTGTGTAGTACTAGTCTATTGTTTGTTTTATATACATGCAATTCGTTTACAAAAAATATTGTCTCGAAAGACAGAAAGTTGTATGATAAACGACGTAGCGCCTATTAGAAAGAGGGCGATATTTCGGGAGGTGATGTGAAGATGGCAACTCAAATGGCATTGCCAGCTTCTAAAAAGACTCATGCAAAGCCAGATGATCAAAAGGCGATTCTTTGCATGGGGCGAATGGTTATCTAATCGCTTGAATGTAGTTTCTCCATTTCCGATTTAAAGGCTTTGCACTTTGTTTGATCATCATAAAAACAGAGGAGCTGACAGAAATGAAGAACGAACAATTTATAAGAAACGATCAGTTTAATTTTATAAAACGACAGGTATTACAACTAGTGAATGGTCACGCAACAGTGAATGATCAACAAGTCATTGGCGCGATAGAATCACTGTCAATCGAAAAAACAGTAGATTTGTTTGCGGGGGTAACAGCCGCACAAAGGAACCTACTTAACCAAATAGTAAATGTTGTAGATAAGGAAACAGCCGAACAATATCTAGTAGAAATAGAAGCTTACATCATTCCGTTCAAGGAGCTTTCAGAGCAGAAGTTGCAAAAGCTTTTCCCAAAAGTGAAAAAAATGAAGTTGCCGAAAGAAAGTCTGAACTATAATAGAATGTCTTTTTTTAGTTATGACGATTTTGGAACGAAAAAAAGATATATGGTCGTTCCTACTCGGAAGGGCATGATTGGGTTAACCGGTACATTTGATGAAACGAAAACTAAGCAAATTTGTGCAATATGTAACCGACTGACTCCTGTTTGTATGTTTATGACAAAAACAAAAGGCAATATTGCTGGAACCTATACTACAAAAGGGAATTATATCTGTCGAGATACTGACGATTGCAATCACCATTTGCTTTCTTTGGAAAAAGTATATGATTTTGTTGATAACGTAAAATAAAACAATAGTGGAAAATCGTGTCACTTGCGACCCGGCGCGTCAAGTTAAAATACCAATTTTTTTATTGATCATTTAACGTCTAATTTCTTAGAAAATGAATTTGTAACTGAAAATAAGTTTTGAGTTGGAAGGATAGGGTATATTATTGGTAAGTCCATTAGCCAAAGGCACGACCAATAATACTCATTTTACCCCCTAAAAATGTCTGCTTATTGGTTAGGCGAGCCACTCAATGAGGCCGGTTGCTTTCATGGTCATCGGGACAATGGAATATGTGTTTTTTCTAGCTATTGAAGGGTGTTTTGTCAGTCCGTGTCATTACGGGCTCGCCAAAGCACCCATATTTTTTTGCCCACTTCCTTCAGCGTGATCTGCTCTCTTAATTAGGAGAATGAGCACCACATATAAATCCTACTCTCAACTTTCAATTCAGGTCTATCTTCAAGCCTTTGTTCCACGACTTTAAAAAATTCTAGGTCTGCGGGACAAGTTTTTATGGATACACATTCATGCTTATTCCATTGAGAGGGCTGCTTCATTTCCTTCTACATCTTTGTATCAAAATTGAATATGAAGCAATAGGGAATATCGAATAATGGAGACGATGAAAATGACTAATTATATTTGTTCAGTATGTAATGAAACTTATCCGATTTAAGAAACTCGCTGGAAATGTGAATGTGGCGAACTGCTGAACCTGTTAAAATCCGAAGTAGGTTCAATAAAAGATCCATGGACAAGCCATCCATCGATTTGGCGATATGCGTCTTCAGTGAACGCTGGAGAAGATTTGGCAGGATGGTCATCTGTTACTCTAGGTGAAGGTCAAACGCCTTTACTTGTATTAGATGAAGCAGAGTCAAGTACTTTTGTGAAAAAAGAATTTATGATGCCGACACTTTCATTTAAAGATCGTGGCGCTGCAGTATTAGTAACTCTGGCAAAACAACTAGGCGTGAAAAAAATGATTGCAGACAGTAGTGGGAATGCAGGAACAGCAATTGCTGCTTATGGTGCAAGAGCCGGAATTGAATGTGATGTTTATGTGAGTGCCGATACTTCACCCAAAAAACTTGCGCAAATTAAGGCACATGGAGCAAAGGTTAAAGCTATTAAAAGGATAAGAGAAGATGTGGCTGTTGCGGCCCAATTAGCTGTTGAAGAAGAACAAGTTTTTTATGCCAGGCATGTCTATAATCCATATTTTTACGAAGGAACGAAAACATATGCATTTGAGATTTTTAAGCAGTTAAAAAAAGCACCCGATACAGTGATTGTTCCAGTAGGCAACTGAACATTAGTATTAGGTGTATATTATGGTTTCAAGGAACTTTTAGAGGCGGGAAAAATTGAACGTATGCCAAAGATTGTAGCCATTCAAGCTGAAAATTGCGCACCACTGGCTAAAGCGTTTGAAAAACAAGAGTTAATTGCAAAGCCCGTTCGTATTGAAGGAACTTTAGCAGAGGGGATTGCCATTGCAGTGCCAGCAAGGTCGAAGCAAATATTAGAAGCAATCCGAGAAACTGAAGGCACATTTATTACATTTGGCGAAGAAGCAATAGCTGAATCTCGTAAAAAACTTGCAGCGAAAGGATTCTATGTAGAAATCACTTCAGCTATTAATTATGCAGGGTACTTAAAGTATTCGAAATCTTAAGATGAGGTAATTATAATCCCTTTATGTGGAGCTGGCATTAAGTCGAATTAGAATTAAAGGATGCTTCCATAAAAATCCAACCTTAGTTCAAAGCCCTATATTGTTAGCGAGGAATTAGCTTATAAACTTTCATAAACACGCAAAAAACACAAGTGGAGGATTGAAACCACTTGTGTTTTTTTGAATGTGCAAAGTAGACCTTATCCTATTCGGTCTCCTAAGTAATTAGTTCTTTTATTCAATAAGTCTTGTGATCGATCCTTTCGTATAGTTAAATAAATGCATATCTGCGTCTTTTTAAAAGATGTTTATTTTTTTATGCAAAGTTTTGAATGGAAAATTTAAAAATGTTGTAACGAAACCTGAAATTTTTGGATATATAAGTGATTAGCCATTTGAGATGTTGATTTACTATAAAGAAATGGTAAATTAGATCAACAAAATACCTTTCATTGAGATAGGTTACTCGAATTCGAATCATTCCAAGTTGGACGAGGGAGGTAGGCAGTGGATAAAGATACTATATATCTAGAATATGGAGATTTTATTTTCAAGTATTTGTTCACTTTAACGAATGACTTTCATTCAGCAGAAGAATTAACACAAGAAACATTTTATCAAGCAGTAAAGTCCATTAATAACTATCATAGCAATGGTAAAGCAAAATTCTCTACATGGCTTTGTTCGATTGCTAAAAACGTTTGGTTACAAGAAACCAATCGCAATAATAAAAAACAGCAGCTGGTAACATCACTAAGTCTTGAAGAAACAAAATTTTACGATCTGGAGGAAGAGTATATACGACATGAAGATGTAATGGAATTCTTTAAAAAAGCACGGCGGCTTAGTGAGGAAAAAAGAGAAATACTATATCTTCGATTGTTGGGTGACTTATCTTTTAAAGAGATAGGAACCGTATTTGAAAGAACAGAAAACTGGGCAAGAGTAACATTTTACCGAGCAAAATTAGAATTAAGGAAGGGTGAATAAAGCAATGGAACATAATGTTTTTAAGGATTTAGCCTCTGCTTATATCGAAGGGCTAACTAGTGAGAAGACCAACAATCAAATGAATAAACACATGGCGCAATGTGAAGAATGCAGAAGTTATCTAAACGAGATGAAAGAAGAGTTTTTCCGAAAAGATGAAAATGAGCGAACAAAGGAAAAAAGAAATATTGATTACTTCAAAAAAGTACGCACCAACAACAGAAAAAAGGTTTTGGTTATTGTCTCATCATTAGTATCCGTTTTTCTTCTATTGATTGCGATTTATTATTTTGCGTTTGTAGACATGCGATTAGCAAATGCCGACAACGTGGAGGCAAACATTCATAGCCAAGATATGACTACTACACTTACCTTCAAACCATCTAAAGAAAACCGCTATCTTTTAACGATGGAAAATTCGGATGAAGGATATATAAATTCTATATTTGTCTATGAAATGAGAGACGATTTTTCTCCTTCGGCAAAACTTTTGAAAGAAGGGATTAGTGTTCGATATACTTTTGTAGATAACAATACACTTTTGCTTGATGATGGAAAACAACTAAAAATAAAAGATGAAGATAAAGTAACCATACATTATAAAGATAGAACTGAGGAAATACTTCTAAAAGATCTATACGTAATCGAATGATAAAAAACAGAGAATCAAAGTTTAGGAACAAACCTGCGAGATGGTTTATGAAAATAAGTATTCTCTTCAAGAAAAGAATCCCTTTTGAAAAAATCAAAAGGGATCTTTTTTATCCGATGCTTTTTAATCATTGAACAATTTGCCGTCAGTGATTCTGTTAACCGCTTTGTGCAATAAGGGTTGAACGAACGCAAACGTAACAATAATGATCAATATGAATACAGCATATTGAAGAAAGGGACTTGCAAAGCTCTTTGCAATCCAGTTCCCAATATAATAAATACAAACGGTCCCAATTAATACGGCAACTAGGTATGCAACAACTGAAAGGAAGACTTGTTTAACGGATAAACCTAAAATGATTTGTCTTTTTTTAAAAAGAAGCCGCAGTGCAATGAATAGACAAAAAAGCATGATCAATAATTTTAACACTTCTTCAACACCTGCCTGTATCCATAGAATTTACTCCTTCTATAACGAGCTGCACAATTTCCGCAAGCTGGACACAAATCCTTCCGTCTGCTCAGCCGTCCGTTTTCTCGGACCCCGCAATCTTCCTCCAGCACGTCTGATTTTCTGCGCTTGGTGTCGCGCGGCAAGCAATTGGTCGATGTTTTCGTTTGTATACAGTCTGCCATTTTGATCGATTGGCAAACCTTGTTTCGCCAACGCCATTGCAGCCAATCCATAATCCTGAGTGATGACAATATCGCCTTTTTTGATTCGGTTCACCAATACAAAGTCCACGGCATCTGCGCCTTTTGAAACGGTAATTGTCTCCGCGCCTTCTCGATGCATTTCATGGGCCGTGTCGCAAATCAACACGCAAGGCAACTTGAATTCATTGGCAAGCGCAATGGTTTCTTGAATGACTGGGCAGCCGTCCGCATCCACTAAAATAGTTGTCAAAATGTCGAACTCCTTCCGCTTCACTTAGTAGGTTTAGTATAACAAATTTGGGGAAAGATAAGGGAAAACAGGAGACTGAGGTGACATGTATGGCTGATTTACCGAAGGGCGAAAGATCTACCGTGGAACAGCGCGAGCAATATGGACGTGAAATTGATGCGCGTAATGCTGCATTGGAAAATGTTGAAGTACCTCCGGAAACGAGAGCACTGGCAGATCACGAAATTCCGCCACCGCTGTCAGAAGAGGAAATTCGTGCAAAAGTTGGGGAGCAAAACTACCAAAATTCCAACGATGACATTGCACCGACAGCTATTAATAGCTAACAGAATAGCAGTTTGGATTGAAAGGAGCATCTTGAATGTTCCTTTTTTGTTTGGCAAACTGTCCATGAAACCAACGTATCACTCAAACCGTATACAATGGTATAACAAACTAATAATGGAGTGATAGTAAATGAATGAAGGATATTTTGTCGGGTGGGGGACGCTCGCACTCATTAATGCGGTACTCGCGCAAGGAAAGAATCGAAGCGGCTTCAATTGGTTCTTGCTGTCTTTACTGCTCGGTCCCATTGCAACGCTAAGCTTAGCGCTCTTCGATAAAAAATGATAAACTATTTAGAGAAGCGAAATAATGAGGGGAGCTACTAATACATGCAAATTAACGCAGAAATTTTATTCGCAAATGATGGACAGTTAACGAAAAATCAACTGGTGAAACAATTCGTAAACAATCAATCTGGAGGACATTCTTCATTTGTTCTCGAAGGAAAACAAGTCGTTGCCTTAAAAGACAAGCAATGGAAATCACTCGACGATATCCGCAACATTGCGGGTGAAGTATCCCGAGACTTATCTGCGCAAAAAGTGCAAACAGCAACGATCAGCGCAGAGCAATTAGAACAAAAATGGTTGTCTGCTGACGAAGCGGTAACGGCATTTGTGGAGGGCTGGCATCTCGGAGCGTATCACTTCGATCGCTACCAATCAAAGAAAGCGAATCCTATTACAGTGTTAGAAATAAAAGATGCGGACCAAGCGGCAGTGAAAGCAGGAGTAGTCCGTGCAGAAGCGATGAAGTTTTCCCGCGATCTGATGAATGAATTATCTGATGTTCTCAACCCGCAAACGTATCCGAAAGTGCTGAAAGACTATTTTAAAGGTACAAAGGTAAAAGTGGATGTACTCGGCAAGAAAGAAATCGAGGAGCGCCAAATGAATGGAGTCCTTACAGTTTGCCGTGGTAGTAAGTATGAGCCTTCATTTGTTGAAATGACTCTACAAACCGATGCTTCAAAACCACTTGTTGCGCTTGTTGGAAAAGGTGTAACATACGATTCTGGCGGCATCAGCTTAAAAGGTGGACGAGACGATAGTGATATGCGAATGGACATGGGTGGATCGGCAGCAGTATGCGGTGCGATGTCACTTCTTGCGTATTCTGATGCGAAAGTAAATGTCGTTGCGTTGATTCCGATGGTGGAGAACACACCTGGACCGGAAGCGGTAATGCCTGGTGAAGTCATTCAATATAAGAACGGCATAAGCGTACAAGTCGGCAATACGGATGCGGAAGGTCGCTTGATTCTGGCGGATGGCTTGATTCGTGCAGAAGAATTAGGCGCAGAGTATACAGTCGATATTGCGACATTGACAGGGGCCGTAGTCAGCGCACTCGGTACGGAAGTCGGCGGTGTCTTTGGTGATGAGGAATTAGCCTTTAAAATGAAGAAAATTGGCGATCAAAACGGTGATTTCATCTGGCCGCTTCCTTTAGTTGATGTCTATGAAGAATCATTGGATAGCGCATACGCGGATTGTAATAATATCAGCTCGATGTCTGAAGCGGGTGCAATCACAGCGGGTCTCTTCTTGCGTAAATTTGCACCGAAGAAGAACTGGTTGCATGTGGATATGGCGGGCGTCATGGATAAGCAGAAGACGAAAGGCTATTATACGAAGTCGGCAACGGGATATGGTGCACGATTGCTTGCGGATTACACTACATCATTGAAATAATAACAGTGATCCAATTTTTACTAATCTGTTACAAATACAAGAAAGCATTGCATTATGCATTGCTTTTTTGTATCTGTTTTGATCTATTGGAATTAATCTTATAGTAAACGTATGAACAACGCGAATTTCTATTAATCAAGTACAGTGAGTTTAATGGTTTATTCTCATTAGTATGTAACATTCGGAAAGGAAGTGTGCATGAGTGTCGGTTGTTTTGGAAGCGCGTAATGTTAGTAAGGATTTTGATGGGAATCGTTTGTTTGAGAATATATCCTT
The DNA here is from genome assembly GCF_019748715.1 of Sporosarcina aquimarina. Classification (GTDB taxonomy): domain Bacteria; phylum Bacillota; class Bacilli; order Bacillales_A; family Planococcaceae; genus Sporosarcina; species Sporosarcina newyorkensis. The sequence goes on along the minus strand of NZ_JACLBZ010000006.1, from coordinate 45,487 downwards.
TACTTGTAAAAAGAAATCAGTGTTGTTTGTTCAGGGGAGCAATGGTTCAGGTAAGAGTACATTGTTAAAAGTTTTAGCAGGCATTTACGAACCAACAGATGGTAAAGTGATTAGGAATACGAACAAAATTGGATATGTACCAGAACACTTTCCCGAAGGCATTCGTTTTAAAGTGAAAGAATACTTGTCTCTTACAGCTTCCTTTCATGCAGCTGAAGAGGGGAAAGAACAGCTGATTGCAAACTATGTTGATTTATTTGATTTAAGTCCTTTTTTATCTATGCCCCTTGAGGCTTGTTCAAAAGGTACGAAACAGAAAGTGGGGATTATTCAAGCATTGCTCATGCGCCCTGAAATCCTTCTTTTAGATGAGCCGCTAACTGGATTGGATCTGAAATCACAACAAACATTGATCTCTGTATTGCAAGAGATTCGAGGGCAAATGCCAATCCTATTTACAGCACATGACGAGGGATTAGTTTCACAAATGGCAACAGATATTTTACATATTAGTTCCGGAAAAATGACTTCCTATCAGCCACACTTTAAAAAGGAAAAGTGGATCCGCGTACAGTTTATTGATGAAAAGGACTTAGGTTTTATACCGCCTAACCGAATACAATTTGACGGCAATACAGCACTAATTACTGTGGATCAAGAAAAAAGTGATGAACTATTACTGAAGTTGCTCCAAACGAACTGCTCCATACTGGAAGTGAAGGAGAAAGCATGATAATGCCAGGTTACATTAAATATCAACTGATAAGTTATATCCGCTCGTTGACATTCATTCCACCAATCACCTTATTCGGAGCATGGATTATCATTTTTTATACATACAGCGGTGTTCCAATTTTGAGCAGTTATGCAGTTACATGTATTTCATTATATTTAATTATGACGTGGGTGGCGATGTCTGTATTTTCATTAGAGGAAAATGGAGAAAAAGATTTGTTGATTGTTCAACTGAAAAGCAAACGTTTGTACTTATATGGTAAATGGTTCGTCTGCTTCCTCTTTGCGTTTGTGATGGGTATGAGTGCAATAGTGTATCCATTAACCTTTTCTATATTTAAGGAAGACATTCAAATGCTTCAATTGGGTGTTGTCATTTACGGACATTTGGTGTCAGCAATATTCGGTATATTGCTCGGATCCTTTTTCTCTATTATAAAGAAGGATTCAAAACGGTTTGCATGGCTCTCATCCATGTTCGTCATTGCCGTGTCATTGGCGGGGGAAGGAATTGCGGAGAAGCTGTCTATATTTAAATGGATTCTTTTACCGTTTCCTCCCATAACCCAAGTCATTATCCATTTTACAGATGATGCATTGTATGGCATTGCAATGGATTTTTGGATGGATGCGATGTGGATAGTGGTTTATATCATACTGGCATTCATATTGACGATAAGATTGTTTATAAAAAAGGAATAAGTCGCCTGATTGGGTGCTTAATTATTGACCGATCATTCAGCATCTAAACTAAAAAACACCGCTAATTCTCAAAAAATTAGCGGCATCTTCATTTCATCAATCTTTTATTGGGCTATGCAACCAGTTCTCTAGGTATATGCTCAGTGAAGAATCTTAATAAAAGAAGTTAAGGAAAGTTGTTCTGTTATTCTAGTTTCACCTGTTTTTGAGAATCCGTTTATTTCATAGAAACGTACTGCGGGCGTGTTTTTGGTTCCTGTTGATACGATAATTTTATCAATTTCTTTCTCACTGCCTTCAACGAATGCCAATAACATATTGGCAATGCCTTTTCTGAAGTGCTTTGGGTGCACCATTAATCGGTGTATATCTAGGACATTCTTTTCTACCTTAATGGAAATTACCCCACTTAACTCCCCGTCCTGTTCATAATGACCATAAAAAATTTCATCGCACTGTTGTAATGTTTTGATGGTATCTTTCAATGGAGGTATCTCGTAGAAGTCAATTAACTCTGCCTCTACATTATAAGAAAGCAGTTGAAGTTTTAATAGTTCTTCAGCAATTGTTTCATTCTTTATATCAATTTTTTTTATCATGATCTTTCTCTCTTTCCGCTTTGCTGAAAATTTGTCGTTTCGTTTTCATTCGATAATAATATTTCCTACATATTGAGCGTTACCCTTATCAGAAATCAGCTGTACCTCGAGCACATATTTGCCTTTTTCTTTTGGAAAATAAAAGCTTCGGTCGTCATGTAATTCCAATTCTATCTGCTTATCATTTTCCCACACTGCTACGCTTAGCTCTTCGACAGCAAAATCCTGACTATCAAATTCTATATCCACTTTCTGCTTAGAACTGAAATGCAAAGGTTCTTGGCTTTTTGCAAAAGCTACATAGTCTTCCGTTACTTTTTTGTATACCTTATCAGAATTCCAATCAATATTCGTCTCAATTAATTTGACACTTTCTAAGGTGTTAGGATCTGATAAAAGAACAGTGGGTGGAGTAAAATCATACTCCTCACCGAAACAACCAGTTAGCGTAAACACGGACATGAATCCAATAAGTAATTTGACGAACGTTTTCATAACTCACCTTTTCAATTTAAATCATTTACTTTTAAATAGGTTATTACTAGTTATCAATAATAGTACATGGTAATAGATAGTGGATGCCGCAAATCCAATGAGACTATACCAAAAGAGGATAGACAGTGAATTATCTCCTGGCATCAAAATTAGAGGGAAGACAGTGCCAACTAATAGACCTGCAATTGAATAGAATATCAGTCTTTTAATGTACTTGTTTTTCTTTGAATGCAGATTTCCTAATTCAGATAATTTATCAATCAGTATCGAACAAGGGATCCCGACCATAAGAAAAACAGGTCCAGCATATAATATGACGAAAAAAGCTGTTTCAAAGAATCCGAAGTAATACGTATTATATTCACGCTGTGACTGCGGAACATAGGAAATAGATGAATAAATGACAGCGAAAATAATAGCTGCAACTATTGCTGCTAACAACCTTTTTATGAAAGTCACCTCCATGTTAACTTTAGATTAATTTTACCATACAAATAAGCAGTTTTATTTTTGTTTAGTGGCATGGATTATAGCTAACTTAAATAGATTCACTTCATTAGCATTAATCCAACAGCGGATTAATGCTTTTTTCCTTGATTCGTGATATATGTTGCTGAGCGATCACTTTTACTCACTGATTAAAAATGAAATTATAAAAACGTGACGCTTCCATTCCAGATTCCGTCTAAGTATATAGAAAGAGGTGAACATCTTTGAAAGAAGACGACTTGGTTGAATGGTTCGATGAATATGGAGAATCCATTTTAAGCTACATACTCTTAATGGTGAGAGATTATCAACAAGCAGAAGATTTGACCCAGGAAACGTTCCTGAAAGCACATAAGAATTATTCGAAATTTGAACAGCAATCGACAGCGAAAACGTGGTTATTTGCTATTGCTTTTAATGTCACACAAGACTATTTCAGAAAAAAACATCCGCTGCAACATTATTTAGGTTTAACAATGCATGAAAAAGATTTCAAGCCTATGCCTGAACAGATTGTTGCGATGAATGATCAAACGGAACAACTTTACCGGACGATTCAACAATTAAAGCTGACTTATCGGCATGTAATTATTTTGAGGAAATTAAAAGAGTTTTCTACTGCAGAAACAGCCGACATTCTAAACTGGTCTGAAAGCAAGGTCAAAATGACGTTGAAACGAGCCTTGGCTGAATTGAAAAATGAACTGATAAAAGGAGGGTTTACCTATGAAAGATTTCATGGATGAAGAATTTAAGGATCTGGAACAAGAACTAAAGATGACGAAAGAATCCAAAAGTCAACTACGAACTAAAATTATGAATGGCACAATTCGCAGCAAAAGATGCCAAACAAAACAGTACCTTTATGTTGCAGTCATGGTATGTATGGCTTTTTTCATCCTGTCTCCTTTTTATTCAACTACTATGGCTGGTCTTGCTGCGAAGGTTTTGCCTATATCGATTACGCCTAGTATTTCAGGCGGTGAGGACACGTCCGATTTAACAGAACAACTGTTTAAATTAGTGGAAGCGGAGGGGTATGCGGTGAGTTCGGTAGGGGTCTTGCCATCTCCATACCTCATTGAAATAGCACTCGAACTGAATGATTCTACGTTGAAGCAAGCTACAAAAGAACTTGAACCGAAAATACTGGGCTTTTTATCGGAAAATGGCTATGACAGCTATGAAGTGAAGATTCTTCAAGCATTGGATGCACCACGTCCACAAAAATCAAATGATCTTTATGATCAAGTACGTGAGATTGTGAAGGAAGTGTTTACAGCGTATGGTTATGCCGAAGAAGCAGATCATGAATTGGCAGGTTTGAAGACATCCTGGATTTCGAACACCGTCACCATTGATATGCCGGATCATATTTTAGAGAGCACGGAAATTATCGCAGATATTGAAAATGAAATAAAGAAAGAAAAGTTAAAGGTGAAGGATGTAAAAGTAACAACCTTCAATTTGGAACATCGGCAGCAAGATAACCGATGGGCCTATATTGTATCGGATATACACGATGCATTGGCAGGGAAATCAAGGTATCAACTGGAAGGTATATCGTATAAAGTGAAAAACGGGCGTGCCTATGTATATATTAAATCAAACTTGGACCAACTGACTTCTAAAGAAACTACGGAAGAAATTGAACAGGCGATACGGGAATATTTAGCTCTTCCAGAGATACAAGAGATCATTCGTGATGACAAGTACACAATTCAATTAATGGAAGATAAGGAAACACCTTTCATTGAAATAGCAAATTAAGTTGAGAGGATTATTGGAATAAGCAGGAATTTCTTCCGGTTTAACGAAGTATACAGCAGGGGGGATTAAGTTGAAAAAGATATTTGCGCAGCATTCACAATCATAATGTTGACAGCTTGTTTAGAAAAAAACCCAATGAATATCAATTTAAAGGTGAAAGTGAACATTGGAAAGCTGTATATAATTATAAAGGAACAGAGGTAAAGTGAAAAAGATGGGGACAAAACTTATTCAACCAACGATCAGTATACGTTTGATTTAATATACAAAGGCGAGGTAGCGGAGCTGGCTACCATGAAAAAAATTGAATACTCCTACCTAAAATTCTATTAGGAAATGTGAAATGAATCTATTACAAGGAATATTTAAGTGTTCTTATAGAATTTAAAATTGTTGATATGAGATAAGTGGCTGGGACATAACTTCAAAAATGCATGAAGGACAAATTTCGCCTTCATGCATTTTTTCTATTGTACGCCATATTTACAGGCTCACCCATTTAGTATTCAAGAGCGTGCCTTTTGGAGCGCAGGGGAACGGACTATGTTTTCGTTCTGTCATAGCCTCTTTTTATGTACACAAAACCACTTCTCGAGAAAATGTCCCTTTCCGCGCAAGGCACCGGTCCGCCACATGAAACCCAGCTACTGTAAGCATCTCATCCATGTTTTCAATCGTAATGATCAAACAGCTTTTGGCAAAACGACGGGCTTCCTTCAAAATCTCCAGTTGTCCCTCAGCTGTAATATGCGTAAACAAATTATAAGGCATGTCGATAATCGCAATGTCATACGTTTCTTTCACTTCTGAGATTGGTCCGATTGTCACAGTGCCTTCCAAGCCGAAATACGCAATGTTTTTTCTTGAACCATAGACGACTAGCGGATTAATATCCCGTCCCTCGATCGGAATCCCCATCGATAAAGCTTCCACCAGCACGGTCCCGATTCCACAGCATGGATCGATCACCCGCACACCTTCAGGATGTGGCACAGCAATATTCACAGCTGCTCTTGCCAATCGAGTACCGAGCGCAGTCGAATACATATGGGGCTTTTGTTGATGTGCATGCCAGTCGGATGAACTTCGGGTCAGCTTTCCTGCATACCACTGATCCGCCAATTGTATAATCCCAATCAATACTTTGGGATCATCCAGCTCAGGCTCACCCTTTATTTGTAGTCCGACATTTCGTTCGACTTTACGGCGTTCGGCATGACCGATCTTCGGGGTACCGGCCAGCTCCATATCATTGAGGCAAACCGTCTTGAATGATTGGCCAATTTCTAGTTCAGAAGCTTGTTTTGCCAATGAATCCGCACTATCTGCCTGAATCCATATATCAAGTCGTGCTTGCATAAATGGACTGCGTGATGGATTGATTTCCATATCGCTCTGGATGACATTGTCCTGCACGTCTTTTCCGAAAAAAGCACGCATTTCCATCTGACATAGTTCTTGCTCATCACGATGGCGGATATACGTATAAATAAATTTTGGAGACCTCACTTACTTACCTGCTTTCATTTGGTTGCGCAGACCATCTAGTGCTTGGTGAAGAAGTTGAAGCACTTGCTCGATTGGCATGGACTCTTCAAAACCTTCAATTGGATCAAGCGGCATATTCACTTCCCACAGACCTTCGTTATCTGAAAAAGAGATACTGAATCCAATGAGTTGTTGCTGAAGGATGGATTCGATATAAGAACGAATCGCATCTCCTTCTTTTTTCTTCCCTTGTAAACCGAAAAGCACCATATATGTTCCAAAAATATCATCTACTTCAATTACGAGTGAATCCACTTTGTAGTCGTCAAAGTCAGGGGATTCTACGTAAAGAAATTCAGGTAAGTGAGATTTTAGATAGGATATCGGCTCCTTTAAAAAGGCGGAGTCTGCGCTGCGTAGTGTTTCTTCAGTTTCCTTTAGACAGATTTCCAATGCATCAATTGTTAATGGGTTCATTTCGTTCACTCCTCGTTAGTAAGTATACCGGATTCATTTTCGGGATACCACGGATTTAAATGAATTAACACTTCGTCGACATCTTCATTTTGCGCCATGATCATATTTCGGATCCTGCTCGAAATTACATGACCTTCTTGAACCGTCAAATTTCCCTCTACACCAATTCGAATATCGACCAGCACGTAATGGCCATGTTCTCTCGCGCGAAGACGATCGATTCTCTTCACTTCAGGTACAGAGAGAATAACTGTTTCAAACGCAGCGAGACGTTCATCGCTGACACTTTTCTCCATAAGAATATCCATACTCTCTTTACCGATCTCCATTGCTAACCGAAAAACGAGAACCGACACGACGATACCGGCAAATGGATCGCCATAAGAAAGGAAGGGAATGTCAAAAAGATCTCCAACTAACGCCAGGCCAATCCCGACGACTGCGGCGAGTGAAGCGTAGACATCTGCCAAATGATCGTATGCCGTTGCGATCAATCCTTTACTATTTTCCTTTTTCCCGATACGCATCGTATAGACGTACAGTACATACTTCCAAATGAATGAGATCACTGCCGTCAACAAAGCAATTTTGCTGGCCGTTGCAGGTTCTTCGAATAGCGCCTTTACCGCTTCGAATGCGATATAAATGGCGGCTAGTCCTAAAATGATCGCGACAATACCGGACCCGATCACTTCTGCCTTGCCGTGACCATATGGGTGATCTTCATCAGCAGGGCGTTTTGAAATCTGCATAGAAGTTAGAGCAGCGGCTGAAGCGACGACGTCTCCTGCGTTATGGAAGCCGTCGGCAAGTAACACAGGGCTTCTAAAAACAAACCCGACGATTAGTTTTAAAACGGTTAAGACGATATTGCTCAGCAAACTAATCCAGATTGCCATAATAGCAGAAGCAGAATGATTTTGACTTTGATTGAGATTGATCATTATTTTTTTCCCCCTCTACTAGTGTTTCCTATAAGCAACAAAAAAACCTCACCTGTTGTAGGTGAGGTTTGAAACATTTTTAATTGTTGGATTTGGTTAAGAATTTTCATTGCGATCACTCATTCATTTGTAGTTAGTCCATTATCCCATGAAACGATATTCTATGCAACTGAGGAGAGACAGACCACTTAATCCTGCGTGACTCTCGGTTTGCCCTGCGCGAAAGCAATTACAAAACCAATCAAGCCGAACACTAAAACTGGCACGATCCAGCCGACACCTTGCTCATATAGGGGCAAGTATCCGAGTACCTTGACTACAGGTTTCAACTCCAAGCCAAAAGCAATCAGCATATCAAAGAGTCCGATTACACCAGCGGCGACTAAACCGAATATGTATACTTCATGGTAACCTCTGAACACCTTATGGAATAGGCGGAATGAAATCAGTACGATTGCTAACGGATAGATACCGATCAACACTGGAATCGTCACAGCAAGCAATTTCGTCAGACCAATATTCGCGACGATCGTGGAAAACCCGCAAATAATGACCACAAATGCTTTATAAGGAATCGCTGTAACGACTCTTGAAAGATACGTGGCACTGGCGGATACCAATCCTACCGACGTCGTCAAACAAGCGAGTGTAACCGCAGCTCCAAGCAGGTATAGTCCGTTATTTCCCATTAATGCATAAGCGAGCTTTGCCAATATATCTCCACCGTTCGTTGCACCGGCTGCTACGCCACGGCTTGTTGTTCCTAGATAGGCGAGCCCAGCATATACGAGACTCAATCCGACAACCGCAATCAGACCTGCTCTCATCGTAATGGAGGTAATGGCTTTCCTATCTGTAATTCCTTTTGCTTTCACCGCGTTAATGACGATAATAGAGAAAACGAGCGCGGCCATCGCGTCCATCGTGCCGTATCCTTCTATAAATCCTTTAATGAAGAAATCTTCTGCAAAAGCACCTTGAGGCGCTCCTGCCGCATCCAATGGATTAACAATACCGATCACAACAATAAGCGTTACGATGGCAAGAAGCACAGGTGTCAAAAGGCTGCCAAAACGATCGACCATTTTATTCGGTTTCATTGAAAGCCAAACCGTCACAGCGAAGAAGACGATCGAAAATAGCGCCAATGCCAGCCCGTGATGAGAAGACGGTACAAAAGGTGACACGGCAATTTCAAAAGACACAGTTGCTGTTCGCGGTACACCGAAAAACGGTCCGAGTGCCAAATAGACGATAAATGGAAAGAATGTTGCGAATATAGGAGAGGCTTTTCCTGCCAAGTCACTCAGCTGATTTCCACTCATTGTCACAGCAATTACGCCAAGATAGGGAAGTCCTACACCAGTGATCAGAAATCCAGCAAGCGTGATCCACATTTGCGTTCCCGCTTGTTGACCAAGAAGTGGAGGAAATATCATATTCCCTGCGCCAAAAAAAAGGGCGAACATGGTCAGCCCTAGTTTTATCGTGTCAAACCTGGTAAAACTATTCATTTATAATTCCTCCTGAAGAACTCTGAGAAGCGCATGTATTTTGTTAATTTTCTGTATGCATATTAAATTCCAATCTGCTGCCGTAATACTATATGATATGTACTAATGTTCTGTCAAGTATACAGAATAGAATTCTCTGAATCACGTAATTGTACTCATGGAAAGCAAAAAAAGGATTCTCAAAATGAGAATCCTGCATCTATTACCCCATAATGTGATAGCCGGCATCCACATAAATCACTTCGCCTGTCACACCGCTAGACAAGTTGCTTAACATCGCAATTGTCATATCGGAAACTTCTTCCGGTTTGACATTGCGTTTCAGTGGAGCGCGTTCTTCGATTTGACCGAGAATCGTATTAAAGGAAGGAACTCCTTTAGCAGACAGTGTACGGACCGCACCGGCAGAGATCGCATTGACACGAATATTCTGTTCTCCAAGTTCAGACGCCAAATAGCGTACAGATGCTTCCAAGGCTGCTTTGGCAACCCCCATTACGTTATATCCTTCAAGCACACGTTCCGCTCCTAAATAACTCATCGTTATGATTGCGCCGCCTTCTGTCATGTACTGGCGTGCTTCACGTGCTGCTGCAACCAATGAATATGAACTGGAGTCTTGCGCAAATGCATATCCATCACGGGTTGTTTCAACGAATGGATTACGCAAATCTTCTTGGTGTGCAAAGGCGACAGAATGCACAAGTCCGTGAATGACACCTACTTGTTCTCCGATCGTTTTGAAAGCTTGTGTCATGCTTTCATCACTATTCACATCACATTGCACGATTTGCGTAGCCTGCAGATCATTCTTTTCTAAAGCCTTCTCCAATTTCTCACGGGATCGATCTTTTCGATAAGTGAAAATAACATTCGCACCGACTGAAAATAATGCTTTCGCAACTCCCCAACCAATGCTGCGTTCATTTGCGACACCCATAATGACAATATTTTTTCCTGACAATTTTAATAAATCTACCATAATAACCTCCTGAATTTTCATTCGTCACTGTAGCTTCTAATACTCTTCATAATAGTACCATATTGTGCGATTGAAGATGTAGCTTTTCTACAGTAGCAAATTCACCTTTTTTGAATTGACTGTCAATAAATAAAAATACAGTTGACTTTATAATTATGCACAAGTATACTTAGCTGTAATGAATAATGAGGTGATGACGTTGAAGGTAGGAATCATAGGAGCGTCCGGGTATGGTGGCCTCGAATTGATTCGGTTGCTGCACAACCACCCGGAAATTGAGCAGATTGATTTATTCACATCCTCCGAAGTGGGGACTGTATTTTCTGAGAAATATCCGCATCTCGTGACGATTCACGACCAACCGATGCAGGCGATAGAGCAGGAACATATCCGGAAACTTGACACAGTTTTCTTCAGTACACCGGCAGGAGTGACCACTTCGTTACTTCCTCCTCTTGTAGGGGTAGGGCCGAAGCTAATCGACTTAGCAGGTGACTTCAGATTAAAAGATCCTTCTTTATATGAAGAGTGGTATCAAAAAGACGCCCCTGAAATGAAATTTTTGGAGAAAAGTGTGTATGGGCTGCCCGAATGGAATAAAGAGCAAATCAAAGAGGCGGAGTTTATTGCAAATCCGGGTTGCTATCCAACGGCGGTGTTACTTTCATTGTTGCCGCTATTAAAAAATGAATTGATCGATGGCAGCCAGTTAGTCATCGATGCAAAAAGCGGGGTTTCCGGCGCTGGTAATAAACCGAGTGCGGTAACGCATTTCAGTGAAACGAATGAAAACTTCTCCATCTATAAACTTCATCAGCATCAGCATATACCTGAAATCGAGCAGGCGATGAATCTATTCGCGAATCAGCCTGAACCGATCACATTCACAACGCATCTCGTGCCGATGACGAGAGGAATTATGGCAACAAGCTATGCAAAAGTGAATAAACAGGTAACTGAAAAACAACTACTAGACTGTTTAAGAGAAACCTATAAAGAGAGTCCATTCGTCCGAGTCCTGACAGATATCCAGAAGATCGGAACGAAACAAGTATACGGCTCCAATTATTGTGATATACATGTCAAGGTAGATCCGCGCACAAATCGAGCGACGATAGTAGCTGTCATCGATAATCTTGTAAAAGGAGCTTCCGGCCAAGCGATCCAAAATATGAACATTTTATATGGTCTGGATGAAACGACTGGAATTGATAATATTCCATTATTTATTTGATAAGAAGCTCACACAGAAAATACCGGAATTGAGGGGAGCACGTATATGGAAACCATCGAAAGCATGAAGCGCATCTCGCGTAAAAATATTATCTCACCAAAAGGGTTTAAAGCAGTCGGCATTCATTGCGGACTGAAACATAAGAAAAACGATCTGGCATTATTGGTCAGCGAAGTGCCGGCAAGTGTTGCGGGTGTCTTCACTACGAATGCGATCCAGGCAGCTCCGCTTAGCGTAACCAAGCAAGTGGTATATGAAACGCAGAAAATGCAGGCGGTTGTCATCAACTCGGGCAATGCGAATGCTTGTACAGGCAAGCAAGGCATGAAAGATGCTTTGACGATGCAGCAAAAAACAGCCGAACATTTAGGGATCGATCAAAATTTAGTCGGCATTGCTTCAACAGGTGTGATCGGAGAACAGATGAAAATGGAACCGTTGTTGGCTGGTATAGAGCAACTGCAGCCATTAGATAGTTTAGAAGGCTCGATTCAATTCTCACAAGCTATTTTGACGACGGATACGGTGACGAAAAATACAGCATATGCAACAGCTATCGATGATCGCGAAGTGGTCGTTGCAGGTGTGGCGAAAGGTTCAGGAATGATTGAACCGAATATGGCGACAATGCTCGGCTTCATTACGACGGACGCGAATATTGAATCTGAACACCTGCAGCAGGCGCTAAAAGACATTACAGACGTGACGTTCAATTCCATCACAGTGGATGGGGATACGTCGACAAATGATATGGTTCTTGTGATGGCAAATGGAATGGCAGGAAATAATGCACTGACTCCTTCACACCCTGATTGGCAATCTTTCTTAAACGCATTGCACGCGGTAGCGCGTGACTTGGCGAAAATGATTGCGAAAGACGGAGAGGGTGCAACGAAGTTAATTGAAACGAAAGTGACAGGCGCTGTCTCTGATGAAGAGGCACGTAAAATCGCGAAGTCAGTTGTAGGATCACCGCTTGTGAAGACAGCGGTATTCGGCTGTGACGCAAACTGGGGCCGCATCATCGCTGCAGTTGGGTATAGTGGCGCGACGATTGATCCGGACGACATCAAAATCTATATCGGTACGACACTCGTCGTGGAGAACGGCGAGCCGATTCCTTTTTCGGAAGATGAACTGCTCATTTATTTGAAGCAGCATGAAGTGAAATTTGTCGTGGAACTGAACCAGGGAACTGGTGAGGGTACCGCATGGGGGTGCGATCTGACTTATGACTATGTCCAAATCAATGCAACCTATCGCACATAAGCGACAGGTTATAAAACTTGGTGGCAGTATGCTGGATGAATTGAGTGAATCGTTTTTTGATCGCGTGAAAGAATTGCAGCAAGCTGGCATACAATTACTTATCGTCCATGGCGGCGGACCGAATATTAATGAGGAACTGGCGGCTCGTGAGATTACTTCTTCCGTAATTAATGGGTTTCGTGTTACTTCCGAAGAAGCGATTGGTGTCGTCCAATCCATTTTAATCGGTCAAGTCAATCCGGCGCTTGTTCATCGTTTTAATGAGCAAGGCGTTAAAGCGATTGGGCTGAGCGGTTTTGATGCAAATCTTTTCACTTGTGATCTGTTGGATTTCGAGACGTATGGCTATGTAGGCGAAATTCAGCACGTACAAACGGATATTTTGGATTCATTACTCAGTGCAGATGTAATTCCGGTCATTTCCTGTATCGGGGCGACGGCTGCAGGGGAGCCGTTGAATGTCAATGCGGATACTGTAGCCAGTCAGATTGCGTTAGCGGTTGAAGCGGAAAGCTTACTGCTCGTGACGGATACGCCGGGAATTCGAATTCAGAATCAACCTCAGGCGAATGTGATGCCGGAACATATTCATCGCTGGATTGAGACGGAAGATATCTATGGAGGAATGATCCCGAAGGTTCAGGCAGCAATGGACTGTCTGGAAGCAGGTATTCCTTCCGTTCAGATTGTCGGTCAACAGCTGACAGGGACGGTCATTACCAATGAGGGGGCAATCGTGTGACTTCTTTGTTTAATAACTATGCGAGACGTGCGGTGCACCTTGTCAAAGGACAGGGCACTGTCGTCACAGACGATCAAGGAAAAGAGTATTTGGACTTTACGAGCGGCATCGCAGTCGTCAGTTTAGGCCATGCTCATCCTGCGATTGTCAAAGCGTTACAAGAACAGAGTGAAAAACTCTGGCATATCTCGAACCTATTCGAAAGTCCGGAACAGGAAAAGTTAGCGGAATCGTTGACGAAAGATACGGATCTCGCGTATGCACTATTTTGCAATAGCGGAGCTGAGGCGAACGAGGCGGCCATTAAGCTTGCAAGGAAACATACAGGAAAGCATAAGATCCTGACGTTCAAACAATCGTTCCATGGACGGACGTTCGGGGCAATGGCTGCGACAGGACAGGATAAAATCAAGCAAGGTTTCGGTCCAATGCTTGAAAGTTTTGAAGCATTGCCTTTCAATGACGTAGAAGCACTGACGGACGCAGCGAATGAAAACGTGGCAGCTATCATGCTTGAAGTTGTCCAAGGCGAAGGGGGAGTCAATTCGGTCGAGCCTGCATTTGCGCAAGCGATTATGGAAGTTTGTCAGCACTATGGGATTTTTTTGGTGATTGATGAAGTCCAAACAGGAATCGGCCGTATGGGGACTCGTTATGCGTACGAGCAGACAGCACTGAAGCCGGATATCATCACGCTTGCAAAAGGGCTTGGCGGTGGTTTCCCGATAGGCGCACTCCTTGCAGGAAAAGACTTGTTCGACACGTTCGGACCTGGCTCGCATGGAACGACGTTCGGAGGGAATCCATTAGCGATTGCGGTCGCACAAACGGTCGTCGATCATGTCTTTGATCCTGCGTTTTTGCAAGCTGTTCAAGACAAATCAGCTTATTTTAAAAAACAATTACAAGCAGTGTTGCCAGCCGAGAAGTATTCACTGCGCGGTAACGGTCTATTGATAGGTATTCATTCCAATGAAGTAATCGGGCCAGTCATTCAACAAGCTGAAAAGCAAGGACTGCTACTTGTGCCAGCCGGAGCAAATGTCATTCGACTATTGCCGCCATTGACGGTTTCTAAAGCAGAAATCGATCAGGCTGTTGGGATCTTAAAGAATATATTGGTATAGAAACCACTTGAATTAAAGTAGTCGGTGAGCTGCAATTCAACATGGAAGGGCTATCTGGAACGTTTTCCTGATAGCCCTTGTTTTTATTTCATCAACTATTGCTTCGTGCTCATAAACTACCTAAATACGCTCATGAAATTCCGCCGCCGCTCATACACCTCCTCCAAGTGATCATAACCACATTAAACGCGATCATAAAGTCGCTTCAAATGCTCATAGAACAGCTTTATCCCCCTCAAATGAATCCACTTACTGCCCAGCACATTTAGTTTTTCTACATCTTACTACACAACCCTTTTTTGGAATTTTTTCTATACAATGAAATCAGGCTAAGGTATAGTTAATGAAAAACAACTAGAATGGAAGTGTCCTAGATTTGAAAAAACTATACAGCTTGCTGTTGGCTGTTTTGATCGCTGCGTATGTACTGCCACTGTCATCACTGGCAGCCATTTTTCCTGATGTGAAAGATGAGCATTCTGCCTCCGTCGAAATAAAATACTTAGTCGAACAAGGGATTATTATAGAAAAGCCCAACCAAAAGTACCGTGTCAATGAACCGATTACGCGACTCGAAGCATCCGCTATGATTCAGCGTGCATTGAAGCTTTCGATGGAAAATCGACCAGCTGTGGAACTTTCAGACGTCAAGTCATCCCATCCGCACTATCAGCTGATTGCGACAATGGTGGACGAGGGCATTTTTATGGGCAATGCAAATCAGGAATTCCTGCCGAATGGCAACTTGAAACGCGGACAGATGGCGGCTGTATTCGTCAGAGCATTCGACTTGAAAGGAACATCCGGCTATCGATTCCGTGATGTACCTGCTTCCTATTGGGCACTGCCTGCGATTCAAACGTTATCTGCTCAATCCGTTACAACTGGATTTTTAGACAATACATTTAAGCCGAATGATTCCTTAACGCGCGGGCACTTCGCGGTGTTCCTTGCCAGAATCTTGGAGCCAAGCTTTAAAAATACGCCCGCTTGTTATATCGGTGACAATAAAGCTCAGCAAGTTGTCACTGTCCCGGTCTCAACATTATGGAAACAGCCTGGCACGAAACGTCCGGTAGATTCATATGCGAACGGTAAAACACCGGACATTAGTAAATGGGTATCTTCCATGACCCTGCCGCAAAAACAATGGCTTGTTGGTAAGTTGGAGACACAGGTTCTTTATGGACAAACTGTGAAAGTACTGCAGAAAAAAGGGGATTGGGCGCAAGTCGCAGTTGTAGATCAAAGCTCACCAAAACATGCAGCGGGCTATCCTGGCTGGCTGCCGAAGAACCATCTCGCAACTGTTTATCCAAATTATTCAACATGTAAAACGGCTATGGTGAAAACAAAAACAGCCATTCTGACTCATGATGAAAATGGAAAAAAACCATTCCGAACGATCAGTTTCAACACCACCCTGCCAGTTGTCGGAGAGACAGGCGATCGAATCGCTGTGCAGACCCCAACGGACGGGGTGAAATATATTAATAAGAATACTGTGAAATTGGTAAATGCAAAAGAAAGTTTGCCGAACCCGACAGCTCAGCAAATCGTAGAGACTGCTAAAATCTTTGACGGGTTGTCCTACTTATGGGCAGGTACTTCAGGTTTCGGCCTCGATTGCTCAGGTTTTACCTATTCTGTCTACCGCCAACACGGCATCAACTTGCCGCGGGATGCTTCCGTGCAAGCGGTCAATGGTATGAAAGTCTTGAAAAAAGATTTGCAGCCGGGTGACTTATTGTTTTTTGCTTACAATAAAGGAAAAGGGACCGTGCATCATGTCGGTATGTATATTGGCAATGGTCAAATGATCCACGCACCGAATCCGAAAAGAACTGTCGAAATTGTGCCGTTGACACTTGAACCATACAAATCAGAATACGCTGGAGCTAGAAGATATCTTCGTTAAATAGGAGAAGCCCGCAGACCATGGCCTGCGGGCTTTTTCTCAATCTTATAATTTGTCTTTATACAGTAGCTGATCATCTTTCAAATCGATAATTTTCAAGAAGCGGTCATGTTTTATAAAAATACTTTTATAGACTTTTTCTCCACTTTCATTTTCAAATAAGATAATTCGTTTACCGGGATTGTCTGTCTCCACGTGGGATGTAAGCTTATCGATTGGCATATGCTCGCCTAATACAGCAGACTCTTCATACCCTGATAAGTCGGAAGCAGACGAAGCTGAATGATTTTCCGGCTCATCTTCCGGCGCGATTTCGCTATCAGGAGATGTTACCGACTCCTCTTCAGATTCTATCGTATCCTTCGCAATCTCCTCTTCTTCTTTGGGTTGCGATTCTTCGTTGTTTCCACACGCTGCCAAGACTATCGCCAACGCGGGAAGTAACCACCATTTCTTCATTAAGTACCACTCCTATTGAGGACTAAATCTTTTGCGTAAACAAGTGTAAAAGAATCCATCGCGCAAATCAAATTAAGAGGCTTAAACTAGATTTGGGAGATTGGAATTTTATTGTCTGACTGGATTATTAGATAGTAATTGAAGATTTGCATTTTGCAAATTCGCCAGCTCAATAACTACAATATTCAAAATACGTATAACTTTCCTCACACTTTATGCTATAGTAAATATATAGTAGATACGCACGGATGGGGGAAAGTGAATGGAGAAGCTATTAAGATCATCATCTGCAAGAAAAGCGCTTAACAAAGTAGAAAAAGTAACAAAACGCATTCAACCTCTAGTGGAAAATGAACATTCATTTGAAAAAAATTACAAACAGCTTCATAGATTGCTGGATGATGAGTTGAATGAAGATGAATACTTTGTCATCGTCGACGAGACAGGGCGCAGCTACATCCATACAAACCGATTATGGGAAGGAACGTTATTTTCTGATCCTGTTGGCTTGAAAGCTGCGAATACTGACCAACCTTTACTGCAAATATATGAACGACAATCAGGTGAACGTCTTATTGACGCATCCGCCCCAATCATCAAATCAAACGGCACTCGCTATAGTTTACGTCTCGGTCGGATCGTTCATCAAAAGTATATTCTTTACGGCATGACGGGCGCTATTCTACTGCCAGCCCTTATCATGGCACTGATTGTATATCTTCTTGATTTACCTTTCAACCAAGGGCTGATTTTTTCGGTGGCATCGCTTCTTATTTCTGCTATTACAATCATAGCACTCTATAAAACCGTCATGATTGGCATCCGTTCCTGGCGCCAAGTCACGAGAAAAATTTCGGCAGGGGATTTGACGGCGGAAGTCACTGAACGGTCAAGATCGGAATTCAATCAAATTGGATTTGAAATTAATAAAATGGTGATTGGCACGAAAAACATCGTCAAAGAGCTGGATAGTTCATCCGGTATCGTTGACCAAATTAGTCAAGATCAAGCATCTGAAGCGAAACGCTTATCCAGTGTTTTCACGGCATATGGGGACACCATGCAAAACTTCCAGGTCGGAACGGAGCAACAACTTTCTTCATTACAGTCAGCAAACGCCATGGTCCAAACGATGATGCAAGGCATCCGTGAAATGGAAGCGCGTATCCAGCAGACGCTCGCAAAGTCTGAAGATGCATCTCAAGCAGCAGAAGAGGGTAGCCAAGCTATTGAAGAATCCGAGCAAAAGATGCAGCAAATAAATGAAGCCGTGCAAAAATCTTCCCAGAAAATCATGCAAGTGGCGGAAGATATCCATCAAGTCATCCAAAAAGTATCTCTGATTACGAAAATCGCGGAACAGACCAACTTATTGGCACTGAATGCCTCCATCGAAGCAGCACGGGCAGGTGAAGCGGGAAGTGGTTTCTCCGTTGTTGCCAATGAAGTCCGTAAGCTAGCTGAAGAAACGAATGATTTTGCGAATGACGTGGTGCGAACACTGGAGCAAACCAACAATGAAGTGAAAATTGCAGTACAGCAAGTGGAATCGAATACCGACACAATTCAAGAAGGCGTGGAAATCGTCAAAGTTGCCGGCCAATCCATCCATCAAATGAATGAAGCGGTGATCGATACGAAATCTGCTGTCAATAACAACAGCCGTCATGCGGAAGAAATGATTCAAGACGGCGAACAGATTGAAAGAATTATCGAGCAGATCACAACCATTTCCGAACAATTTACAGATAGTGTTACAGAAACCGTTGCTGGAATGGATGAGCAAGTCGAAGGAATTCAGCAGTTGGCGAGTGACGCGGTCAGATTGACAGACCAAGCTGCCGCGCTAAATCGCATTGTTCACCGTTTTAAATTTTGAATTACACAAACAACGAAACAGGCGATGCAAAACCAATTGGTTTTGCATCGCCTGTTTACTTTTCATGTTTAAGCCGAAACACTAGGCTCGGCAGATTGTTTCTTGTATTGTCGTACTTCGTCTTTGCGCTTTTGCTGCAACCGCAAGAAAATGTTATTGCCGACAAGAGAAAGAATGATGAATACCGTACCGATATAATCAAACACCGTCAACTGATAACCTTGCACAAACGAAATGACCAATGTAGTCACTGGAACAAAGTTGATGAATAGTAGACCATTTAATGGTGACAAAATTCGAACTCCGACATTCCAGCCAAGCAATGCAATGATACCGGGGAAAACAATCATAAACAGCATATGCGGACTAACTGTTTGCACAGTTGCAAGTGTCGGAACGGAAATATAACCAGTCAGCGTGACGAAAAAGACGATGACACAAGCTGTGGCAGTACCGAGCAGACAGCTTAATGTGGAATAACGCAATGACGACCACTCGCTGAACTGATTGCCGCCCATCGTATAGACCACCCAGCCGATCACAGCTAAAAAGATGAGCAAGGACGGAATTATATCATCCGTCGCAGTCAAAAATGTTCGTAAATCACCTTTTGTAATGACGAGCATCACACCGATAAATGCAGTAAATACACATGTTAATGTAAAACCATGCGGCTTTTGCCTGCTGATGAACCAAACGATTACAATGGAAATCATCGGCATCATGGCTTCTGAAATGGAAGCAACCATGATTCCCGGTTCACCCATCAGATCTTCGCCCCAGAAGATGAACAAGTTGTAGACAACAAATGCCATCGTACCGAAAAACCAAAGCGATAAACCCCTCTTCTCCAAGCGAAAAGCCTGTTTTCCTTCTTTCCACCACAATAAAATGACGAGTAAAATTGTTACCGATACGTAGCGAATCAATGTGAAATAAAAGGGATCAATTGCTTTAAATGCGCTATTGGCAACAGGGAACATCGCGCCCCATGATGCACTGGCGATAAAACATAGAAACGCTCCCCATATAATTTTGTTTTTCATTGGACCAAACTCCCCTCGAAGTACTTACTCTAGTAAACTAGAAAATAGACATCATGTAAAACGAATAATAATGATGACTACTATCATTATTATTGATATCATAAAAGAGACAGAAGAAAAGGGGGATGACGATGGAGTTTAAAGACTTGGAAATATTTCAAATGGTAGCCGAAAAAGGCACGATTACGGAGGCGGCAAAAGAACTGCGCTACGTTCAATCGAATATTACTTCTCGCATTCAGAAGTTGGAGAATGAACTGAAGACACCGTTATTCAATCGCCATAATAGAGGGATGATTTTAACGCCCGAAGGGAAAAGACTGTTGATCTACAGCGAGAAAATTCTATCATTGACGAATGAGATGAGGAAAGTTGTACAAAACGACAAAGAGCCGTCCGGAAAACTGGAAATCGGCTCTGTAGAAACGGTTATCAAACTTCCGGTCATTCTTTCGAGATACAATAAAAAATACAAACAAGTAGATTTATCTTTACTGACGGGCGTCACTGAACAATTGCAATATAAAGTGCTTCACCACCAATTGGACGGTGCTTTCATCTCCGAAGGCACGACGCACCCTGATTTAGCGGTCCATGACGTTTTGGAGGAAGAACTCGTCCTTGTTTCCGACAAGCCGTTTCAATCAAAAGAAGATATCAAAGATGAACCGATTTTATGCTTCAGTAAAGGATGCGGCTATCGTGCCCGATTGGAACAGTGGCTGGAGGATGAACAATTTAAACCGACGAAAATGATGGAATTTGGTACGCTGGAGACTATTCTCGGTAGTGTAGCAGCAGGTCTCGGCGTGACATTCGTTCCAAAATCGGCTGTCGCTCATCTAGTGGAACAAGGTCACGTTCATTGCTATCACTTGCCATCGGAGTATAGTCAGATTAAAACTGTTTTCGTCCGCCGTGCCGATTCGTATTTAACTCCGACGATCTATAAGTTCATTCAAGTCATTGAAGACTTCCATCAAGAAACATCGAATCAATTGCAAAATTCGACACAAATTTGAGGTCTACGATAGGTTACTTATGCTAATATGAAGGGTAGCTTATCTGATTTCAGCAGTATACTTCTAAATCTGCATGTGGTATGAAGAATGTGATTTTATTGCGGTTCAGAGGGTGTTTAAACGCCTGCTGAATTTCGGGGGGATGTCACGGGTTTTTAAGGGAGCTTTTCGAGCAAGCTCGAAAAAATCCGGACGCAATTATGCTGAGGCATAATTGATAAATATAGAATTGGAGTGACAATAGATGAATTACAGCAATCAAACAGCTAGTTCCAGTTCATTCAAAAAGCGCAATTACCGACCGGCCATCATTATCATTTCGGTGATTTTGATTGGAGCAATCGGTGTGCTGTCAGGTCTGCCGGGAGCCGAAGACTTTACTGCTTTCGACATTACGATCTTGCCTCTTTTGAATGCCATCTTTAATAGTTTTACCTTTATTTTCTTAGTGTGCGCTTTGGTCGCCATTTTGAAGAAAAATATTACGGTTCATAAACGATTCATATACGCTGCATTCAGTACGACTGCATTGTTCTTAGTCACTTATGTGGCCTATCATTATTTAGCTGAATCGACTCCGTATGGCGGCAGTGGTTTCATGGCTGGTTTCTATTATTTCATTTTGTTTTCTCATATTGTCTTAGCTGCTGTAATTGTTCCGCTTGCTTTGACAAGTGTCGCCAGAGCTTGGAATATGGAAAACGCGCGTCACCGTAAAATTGCACGATGGACGATGCCGATTTGGTTATACGTTAGCTTGACCGGGGTACTTGTGTATATATTGATTTCGCCTTATTATTAAGGGAAGATTGTTTGGTAAACAACTTAAAAGGGCATCAGTCAGAAGAGGTAGAATGACTGATGCTCTTTTTTACAACAGACTAAACTGAGTATTGAAAATAAATGAATGGATGTGAAGGAATGAATACTTCTAATTTCATGTCAAATGACGCATTCGATCAGATTTTTCAACAAGAATCGGATGATATTAATGAACAGTTAAAGAAAGAAATATTGATTGCGATGATTGGGGATGTCAACGCAGGAAAATCCTCTACTTTAAATCGGCTTATGCAAAAAAGTGTAGCTGAAGTGGGAGCGCAACCGGGAGAGACGAAAGAAGTCAAAAAGTATTACTACCGAGACAATATCCTGTTTGTCGATACGCCGGGACTCGATGATATTTACCAAGAACACTCTCAAGAAACATTAAAATTTTACAATGAAGCCGACGTAATTTTATTTTTCTTAAATGCAGCAGGCACTGTGCTGTCGGATACGGAATTGAAATCACTGAATAAAATTGCCACTTTTAATAAGAAAGTCATTATAGTGCTGAATAAAATTGATGCGGCAGATGATATTCCAAGTTTAGTGAACTACATACTAGAGCATACTGAGTTTGCGTATCCTGTCATTCCGATTTCCTCCAAGACTGGAGAACATATGGAGTTATTGCAGAAAGAAATTCTTCAGCAGCTGAAGGAAGTGAATAAGGATCTCTTGCTGGCGGCCAATATGGCAGATAAGCCATCCATCGCAAAAAGGTGGATTTTGGCGGCTGGAGCATCGGCAGCCGCAATCGGTGCAGTCCCTATTCCTGGAGCGGACTTTGTTCCGCTGACCACTTTACAAGTTGGTTTGATGTTGAAACTTTCAACTCTATACGGAAAACCGATTACGAAAGACCACGCAAAGGAATTAATCATTGCAACGGTGGTTGGGAATATCGGCAAAACAGCATTTCGTCAAATCGTCAAAGTCATACCGGGCGCTGGAATGGTCGTGGCTGCTAGCGTTGCTGGTTCCATGACTGTCGCACTCGGCTATGCTGTGAAATATATGTATGAAAATGATATGGATTTAAAGCCTGAGACATTGAAGAAAGTTTACAAGATGTATTTAAAGAAAGAAAAGTGAAAAAGGGGCGGGTTGTATGGAGTGGTTTAATTATGCCACATTTGTGGTCGCTTTACTGGCAGGGCTTTACTCGATGGAAAGCATGAAACGCAATAAGGAATTGGAGGAGCGAGTGGAAGAGCTGGAAAAGAAAAATACTGCGGAGTTGGACAAACACCGTATGTGAAGAGGGTAATGGAATGGGGAAGACAGTATGTCCGATTTGCAACGGGCATAACCAATGCGGTAATGGAAATTTGAAAGACGGAGGAAAATGCTGGTGTACAGACAAAAAATTTCCTGATGAAGTGTTTGGTCAAATTCCGAGGGAAGAATTGCACAAACGCTGTGTTTGTCAAAGGTGTCTGGAGCGTATCACTGCAGGAAAATAGGCAAGCGAAGGTCTGACGACCGGCGCTTGCCTATTTTTATTCGTCTGCAAACGAGCGTGTCGCCAGTTCCTTTTCGTAAATGAACAGCGCATTCTTATCATCGCGAATTCGTTTCAAATACTCGATATGCTTATCGAATGTCGCTTCTTCTTCGACTTGTTCATCCAAGAACCAGTTGAGGAATGAGATTGTCGCGTGTTCTTTTTCTTCCCATGCCAAATCCATGATTGCATAAAATGATTTTGTTACTTTTTTCTCCTGTTCTAACGCAACTTCAAAAGTATGCACAAGATTTTCGAAAGAAGTAGTAGGCGCGGGAATTTCCGTAATGACTGCATGAATACCGCGGTCATTTAAGTAGGAATAAATTTTCATGGCATGGAACCGCTCTTCTTCTACTTGCTGTAAATAATAGTGAGCAAATCCGCTATAGTTGCGGTATTCACAATAAGATGCCATGGATAAATACGTTTGCGCGGCGGCGAATTCATTATTCATTTGTTCATTCAGAGCTTGTGCTAATTTTTCGCTGATCATGTACATCGTCTCCTTTTCTTTATACCCTATCTATACCCATATTGGTGTAAATTGAACCTAAAGGAACTAGCCTTCATTCCTAAATATGCCTATACACGCAACGGATGATATACTAGTAAAGAGAAGTTAAAGAACAACAAGAAAGTAGGAATGAAATTGAATAACTACAATGTCCCCATGTTGGATACAGAGGCAAGAGTTGAAGCAAAGGCTTACTTGGATATGCTGACAAAGCCGGTCGGAAGCTTAGGGAAATTAGAGGAAATTGTCATGCAACTGGCCGAAATGAAGGGGCATCGCAAACCGGTCATCTATAAGCTCGGTATTATCGTGTTCGCTGCGGATCACGGCATCGTCGAGGAAGGGATTTCGGCATTCCCGCAGCAAGTTACACGTCAAATGGTAGACAATATGGCGCAAGGCGGAGCTGCGATCAATGTATTTGGCAGACAGCAGCAAGCCGAATTTTCATTGGTGGATGTCGGTGTGATCGGTGATGATTTTACGGGACTAGTGAAAAACCGGAAAATTCGCCAAAGTACTCAAAATTTCTTACGTACAGAGGCGATGACAGAGGAAGAAGTAGAGAGAGCGATACAAATAGGCTACGAGGAAGCACTGGTACTGTTTGATAAAGGAGTAGACTGTCTAGTAGTAGGAGAAGTTGGTATCGGTAATACAACTACGAGCAGTGCGATTGTCGCGGCTATTACGGGAATGGATCCTGCGGAGCTTGTGGGCTTCGGAACAGGAATTTCATCTGAACAGCATGTACATAAAATCAACGTCGTTCGACAGGCTTTGGAATTTCATCAGCCGGACCGACAAGATGGCTACGACATACTACGCAAAGTCGGCGGCTTGGAAATTGCTGCAATGGCGGGTGCAATGCTGGCAGCCGCATCGAATCGGATACCAATTTTGTTGGATGGGTTTATTTCTACGGCGGCTGCATGCGTTGCGGAGAGTATTGGAAAAGGTGCAGTGAACTATATGTTACTTGGCCATCAGTCTATGGAGCCGGGCCATCAAAAAGCCTATGAATACTTAGGGAAGGAACCAATTGTTTCACTGGACATGAGACTTGGGGAAGGGACAGGTGCAGCGGTAGCTTTTAGCATCATTCAATCTGCTGTCTACATGGTCAATGAAATGGCGACCTTCGAAAGCGCAGGGGTCTCCGGTAAGAATGAATGACATGAAAAAACTGGGAAGAAGTGGCCATCGCCATTTCTTCTCAGTTTTTAAATTCATCAGTTCAAACGGTTTCCGCTGGTGTGATCGCTTCAACGTCCTGATCTTCAGATGAATTACTAATAATACTTGAGAGTACATGTACACGCAGAATGATTCCTTTAATTCGATTTGTCTCATCTACAACGACAAGTGGATACTTAGAATCAAGCACACGTGGAATAATATCTTGGACATATTCTTCCGGGTAAGCCGTCCGCACATCAGTAGACATAACTTCATCAATGGTCTTGCGGTTTTTTACGCCGTCAATCGCTTGATCAATAGTGACCAATCCGAGTAATTGCCGCTCGCGGTTCGTAATGAAAACGCTGGAGATTCCATGCTCTTCCATATTTTTAATAGCGACATGCAACCCGTCTTTACTATTTACGATGCTCAATGGCTTCGACATAATATTTTCAGCTTGCAAAACTTTGGAACGATCGATTTCCCGTGTGAACTCAACAATATAATCATTCGCCGGTGATTCCAATAAATCTTCCGGTGTTCCGACTTGCTCGACATTGCCATCTTTCATGACAGCCACACGGTCACCGATACGGAAGGCTTCATTGACGTCATGTGTAATGAAAATAATGGTCTTTTGCAAGCGTGTCTGAATATCCAAGAGCTCCAGCTGCATCTCTCTTCGAATGAGTGGATCTAACGCACTGAACGGCTCATCCATCAATAGAATATCCGGATCGTTCGTCAAAGCCCGTGCAATACCGACACGCTGACGCATTCCACCTGAGAGTTCATCGGGATATTGATTCTCATAACCTTTTAGTCCGACTGTATCAATATGCTTTTGAGCAATCTCACGTCGTTCGTTTTTGGACAATCCGCGGACTTCGAGACCGTATTCGATATTTTCCATAACCGTCCGGTGGCTGAATAAACCGAAGTGCTGGAAAACCATCGCAATTTTCTTTTGGCGGAAAAATTTCAACTGTTCCTTGTTGTAAGAGACAATATTCTCCCCGTCTACGTAAATTGCGCCTGAAGTCGGTTTGTTCAGCAGATTAAAGCAACGGATCAACGTGGATTTTCCGCTTCCCGATAAACCCATGATGACGAATGTTTCGCCCTCCATAATTTCCATATTGGCATTATAGACACCGACTGTATGTCCGGTCTTGTCGAGAATTTCTCGTTTAGAAGCACCTTTTTCAATTAACGGAATAACCTTTTTAGGGCGGGGTCCAAAAATCTTGGTGACATTTTCTACTTTGAGTTTTACTGTCATGCTGATCTCCTCCTAGAACTTTGTAGGCGATCCGCCACTCCATTTGTGATGCGGTCTATGATAATCGCTAAAAATACGATACTGATACCTGCTTCAAATCCTAATGAAATATTGATTTGATTGATAGCGTATAGTACCCGTTCACCGAGACCGTGTGCGCCAACCATTGAACCGACTACCGCCATGGACAACGCCATCATAGTCGTTTGGTTAATACCTGCCATCATTGTAGGCAATGCTTGAGGAAGTTGTACTTTTACGAGCATCTGATTACGGGAGGATCCGAATGACTCGGCCGACTCTATTACTTCATCATCGACATTTCGTATACCAAGCTCTGTTAGTCGAATGACAGGGGGCAATGCATAAATAATCGTTGCAATAATTGCTGGTACGTTTCCTAAAGGGAAGAAGAAAATTACAGGGATCAAGTATACAAAGGTAGGCATCGTCTGCATGGCGTCTAATATCGGCCGCATGATAATAGAAAATGTTCGGCTGAAGGCCATCAATATGCCAACCGGAATACCGATCGCAAGGGATAGGACAACAGAAATCACGATAATGGCAACAGTGGTCATCGTTTCTGTCCAGAGATCAAAAGATCCGATTAAAAAAATGAAGAGGGCGAACAGCAAACCGCCGTATATATTGTTGAAGTACCATCCCAGTAAGAAAACGATAATCATGATTACCCACCATGGTGTGGCTAACAGAGTCGTTTCGATCGTGCGGATAGTTGATGAAGCAATCATGAAGATAAAATCAAAAAGCCAACCAAAGTTCATTGCGAGAAAGTCGATAAACTTTTCAACATAGTCTCCTATCGGTATTCGTACATTGGGGAATTCAGTCATAGGCATTAAGCTAGATTACACTAGCTTGTCCCTCTCTTTCTGTAGTTAAGTTAAGTAAGTAGTGAAGAAGGGGATGGAGCGGAATGGCGTCCATCCCCGCAATCTTTTTAGTTTTTTATAGTGCTGCTTTTACTTTCTCAGCAATATCGTCAGGTACCCATGAAGTCCAAATGTCTTCATGTTCTTTCATGAACCATTTTGCGGTTTCGTCTGGATCTGCTTCATTCTCGCCCATATAATTTAGCATTTCTTCAGTTAAGTCGTTACTAGTTTCATAGTTTTTCAGAAAGTCAACAACTTCAGGTGCTTGGGTTTGCAGATCTTTATGAATACCGACTACAACATCATTCGGTGGGAATTCAGTTCCTTTTTCTTTGTCCCAAATTTCTTGGTCAAACGGATGATCTTCTAAAAGTGTTAAATCATACGTTGCAGTTACCCAAGTTGGAGACCAATAATAACCTACCCACGGCTCGCCTTTTTTGTAAGCGCTCACCAAATCAGCGATAATTGAAGAATCAGATCCTGGAGCCAAGTATGTGAACGTCTTATCTAAGCCATAAGTCTTCATTTTTTCGGCTAAATGTTTGCTGACGACCCAGCTCGAAGGGGCGCCGATAATGCGGCCCATTTCTGGGTTTTCGGGGTCTTTGAAAAGTTCAGGGTATTTTGCCAGGTCTTCCACTGTCTTCAGGTCAGGTGCCATAGGTTCAATGCCGCGCTCTTGATCGCCCTTTATCACGTAAGTCGGTACATATAGACCTTGAGAATTGTCGTCAAAGTTTGTTGAAAGTTTCACTATATCTCCTTTGTCAATAGCGCTAGTGTAGATATCTTCCATGTTATCTGTCCAAATTTCGGTGTAGATTTGGATATCGCCTTGCTGTAAAGCTTGGAATACGGCCGTAGAAGTCCCATTGGTTACTTCTGTGTCATATCCATAGCCTTCCTCCAAAATGAGTTGTGTGATGCTATTGTGGACACGAATGCTGTCCCATCCTGCGTCTGCAAGTTTAATGACACTGATCGAATCTTTGCTTACACTATTACCGCAAGCAGTTAAAAGCAGTAATGCGAAGACTGAGAATAGAAACGTAAACTTTCTCAAAAAATCAAATCCCTTCTGTCTGTGGTTTTTTTCATCACGAAATGATCTTTTTTACTCGAATCTCTTATTTGCAATCACCCAGAAAAAACGTAGGAAAGTTGAAGAGATTAAGGAAAAACTATCATTTTATTTCGTGGTGACATTTAGATAGTTTACAGGATAGTAAAATTATTATCAATTTAATAATTTAGACAACTGATGATTGAGTGTATTTTTTATAATAAAATACACTTATAAACTTCATTAAAAAGTAAAGTTTTTAACTGGAATTAAATATGGACGAATCAAGGCTCTATCCTACAAGGGGTATAGGATTTCCTCGAGTCGAATACTAGAGGGAAATGTTGCATTTCCAAACGCAAGAATCAGAATTTTTAGATTACTAAAGAAAATTAGTTAGGTTTAACATTTCTGAAAGCTGAATGACAAAGATTTGTAACAGTTTATGAGGAATTATCGTGAATTTTTGATTTTGCTTTTAAGAAAATGATATAGTTAGTAATATAAATAAAGTTATATAAAAAAGGAACGTATGTAGAAAAGGAGAACGGATCTTATGACGAAAGAAGTCCATATTGTTTCGACGACTACACAAAGTCGCTCGGCATCTGCCTTCTTCTCAGATATTAAATCATTAGTGAAAGGTCCTGTACTCATCGCGAATGTCTTGCCTGTATTTGCAGGGTTCTGGTTGGCGCTTCACTTCTCAGGAATGACACTTGCAGGGAATTGGGGCGTTTTCTGGCTGACGATGGTCGGCAGCACCTTTCTAATGGCAGGTGCGCTCGTGTTGAATAACTGGTTTGATTCGGATATTGACACTTTCATGGAAAGAACGCAGCAACGGCCGACTGTTACAGGAAACTTTGCTTTGAAAACAGTTTTAAATATTGGTTTGGTGTTATCTGGGATCGGCATATTATTGCTTTTATTTACTACTTTTGAAGCAGCTCTTTACGCGTTCATTGGGTGGTTTACGTATGTCATACCCTATACGATGTGGTCTAAACGTAAATACACGTTAAATACGGTAATTGGAAGTGTTTCGGGGGCGGTAACGCCTTTGATTGGCTGGGCTGCCATTATGTCGGCGAATCATATTGTGCCGATTGTCTTATTTTCGATTTTGTTTATTTGGCAAATGCCGCATACGTTTGCGATTGCTATGAAGAAGCATGATGAGTATAAAGCGGCGAACGTGCCGATGTTGCCGGTTGTGTTCGGTTTTGATTTCACAAAACGTCAAATGTTGATATATGTACTATGTTTGCTGCCTTTTCCATTTTTGTTGCCAATGTTCGGAATGGGCTTTATCATCGTCGCTACGTTGATGAATGTTGGCTATATTGCGGCTAGTATTTATGGTTTTTATGCAAAGGACAACCACAAATGGGCGCATGTCATGTTTTTGTATTCTGTGAATTACATGACCCTATTGTTTATGATGATGATTTTATTGACATTTTAATTGCAAAGAGCCTCCCTTCACTTAAAGTGAAGAGAGGTCTTTTTTTATGTTAACATTGAGTGGTGTAGACCGTCGTGTTGGAGACGAATTTAGCAGTTCAATCTAAAAATAGAAGGTGCGCCGATGACGAATGTACAAATTAGAAAAGTGACTGAAATTGAAGAAATTTATGCGGTGCAAAAACTTGAGAAGCAAATCTGGGGAATGGAGCCGATTCCTGTTCATCAAACGATTACTGCGGTGAAAAATGGTGGCCTGATTGTCGGCGCGTTTGCCGGCGAGCGAATGATTGGTTTTTCCTACAGCTTTGCAGGATTCTCTGAAGGGCAGTCGTATTTATGTTCCCATATGTTAGCTGTCGATCAAGAATTTCAATTAATGGGGATCGGTAAGTTGTTGAAAGATGAACAGCTACGTTTGGCGCGCGAGATGGGTTATGAATTAATTGTCTGGACATTTGATCCACTCGAAAGCCGCAATGCCTACCTAAATACATCAAAATTATACGGAGTCTGTTACGACTATATCGTCAATTGCTACGGTGAAATGGCGGACGG
Source organism: Sporosarcina aquimarina (assembly GCF_019748715.1). Lineage (GTDB taxonomy): Bacteria > Bacillota > Bacilli > Bacillales_A > Planococcaceae > Sporosarcina > Sporosarcina newyorkensis. Next base: position 15,293 of record NZ_JACLBZ010000006.1, on the reverse strand, counting down.
TCTGAATAAAGGCTTACCGACCGACCGTTTTCAAGTGGCGTGGTGGATTACTAGTCCGCGAGTGAATGAATGTTGGCAACCGATAAATCTTCAGTACATGTGTCCGTTTACGGTTCGCCTGACAAATGAAAATCACCCTGAGCTGCAGTTACCTGAAGAAAACGATTGGCTGTCGGCAGAAGCGGTAGAAGTGCCCGTTCCAAAACATACCCAGCTGCTGAAGACTGAAGACTCCCAGTTGGCGCTTGATTGGCGTTTGAAAACAAGGAATCTATTTCAACAACTGTGCAGCGCAGGGTTTGCATTAATTGATGTGCGCAGAACGGAAGAAGCTGTACAATACTATCGTTTTTGTAAGCTTTCCATGATTCCATTACAAAATGAAAGTAGTGAGCCGATTGAAAATTGAAAGTGTAACCATTCGTAGGATGAGTATGACGATGAAGAATCCTTTCACAACGAGTTTCGGAACAATCCATCAAAGAGACTTCCTGTTGGCTACAGTGCAAGATGAACTGGGCAACGAAGGTTGGGGAGAAAGCGTGGCGTTCACTTACCCATGGTATAGCGAAGAGACAACGGAAACATGTATTCATATGTTGCGTGATTTCTTGATTCCGGCGGTGCTTGGTAAGACAATCGAACATCCGGATGAAGTGAATGAATTTTTTGCACCTATTCGAAAGAATAACATGGCGAAGTCGACGATTGAAGGTGCGGTTTGGGATTTGTATGCAAAACGTCACGATATGTCGCTTGCCGAAGCGTTAGGTGGTGAACGGGATTATATTGAAGTCGGGATCAGTATTGGCATTGAAGAACGTGTGGAAGACTTACTTGCCAATGTGAAAGGTTTCATCGATGAAGGCTATAAGCGGATTAAGGTGAAGATCAAACCGGGGCAAGACGTGGAAGTCATCCGAGCGATCCGCAACGAATTTCCCGATGTGCCATTGATGGCAGATGCGAACTCTGCCTATACGCTGGATGATGCAGAAGTTTTAAAGGAATTGGACCAGTTTAATTTGATGATGATCGAGCAGCCGCTTGCGTCTGACGATATTATCGATCATGCAAAACTTCAGAGACAAATGTCGACACCGATCTGTTTGGATGAAAGTATCCATTCCTTGGAAGATACCAGGAAAGCTGTGGAGCTTGGGAGCTGTCGGATTATAAATATTAAAATCGGACGTGTGGGCGGTTTGACGGAAGCTAAGAAGATCCACGACTACTGCGCAGCTAAAGGGATTGATGTGTGGTGCGGTGGGATGCTGGAATCAGGCATCGGACGAGCGCACAATGTCGCTTTAACGACGCTGCCGAATTTCACACTGCCTGGAGATACGGCGGGTTCTTCTCGTTATTGGGATCAAGATATTATCAAGCCTGAGGTAGTAGCGGAAAATGGTTATATTACCGTGCCAAATGAAGCTGGTATTGGTTATAAAACGGATATCGAAGCGATCGATCAATTCACGGTGGATAAGTGGGTATTTAGAGCTGAATAAATATTCAGTGATTGTCATTTCACTATTAGTTGTGCTAGACTCTTAGGTAATCGAATAAGTTTCCTTCGGGGCAGGGTGGAAGTCCCTACCGACGGTGATGAGCTTACAAGCTCTTAGTCCGTGACCCGGATGCTTTTATCTAAATTCAGCAGAAACCCTCACTTCCATAAGTGGCGGTATGAATACGGTGGCTTTTCTGTTCAGTGGGTGTTCAAACGCCCGCTGAATCCAGATAAAGCCTCTGGCAGATGTCATGGATTTTGAAATGTGCGAGTACATTTCAAAATCCAGGCGCAATCACGCCTAGGCGTGATTGATTAGCTAAAAAGCAGAAGGTGGATTTGGTGAAACTCCAAAGCCGACAGTTAAAGTCTGGATGAGAGAAGGAACAATGCGTTTTTAAAATCTACATTTATAACGCTTATTTTGTCATGGTTACAAGCCCCGCATTTATATTTTGCGGGGCTTTTTGTTTTGTCACAAGAGGAATTTTGCAAGTTGGAGTGTTGTGCAGTGAATCAAGATTATATGGGAATGGCGTTGAAGTTAGCTCGAAACGTTGTTGGACAAACTTCTCCGAATCCGCCAGTTGGCGCCGTGATAGTGAAAGACGGCAGAATCGTCGGTATGGGTGCTCATTTGCAGGCGGGGGAACGACATGCTGAGCGGGTTGCGCTTGATATGGCCGGCACAAAAGCGGAAGGCGCTGATTTGTATGTAACTTTGGAGCCTTGTTCTCATACAGGTAAAACTTCGCCTTGCGCAGATGCGATTATTCGGGCTGGTATCCAGCGTGTCTACGTGGCGATTTCCGATCCCAATCCGTTGGTTGCCGGCAAAGGCATGGAACGACTTCGTGCTGCGGGTTTGGAAGTAGAGAAAGATGTATGTACCGATCAAGCACAGAAATTGTATGCACCATTTTTTCATTTTATTCGAACGAAAACACCTCATGTGACAATGAAAACAGCGATGACGATAGACGGTAAGATTGCAACATCTACAGGAGACAGTAAATGGGTGACGAGTGAGCAAGCAAGGCTCGATGTCCATCTGCTTCGTCATACCCAAGATGCGATTTTAGTCGGCGTTCAAACGATTCTTCATGATGACCCCCTTCTCACCACCAGATTGCCCCGAGGTGGAAAACATCCTATTCGAGTTATTTTAGATACTTGGTTACGAACACCAATTGATAGTCAAGTCATTCAAAACAATGCTGCACCTACATGGATTTTTTGTGGGAATGAAGCAGAATACTTGCGTGAACAGTTGCTCCAAAAGCCGCACGTCCGAATCATACGCATGCCGAAAATTCAGCTTGATATTGAAGAGATCCTCTTGCGCTTAGGCTCTGACGGTGTCATGACGTTATTGGTAGAAGGTGGTGCCGCGGTCAATGCTTCATTCATCAGGGCGCGTGCCGTTCAGCGTGTTATTTGCTATATGGCGCCGAAGTTACTTGGCGGCAGTGGCTCGCTGACACCTGTTGGTGGAACAGACCCGGAGATTATGGGAGAGGCCTTCCCGTTGATTTTTGAAAGTGTGGAAATGATTGGCCCTGATATTAAAATTATAGCGCTACCGAAAGAGAGGGATTGACCGTTGTTTACAGGGATTATTGAAGAAATCGGTTCAGTCAAAAGTGTACAGCCGGGAGCGCAGTCGATGACATTGACGATTGCAGCTTCTACTGTATTAGCCGATGTCCAATTAGGTGACAGCATTGCAGTCAATGGAGTTTGTCTGACAGTCAAAAAGTTTTCGAAAGAACAATTTTCTGCAGATGTCATGCCTGAGACCGTCTCTTCTACCTCACTTCAACAATTGAAGGTGGGAAGTCGAGTGAATTTGGAACGTGCTCTTGCAGCTAACGGTCGATTTGGCGGTCATTTCGTCACGGGACATGTCGATGGTGTCGCCATCATTCGTGAAAAACGTACTGTCGATAATGCACTTTATATTCGGCTGGCTTTGCCTGAACAGTATAGTCCGTATTTATTGCCAAAAGGCTCGATCGCATTAGACGGTACGTCACTGACAATTTTTGATGTGAATGAAACAGATATTACGATTTCGTTGATTCCGCATTCCCAAGAACTGACGGTCATTGCGAAAAAGTCCCTAGGGGATGTTGTTAATTTCGAATGCGACATGCTGGCGAAGTACGTAGAGAACATGCTTAAGAGACGAGACGCGAAAGAACAGCCACTGACAGAGGATTTTCTACAACAGCACGGATTTAAGTGAAGGAGTGGACAGAGATGTTTCATACAATTGAAGAAGCGTTAGAAGATTTAAAACAAGGTAAAGTAGTGATCGTCGTCGATGATGAAGATCGGGAGAATGAAGGAGATTTCGTCGCATTGGCTGATAAGATCACGCCTGAGATTATTAATTTCATGGCGACGAAAGGGCGCGGTTTGATTTGTGTGCCGATTACGGAGCAGAAAGCTCAACAACTTGATTTGCAGATGATGACCGATCACAATACGGATTCGCATGGCACGGCATTCACGATCAGTGTGGATCATCTTTCCACGCACACTGGAATCAGTGCATTTGAACGGGCCGAAACGATTGTCAAAATGATGGATTCGCGGTCGGTAGCTAGTGAATTTAAACGTCCGGGTCATGTATTTCCGTTAGTCGCAAAATCCGGCGGTGTCTTGGAACGTACTGGTCATACGGAAGCAGCGGTTGACTTAGCTCGACTGGCAGGGAGTTCTTCAGCAGGGGTAATCTGTGAAATCATGAATGATGACGGTACGATGGCGCGAGTGCCTGAATTGCGTCTGATGGCGCAAGAATTGAATCTGAAATTAATTACAATCCAAGATTTAATTCATTATCGCCTGCAGCAGGAGAGGCTGGTTGTTAGGGAAGCGGAGATCAAGCTGCCGACTGACTTCGGAGAGTTTCGTATGATTGGATACACCGAAACGTTAACAGGTAAAGAGCATGTAGCGCTGGTGAAAGGTGAGGTAACGCCAGAAGAACCCATGTTAGTACGTGTTCATTCGGAGTGTTTGACGGGCGATGTATTTGGCTCCTGCCGATGCGATTGCGGACCTCAATTGCATGCAGCGCTTTCGCAGATCGAACAACAAGGTCGCGGAGTTTTATTGTATATGCGTCAAGAAGGCAGAGGCATCGGCTTGATCAATAAGCTGAAAGCATACGAACTGCAAGAACAAGGTTTCGACACGGTAGAAGCCAATGAAAAACTGGGCTTTGCAGCAGATTTGCGTGATTACGGCATCGGTGCTCAAATCTTACATGAACTTGGCGTTAAACAAATGCGTTTGTTGACGAATAATCCGAAGAAAATTTCAGGCTTAAAAGGCTATGGATTGGAAATCGTTGAACGGGTTCCGATTCAATTGCCGATGAAAGAAGAAAACGAAAAATACTTAAAAACTAAAGCGGAAAAATTAGATCACTTATTAACAATTTAAGGAGAGATAGATATGGGGAATTTATTCGAAGGACATTTAGTAGGTACAGGATTAAAGATAGGCGTTGTCGTAGGACGATTTAATGAGTTTATCACAGGCAAGTTGTTATCGGGCGCTGAGGACGCATTCAAACGACATGGCGTAGCTGAAGCAGATGTAGATATCGCTTGGGTACCCGGGGCATTTGAAATTCCGTTGATCGCAAAGAAGATGGCAGATTCCCAAAAATATGATGCTGTCATTACACTCGGTACTGTCATCCGCGGAGCCACACCTCACTTCGACTACGTCTGTAATGAAGCGGCCAAAGGTGTAGCACAAGCGAGTATGCAGTCAGGAGTCCCGGTGATTTTTGGTGTGCTGACGACAGACACGATCGAGCAATCTATTGAAAGGGCAGGGACGAAAGCAGGGAATAAAGGCTGGGATGCTGCAGTGTCGGCTATAGAAATGGCGAACTTGACTAAACAATTCGATTGATCGCCAAATTTGCACAGTAAGCGCTTTATTTTTCTTTCAAGTATTGACCTAAGAGATTTCCTCTGTAATAATAGAGTTAGTCATTAGTTGATATTCAATATCAAGTACATCTAAAAAGAAGGTACAACATGAATCAGGTAGATACGAAGATCGGACGCCAGGCAGTAATGTATACGTTTTCAAATAGCGAAGCAGAAGATAGTAGAATAGAAAACGGCATGCAGCAACTAGGTTGGCAGTTCGGAAAAGGTAAAGTGGGCTCAATGGAGTTCCAAAAAATTGTGGCGGCAATTGAAACGCTTGCGAAACGGCAAGGAATTGTAAATCAAGACATCTATCGAGAGATGCATGCGCTCTATCATGCGATAATCGAAGCTATGCAAGGCGTGACACGTGGGCAGGTTGAGCTCGGCGGCATGCTGCGAACAGCGGGACTTCGATTTGCTATTGTGCGTGGGACTCCGTATGAAAATGCAGCGGAAGGTGAATGGATTGCCGTTGCTGTCTATGGAACAATCGGTGCCCCGGTTCGTGGCTTCGAGCATGAGGCAATTGGTTTAGGTATCAATCACATCTGAATAAAAGAATGAAGCCTATAGTTATTTAGACAATAAGGAGGCTATATTGACACATGCGGGGACCCCCCTTTTAGGGCACCCGTCTGTCAATATAGTCTCCTTTTGCTTGTTTAGGAATGAATTCTTTGCACAGGATCAGCGCAACTAGAACTAAAGACAACGAGGAGGAATTGGAAATGATTGAATTGACAGGTCGTACGTTAACGATTGAACAAGCGAAAGAAGTATTGGTGAATGGAGCGAAAGTAAAAGCTTCTGAAGAAAGTATGAAAGCGGTTCAAAAGAGCCGTGAAGCAGTAGAGAAAATTGTTGCGGAAAGTAAAGTGGTGTACGGAATTACTACTGGATTCGGTAAATTTAGTGATGTATTCATCGAAGCGGAAGATACGGAACAACTTCAATTAAATTTGATTCATTCGCATGCTTGTGGAATTGGCGAACCGTTCCCCGAGATGGTTTCTCGTGGAATGACACTTCTTCGTGCAAACGCACTCCTAAAAGGTTTCTCTGGAATTCGCCCGGTAGTCATAGAGCGTTTACTAGATCTAGTTAACGCACAGATTCATCCGGTTATTCCTCAACAAGGTTCACTTGGTGCAAGCGGTGACTTGGCGCCGCTTTCTCATTTGGCACTTGTGTTGATGGGAGAAGGGGAAGTGTTCTATAAGGGAGAGCGTATGGAATCAGCTATTGCGTTGTCAAAAGAGGGCATTGAGCCAGTGACGTTGAAGGCGAAAGAAGGATTGGCGTTAATTAATGGAACACAAGCGATGACGGCAATGGGGCTTGTCAATTATATTGAGGCAGAGCAGCTTGCGTATCAGACAGAAGCTATTTCTACGATGACGTTGGAAGGTTTGCGTGGAATTGTCGATGCATTCGACGCCGATGTACATGAAGCACGTGGTTACCGCCAGCAAACGGAAGTAGCAGAACGCATGCGCCGTATGTTCGTAGGCAGCCAATTGACAACGAAACAAGGTGAATTACGCGTACAAGATGCTTATTCGCTACGTTGTATTCCACAAGTTCATGGAGCTTCTTGGCAAGTTTTGGATTACGTCAAAGAAAAGCTGGAAATCGAAATGAACGCAGCTACAGATAATCCGTTAATCTTTGAAGATGGTGACAAAGTTATTTCAGGAGGAAACTTCCACGGGCAACCAATTGCCTTTGCAATGGATTTCTTGAAAGTGGCAATGGCGGAGTTCGCGAATATTTCAGAGCGTAGGATTGAGCGTCTAGTTAATCCGCAGTTGAACGACTTGCCGCCATTCCTAAGCCCTGAACCAGGATTGCAGTCTGGTGCAATGATCATGCAATATGCAGCTGCATCTCTTGTTTCTGAAAATAAAACGTTGGCGCACCCGGCGAGTGTGGATTCCATTCCATCTTCAGCCAACCAAGAAGATCATGTCAGCATGGGAACAATCGGGTCACGACATGCTTATCAAATTATTCAAAATGCGCGAAGAGTGCTAGCTATTGAATTGATCTGTGCATTGCAGGCTGCAGAACATAGAGGTGCTGAAAAACTTGCGGACTTCACAAAAGCTTTCTATAAAGAAGCGAGAAACATTGTGCCGAGCATCAAGCAAGACCGGATTTTCTCTAAAGATATTGAAAAAGCGGCAGCTTGGTTACTAGAAATGGATTGGAAGGCATTCGCAGATAAATCTTTGCCAACTGAAGTTAGCGCAAATTAAATAGGAAATAAAAAGGGATATGAAATTTAATTATCTAGTATTTTACTCCAAGCGGGAAGTTCCCGCTGGAGTATATCTGGATAAATATCTTCGGGCAGATGTAAGCGTTTGCTTACAGTAATTGCAGTTTGTTGTATAATGGGGACATGGGAGATGAGAAGATGTTATTCAATACTGTGGTCGTATCTGTCATTGTAATGGCAGTACTGAGTTTATTGCGGGTCAATGTTATTTTTGCTATTTTAGCAGCAGCTGGAGTAGCCGGTTTGATGGAAGGGCTTTCCTTAACAGATGCAACAAATATGCTAGTTTCAGGAATGGGTGGTCAGGCAAACACGGCATTAAGTTATATTTTGTTAGGTATGTTTGCGGTCATGATCGGAATGTCTGGAATTGCAGGGTTTTTAGTAAAAAATTTAGTTAGGGTATTAAGAGGAAAGCGAATAATTTTATTGTTGACGATTGCGGGTGTAGCTTGTTTCTCGCAAAACTTAGTACCTATACATATTGCGTTTATTCCAATATTGATTCCGCCAATGCTGCATCTGTTCGATAAGATGAAAATTGACCGCCGCGGCATTGCAACTGCGCTTACTTTCGGTCTAAAAGCACCTTATATTATGATCCCAGCTGGATTTGGATTGATCTTTAAGGGAATAATCGTTGATGAAATGGCTGCAAGTGGTATGGATATTACGATGTCAGAAGCCAATATGGCAATGTTGATTCCGGGAATCGGAATGGTCCTCGGGCTGTTCGTGGCAGTATTCATTTCTTATCGAAAACCTCGTAATTATGCGGACGTTGAGGCGGAGAAAGTGAATATTCTAAGAGAAGAAGAAGTGGAAAATGCAGAATTGAAGTTTAATATACGCCACGGCTTCACGATCGTTTCAATTATTGCAGCATTAGTTATACAGCTTATAACCGATTCATTAATACTTGGAGCACTTGCCGGGATTTTCTTGATGTTCGTCTTGACTGTTATTCCATTTAAGGACGGCGAAAGGGTAGTGAACGAGGGAATCGGAATGATGGGTATGATTGCGTTCGTCATGTTGATTGCTTCAGGTTATGCTACGGTTCTTAAAGAGACAGGTGCGGTAGAAAGTCTGGTTGATTCGGCAACAGGTATATTAGGTGACAATAAAATGATGATCGCATTTATCATGCTGCTTGTCGGTTTATTGATTACGATGGGGATTGGTTCTTCATTCGGTACGATCCCGATTATAGCTGCATTATTCGTTCCGATTTGTATGGCAGTCGGCTTTTCGCCACTCGCAACGGCGGCTTTGATTGGTACGGCAGGGGCGCTTGGAGATGCTGGTTCACCGGCTTCAGACAGTACACTTGGTCCAACTTCGGGTCTGAATGCGGACGGTAAGCATCATCACATTTGGGATACATGTGTGCCGACATTCCTTCACTTTAATATCCCTCTACTAATCTTTGGTGTAATTGCAGCAATGGTATTATAAAACGAAAAGGGCAGATCCGAAATAACGGATCTGCTCTTTTATCATTTTACTGCAGAAACACCTAAACGCTCACGTGCTTGTTCCGTGGCGATGACCATATGTTTCAATGCGGCAACTGTTTCTTCGCGTTTTCTTGTTTTCAAACCACAGTCGGGATTGATCCAGAACTGTGAAGGTTCTAGCACTTCCAAACCTTTATTGATGATTTCCGTCATTTCTTCAACAGCCGGAACGCGCGGGCTATGGATGTCATAAACGCCAAGTCCAATTCCTTTGTCATAATGATATTCTTTGAAAGATTCCACCAAATCACCATGACTGCGTGACGTTTCGATGGAAATAACATCCGCATCCAGCGCACTGATTGCTTCAATGAAATGATTGAAATCACAGTAGCACATATGTGTATGAATTTGCGTCGTATCCTCAACGGAAGCTGTAGCAACACGGAAAGCATTCACAGCCCAGTCGAGATAATGATTCCATTCGGATTGCTTTAATGGGAGCCCCTCTCGAAGTGCCGGTTCATCTACTTGGATCATATGGATACCTGCTGCTTCAAGCGACTCGATTTCTTTACGCAGTGCGAGAGCAATTTGATTGGTCACTTCTTCTCTGGTCAAGTCATCGCGAACAAATGACCAATTCAAAATCGTCACGGGTCCGGTCAGCATACCTTTTACTTCGTGATCTGTCAGTGATTTAGCGTATACGGATTCTTCTACCGTCATCGGCTTCGTAAATACAACATCTCCATAAATGATTGGTGGTTTCACACATCGGGAACCATAGGATTGCACCCAAGCTTTTTCCGTAAAGACAAAACCATCCAGCTTTTCGCCGAAATATTCCACCATATCCGTCCGTTCGAATTCCCCGTGCACGAGCACATCAAGTCCGAGTTCTTCTTGGATTTGGATCCATTCCTTAATTTCCGCTTTTACGAAGTCTTTGTACTGCTGATCCGTAATTTCGCCTTTTCTCCATTTTGTACGTGTTATACGTACTTCAGGCGTTTGGGGGAAACTGCCGATTGTGGTTGTAGGCAATACAGGTAATTGGAACTTCTCTTGCTGCTTCAATTTCCGCTCTGCGAACGGCAGATTCCGCTTGCTGTCAGACAAAGTACTGCCTGAACTTGCTTGTCGAACCTCCTCGCGTTTGCGGGCAGGGAGTTGATTGAATGCAGTAAGAGCGGCTTCATTTTGTTTGAAATCTGAAGCGACGCTTTCTTTACCTTGTTGCAACGCAGCTTTCAGTACATTGAGTTCTTTAATTTTTTCATCCGCAAATGAAAGTGCATTCTTAATTGTTGAATCTAATTTCTGCTCTGACTGAATTGTCACGGGTACGTGAAGCAGACTGCTGGATGGCTGGATCCAAACGTTTCCGGACTCTACATGCTGTTGAATCTTTCCTAGTAATGACAGCTTGACGTTCAAATCTGATCGCCAAATATTCCGACCGTCCACAATACCAGCAGCGAGTACTTTATCATCAGGGAAGCCGTATTTCTTAAGGTTTTCCAAGTTTTTGACACCGCCATGCACGAAATCAAGACCAATTCCAGCTACTGGTAATGCAAGTGTTGCTTCATAGTGCTCAACTGAATCAAAGTATGTTTGCACTAAAACGTTCAAGCTATTTATGTTTTTTGTTAACTGCAAGTAAATTTCAGTTACGGTTTTCATTTCATCAGAAGAAATGGAAGTGCAAAGAATTGGTTCATCAATTTGCACCCATTGAACGCCTTCATCCTGTAATTCTTGCAATACCTTTTGATAAAGAGGAATCAATTGCAGAATGATAGAAGGTACGTCTATTTCTTCATACCCTTTAGAAAGTTTCAATAAAGTGTAGGGGCCGAGTAGAACAGGTTTCCCCTCGATACCGAGTTCTTTCTTTGCTTCGCGGTATGCAGTAAGTGGTTTGTTCTCAGTCAATTGAAAACGTTGTCCTTCATACTCGGGGACAATGTAGTGATAGTTCGTGTTGAACCATTTCGTCATTTCGGAAGCGACAGCATCGTCATTACCGCGTGCCATTGAAAAATAAGTGGATATCGACACTTGACCGCCTTTCCAATGATAGCGTGAAGGGATGATTCCGAACATTGTGGATGTATCGAGCACCCGGTCATACAATGTGAAATCGCCGACTGCAATTCGGTCTACTCCTGCGTCTTGTTGTTTCTTCAGGTTGGCTAAACGGATGTCTTTTGTTGTCCGCAGAAGTTCTTCTTCCGAAATTATTTCTGCCCAAAATGCTTCTAACGCTCGTTTCCACTCCCGGTTTTCGCCAATAACAGGATAGCCGACAATACTGCTTTTTACCATTTGATTTCCCCCTCATGATTTTATCCAATAAAAAAAGCATTCCTAACAAAGAATGTTAGAAATGCACGCATGTGTAAAATGCATGCCTAAATAAGCGTGCATCGTTTGCCGTGTGTCTAACACCTCCCTATTCACCGTAGGATTAAGCGTTATGAAAACAGGCAGGTATCTGGCTGGACGTAAGCACGTCTTCACAGTGGCGGGACCGCTCCAAGAAAAGGATTCCCTTTTAAGAAATGAAAGCAATGATCATTTCACCTGTTTTCAAACTATTCAATTCATGATGATTGTCTCTAAAACTATCATAAGGTTCGTTGAGTGTCAACTTGCTGGTAAATAGATAATTAAGCAATACTCTTTTTTTGTCATCTGTTATATAACTGTACAAAAGTAACAAATTCTCTTTCAAAAAAGAAGGTGTGAAAATTTACACAATTCTGTTGAAAGTTTTATAGAGTTTAGGTATGATAAGTAATAACACGACTTCAAATTAGGACATGAATCGTCATTCATACGAAGAAATCTTGATTATTGGCTGTGGGGGCACCTATGATCAATTGAGGAAGAATCGTGTTTATCGCTGTATGTTATACAACAGAGCAGCGCAAAAAAACTTAAGGGGTGGCTTTATTCTATGACAAATTATGAAAAAGTAGGCAAGCTGCAAGTCGCAAAAGAACTATACAACTTTGTTAATGAGGAAGTTCTATTAGGCTTAGAAATCCAAAAAGAACAATTTTGGACAAACTTTGATTCGCTCATTCATGAACTTGCTCCTGAAAACAAAGCGCTGTTAGAGAAACGAAGCGAATTGCAAAAAAAGATCAATGAATGGCATCAAAACAATAAAGAAACAGCAGATTCTGCTAACTATAAAGAATTTTTAAAGGAAATTGGCTATTTGGAACCGATTGTTGAGGACTTCCAAGTGACAACTTCCAATGTCGATGATGAAATCGCTATTCAAGCAGGCTCCCAATTGGTCGTGCCTGTCGACAATGCCCGCTATGCGTTGAACGCGGCAAACGCAAGATGGGGAAGTCTATATGATGCATTGTACGGAACGGATGTCATCAGTGATGAAGGTGGAGCTGAAGCTGGCGTACAGTACAATCCGATCCGAGGACAGAAAGTTATCAACTTTGCAAAAGAGTTATTAGATCAAGCAGCACCGCTTGCGGAAGGGACACATGCAGACGCCACAGCGTATGCAATCGTTAGTGGAAAACTTGAAGTGACACTTCAGAATGGCAATAAAACAGGCTTGAAAGATGCTTCTAAACTGGCTGGCTTTAACGGTTCGGAAGACGCACCTTCCGCTGTCTTGTTGACGAATAACGGATTGCATATCGAAATTGCAATCGATCGAAACCATCCAATTGGGAAAGACGATGCGGCGGGTGTGAAAGACTTGATTTTGGAAGCAGCACTTTCTACGTTGATGGACTGTGAAGACTCGATCGCAGCAGTAGATGCTGAAGATAAAGTGGGGGTCTACCGCAACTGGTTAGGTTTGATGAAAGGTGATCTGGAAGCATCGTTCAAACGAGGCAGCAAGACGGTCACTCGAAGAATGAATCCTGACCGCACATACAAAACACCAGACGGCAAAGAGCTATCGCTACACGGCCGTTCATTAATGTTCGTCCGTAACGTAGGTCATTTGATGACAAATAATGCGATTTTAGATGAAAACGGCAACGAAGTACCTGAAGGAATTTTAGATGGTGTCGTAACTTCGTTGATTGCAACACATAATCTGAAAGATGATGCAGAGTTCAAAAACTCCAGACATGGTTCAATTTATATCGTTAAGCCGAAGATGCATAGCCCGGAAGAGGCGGCATTTGCCAATAAGTTATTTGACCGCATTGAAGATTTATTGAGCTTGGAGCGCAATACGCTGAAAATCGGTTTGATGGATGAAGAGCGCAGAATGTCATTGAATTTGAAGTCTGCAATCCATGCGGTGAAAGAACGGATTGCATTCATCAATACAGGTTTCCTTGACCGTACAGGTGATGAAATTCATACTTCAATGGAAGCGGGTCCTGTTATCCGCAAAAATGATATGAAAGCTTCCAAGTGGTTAGCTTCCTATGAAGCATCCAACGTTGCTGTCGGAATTAAGACTGGTCTTCCTGGACATGCTCAAATCGGTAAGGGAATGTGGGCTATGCCGGATATGATGGCTGCAATGCTTGAGCAAAAGGTCGCCCATCCAAAAGCAGGTGCAAGCACAGCGTGGGTGCCATCTCCAACAGCTGCTACATTGCATGCATTGCACTATCACGAGATCAATGTAAAAGAAGTTCAAGCCAATGTCGACAGCGCAATTGATTACCGAGATGGAATCCTAGAGATCCCGTTGGCGCCGAACACAGACTGGCCTGCAGAAGAAATTCAATCAGAGTTGGATAACAATGCGCAGGGGATCCTTGGCTATGTTGTTCGCTGGATTGATCAAGGAGTTGGCTGTTCTAAGGTTCCGGATATCAATGACGTAGGTTTAATGGAAGACCGCGCAACATTGCGTATTTCCAGCCAGCATATCGCAAACTGGCTACGTCACGGCATCACGACAAAAGAGCAAGTCCAGGAAACATTGGAACGAATGGCGAAGGTCGTTGACGAGCAAAACGCTGGCGATGAACTTTATCAGCCAATGGCTCCCAACTATGACGATTCTATTGCTTTCCAGGCAGCTTGCGATTTAGTATTCAAAGGTGCCGAACAGCCAAGCGGCTACACAGAGCCAATCTTGCACGCCCGACGAATCGAAGCAAAAGCCAAAGCGAAACAAAAAGCAACGGTACAAAATTAATTACACTAATAGCTCCTCTTCTAATTTGGAAGAGGAGCTGTTTTTCTAATAAATCTGTAAATATGGTATACTGTATATGTTAATTAAAGTTTTACATGAGATTGTGCAGAAATGGATACTCAGTTGATTGGAGTGGAAGGCGGCGACTCCTGCGGGGGATAGCGCGAATAGGCGAGACCCCGCAGGAGCGCAGCGACGAGGAGGCTCGCCCGCGCCCCGCGGAAAGCGTCCGCCTGGAATGGAAATCAACGGTTCCTACGTTTTACTTTGAGTGTAAGTTATTTATTTCAGTTTATATAGCAATAATTATTAAAAAGGGGGAAATGAGATGCTGAAAAAAGAGCAAACGCTATTTGTATTAGTGGACGTACAAGGTAAGCTAGCGCAAATTGTTAAAGATAGTAAGACGTTGCATGATAATCTGGAGAAACTGATCAAAGGATTACAAGTGTTAAATGTTCCAATACTTTGGTTGGAACAGTACCCTGAAGGACTGGGACCGACGACTGAATCTTTATCCAGTTTACTAGAAGGTCAGGAACCCATCGCAAAAATGACATTTAGTGCGGCGGGCAATGAAGAATTTATGAAACAGCTGGAAAGCTCGGGCCGCAAACAAGTATTAATTGCAGGAATTGAAACGCATATTTGCGTATATCTGACAGCGGCAGATTTAGTGAAGCAAGGTTATGAAGTCGAAGTGGTTGAAGATGCAGTCACTTCACGGACGGAAGCGAATAAACAAATCGGCCTCGAGAAAATGAAGGGGCTTGGAGTTACTGCGACGTGTGTGGAAACTGCTTTATATGAACTGATTGGTGAAGCGGGGACGGACGAATTTAAAAAAGTGTTGAAAATCATAAAATAACAAATAAAAAAGCGGAATAGTGTAGTGACCCCTAAAAGTTAGAGTTTTATA
>NZ_JACLBZ010000059.1 GCF_019748715.1 Sporosarcina aquimarina | reverse complement strand
TTCAAAATTGAACATAGGTAAACTTTCTGTATTCAGGGCCAAGACAACTGTCCTACCGAACAAAATGTAGGATTTGCCCGGAAGGCAGGGCGACTCCGGGAGGATTAGCGTGTGTCTTGAGACCCTGGACTGAGCGAAAGCCGTAGTGAAGGACGGCTTTTGCGAGTAAAAGCGAATCGTTAGGAGCACGTGCTGTATAATTTC
>NZ_JACLBZ010000058.1 GCF_019748715.1 Sporosarcina aquimarina | reverse complement strand
TCTAGTATGCATTTTCTGTCAAAGCTAGCTTGCGTAGGGAATGAGCTCCTTTGCTTCCACTCGCTAAACGAAGTCGCCTTACAAGCGGTAGGCGGAGCGATGAGCCATCCGCCAGCGCCGAAATGGGTTCAGTGACGTCACTCTTTTGTTGTCCCGTTGCTCGACTTTTTAAAGTGTCCGAGCTAGGTGCAGGGTTTGTACATTGACACCGCTTCGCCGCTGGGGGATTGCCTTACGCCATAAGCCAACTAGCAAAGAGCGCGCTAGTTGTCTCATGGCA
>NZ_JACLBZ010000057.1 GCF_019748715.1 Sporosarcina aquimarina | reverse complement strand
GAAATTATACAGCACGTGCTCCTAACGATTCGATTTTACTCGCAAAAGCCGTCCTTCACTACGGCTTTCGCTCAGTCCAGGGTCTCAAGACACATGCTAATCCTCCCGGAGTCGCCCTACCTTCCGGGCAAATCCTACATTTTGTTCGGTAGGACAGTTGTCTTGGCCCTGGATACAGAAAGTTTACCTATGTTCAATTTTGAA
>NZ_JACLBZ010000056.1 GCF_019748715.1 Sporosarcina aquimarina | reverse complement strand
GGCTGTAGCCGCTTTGTTTTTAACCACTTTTTGGCTAAATGGGACAGCACGTATAAAGAGACAGGGAAAGGACTCTCGTACACTACCTGTTCCGCTGAACTAACTCAGTTAAAAAAGCAAGAAAGTACCAGTTGGTTAAACGAAGTGGATAGCATTTCCCTTCAATCTTCCTTAAAAAACTTGGCTGACGCTTATACAAGACTTTTCAAAAAACAAAACAAAGCACCCCGCTTTAAATCAAAAAATCATGATGTTCAATCGTACACAACAAAACAAACAAATGGCAATATCGCAATCGTTGGCAACAAAATTAAACTCCCTAAGTTGGGCATGATAAAATTTTCGCGAAGTCGTGAAGTGAAGGGTCGAATCATGAATGCAACGATTCGACATACTTCTTCGGACAAATATTTCGTTTCGATTCTTGTGGAAACAGAAGTACAAGAAGTACCTAAAACGAATTCCTCCGTGGGTGTTGATGTGGGTTTGAAAGAGTTTGCAGTCTTATCAGATGGCACAGTGTATAGCAATCCCAAGTACTTTCGTTCATTAGAGAAGAAGTTAGCGAAAGCGCAACGGATTCTCTCAAGACGGAGAGAACTAGCTATCAAAAGAAAA
>NZ_JACLBZ010000055.1 GCF_019748715.1 Sporosarcina aquimarina | reverse complement strand
CCAACTAGCAAAGACCGCTAGCTGTCTCACGGCTACGGCGGACCCCGCAGTTGCGGCTTCGCTGGTGTAGTTAAGATAGTGGGTACTGTGTTTTCAAATGAAATACCAAGTGCTCCCGCTCACTAAACAAAGGCGCCTGCCGCAAACGCCGAAGTGAGTTCAGTAAAGTTACTCTTTTTGTGTCTCTTCGCTCGACTAAGTTGTGTGTCCAAACTAAGTATAGGGTTGTACATCGACGCCGCTTCGCCGTTTGGGGATTGCCTCCCGCCAAGAGCCAACTAGCAAAGACCGCTAGCTGTCTC
>NZ_JACLBZ010000054.1 GCF_019748715.1 Sporosarcina aquimarina | reverse complement strand
AAACAAAACTGTTCAATTCGGTTGATTACTTGATTACTTTCAATGTCGTTTTATCCAGTTTTCAATGAACAAGTGTATTTGGTGGAGCCTAGCGGGATCGAACCGCTGACCTCCTGCGTGCAAGGCAGGCGCTCTCCCAGCTGAGCTAAGGCCCCAAAAAGGGATTGTGTATATGGTGGGCCTAAGTGGACTCGAACCACCGACCTCACGCTTATCAGGCGTGCGCTCTAACCAGCTGAGCTATAGGCCCCTTTTATGTAAGAAGATTGTATGAACCTTCAAAACTGAACGCAAAACGTTAACGTGACGGATCGAAGATCCATCTTCCGAATGCCAAGATGGCATACTATCCTTAGAAAGG
>NZ_JACLBZ010000053.1 GCF_019748715.1 Sporosarcina aquimarina | reverse complement strand
AGTAACAATTACAGGATTGACTGCTGAAACAGCATATGATGTATATGTAGTAGATGCAGCAGGAAATTATTCTGCCAAAACTACAGTTACTACTGAAGCAACACCAGACACAACAGCACCAGGCGCTTTGGTAGCAGATAATGCTACTATGTCTGATACAGGCTTTACTGCAACAGACTTAGAAGCCGATGCAACAGTGAACGTATATGCTGAAGGTAC
>NZ_JACLBZ010000052.1 GCF_019748715.1 Sporosarcina aquimarina | reverse complement strand
CAACTGTTGCGCTTAATTTGACAAACTATCATGATTAAAAGTTCTCCCATGGTTCTCACCTCAAGTATAATACTTCCCGGGGTTTGACCTATAGAAACATGAAAGGATCAAATTGATATGTCAAATTAGTTTTAAGAATTTGCCAATCAGCTGAGTTATGATTCATAGGACTATTATCTACTTTTATTAATTTATAACCAAGTCTTCCCCTGCTAATAGAGACTCTGGGGATACATATTTCAATCCTTGAGATTGTGCAACGGCCAAACATGTTATCTTCCCGTTTAAGGTATTTAAGCCTGTTCGCAGCGATGTATTATCAAGAAGTGCTTGCATCCAACCTTTATTGGCAATTTGAAGTGCATACGGTACCGTCACATTGGTCAATGCCATTGTAGAAGTTTGCGGCACCGCACCAGGCATATTAGCAACAGCATAATGGATCACTCCGTGCTTAATGTAGATCGGGTCATCATGAGTTGTTACCCGGTCAGATGTGGAAAAAATTCCTCCTTGATCAATAGCGATATCCACTAGCACGGAACCTGTTTTCATCGATTGCACCATCACTTCTGAAACAAGTTTTGGTGCTTTTGCTCCAGGAATCAACACGGCTCCAATGACAAGATCCGCTTCTTTTACAGATTCTGCAATATTGAACTGGTTTGAAACTAACGTCTGAATATCGCTGCCAAAAATATCGTCTAGCTGACGTAAACGATCTACCGACAAATCAAGAACTGTTACTTGGGCGCCCATACCGATTGCAATGCGAGCAGCATTCGTTCCAGCCTGTCCTCCACCAATGACAACGACTTTACCACGTGGCACACCCGGCACGCCCGATAACAGTATGCCTTTTCCACCATTTGTCTTTTCAAGATACTGAGCCCCAATTTGTGTCGCCATACGCCCAGCCACTTCACTCATTGGCGCTAGCAACGGTAAAGAGCGGTTTGGAAGTTGTACTGTTTCATAAGCGAGACCAATCACTTCGTTATCCAAAAGAGCGTTAGTCAGCTCAACCTCAGATGCTAAATGCAAGTACGTGAATACTAGTAATCCTTTGCGGAAATAACGGTATTCAGAAGGAATGGGTTCTTTCACTTTCATAACCATCTCTGCTCCCCATGCCTCGGCGGCCTCTTGGACAATTTTTGCACCCGCTTGAATGTATTCTTCATCAGTAAAACTAGATCCAAGACCTGCTCCTGTTTCAATTACTACCTCATGGCCAGCCGAATGCAAAGTAAATACTCCAGCTGGTGTCATTGCCACACGATTTTCATTACTTTTAATCTCCTTTGGCACACCGATCAGCATAGACATTCCTCCCACAATAAGATGAGTATTCTTTTCCTGTCTCAAACACAGGTTCTAATCCATTATCGTTATCTTCACATCGTACATGAGTCTGGTTGCCGTATGGAGCGTCATAAACAGTACCCCCGTACTTATAAAAGCAGGGAGGTACTTCTTAATCGAGTTAACTAATTACTCATTTTCTTTGAATACTTTCTTCAACACAGAGACGATGAAATCAAAATCCTCATCCGTACAAGAAAGCGGCGGACAGAGTGTGAGAACATTGTTGAAGCCAGCCACCGTATCTCCATTACGTCCGACGATTAGCCCATTTGTTTTACAGTCACCTATTATTTTACCGATTCGAGCATTGGTCGCAGGTTCTTTTGTGTCCTTGTTCTCGACAAGCTCAATCCCCAATAACTTTCCCCTATGAGTTCTACTGATGTTATCTTCATTATCTCTCCTCCCTTTTCAAAGCATTGCTATCTTATTCGGATTTTTTATACCTTATCCCTCTTTTTAAGAATGAAAATAGAAAGAACAAGGTTCCCAACAATTATTCGATAGGAAAATTCTCCTGCTCTTTAGGTGTTAATTTATTTATTTGAATTGCTTTACTTTACTCCTTTTGGATATGCCCATTAAATTTTAATAAATGATAGTTTGTCAAATTAAGCGCAACAGTT
>NZ_JACLBZ010000051.1 GCF_019748715.1 Sporosarcina aquimarina | reverse complement strand
TAACCGCACACTAAGTAACCCGAACCTTTTTGTGTTTTTTGTGATCGTTCGTCTTTCATTATGAACAAATTAGATTTATCCCACCTCTTTTCTAAAAAAATATATTAAAATCATATTCACAAAGCCTTCAAATGTAAGCGTTTCGAGTTTGAATGAATTGTGAAAACCTTCACAAGGCTGTTTTAATCTGTAAAAAACAGTGTATGATAAGAGTAGTTAAAGAAATTGGTCTAGGTTACCAATAAGGAAATCAAAATACAAACCCAAAAGGAGACTGAACAACATGTGGGTCATCACATTGTTCGAACAAGAAAACGTACGGATTTTTGAATATGCAGATAAAGCAGAAGCAACAGATGCGCTGAAAAACTTCAGTAAATATGCGCTTTTGTCTTATACAAAATAAATGAAATGCCCCCTAACTCGCAGCTATAAAAGCTGTGAGTTTTTTGA
Organism: Sporosarcina aquimarina; assembly: GCF_019748715.1. Taxonomy (GTDB): domain Bacteria; phylum Bacillota; class Bacilli; order Bacillales_A; family Planococcaceae; genus Sporosarcina; species Sporosarcina newyorkensis. The sequence goes on along the minus strand of NZ_JACLBZ010000051.1, from coordinate 16,320 downwards.
TTTCCACCTTCAATCGTCAAGCATCCGTGATACATAAAAACTTCACAAAATATCCAAGAAATATCATTATCTTCTCAGAGGAATTTATGGTAAGCTATTCCTGTTTTTCGATTTTGAAAGTAAAGAAGGAGATAGATAGATGGCGGCAACAGCAGCTAACGGCCCGGGGATGAAAATGAATTTATTTCATCTGACGTGGCCGATTTTTCTTGAGTTATTTTTGTTTATGCTGATGGGATTAGCGGATACGTTTATGTTGAGTGCATTGTCGGATGACGCAGTCTCTGGAGTGGGGACGGCGAATCAGTATGTCCAAATCGCAATTCTGGTACTAGAAGTAGTCGGAAATGGAGCTGCGATCGTGGTAGCCCAGTATCTTGGTTCACGCCGTTATATGGAGGCGGCGAAGATCTCTGCAATGGCTATTTCCCTCAACTTGTTGGCTGGACTTTTGATTAGTGGAGTTTTCTTCCTGTTCACGAGTCAGATGATGCGTGCTATGAATTTGCAGGGTGATATCCTCGCTCATGCGGAGACTTATTTAGTTATTGTCGGTGGCGGGATTTTCTTGCAGGCGATCATTAACTCGCTTGCAGCAATTATTCGAGTACATGGATTTACGAAGCAGACAATGTTTGTTTCACTCGGAATGAACATTATCCATGTGATCGGGAACTATGCATTGATTTTTGGGAAGTTCGGAATGCCGGCACTTGGTGTAAAAGGTGCGGCGATTTCATCTGTTGGAAGCCGTCTTGTAGCCGTGTTGTTCTTTTTATGGTTATTGTACAAAGTTTTGGATTATCGCATTGACTTCCAATTTTATTTCAAATGGTCAAAGCGATATATTACTCAAATTCTCCAAATTGGCTTACCTTCTGCATTTGAGCAAGTTCTTTATCAGGCGTGCCAAATTGTATTCCTTTACTATGTGACCTATCTTGGAACTGAAGCCCTTGCTGCTCGGCAGTATGCGACAAATGTGTCGATGTTCAGTTATTTGTTTGCATTGGCGATCGGACTCGGTACCTCTATCATTACAGGCAGATTGGTCGGTAGTGGAGAGAAGGATGAAGTGTACAGCCAAGTATGGAGTTCGCTCCGGCGTGCGCTTGCATTTACTGCTTTCATGGTAGTAATTGTAATGGCCCTTCGTTATCCGCTCATGCGGTTGTTTACGGATAATGAAGCCATCATTCAGCTTGGCGCCTCCGTGTTGTTGCTGTCTTGTCTGCTGGAAACAGGCCGTACAGTGAATATGGTGATCATTAATTCACTTCGCGCGTCAGGAGACGCGAAGTTTCCGGTACTGATGGGAGCGATATCTATGGTGCTCATCAGCTTGCCGCTCGGTTACTTCTTTGTCTTTGTGCTTGATTTGGGGCTTGTTGGCGTATGGCTCGCTATTGCGACGGACGAATGGATACGGGCAATCAGCATGGCGTTGCGTTGGAAGAGCCGGGTGTGGGAACGATATGCATTGGTCGATACTTCTTCACAGAAAACGCTAATTGACACACCGGTCGAGCCGGATGTAGTATAAATGAACAGAATTCATCCCATAGTGATTTAAGCTATGGGTTTTCTCATTTATTGAGAAAAATCAGGAGAAAGTCCTTCACCTTTAAGCGGGCTGTTAGAAAACAGAACATGACTGTATAGATGATCTTTGTGCTAAACTAACACTATATATTGTTGGAATTTTGAGTTATCTATTGCGATAAAGAAGGAGTATTCCATGTTAGTGAATTTAAATACTTGGCTGCAAAGATGGATCGCTATTCTAACACCACTCAGCTTACTTATTGGCGTGCTGTTTCATCAAGTTGGAGAACACCTGTTATTTCTTGTATCTTGGCTATTTGCGTTTATGACGTTTGTAGGAAGCTTAGGTATGAATGTAAAAGAAGTTCGCATGGTCGTGAAGCATCCAAGTGTTGTGTTGGTGAGCATTGCCTTTTTGCATATCTTGATGCCTGCATGGGCGTATTTACTGTCCATTTTGTTTTTTGATGATCATTTGCTGACGGTTGGCTTCGTATTGGCTGTGGCGGTTCCGACTGGCGTAACAAGTGTTATCTGGGTAACGATTTCGAAAGGAAATCTGCCACTGTGCTTGTCAATTATTCTGATTGATACGTTATCGGCCCCTCTAGTGATGCCGGTAGTTCTTCATGTAGTGGCTGGAGAAAGGATAGCTGTGGAAACTACCTCACTCATCTTGAATTTATTGTGGATGATTGTGATGCCGACGCTTCTTGGAATTTTACTGAATGAATGGACCAAAGGGAAGATCCAGACCACTTTGAGTCCAACATTAGCACCTTTTTCTAAGCTGAGCCTGTTCGCGATTGTCGCAATTAATGGAAGCTCGGTTGCTCCATATGTTAAAGTGATTTCGTGGGAACTGGTCGGCACAATTTTACTTGTGTTGTTTATCGCGGCATCCGGTTATGCAGCTGCTCTTGCGATGGGTCATTTACTTTGGAGAGATCCGGTTACTGCCACTACGTTCATGTATGTCGGCGGCATGCGCAACATTGCAATTGGTGTTGTAATCGCCACGACTTATTTCCCGGCGAAAGTAGCCATGCCGGTTGTATTCGGTATGTTATTTCAACAAGTGCTCGCCTCACTGTATAGTAAGGTCGTTGAATTATATAGAAATCGTTATGCACAGACAGTGTAAATGAAGTAAAAGCAAGAAATTGAATGGGGTATGTAGACAGCATGCTGCTTTATATAGCTATAGTACAAGGAGGAATTATATTGAACCCTGCACAACAGAAATTTCATCAATTTATACTAGAACGTGTACAGGAAGACAAAATGGATGAAGTTCAAGAATTGTTAAAAGAGAGTTTTCAAAAACAAGTTGATAAAAGCTTTGATCAAGCGTACATGCTCGAGTTTATGCCACGAATGAAAGCTTGTTTGAAACCTGAGCATGTCGTTGAAGTAGAACAGATCATGAAAGAATTTGGCGGCAAGTTCACAAGGTAACTTGGCAAAGAAAATATAGTTACTAAATATTTTAACGGCAGGAAACCGTCGCACTCTCATTTATAGAGAGTTTGCGGCGGTTTTTCTTCTCTCTCAAATTCCAGCAACCGTTAAAATGTGATATCCTTTATTTACATCTTCATAATAGTTAGAAAAAAGCGAGAGGACATGACGTCATGCAAACGGTGAGAGTGTTTTTGGAAACCCATATTTGCAAAGCAGGAGAGTCGATTCAACAGGTTGGCGAGAATGAATGGGAAATTCAAAAATGGACTGCTCGTACATACAAAACATTGGGCAACGTATTGGCGTCTGATGAATATGATATTCATCCACCGGAAGACATTGTGAAAATGAATCTGAAGCCAAATTCCCGCAGAGACTCGTTATCTCTTTCAGCTGAGTTGAAACAAGAAGCCCTTCTTAAAGGGTGGTTAGTTCAGGAAATACGGTTTAAATCAGATGGCAGAACTCCTTTAAGTTCAACCTACCGTATGGGGCCTGGGTTAGCGGAATACGAACGGCTAAAAAGGCAAGGAGTGATGGAAGCCGATGAATTATTACGTCAGACATTACTTGGGGAGCTCGAAATCTCTAAATCGGTCCTTCATGAGAGCTTCATTCAACAAGCGCAAAAATTCATTGTAGAACCAAAAGATGAGGAATCTTGGGGTAAAGAAAGAGTGCGGAAGTTTACGGAGTTCCTTATTGCTTATCTACAGTTAAAAAGACAGCAATCTGATATGGAGTTCAAAGAAATCGGTGCCGTCTATTACAAAAGAATTGGCGGTTCAAAAGTGTTTGACGCCTATCGCGAGCCTTTTATAGGTCGGATTGAAAAATGGATCGATGCGCCGATAAGTGAAATCGGCATTGTCAGTACAGGTTCTATTGTTCCAATCTTTTTTGCAGGAAATCTAACAGGCGAATTCTCGCAATATTCAATCGGTACTGTTCATGCCACAACGGAAATAGCCGTGACAGATGAAAGTTATGTAACGACTGCAACAGTTTTATGGTTGGTAGAAAACCGTGCGGTACTGACTAGAATGGCAAAAGAAGTTGATTTCCTAAAGGATACCTCTTCGCTGATCATCGGAGTAGATGGACAAGTACGGGGTGCGCATCGAAAATTAATTCAGCAGCTCTGTCGGAGTTCTTCTATTCAGCAGATTGTAATATGGGTAGATTATGATACCGCGGGCAGGATTATTGCTAAAGATATTGCAAATTTAACAGAAGGACTATCTGTGCGTTTTATCGGCAATGACGGAAATGTTTTCACATCCTTTCAAAAGTATACGGAGTGGACAGAAACGATTAGCGAAGCGGAACAAGAAATGACACTAAGGGGGCCAGCGGAATGGAGGAAGTGGATAAGCAGATAATATCTATTTTCAATACGGATGAACAGCAGCCTGAAATGGCACGAGCTATGCGAGATATTATTTCATTAGCCGGTGTGATGAAAGATCTGTCTTCTGAAGCTGTCTTCCATTCACCATTGGAGATGCTTCGCTTTTTACGGATTATTGAACTGATACACGAAGAGGCATACGGTCTTACTGAACCGATTGATAGTGCCGAGACGCTGTACTACCGATATCAGTCCCGTTTTCGTGATGAAGAGCCGCCGTCTAAATCGCGGGTTGATCAAATTGTTACGATACTTGCAAGCAATAATTGGATCAGTAAACAAACCCAGCAAATTAAAATGATGAGCGTTGGGAAACGGATGATGCACTCTTTGACTCGGCTTGCAAATGATTCCCTTGCGTATTATTTAGAGGATGACATTGGTCGTTCACTGTTTCAGGCGAGGAGAGACGCGGAAATCAGTGAAGCATATGACGATAAAGGAATTTCAGGCGGCAATGTCATCGCCAGTATGATCCGCAATGTCAGAGAGGCCAATGAAACGTTGAAAGAGCGGGAATTGGAACTGCTTGCGGATCGCAACGCCTTGCCGCAATTAAAAGTAATTCATACGCTGATGGAAGATTTGGAACGTAAGCTGCATGAACGCTTTAATCAGTTCGAAACAATTGAAGACAGTCTTGTATTAAGCCATTTAATGCAAAATGGAGCTGGAGTACTTGCTGAAGGTACAAGCTTGTCACTTGGAATGGTCAATAAGTATCTTCAGTTTATGAATGTACAGCAAACGTCGCTCAAAACTGCCATTTCTCCTGAAAAAGTTCGGACGTTCGTTACGAAAATGTTTCATCCGCCTGTGGAATCGGAAATTCCGAATGCACACCAGCTCTTTAGCTTTATGGAACAGGGACAGTACGAGGGGGAGGAGTTAGATGGCATCTGGATTCCCGTAAAATATGCTAGTCCCTTGTCACCTATGGATATTGAAAGCGGAATAGACTTTCTGGAAAACTATGAGCCTGTCGTAGCGGATATTGAAGAGGAACGCGACATAGAGTTCAGGCGAGAAACATTGGAAGCACAATCGATAGACGATTTAGTGGACGAGACGATCTGGCTGTTAACGAAAGCGAGTATCGACACAGATAAGATTGAACAATATCTTGCCAAGAAAAAAGAGGCAGGAATAGAAGAAACAATGATTGAGACGAGTTCAGCGGACTGGGGAGATGCCATTCGCCAACTTCTTGGAATTGCCGCTATGGAAGCGAATAAAAAGGTGCAGATCAAATTGCAGCAACACGTAAAAGAATTAGATAAAGAATGGGAGTGGATTCGAGATGACGACCGAAAATTCAACATTCGAAAAAGAGAATAGCGAGGACTACTCATTAAACAGTTTACAGTCATTGCGCAGTATTTTAACTACTCGAGAAGAACAAACGTTTATGTCCATTCTCTTTTCTTCGAGTGCGACCATCCGGGCGAATAATTTTGGTCTATCTCGAAAAGAAGTGGAAAAGTTATTGGGCGTTCCCAAAGAAGACGCTTATTTTCATTCTTTTTTATCACGTGTAAACCAAGCCGTTGGTCGATATTATCGTTTGATTTATGATGAAGAACGGGATCAGGTAGTCGCTATGTTGCGGGTTCCTGCCCGTTCTGCCCGTCATACATTGTCCGAGGAAGCACTCGCAGTACTGTTGTTCATGTTTTATCAACAGGAAGTATTGAAGCATGAGTTTACATTATTAACCCAGTTACTGGAAGCGTTCGGCCATGAGATAAAGAAAGGAAGCCGCCGCATTCAGTTAGCAATCGATACATTACGAAAAATAGGCGCACTCGAAATCCAGACAGAATCGGGGAAAGAGGATGCGTATTGTTTAACGGCGATTGGAGTTCATATGTTTTCGGATTCATTTCTGCATAGGATGGTAGAATTCAGTCATTCCAATCAATTGTCAAAAGAAGACGTCATGAAATTTTTCAATCGTTATAATTTGTACGAGAAGGAGGGGTTCCTGTGATCCCTTGGCGATTACGGTATTCGGGTATCCGAGATTACGATGCGGAAGAGATGATTTTAGAAAATACGGACGAACATATTCTCATCACAGGACCCAATGGTGCAGGAAAGTCGACCATCTCATTTTGCATGGGTGCGGTTCTGCGTTCCAGTAAGGTCGAAATTGAAGGTTTGAAGTCGCAAAATATTTCGGAAGACGAGACATGGAGAGCGGCGATCCATTTTTTATTCAAGAACGAAGGGGTATCTCGTATCGATGGCCCTCTTTTCATTGAATTCCGTCTAATATGCGAGCAACCGCCGAAGCAGCCAATCAAACTGCGCTACGAAGTTCATGACGGCGATGAAATGGAAAATCTGGAATTGCGGCAAACCTATCGCTCAGGTGATGCCAATAAAAATAATCTCAGTGCCTATAAAAGAGAGCTGCAATTCAAATATAAAATTCATCCCGATCTATACTATTTAATTTGGTACCAGCAAGAAGTTAACCAATTTTCGGTTATGGCTCCTGAAGAGCGGTTCCGTATCTTTAGTGAAATGCACGGTATTGATCGGATTCAAAAAGATTGGGAGACGAGTCTGGAAATTGTAAAAGAGGCACGGGAAGCTTATGTCATCGCAACGAATCAACAAAAGCAACATGAGTTTACTTTATCAGTCGCCAGAAACAATAAAGATCGCTTCAAGAACAATCAAAAACGAATTGTTGAGAATGGGATGCTGTTTGCATCAACCACTTATGCACTTCAATTAGGTGCTGAGAATGAACGCAAAGAGGTCGAAAAATATATCGAAGAGCGCAAACTGGAGTTAGAGGAAGTAGATGATCAGGCACAGGAATTCGTTGAAAAACTAGAAGAAAAGAATTCAAATACTCAACAGTTACAGGAGAAACAACAAGAAGTGGGGGAGCTGCTGGAAGAATCCAAAGTACAAGCCAATGAGCAAGAAGAAAAAATAGAAGAAGTGAGGGAGGAAGTCGACACCTTACAAAGTGAATTAAGTACTCTGCAAGAAGCGTATTCGAAATTACCTTATCCAGAAGTAGAAACAAGGAATCGACTCGCTGCGGCGAACGACCAAGTTGAGACGTTAACGAGAAAAGAGGAACAGCTCAAGACGCTGACTGACAAAGCAGGGCATTCAATAGAAGAGTACCGGCAAAGACAATCAAAATTACAAGCAACTATTGAACAGTGGGAAGAAAATAGTCAGATTCACACAGAAATAATGAATCGCTATTTGTCGAGCTATCAATTAGAAAAAGATCTTGCTGACTTAAACCATTCCTTACAAGAAAGAAAACAGCTGCTAGAACAGAAACAGGCTGAACATCGCATATTCAAAGACGAATTGGCAATGTTGGAAAAGAATCAAATTGAATCTGAGCGGCAGCAAGAAGCCATTCGCCATATGAAAGAACAAAATATCAAAGCGTTCACTTTACGTCATTTCATTAAGTTGATGGACCAAACACCAATTGAAAATGAGCGTCTTTTCGATACAATTAAATACACCATTTTTTACGATGCGGCAAGCTGTCAGCCGATCAATGATCTTTATCATGTCTCATTGAAAAAACTCATTCCGAATCGGGTTATTATAGATTTACCTAATCTTGGTTTGCAAATGCAAGAAGGGCTTTCTCAAAAAGAACAAAATCATGCAACACGTGTTCTTTGGTGGATTGAACAGTTTTTTACTTCGGAACAGCCAACGATTCAAAAAAATTGGTTGGTCGATACGCGTGGAACAAGGGGTCCGCAAGAATGGAATACGTATATCTTAAGTAAACGAGCTTTGGAAGAAAGAAAAAAGTTTCTTATACGGAAAATTGAAGAAATGCAAAAGGAAATTGATACACTCTCTCTGCAGTCAAATGAAGACAATGAAACTTTTCGTGTATGGAATGCGGATGTTCAAAAAGTAAGGGAAGCAGAAGCCTTTCTTTCGTTAAAGGCAGACCAGCAATACCGTATCGAACAGCTTGTGCAGTTGAAAACAGAGCAAATTCATTTAGTTGTACAGAAAAAAGAATATGAAACAGAAACGAAAGAGATTTGGAAGGAGAAGATTAAACAAGAGGGCGTGGTCAGTGTATTGCTAGAATACTTGGCAGTCTATGAACAATTCGGCCAGCACTCTGAAAAAATTGAACGTTTACAGAAACAACAACAGTTGTTAAAGCATTTAAAACAAGAGCTAATTGGATTACGAAATAAAGTTGAAGCATATGAAGATGAATTGGATCGTCTTCAAGATAGTTTAAGACAACTGCAAAGAGAGATTATCGACTTGAAAGATCAAGCAGAAGCAAATCAACGAACAAAAAAGCAGATTGCCAATCAACTATCTGAAAAAGAAGATGAACGAATCGCATTGTCCAAAGACGAGACGAAGCAAAAAGAACAATTGAATGATCTCAGATTACTCGTGCCGGAATTAGTGGATCAAGCTTTAATGGAAGAACAGCTGCAAGAATCCAAATATACTCTCACAGTCAAACAAAACCAGGCGATGGTTGGTTTTGAAAATGCACGTAATGAACAGGGAATCGATCAGAACGCGATAGAAAATTTTCTGACGTTGGAACAAGAGGTGCTACGCAAGGAAGAGGAGTTGCATTCAGCGAAGAATCTTCTGGAAGAAAACGAAGAACGTGCTATTCAAAATGAACATCGATTGGAAACAGCGATTGAGATGCAAGTAACGAAGATCAACTTACTCTTCCAGCAATATATGGGGGAATTTCAATTCGAAAGTCAAATTAAATTTGAGAAATTTACGGATAAAAAAGAGAGGCCGGTCTTCAAATTATTTATTTATGTGCGTAAAGAAGGGCATCGGGGAAAGTTTGAGGATGTGAGCTTAAAAGCCAGAGGCGGGCGAGTGGGTAAAGGCGTTTCAGGGGGAGAAGAATCATTAAGTTCTTTATTATTTGCGCTCTCACTTCTCCAAAATTTAGAGAACCAGGCAGGTTTTATAGTTCTGGATGAATTTGACAGTGCCTTGGATGAAACACGAAAAGCTACGGTTTTTAAAATGTACGCCAATAAATTGCAAAGAAAACTGATTATCCTTTCTCCAAAAGCACATGATAATGACTACTATAATCAATTCTCTAAAGCGTTTATTATTTCTCATGACCCAAAGGAAATGAAAAGTAAGGTCAGGGGAGTTCAAATCGGTAAAAAATAACTGCCGCTAACTGAAAATCAGTAGAGCGGCAAGTTGCCGATCATCTTTTGTTGGAAGATTGATTCTTATCATGATTTGTTTTGTTATTTTTGTTTTTGGCCTTTGCATCGAATTCGGCGGATAATTCTTCATTTAAATTGTCGTTCGGATTATTGTTGTTACTATTGCTGGCGTCTTTACTTTTGTTTTGATACGTATCTAATGGATTGTGAGTTCGTTCATTCATTGTTTTCTTGTTGTTTTTATTCCCCATGACGGCACACCTCCTAAAGAGTACTATGGACAGAATCAGGCGTTTTATTCTAGAGGATGTCGCTTCCATAGGTATTCGGAAAAATTATAGTGGATAAATATTAAAGAGGTGATCGCGTGAATGATCAAGTTCTTTTGCTTCATGGTTTCAATAAAAATTCTCGTGATATGAAGACACTTTCTACTTATTTAGAAGAACAAGGCTATCATTGCCGCTCCCTCAATCTTCCGTTAACACGTCTTGAATTTGATAAGTCTGTCCTTTTAGTGGAACAAGTGTTGAGTGAAATGGCGTTGCATAAGGATGCAAGAATTCACTTGGTTGGGCATAGTACAGGCGGGTTGTTAATACGAAAAGTTCTAAAAGAAACTGATAACCTGGCAGCGATCGGACGATGTGTCCAAATTGCTACACCGAACCATGGCAGCCAACTTGCGTATGTTGCAAGCAAAATAGTCGGTTACACACAATATTTCAGAACGTTGCGCTCCCTGCATACCACCTATATAGAACAATTGAATTTATCAAATGATCCTCCTTGTCCTATTGGAGCAATTGCCGGGACACGAAATCATTTATGGCTCGGAAAATTACTGGAAGGTGATAATGACGGACGCATCGAATTAGCTTCCGTTCAGTATCCTGGATTAACGGATTTTATTTCAGTGCCTTATGGACATAAAGAAATCCACCACCAAAGGGAAGTTGCAGATCTGACTGTGCGCTTTTTAAAACTGGGACAATTCTGAAATGTGCACATATAGAGTTTGAAAAAAAGTACTCTTGTAATTCCACGCTCAGTGGGCATGCTATAACTGAGGGAATGATGAGGAGGATGATCGGATGAATGTAAGCGAAGAATTAAAAAAGCTGAAGGCGTTTCGCTGTGATGATCGGTGTGTACTATCGGTGTACTTGAATACGAATCCTGCAGATCCTGACCAGCAACAAGCTGCTTGGAGAATTCATCTGAAGTCTGGATTGAAGCGGCTGGATGAATATCTTGTCGCTTCTGGTGATGAAAAAGAGTTGACTGCTTTTCGCTTGGTGAAAGACAAAGTCATGAAAGAAATTGAGCATAACCAGGGAGAACTGGCGAAAGGAGCCGTAATTTTTGCGGCGGCCGAGCCGGAGATTTGGTCTGTTCATTTTGTCCAAGTAGCAGTCAAAACAAGTTTTCATTGGGAAAATCATGCGATGACGGACGAACTGGAGTATATGTTAAAAGCATACCCTGAGTCAGGAATTGTACTCCCAAGTTACGGAGAGGTCCGAATTCTGGACACTGCGATGGGAAGGATCCGAGATGAGACGGTTTATGAATTTGACTCCGGTCTTGACGTCTGGAAAGAGCAGAAAGGGGTTAAGTCTTCAATCCAGCGTGGCGTAGGAGGACATACAGACGAATTTGACCAGCGTCTAAGAGCGAACCTTGGACGTTTCTATAAAGAGATGGGATCAATCGTCGGGAAAATGAAATCCAAAAGGGGCTGGAAGGAAGTTCATGTTGCAGGTGAGGCAGAACTCGCCAAAAGTTTTGCTTCCACCTTGCGAGAGAAACCAGAAAGTTGTATACACAAGAACTTCGGCAGAACGAAAAACGATCAAATCATCCAAAAAATCTTCGAATCCCGCTAATGATTTACGACATACTGCTTATTCATGACATAAGCAGTATGTCTTTTTTATTTTAGCGCTGTTCCCATTATTAAAGGAATATACAAATAATTCTAGAATACTATCATAGTATGATAGTTAAAAGGGGGATGGAAAATGGGGCGCGGAAGAAAGATCACATTATGGAGTATCAGTTTGTTGGCGTTAATAGCTGTTATTTTTGCTATATTTGCAAACGCTTACATATCGAAGTCGAAACCTTTAATCGCCGGTGAGCATCAGGTGACATTTGTGGATCAAGATGTAGTGATCACACGAGATAAGGATGGTGTACCACATATTAAAGCACAGTCTGATGAGGATCTTTACCGTGCGCAAGGATACGTGCAAGCGCAAGACCGCTTATTTCAAATGGATTTAGCCCGTCGACAAGCGAGTGGCCGGTTAGCAGAAGTGATAGGGGAGGCAGCTGTTGCTAATGATAAGCTCTTCCGCACATTTAGTTTGCGGGCAGCCGCAGAAGCTTCATATGATGGCTATAGTGATCAAGCAAAAGAGGTGTTGAACTGGTATGCAGAAGGTGTCAATGCATTTATTAACGAAGCGAAAGACACGCACAAGCTATCCTATGAATTTAAACTTCTTGGGTACGAACCAGAAACCTGGACTCCGGAAGATTCATTAACGATTGGCAAATATATGGCCTATGACTTGGGCGGTAAATGGCAGCCGCAAGCATTTCGACATTGGGCTCTGAATGCCTTTTCTGAGGAGAAAGCAAAAGAGTTATTCATTACGTATCCTGAAAACGCAGAGTCAATCATGGCAGCAAATAAAGAGAACCAAGTGGAAGTAGCGGGAAGATTTCTCCCGGAATTATCACCTCCTGAATTCAATGGCAGCAATAACTGGGTTGTCTCAGGAGAAAAGACTGCTTCTGGCATGCCACTCCTGGCGGATGACCCGCATCTCGGGTTGAGTACGCCTTCCATCTGGTATCAGATGCATTTGCAATCACCCGATCAAAATGTAGGCGGTGTAATTTTTGCGGGAATACCGGGAATTATACTAGGCCACAATGAAGAGATTGCATGGGGCGTCACAAATGTCGGTCCTGATGTACAAGATCTTTATATTGAGATCCCGCATCCAAGTGAAAAAGGAAAGTTTCGCTACGACGACAAATGGGAGCAAGCTGAAGTCCGTGACGAAACAATTCGGGTTAAAGACGGCAAAGACATTCCATTTGAAGTCGTGGTGACCAGACATGGTCCGATCATTTCAGATGTAATTTACAAAGAGGAAGATCCGGAAGCTTTGTTTTCGATGCAATGGACGGCACTTGAGCCGACAACGGAATTGGAAGCCATTATGAAGATGAATAAAGCGGCCGATTGGGAGAGCTTTGAGAAAGCCTTAGAGAACTTTCATGCACCTGCACAGAACTTTGTTTTCGCCGCAAAAGATGGAACAATTGCATACAAAGCGAACGGTCGAATCCCTATACGTAAACAAGGTGATGCGCAATTAGCTGTGCCTGGCGCTTCTTCCGAATATGGTTGGGAAGGGTATATTCCATATGACGAACTTCCGCGCGTAGTGAATCCAGATGAGGGATTCATCGCAACGGCAAATAATGAAGTAGTTGATGATTCGTATCCTTATCATATAACGAAATTTTGGGCGCAGCCTTACAGATATGAACGGATTGCAGAAGTGCTGAGAGAAGATGATGAATTCACGGCAGAAGATATGATGAAGCTGCAGATGGACCAAAAGAATCTTTACGCAGCAGAGTTTTTGGACTCGATGATTGGATCAGTTGAAAAGAAAGACCAAGACGGAAACTATCAAGAGAGTATAAAATTACTGAAAGATTGGGATCAAGTCGATTCGAAAGAAAGCAGTGCACCTCTTATTTTCCATAAATGGATGAGACAGTTGCAGTTTGAGATGTTCCAGGATGACATGCCGGAAGATGTCTTCGCATTGATGCCAGGTAAAGGGCAGATTACAGATGAACTTTTACGCAAGGGTTACAATGGCGAAGCAAGCGTCTGGCTGAATGAGCAAAAAGGCGTTGATCAATGGGTGTATTCCTCCTTCATGAATGCGATCAAAGAAATTGAAGCAGATTTCGGTAATAAGCCGGAAAAATGGCAGTGGGGTGATTTTCATCAATTAAATTTTCCTCATTCGTTGGCTAGTGCATCGCCGATATTCGAGAAGCTGTTAAATCCCAAAAAGCAACCGATTGGCGGATCGAATATAACGGTGCAGGCGGCTGCTTTTAAAGATGATGGATCAGTGAACCATGGGGCGTCTTGGCGATTTGTAGCGGACTTGAATGATCTGTCGAAGACGTATCATATTGTCGGACCGGGACAAAGCGGGCACATGAAGTCCAAGTGGTTTCATGATCAGGCAGAGGATTGGGCGTTAGGTGATTTCCATGAGACGATTTTGACAGGAGAAGTGTCAAATGGACGCGTGTTGACATTGAAGGCTGAATAAAACAGCAGACACAGACGGACAGCCGAAAATGGCTGTCTGTTTGTGTCTGACTGTTGTAAAACTAAAACATAATGGCTGCTTGCGTGGTATACTGAAATACATCAAAATTTGCACGGTTACATCGGGGGAATTATCAAATGAAACATCTAGCAGGCGGCATCCAATGGACAGTCTTTCTTATCGCATCCTCTATTGCAGCGCCTATAGCAATTGCACACGTATTCGGCATGGATGCGGTAGCAACCTCACTATTCATGCAGCGAACCATTTTCGTACTCGGCATCGCCTGTCTCATTCAGGCATTTTTCGGTCACCGTATGCCAATTAACGAAGGACCTGCCGGATTATGGTGGGGAATTTATGTAGTGTATGCCGGTATGGTTGGCATCTTTTATTCCACTTCAACAGATGCACTGCAAGCATTGCAAAGCGGCATGCTCTATAGTGGTGTTTTATTTATAATTTTGGCAGCTACCGGAGTCATCACGAAAATGAAGGCACTCTTTACTCCTGCGATTACATTTACTTATTTATTGTTGCTGATTTTACAGTTAAGTGGAACATTTATTAAAGGCATGATGGGCGTGGAGGAAGCGGGAGATCATTTAGATCCCATAATTTTAGGCGGAAGTTTCGTCGTTTTATTGATTACGTTCATTGCGATGGCCAATAAACGACCAACTGTTTCGAAGTATGCAGTGTTGATTTCCATTCTATTCGGGTGGGGACTTTTTCTGTTGCTTGGGAAGACACCTACTGTTGCGAAAGTTTCGGATCAATTTATTCAATTACCGCAACTATTTGTTTATGGGAAGCCTGTATGGGATGGCGGTGTACTCGTTACAGCCATTTTTATCACATTCCTGCTAGTTGCAAATATGCTGGCGTCGATCCGCGTTATGGAGCATTTATTGACGCATTCGTTCAATATCAAACCGCCTGATCGGCTGCGCCAAGGAGCTTTCGCTTCAGGGTTCATCCATCTGATCGCTGGTTTGTTTTCCGCTATTGGTTCCGTGCCGATATCTGGATCAGCAGGGTTTGTAGGTACGACACGTATGCATTCAATCAAGCCGTTCATTATTGGGAGCGGGCTTCTTGTCCTCATGACGTTATTTCCTAGTGTCATGGCCTTTTTCGCCGCTTTGCCTGCTCCTGTTGCCTATGCCGTGACGTTTGCAATTTTTACCAAAATGGTCTCGATGGCATTCAATGAACTGGATGCAGATCCAGAAAAAGAGCGTGCACGGCAGGCCGTGGCGTTCGGTCTGATGGTCGGTGTCGGGACCATGTTCGTGCCGGCTGAAAGCTTATCAGAACTTCCGGCCATAATCGCCTCTACTCTTTCTAACGGGTTGATTACAGGTACGATCTTAGCTATTTTAATTGAGCAGTTTATGATACGTCGTAGTAAGAAAAAAGCGAACCATTAGGAGGGAATGCCGTGAAGTTTTTTGAGTGGGAGATCGAAATGAATCCAAAGATGAAACCTTATATGGATATGGAGAATCGCCGGGTTGCGATTTTAACGAAAGAAGATGATGAAATTCATATGACGATGGAGTTGGATGAGCAAGATCGTTTAGTTTTTCACCCGCGTTGGAACTGTACCGTTATTCTGCTCGGTGAAAAGCATATCCGGTTGACACTGAATCAAGAAGATTGAACTACTCCCACTTTTACTACGTTTAGAAGTGGGAGATTCCTAAGATCACCGGCGTAACCGCCAGTTAGTGATTAGGCTATCCCCGCAGCCCCTGCGGTTAGAAGTCTATTCGCTTCCTTTTCAAGATTTATACTTGCGTTAAGATCTCGGTCGTGATGGACTCCGCATCCTGGACAGTTCCATTCACGCAAGGCAAGATTCTTAACATCTTTGTTTCTATAGCCACAAGATGAGCAAAGTTGGCTTGAAGGGAATGTTTTACCTACAGAAACAACCTGTTTGCCGTACCATTTCGCTTTATATTTAAGCATTGTTCTGAATTCTGACCAACTTACTTCACTAATCGCCTTGGCCAACTTGTTGTTTTTAAGCATATTGGATACTTGTAAGTCTTCTATGCCGATTACATCGTGGTTTTTGATGATGTCGGTTGAGATTTTATGCAAGTAATCCTTTCGCTTATTCGCAATGCTTTCTTGGATACGCGCAACTTTGATACGTTGTTTTTGATAATTTCTCGCTTCACTTAGCTTACATTTTCTTTTGATAGCTAGTTCTCTCCGTCTTGAGAGAATCCGTTGCGCTTTCGCCAACTTCTTCTCTAATGAACGAAAGTACTTGGGATTGCTATACACTGTGCCATCTGATAAGACTGCAAAC
>NZ_JACLBZ010000050.1 GCF_019748715.1 Sporosarcina aquimarina | reverse complement strand
CAGTTTTGAGTGAACAAAAATTCACTAAAAAACTAAAATAACACTTGCTTTATTTGAAATAAGTGTTATAATAGTAAATGTCCGACGAAAGGACAAGTCTGGTGACGATAGCGAAGAGGTCACACCCGTTCCCATACCGAACACGGAAGTTAAGCTCTTCAGCGCTGATGGTAGTAGGGGGCTTCCCCCTGTGAGAGTAAGACGTCGCCAGGCAATCACTTTCTTTTGATTTGCAATCTACAATTTAGTATTTCATACATAATAAAGTGGTCATAGAAAATGAAGGAATTTAGCAGACATAGCAATGCGAAGATTATCGCAATTTTACCCAGGAGGATTAGCTCAGCTGGGA
>NZ_JACLBZ010000005.1 GCF_019748715.1 Sporosarcina aquimarina | reverse complement strand
TAGCTTGCGTAGGGAATGAGCTCCTTTGCTTCCACTCGCTAAACGAAGTCGCCTTACAAGCGGTAGGCGGAGCGATGAGACAGACAGGCGATCTTCCTGACTGGCTCATGGCATCGGCCGACCCCGCAGTTGCGGCTACGCTGGTGTGGTCAACGTAATCGATGTGGTGTTTAAAGTAGAAATATCTAGTATGCATTTTCTGTCAAAGCTAGCTTGCGTAGGGAATGAGCTCCTTTGCTTCCACTCGCTAAACGAAGGCGCCTTACAAGCGGTAGGCGGAGCAATGAGACAGACAGGTGATCTTCCTGACTGGCTCATTGCGGGAGCCATCCGCCAGCGCCGAAGTGAGTTCAGTGACGTCACTCTATTTCTTGATTCGATGCCCAAGCTACTATCTTATATAGTAATCCAAACTAGCTTTTGCAAAGAAAGATAGCCTATTGGCCGCGCTCACTAAACGAAGCCGCCAGCGCCGAAGTGAGTTCAATGACTACACCCAAGCTATCCCAAGCAAGGATTCGGAACAGAAAACAACATGCCACCCCAGATTATTAAGAGGACAAAAGCTCGGAATACCCTACACATTAAAGGAATAGGATAGTATATTGTCGAACAATTCATATAAGGACAATAACGAAAATCACGCAAATTAGAAAGGAGCAAGACGAATGAAACTGACAAACTATGTGGACGGTGTGTGGCAAAAGGAAGCCGCTAACTACACCGCTGTACTGAACCCAGCAAACGGAGAAGAACTCGCACAAGTCCCGTTATCCTCAGCGCGAGACGTGGAAAAAGCCGTAGCGGCTGCTAAGGAAGCACAAAAGAAATGGGCGCTCGTCCCGGCACCGAAACGTGCAGACTACCTCTATGAAATCGGTCGAATCATGAAAGAGAAAAAAGAACATCTCGCACAAGTGCTGACAAAAGAAATGGGCAAAGTGATCGAGGAAGCGCGTGGCGAAGTCCAAGAAGGAATCGACATGGCCTATTATATGGCAGGCGAGGGACGCAGACTCTTCGGGGAAACAGTCCCGTCCGAACTGCAGGATAAATTCGCCATGAGCGTCCGCGCACCGATCGGTGTAGTCGGATTAATCACGCCTTGGAATTTCCCGATCGCCATCGCCACATGGAAGTCCTTTCCGGCAATCGTCGCCGGCAATGCATTCATTTGGAAGCCTGCAACCGAGACGCCTTTGATGGCATATGAGATGGCATTGATTTTTCAAGAAGTCGGTTTGCCGCATGGTGTAGCGAATATCGTTTTCGGATCCGGAGCTGATGTCGGAACGGCGATGATCGAACATCCTGATGTGCGGGTTATTTCCTTCACGGGTTCAACGGAAACCGGTCGTCATGTCGCGGAACTCGGCGGTCGCCATCTGAAGAAGGTTTCATTGGAAATGGGCGGCAAGAATGCGGTCATTGTCATGGATGATGCGGATCTGGATCTGGCTGTCGAAGGGATTTTATGGAGTGCATTCGGAACAGCAGGCCAGCGCTGTACTGCATGCAGCCGTGTCATCGTACATGAAGACGTCAAAGAAGAACTGCAGCAACGCCTCGCTGAAAGCATGCAGGGGTTGACAATGGGAGATGGACTGGATGAATCGGTGAAGGTCGGCCCAGTCATCAATGTGAAAGCGCTGGAGAAAATCGAGAGTTACATCGAAATCGGCAAGCAGGAAGGTGCAAAATTAGTGGCGGGCGGAAAAGTTTTAAATGAAGGCGAATATGCCAAAGGACATTATTTCGAACCGACGTTATTTTCAGATGTTGCGTGGGATAGCCTTTTGGCACAAGAAGAGATTTTCGGTCCGGTCGTTTCTCTTATCGCAGTCAGTAGCTTGGATGAAGCAATTGAAGTGAATAATAGCGTTGCGTACGGATTATCAAGCTCAATTTTCTCTCAGGACGTCAATAAAGTGTTTCAAGCACAACGAGATCTAGATACGGGAATTGTTTACATTAACGCAGGAACGACAGGCGCGGAGATTCATTTGCCGTTCGGCGGGACGAAAGGGACAGGAAACGGCCATCGTGATTCAGGCGTAGCGGCGCTTGACGTCTTTACGGAGTGGAAGAGTATTTACATCGACTACAGCGGCAAGCTGCAGCGTGCTCAAATCGACACGGAATGAACTACAGAGAGAAGGGATGAGCAGATGAAAGTTGTCGTATTAGGTGCAGGATTGATGGGTAAAGAAGTCGTACGAGATTTAGTAAAGCAGGACGAAGTGAAGAAAGTCTATTTGGCGGACCGGGCAATTCGGCAGGCAGAGGACTTTGCGGAGCAACTGATGTCCGACAAACTCGATATTTTATTACTTGATGCACGTAATGATGTTCAGCTGAGCGATGTCATCGGGCTCGGAGACATTGTGGTCAATGCATTATTTTACACATTCAATGAAAAAGTGGCCCGCTGTGCAGTGGAACGTGACGTGCATGTCGTCGATCTTGGCGGACATATCGGCGGTGCGACGGAGAAGGTGCTGGCCCTTCATGAGCAAGCGGCCGCTAAAGGCGTGACGCTCATTCCAGATCTTGGCGTGGCGCCGGGAATGATTAATATATTAACAGGATACGGCGCTTCGAAACTTGATGAAACGGAAACGATTAAACTTTATGTAGGCGGTGTGCCTGTGAATCCGAAACCGCCGCTGGATTACAATGTCGTATTTTCATTGGAAGGGTTATTCGACCATTATACCGATCCGTCCCGTGTCATCCGGCAAGGCAGTATTAAGGAATTACCTTCTTTATCAGAAGTGGAAGCACTGGAATTCGATCGCTATGGCATGATGGAAGCGTTCCATACGTCTGGCGGTACATCCACTTTACTAGAGTCATTTCCTGCCGTGCAGACGCTCGAATACAAGACAATCCGCTATCCGGGACATGCGGAAAAGGCCAGGTTGCTCGTGGATCTTGGATTACTATCAAGAGAATCCACGATCCAAGTGGACGGCAGACCGCTGCGTGTGCGTGATGTCATGATGGCGCATCTGACCCCGCAATTGCGTCTTGGAGATAAGTCGGACGCCGTACTGTTGCGTGTGCACGTGAGCGGAACGAAGGATGGCCAACCAAAAACAATTACGTTCAATATGATCACAGAAAAAGATTCATCAACAAATGAAACCGCAATGGCTCGTGCGACTGCCAACACAATTTCCGTAGTGGCGCAGATGATCGGAAACGGCATCATCACGAAAAGGGGTGCCCTTCCGCCAGAGCAGATTGTGCCGGGAGCATTATACATTGAAGAAATGAAAAAGCGCGGAGTAGTCATCGAGGAAAACTAGATTCATTGTAAAGGAGGACATGAAGATGGACTTTACATTTACAGATGAACAGAAAATGCTAAGGCAGACAGCGAGGCAGTTCGTGGATGCTGAAATTATGCCGAATATCGCAAAATGGGATGCACAGGGTGGGTTTGATCCGACGATTTGGAAACGTCTTGCCGACCTAGGATTTATGGGTGTTTGTGTTCCCGAAAAATATGGCGGCAGCGGGATGGACTATAATTCCTTGGCGATTTTATGTGAGGAACTGGAACGCGGTGATACGGCTTTTCGTACAGCTGTTTCCGTGCATATCGGTTTAAATTCTATGACACTTATGCAATGGGGAACGGAAGAACAGAAACAAAAATATTTAGTTCCACAGGCGGAAGGTGAGAAAATCGGCGCGTTCGGATTAACGGAACCAGGTGCTGGATCAGATGTGGCGGCGATTCAGACAACTGCGGTTCGTGATGGAGACGACTATGTATTGAATGGACAGAAAACGTGGATTTCGCTCTGTGATTCGGCAGACCATTTCCTCGTTTTTGCCTATACTGATAAGTCTAAAAAACACCATGGCATCAGCGCTTTCATTGTCGAGCGGACAATGCCGGGATTTTCATCGAAAGCAATTAAAGGGAAATACGGAATCCGTGCAGGAAATACGGGCGAACTATTTTTTGAAGATGTTCGAATTCCTGCAATGAATTTGGTAGGTGAAGAAGGAGAAGGTTTCAAGATTGCGATGGCCGCTCTTGATAATGGCCGATTCACTGTAGCAGCAGGGGCTGTCGGCTTATTGAGTGCTTGTCTCGAAGCAAGCATCAAGTACTCGAAGACCCGCGTAACATTCGGCAAGAAAATCGGTGATCATCAACTCGTCCAGCAGATGCTTGCGAAGATGGAGGCCGGCTACCAAATGAGCCGTCTTCTCGTCTATCGTGCAGGCGAATTGAAGAACAAAGGAATCCGAAACACGCGCGAAACATCCCTCGCAAAATGGCAAGCATGTGATTTTGCCAATCAAGCCGCAGATGACGCAGTCCAAATCCACGGTGCGTATGGCTATTCGGATGAATATCCGGTCGCTCGCTATTTGCGGAATTCGAAAGCGCCGGTTATTTATGAAGGCACTCGGGAAATTCATACAATCATGCAGGCGGAATATGTCCTTGGCGAACGCAGCGATAAAAAATTAAATCGCATGTTGCCAAAGTGGCCATTTGAGGGATAATAGCAAAAAGGCTGCCCGGAAAGTCATGGGGAAAAGACTTTCCGGGCAGT
This sequence comes from Sporosarcina aquimarina, assembly GCF_019748715.1. Classification (GTDB taxonomy): domain Bacteria; phylum Bacillota; class Bacilli; order Bacillales_A; family Planococcaceae; genus Sporosarcina; species Sporosarcina newyorkensis. The sequence goes on along the minus strand of NZ_JACLBZ010000005.1, from coordinate 153,173 downwards.
CCCTGTTCATGCTATTACTATATTTGTGCAGTCCGCGCTCATAAAACCACTAGATGCGCTCATATTCTACTTCAGTGCGATCATACTAGCATGGATCTCGATCATACAGATACTCCGCTCGCTCATAACAGCCTCAAATGAGCTCATAAAGTACTATTTCATTTCCAGATACCTTGAATGAACTGCACCAAAAGCCATTAAGAACCAACAAAATCTCCACCATCAACATGAATCGTCTGGCCGGTCATATAGCTGGAATCCTGCGATGCCAAAAATACATAGGCGGGCGCATTTTCAGCGGGCTGACCGCGTCGTTTCATAGGCGTGTCCGCTCCGTGTTCCGCCACTTTCTTCGCATCGAACGTCGCCGGGATGAGCGGCGTCCAAATCGGCCCGGGTGCCACGGCGTTGACTCGAATACCTTGCTCTGACAAGCTGAGTGCCAATGAACGCGTAAAGCTTGTAATGGCACCTTTTGTTGCGGAGTAATCGATCAAACCAGGCGATCCATTATAAGCTGTGATTGAAGATGTATTGATGATGCAATCGCCTTTCTCCATATGCCCGACCGCGATTTTTGATAGATAAAACAGACCGAAGAAATTCGTTTCGAATGTCTCTTTCAGCTGATCACTCGAAATGTCTTCAATGGAGTTTTGAGGAAACTGTTTTCCTGCATTGTTGACCAAGACATTCAATTTGCCGAAGTCCTTGATAACTTGCTGAATCAGCTGCTGGCAATTCTCTTCTTTGCTTATGTCAATCTGATATTTCTTCGCCTTACCTCCATAGTGCTCAATCAATTCGACGGTTTTATCCGCATCCTCATCTTCCTGATCGGCTAAGTAGGCAATTGCCACGTCCGCACCTTCTTTTGCGAATGCAACTGCCACGGCACGTCCGATCCCGCTATCCCCGCCAGTGACCAGGGCCGTTTTTCCTTTCAATTTATCGGCACCTTTGAAGTTCGGATCATCATAAATCGGAGCAGGGTGCATCTCTTCTTCTACACCAGGCTGCTCGGATTGGGTCTGTCCAGGTACTTGTTCGTCTATTTTTTCGTATTTATCTTTCGCCATATTGCATCCTCCTCAATAGAATTTCACTACCAGTAGTATTCCCGAATTGTAATCGGACAAACATGCCGTACTGGCAATAAAATTTTTCCAAGCAACAACTCTGCATGGTACAATGAGGAAATCAACTATTCTATAACAGCTAAGGAGTGCGTCTTTATGAATTTTAAAACTTCCAAAAAAATGTCGATTTTCCCGCCTACGATTTTCGGTGAACTGAAGGCAGCGGCGGCAGCGAAGAAAGCGACGGGAGAGAATGTCATCGATCTGAGCCTAGGCAGTCCTGACCTTCCACCGGACGAGCGCGTACGCCGAGCGCTGTCCGAGCAGAGCGCCTTGGTATCGTCGTACGGCTATACACTTGGAGGAACAAAGAGATTCCATGAAGCTGTCGCAAATTACTATAAACGAAGAACGGGAGTCCTTATCGATCCTGAAACAGAAATACTGCAGACAATGGGCTCACAGGAAGGTCTCGTTCATCTGCCGCTTGCATTTTGTGATGAAGGGGACTATGTCTTGACAACGAACCCTGCGTACGTTGCCTATGACGCAGGCATCAAATTAGCGGGGGCCGTGCCCTATTACATGCCGTTACTAGCAGAAAACGACTTCTTGCCTGATTTGAATGAAATCCCGGAAGAAGTCGCGAAAAAAGCAAAACTCCTCATCCTGAACTTACCAGGTAATCCGGTACCCGCAATGCCGAGTGAAGAGTTCTTCAAAGAAGTCGTAGCGTTCGCGAAGAAACATGAAATTATCGTCTTGCATGATGCAGCGTATTCGGAATACTATTTCACGGGTGAACGGCCTGCAAGCTTCCTGACTACACCAGGCGCAAAAGAAGTAGGAATGGAAATCAACTCTCTATCGAAAAGCTTCAGTCTGGCAGGTGCACGGATTGCATATTTCATCGGGAATGCAGAGATGATTAAAGTCCTACGAGAACTGAAGTCGAATCTCGACTATGGTACGTTTGGACCGATCCAAGAAGCCGCGGCCGTCGCACTCGACCACGGCGAAGAAATCACCGATCGTTTGCGCGCGGAATTCTCCAAACGCCATCACACCTTAATGGAAGGCCTTGCGAAACTCGGCTGGGAAACTACTCCATCTGCCGGCGGTATGTTCGTCTGGGCGAAATACCCGTTTGAAATGGATGATAAGCAATTCGTTTTCGAAGCCATCAAACAAGCAGGAGTCGTCATGGTGCCAGGAAGTATTTTTGGCACGGCGGGGGAAGGCTATGTACGAATTGCGCTAGTGCAGAAAGTGGAATTGATTGAGCAGGCAATTGAACAGCTCGCGAAAATGGTGACTGTTGAAAGCGTAAAAGTAGATTAAATACCACGTTACAAACGGAGAACTAGCCTTAGTTATCTCTAGGCATAACTATGAGGATTTATTTATAGAAGACATTATTCATAAACGAAAAACGCCAATCCGACTAGGAAAGGCGTTTTCAAACTTTAATTTATTCACCAGCAGATACGTGTCCTGAAATCCAGTGTCAACCGATAATGCTTCTGCCTAAGAGAAGCAGCAACCTTTCCTAAAATCCTTTATCAAAAGTGTTGCCCGTTAATGGTACATCTATTTAGTACTTACCGAGAATATGTTTATCTCGCTTTAATTGGCAAATCAAATGATAAAAAATCGGGCAGTTGTTGTTCACGCTTGTCGAGCATAATCTGTTCCGGCTTGATGCCTTGTTCACGCAGTACTTCGATGTTCTGCAAGAGGAATTCATCGCTGCCGACTACATAGAAGAGTCCATCCTTGTCGGCGGCAAGATTTTTCACTTCTTCATAGTAGTCTTTACGATTATCGACGAACTGTGATGTGAACTTCTTGTCAGGTGCAGATTCAAAAATAGTAGTGAATAAGAAATCTTTTGATGAATCGATGTTCAAGGAATGCATTAGATTGACGTGTTGAGCACTATTGAAATACTCAAGTACAAGCGGTCTGAAAGTTGCCAGTCCAACACCTGATGACAGCAGGTAAACATTTTTGTCTTCTCTTTTAAGCGGTACATTCGAATGTGTTTTAAATATTGCAACCTCATCACCGACTCCAAGATTTCTTAAAGTCATTTTAAACTCAGAGCACTTTTCTCTGATGCGTGTGGTGATACCGATTGAATTTTCGTTCGGTAAAGTAGAGATTGACATGTGTCGAATCAGGCTGCGGTTTGGTTTATCTCCGGCATTAAAACCTTCCAATGCGAAGTGGGTGTGGGAACCTTCTTCCCATGTAAAGCCTTCCGGGCAGTCGAGCAAGTACGTTTTAACCTCAGGCGTTTCTTCAATGATCCGGTTTATTTTAGTCCAGTATATTTGCATTAGATAGTCTCCTTATTCAATTATATATGTTGTTAACATCCAATATACCATAAGTGATAATGATTCTCAATTAAACGGATTGTTATTTCAGTTAATCAGTTGCAGGTAACTATTATGTTTGTTCAAACTTCATGATAGTTTAAACAACCATAAAAGTATTAATATTCGTGTTTGTTTGATGTGCAGGCACGGCGCGAAATATTCGCCTGGTTCAAGAAGCGCCGGTCATTGCACTCGATTACGGAGAAGAATGCATCAATTATCTATGCGCTGTGCTTTCCAAAAAAATCCTACTTTAATGGAGGCCTCGTGAAATTTGGCTAAGAAACTACGCCGACTGCTGGCGGCATGTTTTTCTGGGTAAATTATCCATTGGCGATAAGCGACAAACAATTCTTTTTGAAGCAAAAAAACAAGCAGGCGTTGTCATGGTTTCAGGAAGTATTTTTTGTACGGCGGGGGAAGGAAGAATGGAAGGGTACTCTGTAATATTAAAGATAAGTAATGGTATATGGTGACTTATCTCATCATGGCTTGTTTATAATGTTACACACATTATAAAAATGCGTATTACTAAAAGTAAATTTTAGTAATACGCATTTTTATTTTGGCTAACATTTCCGTATAGTTTTATTAAAAGGTTAAACATTTTACACTTACGAAGAAAAGCATTAGATTAGAACCAACGTTCTATATTGTAGGGGTTAATAATTGTATTGGTATGAGTATTGTCCGAAACATGTTGAAAGTAAATATCCGCTATTAGTATTTAAAGATGACCAGCCCTTTCTGCCTTTGACAGATTATGACCAAGATTGTTTAGGGCGAGTTGATAAGAGTTTTGCAACATCTTATTTAAAGTGCATATTAGAAAGAGGAATTGGTGAATAGGTTAATTGCAGTTGAAAAATCCGTTATAGAAAACCAAGAGCGATGGGTAACTAATCAATTTGATCAGTTCAAGTAGATGAGTAATGAGTTGAAAAATAGCCTCGTTAAATTATTTAACAAGGCTATTTTAACTATCTTGTTCTACAATCGCGCCCGATTGCTTAATCCTCTAATTCATTATTTTTCTTAGCAGAACGCTTTAAAGAAACCAAATCGAAAAGGAAATATAAAAGAGTGAAAACTATTGGAAGAGCAATCATGTCTATTCTTTCATAGTAGTTAGTTGGAATCCCTTTAACGATTACGAAAATAATGAAAAATAGAACACCGACTAACAAAGCACGCTTGCCAGCAACACGACGTTCCTCCTTATAGCCTCGCTTGTTCGATACTTCTGTATGTTCTATTCCTGAAAATATATAACGAAAATACGTATATCCTACCATAAGCATTGGAAACATCATAAGAATAAAAGTTACTTCTGTTGAGTCCAAATTCCACTTTAACCAGTAATTGTTTAAAGCAGATCCCAACATCAATAGCCCACCCATTAGGAATGCTGCTTCGGCCATAAAATATAAAACCCTTAATCGTTTGTATTCATCTTCTGGTAAAAATACATTTAAAAATGAAAGTATCACTTAATCACCTTCCCAAAATAAATCATCTAATGTTTTATTTAATGCTTTGGAAATTGCGATACACAAGTTCAAACTGGGATTGTACTCTCCTTTTTCAATCAATCCAATTGTTTGCCTTGTTGCATTTACTTGTTTCGCAAGTTGCGCCTGGGTTAAACCTGTTTCTACTCTTGCCAATTTCATTTTACTTACCATATGCTCACCTACATAATGAAATATATATCTAACATTCTGTTAAGTTTACCTTACATTAATTTTTGCTGAAATGCAAGATAAATATTGCGTGAAATTAAAAAAGCCGACTTCTTATAAAAGAAATCGTCCCCTACCTTTGTGAATAACCACCCTACAATAATTTAACCCAGATCACAAAATGGCCCAATTGTTGAAAGGGCGCAAATCCTTCTTCAAGAATTGCGCCTGATTGTTTGTGATGGGTTTTCTGTGTCCCCAAACCTTTAAAACGCCAGTTAAGAGAAGTCTATGGAATGATAGATAAAAGATAAATTTAAAAAAATTTGTAACGAAATAGTTGGTTGAGGTATTAATACTATGAACAACAAGAAAGTGAGGGCAGTTATGAATAAGCTAGAGGAAGAATATGAAGAGATCCATCCGAAAATCTATGCGTTTTTTTATTCCAAAACAGGAAATCGGATGACTGCTGAAGATCTTTGCCACGATACCTTTTATGAATCATGTAAAAATATTGTCTCTTATAATGGACATTCCACCTTGTCGACTTGGGTGTTCTCGATTGCGATTAATTTATTAAAAAAGTATTACCGAAAAAACAAGTATCAGCAAAGCTTAATGCAAAAACTTGCAACTCTTCCAGAGATTGAAGTTCATTCACTGGAAGAGTTGGCAGAAATTAATGAAGACACAAAAATACTCTTACATCATATCTCGAAACTGGATGACGCCTCAAGGGAAATCATATTGCTGCGCATTTACGGAGAACTGAGTTTTGCAGAAATTAGCGTCTTGGTCGGCAAATCAGAGAACTATACACGTGTGACTTTTCATCGGTTGAAATTAAAGATCCAAAAATTAATGGAGGTGACTTTATGAACAAAGAATGTACAATTGTGCAAGACCTTTTGCCGTTACACGAAGAAGAATTATTGCAAGCGGAGACAAAACAATTTATCGAGGAGCATTTGAAAAGTTGCCAAGAATGCCGCCATATCGCAGAGCAATCACAAATTCCCCTGCCTGCGGAAGTAAATCCCGGCGGTGCTTCTAAAAAAATGATTCGGAATATAACCGTGAAATTGACGACAATACAGATTTTCTTTGTAGCAATTGCCTTTATATTGGCGATGAGCACGGCCATTATGAATAATAGTGGCTTTATCCTAACCTATACCACTTTGGGTGCGGTATCGTTTCTGTTTTACCGATCGGTCCTCATTACGGTCCTGCTTGCGGGGGTACCGAATTTCATATGGAATTGCTTGTTATATATGACGGATTGGTTCGGCGAATTTTATGCTGAAAGTTTTTCGGAAGCTCTTCAAATAGCACTGACCAGCTTAATTGTCCACCTGCTATTTACTTTTATCGGAATCATTATCGGCTTTAGCATTCTTAAAACAAGAGAGGAAATTTAATTATGAAAAAGAAAATAATATACAGTGTAATTGCAATTACATTAATTGCGGTCATAGTGTTCGCTTACATGCAATTCAGCGGAAATACAATTGACAAACACAAGGCAAAGGAGAGTCTGGAAAAGTTTTTAGAACAAACTTATCCGGACTTGGACTACGAAATCAAGCGGTCCGTAGGGTATGGATGGACTGATGGTACTTATCGTTTTAAAGTAGTGGAAAAGGAAACAGCAGGAGTTGAAACCACTTATACGTTCTATGTCTCTGCTTTCGAACCGTATGAAGTTTTTAGTGATACGATCCATGAATCCAACATAGACAAAGAGGCATCCGAAAAGCTAAGCGCAGAGGCAGAGAAGTATCTTCTAACGCTCCTCCGGAAAAAAGTTCCGCAAATCGATTCGGTAGACACGGATGTAGAAGTATACGACAAAGCTGTTATGGAATGGACGCCGAAGTTGAAAACACCCAAGCCGATTCTTATCATGTTGGAAATTGAAAAAGGCGATTTGACGAAAGAACAAATGCTACAACAGAGCAAGAAAATACAGAAGCAATTGAATAGTAAATCCATCGATTATTCTTTAGCTGAGGTAGGGTATATTAGCGTCATCAATGGTGAAAAAACTTATAATTGTTACGTTAGTTTTACACCAGAACAGGAATTAACCATAAAAGATGTAAATTAAACGGTAAGGAATAAAAACATTTAGTCAATAAAAGTTTGAAAACACTATAAGCATGTCCAGTGATCTGATAGAGTTGATCCCATTATCGGCTTTTACAATTTGTCTTAAGAAGAGTAAACGCACAAAGTGAATTTTAACACTATCTTTTGGTTTGTAGTGCTTTTTTTCGGCCATAACTTACCCGACGGATTCCCCAGCTAATTATCAAAAGCTGGGAACTTTATTTAAATATAGTAGGGGGGAATAAACCGGCATCAATAGTTTATACATATCAATTATAAACCGAGGGGCTGTCCAGTCTCTCAAATAAAGCGGACAGAGCTGCATAAGAAGTGAATTTGTAATGTGCTATATTGGAATTGCTTCAACTAAAAGATGAGATCTTTCCGAAATCGAGGAACGATTGCAGAAAATTTTAGGATGAAAATAATCAAACTTTTTCAAGGAGATCTTTACTTCTTCATTCGATTCCTCGACATAACCCTTCAGTTTTAGAAACCCAAAACTGCTTGACCTTTAACGAAATTGTGAGACCATATTTCATTTGAATCAGGAACATTTCGCATCAATAATCTGGCTCGTTTGTTGAAGAGCTATCAATATCATAGTACCATATTTACCCGTTTATTAGGCATCAAAAAAGTGCTACGTGCTAAATGTTTCTACTACACGTTATGGTCCGATACGACATAAAAGAGATCGTCAATGACGATCTCCTGTTGTTCGATTAATCTAGCTTATATAATGTTATATATTATATGAAGGATGCTGATGTATCAAGAGAAACATGTTAACTCTTGACTTTTAATAAAACCGTTTACTGCTCTTCTTTTTTAATTGTAAACAAAGATGGGTCAAACCAATCCCGACAATCGTCTAATGAATGAAGGGGGACAAAATACATGATTAATGATGACGGAGAACTCGACAAAAGAGCGTTGCTGGACTCATTCATCCGTGATTACGGCGATGATCTGAAACGCATAGCCTACCTGTACTTGAACGACTTGGCGGAAAGTGAAGACGTTGTCCAAGAAGTTTTGATCAAAAGCTATCATCAGCTCGATCAATTCCGTCATGACTGTACTTATAAAACATGGCTCATCCGAATGACCATCAACCAATGCAAAGACTTCACCAAACGCTGGAGCTTCCGTAATATCTTCTACCGGCAAGAACTGGATGAAGTCCATGATCAAAACCTAACGGAAAACCTATACATAGAACAGGAATCGTCCTATGAAATGAGTCAGCAACTTGCGAAACTGCCAGCTAAATACAAAGAAGTCCTCATTCTATTTTATTACGAAGAATTGACGATGAAGGAAATTAGTGAAGTACTGCAGATCAACCACAACACCGTAAAATCACGATTGCTAAGAGGAAAAAAAGCCTTGAAAGACAAACTCGAAAGGAGTGATTGGATTGGATGAATTCGACCGTAAAATCTCAAGAGAAATGAAGCAAAGAGTACAAGGGATTTCATTGACGGATCAAGGAAAAGAACAAGTGCAAAGGGAGATTAGGCGTCCGTCCGACAAAACCAGAAAAAGAAGCTACTTCACCTGGACCGTAGCCGTTGCAGCCGCCGCATTGTTTTTGTTTCTGACAATACCGTTGTTGCAGCAATCAATATCAGAACAAGACTCTGGATCACCACTGCCAGACGATTTCTATGATGGGATGGAAAAATTGGAACTCAATGTGCTAGAGGAAAAGAAACTAGATGACGGCACTACTGAATATATGATCGAGGTAAACAATGGTACGAAGCGAAATATCCGACAGGCTGTCGTATCCATCAGCTTCGATATAAAATTAGAAAACGGTATAGCAGGAAATCCGTTTAAGCAATCTTGGGGAATCCCGCAAGACATAGAAGCAGGACAAAAAATTACGATACCGATGATCACGGACGCCGGCATATTTAAAGAAGTTCATGTCAATACCAGCTCCGCCACCCTCGATTTGGTGGGTTACTTGGATGAATTAAAACCAGAAAATATCTTTAGTGCGCACCAATCAAACAGTTCTATTAATGGTGAAGGAAACGTTGAATAAAAGTGATCAAGACTAATGTATTGCGAATGACAGCTTTTTGGAATAATCTCAACGGACAAGTTGCTGCCCTGACACCGGTTCTCATTTTTGCTCTACGCCAGGCTGTTGGAATAGTAAGTCTAGTTTTTAAATCCACTATCTAATCAAAAGGTATTTAACAATGTTACGAAAAATATTCTCAAACCCCTTGCATCTTCCCACAATTCAGTGTAATATAATGACCTAGTGACCATAAACGTTTTACGGTCAATGAGCGAGGCGAGGTGAAGAAGTGGATCGCAGACAGGAAATCTTACTTGCAGCAGAAAAATCATTCTCACTATTCGGCTACAAAGCCACCACCATGGACCAAGTCGCAAAAATTGCCAATGTCGGAAAAGGAACCATCTATACATTCTTCTCGAACAAAGAAGAACTGTTCCAAGCCATCGTCAGGCAAATGGTTGAAGAAATGCGGCGAGTGTCCGAAGAAAGTACAATAGCAGGCGCTTCATTTGAAGTAAATGCCCATGCGCGGCTCATGCAACTGCTAAAATTCAGAGAAACTCATCAGCTGTACGTTAAGCTGATTGAAGAAGAAAAAGAATTGCGGACACCGATGGTCAGCGAAGTACTGGCATCTATAGAGGAAGAAATCATCGAATTCGTCCGACAGAAAATTGAGCGAGGAATTTCAAAAGGAGAGCTCAAGCCGTGTAACAGCGAACTGGTCGCTTACTTGTTATTCAAATCCTATCTGGCACTCGTCGTGGATTGGTCGAAAACCCATGATCGACAGCTGTCAGAAGAAGAAATCGCACAGTTATTAAGCGATACGATTTTTTCAAGTCTCTTAGTTTGAGACTTTTATTTTTACAACGCAATGACCGTTTGAACTTTATAGTCAATTGGTCCACAGTGAAATTGGAGGAAAACTAATGAAGAAAAGTATGACATTTGCTGAATGGAAGCAATTATTGCGCACACGCAAAATGATTGTGCCGATGATTGCAATCTTATTTATTCCTGTATTGTATGCTGGGATGTTCCTATGGGCATTTTGGGATCCGTATGACCACATGGACCAATTGCCGGTTGCGGTCGTCAATTTGGACGAGGGCGCTGAAATGGATGGAGAACAGCTCGAAATAGGGAAGGAACTAACGGATAAGTTAGTGGACAGTAAGGAGTTCAACTTTCAAAGCGTGACAAAAGAACGTGCGGAGAAAGGGTTAAAAGGACAGGATTATTACATTACGATTGAAATCCCTGAAAACTTCTCTGAACACGCAACCACTTTATTAGAAGAAGAACCGCAGAAATTAAATCTACTTTATAAACCGAATGAAGGCTTCAACTTCTTATCTGCCCAAATCGGTGAAACAGCGATGGACCGCATCAAAGCGGAAGTAAATGAGCAAGTAGCTTCGACGTACGCAGAAAAGCTTTTCGATTCCATCAATGAAATGGGCGAAGGTTTTGGCGAAGCAGCAGACGGCGCAGGAGAATTACATGACGGTGCAAAGAAATTGGCAGACGGTACAGACGACCTCAAAGGCTATCTTGAGCAACTCGCGTCAAGCAGTATTGCACTGTCCGATGGTTCGACTAAATTAGCGCAAGGTGCAAATACAGCCGCAAAAGGTGCGAATGATCTTTCAAAAGGTCTGGGCACATTATCAGCGGGGGCGAGTGATCTGCAAACCGGCGCAAACGAAGCGGCAGCAGGCGCTTCGAGCTTAAAAGCGGGTATTGGAGAATATACGGCGGGCGTTGATAAATTGGCTGCCAGCTATTCGCAAATCGGAGCAAAAGAGAAGGAATTTGCAGGCAGTATTGGTACTCTAGCCGATAAATCAGGCAGCCTGAAAAATGCTTCCGATCAGTTAGCGGCAGGTTCTCAAAGTGTTCACGCTGGAATCAATCAGTTATCGGACCAACTAGGACCAATTTTAGCTCAACTGCCGGATGAACAAAAAGCAGCTTTGCAGGCAGCACTAGGTGAGTTAAAGCAAGGAAGTGCTCAAGTTGCGGGTGGAATAGGCGAGTTATCAGCAGGAGCAGCTGGCCTTCAGCAAGGTGCTTCACAATTAAACGGTGCAGCTGGTCAATTACAAGGTGCACATGCGGAAGCACTTGCTGGATTGAAAAAGCTTCAAGGCAATTCTGCGAAGTTAGTGGAAGGTTCAAATGCTCTGGCTAACGGCAACAGTCAATTGGCAGCAGGATCTAAGCAGTTGGTTGGCGGCGTGCAAAGCGCAGCAGCAGGTTCTAAAGAATTAGCCAATGGTTTGAATGAATTGACAACAGGTGCAGGAACGATGCAGCAAGGAACAGGCACGCTCGTCTCCAAATCCAAAGACTTGGCAGAAGGTTCCGGAAAACTCGCTTCAGGTGCTACGGAACTAAACGAAGGAACAGCAACATTACAAGAAAAACTAGCTGAAGCCAATGAAACAGCGGGTGAAGTGAATCCGACAGACAAGACATACAATATGGCGGCTTCACCTGTTGATGTGGAACAGCAAAGCATTAACAAAGTACCAAATTACGGAACAGGTTTCGCACCATACTTCCTTTCATTAGGATTGTTTGTAGGTGCATTGCTTGTGTCGATCGTCTTCCCATTAGTGGAACCAGCGACTCCGCCGACAGGTGCATTAGGTTGGTTTACGAGTAAAGTGTCCGTCTTGGCGATAGTCGGATTGATTCAAGCGTTACTCGCAGTCACTGTCGTTAAATATTGGCTCGGTATGGAAGCGGTCAATACGCCGATGTTCATATTGACTGCAATCATCACAAGTTACACATTCATAGCTCTCGTCCAAGTACTCGTTTCCATCATGTCGGATGCAGGACGTTTCGTAGCGATCTTAATCTTGATTTTGCAATTGACAACGAGCGCTGGAACATTCCCATTAGAATTAATTCCGGAGCCACTAAAAATCTTCAACACATTATTGCCGATGACATATTCTGTCCAGGCATTTAAAGCGACGATCTCCACTGGAGACATGGCGCATTTATGGGCAAACAACGGCGTTCTGATCGGCTTCATGGTCGTGTGCCTAGCATTGACATTTGGCTATTTCGCACTCGTCTTCAAGAAGCGTTATTCAGGAAAAGCAGCAACAACAGTAGAAGCGTAAGAGAGTTTGCATTGTCCTAAAGGGATTGTCCAGGAAGTCATGAAACATGACTTCCTGGGCAGTCCTTTTTTATTTTGCTTCAAATTAAGTTAAGGATGTCCTATTGGAATTACTGTGAAAGGTTCGTTCCTTTATAAGAACTTGAGTAGTTGGATGAATATGATAGTATTGGTGTAATATATTGGTAGATTCGGCAATCGGGCCAGCTTGTTTAACGGCATTTTTAGTATCCCGGATTATACAGGAGGTGGAAAATAGTATTAACTAGTCGAACTATCGGGATATTGATTTCGAGAAATTTAATCTTATAGAGGTGTTCAGAAAACAAAAGAGGTGGCTGGGAGGTAAGCGGGATTTACATGATGTGGAAAGCAAAGAGCCTGAGGTTCCGGTTGATGATGTATGCTAATAATAAATTTAATACTTGATGAAACTTATTAAACATTGAAAGAGGTTAAAGATGATTATTAAAATAATAATGAAATTTATACTTAAGATTATTGGTTTTTTGTTAGTAATTTTGGGACAAGGTTTAATATTACTCACAACAATTTCAGGCTGTTTAATGAATCTTATTACTGGATTTTTATTTCTTATGGCAATCATACTTAGTTTTTCAGATTTGACGGTGGGTCAAAAAATCTTTTTCTGGGTTATAGCTATAATTTCCGGTGCCATTTCAACTAACATTTATACAATACCTGAACGACTGGTAAGTACAGGCACACATTTAATTAATTTTGATTTTAATTAAATGGTCTAAAAGCTAAAAATTACTGGTCAATAAAAATATCTAAAGCGCTTTATAGTTATTTTGGTGACGACAATTTTTTAAACTGAGAATATCTATACATTACAAAATTTAGACATGACTCTGACAATTTAATAATGTACAAAGAGAGCAGTCTTCTGATCGAAAAATCGGTCGGAAGGCTTCTTTTTTGTAAAAAGAGTTTGGCTACCAAGTCTTTACGCAATTCGGAAGCACTTCTGATTTATTTCGAGACCTAGTGCCTACCCTTAAAGTAGTATAACGCTTAAAGATGGCAAGTGAGGGGGGCTCTTAATCCTATGTCACTCGAGTTTTTTATTAAACCAATATGTGGTAAGTAGTGCCTAGATTAAAAAATAGGGAACAATACTTTTTGAAAATTTGTTAAAGTGTACACAATTCGAAAAAGGAGGTTGCTTTAAGTATAGGAAAACCAATAATTAGGAGGGGGTTCTTTTTTATGAGGAAGTGGACAAGATACTTTATTTTATCTGTATTAATTACTGTATTAACATTCAGTCAAATTCACATGGGAGTTGCGGCAGAGGAGACAAATAACTCCAAGAATAAAACAATTAGAGTCAAGGAAGGGACGAATATGAGTGTTGCAGTCTCCCCTGACGGCAAAAGTCTAGTGATCGAATTGCAGGGTGGGTTATGGTCGCTTTCCGGGAAAGGCGGGGAAGCGAAGAGAATATCAGATAACTTTGACGACCCATCTGTACCTGACTGGTCACCGGATGGAAGTAAAATCGCTTATCAATCATATAGAAGCGGCAACTATCACATTTGGACAATGAATCCGGATGGTTCAGAAAAAGAGCAGCTGACGACAGGCATTTATGACCATCGGGAACCAAGCTACTCTCCGGACGGTTCGCGTGTAGCCTTTTCAGCAGACCGTGACGGTAGCTACGATATTTGGGTATTGGATTTAAAAACAGAGGAACTTACTCAATGGACCGATAGCCCGGAGGAAGAATTCTATCCTACGTGGTCACCGGATGGAAAAGAAATTGCCTTTGTTGTCGGCGGAGATAGTAACGGGAAGCGCATTGATGTGGTGAATGAAAATAACGAACGCCGCACGATTACAACAGTGGAAGATGGGAAAGTTTTATCTCCATCTTGGTCGCCAAATGGAAAAGATATAGCTTATGTATTGCAAGTAGACAGTAGAAGTGAACTGATCATTGACGGTGAAAATGTAACTGGAGGGGAGGATGTATTCCCGTTCCCGGTGAAATGGACCTCGGGCGACGAGATGATCTATACAGCGGACGGAAAAATTAAACAGCGCAATTTAAATGAACAAGAAAGCCGATCCATCCCTTTTGAAGCAGAGATTCCAATTGATCAGCCGGAATACAATCATAAAAAGTACGACTTTGATTCTAAGAAGCCGATGCCTGTTACGGGGATTGTTGACCCGGAGTTATCTCCAGATGGAAAGACGATCGCCTTTGTAGCATTAAATGATCTCTGGTTACTCGAAGTTGGCAAGAACAAGCCTAAGCAATTAACTAATGATTCATACTTCGAAGCAAATCCAGCTTGGTCACCAGACGGTACGAAGCTAGCCTATTCTTCTGATAAAGCCGGATCGGAGGATATATACATTTTGGACGTGAAGACCGGTAACGAACAAAGGCTAACATCGGAAGCCGGGGCAGAAGTGGCTGCATCATGGTCACCGGATGGAAAGAAAATCGCGTTCCAAGATCAAGAGGGTGCAACCTATATTATCACTATCGAAACTGGCGAGATTGAACAAATTCTTAAACCTATGTGGGAGCCGGGGCATCCAACGTGGGGACCGGAAGGAAAAACGATTGCGATTGCAGCTTTAAAGCAATTTTCTAATAGATTCAGAGAAGGGCTGAGTCAAATTTTGACGGTAGACCTGGAAACAGGGGAACAGACATATGTAGATCCTGCAAAATCTAAATCGTTGAGTAACCGTTCGAATTCAGGTCCCGTTTGGTCACCGGACGGAAAGCATATGGCCTTTATTATTGAAAGCACGCTTTGGGTCATGCCGGTAGATCAAAAGGGTAATCCAATGGGACAAGCCCGAAAAATAACCGAAGAAGTAGCTGAGTCACCTAGCTGGAGCGGAGATTCGAAAACGTTGTTATACGTGTCGAATGGCGAATTACGGACCATTCAAATGAATGGTGACGCTCCAAAGAAAGTACCGTTCAAAATGACTTGGAAAGCTGACCAGCCGAATGGCATTACAGTGATCCATGCAGGCAAGTTATGGGACGGTGAAAGCAAAGAACTCAAGCACAATATGGACATCATTGTACAAGGAAACCGCATCAAAGAAATTAAACCTCATGAAAAACCTCACCACGGCAACAACTTCATCGATGCAAGTGATCAAACAGTCATTCCAGGGTTATGGGATGCCCATGTCCATCAGGCACTTGAATCGGCCTTTCTAGGATCAAGACAAGGAAGACAATTATTATCCTTTGGTATTACGAGCACCGTCTCAATGGGAGAACCGGCCTATTTAGCACTTGAAGACAGGGAAGCAAGCGCTTCAGGAGCACGTGTCGCTCCACGGTTCTTTGCATCAGGAGAACCAATTGATGGTTCACGTGTTTACTATAATTTTATGAGACCGACTACCAGTGAAGATCAATTAATCAATCTGGAGCTTAAGAGGGCGGAAGAATTGAATTATGATATCCTAAAAACGTATGTGAGAATGCCGTTTAATTATCAAACGATCGCGATTAATTACGGACATGAACTGGGAATTCCTACTTTCTCACATTATTTCTATCCATCCATTGGCTTCGGTCAGGACGGAACATCTCATGTTTCAGCAACGCAACGTTTAGGTTTTTCCCGTTCACAAAGCTTCACGAAACTTTCATATGAAGATGTCACCAAACTGGCTGCGGAATCGGGAATGGCTGTTACTTCAACTCTTTTCTCATCAAAAACGTTACTTGAATTCGATCCAGCTTTACTTTCAGATCCTAGAGTTAAAACATTGTATACACCATATCAATACGAAGCAATCACCAAACATTACAGTAATGCTACAACGACTGACCAGACCGTAACTAGAACCGGATTAGAGAGAGAGGTATCCTTGCTGAAAGACATCATGGATGCTGGAGGAACGATACTGGGCGGAACGGATATGCCGCTAGATAATGTTGCGGTGAGTCTTCATTTAAACATTCGCGCCATGGTTCGTTATGGCATGACTCCTTATGAGGCATTGCGGACAGTAACATACCTCCCTGCGAAGAGGTTCGGAGCGGAAGATGACCTCGGAACGATTGAATCAGGGAAATTAGCAGATTTAGTTTTCGTAGATGGAGACCCTCTTCAAAATATTGATGATGCTGCTAATGTTCAAATGGTCATGAAAAACGGGAAAGTGTATTTGATGGATAACCTTTTGGAGCCGTATAAGAATACAGATGAAACGAATTAATATGTTTTAATTATGATGGACGGCAATTATCCGATTTCAGCGGATAATTGCCGTTTTTGTTAAAACCCAATCCTACACCGAACCCACTTCGGCGCTTGCGGATGACTCCCGCGATGAAGCCAGTCAGGAAGGGCGCCTTTCTGTCTCATCACTCCGCCTACCGCTTGTAAGGCGCCTACGTTTAGTAAGTGAAAGCACTATGAATATCTATTTGCACTTTGGATTCTGACTAATAAGTTGGCTGCTGTAGTATCTTCTATATTTAAACACTACTCTCACTAATTTGTACGTACAAGCGAAGCCGCAACTGCGAGGTCGGCCGAAGCCATGAGTAAGCTAGCGCCCTTTGCTAGTTGGCTCATGGCGGGAGGCAATCCCACAGCGGCGCAGCGGTGATAGTGTACAACCCCGCACCCTTTCTTGGACACACTGAAATTCGAGCAACGTGACAACAAAAGTGTAACGTCATTGAAGTCACTTCGGCATTTGCGAATACCACTTACCACACTTATTTTCTATACCACACTAGCGATGGTGCCGCTACGGCATCCGTGATGAAGAATATTTACAAGGTACTTCACTCCGTCTTATTTCCACTCGATCTGTAACCAAATCAGAAAAATTCAGTCTACTCCAATAACAACAAGTGGAGAGAGGATGAATAAAATGAACAAGAGCAGATGGATTGTGACGCTTATAGCTATCGGAGGAGTAGGCGTGCTCATACTGGCAAGTTTCTTTTTCTGGCCGAAAGTGAACATCACATCCGCCCAATCAGTACTTGCCGACCAGCCGATGACGGTGTATTTCACAGCACCGGTCAAACCAAGTGTAGAGACATCGGAGTTTTACGTGACCGACCGTAATGGGGAAAAAGTGTCCGCTGAGCTGTCTTACGGAAGCGGGAGGACCACTTTGAAAGTGGAAGAGCTGCAGCCTGGAGACTATGAACTGCACGTGCCGAATAACAGTTTCAGAGGCTGGAAAAGAACAATGGACTCCACGTTTTCATTCGCTGTGATCGAGTCCGTCCAGCCTGTCGGATCCATTAAAGAGATTGAAACATTCTTTAGGCAAGCAGAGCAACAAACTAACAATTTTATGCAAAGTGATGACCAAGTGGAGTCTTCTTCGGAAGACAAGGCGTCTAGCCAAGGTAGTGCTGCTTATTCTCAAACGAATCAGCAAGTTGAGGGTGTGGATGAAGCGGATCTTGTGAAAACGGATGGTAAATTCATTTACGATATCACGAACTACGAGCAGTTGATCATTACCGATATCCGTAAACCGAGGAAGCTAGTGAATGCCAGCATCACGGGCTTTGACGGGACATTTTATCCAAGAGAACTATATGTAGACGACAATCTTCTCGTAGTCATCGGCAGCAAGCAGCACGATCAACCTGTTACCGCTGATGAAGCGAAACGGATGATGCCGACACAAGAGTTATCCGTGATTCGGGTGTACGATGTGACGGACCGAAAGCAGCCGAAGCTAATTCGTGAAACAGGAGCGGAAGGCTATATCATAGGGACACGAAAAATTGGCCGGCATGTGTATATGGTGACGAATAATCGTCCGATGTATTGGATTCAGAACGATTTGCCTGAGGGTGAAGAGTTGTTGCCAAAGGTGTTTGACTCCGCGGACGACCATTCGGTGCAGCCAATGAAGATCGATCAAGTCTCCATTTTGCCAGGTGCAATGGAACCGTCGTATTCTGTTATCACAGCACTCGATATTCATTCGGGTGACAAGAGTGGTGTCGAGACGAAGGCCTATCTTGGCAGCGGCGAACAACTCTATATGTCGAAGGATCATGTCTATTTGATAGCCACTCTCTATGGAAACCAAGCTACGCAAGGAAACAGCGAAGTCTTCAAATTTAGGCTGAATGGAACGGCCATCAATTTCTTGCAGGCAGCGCAAATGAGAGGCACCATCTTGAACCAGTTTTCCATGGATGAATATAACGGATACTTTCGAGCGGTCACAACGGAAGGCAATCTCTGGGATGAGAAAAACATCGCGAAAAACCATTTATTCATCTTAGATAACCAAATGAAGCAAGTTGGATCTGTTGAAAATCTTGCGAAAAATGAAAGGATTTATTCGGCACGGTTCATGGGGGATAAAGCCTATATGGTGACATTCCGTGAAACAGATCCTTTATTTGTGATGGACGTTGAAGACCCGCAGAACCCTGAAGTGCTCGGTGAATTAAAGATCCCCGGATTCAGCAACTATTTACATCCATTGGACGAAAGGCATTTGCTTGGGTTCGGTTACGAAACAGTAGCCAAGAAAAATCCTCAAGGTGGCGAGCCGATCATTCAAACACAAGGTATGAAGATTTCATTGTTTGATGTCACGGACTTCGCGAATCCGAAAGAAAAGGCAACTGAAATCATTGGCGGTCAAGGTACGTATTCACCTGTCCAACATGATCATCACGCTTTGTTTTTACATCCGGCAAGGAATTTGTACGGATTTCCGGTTACGATCTATCGGGAAGTCAAAGGTGAAAATTTCTTGAATTCTGAAAAGGCTGGGGCGATGATTTACGAAATATCGGCAGACAAAGGAATTATTGAAAAAGCCGACCTGACGGAAAAATTTTCAAACGATTATGTGGATTGGGAAAAAGAGGTTCAGCGCCTGCTTTACAGCGGAGATACCGTTTACACGATTGCTGCAAATGAAATAAAAAGCTATTCATTGGATGATTTTACGTTGTTAGATGAATTGGAAAAGGAATGAAAAGGTTGTCTTTTCGCAATTCGTCCATTAAGCTTTAAGTAGCAGTACCAATTAAAATTTGCACGAAAAAAATGGAGCCCTTTCTTTATGAAAGGAGCTCCATCTCATTTGGTCAAAAACAGTTATTTGATTTCAATCTGCTCTGCAGGTACCGGCTTTCCTATAAAATGACCTTGGACCGCGTCGATGCCCATTTCTTTCAGCAATTCGAATTGCTGTTCATTGCGCACGCCTTCTGCGATCGTATACAAATTCATTGTCTTAGAGAATTGAATCATACCTTCGATCAATTGTTGTGTTTTCGAATTGCTTAGTAAAGTGTCGATGAACACGCGATCAAATTTAATGCTTGTGATCGGCAAGTGCTGTAAATAGCGTAGAGACGCATAGCCTGAGCCGAAATCATCAAGCGTAAATTGCAGACCGAGGCTTTGGAGTTCCGACATTTGGGTAATCACAGATTGTTCTTCTTCTGCCTTAAGCGCGAACTTCTCCGTGAACTCTAAAGAGACTTTATTTGCCGGACAGCCTGTTTCATTTAAGATAGAGAGTAGACGGTTTTTCCACTGTGGATTTAGGGATTCTCGAATGGAAGAGTTGATCGAGATGTTCATTTCTGTGCCGGCGCGATGCCATTTCGTCGCAAACGTCATCGCTTCTTCTGCCACAAATGCACCAACTTCTTCGATCAAACCATTCTCTTCCGCAATAGGAATTAACTCGTCCGGACTGATGACACCCAGCTCTTCATCTTCCCAACGGATTAACGCTTCATAGCAATTAATGCTGTTGCTTTTGATATCGAGTTGGGGCTGATAGGCGACTTGTAACGTATTACGGTCCAATGCAGTGTACATTTTTCGATCGATTTCTAAACGACGATTCAGAATTTTATGGGATTCAGCAGACAACGAAGCAATTCGTCCTCCGCCTTGGCTGATGACATCATCGGCAGCAGTTATGGCCACTTTGTATAGCTGCATATACGTTTGTTGATCTTCCGGATACCGAACGATACCGCCGCTAACCGAAAGCGTCTGTGCATTGTGACTCAAGTAAATCGGTTGTTGTTTCAAGAAGTCATACAAACCTTGTATGTACCAATCACCGAAAGCGGTCAGCACGACAAAACTATTCGTATCAATGCGTGCCACTGGGCTGTCTTGGAAGTATCGCTTCAGACGGTTGGTGAACTCTTGAATTAGCTCTGTCTCAAATTCTGGGGATTGCTGCTCTTTCATAGAGAAATAATGGTCGATCGTCAAATAAACGAATGAGAAATGCTGGCCTAGTTTAATCGATTCATTCACAACTTGCTCTAGTTTATGCCGGCTCATTAGACCGGTCTCTATATCAATAAACGCGATTTCACTTAATTTTTCTTGCAGACGGATATCTTCTGTAATATCCAGCTCTACGAAGAGGGTGGATTGCAGTTCTCCGTCTTCTGACATGGTAGGGACGGCGAGCGTGTTAACATAAAATGGTTCGCCTCCGCGAGTCATTTTTTCCACTTTTCCGGACCATGACTTTCCGGATAACAGACAATCCCAAATCGAGTTGACGGTTTGTTGGTTCTTCGGATCATCTGAGAACATTTGCCAAATGGATTTCCCAATAATTCGTTTAGGTGTCCAGCCACTGATCGTCAGATAGTTTTGGTTTGCATAGGTTATTAGTCCCTCACTGTCTGTATGAGTGACTAACTGAAATTTATCGAGACTATTGACTAATGAGGTTTGTTCTTTAGTTTCCGGGAAGTTAATTGTATTCATTAGTGAATGCTCCTTTCCGATTCTACTATATAACTATTATAGTATAAAAATCATCTATGTCTATATAGTATGTATGAACTTTATACTATAAATTATGATGGATAGTTGATTTCTTTCATTAGGGGGAATGGTTTATGATGCGATTGAAAGGGATAATGATGATTATTGTCGGTTCCATGTTGTGGGGGGCTACAGGACCCATGATGGAATGGATTTTGCATAATAGTGATATTTCCGTTTCCATGCTGCTGATTCTGCGTTTGATGATTGCCGGCGCTGCTCTCCTCTTCTTATTGAAAGCTAAAGGGGTGCAAGTGGGACGGCCAATGAGGCAAAAGCTTTGGTTACGCAAAATGGTCATGTTCGGTGTCTTTGGCATGCTGGGTGTTCAGTTCGGCTTCGTCCAGACAATTGCGCATAGTGACGCGGTCGTGGCCACGCTTTTTCAATTCGTCGCGCCGGTCTACATCATCATTTTACTCTCCGCTGCACAGAGGTCCTTTCCTCCTGCGGGCCAAGTGATCGGCATGGTTGTAGCTTTATTCGGTTTATATCTACTGCTGACGAATGGCTCGTTTTCCAGTATTACATTGAATACGGAAGCGATTATTTGGGGAGTAGTAGTTGGATTTGCCTTTACGTTCTATACGTTGTATCCAGTCGTTTTAATGGCTGAATGGGGTGTATTGCTGGTCGTGGGCTGGGGGATGTTCATCGGCGGGGTAGTGTTGTTTATCATCAATCTCCCGTCCTTTTTAATGAATCTTTCCTTGCTGTTAGATGGTCCGATGATGGGAATGTTGTTACTTGTCACCATCATGGGAACGCTCGCCTTCATCCTGTTTTTACAAAGCATGACGTTCATCACTCCTGTAGAGACAAGTGTACTGTCTTGTTTCGAACCGCTCACAGCAATGGTAGTCTCGGTCCTTTGGCTTGGCCAAATGATGGGAGGGTGGCAAATAAGCGGCGCCATAATCATGTTGCTCGGTGTAGTTTGGTTATCCATAGGCGGTGACAGTAAGAAAAAAACTGTGCCGCCGCCAGAGCCGGTAGTGCCGTATGAGCCGTATGATATGTAGCGTCTTCATCTGTACACCCCGCGATTGAATATGACATAATAAAATAAATGAAATACAGTTGGGGAGTAAGAGGTGGAACAGATGAAGACGGTTTTTCGTTTTGCGTTACCTTATAAATGGCCTATGATGATCGCTATATTCCTAATGCTTTTGGAATTGGCAGTCGAACTGATCCAACCTTTGCTGATCGGTAAAATTATAGATGAAGGCATCATGCAGGAAGACCTCGGCGCTGTCGGACTATGGGGAGCTGTCATGATGGGCCTTGCCTTCGTTGCGCTCTTTTCAGGAGTCGTCAACTCCTATTTCGCTTCACATGCGGCGCAGAGCTTTGGGTTTGACTTGCGTCAGGCGTTATTTAAAAGAGTGCAGACAATGTCGCTCACTGCTTTTTTACGCTTTCCGACATCCAGCCTTATCACCCGACTGACGAGCGATGTGACACTTGTGCAAAATGCATTGTTCATGGGGCTGCGCATCATGGCGAGGGCTCCTCTGATGGTGTTCGGAAGTCTTGCCATGGCGTTCGTTGTCAATCCGAAGTTAGCCATTTTTTTATTGGCAGGAGCGCCATTTTTAGCGATTTTTCTGGTCATCATGGCCCGCAAAGGAGTGCGGCTCTTTGGAATAGTCCAACGTCGTCTTGATTCGGTCAATCGATTGGTACAAGAAAACTTGCAGGCAGTTCGGCTGATTAAGGCCTATTTGCGTGGCGCATTCGAAACGAGTCGTTTTTCAAAAGCTGCTGGAGACTTGAAGAAAGACAGTGTCCATGCAATGCGCTTAATGGAATTGATTTTGCCTGTATTGTTGTTTATTATGAATGCCAGTTTCATGGCGGTGCTTTGGTTCGGAGCGGATGAAGTAGGAAATTCCGGAATGCCTGTAGGAGACGTTGTGGCGATTGTCAACTATGCGATGCGCATGACGAGTGCATTTTCCATGTTCTCCTTTTTGATTGTGATCTTTTCGCGCGCTAAAGCATCTTCTGAGAGAATGGAAGAATTGTTGACGACGGACGATCAGCTGGAGGTGCTTGAAGCCACGGATAATTCATACGATGGTGCTTCCGCAGTACGTTTTGAACAGGTTTCATTCCGCTATCCCGATACGAATGAATATGTACTGCAAGATATATCTTTTGAAGTGAGACCAGGTGAAAAGCTTGTGATTATGGGCGCGACAGGTTCCGGTAAATCTACACTGTTGCAGTTGATACCGCGGATGTTCCAGGCGACAAATGGTACTATTTTGGTCGGCGGCAAGAAAATAGGGGAGTGGCAGCTTGATACGTTGCGGAAGATGATTGGCTATGTACCTCAGCAATCTATGTTGTTTACCGGGACAATCATTGACAATCTAGCGTGGGGTAAGCAAGGAGCTAGTCTGGAGGAAGTGGAGGAAGCTGCGAAGAAAGCACAAATCCACCAATCGATCATGCGGTTTACCGATGGTTATCACACACGAGTCGGACAGAAAGGCGTCAATTTATCCGGAGGTCAGAAACAGCGTCTGTCAATTGCTCGTGCGTTGATTCGGAAACCATCGATTTTGATTTTAGACGATAGCACCAGTGCGTTGGATGTGAAAACGGAAGCGGCGTTGTGGGAAGCTCTCGCGGAGGAAAATACGACGATGTTCATTGTTACGCAAAAGATTCAGACCGCACAAATTGCAGATTCGGTGTTATTGCTTTCAGATGGAAAAATCGTCGGTCATGGGACGCATGATGAACTGCTGAATTCTTCCTCTTTCTACCGGAAAATCGTGCAGTCGCAACAGGCGGAAGGGGTGGAATGATGGTGAAGCCTTTTACCAAGCCATTTGGCTATGAACCGATTATCGGTAAGGATGATTTAAGTAAATCCAGTCGTAAAAAAGTTCAGAAGGCAGGCGATTGGAAATCGGTACTCTTGCGTATTTGGCGATTAATCGATCAACAACGCGGTCTGCTCATTGCCGTATTGTTTCTTGTTTTCGCCAGTTCTGCTCTAGCTTTGGTCGGTCCCTTGATGATCGGGAATATTATTGATCGCTACATCATTCCGAAGAAAGTGGATGGTTTGGGAATGCAAATCGGCTGGTTGCTTACTGTTTATGCCAGTTTTTCCGTTGCGACGTACTTGCAGAACTACTGGATGGTCGGTATTGCTCAACAAACGGTTTATCGGATGCGGACTCACTTATTCGGTCAGCTGCAGAAGTTGCCCATTCGCTTTTTCGATAAACGACAGCATGGCGAATTGATGAGTCGTATGACCAATGACATTGAAAGTGTCAGTCAGACCTTGAACTCTTCGCTTATCCAAGTGTTTTCGAGTGTATTGACATTGGTCGGTACGGTGTCCATTATGCTCTATTTAAGTCCGTTATTGACGTTGCTGACGATGATTATTGTGCCGTTGATGTTTCTTGCGATGCGCTGGATCACAAGAAGGACAGGTATTTTATTCAAAGAGCAGCAGCGGGCGATTGGTGAGTTGAATGGAATGATCGAAGAAACTGTATCAGGTCAACGTGTAGTCAAAGCATTTTCTCGAGAGCAGAATGTCATTGACGAATTCGCTGAAAAAAGTGAGCGTTTAAAATTGGCTGGGTTTTGGGCTCAGACGTATTCGGGATTCATTCCGAAAGTGATGAACACGCTGAATAATATGTCGTTTGCCATCGTGGCCGGTGTGGGCGGCTTGCTTGCGGTGACAGGGTACGGCGGTGTAACGGTAGGGACAATTGTTATTTTCAGCGAATACGCGAGACAGTTCACAAGACCTCTCAATGATTTAGCCAATCAATTCAATACCGTGTTATCTGCAGTCGCAGGAGCGGAACGTGTCTTTGCAATTATGGACGAGCCAGTAGAGAAGGATGAGGTCGCTGAACAAACTTACACGCTTCAAGGAGATGTTGAGTTCCGCGACGTAACATTTGGCTACGATGAGGAAGTGATTCTCAATTCGATTAACTTTCACGTCAAACCAGGCGAAACGGCCGCTTTTGTCGGAGCAACCGGAGCTGGCAAGACGACGATCATGCAGTTGCTTTCTCGATTTTATGAAGTGGATGGCGGACAGATCTTGCTGGATGGCGTGCCGATCGATCAGCTGCCGCGGCAATCTGTGCGCAGTCAGATGGCATTCGTTTTACAAGATCCATTTTTATTCGAAGCAACTGTGCGGGAGAATATTCGCTATGGACAGTTGGATGCAACCGATGAAGAAGTGGAAGAAGCCGCAAAGCAGGCGAATGCGCATGCGTTCATCAGCAATTTGCCTAAAGGCTATGATACGGTGTTGACTGCAGGAGGAGAAGAAATTTCCCAAGGTCAGAAACAACTGCTTTCCATTGCCCGCGCGTTGGTGGCAGATCCAAAGTTATTACTATTGGATGAAGCCACCAGCAGTATCGATACTGTGACAGAACTAGCGATACAAGAGGCGCTGGAACGCTTGACTACAGGCCGGACTAGCTTCATCATCGCTCATCGCTTGAACACGATCCGTAAAGCAGACAGGATCTATGTGCTGGCGGACGGAGAAATCATGGAATCAGGCAGCCATGCGGAGTTACTCGAACGCAAAGGAATGTTCTACGACATGCTGGAAAATATAGATTGAATGCAAAAAAGCCATCTGTTCGCTGTTATATCAGGGATAAATGATGTGAGTTCTTATCCAAAAGTTGTGAAGGGTAAAGGCACCGTTGATCTATGTTCCAGGCGGACGCTTTCCGCGGGGCGCGCGGTGAGCCTCCTCGTCGCTACCGCTCCTGCGGGGTCTCACCTGTCGCGCTAATCCCGCAGGAGTCGCCGCCTTCCACTACGATCAACTAGCGTATTTCCCTGAAGTTAGTGAGTCGATTGCTTAATATGAATAGTTGTAAATACATGAACCAACGTCCAAGTATATGCACAGATTTTTTCAATCCAAAGAAACGAAAACTCATACTACATACAGTGAGTTCGCTATGTATAACAGTTCACATTATAGGGATTGAAGCGAAAGACGGGCGAAAAGCAAGGATTTTGCTCCCAACGCTTTGCTTATGCTCGCAAAAGCCGTTCTTCGTGACGGCTTTTCCTGAGGGATTTAGCTCGAATGATGAGACCCCGGACTGAGCGAAGCGAAGGAAGCGGCTTATCCACGTCCCACGGAAAGCGTCTCGTCTGTAGCGTAAGCCAATGTACTACTCATGGTTTTTGGATTCCAACTTATTATTTTGATGTTTATCCATAAATTAAGCCATCGATCCAATGAAGGATCGATGGCTTTTTGTGTTATTTCTTCTCTTCAATGTCTAGCGATTTATTATCTGTATACTTCACGTCTAGTTCGAACTCATCATAATCATCAAGTCCGTACCATTTCAAAATTCTCTCGATTGCTTCTTCTTTTGTCGTATCACTGTCTAGCAGAACTTCCATAAACATCTTGTGCATACTATCAATTGCATCGTTGCCTTCTTTGTTCACTTCTTGAAACTCATTGATGTATTCTGCATCGGAAGGTTTGACGTCTTCATAATCGACTTCAATCTTCTTGCCGTCTTTCTTGATCGACAAATCGAAGCCTGTGAAACCGTAACCGTCCCCTGTGTTAATGGAACTGCCTTTATCTTCATCTTCGTAACCGATTGTCGGATCGTCATTATTAGGTGCCTCTTTTTTCGAAGAACAGCCTCCCAAAATTAAAACTGAAGAAAAACCCACAATTGATACCATTCGTAAAAATGACATGAGCGCCACCCTTTCAAAGTTCATAGTACTTATATTATGACCTGAAAAGGCTGGAGCTAAACCACAAATTCAAGGTATGAAGAGAATGGAGTATGCCTAAATACCTGGATTATCGATCTGTGCGCTGTAGAATGGAACCGAGCATTTGTCTGATCGGCAATATTTGATCATTCGGCAGACGAATCTTTCCGTGATAATAACCAACCATTTGATTCACTGACATCTTGCGAATACAATAACGATCAAGTGTATGTTGCTGGAAGAATGGTTTGAATGTTAAGTTGACATCATTTGAAAATTTTGATTGAATACGCCAAGGATTTAAGGGGTTTTCAATATTTCTTTCAAATAATACATCTTCGTGGATCTTATACATTGTCCCTTCCACAAACACTGCATTTTCAGTTAAGCCTGTGCCGTCTGTCCAGCCTCCGCCTAGATTCAAGCCCACTCGTTTTCCGCCTGTCCGTTGGGATGCCATCGCCCAGCTCCAATCCGTCATACTGCTCCAAACACCTCGGCCATAATCATGGACCGCGAAGCTGTAATAGGGATTGAAATCGTATCGTCGATCGCCAATTTTTACAAAGCCACCGGTAGGTAAAATGGCGTGTTTGGAAGTGAAATGGAAAATGTCGCGACTTTTTGGAATGACGACATTCAATGATTCATCTTTTTCAGGATGGATGATGTGCAGATCTGCATGCAACGTTTCGTTGTCGAAGTCAGGAATAGTGACAGACAGATGCGTTTCACCTTGCATGTGGACGAACTGAACAGTAAGTTGGTCATGAATGAACTTGATGCTGTTCAAAGGTTCTTCGGGCATTTTGACACGTCTACCCAGTGGCAAGGTCAGATACTTTTCATAGAATCGCTGGGTTTCGTAATCTAGTATGTAAATTTGACAAATAGCTTTATGGTCCAGATGAACAATTGACGTAGAAAATAATAAATCTTCTCCATAAATACACCAATAATTCCACCTTTTCTTTTTCATAAACTGCCCTTTGAGATTACTGATTACTAAAGGACTTCGGGCAAATCCAATTGACTCAGGATTGAGAAGACCCTTTGAATCGCATAATACCACGGATTCGGTCAGTTCTCTTTCTGCATGCTGCATCTGTCCTACCACCTTTCTTGCCTATTGTCTTTTCATCGAACACTTGCTATACTCTATATTGTATCAGAAACGAGGGGCATTAGCTCAGCTGGGAGAGCGTTGCGCTGGCAGTGCAAAGGTCAGGGGTTCGAGCCCCCTATGCTCCATATATAGAATAGCAGATGGCAGTTCTTGAAGAATTTCTTCGGGAACTGCCATTTTTTAATGATAAATAAATTCTGTTCTTACCCGATAAATCCTCAAAAATTAGAGAATTTATGATTATTTTATAATAGCTATTGTATATTTATTCACCGTGTTGTATATTAAGTATACCAAAAGACATCGGTAGCAGGCTATAGCCAATTGAGTTAAAAAAATATTCATTGCACTATGAATATACTATTCAAACAGCTGTAGACAGCTCTCTGCCAATAACTTATAATTATTTTAATTTAGAAGATTGACATCACTTTAAAGAAAGAAGGGGAAACGAATGAAAAAGATAGTTTCGGCACTTTTACTCATTCTCGTATTAATTATTGCAGGCTGTAGTAATAATGACGGGGGTGGAGCAGGCACAACAGAGAAATCCACCTTAAAAAACATCCAGGACAAGAAGAAACTGGTGGTCGGGATTGCACCGGGTTATTTCCCTTTTGAGATGAAGAGCACAGAAGGCGGTTATGTAGGGTATGACATCGACTTGGCAAATGCAGTTGGTGAATGGTTGAAAGTTGATGTGGAGTTTAAACAATTCGTATTTGACGGCTTAGTACCAGCGCTCCAAACCGGAGAAGTAGATATGGTCATCGCAGGGATGACGATTCGAGGAGACCGTGCACTGGCGGTCGGTATGTCGGATCCTTACTACAAAACAGGTCAGGCGATCATGGTTCCAGCTGCCAATAAAGATGTTAAGTCTTGGGAAGAGCTGGACGTAAAAGGAAAGAAAATTGCAGTGGGCGTAGGAACAACAGGTGCGTTACTGGCGAAATCTCAATTCAAAAATGCTGAAGTCGTGGACTTTGAAGATTTCCCTTTAGCTGCTACAGCAATGGGTTCAGGACAAGCTGACGCAGTCGTTTACGATGAGCCGGCTATCGCGGTATGGCGCTTGGAGCATGAAGGACAAGTACATCAGGTAGAAGGTTTGCTTTCTGCTGAAAATCTGGGGATTGCTGTGAAGAAAAATGATTTTGAAACATTGCAATGGTTGAATTCATTTTTGCATGGCTACATCGATAGCCCGGAAGAATTGGAATCCAGAACGCGCTGGTTTGAAGAAAGTGACTGGCTGACGAAGGTTACGGAAGATTAATATGGGAAGCTATGATTATGACTTCAGTGTCATCTCTCAAAACAAGGATATTTTTATTGAAGGGACATTAAAGACGCTTGAAATTTCAGCGATTGCTTTACTCCTTGCTATTCCGATCGGTATTATATTCGGAATGGGCAGGATCTCCAGAAATAAATTTATCCGTCTAATTTCTTCAGCTTATGTAGAAGTCATGCGTGGCGTGCCGCTGTTAGTTTTACTGATTTGGATTTTCTTTGTATTAGGCCAATTTTTGAAGTTAGGCTCCTACTGGGGGGCCATCATCGGTTTGGCAATTTTTACAGGAGCCTTCATTGCGGAAATCGTTCGTTCCGGAATTCAAGGTGTGCCGAAAGGTCAAATGGAAGCGGCCCGTTCTTCGGGTATGAGTTATTGGCAGGCTATGCGGCTCATCGTTTTGCCACAGGCATTCCGTCGAGTTCTTCCACCGCTTGCTTCACAATTTATCATGCTCATTAAAGACTCTTCACTAATTTCTGTAATTGGTGCAACGGAATTGACGTTGAATGCGAAAAACCTGGTCTCTACCACATTCCGTTCAATCGAAGTATGGACATTCGTTGGTTTTGTCTATTTTGCTATGACATTTACACTGTCCATGATTATCCGTGTTATTGAAAAACGACTTTTGTCGAGGGAAAATTGATGATTGCCGATGTGAAGGAGTGCCGTAAATGATTGCTGTAAAAAATGTCAATAAAACATTTGGTACGAATCAAGTGCTGACTGATGTTACGTTGGAAGTGCCTAAATCCCATGTAGTGGCGATTATCGGTCCGAGTGGTGCAGGCAAATCCACGTTGATTCGTACAATTAATGCGTTAGAACCAATCGATAATGGAGAAATCATAGTAGATGGGATCTCCATCCATGATAAAAAAGTAGATATTAATAAAGCGCGATCGGAAATTGGGTTTGTGTTTCAAAGCTTTAATCTCTATCCATTCCTGACTGCACTTCAAAATGTGACGTTAGCTCCAATAAATGTCAAGGGGCTGAGTAAAGGAGAGGCAGAGGAAAGAGGAAAAGAACTCCTGACTTCTTTAGGCTTGGGTGACAAATTTGATGCGTACCCAAATAGACTGTCTGGCGGGCAGCAACAGCGGGTAGCGATTGCTCGAGCGTTAGCGATGGAACCTCGGGTGATGCTGTTTGATGAACCGACATCTGCACTGGATCCTGAAATGGTTACGGAAGTGCTGGATGCAATTCGTAAGCTGGCAGAAGATGGGATGACGATGGTGGTGGTGACCCATGAAATGGGATTCGCGAAAGAGATCTGTGATGAAATCATTTTCATGGCAGAAGGAAAAGTCGTGGAACAAGCATCCCCTGCCAAGTTTTTCTCAAACCCTGACACAGAGCGTGCCCGGAACTTTTTGTCTAAAGTATTAAATCATTAATGAGCTGCCCTTTCTTGTCATATAGTTTGGCAAGGAGGGGTTTTTTTGTATGATCGATTAGCGGCTGTCCGATATGCAGATAAATGGTGGAATAGCAGAAATCCTGCTTTTCCGATCGTGGAGGATGATTGCACGAATTATATATCGCAGTGTTTATTGGCAGGCGGTGCACCGATGCATGGCTATCCGAACCGTGAAAAAGGATGGTGGATGCGCAATGGGACGTGGAGTTTCAGTTTCACCGTCGCCCATTCATTGCGCTGGTATTTAGCCACTTCTAAAAAAGGATTGACAGCTACGCAAGTCGGTTCGGCGGAAGAGCTCGGACTCGGTGACGTCATCGCCTATGACTTCCAGGGCGATGGGCGATTTGATCATTCGACCATCGTCACAGCTAAAGATGGCAGGATACCGCTTGTCAATGCCCATACTTATAATGCATATCACCGAACGTGGGATTATAAAGATTCTTATGCCTATTCGCCCAATGCCACGTATATTTTCTTCAAAATTAACGACAACTTTTCTTGAGTCACGGTCGTTGAATCGAAGTGTTTTCGCTTAGCCTCTAGTAACAACCTATATAGTTGGGGTATACTTGTAGCTAAATACTTTACTTACAAAGGAGAAGGTTGAGTTTGAATGAACAAGCATTATCGGTAAGAGAAGCCATTATCTCAAGGCGTTCGATCAAAAGCTTTAACGGACAGCCAATCGAACCTGAAATTATACCAGAAATTATAGAAGATGCCGTTTGGGCACCGAACCATGGAAACCGGAATCCTTGGCGCTTAGTTGTAGCAGCAGGCGAGCAATATGAGCAAATTCTGGACGTGTTGAAAGAATTCGGCGTGGCGAACTGGAAGCAACTTTCGGATGAAGACTTAGAAAAGCAAATGAAAAAGTTTACGTCTGCCAGTGCAGCCGTTTTTGTTATCGTGCCTGAAGACGCTCGTCAAAAAGAGCGTCTAGAGGATTACGCGGCAGCTAGCATGTTGATTCAAAACATTCAATTGCTGGCATGGGATAAGGGAATCGGGACATGCTGGAAGACACCAGGCTTCCTGGACAACCCGAAATTCCGTGAACGCTTAGGTATACACCCCGGTGAACGAATCATCAGCATGCTCCAATTCGGCTATTTCGACGCAGCTCCCAAAGCCAACCCGCGCAAGCCTGTCGAAGAAATCATCACGTATTTCGGCGACAGTGAAGAAGGTTCAGTGGAATAAACAAAAACAGGCTGCCCTCGTATTGTTGAGGACAGCCTGTTTTGACTTGTAGGCAAAATACAGAAATAGTTGGTCTGGATAGTGCCAGAGGGAAAAATAAAGCAAAATAATATAGGCTGATTGTCCGGGGATTTACGCTCCAGATGGAACGCAGATCAACGATGCTTTTACCGCTTACCGCTTCCTTTAATTACAGCTCGCTATTACTTCAAAGCCCAAGCTTTTCAACTTCTCCATAATAAGTGCTGATCACGCGCAAGCCCTTGTCGAAGTTTTCCAAATGAAAATGTTCATTCGGTGCATGGAAGTTTTCTGTATCGAGACCGAAGCCCATCAAAACGACAGGCAAGTTAAGAATTTCATCAAAAGCAGCTACGATCGGAATGGAACCGCCGCCACGGGCATAAACAGTCGGTACGCCATACACTTGTTCATAAGCTCTTCCTGCTGCTTGAATTACCTCGTGGTCATAAGGCGTCAAATAAGGTTTTCCTTTATCGAAATCGGTCACCGTCACCGTACAACCGACAGGCTCATGTTTTTTGATATGCGCGCGCAACTTAGCGACAATATCATCAGGATCTTGATCGGGTACTAATCGGCAAGTGATTTTTGCCCCTGCCTCCGACGGCAGAACCGTTTTGATTCCTTCTCCTGAAAATCCACCGAATACGCCATTGACTTCTAATGTAGGACGAGCCCACGTACGTTCCGTATAAGAATAGCCGGGTTCGCCGGTAAGCTCCTTCACGCCGACTTCCTTTTTAATCGCTTCCTTATCGAAGTCTAAAGCTGCCCATGCAGAACGCTCTTCGTCTGTCAGATCTCGAACTTGATCATAAAAACCATCAATCGCAATCGTACCTTCTTTGTCTCGGAACGAAGCCAAGATTTCAACTAAGGCGTGAATTGGATTTTGTACACCTCCGCCGTACAATCCTGAATGAAGATCTCCTTTAGGACCTTTCACATCGACTTGTACGCCGGCTAAGCCGCGCAGTCCGTAGCAAATGGCAGGTTGTCCGGGCCCGTACATACCTGTGTCGGAAATGACGATCAAATCAGCAGCCAGCTTGTTCTGATTTTCCCGAATATACGCTTCGAGGCTAGGGCTTCCGATTTCTTCTTCGCCTTCAATGATGAGCTTAACGTTAACAGGAAGCTTTCCATCTAATTTCATCAGGGCCTCGATCGCTTTCACATGCATAAACACTTGCCCTTTGTCATCACTCGCACCGCGTGCATACAATTTATTATCACGGATGGATGGCTCAAACGGTGGTGTTTCCCATAAATGAAGGGGATCGACAGGTTGTACATCATAGTGGCCATAGATCAGAATAGTTGGCTGATTTTCCGCATGCAGCCAGTCGGCATAGACGACAGGCTGCCCGGCTGTTTCCTCAATTGACACATTCTCAAGACCTGTGTCTTTAAAAGCGCTTGCCAACCATTCAGCAGCCCTTTGCATATCCGGTTGATGTTCCGATAAAGCACTGATGCTTGGAATTTCCAAAAATGCTTTCAGTTCTTCCATGTGACGCTCACGGTTTTCTGTGAAATAGTGATCCAATGTTTGTAATGTGCTCATGTGAAGCCCTCATTTCTGTACGTATTTTATATTCCACAGTATAGCAGAATTTCATGAACGATAAGGTTTAGACGCTTAGTAAGAAGGGAAACGATGTGTAAAAGTGGGTGTGCAGGTCTGTTTCGAATTAACGGATCGTTTTGACTTTGTGCTATACTATTGAAATAAGAAGTTGAGAAATTTAGGGAATATCATATTTTATTAACTAAGCTTAATGAAGAAGATGCTGGGGGAGACGCAATTGTTTATTGCATTAGGACTTTGTTTGTTTTTGTCCTTCTTTTTATCAGGAAGTGAAACCGCTTTGACTGCTGTGAATCGCATGAAGATTCAGCTGCGTGCAGATCAAGGGGATAAGAAATCAATTAAATTACGGCAATTAATTTCAAAGCCGGATCGGATGATTACGGCCATATTAATCGGCAATAATATCGCGAACATTTTGATGCCCACAATCGTAACGATGATCGCAATTGATAAAGGCTTGAGTGTTGGGATCATGACGGGAATACTGACGGTGGTTCTGATTATATTCGGTGAAGTGCTGCCGAAAACGATCGCTGCTACTTTCGCGGATCGAATCGCTTATGTCGTTGCACCGCCCATTACATTTCTCGTTAAATTACTCATTCCATTGACTGCAATACTGGCCCTGTTTACCAATTTCTTCGTTCGACTGATTTCTAAAGGGGCTGTAACAGAAGCGACGCTTACGAAGGAAGACGTACGTTCTATGGTAGATATCGCATCTACTGAAGGAACGTTCGGTCAGGATGAATCGATTCGTTTGAAAGGTGTTCTGGACTTTCGTGAAAAAGATGTGATGGATGTGATGGAAACCCATCGGACGGATGTCATTTCTTTATCGATGGATTCCACATATGAAGACGTTCGAGATGTTGTACTGCAGTATTTTTATACACGCTATCCGGTATATGAGGAAAGTATCGACAAGGTTGTCGGTATTTTTTATTCGAAAATGTTGATTGAATGGTCGATGTATCCCGAGAAGAAGTTCTCAGAAATGATTGACCATGAACCTTTATTTGTCGTGCAGACAGCGAGTGTGGAATTGGTATTCAAACGCATGCTGACACAGAAAAAGCATATGGCCATCGTGCTGGATGAATACGGCGGAACACTGGGGATCGTCACGCAGGAAGATATTATTGAAGAGATGATTGGACAGGATATAGAAGACGAAACGGACGTTGAAGAAGAGTCAATGGTCTTTGAAAAGGATGAAAACTGTCTGGTGTGCCAAGGACGTCTCGGGATTGAAGATGTGATCGAGTTGCTTGATGTCGAGTTGCCGACCGACCATGAAACGATTGGTGGTTTTGTATTTTCGGAAATTGGACATATCCCCGAAAAAGGCGAGCAGTTCACTTTCGACTCTTTAGTATTTGAGATTGAAGAGATGGACAGGACGCGTATTCTGCGTTTGCGGATCACGAAACGCGAGGAACCAAAAGAACAAGAAGGGTTAATCGGAATTTAAACGTTATAAAGCAACCTTACAGAAATGTAAGGTTGCTGAAAGAGAAAGCAATAGTTAGTAATGTAGATGTCTGACATAATAAAGGTACCAGTTCAAACGGAGGTACTTATTATGAATACTGACTTAAACGCATTATATGAAGAATATGGCCGATACTTATATCATTTATGTCTTAAATTGACTCGAAATAAAGAAGAAGCAGAAGATCTCATGCAAGATGTTTGGGTGAAAGTGGTTCGATACAGTGGTGAAATGAACGAAGTCAATCGCATGAAAGCTTGGTTGACAACGATTTGTATG
Organism: Sporosarcina aquimarina; assembly: GCF_019748715.1. Lineage (GTDB taxonomy): Bacteria > Bacillota > Bacilli > Bacillales_A > Planococcaceae > Sporosarcina > Sporosarcina newyorkensis. The sequence continues at coordinate 117,668 of NZ_JACLBZ010000005.1, read as the reverse complement.
AATACATTCCGAGATCGCTACCGAAAAAATGTACGACACAGCCAGTACGTGATGAACCAGCCTGATACATTAGACGTTCCGCTTCTAGATTTGGTTCCCAGTGATGCAAAAACTCCTGTGGAATTGATTGAACAAAATGATATTCAAATGTTGGTTCAGCAGAAGATCGGACAGCTGGACGGTATCTACCGTAAGACTATCGAGTATTTCTACGTCAATCAATATTCATTAGTCGAAATTGCCGGTATCATGAAAGTGTCCATCGGCACGGTGAAGTCACGTTTGTTCCGTGCAAAGAAGTATTTGAAGGAACTATTAGTGCAGGACCAAGCAGCAACGGAATATGTTATGGCTTAAAGCTCACTTTTTGTGGGCTTTTTTTAGCTGAAAAAGTACGTGTATGAGCGCGCGCAGTGGTTTTATGAGCGAGTTCCGTGCTGTTATGATTGCTTGAAGAGGGAGTATGAGCGCAAGGAGGTTGGTTATGAGCGGCTGACTAGAGTTTATGATCGCAAATGGGTTATTCATGATTGTCGGCAACGAAAAAGGCTGTTCAGAAAGTTTGAACAGCCCCTTGGTGTTTTACTCTGTTGCTTCAGCCAGCTGCTTGTTCAACTCAGCTAAGCGGTCTTCCATGCCGGCTAGTCGGCGTTCCGCGTTTTCGATCATCTTGCTGTGACCTGTGGATTCTAGTTTTTCGATATCGCCTTGCAAACCGATGTAGTCCATTTTGAGTTGTGCAATCTCTTGTTCGATTTGGTTTTTAGTCATTGGGAAAACTCCTATCTGCCATTTTCCCTTAGTGTAACATATCCTGATCTTGTCCGTTTTGGAAACTCCAATAAATAGCGGATCGCCTCCACGATTTTCTCCTCGCCATTGCCTACATTCAACTGAAGTTGCCGCTTCACAGCTCGTTCTCTCCGTGCCTCATGCAATAACGGCTCCATGATGGCATTCAGCAAATTTGACTGTGTCACCTTACGACCGAGCCCGAGATGGATGAAGCCGTGGCTCTCTGTAGGGAAGCCCAGGTTTGATTCGAACTCGTTTTGGGCAAGGACAATACAAGGTACACCGATTGTTGCGACTTCATAAGGGGTATAGCAGGCATCGCATAAAATCATATCTGCCTGCGAATAAATTTCTGCCCGATTGTCAGGTGACCGAAGAACTTTCGTATTTCTGCGGCTGAGAGCCATCATTTGAATTTCACTGACGTCATGAGTATAATTTGAGCCAATTAAAACAGAGACGTGCAGAGGGATTTGTAATTGCTTAATATGTCTCAACGCGCGATAGGTCAGGTTACCAGGATCCTCGTCTCCAAATGAAATGACGAGATGCGGTGAAGAGGCGAAAGGCTTTTCCTTCAATCCCGCCTGGTGGTGCGGCTTGAGTGAAGCGTCTGCTGCAAACATTTCATGGCCGACGATGTAATGGTCTGGGAGCGGCTCATGTGTTTCTGCATATAATGTTTGGATGACTAAATCCGCAAGATGTCCTCCTTCGCCAAAATCGTCGAAGTGCAGCAGACTAGGGACTAAATCTTGAAGCTTGGACACTTCTTCTTTATGGCTAACACCGCTGTCTCGAATTAAAAGGTCGGGTTGCAGATGGGTTATAAGCTGAATGAGGGAAGAAGGCCCTTCCACTGGATAACAAGCAAAATCACCTTCAGGAACTGCTGTTTCTCGATCATGCAGAAAGAAGACTTCTGCTTCAGTTTTCAAGATGCTTGCCAACGAGGCTGCACGTCGGAGAGGATAACTTCCTTTTCCGTCTGTTATAGAGAGATACATCGCAATTTTTTTTTTGACTTGTTGTTCGATTGGAACCACCCTTTCTGAACCTGCTACGTTCCTCTTAGCCTATGAAAATGGAAAAGAGTTTATTACAATGGGGAACGGTGGAATTTACTTGCTAGATAAGGAAGGAGGAGACCCTTGCATGTTTAATTCATTGTTGATGGATTTAATGTTTGTCGTATTGATTGGTGTAGGGTCCCAGTGGGTGGCATGGCGTACAAGGATGCCTGCAATTGTAGTTATGGCGATTGCCGGTTTGCTGGTCGGACCGATTTTCGGATGGATCAATCCCCAGCAATCGATGGGTGACTTGTACGGACCGATCATTACATTTGCAGTTGCTATTATTTTATTTGAAGGCAGTTTGAATCTGGACTTTAAGGAAATTAAAGGGTTTGGGCGGCCGGTTGCGCGAATCGTAACGATTGGCGCATTCATTGCCTGGATTGCAGGCTCATTGGCAGCGCATTATATCGCGGGACTTTCGTGGGAAGTGGCCTTCATTATCGGTGGTTTGTTCATCGTCACGGGTCCTACTGTCATTTTGCCTTTACTCAGGCAGGCCCGGTTGAAACCGCGTCCTGCAGCGATTTTGAAATGGGAAGGTATTGTAGTAGATCCATTTGGTGCGTTACTTGCTGTTTTCGCATTTGAAACTATAAAATTTATCAATGATGAAGTGACAGCAAAAGCGATGATGCTCTTCGTCGGAGCTTCACTATTTTCGGTCTTCCTTGGATGGGGAACGAGCCGCTTGTTAGGATCAGCGTTTGAAAAAGGCAGGATTCCAGAATATTTAAAAGCACCGATTTTATTCGGCCTCGTGCTGTTTGTCTTTGTGCTTTCTGATGAAATTATGCACGAGACGGGCTTGCTGGCTGTAACAGCAATGGGGATGACGATGGCGAATATGCGACTGACGACCTTGCAGGATATCCGGCATTTCAAAGAGAATATCTCCGTATTGCTCATCTCCGGAATTTTCGTCATGTTGACCGCCTCCCTTGATCCGCATATTTTAATTGAAATTTTGAATCCGAAGATCGTGCTTTATGTACTGGCAATGTTATTTATTGTCCGACCACTATCGATTTGGTTGTCAACGATCGGTACGGATCTAACGAATCGGGAGCGGACACTGATCGGTTGGATTGCTCCTAGAGGAATTGTCGCCTTAACGGTGTCCGGTTATTTTGCGACCATTTTGCTGGATAACGGCTACGAGGATGCCGAACTACTGACGGCGTTGACATTTGCGCTCGTATTTTCTACTGTTGTCGTGCACGGTTTTTCAATTGGCTGGTTAGCCAAGAAGTTGAACTTGACGACACCGGAAGAATCTGGCGTTGTGCTCATCGGAAGTTCTCGTTTCGTAGCGGAACTTGCCAAGAACATTCAGGAGGCGGAACACCAAGTGCTGGTTGTCGAAGATTCTTGGGGCGGCTTGTCCAATGCCCGAAAAATCGGTCTCCCGACCTATATGGGAGATATTTTATCGGAGCATACCGGCTACCATTTGGACTTGACGCCGTATCGGTATATATTGGCAATGACTAAAGTGGACGTCTACAATTCTCATGTATGCGCAGACTTCACTCCAGATCTCGGGCGTGACTTACTGTTCCAAACGTCCACGCATAAACGCAGTGCAGGACAGCAGTTCAATTTAACGACCGGCCAGTTTCTGTTCACACCCAATTTATCGATCAACGAATTAGAAGAACGCATGACCTCAGGCTTTGTTTTCCGTAAAACGTTATTAACGAATCAATACAGTTACACGCAGTACTTGCGGGAGAGGGATGACCAATCCATTTTACTGTATATCATGCGGGCTGATGGTGAGCTAGAGTTTTACACTGCAGAGAAAGAGTTGCAAGCACAAACTGGAGATACCATCGTCACGTTATCCACACCGAATAAAACGATCGAACGGACGATTGATCGTCTTGAAGGAAAAGACGGCAAATCCAACGTCAAAAAAGAGATGGTTGAAACTAAGTTTTCAGAAGAACCGACGAATGAAAAACCTGCTATCCCAGGAGAAGCTCCGCCAAAAATCAGTAAGACTGCTGAGTGATGCTTCCTTGGTAGAATGTTAAAAAGTACGCCTAACTGAACTGCACCCCAATTGTTAGACACAATCTAACAATTGGAGGTGCAGTTTTTTAATGACTAAATTTACAGCCGATATCAAATTAATGATCATTCAAAGATATGCTTTCAACACTATGCTTTTGATCGTAAAAGCCGTTTTACGTTACGGCTTTTCCTGCGGGATTAGCTCACCGCGAGCTCCGTGGAAAGCGTTCACCTGCAACGGAAATCAACGGATTTAACGTTTTACTTTGATCGTAAGTTATTTATTTCGATATATATAGCAGGTTTGTCTTTCCATTTATAAGGGTATCTACCCGAAATGAAAACTGCAAAGACTAGTAATTTTAACCTGTTCGATGAGAATGATTCAGAATAAAAAAGACTATGTCAAGTCAGTATGAAATAATTGATAATTAAGAATGCGTTCTTTAGGTGGATTGGTTAATTAAATGACTTTGCGTAAAATAGTAAGTAAAAATCCTGAACGAAAATTTTAAAACGGAGGTGAATGCTATGAATGCTGTAATGGGATTTGCAAGCGCTGCCGAACAACTGCAACGATACGATGCAGTCCGCAGAAGGAATGCTGAAAATGCCTATGAACGGCAATCCGAGTTTCGCGAACACACAAATAAAACAAAAGAAGATCTAGAAGCGCTGTTACGCGGAGTACAAGAACCTGTAGAACAAGCGTCGGAAGAAAAATCGAGATTCCAAAAACTTGATGCCGGCCAAGTAAAGAATATTGCCATCCCGCTTGGAAACAATTTAGAAGAAACAATTGACCTATGGCGTGATGTTCGAAGAGAAGCATATTCTGTGCCAGAACCTACGACAGCAGATTACCAACTCGGCAGTAAGGCTTCAGCAAAAATTGCCCAGGCAGAACTGCAACTGGCCTTGCACAACCGTGCTAAAACTATTCGCGACCAAATGTCAGCCTCGAATGCTGTGTTTACGCCTTTAGAAGTCATGACCGACACAGGAGCGGATCACATCCAAAAACGTTACGACAACGCATTCTCCGCCTACAGTCTCCAAAACCAGGCGAAAATCAACCACTACCAAATTGAATCGCCAGCCATGAATATCAGTGTTTGATTGGAAAAACCGGTTGTGTCATTGTTATTGAAAAGCTATGTCTAAACTGGAGCCTATTTTGCTAAAACTTAGTGAAATGGGCTTTTTGGATTTACAGCGTCTCTAGTTGATTGGGGTCGAAGGTGGGCGAATCCAGTGGGCTCATCCCAAGCCTCACAGAAAGCGCCCATCTGGAACAGAAATCAACGGTGTTAAAGCTGATTTATGCGAAAAAGGAGACGAGAACTTGGCAAAGAAAAACAAATCTATCAAAACCAATGCAATCCGCATTATTGAAAGTGAACAGATTCAATATGAAACTCGCAGCTATGAAATAGCAGACGGTCACAACGACGGACTTTCCGTAGCGAGTAAAACCAACGAACCTGCGGAACACGTCTACAAAACACTTGTCGCCATGGCTAGCAAAACAGACTTGCTCGTATTCATCATTCCAGTATCCGACGAACTTGACTTGAAAAAAGCCGCAAAAGCAGCCGGCTTCAAAAAAATAGACATGCTGCCGATGAAAGAGCTAACGAAAGAAACAGGCTACGTAAAAGGGGGCTGCTCACCAGTCGGCATGAAAAAGGAATTCCCGACATTTATTGACCAGCAGGCACAAATCCTTGACTACCTGTATGTCAGCGCCGGTAAAGTCGGCTTGCAGATGAAACTTACTCCGAGTGACTTAGCGCAAGTGACAAGGGCCCAGTTTGTGAATGTGGTCAAAGATTGAAGTAACATTTCGGGGCTTTTCTGTTACAATAGATAGAGAGAGAGTGTAACAACTAAGGAAAGAAGAATGTATATGCGCAATTTATTAGCTTGGAGATGGATTTTCTTCATCGGTGGAATGATGATCATGTCTCTTGGTATATCACTTACAATAAAAGGACAGCGTCTCGGAATCGGTCCTTGGGATGTTTTGCATGTTGGGCTGTTCCAAAATATTGGTTTGACGATCGGTTCTTGGAGTATCATCACAGGATTTATAATTGTTACGGTTACCTCATTGGTTCTTAGACAGTGGCCTAGATGGGGAACTTGGTTAAATATGATGATGATTGGGTTATTTATCGACTTTTTCAATTGGCTATTGCCCGATCTGACGTCACTGACTGCGCAAATCATTAGTTTTGTGCTAGGTGTATTGGTTCTGTCATATGGCGTAGGGATCTATGTCTCTCCAAATCTTGGAGCGGGACCGCGGGACAGTTTAATGTTATTATTCGTCGAGAAATTTGGCTGGAGTCTTCGATTGGTGCGTTCAGGAATCGAAGCGACAGTGACATTGGTTGGCTTTTTACTTGGTGGTCCGGTTGGGGTCGGTACGCTGCTGGTCGTGCTGTTTTGCGGACAGCTCATACAAATCGCCCTGCCACAGTGCCGTGAGATATTATTGAAGATAACAGATCAAGAGGACGAAAAAGTATTATGGCATTACAAAGGAGCATAAGCGGAGACGCTGTGCTTTTTTTTTATGCTTAAACATAGAATGAAAGGACGAAAGAAAGGATGGTTAGCATATACGGGCATATTACAGAATACATGGGAACGGCGTATACAGGAGAAGGCATCGTGCATAAGTACGGGGAGCTTATGGAGGAATCCAGGAAGACCATTTTCCTGAAATGTCTGCCTACCCACTCCTTATCCCAAGCATTGAATGATTTAGCTATCTATTTTGTTAAAAGAGGCCATGCCGTAGATCGTTTCATGAATCCGGGACATGTGGATAAAACGGATGCGATCTTTGTAAAAGAATTAAGTTTATTAATCTTGCAAGCATCTCATCCAATTTCATTTGAACCGGTGGATTTAGGCGGGCGTCATAAAGTATTCTGCTTTTATGATGTCTACCATCAAGAACACCTTTTCCAACAGCACGGTGAAGTGGGCAATTTGCTGAAAGAGGGAAAAAGCAGCTTTGAAAAGTCTTTGGTTGCACTGAGAGAAGCAAAAGCGATCCATGATGAGTGGGAAGTGGCCAATATTCAACGAATGGATTGGGAACGCCTCACAGAAATAACGGAAGAATTGAAGGATGAAATTTTCGGAACGATTGAACTGGCAAAAGAAGCGCATATATCCCATCGTATCGTGGGCTCATTATCCGCTGGCAAGGCGCACGATTTCATACCGTCGATTACGAAGCGAATGCGGCGTCGATTGCTGATCAAAGGTTTACCAGGTACAGGGAAGTCGACGATGATGCGCGCGCTTGGCGAAGAGGCAGAAAAAAGGGGAATAGATGTGCTCTACGGCTGGTGTGGTCTTGATCCGGCGAGTATCGATCTGGTCCTATTCCCTGAGCTGTCCATTTGTCTTTTCGATGCAACAAAACCGCATGCCTATGATGCTGAAAGTCCTCGCGACGAATTAGTGGATATCGTTTCGTTATGCGCGGAGGATGAGAAGATTGAGAAAGAAATTGAAGATATCCGCTATCGTTATCAAGAGAAGATCGCAGATGCTGGAGGCTATATGCAAACAGCCATGAAAGCACAGAACAGCGCCAGAGTACAGATGGACCGTACGTTAAACATTGAAGAGTTTGAGGGGAAATTAAAAAGTCTTTATGCGCTGATTAAAGCGATGGATGGGAATTAACATATTCCATGAAAGTAACGCACCAAATATTTATACCACCGCACCAATCGAGCAGATTAGCGAGCGAAATGAATCTCCGAACGCACCAAAATTGCCCCATGCCGAACCAAAAACGACAGGCACCGAACCAATCCACGATACTACCGCGCCAATGCTACTTCTGTAATCCATCTCATTGCAAAAGAACCGCAGAACTTCTGCGGTTTTTTTAGTCGAATTTATACGTATAAAAGGCTTCGTTGTGAAGCCAATCGAGTGCTTCTTCATCATCTTCAGCCCAACGCTTTTCCATATCGGGAAGCATCCAAATAGTTTGGGAAGCATGCGCTCGCAAAGTAGCGATTTTCTTTTCCCGCATATCAGCAGTATGGTGAATTACGTCTGGTTCACCGATTTTCTCGACCGTATCATTGTCGAACGCCTTGACATATAACGTAGGGCGCTTCGCTTCAGGAATCCGCCTCACAGCATCCACGACAGCCAGACCTGTAGCATTGTGATCCGGATGCACAGCTAATTGAGGGTGGAATGTGATAACGAGAGAAGGGTTTAATTCCTCAATCAAATCGGTCATCATCTTGATCAGTTTTTCAGGATCCTCGAATTCAACCGTTTTGTCACGTAATCCCATCATCCGCAAATCCGTCAGTCCCATAGCCGCACAAGCATCCAATAATTCTTGCTTGCGGACTTGCGGCAGCGTTTCGCGGTTGGCAAATGGAGGGTTCCCTAAATTCCGCCCCATTTCACCAAGTGTCAGACAGGCATATGTAACAGGCACGCCCATCTCAATATATTTTGAAATCGTTCCCGACACGCCAAACGCTTCATCGTCAGGGTGAGGGAAAATGACCAATACATGTCGTTCTTTCTGCAACATCAAAAAATCTCCCTTCTTAATAAGCAAATGGCGTTTCGCTAATCTCAAGCGCAACGGCAAGTTTGCCGTCAGGTCCCAGACCCGCCATCAATAAACGATCATGCTCATCCATCGTATAATGTGTGATACCTTGTGCGTAAATCCAGCCACTCGGCAATTTTAGTCCGATGCGGTGAGGGGAGTCGCCCGCAACTTTTCCAAGTTCGTAGCGAATCACGATATTGCGGATAAAGGCCCCCGCATTAAAAAAACCTTCTTGAAAATGAGAAGCATAAGATCCATTTGTCGTCTCCAAATGAATGTATACGTCCTTATTAGCAAAGGAGTCCAGTAACTCCTGCAAATGATTTACTTCAACAGTTTGCATACCCATCCTCCTATGTAGCGCGGTAATTCACGAACTGCAGACAAATGACTGCACAAATTATGTGCAATGATTTGTCTGCAGTCCATCTAGTATCAGTATATAGAAAGTCTCGTTTGAATGCGATTAGATGGCTCACAAAAAATTTGAGTGCAATTTTCCTAAACTTATTTAAATGAAGCCTATTGCTAAACCTTCCGATTACATGAAATTCCATAGAATTACATTAGCAGCCAATGAAACTTATTACCTTGTGAAACGTACAAATAGTTGTAGATTTATCAGGTATTTTGTCTGCTAGTGAGATGCTCTATCAGGCGTGTTGATTAGCCAATTTATAAGCTATTCACTTCGCATTCAGCCAACTAATTCGTGTGCTGTTTTGGAAAAAAGGAAGAAATAATGAGGAGAAAGGTGTAGTCCTCGGGATTTGCCCTCCAGTCGGGGACGTGTTCTGGAGGGCGCGCGGTGAGTCCGCCGTCGCAAGCTCCCTGGCGGTCTCACCCGTCACGCTGATCCTCCCAGAGTCGCCCCGCCTTCCAGGAAAATCCCCAACTTTTTGTTCTGGAAGGCGATGATTATTGTCTGGGAATTAGAGAGTGAAAAGGAGTTCATTCGTAAAAAAGAAGAATTCCAGCACTTAAAAAGCACCAGTTGTTTTAACGGATTTTAAACGGAAATCAAATTGGCTGATATACGCAATTTAGAGATTGGAGCGGAAGACGGTCGACTCCGAGAGGATCAGCGTGTGTCTTGAGACCCCGCAGGGAGCGCAGCGGACGAGGAGGCTCAAGCCACGCCCTCCGGAAAGCGTACCGTCTGGAGCGCAAATCCCCACGGATACACCACTGCCACGCTCACTAGATGATAACTCGCGAGTTGCATTTCAATGTACAGGCCACAAAAAAATCATGTGAAATATTGGTTAATCAACACGCCTGATGTCCTATCTCACTTTATTATAAAGAAAGGTCGTGAACCATGAGCAAGCATGATTCATCTGGGCGACAGAAAAAAGAAATCGAACTGGCGGAAGCTCAATCAGCCGTCACGGTCGATGAAATAAAGAAGCCTAAACGCAAGCGCAAAACAGGATTCTGGAAACTGGTACTAACTCTATGGTCCTCTTGGAGAAAAACCTACCTCTCCCTCATCCTACTGCTCGTTGCCGCTATCATTATCCTGCCGATCGCCGGCTTCTATCTTATAAAACTTGGCTCCACTTTTACCGAACAAAAAGGCGCTTTCGTCGAACAGGTACAAGAACTGCAAGAACTGACGACAGCCGAAGCTTACACGAAAGTATTGGTAGAACGTACAGACAATGAATTATTCGGCCAAAGCATCGGCGTCAACTTACCGGGCACAAAAAGAAATCTACTGGTCGTCATCCCCGGATCTGTGAAAGCAGGGATTGACCTCAGTGGCATAACTGAAAATAATTTGAAAATAGATGAAAACGAGAAGACAGCTCGTTTAACTGTACCGGCAGCTGAATTTCTTGGAGGAGCAGAAATCTTCTTCGACCAAGTAGAAGTTTATTCGGTAGCAGGATTATTTCGCGGAAAAGCGGATATAGAAGAAGGATACGAACTTGCTAACGAGGCGAAGAACTTGATCCTGGAAGAAGCATCTGAACAAGGCGTCTTACAGACGGCTGAGCGCAATGCTGAGAAAACATTGAAAGATATGTTTTCATTCGCGGGTTATGGGTTGGAGATTGAATTTGAGGAGTGATGCAGATGCAACCTAAATTCCACAATGATTGGGATACGGTGCTGAAGGATGAGTTTAATAAGCCGTATTATCAAACGCTACGGAAATTTTTGCAATCAGAATATGCTACACATGTTATTTATCCGCAAATGCAAGATATGTGGACCGCTTTTGAGTTAACGTCCTATCATGACGTTCGCGTCGTCATATTGGGGCAAGATCCTTATCATGGTCCGAATCAAGCACAAGGGTTGAGTTTCTCTGTCCAGCCTGGCGTTAAGGTTCCACCTAGTCTTCGCAACATTTTCAAGGAGTTGTCAACGGATATCGGCGTTCCTATCCCTGACAGCGGCACGTTGACAGGTTGGGCTAAACAAGGCGTACTTTTGTTAAATACAGCATTGACGGTGCGTGAAGGCGCAGCTGCTTCTCATCGCGGGAAGGGGTGGGAACTGTTTACAGATGAAGTGATCCGTAAATTGTCTCTGCGCAGGGAACCGATTGTCTTCATTTTATGGGGGCGACATGCACAAGAAAAAAAGGCTTTGATTAACCGCAGGCGGCATGCGATCATTGAATCCGTACATCCAAGCCCATTCAGCGCAGCACGCGGATTTTTCGGCAGCCGGCCGTTTTCTCAGGCGAATGACTATTTGCGGAAATGGGGGGACCAACCGATTGATTGGTCCAAAACATCAGCAGAACAGTTAAACAGATAGAAAGGAAGTGGTATAATGGCGGTCAACTGCTTTGAGTGTCAATATTTCTACACGACATGGGACCCAGCGAATCCGCGAGGTTGTAAAGCATATGGATTTAAGACCAAAATGTTGCCATCTATCGTTGTCAAGCGCTCGTCAGGTATGGAGTGCTTGAAGTTTGAACCGAAAAAGGGAGCGAGATTCCGATGATTTCATCTGACCAACTGCTGAAGGAAATGGAGCAGCAAGTCCGTTTGGCTAAACATGCGGCAAATGAACAAACGCGCAGAGAAGCGGTCTATGCTGTGCGGGCATTATGTAATGTACTGCTGAGCGACAATGCATCAGCTATTAACACACCCTCTATTCCTGTAGCATCTTTTGATAGCGCGCCTTCAACAACCAAGATGATTTCCACATTACAAGAACAACCACTGCGTGAAGAAGACGCAAATGGGGAGTCGTTGTTTGATTTTTGAATGAATATGGTAGAATATAGTATAGTACGTTATTGACAAGTTGCGAGAAAGAAGGAATTATCATGCCATTTTTTATTATAGCAGGGGCCATCAATGCCGCCATCGCAGTGGCTTTCGGGGCGTTTGGTGCCCACGCTTTGAAAGATCGTCTATCTGAACATTATTTGGCTGTTTGGGAAACTGCGGTTCAGTATCAAATGTTTCATGCCATCGGATTGCTGGCGGTGGGCATTTTGATGAGCAATACATTGCTTGGACCATCAACCCAATTAACATGGGCTGGTTATTTACTGCTTGCAGGTATTATCATTTTTTCAGGCAGTCTTTACGCGCTTAGCTTATCGGGAGTCGGTATTTTAGGTGCAATCACGCCAATTGGCGGCGTGGCGTTCATAGTTGGCTGGATCATGCTGATTTTAGCTGCAATTAAGTTTGGAAACTGAAGTTTTTCTTCACTATGAAAACAACCGCTCATTGCATATGCAATGAGCGGTTGTTTTCACATGGACTTAAGGTGTTTGATCAAAGTAATTCAATTCCTCATCGAATTCTGCATAATCAAAGTAGATCATTGGGAATAAGTAACGGCGTCCCGTGTTCGTCTCACTGAGGATCACGTGATCTCGTCCGGCCGCCTCGACCAATCCGTTGACGGCTATTGTATTCTCGCCAGCATTTACGGCATTCTCGAATGAAAAATGAAAGACTCCAGGTTTCCCTCTGTTTAACCTCAAAATATTTTCGATGTACGATTCCTCTCTGAATGGAGGCGTGTTTGGTCTGCCGCTTGGGATGGTCACTTGTGGCGGCATCATTTGTTGCTGACCATAGCCGGGATTCCAATAATATTGAACCATTTCAACATCCTTTCTCTAAATGAGTGGGCAGTCTTGTTCCGTCGGGGAGTAGAAACAGTGCGATTTGTAGCGACCGGTATTCCACTGGTTGTACCATTGGGCTGGGCAGTCTCCGGTTGGCATGAAAAACCACAGGGAGCGTTGGGCTGGGTGGAAACGTTCTCCATCGATCGTGCGTTTCGCTAGTTTGCGATCACGTTCCCGCGCACGCTGATAAAAATAACTTTTCGTAGTGGCCTCGAACCCTCCAGGTCGTTGGTATACCATATCATCGAGCGAACGAATGCCTTTAAAATCCAGACAATTGGCACGCACACGATTGACACCAACGTTTCCAACCATGAGCATCCCCAATTCACCTTCGCCTTCCGCTTCCGCACGCATTAAACGAGCGAGCAAATCGATTCCTTTTGCATTTGTCGCGATGACAGCCAAAGCAAAACCCCCTTGCTTGTATCCTATGTACGGAAGAAGCTAGGCATGACAAAAAAATTGGACGGGGATTTCTAGTGTATTGGGTAATGCTCGATTCCAGTCGACAGAAAGGGGTTAGTCATCAGACGCGAGAGGGACAAACAGCTTTATGAGCGGCTTGGTGCGGCTTTATGATCGTGGACAGACAAGTGAGGTAATAAAAGAACAAAAGCTGCCCAGGGCATCATTTTGCAATGATGTTCCGGACAGCCCTGAATGCTCTCTTATTTCACTTCAAAAAATGCAGCTCGTTTGTCATCTTCTAGAATCGTACCGATAAAGAATGAACCAAACACTCCGTAACGCGCGCTCACTTCGTCAAAACGCATTTCATAGACTAGTTTCTTGAATTGCAGCACGTCATCGGAGAATAGTGTGACGCCCCATTCGTAATCGTCAAAACCGACAGAACCGGAAATGATTTGCTTCACTTTTCCAGCGTAGCCGCGACCGATCATGCCATGGCTGCGCATTAAGCTTTTGCGATCATCCATATTGAGCATGTACCAGTTATCGTCGCCTTCGCGTTTCTTATCCATCGGGTAGAAACATACATATTGACTGCGTGGCAGTTCAGGATACAAACGGCCGCGCACATATGGATTTTGATACGGGTCTTCATCTGATTCGCCAGCTAGGTAATTTGATAACTCTACAACTGATACGTAAGAGTAAGCCGGGATTGTGTAATCTGCAATCGTTAGTTTATTGAATTCTGCTTCAAGCTGCTGTAATTCATCCATTGTCGGACGTAATGTCATGAGCATGAAATCGGCTTTTTGCCCAACGACTGTATAAAACGCGTGACTGCCTGTTTTCGCTTCATCTGCCTGTTGCAGACGCTCCAAATAGGCTAAGAATTCATTGACTGCTGCTTGACGTTCTTCTTTTGAAATTAACTTCCAAGAAGCCCAGTCCATTGTTCGAAAATCATGTAGTACATACCAACCGTCTAATGTAATTGCTGCTTCATTCACTTGAATTCAGTCTCCTTTAACTACAAAATGTTTTCTCATTCAAGTGTAGCATAAACAGACTTTAGACAGTAAGAATTAAGATGGTGGTAACTCCGAAGGTATGACAAAATTGTGCCTGCACACAAAAATGTCTGAAATTTTCGTAAGTAGTAGTGAATTCTACAATTAATTCAGGTATGATGAATAGGAAAATATAACAGAAAGTGGGGCTTACACATGGCAGATCTTTTTAATGGAATTCGAGAGCGATTGGAAGGAAAGGGAAAGACAATTGTATTGCCGGAAGGGGAAGACGTTAGGATACTTGAAGCAGCTGTACATCTTCAACAAGAAGGTATCGTGAAACCGTTATTACTGGGCGATGAAGAGGCGGTCGGGAAAGCAGCGGAAGAAGGCGGTTTCGACATTAGCGAAATAGAGCAAATCAATCCTGCAAGCGCTTCCTATTTTGATGAGCTGGTCGAAAAGTTCATGGAGCGCCGCGGCGGGAAAGCAACGCTTGAGCAAGCACGTGAGCAAGTGAAGGATGTAAACTATTTTGGAACTATGTTAATCTATACAGGACGTGTAGACGGCTTAGTGAGTGGTGCAGCCCATTCGACAGCGGATACGGTACGCCCGGCTTTGCAAATCATTAAAACGAAACCTGGTATAACGAAGACAAGCGGCGCGTTCATTATGATGAAGGAAGAACAGCGTTTAATTTTCGCAGATTGTGCAATCACAGTGAATCCTTCAGCGAATGAATTGGCTGAAATTGCAGTGGAAAGTACAAAAACCGCAAAAGCATTCGGTATCGATCCACGAGTTGCGATGCTATCCTTCTCGACAAAAGGTTCTGCCGTGACGGAAGAAACTGAAAAAGTGGTTGAAGCGGCGAAGATTGCACAAGAAATGGCACCTGAATTGCTGATTGACGGTGAATTCCAATTTGACGCGGCTTATGTTCCAAGTGTGGCGGCGAAGAAAGCACCGGAATCCGTTATTAAAGGCGATGCGAATGTCTTTATCTTCCCGACATTGGATGCGGGAAATATCGGATATAAGTTGACGGAACGTTTAGGTGGATATGAAGCGATCGGACCGATATTGCAAGGCTTGAATGGGCCTGTAAATGATCTGTCACGCGGCTGTTCTGCGGAAGATGTTTACAAATTATCACTTATTACAGCAGCGCAAAGCTTATAAACCGCAAAAGCCAAGATTGTGAAACGTCTACATACATATTAGATGAACAACAGTGGGAGAACTGGACATGTCACAATATAAAAATTTATTGAATCAATCTGCTTGGCGTTTCATTGACGAATCCATCACGGCGCGCAGTAGATCTGCGCTGGAATCTTTTGCGATGGATGATGCATTGTGCCAATTGGTAGGCCAGCAGAAAAGTGTGCCAGTCGTTCGGACATGGGTGCATGATCGAACGATTGTGTTAGGCATACAAGATCATCGCATGCCTTTTATTCAGCAAGCAATTGAAGGAATTGAACAGAATGGGTACCAAGCGATCGTACGTAATTCTGGCGGTCTGGCAGTGGTACTCGACGAAGGTGTACTGAATGTTTCATTGATTTTTTCTGAGGAAAAGTCCGCAATCGATATTCCGGTAGGCTATGAGGCAATGCTTGCTTTTGTAAAACTACTGTTCCCTGAATTAGGCGAGCAGATTAAAGCCTATGAAATTGTCGGTTCCTATTGTCCTGGCTCTTATGACTTGAGTGTCGATGGTAAGAAGTTCGCCGGTATCTCGCAGCGGCGTTTGCGCTCAGGTGTGGCTGTGCAAGTGTACCTGTGCATAGAAGGAAGCGGAGCAGAACGGGCGAAGGTGATCCGGGAACTCTATGAAACCGGATTGCAAGGGCAGCCGACAAAATTCAGTTATCCTGATATCCAGCCGGATGTGATGGCGTCTCTATCGGAAATTCTCGGTACTCAGTTGACGATTAATGAAGTAGTCATTCGTCTGCAATTGTTGTTGAGATCCTTGACCGATGATGTACAGCATGGCGGATTAACGGATGAAGAACTCGATTTGTACGGTTTTTATTTGCAGCGCGTTTGGGATCGGAATAAAAAAATGTTGTCTTGAAACAGAAAAAAGAGCTACCAATCAATGACTGATTGGTGGCTCTTTTGATGACACTAGATTGCCATTAGGCTCCATCGTGAAGATTGGCGCCACATGCTCGTTTTCTTCGTTGAGCGCAATGAGTCTGCGCGCACGATTCATGATTTGGACGAATTGTTCGTAATCGTCTTTTAATGTACGATTCTCTTTTTTCAATCCTTCCAATTCTGCTTCCATTGCTTTCAGCTGTTCTGTCGCAGTTTTTGCCGTCTGTTTCCAGCGGAGTGCGTCTGTGTCGGCACCGCCATTATGATGCATGCGAATCAAATACGCGATTACAGTATCAAGCGATAAAGCGGAAAGCGGAACTTGAATTTTTTCTTGGCCTTCTGCTCCTGCTTCTGAGCTGTACATTTGCTGGTTGCGTCTTTTAAAATCTGTACCTAGCACACGCAGCGTCTGTTTTCTCTCTTTCTTCGCTTCTGCCAACTCACCCTCGTATTCTCTTCGTACGACTGCATTCCATCTAAAGCCACATGCTGCCGCCGTCCTGTTTAGTGCGTCCCCAACTTCCTCGAACGCGCTCAATTGCGTACTTCCTTCTCTTACATGTCTAAGCACCGTCTCTGCCAACAGCTCGTCGTCTTGCTCTAACCATGCGTCTTGTCTAACTTTCACCATCTCCATGCCTCCTGTCTTGTACTCTCTTTCTACTGCCATTATGGACAGTCAACGAAACATTTATTCAGAGACTTACAAAATTCTATGAAATTTGTATTGTGCAAAAGTGGAAAGCGCCGTTTAGCTGCGACAGGCGTTGGAAGACTTACCGACAAAGGTGCGCTTTTTGCACCTTTTCGGAAAGTCTGAAACGACCCGAGCGGCTGGCGCTTGGAATTGGATGAGGCAAAAGTGGAAAGCGCCGTTTTGAGAGGGGTTTGGGTCGTTGCTCAACTTGTTTTGGACCTCGTATATAGAAAGGGTTGCACATTGTCACCGCTGCGCCGCTGGGGGATTGCCTCCCGCCAAGAGCCAACTAGCAAAGGGCGCTAGTTGTCTCCTGGCTACGGCCGACCCCGCAGTTGCGGCTCCGCTAGTATGGCTGAGATAAATGAGTGTGGTGTTTAAAAAGGAGAAATGGTTTTTGTAAGCGCCGAAGTGAGTTTAGCAACATCATTTAGTTATAGTCTGTTCCGTCGCTCGAATTTTTAATATATCCAAAACAGATAAAGGGTTGTGCATTGTCACCGCTGCGCCGCTGGGGGATTGCCTCCCACCAGGAGCCAACTAGCAAAGGGCGCTAGTTGTCTCCTGGCTACGGCCGACCCCGCAGTTGCGGCTTCGCTAGTGTGACTGAGATAAATGAGTAAGGTGTTCAAATAAAATTAGACACTCACTTATGGGAAGGGGAACAGCTTGAGCAAGTAAGGTTTTATTACTTCCGTCCGTTAAATGCAGGCGCCTTACAAGCGGTAGGCGGAGCGATAAGACAGACAGGTGACCTTCCTGACTGGCTTATTGCGGGAGCCATCCGCCAGCGCCGAAGTGTGTTCAGTGACGTTACATTATTTTTGTATTAGTATCTGGCAAGTCTCACAAAATGTTTTTGCTAGAAGGTATATCATTAGCTTGCACTCACCATCCGCCAGCACCGCAGTGTATTCAGTAACGTCACTCCTGCCAGCCACACACCAATCTTTTACATGTCGTAGGAACACAACGCACAGAAATTGATCTGAAATCCGTCATAGAGTCTATGTCACCTTCCGTCGATTTTTGCTATACTGGAAAGAATGAAGGATGAGGTGACGACATGGCGTACGAAAATGAAAAACTGCCGGAAGAGAAAGTCTTCAAAGACCCGGTGCATCGCTACATACACGTTCGTGACCGCGTAATCTGGGACGTCATCAACACGCGTGAATTCCAACGGCTGCGCAGAATCCGCCAACTCGGCACGACTTATTTGGTGTTCCATGGCGCAGAACACAGCCGCTTCCAACACTCGCTGGGGGTCTATGAAATCGTTCGCCGCATCATCGACGACGGCTTCAGCGGACGCGCCGAATGGAATGAAGAACAACGACTTGTCACCCTATGTGCGGCCCTTTTGCATGATTTAGGACACGGTCCGTTTTCTCATGCATTCGAAAAAGTGTTCAATTTGGACCACGAACACTTCACACAGGAAATTTTATTGGGTCAGACAGAGGTACACGAAGTGCTGAGCCGGGTATCACCTGACTTTCCGCAAAGAGTAGCGGACGTCATCAACAAAACCTATCCCGATAAACTAGTCGTCAGCTTGATATCCAGTCAGATCGACGCGGATCGGATGGACTATCTGCAACGCGACGCTTATTATACAGGCGTTTCCTACGGTCATTTCGACATGGAGCGTATTTTACGTGTCATGAGGCCGACAGAGGAACAGGTCGTTATTAAAGAGAGTGGTATGCATGCGGTGGAGGATTACATCATGAGCCGCTATCAAATGTACTGGCAAGTGTATTTCCATCCGGTTTCCCGCAGTGCCGAAGTCATTTTGATGAAAATTTTGCATCGTGCGAGATATTTGCACGAAACAGGGTATGCATTTACTCAAGAGCCCACACATTTCATTTCGTTCTTCGAGAAGGAATTTAAGTTGAAACAATACATAGCACTCGACGAAAGTGTGTTATTGACGTATTTCCAGCTATGGATGGAAGAGGAAGATCCGATACTCTCGGACTTGTGTGATCGCTTTGTCAATCGGCGCCTGTTTCAGTATGCTGAATTTGATCCGGCTTCCCAATATATGAAAATTGGCGAGCTCATGAAATTATTCCAAGAAGCTGGACTGGATCCGGAGTATTATTTAGTGACAGATTCTTCATCCGATTTACCATATGATTTTTACCGGCCCGGCGAAGAGAATGAGCGCGTGCCGATTTATTTGCAAATGAAAAATGGAGATTTGCGGGAACTGTCACGGATGTCCGATGTCGTCGATGCGATTTCAGGTAAACGAAGGACAGACCATAAGATTTACTATCCCGAAGACATTTTGATGGATGGGTCGAATTTATTGCATGAGAAGATTTTGGAAGTGTTACGAGGTTAAGAGAGGGGTTGCGCGAGTTGCTGCAAGAGCATGCAAAAATCGTTCAGTTTGTGTCGTTGGCGAATGAAGTGAATGGCCGCAAGAAAATGCAGAAGATGATTTATATCCTGAAGAAGATGGATTTCCCATTTGCGGAAAAGTACGAGCTCCATATGTACGGTCCGTATTCGGAGGAGTTGACGCTGCGTGTAGAGGAATTATGTGAAATGGGTTTCCTGGCAGAGCGTTTTGAAGATAAGGGATCGTACAAGCAATATTGCTATCAAGTGACGGATGAAGGATCAAAGTTTCTTGGCACGGCAGAGGAACCGAGAATGCAGTTGCCTGACTGTATCGAACGATTGAATGGCAAGTCATCCCGTTTTCTCGAATTGGTTTCGACGCTGTTGTTTTTCGATCAGTTGGACAAAGACGAGCAAATTGCTAAAGTACGTATCGTGAAAAACAAATTGAATTTTACAGATCAAGAAATGGATCAAGCTTTCGCGTTTATTGAAGAATTGCAAGCTTGTTCTGCGAGCTGAATCGGCAAAGAAAAAAGGATTCTCGCGATGAGAATCCTTTTAACTTTTCATTTATTGTTGGTCGATTGCTCTGACGCCGCCCTTGGACATATGGTTCTTCGGCATTTCTTCGATGTAGACAACGACATTTTCGGAAGGTGCACCGGTTGTTTCGACAACAGCTTCGGTGACTTTTTCACAAAGTGCACGTTTTTGTTCATCTGTGCGACCTTCGAACATTTTTACTGTTACGAATGGCATTTTGCTTCCTCCTTAGCAGAAAATTCAGGTATAGTACATATAATAACAGAGATGGAGGGAGATTTATATGGCGAGTGAGCAAAACTCCAAGCCGAAGTTAGGCTTTACGATTATTAAAAATGACCCGACAGATGGCCATAAAGGATTTGGCATCGGATCTTTGTCATTAGAAAATATTTCACCAGTGATTATTGATGTGGAAGCAGGCACAGCGCAAGTAGAAATGGGGGCAATGCATGCCCGCAGTGATACAGAACGAGGAATCAAATTTACGATCAATCGCGAGGATTCAGAAGGCGGAAAACCGTATTGGCTCGTTTGGGTAACAATTGATTACCGCGAGGAAGGGCCTTATTACGCTGGTGTCACAGCTTGTGAAATGGTCGTCAATCGCGAAAAGAGACGTGGCTATAAAGTTCTGGCCGATCATGTGAATCGTATGGATAAATCAATGAAACGACATATAATGGTGGATGATATGGATGACCGTTCTAAGAAGATTTTAGCGGACTTCTTGCAAACGCATAATATGGAACTATGGGAACGCAGCACACCGGAACTGCATGAAGGTCTGCGCACGGAGTAAATCGTTGACCAAGGGAATAGTACCGGCAGATGTCCAGTCAAATACGTCAAAGATGTGACAATTTGTTTTGGACTCTCTTTGAGGTTGAATGTCTGCTGGAAAGGAAGTAAACTGAACATACAGCTTTGCTGCTGTAAACTAGGACAACTATTGCAGATTCATATTGTGTAAGGAAGCCACAAAACCCAAGCGGGCGAATTTATGCAATTGGTTTGCTATAGTCAAAAAAGCCTCACTCTACGCGGATTCGGAGAGCGAGGCTTTTTTCTTTTTAAAAATATAGCTGATTGAAAGAATACGTCGCAGACAGAATCTATACATTTACTCGAAAAATGAAAATGGGAAAAGCTCCATCTTTGAATTTTCCTGTTCTCCGGAATTTTGCTCGCGCAACGAACGATCGGTGCATAGTTTTTTCGGTACATCCTTATCACGGACGTACATAAGTCGCTGCTTTGTGCATTCATTGACTGCTATGCCGCCCGTTTCGATATCCACGATCACTCCTTGGACTCCGGATGGAGGCAGAAACGGTTCGGGTGTGCTGCCTTCGTGTACTTTCTCCATAAAATCAATCCAAATCTTTTTCGAAGCGGCTTTGTCGTTCAAGTCTTCGAGTTGTTTTCCCCGGTCGAATCCTGTCCAAATTCCCGCCGTCAATGAAGGGGAGAAGCCGATCAAGTATTGGTCGGAAATCGTCGTGCCGGATTTAGCTGCATAAGGCCGTGATTGCTTCGGGCGCATGGACAAACCTGTAGCGGATAAATAGTCGCTGAATACCGGATCAAACATCCCCGTCATCAAATGCGTCAGCACGAAGGCATCTTGTTTCGATAGGATCTGTTTAGGATTCTTTTGCTCATATTCATAAACCACTTTCCCGGTTGAATCTGTAATCGACAACACCATTTGCGGTTTGACTTGAACACCTTCTGATGCAATCCGATTATAGGCAGTCGTCATTTCCAACAGTGTCACGTCAGACGTTCCGAGTGCAACTGCAGGGGATTCCTGGAACGATACGTCGATGCCGAGACGCTGTGCCATTTTGGTGTACTGTTTATAGCCAATTTCCTCCAACGTTTTTACGGCATAAATATTATCCGAAATCGCTATAGCCTGTGCCAATGAAATAGGCTTACCTGCGAATTTCCCGTTAATATTGCTCGGTTCATACGTTGAGCGACCGTCATCATACGTGAAGATGGTCTTCTCCGCAGTCATAAACGTCAGCGGGTTGAATCCTTTTTCCAGCGCGGCGGCATACAAGATCGGCTTCATCGCGGAACCAGGCTGTCGTTTCGCTTGTGTGACCCGGTTAAATGAGCTTTCCGCAAAATCCACACCGCCGACCATCGAGGTGATATAACCGGTGTCTGCCTCCATGGATACGAAACCGACTTGCAATTCGTTCTCTGGCATCCATTCTTTGATGACATTTTCTGCGGTTTGCTGATGTTGCTGGTCCAGCGTCGTGCGGATCGTCCAACCTCCTTCAGCAGGCACACGCCCTTTTTCCGCCAATATTTCCTCTGCTTGCTGCCAGGCCGCATCTAAAAAATACGGTGCGACTTGTTTCGTTTCTTTCCAGCTTTCCGTTTTCAACACGATGGCCCCTGTAGAAGCACGTTCTTTTTGAGAAGATGTGATGTATCCGTACTTTTCCATTTGATTTAACACAAGAAGCTGGCGGTCGCGTGATCTTTCCGGATTATCAAGCGGCGAATAAATCGATGGTCCTTTGGCGATTGCTGCGATCGTCGCAGCTTCTTCCAACGTTAGCTCATTAGCCGATTTCGAAAAATAGAAACGGCTTGCTGCTTCCACACCATACATACCGTGACCGAAATAAACTGTATTCAGATACCCTTCTAAAATCGTATCTTTATCGTAAAATACTTCCAACCGATAGGCAAAGAGTGCTTCCCGAATTTTTCGTGTCCAGGACTTCTCATGAGTTAAATATAAATTCCTCGCATATTGCTGAGTAATCGAACTGGCACCCTGCGCTTTACTCATCGTTTTGACATCTTTCAAAACAGCTCCTGCAATTCGAGAGTAATCAAAACCATTATGCTCATAAAATTGCCGATCTTCCGTCGCGATGAAGGCGTCTGCTAAAAAAGGGGAAACATCGTCTAATTTTATCCAGTAACGGCGCTGCTGTGAAAAGTGATCTCCGATCTGATGACCATTTTGATCTAAAAATAGCGAAGCCTTCGGAACGCTCAGTGACGGAGCCCCAAGTATTTGAGCGTAGAGTCTCAACGCGATCATCACTGTGACCGCAGCCGTAATCAATGTTATGGAAATCGAAAAAATACGCTTTCTATACTTTTTCCGATTCGTCGTTTTTTTATAGTCGGTACGTTTCATTGAACATCCCATCCCGTTCCATTCAGTATCTTTTGCTAGTATGGGAAGGATTGGTTTGGATTAAACGGCGCCTGCAAAAAAGTTTGGATTCGGTAACATTGAAAGTGGCAGTGAAAGAAGTGTATAATGAGTAAATCTATCTACATAAGGCGGTGAACGAATGGAAGCGCCAAAACAGCAAAAAGCGGTGCTTGTCCAGCTCCGTTCTAAAATTCAGCATCCGGGACAGCCGGCGGAAACACATGAAATGCAGGCGACAGGACAAATCATTGAAAAAAAAGGACAGGCCTATCTATTGTTTGAAGAACAGACAGAAGGTATGCCGTCTGTCCGTACGACAGTGAAGCTTCATGCGGAAGACGCGTTTATCATGCGAAAAGGCGGCGTTCAGATGAGATTGCCGTTCCGAACGGATGATGCGAGGTTTGGTACATATGGAAACGGCCCAGCCATCATGGATTTGTTGGTCGAAACGAAAAAACTTCAGTGGACACCAGGGATTTTTTCAGTGGCCTATGATTTGCATGCAGAAGGAAATTTATTAGGGAAATATCAATTGACAATAACCTATTCGGAGGTAACGAAATGAACGCAGTGGAACAAATACAGCACGAAATTAAAGAGGCATTGCAGCAGGCGGTTGAGAAGACAGGTCTCGTTGAACAGTCAGAGATGCCAGAAATTAAACTGGAGTCACCGAAAAATAAGGAGAATGGGGATTACGCAGCGAATATCGCGATGCAGCTGACGAAACTTGCAAAGAAACCGCCGCGCGCAATTGCAGAGGCGATTTTAGAGCATCTGGACACGTCCGCCACTGCGATCCAAACGATCGAAATTGCAGGCCCTGGTTTCCTTAACATCCGTCTAAAAGCTGACAGTCTCGCAGATGTTGTCAAATCGGTGCTTGATCAAGGTGAAGCATATGGTCATTCCGAAAGCGGTAAGCAGCAGAAAGTCCAAGTGGAATTCGTCTCTGCGAACCCGACAGGTGATTTGCACCTTGGACATGCACGTGGAGCTTCATTAGGCGATTCACTTTGTAATATTCTTGACGCAGCGGGTTATGATGTTTCGCGTGAATATTATATTAATGATGCAGGAAATCAAATCAATAACCTGGCATTGTCTATTGATGTCCGTTACTTCGAAGCGGTCGGTTTGGATAAAGAGATGCCAGAAGATGGCTACCGCGGATCTGATATTATTGAGATTGCAAAGGGGCTGGCGGAGGAACATGGCGACCGTTATGTACAAATGCCGGAAGAAGAACGCCTGGCATTTTTCCGTGAGCACGGTCTTCAAATTGAATTGGATAAATTAAAGAAGGACTTGGCTGATTTCCGAGTTCATTTCGACAACTGGTTCTCTGAAACATCGTTGTACAACAACGGTAAAATTGAAGTAGCGCTGAATAAGCTGCGTGAAAATGGCCATGTCTATGAAGAAGACGGAGCAACTTGGTTCCGTTCCACGACATTTGGTGATGACAAAGACCGCGTGCTGATAAAACAGGACGGTTCATTCACATATTTGACGCCGGACATCGCGTACCACGAAGATAAACTGCGTCGCGGATTCGATAAGCTCATCAATATTTGGGGAGCGGACCACCACGGCTATATCCCGCGTATGAAAGCAGCAATCCAAGCTTTGGGTTACGATCGCGACACGCTAGAAGTGGAAGTAGCGCAAATGGTTCAGCTATACAAAGACGGTGAAAAGTTCAAGATGAGCAAGAGGACAGGGAAAGCCGTCACGCTGCGTGAACTAGTCGAAGAAGTAGGACTTGATGCCGTACGTTATTTCTTCGCTATGCGTTCAGGAGATGCCCAAATGGACTTCGACCTTGACCTGGCAGTTTCCAAATCCAATGAAAACCCTGTTTACTATGCACAATACGCGCATGCCCGGATCTGTTCGATTTTGCGTCAAGCAAAAGAGCAAAACTTACAAGCTTCAACAGACAACGTCACTCAATTGCAAGACGAAAAAGAACTAGAACTGTTGAAAAAAATCGGCGACTTCCCGAAACTCGTCAGCGACGCCGCACGCCTGCGCGCACCGCACCGAATAACGACGTATATCCAAGAACTCGCTGCTGCATTCCATAGCTTCTACAACGCCAATAAAGTGCTTGACCCTGAAAACAAAGAACTATCCGAAGCGCGACTCGCCTTGGTGACTGCAACAAGCATTACGATTGCCAATGCATTGAAACTAGTCGGCGTAGAAGCACCTGAACGGATGTAATTCCGGATTCAAATTAAACAAGCCAAGCAAGAGTTATCGACAACTCTTGCTTGTTTTTTATTTCCGCTCTGATGCTGATTCGTTTTCTAGGAACTCTCTTTCATTCAATGAGAGTACCGAGGAAGTCCGTTTTACTTTTTAGACATTTGTCGTAGTGTAGGAAATGTCCGGTTTGCACCAGGTTTGGCACGGTTAATGTGAGGGGTGGCTCGGTTCGCATACACTTTGGTTCGGTCCTCTGTCTTTCTAGTTTGATTATGAGGTAAAGAGGTTAATGAAAGTGGCTTAGAATAGATACCTTCTAGAGGCGAATGTATAGCGTTAGGAATTCTTTTTATAAGTTAGTTCAATGGGCGATACTTATTCACTCGTTACATACAATGGTTTCACTTTATATCGCCTCTATTTATTTAGGGATTGGAGCATAAGACGGCTTTTGCGAGTAAAAGCGAAGCGTTAGGAACACATCTTTGCCTTAAATCCCTGGACATAACACCCAGGCCCACCCTTCCTAAGCAGTGAAAATAAGCTTAGCGCGCAGTCCAGCTGTACAACAGTCCGTTTTATAGTATAATAGAGCACGATTACAAATTACATAATTCCAAAAGGTTCTCTAAGTCAAATAGAGATGAAAAGGGAAATCGGTAAAAGCCGATGCGGTCCCGCCACTGTACGTGCTCCATGCACAAGCCAGGTACCTGCCTTTTAGGAAATGAAGTTCCGCAGCAGCCTACGAGGATAGGCACAGTGGTGGTAATCTGACATAGATTTCATCCTGTCCAATCCTTCGAAATGACCGAAGGATTTTTTTTATGTCTGCGGCAGACTACGTAATAAGTAATGAACGCAAAGGGAGGAAATCACATGAAGAAGTTTTGGCAGCTGTTGCTGACAGCGATGCTAGCAGTCCTAGTGCTTGCAGCATGCGGTAACGACAGCAAGAAAGAAGAAACACCAGTCGATTCTGATCAACCAGCAGAAACGGAACAGGAAGAACAAGCAGGAGGAAATTCTTCCAGCTATCCATATACAATCAATGATGCAGTCGGAGAAGATATCACATTTGAAAAAGCTCCGGAAACTGTCATCTCGTTAATTCCAAGCAATACAGAAATTTTATTTGGCATCGATGCAGGTGATAAAGTGATCGCTGTCACGGAAAACGATGATTTTCCAGAAGAAGTGAAAGATCTCGATAAAGTCGGAGATTATAACGTCAACGTGGAAAAAGTTATTTCATTGAAACCAGATGTCGTTTTCGCGCATGATATGATGCTAGGCTCTGGTGAAGAAGGCTTGAACCAAATTCGCGACGCGGGCATCCAGGTAGTCGTTATACCGACTGCAGAAACATTCGAAGAAACATATGAAACGATTAAAATCTTCGGCGAAATCATGGATAAAAATGAGGAAGCTAATAAGATCGTAGAAGATATGAAAGCAAAGGTTGAAGATATCAAAGCGAAAGCAGCGGATATCACAGACAAGAAAACGGTGTTAGTGGAAAACTCAGATGCACCAGAAATTTATGCGCCTGGTAAAAACACATTCCCGCAGCAGTTCTTGGACATAATCAATGCAGAAAACATCATCACAGAAGAAGGATGGGTGATGATCAGTCCTGAAACGATCGTCGATGAAAGTCCGGACGTCATTCTTGTGTCCTACAGCTATGTGCCGGATGTTGTTGAAAACATTAAGAAGCGTGACGGTTTCGATACGGTCACTGCAGTGAAAGAAGATCAAGTCATTCAAGTGGATGAAAATATCACAAGCCGGACAGGTCCGCGTTTAGCGGACGGATTGGAAGCTTATGCAAAAGCGATCTATCCAGAGGTGTTTGGTGAGTAAAACGGCTATCGCCTATACTGTGTCAATTGCCACGCTACTTGTGGCAATTTGGCTCGGTGTATCGATCGGCACAGTGAAGATACCGATTGAGACGCTATGGAACGATGCAGATGCAACTGCGAGCAATATTCTTTGGAAAATCCGCATGCCGCGTGTGCTGCTGGCTGGAATTGTCGGCGCATCTCTTGCAATTTCAGGCGCTGCTTTCCAAGGGTTGTTGAAAAATCCATTAGCAGATCCATACACCCTCGGAGTGTCATCCGGTGCCTCTGTAGGCGCTGTGATTACACTCTTTTTTGGTATCTCCCTGCCGTTCTTAGGCGCCTTTACCTTACCCGTCTTCAGTATGGTCGGGGCAGCTGCGACGATGTTCTTGGTCATCGGCTTTGCCCGTCTGGTCGATCGGTCAATGAAAATGGAAACGATCATTTTAACAGGTATTATTTTTGGTTCATTTTTAGGTTCTGTTTTATCCTTGATGATTGCGTTAACACAAGAAGAGCTGCGCCAAATCATTGGCTGGCTGCTCGGTAGTGTCTCCATGCGCGGTTGGAAATATATCACGATGGTGTTACCGTTTTTCATCATTGGTTCATTCATTCTTTGGCTTAATCGCAGAGAACTGAACGCCATGCTATTTGGTGAAGAGCGTGCACATCATTTAGGAGTCAATGTGAAACGCCGTAAAATGATGATTTTGATCGGCGGCTCTGTACTGACAGGCTCTGCGGTTGCAGTTTCCGGGACCATCGGCTTTGTCGGCTTGGTTGTTCCGCATATGACGCGCTTGATGTGGGGGTCGGATCATCGGCATGTCTTGCCGTTGTCCTTATTTAACGGAGCTTCCTTATTGATTATTTGTGATTTAGTGGCGCGGACGATTATTTCGCCGGCTGAACTGCCTGTTGGTGTCATTACGGCATTTATCGGGGCTCCAGTCTTTGCCTACATCTTTTACAAGCAACGCAGAAAAGGAGCGATGTGACATGCTGCAGGTAGATGAAGTGTCAGGAGGATACGGTAAGGAACCGGTTGTACGGGGGGTGTCATTCCACGTAGAAAAAGGAGAGGTCCTTGGAATTTTAGGACCGAATGGCAGTGGGAAATCCACGCTGTTGAAAATTATTTCAGGCATTTTACCGAAGCAAGGCGGAAAGGTCACGATTGATGGAAAATCCGCTTCCGCTTATACACAGAAACAATTTGCACGAAAAGTGGCAGTGTTGCCGCAGCTTCATGCCCATGCATTTTCCCATTCGGTGAAGGATACCGTCGGGCTCGGGAGATATCCACATCAGACCGGGCTGTTCTCCAGTTGGTCCGATCAGGACGAACTTGCAGTACAGGAAGCGATGAACTATACAGGTATCACGCGCTATGAAGATACGCCGATTGAGTTATTGTCGGGAGGCGAGCAACAGCGTGTATTTGTTGCCCAAGCGCTCGCCCAGGAAGCACCGATTTTATTGCTCGATGAACCGACGAATCATCTGGATATTGCGCATCAGCAACAATTGCTCGATACCATTCGCAATCAAGCGCATCAAAAAGGCATCACCGTTGTTTCTGTATTCCACGATATTAACTTAGCGGCGCTTTATTGTGATCGATTGCTGTTAATGAAGAATGGTGAAGTGGCAGCAATCGGAACACCACAGGAAGTTGTACTTGAACAGGAAATCCGCTCGGTTTATGAGGCGCGCGTCAAAACACAGCCTCACCCAGAAATGCCGAAACCGCAAATGACGCTATTGCCGGATTTGAAAGAAGAAACAGAGCAGTTCCGGATCATGAAAGAAGATGTGAAAATTCGTGAAGATCATGTAGTTTTGCAGGCGCAACAGCCACTCAAGACAATTTCATCCGCTGTCCACAATGCGGGCATGGGCTGGTATCGAACCTTTATTAACCGTGGGGTGCGGCACGATTATCACTGCGATGATGTACAAAGTGAGCTGGCGGATTACTTGTTGTCATATGATTATCAGCTGACGGATACGGTCGCGATGATGACGGCCGTCAGCCCAGAGTATGTCAACGTGCAGGAGTTCAAAGCGGAATTCGGATCGATCGTGATTGCGGTGACAGTAGGAATCGGCAATGCGGTGGATGTTTCGAAAGCTTGGCAACGCGAAGAGTTGCCGTATATTGGCACAATCAATACATGGATTTTCATTAATGGCTTACTGTCAGAAGAAGCATTCGTTCAAGCGATGATTACAGCAACCGAAGCCAAAACGAAAGCTTTACAGGACGAAGAAGTCATCGATCCCGAATCAAAGACGATTGCAACAGGCACTTCAACAGACAGTTTGTTGATCGCGTCGACACAGCAAGGGGCTTCGCTTCCTTACGCTGGGCCGATTACGCAGCTTGGGAAATTGATTGGCCGTGGGGTTTATGAATGCACTGTACACGCGATTCATTCGTACCGACAAGCGAAGGATGAAGTAGAATGATTCCTGCACATTTTATTGCGATTGCCATTGGCATAGTACTTGACCGAATCATCGGTGATCCTCCTAATTGGCCGCATCCAGTGAAGTGGATCGGCACATCGATACATAATTTGACGAAGCTGCTGAATAAAGGGAAGCTGCGTACGATGAAAGGTGCATTGCTCTGGCTGATCATTTGCGGAGTGACTTTTCTTTTGGTCATTTGGCTTGTCAGCTTTGCGTATCGCCTTCATTTACTTGCAGGAATTGCGGTGGAAGGAATTCTGGTTGCAGCGGGACTTGCGCAAAAGAGTTTGCGGGACGCAGCTCTGCTAGTCTATGAACCATTGCAGTCAGGAGAAATGAAAGAAGCGCGTGAAAAACTCAGCTGGATAGTCGGGCGAGATACGGATAAGTTAAATGCCGGTGAAATTTCACGTGCAACGATCGAAACGGTATCAGAAAACACATCAGACGGCATTACGGCTCCGTTATTTTGGGCGTTCTTGCTCGGAGCACCGGGTCTTTGGCTATACAAGGCGGTCAATACGCTCGATTCAATGGTCGGTTATAAAGATGATCGCTATCTGCAATTCGGTAAAGTGTCGGCGCGAATGGACGATTTGTTCAATGTCATACCATCGCGGATTACGGGCTTGCTGATTGTTTTATTCACTTCGAATGAAGGCGGCTTATCGCTCGGTAAACGTTTTAGAGGATGGCTGCGTGATGCCAAGCGTCACCCGAGTCCGAACAGTGGATATTTGGAAGCTGCAACAGCTTGGCAACTGAATATTCAGCTAGGGGGTAAAAATACATACCGCGGCGTGACTTCGGAACGCGCGAAGATGGGACCGCTCAAGGATCTCGTTCCGACATCTGCTTCCCATATCCGCTCTTCCATTAACCAAATGCACGTCGTTTCATGGATCTTCTGGTTCCTATTCACAGCGATTGGAGTGTTGATGTATGCAATTGCCTGAACATGGCGCGAATAGCTCAAGATTGTACGAGGTGTTTGGTTTGTCCGTGCCGGATGAAGTATTGGATTTTAGCGAGAACTGTAATCCAGCAGGGCCGCCTGCATTGATCGTGGAAGCATGGCCGTATTTAATAACGAAATTAATGAATTACCCCGATCCGGATGGTCAACCATTCAAGGCGGCTGCTGCTCAATTTCACGGCGTCAGCGAACGGCAATTGCTTGTGGGCAACGGTGCAGCAGAATTATTGTCCTTGCTTGCCGGGCGTTACCGCGGGAAACGAGTAGTGCTGATTGACCCTGCGTTTTCCGAATACCGCGCTACATTGGAAGCAAATGGAGCGGAAGTTGTATCGGTTAAAGCGAGTGAGGCAGAAGATTTCAAATTGCCCATTGCAGAAATTGAAAAGGCTTTGCCTGGTGCAGCGGCCATATATTTATGCACGCCGAATAATCCAACAGGTATTTTGCCGTCCGTTGATGAATTGCTGGCAGTTATCATTACAGCCAAGTCGAGCGGAACGGAAGTGGTGCTGGATGAAGCATTTATTGATTTTGTTGATGAAAACTATTCATTTATTCAGCATCTCGAAGCATATCCTCACGTGATTGTTGTGCGCTCTATGACGAAAATGTATGCCATACCTGGAATTCGACTGGGGTATATGGTAGCCCATCCTGAAATTATTGCGGATGTGAAACGGCAGGCTCCTCATTGGAATGTGAATGGATTGGCTGCTGAAATTGGGGTGCTATGTTTGCAAGAAGCATCATATCGTGAGCAAGCGATTCAATATGCGGAAGCTGAACGTTTGAAGATGGTGAGATTCCTGCGTGCACATGATTGCAAAGTGATTGATTCGGCAGCGAATTACCTGCTGTTCAAACCGCAACGAGATGCGAGAGAGTTGTATCGAAATTTATTGGAACAAGGCATGGTTCTTCGTCACACAGAGAACTTTCTCGGGTTGGAAGGAAAATGGTTGCGGGTTGGCATGAAATCAGAAACGATGATGGAACGGCTGCGGGAGGCGATGACAAAATGGCTCAAGGCACAGTAACCTTCATTAGCGGCGGTGCCCGCAGCGGGAAAAGCGCATATGCTGAACGACTGCTCGTTGCACAGGCGACGGGGCGACTTGTCTACATTGCGTCTGGCGTGGCATTTGATCATGAAATGGAAGAACGGATCGCGAAACATCAGCATGACCGGAAAGACCATGCCTGGCTAACGATTGAACAGCCGGTGGATCTTCACCAAGTAGTTCCTCTTTTACAACAGGGCGATTTCGTGTTGTGGGATTGCCTGACAACATGGTTGACGAATGAAATGTATAAGGGGATTGAAGACGGTGCGCCATGTTGGAAACGTCCGGATTGTCTAGATCAGAAAAGGTGTGAACTGTTACACACCATCGAGCAAATTAGAGAGATTGCCGCCCATCTCGTCATTGTTTCCAATGAAGTGCTCGATGAATGGCCGCATTATGATGAAGAAACAGAATTTTATCGGAACGCAATCGGCACGACGCACCAGCAAATCGTTCAGTGCGCGGACGCGGCAATAGAAATGGATCACGGATTACCTGTCGTTTGGAAGGGTGACGTTCGATGAGTAGCATTTTATTGGCACTCCAATTTTTTACTTCATTGCCTGTCAGGAAAGAATTGCCACTCGGAAAGAACGAAGTGTCCGGCATGTATATCGCCTTGCCGCTCATTGGCGGGGGAATCGGTTTGCTGCTTGCGGGAACTGCAATGGTCTTCAGTGATTTCAATAGTTTCCTAGCCGCGATGCTCATACTGATTGCAGGAATCATCGCAACAGGCGGGCTGCATGTGGACGGCTTCGCAGATCTCGGAGATGCCTTCTTTTCCTATCAAGACCGTGAAAAACGACTGACGATCATGGAAGACCCCCGACTCGGCGCATTTGGCACCCTTTCGCTGCTTGTCTTGCTTGGAATAAAGGTTGGACTGTTCATGGAAATTTTGGGAATGAAACATGGCTGGGTCTTGCTTGTTGTGGTGCCGATCTTGTCTCGAGCGGCAATGGTCTTCTATTTCGTAACGACAGAAACAGCGAAGCAAAGCGGCCTGGCGTACTTTTTTAAACAGCATTTCCTGCGGAAGCGTATGGTGGCAGCAGCGGCTGCTGTCAGTCTTCTAACTGCAGTAGGGGTAGGATTGCTGTACAGTTCATTGGGCATCATCGTCGTCGCGTTGCTGACACTAATCATAGCTGTTTTGTTTTATCGAAGTTGGACCGTCAAACATTTTGGCGGTGTGACAGGAGATCTATGCGGCGCGTTCATTGAAGGAATGGAGGTGCTTTTATGGCTCGTCCTTATCATTTATTTATCATTCGGCATTTGAAAACAGCTGCCAATGAAAAACGACAATATTGCGGATGGACGGATGTTGAGTTGGCTTGTGCTAAAGGAGTTCCCGTTGAATTTCCGAACAGTGTCGACCAAGTGTATGGAAGTGATCTGCAAAGAACACGTCAAACGGCAGCGATCTATTTTCCTGAAGCTGCCTATCATGAGGATTCACGTTGGCGAGAGTGCCACTTTGGAGATTTTGAAGGTAAAACCTATGAACAATTAAAGGACGACACCGATTACCGCAGCTGGTTGGAAGCACCGTGGCAAGTGGCTCCGCGTAATGGAGAAACTTTGCTGCAAGTGAAAACACGGGTCTTCGACGCCTTGTATGACTTGCCGAATGAAGCGGTCGTCGTGACACATGGCGGGGTGATTCGATTACTGTTGGAAGCATTCTCAACGGATTCACGTTCATTTTGGGAATGGCATGTAGGGAACGGTTCGGTTTGGCAATTCGAGTGGGAAAATGAGCAGCAATGGAAAGAAGGGAAGCCATGCACATCTTTATCGGTGGTGCCTATAACGGCAAAACAGAATATGTAAGGCGCTGGATTGGAGATCAACCATCGTTCTTCTGTACAATGGAAACAGCAGGTTCTGCAGCGCCTGGCGAACGGCTCGTCATCTCGGATCTACATGATTGGCTGCAATCTACATCATTAAGTGAGTCGGAATCGCTTCATGCAATTCGCGAAATCAGCTCGCCTGATACTGTGTTCATTTTAACCGAAGTGGGCCGCGGCATTGTCCCGCTCGGATCAGAACAACGTGACTTGCGTGATCGGTGCGGCCGGTTGTATCAGCAATTATTTGCAGAAGCAACAGACATCATACGGATTTGGTACGGTATTCCCCAAACTATCAAAAGGAGTGGACTGTTATGAAAATCTATACAAAAACAGGTGATAAAGGCACGACAAGTTTAATCGGAGGACGCGTCGCAAAGGATGATTTACGCGTAGAAGCATACGGAACAATTGATGAATTGAATTCGTTTATCGGAAAAGCAATGACTGAGTTGGAAGGCGATAAATTCTCAGATATTCTGACCGATTTGGAGACCATCCAAAATGAATTGTTCGACGGTGGCGGCGACTTGGCGAACGTCATGAAAGAGCGTCATTATAAGTTGGATGAAGCGCCAATTGCTGTGCTTGAAGAGCGCATCGACAAGTTGATGGAAGAAGCACCGGAACTGGAACGTTTCATCCTGCCTGGCGGCTCGTCCGCGGCCGCTACATTGCACATCGCCCGCACGATCACTCGCCGCGCAGAGCGTGTGACGGTGACGCTGATGAACGCGGCAGACGACGTTTCCCCGATAGTTCAGCGCTACTTGAATCGATTATCCGACTACCTATTCGTAGCAGCCCGAATCGTCAACGCACGCCTTGGTATTTCCGACAACGAATACGTTCGCAGTGCGAAAGTATTCCGCACGAGTGAGAAGAAAGAAAAGTGAGCAATTAAAAACAGAGACTTGGTTGGCGTCGCGTCATCCCAAGTCTCTGTTTTTGACGTGCTGTGTGACTTTTCGCGCTCATACTCCTGTGTTCCGCGCTCATAACCTACTCCTTAATCAAATAATAAAGCTCCGTCAATTGCTTCCTATTCAAAATTTCCGGCACTGGATACAATGGATTGGCTTCCGCCGCGGCCCGTTTGACCATCAAAGGGATATCCTTCTCCGCAATACCACTCACCTTGTCCGGAATATTCAACGCACGATTCAACTTTTTGATCTCCTCAATGAACTTCTGCGCTTTCATTTGCTTCGGGTCGGTTGGCAACGTAATTCCGATAAGATCTGCAAGCTCAGATAGCGGTTGGTAGACACTCTTACCGTAATACTCCAAAACATATGGCAAGATGATCGCGTTGGCTTTTCCGTGGGGGACATTATAAAATCCGCCCAGCGTATGTGCTATCGCATGGGCATTGCCGACATACGCCCGAGTAAACGCCTTGCCTCCCAAGTAAGCCGCCTTTAGCATATTTGTGCGTGCTTCCAGATTTTTCCCATTGGAATACGCTTCGAATAAATTCTCGAAAACCAACTGAACAACCTCTCGGCTCCACTGCCACGTGTTTTTTGTATTGCTTTTTCCGATATATGCTTCTACCGCATGGGTCAACGCATCAATCCCGGTAGCCGCTGTAATCGCCGGCGGTAATTTAAGAGTGAGCAACGGATCAAGCACGGCATAGTGCGGGATCAGTGACGTATCCATGATTGCATATTTTTCATGCGTCTCACTATTCGTCACGACTGCAGCTAATGTTGCTTCGCTTCCGGTTCCCGCTGTAGTCGGCACTGCAATTAACGGAGGAATAGCTTTTTGTACGCGGAACATTCCCTTCAATTGAGGAATACTCTTATCCGGCCTCGCAATCCGAGCACCGACAGCCTTCGCGCAATCGATCGGTGAACCACCACCAAACGCAATCAATGCCTCACATTGATTCGCCACGTACAAGCTGCGAGCCTCTTCAATAGAATCAATCGTCGGATTCGGAACGGTGCGATCATAGACCAAATACTTGATTCCCAATGCATCCAGCGCACACAACATCCCATCCATCAACCGGAGCTTCGCGATTTCCCGATCTGTAATGACCAATACAATGCCGATCCCCAAATCCTTAATCTTCTGCGGCAACTGACCGAGACTGCCAGGTCCTTCCAACAGCTCCGGATCTCGCCAAGGCAAAAAATTCATCCCCAACTTAAATGTTCGCTGATACAAACGGGCATATAAATCGTACATTTAACCCACCCCTTTCAAAACTATTTCATGTATAATAAAAATAGTAGCATAGAGTCGGAATATTTACTGTAGTTAAATTGTTCAATTACTTTTAATGATTCACTTCGAATTTGGAGGCATTCCTCGCATATACAATTGACTATTCTAAAAATAAATTTTCGGAAAATGGTTGACTGAATGCTCATTCATAAATTACACTGTACATATATTAAATACTTGTAAGCGATTTCTCGTAAGGGGTCTTTGGGAGAGTCAGAGGAAGGGGAGAAAGAAAATGAATGTGTTACTCATCGCAAACTGGATATTGTTTTTAGCAGTAACCGTTTATGGTGTCGGGTTATTTCTCTATCTATTGAAAACCCGGTTCGAATTTATTCGACTAGGAAGAAAAGAAGAATTTGACCACAACGTCAAAGAACGTCTCAGAAAAATCTGGGTGTACGTATTTGGACAAAAGAAACTATTGAAAGATAAAAAGAGTGGGGCAATCCATGTCCTGTTTTTCTATGGATTCTTACTCGTTCAATTCGGCGCAATCGATTTAATATGGAAAGGATTAAAACCTGGATCACATTTGCCGTTAGGCCCATTGTATCCCGCGTTTACCTTCTTCCAGGAAATCGTCGTATTCTTAATTTTAGTTGCAGTCGTATGGGCATTCCATCGCCGTTATGTTGAGAAACTTGTCCGGTTGAAACGCGGTTGGAAATCAGGATTGGTCCTTATTTTCATTGGTTCATTGATGGTTTCTACGCTTGTAGCAAACGGAGCGAACATGATTTGGCACAATGAAGGTGCAACTTGGACAGAACCGATGGCCTCGCTTATAGCCATGGCGTTCAGCGGAGTTCCTGAAGGTGTAGCAATAGCTGTTTTCTTCATAGGCTGGTGGGTGCACTTACTGACATTGCTGACATTCTTGGTCTACGTGCCGCAATCGAAACACGCGCACTTGATCGCGGGTCCTGTAAACGTTTACTTCCATCGTCTCGACAATGCCGGCCACTTGAAGCCAATTGATTTTGCAGCGCTCGAGGAAATTGAAGATGAAGAGGACATGCCTCCACTTGGAGTAGGTAAGATCACAGACTTTACACAAGCTCAAATGATCGACTTCTACGCATGTGTAGAATGTGGACGCTGTACAAATATGTGTCCGGCAACGGGTACAGGGAAAATGTTGTCACCGATGGATTTGATTACGAAATTACGTGACCACTTGACGAATACAGGCGCTGTTATGACAAAGCAAAAGCCATGGGTGCCGCAACTGATGTTCACTCAGACAAAAGGTAATCAACTGGCACTCGCAGCGGGAGCGGAAGGTGTCTCCATCGATGAATTGTACAGTCCTTCATTGATTGGCGACGTCATTACAGAGGAAGAAATTTGGGCATGTACGACGTGCCGTAACTGTGAAGACCAATGCCCGGTTATGAACGAACACGTCGATAAAATCATCGACCTTCGCCGTTATCTTGTGATGACAGAAGGAAAGATGGATGCGGACGCTCAACGCGCGATGACCAACATCGAACGTCAAGGGAATCCGTGGGGCTTGAACCGTAAAGAGAAGGAGAACTGGAGAGATGCTCGTCCTGACTTGCACATCCCGACAGTGAAAGAAGCGAAAAAAGCAGGCGAGGACTTCGAATACTTGCTATGGGTCGGTTCGATGGGTGCATTTGATAACCGTTCGCAGAAAATCGCATTATCTTTCGCACATCTATTGAATGAAGCGGGCGTAAGCTTTGCGATTCTCGGCAACAAAGAGAAGAACTCAGGAGATACGCCACGCCGCTTAGGAAATGAATTTTTATTCCAGGAACTGGCGACTGCTAATATTGCAGAATTCGAGAAAGCAAACGTCTCGAAAATTGTCACGATCGATCCGCATGCATACAATATTTTTAAGAATGAGTATCCGGATTTCGGATTGCAAGCAATCGTTAAGCACCATACGGAATTATTGTATGAGTTGGTGATGGCGGGCAAATTAGTTCCGAAGCATGCAATCGATGAAACGATCACGTTCCATGACTCTTGTTATCTAGGACGCTACAACGATGTCTATGACCAGCCGCGGGAAATCCTTAAAGCAATTCCTGGAGTGCAATTGGTCGAAATGAAACGGAATCGTCAGGACGGCATGTGCTGTGGAGCAGGCGGCGGGATGATGTGGATGGAAGAAGATACAGGTCAGCGCGTCAACGTGGCGCGTACCGAGCAGGCGCTCGAAGTCAGCCCGGGAATCATTTCTTCTGGTTGTCCATATTGTTTGACGATGCTATCTGACGGAACAAAAGCTGTGGAAGTGGAAGAGCAAGTCGGCACATACGATATCGCGGAATTGCTGGAACGTTCGATTTTCGGTGAACAACAGTTAGAACCTGAAACAGCGGAGGAACTAGTTGAAGAACTAGAGTTGGAGACTGAAATGGCTGCAACGGTCGAAAAGGTGGATGAAACACCGTAAAACACGGATAGAATGTCAAATTAAAATATTGCGAATAACATGATAATACAGTACAATTAGAGTATCTAAAACGCAGACAAATTAGATAATAGATAAATCAGAGGGTCTTAGTACCCTCTTTTTATCGAGATCTAGTCGAGTGAGCGTTCAGTCAGTATAAAACGGGAGGGAATGGAATGACGAGAACTGTTATTTTACAAGGTGCAAGAACACCATTTGGGAAATTAGGGGGCGCGTTGCACTCGCGGACAGCCAGCGATCTAGGGGGAGTGGCGATCAAGGCTGCATTGGAGAAGTCAGGGGTTCAAGCCGACCAAGTCGATGAAGTGATCATGGGAACTGTATTGCAAGCAGGGCAAGGCCAGATACCTTCAAGACAGGCGGCGACAAAAGGTGGTATTCCTTATAATGTCAAGACGGAAACAATCAATAAAGTATGCGCTTCCGGAATGCGCAGTATTACGCTTGGCGATCAGTTGATTCGATTAGGGGAAGAAAACGTCATCGTAGCAGGCGGAATGGAATCGATGTCCAATGCTCCATATTATTTGCCGGGCGCTCGATCCGGTCTGAAGATGGGCAATGCGACGCTCGTCGATGGCATGATTTACGACGGACTATCCTGTGCGTTTTCACCCGACCGTGTTCATATGGGTACATACGGCAACAGCACAGCGAATGAATTTTCATTGAGCCGCGAAAAGCAAGATGAATGGTCATTAAGAAGCCATGAACGCGCGCTTGCTGCCATGGATAATGGATTTTTCAAAGAAGAAATCGTAACGGTCAGCATCCCGCAGCGTAAAGGCGAGCCACTTGTCGTTTCCGAAGACGAAGCACCGCGCAAAGGTAGTTCACTAGAATCATTGGCGAAACTGCGCCCGGCTTTCGATAAGGACGGTACGATTACAGCGGGTAACGCACCTGGCGTCAATGACGGAGCATGTGCAGTCGTGCTGATGAATGAAGACGAAGCGAAAAAACTAGGTAAAAAACCACTTGCCATAATTCTAAGTCATACGGAAGTTGCGATTGAGCCAGAGCGATTCCCTGAAACTCCAGGTCACGTCATCAAAGCGTTACTTGAGAAAACAGGGAAGTCATTAGAAGAAGTCGATTTATTCGAAATCAATGAAGCCTTTGCCGCAGTTGCACTTGTCAGTTCGCAAATTGCCGGACTGGATGAAGACAAAGTGAACGTCAATGGAGGCGCAGTCGCGCTTGGCCATCCGATCGGAGCGAGCGGAGCACGAGTCGTCCTAACACTTGCCAATGAACTAAAACGCCGCGGCGGTGGAATCGGCATTGCAGCGATTTGTTCAGGCGGCGGGCAAGGTGACGCGATCATGATCGAAGTACCGAAAAACTAATGGACAGGAGGCATTATAAATGACGATCCAGCAAGTATTTGTCATAGGGGCAGGCCAGATGGGCGGAGGCATCGCACAAGTTTGTGCTCAAGCAGGCTACCAAGTAACACTTCACGATCTCAATGAAGAATCCTACGAACGCGGTTTTCAAGTTATCACGAAAAACTTAACGCGCAACGTAGAAAAAGGGCGCATGACGGAGGAAGAGAAACAAGCAGTCCTCGGTCGTTTCACAAAATCACTAGATTTACAAAATGCTAAAAATGCAGACATCGTCATTGAAGCTGCTGTCGAAAATATGGAAGTGAAAACATCTATCTTTGCGGAGTTGGATAAAATCACCCCAGCTCATACGATTTTAGCCTCAAACACATCTTCCTTACCGATTACCGAAATCGGCGCAGCAACGAAGCGGCCTGAAAAAGTGATCGGCATGCACTTCATGAATCCGGTGCCTGTTATGCAGCTAGTGGAAATCATCCGCGGACTCGCAACAGACGATGAGGTTTACGAAGCAGTGGAAGAGATGACGAAGAAGCTGAAGAAAACTCCAGTCGAAGTAAATGACTACCCAGGCTTTGTCGCCAATCGCATATTAATGCCGATGATCAACGAAGCGATCTTCACACTGTATGAAGGTGTAGCGACAAAAGAAGCGATTGACGATGTCATGAAAATGGGAATGAATCATCCGATGGGACCCCTGCAATTAGCGGATTTCATTGGACTTGACACATGTCTATATATTATGGAAACCCTCTATGAAGGCTTCGGAGATTCAAAGTATCGTCCATGTCCGCTGCTACGTAAGTATGTTAAGGCAGGCTGGCACGGCAAGAAGACCGGACGCGGGTTTTATACTTATTAATGATGAAGTAAAGTTTTTCATGAGCAAAAAGTTCGCTTAGATTATTTCCGTGGAAAGCGTCTGCCTTCTACGGAAATCAACGATGGGTAATCAAACAAATGATTTATTAACTAATGCCGGAAGCAAGAGGTGAAGAAGATGGATTACAACTTATCAGAAGAACAACAAATGATGCGCCAAATGGTCCGTGATTTCGCAAAAAAGGAAATTGAACCTTGGATTCCACGGATGGAAGCGGGAGAATTTCCGCGCGAGCTGCTAGAAAAGATGGGTGAACTCGGTTTAATGGGGATAACGGCACCTGAAAAATATGGGGGGGCCGGAATGGACTTCCTGTCATATATCATCGCCATACATGAGCTATCTAAAGCAAGCGCTGTCATGGGGGTCATCTTGTCTGTTCATACTTCAGTGGGAATGAATCCCATCCTCTACTTCGGTAATGAAGAACAGAAAAATCGCTACTTGCCGAAAATGGCGTCAGGTCAATACTTAGGTGCGTTCTGTCTGACGGAAACCTCTTCGGGGTCCGACGCTGGATCGTTGAAAACCAAAGCGAAACGAGTAGATGATCACTATGTATTGAATGGATCTAAAATGTTTATCACAAACGGAGGAGAAGCAGATGTCTACATCGTTTTCGCCAATACAGCACCGGAAAAAGGAACGTACGGCATCTCGGCATTTATTGTAGATCAAGATACACCTGGACTTTCAATCGGCAAAGATGAAAAGAAAATGGGCTTGCATGGCTCGCGAACCGTAGCGCTCAACTTCGATAACATGAAAGTGCCGGCAGAAAATCGACTGGGAGCAGAAGGTGAGGGCTTCAAAATCGCCATGGCGAACCTGGATGTAGGCCGAATCGGCATCGCAGCCCAAGCACTGGGCATTGCTGAAGCCTCACTAGAAGCTGCGACTGCCTATGCAAAAGAACGGGAACAATTCGGCAAACCAATCGCTGCAAATCAAGGCGTAGGCTTCAAACTAGCCGACATGGCCACAGCTACGGAAGCAGCACGACTACTAGTCTACCGAGCAGCATGGCTACGGGCAGAAAACAAATCATGCGGCAAAGAAGCCTCCATGGCCAAACTCTTCGCCTCCCAAACAGCCGTAGACAACTCAATCGAAGCCGTCCAAATCTTTGGAGGCTACGGCTACACCGAAGACTATCCGGTAGAACGTTATTTCCGAGACGCCAAAGTATGTCAAATCTACGAAGGCACCAGCGAAATTCAAAGAGTAGTCATAGCCAAGCACTTAACAAATTAGATTTAGCACGGTACGTACGTGGATTGGTTCGTTGCACAACGAGTTACGCACGATTCACCGAACGATTGGCGCGTTCCTAGATAGGTTTGGTTCGTTGCTCAACAGGAAAGGTGCGGTGCAACAACAGTTACGCTCGTTCCTCACCATGATTGGTGCGTTTCGAGTCTAGAATAGTGCGTTTCTACAAAAGATACGCTCGTTCCGGGGTGAACTTGACTATCTTTATTACTTACCAGCTACAGTGAGCTTGCAAAGTATCTTAACATATATTTTTAGGGATTGTAGCGGAGGGCGGCGACTCCGGAAGGATCAGCGTGAGCCTTGAGACCCTGGACTGAGCGAAGCGAAGGAAGCGGCTCAAGCCACGCCCTCCGGAAAGCGTCCGCCTGCAGCGCAAATCCCCGGACCACAAGCCATTGTTAACCAGAAAACAACTTTAAACAAACATAAAGGGTGGGAGAAAAAATGGATTTTAAACTATCAGAAGAACATGAAATGATCAGAAAAATGGTACGCGACTTTGCAGAAAAGGAAGTCGCGCCATCCGCGGCACAGCGCGACGAAGACGAAAGCTTCGACATGAACATATTTCACAAAATGGCCGAACTTGGACTAACGGGAATCCCGTGGCCTGAAGAATATGGCGGCATCGGCAGCGACTATCTGGCCTACGTCATCGCGGTCGAAGAACTCTCACGCGTTTGCGCATCCACAGGCGTCGTCCTGTCCGCACATACCTCACTGGCAGGATGGCCGCTATTCAAATACGGCAACGAAGAACAAAAACAAAAATACCTGCGTCCTCTTGCGGAAGGTAAGAAAGTCGGTGCATACTGTTTAACGGAGGCGGGCTCCGGCTCAGACGCAGGCGGTATGAAAACAACAGCGAAACTAGATGGCGATGACTATGTACTGAATGGTTCGAAAATCTTCATCACCAATGGCGGCATCGCGGACACATATATCGTCTTTGCTGTAACGGACCCAGAATCAAAACATAAAGGGACGAGTGCATTTATTGTAGAAAGTTCATTTGAAGGATTCTCAGTAGGTAAGAAAGAGAAGAAAATGGGGATTCGTTCTTCACCTACTACAGAAGTCGTTTTGGATAACTGTCGTGTGCCGAAAGAGAACCTTCTCGGCGAAGAAGGCGACGGATTCATTATCGCAATGAAAACGCTCGATGGCGGACGAAATGGGATTGCATCACAAGCAGTCGGTATTGCGCAAGGCGCACTCGATGCAGCGGTGAATTACTCGAAAGAACGTGTACAATTCGGAAAACCGATTGTTGCGAACCAAGGTGTCAGCTTCAAGCTGGCAGACATGGCGACTTCCATCGAAGCATCCCGTCTGTTGACGTATCAGGCAGCATGGCTGGAATCCAATGACCTGCCATACGGTAAGGCATCCGCCATGGCAAAATTAATGGCTGGGGATACAGCGATGAAAGTCACGACAGAAGCGGTTCAAGTATTCGGTGGCTATGGTTATACAAAAGACTACCCAGTGGAACGCTATATGCGTGACGCGAAGATCACTCAAATTTACGAAGGAACACAAGAAATTCAACGTCTCGTCATCTCTCGTATGCTGACAAAATAACAGAGGGGAAGGGAAGGGACCCAATGCCAAAACATGAAGTGAAATCTACCGTGAAAGACGAAGATTTGATTCAGAAACGACGCGAACAAATTAGCCAAGGCGCCGTGAAACTATTTATCGCGAAAGGGTTCCATCGAACGACAACGCGCGAAATCGCCAAGGAAGCCGGCTTCAGCATCGGTACGTTGTATGAGTATATTCGTACGAAGGAAGATGTCTTATATCTCGTTTGTGACCATATTTATCACGAAGTGAAGATCCGTCTTTCTGAATTGGATACGAATGACAACACGGTGGAAGGGTTGCGAATGGCGATAGCGAAGTACTACGAACTGATTGATGACATGTCCGATGAGTTTGTCGTCATGTATCAGGAATCGAAGTCCTTGCCGAGTGAAGCACTGCGTTATGTGCTGACGAAAGAACTTGAAATGGTGGAATTGTTTGAAATGATTGTGCGGCGCTGTATGGAAGCAGGCAATCTGCGCATCGGTCCTGAGGAAGTATCGCTCGCAGCGCATCATATTCTTGTGCAAGGTCAAATGTGGTCATTCCGAAGATGGGCGCTGCGCAACACTTATTCACTTGAACGGTATATTCAGATACAGACGG
Organism: Sporosarcina aquimarina; assembly: GCF_019748715.1. GTDB lineage: Bacteria > Bacillota > Bacilli > Bacillales_A > Planococcaceae > Sporosarcina > Sporosarcina newyorkensis. Next base: position 73,831 of record NZ_JACLBZ010000005.1, on the reverse strand, counting down.
ATCAAATCATTAATGGACTTGCGAAATAAATAAAAGGCTCCGCTGCGGATTTGTTCTGTGGCGGAAGTCATTGTTTAGGAAGGGCGGAGAGCAAATGGCAACTGAGGAAATTTACAAACCAAAGCACCATATCCGTTTTGTGACGGCATCCAGTTTATTTGACGGGCATGACGCATCAATCAATATCATGCGAAGAATTTTACAATCGACCGGAGCGGAAGTCATTCATCTTGGACATAACCGATCTGTCGAGGAAGTTGTAAACGCTGCCATTCAGGAAGACGTACAAGGCATTGCAATTTCTTCTTATCAAGGCGGGCATGTTGAGTATTTCAAATATATGTATGATCTGCTGAAAGAACGCGGTGCTTCTCATATCAAAATCTTCGGTGGTGGCGGAGGCGTCATTATTCCGAAAGAAATCAAAGAGCTGCATGAATATGGCATCCAGTGGATCTTCTCTCCGGAGGATGGGCGGAAAATGGGTCTTCAAGGAATGATCAACCGCATCATGGAGCTATCCGACTTCTCCACTACTCCCGAAAATGAAGAAGCCAATCTGGAAAAACTCACAGCAGAGACACCGGGAATCTTGGCTAATTTGATTACCTATGTTGAAGAAAAGCATTTGCATAAGGATAAGGCAGCTGAACAGTTGCTTGCGCATGCACGAAGTCTTTCCAAGAAGACGCCGGTACTCGGAATCACGGGCACTGGGGGTGCGGGAAAAAGTTCATTAACAGATGAATTGATTCGACGTTTCTTGCAAGAGTTTCCTGATAAACGTGTCGCCATTCTTTCAATCGATCCGACGAAGCAAAAAACAGGCGGTGCGTTGCTCGGTGACCGAATCCGTATGAACGCCATTTTCACTGACCGCGTCTATATGCGTAGTTTGGCAACGCGGGGTTCACGTTCGGAGTTGACGACTGCGATTCATGATGTGCTTGATGTGACGAAAGCGGCAGGCTACGACTTGATCATCGTTGAAACGAGCGGTATCGGGCAAGGTGACGCACAGATTACGGACATTTCCGATGTCTCGATGTATGTCATGACGAGTGAATTTGGCGCACCGACACAGCTTGAAAAGATTGATATGATCGACTTTGCAGATTTGATTGTCATCAATAAATTCGAACGTAAAGGCTCTGAAGATGCATTGAGCCAAGTCCGCAAGCAGTACCAACGCAGCCATCTGTTATTTGACGAAGAGTTGGAAAACATGCCGGTATTCGGTACGATCGCCAGCCAATTCAATGATAGAGGAACGAATATCCTGTTTGCAGCATTGGTCGAACAGTTGAATAAATCAGCTGGCCTCGACTGGACAACAAGTTACGCGGAATCTGTGACGAATCAAAAACAGACAGTCATCATCCCGCCTGACCGCAGTCATTATTTGCGTGAAATCGCCGCGACCGTTCGTAATTACCATGCGAAATCCAAACAGCAAGAAGAGCTTGCGCGCCGACTGTTCCAATTGGAAGGTGCAATTGAAGCTGTCAAGGAAGCTGATTCCAATGAAGCGCTCTTGAATTCATTGACTAGTTTAAAAGAAGGTATAGAAGAGCAGCTGACAGATGAATCAAAGCGCACGTTGAAGAACTGGCAGTCTTTGAGAGAGTCGTATAAACAAGACGAATATGTCGTCAAGATCCGAGATAAAGAGATTAGGACTGCACTCAATACGGTCAGTCTATCCGGGCTGAAAATACCGAAAGTGGTCTTGCCACAGTATAAAGACTATGGAGAAATCTTACGCTGGGTCTACAGTGAAAACGTGCCGGGCTCATTCCCTTACACGGGCGGCGTTTTCCCATTCAAACGTGAAGGTGAAGATCCGAAGCGCCAATTCGCGGGTGAAGGGACACCGGAGCGTACGAACCGCAGATTTCATTATGTATCGAAAGACGATGACGCGAAACGCTTATCAACGGCATTCGACTCCGTCACGCTTTACGGAGAAGATCCAGATGAACGTCCGGATATTTATGGTAAAGTCGGCGAATCGGGCGTTAGTATTTGTACACTTGAAGATATGAAAAAACTCTATGCCGGATTTGATCTTTGTGCACCGTCCACTTCGGTCTCGATGACGATCAACGGTCCTGCACCGATCATCTTGGCAATGTTCATGAATGCTGCTGTCGATCAGCAAGTACGGAAGAAAGAACAAGAGCTCGGTCGTCCGCTGACTGTCGAGGAATTCACCGATGTACGTGAAATGACATTCCAAACGGTACGCGGCACAGTGCAGGCGGACATCCTGAAAGAAGACCAAGGTCAAAACACCTGTATTTTCTCTACGGAATTTGCATTGCGACTGATGGGCGATATCCAGCAGTATTTTATTGATAAAAAAGTTCGTAACTATTATTCTGTTTCGATTTCAGGCTACCATATCGCGGAAGCAGGCTCGAATCCGATTTCCCAGCTGGCCTTCACATTGGCGAACGGCTTCACGTACGTCGAATATTACTTGAGCCGCGGAATGAATATTGATGATTTTGCACCGAATCTGTCGTTTTTCTTCTCGAATGGGCTAGATCCGGAATATACGGTGATTGGACGTGTCGCTCGTCGCATTTGGGCTGTTACGATGCGCGATAAATACGGCGCCAATGAACGCAGCCAAAAGTTGAAGTACCATATCCAGACTTCGGGCCGCAGTTTGCACGCGCAGGAAATCGACTTCAACGATATCCGCACGACATTGCAGGCATTGATGGCTTTGCAGGATAACTGTAACTCGCTGCATACGAATGCGTACGACGAAGCGATCACGACACCGACGGAAGAGTCTGTACGCCGTGCGATGGCGATTCAGATGATTATCACCAAAGAGCATGGATTGTCGAAAAATGAAAATCCTCTGCAAGGAGCATTCGTCATCGAGGAGCTGACAAGCTTAGTAGAAGAAGCGGTACTTCAAGAATTCGATCGTCTGAATGACCGCGGGGGCGTACTGGGCTCGATGGAAACACAGTATCAGCGAGGTAAAATCCAGGAAGAATCGATGTACTACGAAATGAAAAAACATTCAGGTGAGCTGCCGATCATCGGCGTCAATACGTACTTGAACCCGAATCCGCCATCTGAAGAAGATATCGACAATATGGAACTGGCACGCGCAACAAAGGAAGAGAAAGAAGCGCAAATCCGCAACTTGCGGGCTTTCCAGTCGGCGCACGCAGAAGAAGCTGAACAGGCACTGCGGAATCTTCAACAAACAGCTGTTTCAGGAGGCAATGTCTTCGCGGAATTGATGAAAACCGTACAAGTCGCAAGCTTAGGACAAATCACCAACGCTTTATATGAAGTAGGCGGCCAGTACCGAAGAAATATGTAATTACCCCGAGAAAGCTGCGTGAATCACGCAGCTTTTTTGAGATTGCAGGGTGGAGTGTGAAACGGCGCTCATAAGGTTTTGCTCCGCGCTCATAAAACTACTCGTAGCGCTCATAAAGTCCCGTTTCACGCTCGTAAAGCCACTCGCCACGCTCATAGGACCTTGTTCTGCGCTCATAAACAACCCTACATACAAAATCACTTCACATCAAAGTGGATAAACTGGTAATTTTATCTGTATAATGAAAAGAACGAATAGAAAGGGATGTGTTGAAGGTGAGATGGTATTATCATTTGATCATAATTGTGCTTCTAATTCTTCTCACATTCATCTTTTATAGCAGCGGTCTAGGAGTAATACCCTTCGCCTTCACAGCCATCTACCTAGGGTGTCTGACTATCAAAGAATACAGAAACGTAAAGAGAAGCAAAAGAATGTAGCATATTGGAACACAAACTGTATATAATGTAAACTATGCTTATGTGTTGAAGAAAGGACGTGCCATACATTGAATATCCATGAAATGACAAAAGAACAATTAGCAGAAGAGTCGTTCATTAATATTACTTTCCAAATCCTTACTGAACGACGTGAATCTCTTACCCTACAGCAACTGATGGACGAAATCCAAAAACTTACGGGTGTTTCCGACAAAGACCTAAAAGAACGCCTCGTTCAATTCTATACAGATCTGAACATTGATGGCAGATTCCTGGCTATCCAAGACAACCGTTGGGGCTTACGCGAATGGTATCCAGTCGACCAAATCGAAGAAGAAACAGCACCTGTCGTAAAAGTCCGCAAAAAGAAAAAGAAGAAAAAGGACTACGATGACGAAGAAGAGATTGAAGAAGATGACGAGGACGAAGAACTCTTCGATGAAGAATATGTAGAACTCGGCGAAGAAGACGAGGAAGACGTGGACGACGAAGAGGAAGATGAGGAAGTTATCGAAATCGAAGAAGACCTGATTGATCCGGATGACGACTTGGAAGTAATTCCTGATGAAGAAATCGACCTTGATGAAGAAGATGAAGAGGACGATGAAGAAGAGGAAGACTTCGAGGAAGAAGAATAACAAGACTTGACTTTTGGCGCCTGAAAATATAAGATTTGTATGGGCTCCTGAAAAGGACACATGAATTCGTGTATACGCGCTCCTTATTGTAGTTATGCTACAACTGGGGCGCTTTTTTGATTTTTCATCTTAGCCTTCGAGCATGTAAAAAGAACAAATGGAGGAACCACACATGACAAAATATATTTTTATTACGGGCGGCGTTGTCTCGTCCTTAGGTAAAGGAATCAACGCTGCATCACTCGGGAGATTGCTGAAAAATCGCGGTTTGAAAGTAACCAATCAAAAATTCGACCCATACATCAATATCGATCCGCGCATGATGAGTCCATACCAGCACGGTGAAGTGTTCGTAACGGAAGATGGCGCGGAAACGGATCTCGATATCGGACATTACGAGCGTTTTATCGACATTAAATGCAATCGCTACTCCAACGTCACTATGGGGAAAGTCTATGACCTAGTCTTACGAAAAGAGCGCAGCGGTGAATATAAAGGAGCTACTGTACAAGTAATTCCACATATTACAAATGAAATTAAAGAACTCGTTAAACGTGCAGGCGAAACGTTGAACGCTGACGTAGTCATCACGGAAATCGGGGGAAGTGTCGGCGATATCGAATCCTTGCCTTACCTGGAAGCAATCCGCCAGCTGAAGACAGATTTAGGCAAAGACGACGTCATGTACATCCATAACACATTAATTCCATACCTCCATGCAGCAGGCGAAATGAAAACAAAACCAACTCAGCACAGCGTTAAGGAACTGAGAAGTCTTGGGATCCAGCCGAATATGATTGTGGTGCGCAGTGAGTACCCTGTACCGCAAGAAATGAAAGATAAAATTGCGTTATTCTGTAACATCAAGCCAGAAGAAGTGATCGAAGCACTGGATGCAGAAACATTGTATGAAGTGCCGCTTCGTTTGCACGAACAACATATGGACCAAATTGTTGTCGATTTCCTTGGATTGGAAACACCACAGCCAGAGTTGGCAGAAGTTGAAGAACTTGTGAAGTTGGTTAAATCACTGAAAGAAAAAGTGAAAATTGGTCTTGTCGGAAAGTATGTAGAGCTACAAGATGCGTATATTTCTGCTGTTGAAGCTATGCGTCACGCAGGTTATGCCTTCGATACAGATGTGGAGATCAAGTGGATTAATTCCGAAGAAGTCACTGCAGAGAATGTTGAAGAATTCCTTGGAGATGTCGATGGAATTCTTGTTCCAGGTGGTTTCGGAGATCGCGGAATCGATGGGAAGATCGAAGCGATCACATATGCACGCGAACATAAAGTTCCGTTTTTTGGAATCAGTTTAGGTTTGCAACTAGCAGCAACCGATATCGCGCGAAACGTTCTTGGCTTGAAAAATGCTCATTCCTTGGAGTTTGACGCAAATACAGAACACCAAATTACGACATTCCATCCGGATTGCCGTACGGCGGATGAAGCAGACAGCACATTGCGTCTTGGCGCATACCCATGTAAACTTTCAGAAAATACGAAAGCGTACACTGCATATGGTGAAGAACTTGTTTATGAACGTCACCGTCACCGTTATGAAATTAATTTAGCTTATCGTGCGCAGTTGGAAGAAGCTGGTTTTATCGTTTCTGGTATCAGCCCGGACGGCCGCTTGATCGAAATTATGGAACTGCAAGAGCACCCATTCTTCGTAGGCTGCCAATTCCATCCGGAGTTTGCATCCCGTCCGACACGCCCACAACCATTGTTCCGCGAATTTATCCGCGCTGCATTGGATTATCGTTAAAAAGGAAAAAGCCGACAGGATCCTATAGAATTCTGTTGGCTTTTTCACATTTATTTAACTTATTCATCATCCAATAATTCATCCAGCGACAGTTTTACAGCTTCATAAATGAAGAGAGCAGCGAGTGCGTGTGGCTCGACAATGCGTTCACCTGTTGGTCCGGGAAGAAGTCCTTTTTTCAAGCCGGTGGATATGTACGTTAAAGCAAGATCGGCAAGTTCATTGGAGTCCTCTGCTGAATCGGCTGCCAATACAGCGAATGGAATGAATTGATCCGCCAGTTGTTTTGCCAATTGAACGGCTGCAGGATGATCTGCCTTTCTAACAATCAGCCAAACGCGATCGGCTGTAGTAAGGGAAATATCGCCAGTATAGCGAACAGCCTGCCGCAATGGTTCCGCACCGTGTAAAGCGGTAGCTGTAACAGCTTCCATCTCATCAAAAGCAGCAAGGATGATCCGTCCTTCACCTACTAGTGCCTGTGCAAGCAGCCGAGCTGTTTCCTCGATTGCCTCCTCCTGAGATCCTGAGATCCGCTCTAAAAGTCCTCTGATCTGTGTCGTTAATATTTTCAATTGTATCCCTCCAAAGATTTAGTATATTAGACAAGAGTTAGAAGTGCAAAAACAGATTGCTGAAAAAAGAAGGAAAACTTTGGATTGTTGCGAATAATATACAATAGAGAAGTATAGACAAACTTTAGATATGAAATTTCTTTGAACGCTTTAATAGATTAAAGCGTTGGAACTCGAAAAGGTAATTTCATCCTCTCAGCAAATCGGTTACACTGTATGTACTGTTGCAAAATCTTGTTGCTAATGAAATAAATAAAGAAGGTGAATGGATTGAAGCAAATATTGATAATTGATGACCAGCCAGGCATTCGGTTGCTGTTGGAAGAAATATTCAGACAAGCAGGTCTCGGAACGACATTAGCTTCAAATGGAAAAGAAGCCTTGGATAAATTAGAATACCTGCAACCAGACTGTATCTTGCTGGACATGAAAATGCCTGGCATGAACGGTGTTGAAGTTCTGCGCGAAATTAGAAAGCGAACTCCAAATGCTCTTGTCATGATGATGACAGCTTACAGTGAAATTGAGTTGACAGAAGAAGCTGGGAGACTCGGCATTGACAATCATTTCACCAAGCCGTTTGATATATTTGAAGTACGGGACACGGTCTTAAAAAGGTTGCAAACACAGGACGCATGACAGTAGTAATAATGAAGTGGATTTGGTATGCTAGAGAGCAGAAAGTATAATGAAAACAGACAGAAACCCGTAGACAACTCAAGGAGGAATTTTGCATGCCACTCGTCTCGATGAAAGAAATGATGATTCAAGGAAAAAAGCAAGGATACGCAATCGGTCAATTCAACTTAAATAATTTAGAATATACACAAGCGATTTTGCAGGCTGCTGAAGAGGAAAAATCGCCAGTCATTTTAGGAGTTTCCGAAGGTGCGGCTCGTTATATGGGCGGCTTCAAAACCGTTGTTATGATGGTTAAAGGACTAATGGAAGATTACGGTACAACTGTGCCTGTTGCCATTCATTTAGACCACGGTTCCAGCTTCGAAAAATGTAAAGAAGCGATTGAAGCGGGGTTCACATCCGTCATGATCGATGCATCTTCTAAACCACTCGCGGAAAACATCGAAATCACGAAGCAGGTAGTGGACTTCGCAAAACAGAATAACGTATCCGTAGAAGCTGAACTTGGAGTCGTTGGTGGACAGGAAGACGACATCATTGCAGACGGCGTGATCTACGCAGATCCTGCTGAGTGTAAAGAATTGGTGGAAAAGACAGGTATCGATTGCTTAGCTCCAGCGCTTGGTTCAGTACACGGACCATATAAAGGGGAGCCGAACTTAGGTTTCAAAGAAATGGAAGAGATCTCAAGCCAAAGCGATCTGCCACTCGTATTGCATGGCGGCACAGGGATTCCGTTAAAGGATATCCAACGTGCGATTTCATTGGGCACATCTAAAATTAACGTCAACACTGAAAATCAGATTCAAGGCACGAAAGCAGTGCGTGAAACACTTGGAGCAGATACTGAAGTGTATGATCCACGTAAATATCTTGGCCCAATGCGCGAAGCAATCAAACAAACTGTCATCGGCAAGATGCGTGAATTTGGCAGTTCTCAGCAAGCGTAAATCAGGAATAACCGGATAGAAAAAAGGAGGAGCAAATTATGTCTCCTTCTTTTATATTTGAATTAAGACAAAAAACAAACTAGCAGGGGGATCATTCACTTGAAATTTTTCATAGATACCGCAAACTTTGATGAAATTAAAGAAGCACACAGCTGGGGCATTGTTTCCGGCGTGACGACCAACCCTTCACTTGTAGCAAAAGAAAATATTTCATTTCACGATCGCTTAAAAGAAATTACGGCTCTCGTACCAGGATCTGTCAGCGCGGAAGTCATTTCGCTCGACGCGGAAGGTATGATTGAAGAAGGACGTAAACTTGCAAGCATCGCAAAAAATATTACCGTGAAACTACCGATGACGCCTGAAGGATTGAAAGCTTGTTCAGTGTTCGCAGCGGAAGGCATTCAAACGAATGTCACGCTCGTCTTCAGTGCCAATCAAGCATTGCTTGCAGCGCGTGCAGGCGCAACATACGTCTCGCCTTTTATTGGGCGCTTGGATGATATTGGTCAAAACGGGGTCGAATTAATCGAAACCATCTCTGACATTTTCACAATCCACGATCTAGATACACAAATCATTGCAGCTTCAATCAGACACCCTCAGCATATTACCGCCGCCGCATTAGCAGGAGCTCATATCGCGACGACACCATTCAACGTGTTGAAGAGTTTATTCGCACATCCGTTAACAGCTAAAGGAATCGATCAATTTTTGAAAGACTGGGAAACTAGAACGAATAAGTGACGAAATCAATCATGCCGCGGTGTGATTGCGTCTGGATTTTGAATCGAGGCCTGCATGATGCAGGTCATGCAGTCTTTGCTGTACAATGTGGAGCAAAGACTGCGTTCCTATTTTATACTCCTTACAAAATCCATGACATCCGCCGGAGGCTTTTATTTGGATTCAGCGGGCCTTAGAACACCCGCTGAACTGAAAAAAACATTTGCATTCTTACCGCCACATATAGAAGTGTGGTAGACTGCTGAATTCAAATAAAAGGAGATCGAAATGGACGTTTACAAAATTAAAGGCGGAAATCGGCTTCAGGGGAAGGTGAGAGTAAGCGGTGCGAAAAACAGTGCGGTTGCTCTTATTCCCGCAGCCATTCTTGCTGACTCACCTGTAACGATTGCAGGTCTTCCGGAGATTTCAGATGTTATGACATTGCAAAAACTAGTGGAAGAGATTGGTGGAAATGTAGAAATAGAAGAAGGCAAGATAACGATCGATCCTTCAGAAATCGTTTCCATGCCACTTCCGAATGGCAACGTGAAAAAGCTTCGCGCTTCTTCTTACATGATGGGCGCGCTGCTCGGCAAGTTCAAGCATGCGGTGATTGGCTTGCCTGGAGGTTGTCACTTAGGACCTCGGCCGATTGACCAGCATATCAAAGGTTTTGAAGCACTTGGAGCAAAAGTCACGAATGAACATGGTGCCATTTATTTGCGGGCAGATGAATTGCGCGGTGCCAAAATTTATTTGGACGTAGTCAGTGTCGGTGCCACCATTAATATTATGTTGGCCGCTGTCATGGCAAAAGGAAAAACAGTTATCGAAAATGCTGCGAAAGAGCCTGAAATCATTGATGTAGCGACATTATTATCGAATATGGGCGCGAATATCAAAGGGGCCGGTACGAACGTCATTCGGATTGAAGGTGTGGAAAAACTTCATGGCACTAAGCACACAATCATCCCGGATCGGATCGAAACGGGTACTTATATGATTATGGCAGCGGCAATCGGAGACGGCATCACGATCGACAACGTCATACCGCTGCATGTTGAAGCAGTCACCGCCAAGCTTCGTGAAATGGGCGTCAAAGTAGAAGTCGGAGAAGAACAAATCTACATTCCGAAGACAGAGAAATTCGAGGCGGTTGACGTCAAAACACTCGTCTATCCAGGGTTTCCTACAGATCTCCAACAGCCGTTCTGTGTGCTATCAACACAAGCGGAAGGTTCATCAATCCTGACTGACACTATCTATCCGGCAAGGTTCAAACAAATAGATGAACTTCGCCGAATGAACGCAGATGGAAGAGTGGAAGGTCGCTCGGCAATTATTACCGGACCGACAGCAATGCAGGCTGCTACAGTACGCGCAACGGATCTGCGGGCTGGTGCAGCATTGATAATTGCGGGATTGATCGCCAGCGGAGAAACAGAAATCCAGGGAATTGAACATATCGAACGCGGCTATAGCCAAATTATTCCGAAGCTAAAAATGCTCGGTGCTGATATCAACAAAGTAGAAGGACTCAAAACAGCTTCTATTTCTGAGTGACGACAATTATCGATTTCGTGTATAATAGACTGCAACGACACATCCAGAGTAAAGTCATTTAAGTAATGATGGATGCGGACGTAGGCAAATGAAGGTAAAACGCGTCGAGCGCCTTACCGCAAACAGGAGGAACAAAACAGTATGGAACGTAGTTTATCGATGGAACTAGTACGTGTTACAGAAGCGGCAGCCGTTGCGGCAGCTCGCTGGATGGGACGCGGTTTGAAGAATGAAGCGGATGATGCAGCAACAGAAGCCATGCGGACGGTTTTCGACACAATTCCGATGGAAGGTGTTGTCGTTATTGGTGAAGGCGAAATGGATGAAGCGCCAATGCTCTATATCGGTGAAGAACTAGGAACGGGCCATGGACCGGCAGTGGATGTTGCGGTCGATCCTGTAGAAGGTACGAATATTGTCGCTGCTGGCGGCTGGAATGCGCTTGCGGTACTTGCTGTTGCAGATAAAGGAAACCTTTTGAATGCACCTGATATGTATATGGATAAAATTGCGGTGGGTCCTGAAGCAGTTGGCAAAATCGATATTGACGCGTCCGTTACAGATAACTTGAAAGCTGTAGCAAAAGCGAAAAATAAATCTGTTTCCGATATCGTTGCTTCTGTCTTAAATCGTGAACGTCATAAAGATATTATCGAAGAAATTCGCCATGCTGGCGCGCGTATCAAGTTGATTGAAGACGGCGATGTAGCAGGCGCTTTGAATACGGCTTTTGACGATACAGGCGTTGATATTTTATTCGGAAGAGGCGGGGCTCCTGAAGGTGTCATCGCAGCAGTCGGCTTAAAATGCTTAGGTGGAGAAATCCAAGGGCGTCTTGTTCCTTCCAATGACGAAGAAAGAGAACGTTGCATCAAGATGGGCATCGATGTAGATAAAGTCCTAAAAATGGATGACTTGGTTAAAGGAGACGACTGTATTTTCGCAGCGACTGGAGTAACAGACGGCGAATTGCTTGGCGGTGTACAGTTTAAAGGGACATACAGCCGAACACATTCGATTGTCATGCGCTCTAAATCAGGTACAATCCGCTTTGTCGAAGGTCGCCACAGCATGAAGAAAAAACCACTTCTCGTTATGCAAGACTAACTCCCTCATTACCCGGCGTCACAGCCGGGTCACTTTTTCCTGAAACTATAAAACCATAATGCACGTAATGAATTATGCCTTGGCATAATGGCGTTCGAATACTCTCTGAACAATAACGAACTCGCATTCATTTCACTATCTATTGAGATGGGAGTTTTCTGCTTAATTCAGATAAAAGGAAAGGAAGCGCACTAAGTATCTTCCTTTCTATTTCTCGCGTCGAAATTTTCTTATACTATAAATGAAGAGTGGTGTACGCATAGATGACAATGATTACCCTTGCAGACCTAGAGAATATGACGCTGAAAGAGCTATATGCACTAGCGAAGGAGTTTAAAATCACGAACTATGGCAAGCTGACAAAGAAAGAATTAATTTTCGCTATTTTGAAATCTCGTGCCGAGCAAGAAGGCTTCTTTTTCATGGAAGGTGTATTGGAGATTATCCAATCAGAAGGATACGGTTTCTTACGACCGATCAACTATTCTTCGAGCTCAGAGGATATATACATATCTGCCTCCCAAATCCGTCGCTTTGATTTGCGTAACGGCGATAAAGTAACAGGGAAAGTCCGTCCGCCAAAAGAGAATGAGCGATACTATGGCTTGCTGCAGGTTGAAGCAGTCAATGGACAAAATCCCGAAGTGGCACGTGAACGTGTTCATTTCCCAGCATTGACCCCATTGTATCCAGAACGCCAAATTCAATTAGAAACGACACAAAGTCGTATATCTACACGTATCATGGACCTCGTATCACCTGTAGGATTCGGCCAACGTGGATTGATCGTCGCACCGCCGAAAGCAGGGAAGACGATGCTGTTGAAAGAAATCGCCAACGCCATCACGACGAATCATCCGGAAGCTGAACTAATCGTCTTGCTGATCGATGAACGCCCTGAGGAAGTAACCGATATTGAGCGTTCTGTCAAAGCAGATGTTGTCAGCTCTACATTTGATGAAGTACCGGAAAACCATGTCAAAGTAGCTGAACTCGTATTGGAACGTGCAATGCGCTTAGTTGAACATAAACGTGATGTCATCATTTTAATGGACTCCATAACCCGACTGGCTCGTGCATTTAACTTAGTGATCCCGCCGAGCGGACGTACATTGTCCGGAGGGATTGATCCGGCCGCATTCCACCGTCCAAAACGATTCTTCGGTGCAGCACGTAACTTGGAAGAAGGCGGAAGCCTAACAATCCTGGCAACGGCCCTCATCGAAACGGGCTCCCGCATGGACGAAGTCATCTATGAAGAATTTAAAGGAACGGGCAACATGGAGCTTCATCTAGATCGAAGCCTGGCTGAACGCAGAATCTTCCCGGCACTCGACATCCGCCGTTCCGGAACACGGAAAGAGGAGCTGCTCATTCCGAAAGAAAAGTTAGAAAAACTATGGGCTATCCGAAAAACCTTCTCCGACGCTCCGGACTTTGCCGAACGTTTCCTGAAAAAACTTCGCCAATCCGAAAACAACGAAGAATTTTTCGAGAAATTAAATGAAGAAATGAAAGCCCATCGTAAGGGTAAGGGATTGATTTAAGTTAGCGAAGAGTGGTGATAGGAGGTGTGGTCCGTGGATTTGCGCTCTCAGTGGAGGCGAAGTAGTATGTACTCCGGGATTTACGCTCCAGACGGTACGCTTTCCGGAGGGCGTGGCTTGAGCCGCTTCCTCCGCTTCGCTCAGTCCAGGGTCTCAAGGCGCACGCTGATCCTCCCGGAGTCGACCGTCTTCCGCTCCAATCCATAGTTAGTGTGTAGAGACACATAGCAAGCTCCTTGTAGTTGTTTAGATCTGAGAAGAGTTCACACACTCAGAGTACAAAACTGGCATCTTTCATTGACTTAGTTTAAGGTCGTAAATGATTTTTTGGACAATTAGCCTGCGGGCAATATTATTTAGTATTAACTTTTAAACTTTGAGCATTATTGTAAGGATGCATCACTTTATTGCTAATAAATTACAATGAACTAGCCATTATACTTCTCATCAAAAAGTAGGGATTGGAGCGGCGGGTGGCGACTCCGGCGGGATTAGCGCGACAGGTGAGACCCCACAGGAGCGAAGCGACGAGGAGGCTCACCGCGCGCCCCGCGGAAAGCGTCCACCCAGAGCGCAAATCCCGGACATTCACTGATTAATCTTTTATTTTTAAGCATTTATTGGCGCCCTAAAGCCCAATAAAAACCCAAATCAAACAGTTGCGCCGAACACTCGATTTTGCTATACTGTTCAAGTACGGTATTCACCGTGCACTGCATATGCGGCTGACATATACGGGCCGTGTACGGCATCGATCCGTTTTATTGGCAATCGGTCAATAAAACACCCTATAATTCATACTCTGTTCCAGATGGTTCAGGGCGAGAGGAGAGAGACCGATGAAAGCAGGAATTCATCCAGATTACAAACTTGCAAAAGTTGCTTGCTCATGTGGCAATACATTCGAAACAGGTTCTGTAAAAGAGGATATTCGAGTAGAAGTTTGCTCAGAATGTCACCCATTCTACACTGGACGCCAAAAGTTTGCTGCAGCGGACGGCCGTGTCGACCGCTTCAACAAAAAATACGGCATCAAGTCAGAAGGACAAGAGTAATCAAATGCCAGATACCCGTCAGGTGCAGTCGTGCCAGACGGGTATTTTTATAAGTAAAAGCAGAGAACGATCATAAACAGTGGGTAAGCGCTCATACCAACGTTGCACGCGCTCATAACCCAGGCAAACGCGCTCAAAAGCAAGACCGGTGCGCTTGTAACTTGTGCTTACACGCTCATAACCCTAGCCAAAACACACCATACATAGCACGACACTGAAAGGAGATTGACCATGTACGTTTCAATGCAAGGCGGCTGGATGGAAGTCATCTGCGGCAGTATGTTTTCAGGTAAATCGGAGGAGCTCATTCGCCGGATTCGCCGGGCGGAATTCGCTAAACAGAAAATAGCGGTATTCAAGCCGGCAATCGATGATCGATACAGCGAGGAAGCTGTTGTCAGCCATGACGGCACATCGATGATCGCCAATCCTATAGCGAGAGCCAATGAAATTCCGAATCTCGTCACAGATGATTTCGATGTGGTCGCCATTGACGAAGCACAATTTTTTGATGAAGAAATTCTAGACGTCGCGATCAGTTTAGCCGATCGCGGTTTTCGCGTCATCATCGCCGGGCTCGACCAAGACTTCAGGGGCGAACCGTTCGGGCCAATGCCACGATTGATGGCAGTAGCAGAACTCGTCACAAAACTTCAGGCGGTCTGCACCGTTTGTGGATCTCCGTCAAGTCGGACGCAACGATTGATCGATGGAAATCCTGCCCGATACGATGATCCGATCATTCTCGTTGGCGCGTCGGAAGCCTACGAACCGCGATGCCGCCAACACCATGAAGTCCCAGTCGGTCAAGCGGAGCGCGCAAAATAAAGATAATTCACCGTCTATCCATATGCACGAAAGGATAGGCGGTTCTGCTATATCCTGAAAACCCATACTACAGAAGAGGTGAACGCATTATGTTCGACAGACTGCAAGCAGTAGAAGACCGATATGATCGACTCAATGAACTTCTGAGTGATCCAGAAATTGTGAATGACTTGGAAAAACTTCGAAACTACTCCAAAGAACAGTCCGATTTGCAGGAAACCGTTGAAGTGTACCGAGAATATAAAGAAGTCCAAGCACAATACAAAAATGCGAAAGATATGCTCGAAGAACCACTCGATGACGAAATGAAAGAACTTGTCAAAATGGAAATCGATGAACTGGAAGACCGAATCGAGCCGCTCGAGGAACAGTTGAAGATTTTGCTCGTTCCGAAAGATCCCAATGACAATAAAAGTGTCATTATGGAAATCCGAGGTGCGGCAGGCGGAGATGAAGCCGCTCTATTCGCAGGCAGCCTATACCGTATGTATACTCGCTTTGCTGAGATGAATCACTGGAAAGTGGAAGTGATCGACTCGTCACCAACAGAGCTTGGCGGCTTCAAGGAAATCATTTTCATGATTGACGGCAACGGTGCCTATTCAAAACTGAAGTACGAAAATGGAGCACACCGCGTACAGCGTGTACCGGAAACCGAATCAGGCGGTCGAATTCATACATCCACCGCCACGGTCGCTTGTTTGCCGGAAGCGGAAGAAGTAGAGATCGAAATCCATGACAAAGATGTCCGTACCGATACATTCGCTTCATCTGGACCCGGGGGACAGTCCGTCAACACGACAATGTCTGCAGTCCGGCTTACGCATTTGCCAACAGGCATCACGGTGTCATGTCAGGATGAAAAATCTCAAATTAAAAACAAAGAAAAAGCGATGAAAGTATTGCGTGCACGTGTCTACGATAAATTTATGCAAGAAGCGCGTGCAGAATACGATGAGAAACGTAAATCGGCGGTCGGATCAGGAGATCGCTCAGAGCGTATCCGGACATATAATTTCCCTCAAAACCGAATAACTGATCACCGAATCGGTTTGACGATCCAAAAGCTTGATCAGATCATCGAAGGGAAATTGGATGAAGTGATCGATGCGTTAATAATTGAAGAACAAGCACACCGCTTGGAAAGTTTGGATCAAAATGACTGAAACTATTCTAGAATCTGTACAGCGTGCGAAGCAACTATTGAATGCGAAAGAGCTGGATGTGAATGCAGCTGAGTTGGCGATGCAAGCTGTAACAGGCAAAAGTCGGGCGGGTTATTTTGCCGCACTCCGTGATCAATTACCGGAAGAATCTCGATCGCTATTTTGGGAGTATATTGAAGAGCTTTTAACAGGCAAACCAATTCAATATATTCTTGAAGAAGAATCATTTTACGGCTATTCCTTCGAAGTGAATGAACGTGTCCTGATCCCTCGGCCTGAAACAGAAGAATTGGTATTCCATGCATTGAGTCGTGCAAGGCGGCTGTTTGGAGACAAGGTGATTCAATTTGCAGATATCGGGACAGGAAGCGGGGCGATTGCTGTCGCGTTCAAAAAAGAACGACCCAATGCACAAGTGACCGCGACGGATGTTAGTGAAGAAGCGTTGCAAGTAGCCAAACGTAACGCGCAGCGCAATGACGTAGAAATAACGTTTCGGCAAGGTGACATGGAGGAGCCGCTCATGGGACAAACATGGGATGTCATTCTTTCCAACCCTCCTTATATCGCAGAACATGAAAAAAGCGATATGTCGGCGACGGTATTTGACTTCGAACCGTCTTCCGCTTTATTTGCCGAAGAGGATGGACTGTACTTTTATCGAAGACTAGCAGAACGGTTAGCTCCTTTGATGAATAAACGGGCGCTGATCGGATTTGAAATCGGTTATCAACAAGGTGAAATTGTGCAGCAATTCCTACAGAAAGCCTTCCCTGAAGCCAATGTAGACATCGTGCAAGATATTAATAAAAAAGATCGAATGATATTTTGTGAGATTCAGTGAATAAAACATCTTCCTTCGGGTCATGATAGATTCAGGAGGGGATGACATGTTACAAGATTACACGATTAAAAAACAACCGACAAAAACTTCAAAATTAATTGCTTCTATAGAATTTATACTCGTGCTGTTAGCGATTCAAGGGGTACTGTTATTATTCAATCAAGAGATACCAACAAGTGAAGTAGCTCAATTTCGTATTCTAGCAAACTCAAATACCGCTGAGGATCAACGGATAAAACAAGAAGTACAGAAAAAGATTGCACCACTACTCGATCAGGCGATCAGTCAGTCAACGACGCAACAACAGTTGCATGACAGGCTTCAACATTTGGGACCTACGATCGAACAACTTGCTGGAGAATATGCAAATGGTTCAGCTGTAACATTTGAACACAAAGCTGCACTTATTCCGCCGAAGAGAATTGGTTTTGCGATTCAGCAGCAGGACGTTTATGATGCCTATATTTTGAAAATCGGCAAAGGAAAAGGGGATAATTGGTGGTGTGCACTATTCCCAAAAGTCTGTTATCCAGAGGAAGCGACAGTAACTGAAACAGAAGAAGAGCCTGTTAAGTTCTTCGTCTGGGAGTGGATAAAATCATGGTTTTCGTAAAACTATTCACAGATTTTGTGGATAAATTGAATGAAATGTGTATAAGAGGGGGTTGGACAGATGGAAACAATACTAAACTCAGTGGATAACCTCGTGGATAACGAAAAAACATATGAACAAGCTGTGGATATCCTGAAATCAGGAGGTCTTGTTGCATTCCCTACTGAAACAGTATATGGATTGGGAGCTGTTGCTACGGACGAACAAGCTGTGCGGAAAATCTTTGAGGCGAAGGGAAGACCTGCTGATAATCCGCTCATCGTACATATCGGAAGAAAGTCAGACATGGAGCGCTTTGTTGCGGAAGTGCCTGAAGTAGCCGAACAATTAATAGAAGCTTTCTGGCCTGGTCCGTTGACATTGGTAATGGAGAAGAAGCCGGGAGTCATCGCGGAAACCGTCACGGCAGGCATGGTGACAGTGGCGATTCGTATGCCGGATCATCCTGTAGCACTGCAATTATTGAAAAAACTTGAACTTCCACTCGCTGCACCGAGTGCGAACCGCAGCGGTAAACCTAGTCCGACAGAGGCGGAGCACGTATACCACGATTTATTCGGTAGGATTCCACTCATTTTAGACGGTGGTGCGACAGGTATTGGTGTAGAATCCACAGTACTGGACATCACCGTCACACCACCCGTCATTTTGCGCCCGGGCGGCATTGTCAAAGAACAACTGGAAGCTTTGATCGGAACAGTTCATTTGGCGGCAAAATCAGAAGATGAAATAGAAACACCGCGTGCTCCTGGAATGAAATATACCCATTATGCACCGGAAGCGCCTTTATACGTCATCGAATCGGATGCTTCAAAACTAGAGGATGCACTCGACAGTATTCATCGTCAAGGTAAACGGGCTGCCGTCATCGGGCCAGACGAGTTGCACACGGCAAAAGCGGATTGGTACTTTACAACGGGTGCACTCGACAGCAGTGAAGCAATGGCTGCGCATCTGTACAAGGCGATTCGTCAATGTGACAACACCGAAGCGGACATCATCTTGGCGATCGAAACCGACCAAGCAGGTATAGGGGCAGCTGTCATGAATCGATTGGATAAAGCCTCCGACGGCAAACGATATTTCGAATAAAACAAAAGACGAATAGCCCCCTGAAGCAGACGCATAAGATGGATAGATGCGAACTGTAAGGGGGCTTACTCATTGATTGAAATCATAGCGGCCGTCGTTACGACGATCGATATCCTCATCGTCTACACAATTCTTCAATTGCGGCGCGGAAGATTCATGATCGCGCTATGGACTACCTTTTTGAATATGCTATTGCCGCTAATCGGGTTTTATATGGGCGAGTGGACCGTCCACTTCTTTGCAGGATGGGGTCCCCTACTATCGGGTGTCCTAATTGGACTAGTCGGTCTCCATATGTTACTTGATGACGGAGAACAGCCTTCAGTAATGGATAAAATCTCGCCTTTTTTCTTGGCATTGCTCGTCAGTATCGATGCCTTCACTGTCAGTGTGACATTTGGCATGATGCAGTTGAATAAGTGGCTATTCATTTTTGTGTCAGGTTTCTTTTCATTCGTCTTTTCTATTGTCGCATTGTTATCCACAGGGCGTATTAAATTGATCAATGGAACCTATATTAGACGCATTACTGGAATTGTTTTCATTATTATAGGTGTAATGTCCTTTATCTTTTAACAATTAGTGTTTCTTTTCTCTCATAAATCCGTTATTATTTATAGTAGGTGAGGAAAATGAATATTTATTTTATTTGCACAGGTAATACATGTAGAAGTCCTTTAGCGGAAGCTCTGTTGAATAATGAAAAGTTGCCGGGCGTCACGGCAAAATCTGCAGGCATCCACTCAATGGATGGACTGCCGATTTCCGTGAATTCCGCTCAATTGCTGAAGGAAGCCGGAATTCCGTACAGTGAATTTTCAAATGAACTCAAGTTCTCTGAAATGCAGTGGGCTGACCTCGTCCTGACAATGACAGTTGGCCACAGGGATTTCCTGCACAGCAGCTATCCCGAAATGAAGGAAAAGATTTTCACATTAAAGGAGTATGTAGGGGAGAAGAATGGTTTTGACGTCCATGATCCATATGGTGGCGACTTAGCGACATACCGTACAACGTTCATGGAACTAACAGAACTTATTAAAGCGGTAACCCGAAAGCTCTCGGAGGGAAATTTATGACGGAAACAAGAACAAGGAAAGTGGGTCTGCGAAAAAAGTTTGTCTATTTTATCGTCATTCTCGCAGTCATCACTTATTCAACGAGTGCGGTGTTCATTAATTGGGTACAACCGACATTCTTCCCCAATGTAAAGCCATTTGTATTTCAACTGATTACATATGCTCTTGGCGTTTTATGGTCAGGTATTTTGGCGGCATTATTCAGTGTAATTTTAACGAAACCATTGCAGCGATTGGAAACAGCTGCGATGAGAGTAGCAGATGGGAAGATTGGGCACGATATCGAACTGTCAAATTCATCTGATGAAATTCATTCAGTCGCGAAAGCATTCCGGCAAGTTGTCGTGAACTTGCGGAGCATCATCGAACAAATCGAATCAAACTTTCAAACGACCGTTCAATCAGTAGACGCGTTGACGAAAGAGACAAGCTCGGCATCCGGTCAATCGGACGCTATCGCGCGTACAATCGGAGAAATTTCCAATGGGGCAGAATCGACAGCGAGCGCAATCCAGGAAACGGTCGGAGCAATTGAAGATGTTCGTCAATTGGCTATGGAAGTCAACAGTCGGGCGGGACAGTCTTCAGAGCACTCCAAAGCGATGCTGCAAGAACTCCACACGACCACAGAGGTATTCCAATCGGTGCTGGCAGGCATCCATCAAATGACGGAACAGAGCGAACATTCATTGGAAACAATCCAAGTGCTGGATGAAAATGCACATAAAATTGGAGAAATCGTCGAACTTGTCGGTAACATCGCAGGACAAACGAACTTATTGGCGCTCAATGCATCTATCGAAGCGGCACGTGCAGGAGAACACGGAAAAGGCTTCGCTGTCGTGGCGGAAGAAGTACGTAACTTAGCCGACGAAAGCGCAAATGCTGTACAAATGATCTCAACACTTGTTCAAAGTATCCAAGCAGACGTCAAAAAAGTCGTTTCCGAAATGAAGCAACAAGTCGACACAGCTTCAGCCGAAGCAAAACGCGCAACGAAAACAAACGAAAACGTACAATCCATGACCGAAACAATCCACACGATGGCAGCCTCGGTCGTAGAAATCAGTGAAATCGTCAGTCAGCAAATGCAAAAAATCGAACTAACAGCCAAACAATCCATGGAAGTCGCCTCCATTGCAGAAGCTACTTCAGCGGGCGCAGAAGAAGTACGAGCCGCCACAGAGGAACAAGTGGCGTCCATAGAACAAACTGACGCCAAAGCGATGGAACTTAAAGTACAATCCGAAGAACTCTACAAAGTAATCCGCAAATTCGATCGCTCGGTTGATTGATGGATTAATAGGTGGACAGGCTACTATGAAGTCAGGAATTATTGACTATTCATAGGGGCCTGTTTTTTTATTCAGGGGGTATGCGAAACGGGTGGAAAGGTTCGGTGTCCGACTTGTTTGGTGCGGATGAGACAAGGATTGGTTCGGTGCAGTGCTGTTAACGTGCGGTCCAAAAGGTTTTTGGTTCGTTCTGGCAATGCTTTGGTGCGGTGCTGTGCAATTTTGGTTCATTACTCGGCTTCTCTTGTCTGGATGCAAAAGTTAAAGTATTGATGTAGCATTTACTTCATCACCTAGCTTTGTTTATAATATACGATTCCCTATTCAATGGGCTAAACTAGTTGATTGTAGCGGAAGCGGCTCACCCGCGTCCCGCGGAAAGCGTCCCATCTGTAGCGGAAATCAACGGTAGCAAACCCGTCACCCTAATTCGAAAACACACGGACGTTAATCGTCTTTAAGTTGATAAATATTCGTGTTTTTGACGAATCTCCCTAATTCAGACATGAAAACCTCAAAAATAATGCAGTAAAACCGATGATTTTTTTATTGAACAGTGGTAGAATAAGCGATAAGTAAAAATAGAAATGAGGGTGCGCAGTGAAAGTTGCAATTTCTTCAGACCATGGAGGCAACCAACTCCGAAATGAAATCACCAATCTATTGACCGAACTCGACATAGAATTTGTCGACTACGGACCAGATTCCGGCGCTTCCGTCGACTACCCGGACTACGCAGTACCAGTAGCCAACGACGTAGCAGCAGGAAAAGCCGACCGCGGAATCTTGATTTGCGGGACTGGCATCGGCATGTCGATTGCAGCGAACAAAGTAAAAGGCATCCGCTGTGCACTCGTACATGACGTCTTTAGTGCAAAAGCAACACGAGAACATAACGACTCCAACATTCTTGCGATGGGCGAGCGTGTCATCGGACCTGGTCTTGCGCGCGAAATCGTCAGCACTTGGCTTGGAACTGAATTCGAAGGCGGTCGTCATGAACGCCGTATTGATAAAATGATGGACTTGGAAAAGCAATAATGAAAGTGGGTGGAACATGTGGATGCGATTGAA
This sequence comes from Sporosarcina aquimarina, assembly GCF_019748715.1. GTDB lineage: Bacteria > Bacillota > Bacilli > Bacillales_A > Planococcaceae > Sporosarcina > Sporosarcina newyorkensis. Next base: position 51,471 of record NZ_JACLBZ010000005.1, on the reverse strand, counting down.
TTATGGAAACTGCAACTCGAACAGGCATTGACTGAGTTTGCGGAACAAGCGCCACCTGCAGCTAATACGATTTTCGTCGTTGGCTGCTCCACGTCTGAGGTAGCAGGTGCGCGGATCGGTACGAACGGCGCGCTGGAGATTGGTGAAGCATTATTCGCACCGCTTCGGAAATTTGCAGACCAGCATCAGATTCATTTAGCATTTCAAGGATGCGAGCATATTAATCGCGCTGTCACAATTGAACGCAAGACAGCCCAACAGTTTCAATTGGAACCTGTTTCTGTCATACCGGTCGTCAATGCGGGCGGCTCCATGTCTGCGTACGTCTATCAGCAATTCAAAGATCCGGTAGTAGTGGAGTCCGTACAGGCAAACGCCGGTATTGACATCGGCCAAACCTTGATAGGCATGCAATTGAAACCTGTCGTCGTGCCGATTCGCACATCCATTAAACAAGTCGGTGAAGCAATCATCACACTGGCCACGACACGACCGAAATTGATCGGCGGAAGTCGTGCGCAATACGAATGAAATGTGTACAATACAAGATAGCATACAAAACATCAGAAAAAGGGGATACTAACCAATGGACTTAAGCAATGTACAACGCGATGACTCGGCTGTTTTTGAAGCGATCATGGCTGAAAAGAACCGTCAAAATTCCAACATCGAACTAATCGCATCAGAAAACTTCGTTACACAGGCAGTCATGGAAGCACAAGGATCATATTTGACGAATAAATATGCAGAAGGCTATCCGGGACGCCGTTATTACGGTGGCTGTGAACATGTCGACGTTGTGGAAAATATCGCACGCGACCGCCTGAAAGAATTATTCGGTGCAGCCTATGCAAACGTGCAGCCTCACTCAGGTGCACAAGCAAATATGGCAGTCTACTTTACAGCACTAGAGCCGGGCGATACAGTGCTTGGAATGAACTTATCCCATGGCGGTCACTTGACGCACGGTTCACCTGTAAACTTCTCTGGTATTCTATACAACTTCGTAGAATACGGTGTAAGTAAAGAAGACGAAAAAATTGACTATGAAGACGTTCGTCAAAAAGCGCTTGAGCATAAACCGAAAATGATCGTAGCCGGTGCGAGTGCGTATCCGCAGGAAATCGACTTCGCAAAATTCCGTGAAATCGCGGATGAAGTCGGCGCATATTTGATGGTCGATATGGCGCATATCGCAGGCCTTGTTGCAGTAGGCGAGCACCCGAATCCAGTGCCACACGCACATTTCGTAACGTCTACAACGCATAAAACATTGCGTGGACCACGTGGCGGTTTGATTTTATTGAACGAAGAATTCGGGGAAGAATTTGGCCGCAAAATCGACAAAACGGTATTCCCTGGCGTTCAAGGCGGTCCATTGATGCACGTTATCGCTGCAAAAGCTGTTGCATTCAAAGAGGCGCTGGAGCCGGAATTCAAAACATACATCCAACAAGTGAAGAAAAATGCGAAGGCATTGGCAGAGCAATTTAACAAGGAAGGTATTGATGTAGTTTCAGGCGGCACGGACAATCACATCGTACTTGTGAAGTTGAAATCACTTGGTTTAACAGGAAAAGTTGCTGAGCATGTATTGGACGAAGTTGGCATTACAGTGAATAAAAACACAGTGCCTTTCGATACAGAAGGACCATTCGTCACTTCAGGTATCCGCATCGGTACGCCTGCTGTCACAACACGTGGATTCAAAGAGGAAGACATGCAAGAAGTCGGCCGCATCATTGCGAATCTATTGAAAAACCACGAAGATGAAACTGCAAAAGCCGAAGCACGCAAAGCAGTAACAGCTCTTACAGATCAACATCCTTTATACGCATAAAAATCAAGCGTCTGACCATTGTGTCAGGCGCTTTTTGGAGTGTAAAATGTCTATGTATGATCGCGGATGAGGTGTTTATGATCACTTAGGCGGTGTGTATGAGCGAGAGTCGGGATTTTATGATCGAGAATCGATAGTTTATGAGCGGCAATACGTCTTATACGAGCACGTGAAAGATTTTATGAGCACGCTGCAAAAGTCTGAATCTAAAAACATCTGACATATCTGCGCCTATCGCATGATTTCTGTTATAATGTACAAGATATTCCGAAAAGGAGCGAAACCAATGGCAAAAGTACATGTATTTGATCACCCATTAATTCAGCACAAACTGACGTTTATTCGAAAAGCAGATACAGGCACGAAAGAATTCCGTGAATTAGTCGATGAAGTATCGACGCTAATGGCATTCGAGATCACACGTGAGCTGCCGCTTACAGAAATCAACATCCAAACGCCGGTATGCGAAGCAACTTCCAAAGTATTGGCAGGTAAGAAATTAGGAGTCGTTCCAATCCTGCGTGCAGGAATCGGAATGGTAGAAGGGATCTTGAAATTAATTCCGGCTGCTAAGGTAGGACATGTTGGTCTTTATCGGGACCCAGAGACGCTAAAACCAGTGGAGTACTATGTGAAATTGCCTTCTGACGTATCAGAACGCGAATTCATCGTAGTGGACCCGATGCTCGCAACAGGCGGCACAGCGATTGAAGCGATCAATTCATTGAAAAAGCGCGGTGCGGTTAATATTAAGTTCATGTGTTTGGTCGCGGCTCCTGAAGGCGTCGAATTACTGACTAAAGAGCACCCTGACGTTGATGTCTATATCGCGGCTTTGGATGAAAAGTTGAACGATAAAGGGTATATCGTGCCTGGACTTGGTGACGCAGGTGACCGTTTATTCGGCACGAAATAATGGAGGGAACATTCATTGACTAAAAAGTGGAAAGTGATGACGATTTTCGGCACAAGACCGGAAGCGATTAAAATGGCGCCGCTAGTTCTAGAACTAGAAAAGTATCCCGATCAAATCGAATCCATCGTTACTGTCACTGCCCAGCATCGGCAAATGCTCGATCAGGTGCTGGAAACATTCAAAATCAAGCCGAATTATGATTTGAATATTATGAAGGACCGGCAAACTCTAATCGACGTGGCGACACGTGGTTTAGAAGGTCTCGACAAAATTATGAAAGAATCCAAGCCCGATATCGTGCTCGTTCACGGAGACACGGCGACGACATTCATCGGCAGTTTGGCTGCATTTTACAATCAAATCGCTGTTGGTCACGTTGAAGCGGGATTGCGTACGTGGAATAAATATTCTCCATATCCGGAAGAAATGAACCGCCAATTGACAGGCGTCATCGCCGACTTACATTTCGCACCGACTGAAAAATCAGCACAAAACTTGCTGAATGAAGGCAAAAATGAAGAACGCATTTTCATCACAGGCAACACAGCGATCGATGCACTTCAGACAACGGTCGATCCGGATTATCATCATCCGATTTTCGATCGACTCGGCGACGACCGTTTGATCTTGCTGACAGCACATCGCCGGGAAAACCTCGGAGAACCGATGCGCAACATGTTCCGCGCGATTAACCGTCTGCTCGACAAGTATGATGACATTCAAGTGATCTATCCTGTGCATATGAACCCGGCCGTGCGTGAAGTGGCGGATGAACTGCTGGGGAACAACGAACGGGTGCACTTGATTGAGCCGCTAGAAGTGCTGGATTTCCACAACTTTGCTGCGCGTTCGCATATCATTCTTACGGACTCCGGCGGTATTCAAGAAGAAGCACCTTCCCTCGGAAAACCGGTCATCGTCCTGCGAGACACGACCGAACGCCCAGAAGGCATCGAAGCAGGAACGTTACGCTTGGCTGGAACAGATGAAGAAACCATCTTCGAGCTAACCGACACGCTCTTATCAGACCATGCCGAGTACGAAGCAATGTCTAAAGCCTACAATCCATACGGCGACGGCCACGCATCCGAACGCATCGTCGAATCTTTATTGAAATATTTATCTTCATTATAAGAAACATAAACCCAGCAGAAGGAGAATCTTTTGCTGGGTTTTTCGTAAAAGGGGAAAGGAGACTTGGGGTTGTGGTCCGGGATTTGCGCTCCAGACGGTACGCTTTCCGGAGGGCGTGGCCTTGAGCCTCTCCTCGTTCGCTACGCTTCCTGCGGGGTCTCAAGACGCACGCTAATCCCCCAGGAAAAGCCGTCACGAAGAACGGCTTTTGCGACTAAAAGCGAAGCGTTAGGAGCACATTTTTGCCTTTCGACCGTCTTCCGCTCCAATCCTTAGTTCGCTTGCAGAATCATATAGCGTACTTTTTATAGTTATTTAAAATCTGAGAAGACTAGCCATTGTCAGAGTACAAAACGGGCATCTCCCTTTGACTAAATTCAAGTGCATTAAACGAACTCACGGACAATAAGCCTTTAGGCAATGCTATTTATCATTCGCTTTTGAACTTTGGTCACTATCTTAAGGAAGCATCACTTTATTGCTTAAAAATTACAGTGAACTAACCATTATACTTCCTGTTTAAAAGTAGGGATTGGAGCGGCGGGTGGCGACTCCGGCGGGATTAGCGCGACAGGTGAGACCCTGGACTGAGCGAAGCGAAGGAAGCGGCTCACCGCGCGCCCCGCGGAAAGCGTCCACCCAGAGCGCAAATCCCCGGACCGCCTAGCTAAGTCACCAACCCTCTTTCAACCAAGCAAAAAAAGCAACAAAAACTTTATAAACAAATATGTCGAATGTTTGACAATGCGAACACTTTGTGAATAATTTATCTTGAATCAATTGACATAAAAAAACCCCTATTGTATGCTAACAAAGGGTAAGATTGATAAGGAACTCATACATATCTTAGGTAAAGAAATGATGTTTTCGAGCTTTCTAGTCTTTCCACCATGAACGCCTGCTAGCCTCTTTGACTGCGTTATGCAAAGCAACGCTACCTGGTGAACAAAAAGGCGTTTCACTTACAATTTCCAGATTCCAATGCAAGGAATCTATGTCGTAAAAGAATGATGGAAACGACAAAGTCTAATCACGTTCGACACTTGTCGAAAAAACTACTGAGCACTTCACCAAAACCACTTGGAATCCAAATACGAAATAGGAGAATCACCGACAATGCAAAGTATGCAGGAAATTTTCAATCGGCAAAAGAAGAGCTTCTTTTTTTTGCTTGCATTGTTTGGGCTCGGCTGGTTCTTTTTGGACTACCGGACAATCTTCGCGGGACTCATCTTAGGTTCATCTTTCGGAATGTACAACTTTTGGATTTTGGTGCGGCGGATGGAACGATTTGATCGGGCCATTACCGAAGAAAAGCGTGCGAAGTCATTAGGGATGGGCTTACGTTTTGCATCAGGTGTAGCGGCGGCAGCCATTGCACTTTCTCTGCCGGAAGAGTTTGATTTGATCAGCACGGTAATCGGGTTAATGGTACCTTATGTATTGCTGTTCACTGATCGTCTGCTGTTCCATGGGAAGCATTGACACTTTACTAGCAAGGGGAGGTGAACAAAAACGTGAATCATGAAAATCCACAGTTTGTTTTATTCGGAATTGGGTTTAACCCTTCGAATATATTGATGCTGTTTGTGACGTGTCTGGTCGTTTTCTTGATTGCAGTAGCATCCACTCGGCGGCTTCAAATGAAACCAACGGGCATGCAAAACTTCATGGAATGGGTCATGGACTTTGTCAAAGGCATCATTAAAAATAACATGGACTGGAAAACGGGAGGACGCTTCCACGTACTAGGGATCACCTTAATCATGTTTGTCTTCGTGGCGAATATGCTCGGATTGCCATTCGCAATCGTCTGGGACGATCAACTTTGGTGGAAATCTCCGACAGCCGATCCAGTTATCACGTTAACCCTCGCTTCTACAGTTGTTGCGTTAACGCATTTCTATGGCGTCAGACAGCTTGGACTTGGTGGGTATCTTAAAACATACGTCCAGCCGATTCCTTTCTTGGCACCACTGAAAATCATTGAGGAATTCGCAAATACGTTGACACTCGGTCTTCGTCTTTACGGTAACATCTTTGCAGGTGAGATCTTGATCGGTCTTCTTGCGACACTCGGTGCAGGAAGCGTCTTCGGTTTAGTCGGAGCTGTGATCCCGGCACTTGCATGGCTAGGTTTCTCCGTGTTCATCGGAGCGATCCAAGCATTTATCTTTGTTATGTTAACGATGGTCTATATGGCTCACAAAGTCAGCACGGACCACTAAACATAGAAATACCCTATTTAGGGAAACCAAAACTATACAAATATTAGGAGGAAATACACTATGGGTTTATTGGCAGCAGCACTAGCAGTTGGTCTAGGTGCACTTGGCGCAGGTATCGGTAACGGTTTGATCGTTTCTAAGACAGTTGAAGGGATCGCTCGTCAACCAGAAGCACGCGGCGTTCTTCAAACAACAATGTTCATCGGGGTTGCATTGGTTGAGGCACTTCCAATCATCGCAACAGTTATCGCGTTTATCGTAATGAACAAATAATTTTCGAATTATATGGCGAAGCACGTAGTATAGGTCTTCGCCATTGCTTTATGTGGATAAATAGTTGAAACATCTGAACATAGAATAATTTTGCCAATCAGGCAGAAGACTGAAACGAAAGAGTCATGAGCTCTTGAAGGGAGTGAAACAATCGTGTTGGATACCTTCGTCCTCTTATCAGCAAACGCTGACGCAGGATTTTTAGCAAGTTTGAACCAGCGACTCAATTTAGGTGACATCATCGTCACTGTCGTATTTTTCACGATTCTCATGGTACTTCTCAAGAAGTTCGCATGGGGTCCGTTAATGGGCATAATGGATCAACGGGCGCAATTAATCGCTACGGAGATCGAACAAGCCGAAAAAAGCCGTCAAGAATCTGCAAAGCTTCTTGAAGAGCAACGTGCTCTATTGAAAGAAGCACGCGACAATGCACAATCTATCGTCGAAAACGCTAAGAAACAAGGTGATACTCAACGTGAAGAGCTGATTACGGCTGCACGCGCTGAAGTAAGCCGAATGAAAGAAGCTGCTACTCTCGAAATCGCTACAGAAAAAGAGAAAGCAGTGGCTGCAGTTCGCGAAGAATTCGTATCTCTATCTATTTTGGCTGCGTCTAAAGTTCTTGGAAAAGAAATTTCCGAAGACGATAACCGCGCATTGATCGAAGAAACGATTGTGAAGGCAGGCGAAGGGCGATGAGCCAATCGGTAATCGCAAAACGTTATGCCGTTGCATTGTTTGATGCTGCACAGGAAAAACAACAAGCTCTTGCTGTGCAAACAGATTTAAAAGAGCTGAAGAAGATTTTTGAAGGGGAAAAGGAATTGAGTGAGATGCTAATTTCTCCAAAATTCTCGATCCAAAAGAAGAAACAATTAATTGGGCAATTTTTCAGTGAAGCAAATCCGCTCGTATTGAACACACTATATGTTCTAATCGACGCGGGGCGTATTGGAGAAGTACTGAACGTTATCGAAGATTACCAGGACATTGCAAATGAAGCATCCGGTGTCGCCGAAGCAAAAGTATACTCTACACGTCAATTGACGGTTGAAGAGAGCAATGCGATTTCCACTGCCTTTGCACATAAGGTCGGGAAGCAATCATTGCATATCGAAAACTTGATTGACCCAAGCCTAATCGGAGGCATCCGCCTTCAGATCGGCAACCAAATTTATGACAGCAGCATCAGCGCAAAGCTGGCGCGTCTTGAACGTCAATTAATCAATTAATTTGAATTAAGAGGGGTGACATACATGGGCATCAAAGCTGAGGAAATTAGCGGTCTGATTAAACAGCAGATCGAAAATTATCAGTCTGAAATGGAAGTAAGTGAAGTAGGTACTGTAATCCGTGTAGGTGACGGTATCGCACTTGCTCATGGCCTCGACAATGTCATGGCGGGAGAGCTTCTTGAGTTCTCTACCGGCGTAATGGGTCTGGCACAAAACTTGGAAGCGAACAACGTAGGTATCGTTATCCTCGGGCCATACACAGACATTAAAGAAGGCGATGAAGTACGTCGCACAGGACGTATTATGGAAGTACCAGTCGGAGAAGAATTGATCGGCCGTGTCGTCAATTCACTTGGACAACCAGTTGACGGACTAGGTCCTATCAACACAACAAAAACACGCCCTATCGAAAGCCCTGCACAAGGGGTTATGGCGCGTAAATCTGTTCATGAACCGTTACAAACAGGAATCAAAGCGATCGATGCGCTTGTTCCGATCGGCCGTGGACAGCGTGAATTGATCATCGGTGACCGTCAAACAGGTAAAACAACTGTTGCGATCGATGCGATTCTAAACCAAGCAGACCAAGACATGATCTGTATTTATGTAGCGATTGGACAAAAAGAATCCACTGTTCGTGGCGTAGTAGAAACATTGCGTAAAAACGGTGCTCTTGACTACACAATCGTTGTAACAGCATCTGCATCAAGCCCGGCGCCAATGCTTTATTTGGCACCATATACAGGTATTTCAATGGCAGAAGAATTCATGTTCGCAGGCAAGCACGTACTGATTGTTTATGATGACCTATCTAAACAAGCAGCAGCTTACCGTGAACTTTCCTTGCTACTTCGTCGTCCTCCAGGTCGTGAAGCTTATCCAGGGGATGTCTTCTACCTACACAGCCGCCTGTTAGAGCGTGCTGCGAAATTGAACGACTCTTTAGGAGCAGGTTCAATCACTGCACTACCATTCGTTGAAACTCAAGCAGGAGATATCTCTGCTTATATTCCAACAAACGTAATTTCCATCACGGACGGACAAATCTTCCTTCAATCCGACCTCTTCTTCTCAGGCGTACGCCCTGCAATCAACGCAGGTCTTTCCGTATCCCGAGTTGGTGGTTCGGCGCAAATTAAAGCGATGAAGAAAGTTGCCGGTACACTTCGTTTGGATCTTGCTGCATTCCGTGAGTTAGAAGCATTCTCACAATTCGGTTCGGATCTTGATCCGTCTACAAGAGCGAAACTGGACCGCGGTCAGCGTACAGTTGAAATCTTGAAGCAGGACTTGAACAAACCATTGAAAGTCGAATACCAAGTTATCAGTCTATATGCACTGACACGCGGTTACCTCGACGATATTCCAGTAAAAGACGTACTGCGTTTTGAAAGTGAAATCACTAGCTGGTTAGAATCAAACCACACGGAAGTTTACGATCACATCCGTACAACAAAAGATCTTCCAGCGGACGACGTAATGAGCGCAGCGTTCAACGAATTCAAGAAAAACTTTGTGACTTCTGAAGCGTAATTTTTCTCTTGATGGATCTTAAAATAAAGGTGGTGAATAGCCAGTGGCGTCCTTACGCGAAATAGAAAGCCGTATTGCTTCAACGAAAAAGACGAGTCAAATCACGAAAGCGATGCAAATGGTCTCTGCTTCCAAACTGAACCGTGCTGAAATGAACGCTAAGAAATTCGTTCCCTACATGGACAAAGTGGAAGAAGTGGTCGGTGCCATTGCATCCGTAACGAAAGATTCCGGGCATCCTCTTTTAACTGCACGTCCCGTTAAGAAAACTGCGTACATCGTAGTGACTTCTGACCGTGGACTCGTAGGTGGATACAACGCGCACATTTTCCGTGCCGTAACCCGCGCAATCGAACAACGCCACAAGTCAAAAGACGAAGTGGTCATTATCGCGATTGGTCGAAAAGGCTATGAATTCTTCAGTCGTCTTGGATTCAAGATTGAAGAAAGTCTGATCGGGCTTTCGGATCACCCTCGTTTTGAAGAAGTAAAAGATATCGCGAATCGGGCTGTTGGCATGTTCACAGAAGGCGTTTATGATGAAGTGTATTTATACTACAACCACTTCATCTCCGCCATCTCCAACGAAGCAACTGAACGTAAATTGCTTCCACTCACAGATATTTCATCCGTATCTGCAACTTCATCTTATGAGTTCGAGCCTTCTGCTGAAGCGATACTCGAAACCCTTCTCCCGCAATACACGGAGAGCCTCATTTATGGAGCAGTACTGGATGGAAAAGCGAGCGAACATGCTTCCAGTATGACAGCGATGAAGACGGCGACAGACAATGCGTCTGAACTAATCGATTCGTTAACATTACAATTTAACCGTGCACGTCAAGCAGCGATCACTCAAGAAATCACAGAAATCGTAGCCGGCGTAGCAGCACTTGAATAAAAGATTTGAAGGAAAGTAAGACAGGAGGGAAAAGCATGAGTAATGGACATATTCTTCAGGTTATGGGTCCGGTTGTTGACGTTAAATTCGAAGACGGTCAGCTTCCTGCAATCTATAACGCATTGAAGGTAAATATCGACCGCGGAAACGGCGAGGTCGAAGTGTTGACTCTAGAGGTGGCACTACACCTTGGTGACGACGCGGTTCGTACGATTGCAATGTCCTCGACAGATGGTCTGAAACGTGGTACTCCAGTAGAAGATACAGGCGCACCTATTTCTGTTCCAGTCGGAGACGTTACACTCGGACGTGTATTTAACGTACTAGGCGAGGAAATCGACCTAGCTGAGCCAGTTCCAGCTGATGCACAACGTGATCCAATTCACCGTTCTGCACCTACATTCGAACACCTTTCCACAGAGGTTGAGATTCTGGAAACTGGAATTAAAGTAGTTGACTTGCTTGCGCCATACATCAAGGGTGGTAAAATCGGACTCTTCGGTGGTGCGGGAGTAGGTAAAACAGTTCTAATCCAAGAATTGATCAACAACATCGCACAAGAACACGGTGGTATTTCCGTATTCGCAGGTGTTGGAGAACGTACTCGTGAAGGTAATGACTTATTCTTCGAAATGACAGACTCAGGCGTTATCAAGAAAACGGCAATGGTCTTCGGTCAAATGAACGAGCCACCTGGTGCGCGTATGCGTGTTGCACTTTCGGGCTTGACAATGGCTGAACACTTCCGTGATGAGCAAGGACAAGACGTTCTATTGTTCATCGATAACATTTTCCGCTTTACACAAGCAGGTTCTGAAGTTTCTGCCCTTCTTGGACGTATGCCTTCTGCGGTTGGTTACCAGCCGACATTGGCTACAGAAATGGGTCAGTTACAAGAACGAATCACTTCTACAAATAAAGGTTCCGTTACATCGATCCAAGCGATCTATGTACCAGCGGATGACTATACGGATCCAGCTCCGGCAACAACATTCGCTCACTTGGATGCGACAACGAACTTGGAGCGTAAGCTTTCTGAGATGGGTATCTACCCAGCAGTAGATCCGCTTGCTTCATCTTCTCGCGCATTGAGTGCTGAGATTGTTGGAGAAGAGCACTACCGTGTAGCACGTGAAGTTCAGACGACGCTTCAGCGATACCGTGAATTGCAAGACATCATTGCAATCCTAGGTATGGATGAGTTGGATGAAGACGACAAGCAGGTTGTTGACCGCGCGCGTCGTATCCAGTTCTTCTTGTCTCAAAACTTCCACGTAGCTGAACAGTTTACAGGACAAAAAGGTTCTTACGTTCCAGTTGCTGAAACAATTAAAGGCTTCGGAGAAATTTTGGAAGGTAAGTATGACCACTTGCCGGAAGATGCATTCCGTTTGGTCGGACGCATCGAAGAAGTTATCGAAAAAGCAAAAGGCATGGGCGTAGAAGTCTAAGAATAGGGACCAGGAGGGGAAAAAATGAGTAAAATCAAAGTGAATATCGTCACTCCCGACGGCCCTGTTTGTGAAATGGATGCGAACATGGTGATTGCAGTTACCGAAGCTGGTGAGATCGGGGTTCTTCCCGGCCACATCGCAATGGTAGCACCACTTCAAATTGGTGCACTTCGCCTTAAAACAGACGGCAAGACAGAAACCGTCGCAGTCCACGGAGGTTTCATCGAGGTCCGTCCTGAAGTGGTTACTGTATTGGCGCAGAGTGCTGAAATGGCTAAGTCCATTGATATTGCACGCGCAAAGAGAGCAGCCGAAAAAGCAGAAGCGGACTTGAAAGCAAAAACAGATAGTCTTGATCTGCGTCTAGCTGAACTTGATTTGAAGCGTGCCATCAACCGTATGCAAGTGTATGAGCAACGTGTATAAATAGAAGTACGAAGGCGGACAGACAATATTTCTGTCCGCCTATTTTTTTAGAATGTATAGTTTGGGATTGGCAACTGACAAAATTATTTCACAACGATCCAAAAAACGTTCGAACGTTCGTAACTCCTTGCGAACCGAGCCAAAAGTTCATTTAACCGAACGAAACACGGCTGGGACCGAACCAAAGTTGCAGTGAACCGAGCGTAACGAGTTCAGTGCCGAACCAAAGTTTATACAATTCTTGAAAGGAGTTTGAACGATGAGCACACTCGGCAGTAATCCGCTGCTTGCGATCGTTTCGCATATTTTTTTCATTGGGATTAGTTTTTATGCGTTACAAGCAATTCTTACCCAAGCAATTATTCGTAAAAATCATGTTTTCCAAACACAACTTTTGTTTATTTTGCTAAGTATTGCAATTGGTTCGACCGTATCAAATTTCTTTTTAGACATATCCTATTGGTCAGGAAGATGGTCTACCTGGTTTTGATTTCCTTCAGCTGAAGTTTGTCAACATCTTCTCAGCAGGAGTCAGAACTCCGGCTGAAAGAAGTTAAAACCAAAAAGTTTGTTGTTCTGGTGAGTACAATGAAAAAGCGAGTGGGTGGGACATCGTTGATCTACGCTGCAGGCGGACGCTTTCCGGGGGGCGTGCGGTGAGCCGCTTCCTTCGCTCCGCTCAGTCCAGGGTCTCACCTGTCCGCAAATCTCCCAGGAGTCGCCGCCTTCCGCTGCGATCAACTGGTATAGTTTTCAGGCAGTGTGATTGGGAATTTGTTCTCCCCCTAAAAAACAATGGGTAAACCTTGGCTATGGTTTCGTTGTTTTATTGAACTTTAAGACAGAACACATTGAATTTTTAAAATAATGAAGGTAGTTATCTTAATTATTTACTTGATATGTGCAGTGAAATCTATAAGTATTTATACTTCACCTCTTAGGGATTGGAGCGGCGGGTGGCGACTCCTGCGGGATTAGTGCGACAGGTGGCAGGAGCGTAGCGACGAGGAGGCTCACCGCGCACCCCGCGGAAAGCGTCCACCCAGAGCGAGAGCCGTAACGAAGAACGGCTTTTGCGAGCATAAGCGAAGCGTTGTGAGCACATCTTTGGTTTAAATCCCCGGACACTAATTCTCATTTATAGCTAGGATACAATTCTTTGCCGTAACTATACACCAAAGAAAATTCCGTGGAATACGTGTAAGTACTGGATGACTCGGGTATTACGATTAATATGTCCAATTTGGCCTCGCTAATTACAAACACATTGTGTCGAATTGCCACATATACTACATTACGTAAGAAATACCCGAAAATTGCGCCGGAAGTTACTTGTCTACTAAAGTTTTACAAGGTACAATAGAATGTGTTTTATGTGTAAACTTTCAATAAGAACAAGTATGTACTGGATATTAATAACAAAAATGTTTATGGATAATTATAGCTTGTGGGCAGAAGGATAAATTTGACTCGGAGGGGCTAGTGGTGGAAAAAATTATTATTAACGGCGGACGGACTTTACAAGGGAACGTACGTGTAGAAGGTGCGAAGAACGCGGTACTGCCGATCTTGGCAGCAGCTTTATTGGCATCTGAAGGTGTAAACGTGATTCGTGACGTGCCGAATCTTTCGGACGTGCGGACAATCAATGAAGTACTCAAAAGCTTAAATGCAAAAATTACACACGATCCTGAAAAAGGCGAAGTGATTATTGACTCTCGTGGAAAATTGGCAGAGGAAGCGCAATTTGAATTCGTACGTAAAATGCGGGCATCCATTTTAGTGATGGGACCCTTGCTGGCACGTAACGGCTTCGCACGTGTCGCGTTACCAGGCGGCTGTGCAATTGGCTCAAGACCGATCGATCAGCATTTGAAAGGCTTCGAAGCAATGGGAGCTGAAATTTCATTTGGACATGGGCATGTGGAAGCAAAAGTCGATGGCCGCTTGAAAGGTGCAAAAATCTATTTGGATTTCCCGAGCGTGGGCGCAACGGAAAATATCATGACAGCTGCAGCTTTGGCTGAAGGCACTACAATTATTGAAAATGCCGCAAAAGAACCTGAGATCGTCGACTTGGCAAACTTTATCAATGAAATGGGTGGTAAAGTGGTGGGTGCGGGTACGGATAATATCCGTATCGAAGGCGTCTCTACACTCTATGCTTCTATCCACCACATTATTCCTGACCGCATTGAAGCCGGCACATTCATGGTGGCTGCTGCAATCACAGGCGGCGATGTCATCATTGACAACGCGGTGCCAGAACATAGCACGGCATTGATCTCTAAATTAACTGAAATGGGTGTAATCGTCACGGAATTGGATGAAGGTGTTCGCATTACAGCGAAGCATCCTTTGAAGGCAGTCGATTTGAAAACGATGCCGCATCCTGGATTCCCTACGGATATGCAATCACAAATGATGGCGTTGATGCTCACTGCAACAGGTACAGGAGTATTGACTGAAACTGTGTTTGAAAATCGTTTCATGCATGTGGAAGAATTCCGCCGCATGAATGCGGATGTGAAAATTGAAGGACGCTCAGTGATCGTTTCAGGACCTTCTAAAATCCAGGGAGCTGAAGTCGCTGCAACTGATCTGCGTGCCGCTGCATCACTTATCCTAGCTGGCCTCGTCGCAGAAGGGGTCACTCGTGTTACTGAACTTATCCATTTAGATCGCGGCTATGTTGATTTCGACAAAAAGCTGAAGGCCTTGGGAGCAGATATTACACGCGTTTCATCTGAACAAGAAATCACGGAAACACAATTTGCATAAACTATCGAAAACCACGGACGTTCATCGTTCGTGGTTTTTTGAGCGCTCAGATAGGTCGTATGATCGTGCATAGCTTGTTTATGAGCGCTCAGGAGATTTTATGAGCGCACCCGAAAGATTTATGATCATCTACACAAATTTATGAGCGTCTAAGAATTTTATCCTTCGAATCAACGATCACTCTATAAGCATACGAGCTCCACTAACCGCATATAGTGCAGTATGTACAAAAAACTACTCCTTTTATTCATTATTCTTTCATTATTTTTTATTCCAATCCTAGCAAAACAAGCGCCGGATCTGAAGCTGGCAGACCAACGAAAGGAGAAGAAGTGTGACATCATGATTTCCGTTACTGGAGTGGACGAGCCAATTCCTTTAGAAGAGTACGTGGTTGGTGTCGTTGCGGGTGAAATGCCGGCTGACTTCCATGAAGAGGCATTGAAAGCTCAAGTGATCGCTGCACGTACATATGCGGCGCGAAATACGGATAAAGGGGCTAAACCGATAGCGAAGGATGTTTCCGCGCAAGTGTATCGGACGGAAGCAGAACGCAAAGAGCGCTGGGGGAAGGCCTTTAAACAGAACGAGAAAAAAATCAGGAAAGCAGCAGAAGCAACAAGAGGTGATATTATCGTTCATGGTGAAGAAATCATCTCAGCAATGTTCTTCTCTACATCTAATGGTAAAACCGAAGCCGCACAAAACTTCAGTGGAAATCCAGTGGAGTATTTACAAAGCGTGGATAGCCCTGGTGAAGAAAAAGTAGCACCGACTGTCGAACGTAAATTGCAAATGACTTTAACAGAATGGAATCGGAAACTTGGATTGAAGTGGGATGCGGACGAATTCCGCGAACTTCAATTAGTGAGAAATCAAACAGGACGGGTTCAAAAAATCATCACGGGCAATTATGAGACAAGCGGACGACAGGTTCGGGAGAAATTGAATTTGGCCTCAACAGACTTCAATATTGCATATGATGTCAACAATCAAATTGTGCATATTACGACGCTCGGATATGGACATGGTGTCGGGATGAGCCAATACGGAGCTGAAGCGTATGCTCAAAAAGGCTGGACGGCAGATAAAATCATTTCACACTATTATACAGGTACACGGATACAAAAAATAAATTTACCTGAAGATGAATGTTTAAAATCCTCTTAACTTGCAAAGAATGCAAGTGAGGTGATGACAATGCGAGAAGAAAAACCAAAGGCCCCTTCTCAGGAAAACAAAAAAATGAAAAACGGCTGGTTCTGGCCTGCCATTTATACGGGCGTAGCGCTCCTATTTATCGGCATGGTATGGGGCTACTCCGCAATGACGACGAAAGATGAAGCAGTAACGTCGGATGTGGCGAAGCTCGATCAGCCGAATGACGATGTCACGGTGGAAACAAATGCAGCAAACGAAACACTCAAGTATCCATTCCATGAAGATCAACTAGATCAAGTCGCTATTTTACAAGAATTTTACGATCCTACAGCAGAAGAGTCGGTGCGTGAAAAGGCATTGCTCGTATTCAAGCAATCTTATGTCACAAGCAAAGGTCTATCTCTTTCGATGGACGGACAACCGTTTGAAGTAGTGGCGGCACTGAGCGGTACAGTAGAGGCTGTCGTCGCGGATTCATTCAAAGGCAGTGAGATCAGACTAAAACATGCGGACGGTATGACAACGGTCTATAGTTCATTGACAGGCGTACTTGTGAAGGAAGGCGAAGAAATCCAACAAGGACAAGTCCTCGCAACGACTACACAAAACGATTGGAATCCACAAGCAGGCGTACATTTGCAATTTGAAGTTCAAAAAGACGGCGTGGCTGTCAACCCACACGACTACTTGGCGTTCTAATTAAATAAACAATCCACTAAGCCATTCCAGCCCCCCGGAATGGCTTTTTCATATGTTCGTAAGTGTTTGCATACAATAGAACACCATAAAGGAGTGAAAAGAGAAAGGAAGAGGGCGTGCACGAGCAAATTAGAAGGCGTTGCGTACGTCTTGGGAGGATGCTGATTGAAACGAACTTGACAGTGCGTGCGTTAGCCAATGCGACCGGCTATTCCAAGAGTACGGTGCATAAAGATTTGACCGAGCGACTGCCGAATGTCGATCCCGGCCTATCGGAACAAGTCGCAAAGATTCTTGCCTATCATAAATCGATCCGCCACCTTCGCGGAGGAGAAGCGACCCGCCAAAAATGGAAAAATGAAACCCCTAAGCAACAGGCGGATGCCTAGGCTCACCACTAACCTCTGACCGCCAATCCCATTACTTGTAATAAGCTCAAATTATGATACAATCTAAGTAAGTTAATACTTCTGGTTTGAGTTACTGAGAGACCTCAAAGGATGATTGCATTCAGCAGTCATTCTTTTGAGGTTTCTTTTTTTCATACTTCATTAAAAAAGGGAGAGAGACAAATGACAACATTTTCTTCATTGGAACGTACTGCGTTAGTTGATCAATTGAATTCCGAGCTTTTTGACGTCGTGATAATCGGCGGCGGCATAACGGGAGCAGGTATTGCACTCGATGCGGTAACACGCGGACTGAAGACGGCACTTGTTGAGATGCAGGATTTCGCTTCCGGAACATCCAGCCGCTCCACGAAACTTGTCCACGGAGGATTGCGTTATTTGAAGCAATTTGAAATCAAAGAAGTTGCAGAGTTAGGTAAAGAGCGGGCGATCGTCTATGAGAATGGTCCGCATGTCACAACGCCTGAACGCATGTTGCTTCCATTTCACACAGGCGGCACATTCGGAAGCTTCTCCACTGCAATCGGCTTACAAGTATATGATTTCTTGGCAGGCGTTAAAAAGTCTGAACGACGGACGATGTTGAATGTGGAACAAACGCTGAAACAAGCTCCCCTTGTAAAAAAAGAAGGTCTTCAAGGCAGCGGTATGTATGTAGAATACCGGACCGATGATGCGCGATTGACGATTGAAGTGATGAAAGCAGCAGCAGAAAAAGGAGCGTTCATCCTTAATTACGCTACTGCTGAAGGATTTGTCTACAATGATCAGAATAAAATCTCGGGTGTGCAAGTCCGCGATACGATTGCGGATCAGCAGTTCACAATCCAAGCGAAGAAAGTGATCAACGCGGCAGGTCCTTGGGTGGATGAAGTCAAAAATATGGACGGTTATTCTGCGGGTAAACATTTAATCCTTTCAAAAGGCATCCATCTTGTTTTTGACCAAAGTGTCTTCCCTCTGCACCAAGCGATTTATTTCGATACACCAGACAAGCGTATGATTTTTGCAATTCCGCGCGAGGGGAAAGCGTATGTCGGCACGACGGATACCTTTTACGAAGGAGATCCTAAAGAAATGCAGATTACGGAAGCGGATCGAACGTATATACTCGACTCCATCAAGTTCATGTTCCCGGAAGTCCAAGTGACAGAAGACGATGTTGAGTCCAGCTGGGCAGGCGTACGACCGCTCATTCACGAAGACGGCAAGAATCCATCTGAAATTTCGAGAAAAGATGAGATTTGGGAATCGAAAAAAGGACTCATCACAATTGCTGGCGGTAAATTGACCGGCTACCGTAAGATGGCGGAGACGGTTATCAATAAAGTAGTCCAGCAGCTTTCGAAAGAAACCGGCCGGAAATTCCCGCGCAGCATCACGAAACATTTCCCGATTTCAGGCGGAGATATCGGCGGGTCGTCCAACTACAAACGATTCATTCAGCAATCCGTAGAACGTGGACAAGCATTAGGCTTTACAGAACGCGAGAGTCGGCACCTAGCTGCATTGTACGGTTCAAACGTGGAGAAAGTATTCACAATTCCTTACGAACCTGTAACGGATATGCCGCGTATTCTATACGTCAAACTGCGCTACGCTATTGAACAAGAAATGGCGGTAAAGCCGACTGACTTCTTCATCCGTCGTACAGGAGATCTCTATTTCCATATGGCCAACGTGACAGCCGGCAAGTCCGATGTATTGAATGAAATGGCTGCCATCTTAGGATGGACAGAACCGGAAAAGTCAAAATACGAGCAAGAATTGGATGAAGAGGTTAGAAAGGCAACGACAGTCATCTAACATGGTATAGTAAAGAAAAACTTTGATGGAGGAGTGATCATCGTCATACCTTTTCATGGTCAGAAAATCTTACCTGCGGCTCGGACGATGAAGCAATTCGAACGGCTGCTGGACAGTCCATTTGAATATATCGTGTTACTGGAAGTGCATATAAGCAATGTGAAAACCTTGAAACAAGAAGCGGATAGACGATGCAAGAAACTCATTATCCATGCAGATTTGATTCAAGGCTTGAAAACAGATAATTTTGCTGCCGACTTCCTATGCAATGATATTCGTCCGGCCGGTATCATTTCAACCAGATCCAATATGATTGCAAAAGCGAAGGCAAAAGGCATTATTGCGATCCAACGCATGTTCTTGCTCGATACGATCGCTCTTGAGAAAAGCTACTCGTTAATTAAGCAAACTGCTCCAGATTTCATTGAGATGCTGCCCGGTGTGATTCCTGAATTAATCCAGGAAGTACAGGAACATACGGGCATTCCGATCATCAACGGTGGTCTGATCCGCACAAAACAGCATATTGACGATGCGCTCGGTGCAGGAGCGGTGGCGGTGACTACGTCCGATCACTTGCTGTGGGAGTCGTTTACAAAAGATATTAATTCCGGAAATTAATGTTGACAGATAATTCAACCGGCGATATACTTATTGGTAAGTTCATACAAGTGGTTGAGTACAGGAGCCCACAATTAATTTCTTGCATCGCGCAAGGGGTTAGTTGTGGGTATTTTTGGTTTTCAATCACGCATCATGAAGATAGGGGAGGATACGGGAGATGACACCTTTTGTTGGGGAATTAATCGGAACCATGATACTGATCATTTTTGGCGGCGGTGTAGTCGGTGGAGTTCTCATGAAAAAGTCCAAGTCGGAAGGCGCAGGCTGGATTGTCATTACAATTGGTTGGGGACTTGCGGTAGCCATGGGGGTGTATGCAGTCGGCGGTGCTAGCGGAGCTCATTTGAATCCTGCCGTCACAATCGGTTTCGCTACGATCGGAGACTTTGCATGGGCGGACGTGCCGATGTATATCGCAGCCCAAATGATCGGTGCTATAGTCGGCGCGGTCATCGTATATTTACAGTACTTGCCGCATTGGAGAGAAACGGAAGATCAGGATGCAAAGCTATCGGTGTTCGCAACGATTCCGGCAATCCGTCATCCGCTATCAAATCTGACAAGCGAAATCATCGGAACATTTGTCTTACTGCTCGGTCTGCTGTCGATCGGAGCCAATGAATTTACAGAAGGGTTGAATCCGCTCATCGTCGGAGCGCTCATTATCGCGATCGGCATGTCGCTCGGCGGCACAACAGGCTACGCCATCAATCCGGCACGTGATCTCGGACCGCGTATCGCACATTTCTTCTTGCCGATACCGGGAAAAGGAAAATCCGATTGGGGTTATGCCTGGGTTCCGGTTGTCGGTCCAGTACTCGGAGGTGCGTTTGGTGCGTTATTTTATAAACAGTTTTTTATTGGAGAAAACAGTGCAGCGTTTTGGATTGTAGGGGCAATCGTTTTAGCTGTTCTATTGGCTGCCCAGTTCTCTGTGAGTAAGGGAATGAAATCAGAGTAGTCATCACGAAGCGCTTTAAAGTTCGGAGCGAAGTCAGAACGTGTATAATGGAAACCAACTAGTAAATTGGAGGAATTGAAGATGACAGAAAAATATATACTGGCACTCGACCAAGGAACTACGAGTTCACGGGCTATTTTATTTGATTCAAAAGGCGAGATCTATCATACTGCACAGCAGGAATTCACACAGTACTTTCCGAAATCCGGTTGGGTCGAACACAATGCAGATGAAATTTGGAGCTCGATATTATCTGTCATTGCAGCAGTGATCTCCGAGAAAAACATTACAGCTACGCAGATTGAAGCAATCGGTATTACCAATCAACGCGAAACAACTGTCGTTTGGGATAAGCATACAGGAAATCCTGTGTACAATGCGATTGTCTGGCAATCACGTCAAACGTTGGATATTTGTGAAGAGTTGAAAGAAAACGGTTACAATGAACTGTTCCGCAATAAAACCGGTTTGCTTGTCGATGCGTACTTCTCAGGAACGAAAGTGAAATGGATTCTCGACAACGTCAAAGGTGCGAGGGAACGAGCGGAGAATGGTGATTTGCTGTTCGGTACGATAGATACGTGGATCATTTGGAAGCTCTCCGGCGGCAAAGCCCATGTGACCGATTATTCGAACGCCTCCCGGACATTGATGTACAATATCCACGAACTTAAGTGGGATGAAGAGCTGCTGTCGATCTTAGATGTGCCGGCTTCCATGCTTCCTGAGGTTCGTCAGTCTTCCGAAATCTATACGCACACCGATGCAGCCCATTTCTTCGGCTACGAAGCACCGATTGCAGGAATAGCGGGAGACCAGCAAGCCGCGCTATTCGGCCAAGCATGCTTTGAAAGCGGCATGGTGAAGAATACCTATGGAACAGGCTGCTTCATGCTCATGAATACCGGCGATAAGGCTGTCACATCCGAACATGGATTGCTGACAACGATTGCTTGGGGCATCGACGGCAAGGTGGAATATGCTCTGGAAGGAAGCATCTTCGTCGCAGGCTCCGCCATCCAGTGGCTGCGCGATGGCCTGCGCATGTTCCGCAAATCAGCAGAAAGTGAGATGTATGCCAATCGAGTGGACTCTACGGAAGGCGTCTACGTCGTGCCAGCTTTTGTAGGACTA
Source organism: Sporosarcina aquimarina (assembly GCF_019748715.1). Lineage (GTDB taxonomy): Bacteria > Bacillota > Bacilli > Bacillales_A > Planococcaceae > Sporosarcina > Sporosarcina newyorkensis. The sequence goes on along the minus strand of NZ_JACLBZ010000005.1, from coordinate 29,952 downwards.
GGCACACCATACTGGGACAGCGACGTCAAAGGAGCAGTCTTCGGCTTGACCCGCGGCACGACGAAAGAACATTTCGTCCGTGCAACACTCGAATCGCTTGCCTACCAAACAAAGGACGTACTCGATGCAATGGAAGCAGATTCAGGAATTTCATTGAAAACATTGAGGGTCGATGGCGGAGCCGTTGCCAACGACTTCCTCATGCAATTCCAAGCAGATCTGCTGAATGTACCTGTCGAACGTTCAACAGTCAATGAAACAACTGCACTCGGCGCCGCTTATCTAGCAGGCCTAGCAGTAGGCTTTTGGAAAGATAGCAAAGAAATCGCAACCCACTGGCGCCTAGACCGTCCATTCAATCCGGAGATGGAAGACAGTCAGCGAGAAGAACTGTACAAAGGTTGGCAAAAAGCCATCAAAGCCACTACCGCATTTAAATGAGCGAATAAAATAGTAGCGCCTGCAGCCGCAGAAGTTGGCTGCAGGCATTTTTAATTGGCAACTGTCTCGCTCATACGCCCAGCCATTGCGCTCATAGAGCATCTGTCTGCGCTCGTACGCCCAGCCTTTGTGCTCATAAAGCGTCTATCTGCGATCATACACCCAGGCATCGCGCTCATAAAGCATCTCTCCACGCTCATAACCACCCGTCACGCGCTTATACAACCAAACCAAATCCCCTAAAATTCGACAATCAAGGTAAAAATCTAAACGAACTATGCAAATTAAATAGGAAATATGATACAATTAATAGTTAGAGACTACATATAAACAGGGTGGAAGGGGAAGCGGCAGCGATGTTTTCGAAAGATATAGGGATTGACCTGGGAACAGCCAACTTATTGATTCATGTGAAGGGGAAAGGGATCGTTATTAACGAACCCGCGATTGTAGCCATTGAGAAACAGTCGAAAAAAGTATTGGCTGTCGGAGATGAGGCGTACCAGATGGTCGGACGGACGCCGGGGAACATCGTCGTTGTACGTCCAATGAAAGATGGGGTCATTGCAGATTTTGACGTGACAGAAGCAATGCTGACACATTTCATTAATAAATTAAACGTCAAAGGCTTCTTGTCCAAGCCGCGTATTTTAATTTGCTGCCCAACTAATATTACAAGTGTCGAACAAAAAGCCATTCGGCAAGCAGCAGAAAAAGCGGGCGGCAAGCAAGTGTTCTTAGAAGAAGAGCCAAAAGTCGCAGCGATCGGAGCGGGTATGGATATCTTCCAGCCAACAGGTAATATGGTCATCGATATTGGCGGGGGCACAACAGATGTCGCGGTTCTTTCGATGGGCGATATCGTGACATCGGAATCTATCAATGTCGCGGGCGATCAATTCGATCACGACATTATCCAGCACATTAAAAAACAACATAAATTACTGATCGGTGACCGAACTGCCGAACAAGTGAAAAAGGAAGTAGGTACCGTGTTTCTCAGCAAAGCGAAATCGAGCACAATCGATATCCGCGGTCGTGACATGGTGTCGGGATTACCGAGAACGTTGACAGTCACATCTGAAGAAATCAATCAAGCGCTTCATGAATCGGTGAGCATGATCGTGCAGGCAGCCAAAAACGTACTAGAAAAGACACCACCTGAACTTTCCGCGGACATTATCGATCTCGGCGTATTCTTGACAGGCGGGGGCGCGATGCTGCATGGTATTGACTTATTGCTTGCAGAAGAGCTAAAAGTGCCTGTATTTGTTTCGGAACATCCTTTAAATTGTGTCGCAATTGGGACGGGTGTCCTGCTTGAAACGATCGGAAAGTCACCAGCACGCACGCGTTGAAGCGGCATGGAGTGAAAAAATAGTGTATAATAAAAAGATCGTTTCATTTAGGTTAGACTGAATGAATTTAGGTACGGAAAGAAAAGGAGTGAAATAAAATGTTTCGTGGCTTTTACACAGTAGGATCGGGCATGATCGCCCAGCAGCGTCGGACGGAAATGTTGGCGAATAATATGGCTAACGCCAATACACCTGGCTACAAAGCGGAGCAGTCGACAATTCGGGCATTTCCTGAAATGTTCATGTCTCGTCTCGATGCGGCGCGCGTGCCGACGGAAAAAGGTTTGAGTTTCAAAGGACTGAACCCGGTCGGAGGACTGTCGACAGGTGTCTATATGCAGGAGACCTTGCCTTTATTTGCCCAAGGACAGCTGAGGGAAACGGAATTGAAGACGGATGTGGCACTGATTGACGGACCGATGGATGTCAATGAAGAGACAGGTGTAGCGGGTACGGTGTTCTTTACGTTGGAAGGCGAAAATGGCGATCAATACTACACACGAAACGGTAATTTCACCGTCAATGCGGAAGGCTACTTAACGAATCCATCCGGACTCTATGTACTAGATGCGACAGGCAATCGAATCGAACTGCCGAATGACGACATCCGCATCTCGGAAGAAGGCTTCATATTCACCGGCGATACGCAAGCTGCAACACTGGGAATCGCATATGCTGCAGAACCGGATACTTTGTCGAAGCGGGACAACGGTCTGTTCACCACTGCGGATGGACAACCTCTTCCGATGGGCGGCACATACTCGATACAGCAAGGTTTCATTGAAGGCTCCAACGTCGACGCAGGCCGTACGATGACGGATATGCTGACGGCCTATCGAGCATTCGAAGCCAATCAAAAAATTCTGCAAGCCTACGACCGCAGTATGGAAAAAGCGGTCAATGAAGTCGGGCGCGTGAACTAATGACCACCGAATATAGATGCCCCAAGCAAGAGAGGAGTCACTTTTTATGATTCGCACAATGACAACAGCTGTCAATACGATGAACCAGCTGCAGCATCGCCTTGATTTAATCGGCAATAACTTGGCCAACACGGCGACACATGGCTATAAATCATCCGATGCCAAATTTCAAGAACTGCTTTTTCAGCAAATGAACAATGACAAAGCAGACCGGGCAGATCGACGTTCAGAAGACGGAATCCGTATCGGCAGCGGTGCAATGCTCGGAAGTATGCAAATGAACTGGAAGGTTGGATCCGTTCAAGTGACGGACCGTCAGCTGGACTTTGCCTTGACGGAACCAAAGCAATATTTTAATTTGATTCAACCGACTGAAGGCGGAGAAGAAATCATTTATTCGCGTAAAGGGAACTTTTATGTATCGCCGATGGATAATGGACAAAACATGCTAGTCAATGAAGAAGGACTTCCGGTGGCGGATAGCGCAGGCCGTCCGATCGTCTTTTCCGGTCAAGCAACGAATTACAATGTCCATCCGAATGGCTTGCTCGAAATAACCCAACCAGGCGGCAACCAGACATTCGAACTTGGTGTGACAGTACTTGAAAAGCCGGATTCCATGGTGCGGCTGTCTGCCACAAACTTCGGATTACCTGCAGACATGGCGGGACTTGGACTCGAGGCGAACGATTTACTGACAGAAATGACAGGAGCAGCACGCAGTCAGATCGGCTTGCAGAACCGTGCACTCGAGACATCCAACGTCAACTATGAAAAAGAAATGACAGATTTGATTGCTACGCAGCGTGCCTATCAATTCAACGCGCGTTCTGTAACGCTGGCCGATCAAATGCTAGGTCTTATCAATGGCATCCGCTAAGCGTGCACTAGGAGTACTGACGATGACAGATGAAAAACAGACAACTGAAAAGCAGCTACCTCAGCCAAGTGAATCCGCCAAGCAGGCATCTGAAGCCAATTCACCTGTCGCACGCAAAGAGCGACATAAAAAACAGACAGAATCAGACGCCAACTTCTGGACACGGATCAAAGCCAAATGGCCACGCAAAGATCAAAGCGAACAACCCGAAACTCCAGTCGGCGAACTAAAATGGGTACGAGTCCGCATGTTCCCGATCTGGCTGCGTATACTGATTCTACTCGTTTCAATAGCCATAGCCGCCATCCTGGGCGCAATCATCGGCTTCAGCGTCGTAGGAGACGGCTCAGCAGGTGATGTCTTCCAAAAAGAAACCTGGAAACATATTTTTGATATCATGAATGGGAAATGAATTTCGGATATAGGCACTGAATTTTCATTACAAGATATCTAGGAATTGGAGCGGAAAGCTTTCGCCCGCAGCGTAAATCCCGGCGCCAGTACTTCTAATTTGGTCCCGATACGAATAAGAATATAGCTGACGAGACATACTCGAACAAAGGAGAATTTTCCAATGCTAACAGCCCAACAAATTCAAGAAATCATCCCGCATCGCTATCCATTTTTATTGGTCGATCGCATTGAAGAAATAGAAGAAGGAAAACGTGCCGTCGGATTGAAAAACGTCACGATCAACGAAGAATTCTTCAACGGCCACTTCCCAGGCTATCCAGTCATGCCCGGCGTACTCATCGTTGAAGCACTTGCGCAAGTCGGCGCAGTAGCCCTTCTAAAACAAGAAGAGAACAAAGGACGCCTTGCATTCTTCGCAGGCATTGACAACTGCCGATTCAAGCGCCAAGTCACACCAGGTGATACACTGCGCCTGGAAGTTGAGATTGTTCGCTTTCGCGGATCAATCGGCAAAGGAAAAGCAATTGCAACTGTCGGTGGCGAAGTAGCGTGTGAAACGGAAATCACATTCGCACTAGGTCCTGTACAAGAACGTTAATTACAGTTTGCACGGAAGTAAAAATTTGATACAATGAACATTGGATTGCCGGCGACGGCATACAGTGGGAGGTTACAAAAGAGCATGTTTAAAAAGCTTTCTCCAAATATAAAAAGCAGTATTACCCGTTCCATTTCGCAATCATTCGAGCAATATATGAGCGATATCGGTTGGACGGAAGATCAATACGACATAGAACAATTTTACGCAAATTGGCGGGAATACATTACAACCAAAGCACTTTGGTATGAAAAAATTCCTGATGAGATCAAAGCAGATCCACAATTTCATAAGGAGCTGGCACAACGAGTGGAGGAAGTTTTAATCCGAATCCTCAACGAGCCGCCTTCTGAAGAGCAGATCGCTCAAATCGAAATCTTGCAAGAACAGCTGAATACTCATTATGAATATGGCTGTAAAGCAGAAGCTCTGTACGTCCAAAATTTATTGGAAGCAAGAGCGGAGCAGCGTAAATAATTGAATGAATAGTTCCTTCCTTTTCGCACAAGCTAACAAAGATCGTACCACCATGTATGATTGACAGCTTGTAAAAAAAGGAGGGAACTTTTTTATGATCAAAAAAGCATTGCCTGTAGTCTTCGCTTCCGCACTCGTTTTAACGGCATGTAATACGGACAACGGCGCTCTTCCAGACAATAATGAAACACCGATGCAAGACGTGGAACGAGACAACCGTACGCCAAACGGCAACGAGCGCATGGGACCGAACCTTGATGGTCTCGATGACAACAATCGTGACAATGGCGGCGTCATGAACCGCGACCGTGAAGGCTCCATGGAGAACAACAACAATGACCTTATGGAAGATAATCTTAACCGAGAAGAAGGTCTCCTTGATGGGGAAGAAGGTCTCCTGGACGGGGAAAACGGCAACCGCGGTGCGCGTGACGACAACACCATCCAAGGGAACACGAACGGCAACGACACAGCTCCTGACGGCGTTATTCGCGATAAAGATCGTAAAGATTACAACCGATAATACGCCAGCTGTCAAAAACGGCTCCCGCTAATGGCAGGAGCCGTTTTTATGTGCTTATAACATGGTGTTCCTTTGCCTTCCTCGCTCATACCTCTGCTTTCCACGCTCATAAAGCCTTCATGTGCGCTCATAACCATACTCCCTGCGCTCATACATACACAAAAAACCGCCACAACCAAGCGACGGCTCACAACAATCAATCTTCCGGCGGTATCTGATCGCGCCTCAACTTGGGCCGATCCCACATTCCTGTCTCAAACTGCTCCAGCAGCTCATCACCTTCAAAACCGTCTTCCAGTAATTCCTCCAGCAAATGCTCGGCATACTTCGAACGAGCGCGCTTCAGACGGCCCTTCATTAGCACTGAGATCCGGTCACCGATCTGCCGCCAATCTTCTACCGCGACAATGAAAGATGCAGGCTCATTTCCCGGATACGAAATTACCACGCGAGCCGTCAGCACCTTTTTCTCGACCTTCCATTGCTCCATTATGTCTTTATATTTTTCATCAATAAACAGTTCTAACACCCACAGACGATGACTGTTTTCCTGGTTGATGATAATTCCGTCATATAAAGGAAATGGAAGCACTCCATCGTCCTGCACTACCTCCACGGACAGCATTTTAAACGTTTTCATTCGACTCACCTCGGTACAATTTCCCTCAGTATAGCATAAAACTTCAGAACACTCGAAAATTCAATAATGCCTAAAACCAAATCATCTTAAAACTTGACCGCTCCGCCAAACCTCTCAAAAATGGCTAAATGAAAACTGAAAAATGATCTCATAAACCATCTCAAAATTCATTTTTGCTACTTTGCCAGAAGTACTCCATCTGTCATACGATAGGGGCAATCCAATGAAGGGAGGGACAAACTTTGAACCAAGTGGCTTTAGTAGGGCGTATCACCAAAGACCTTGTGCTCAAGGAACACACATCAGGACGAGTCAATACGACATTCTTTCTCGCCATTAACCGCAGTTTTAAAAACGTCAGTGGAGAAGTCTTGACGGATTTTGTTTTATGCTCCGTTTGGGGAAGGACCGCCGAGAATCTCGTCCGTCACTGCGGCAAAGGTTCACTCGTAGGCGTCAGCGGCAGTATCCAGACCCGTAATTATGAGCGTGAAGATCGGACCAAAGTGTATGTAACCGAAGTGGTGTGCGATGACATTCGTTTTCTATCAAGATCATCAAAGACGAGCACAGCAGAAATGAAAACGCCTTCAACTGCAGAGCCTGCACGTTTCGAAACCACAGCAAGCGATTCGGCACTACCTATTTTCTGATACTCACTAAACAATCTCAAGAAAGGGGGAGATGTAGAGGCATAACCGCCGCCATACCGGACACTTTTCGCTAATGATCAATTCTTGAAGAGAAGATGGGGAAATACACAATTGAAGAGCAATACGAGAAAAGAGAAAAATGGAAAGACACTACAAGCATATTCGCCAGTATTAAGAAAGTCCGGATGAAGGGGAGGGGACCCCTGATATCCAAGAAAATATTCAGCAAAGGGACTGAATACAATTTACGCCAAATCATCCGCCGCTCAACGGTTTGGAGACCACTTCCAAAACAGAGCTGGCGGAATACATATCATTCGAACGACAGAAAGGAGGTGGACATGAATGCCAGCAAACCACCAAACAGCAGCCAAGCAAAAAGCCCAGTCATTCACAACCGAACTGCCTATCTTCAAAAAGAAATACCAGGACGACATCCAGCGCCTCGAAAACCAGGTAGGCCAACTCATCCGCATCATCGCCAACTTGAACGAACGCCTGAACTACCTCGAAACAACCCAATCAAACCCCTTTTTCCTATCCCCCGATCGAAAATAAAACCTCAAAAAGACCTGTATCCACATACGATACAGGTCTGATACTTTTATTCGGAAGCCGTAAATGGTCAGGAACGAGCGTAACATTGCCGCGACCGAACCAATCTGTATCCAGACCGAGCCAAACCCGGCCCGGACCGAGCCAAACTATGCCTGGACCGAGCCAAACCCAGCCGCGACCGAACCAAACTCTGCCTGAACCGCACCAAACTCCGCTCATCCCGAACCAATCCCAGCCAAACTCCCCAACTCAATTAAACGTCAAAAGATCCTCCAACTCCCGATCATTCAACTCCGTCAGCCACTGACTCGAATGAATTAAATCGGCAGACAAAGCGGCCTTCTCTACAAGCATCTGATCAATCTTCTCTTCAATCGTCCCGACCGTCACGAATTTATGCACATGCACAAACTTGGTCTGACCGATTCGGTAAGCGCGGTCCGTCGCCTGATTCTCGACAGCCGGGTTCCACCAACGATCCGCATGCAGCACGTGATTCGCCTGCGTCAAGTTCAATCCGGTACCACCGGCCTTCAGCGAGAGAATGAAAACTGGGAACTCGCCGCTCTGGAACGCGTCCACCAATGCATCCCGCTGGCCTTTTGGCATACTGCCCGTCAAGAACGGCACATCGATTCCGTGCAGTTCTGACAAACACTGGCGCAGCATCTGGCCCATGCCGATATACTGCGTAAAGATCAAACATTGCTCGCCGTTCGCCGCGATTTCTGCTGCCATCGAGACGATCCGCGCCATTTTATTTGAACGCTTCGTCAACTCGGCAGCTGGAGCTTGCGGCTCTTTCAAAAACAGTGCCGGATGATTACACAGTTGCTTCAGTCGGCTGAGCATCTTCAAAATCAAGCCTTTACGCTCAAAGCCAGTCAACGTCTCAAGCTTGAACTTCGTCTCATCCACAAAGCTCTCGTATAGCGCCGCCTGTTCCGTTGTGAGTGGAACATACTCATTTTGTTCCAACTTCTCCGGCAAATTCAAGCGCAACTCCGGATCATTCTTTGTCCGTCGCATCATGAACGGTTGAATGCGGGCGCGCAATTTCCGCTTCTCCGCCTCCAAGTCATCCCGCTCAATCGGCACGATGAATTCATCGCTGAACTTACGGAAGCTGCCTAAATATCCTTTGTGAATGAAATCAAAAATGGCCCACAGCTCGGACAGACGATTCTCGATCGGCGTCCCTGTCAACGCGATATGATGAAGCCCATGCAATCTGCGAATCGCACGCGACTGCTTCGTCTGCAAGTTCTTGATGTTTTGCGCTTCATCGATCGTCACGCTGGCGAATGTAAACGCTGAAAGCATCTCGCCGTCCTGCGTGGCAGTACCGTACGTCGTCAAAATAATATCGGCTTCACGGTTTGCGATAATCGACTCGAACTGCTCATCCCGAGACCGATTCGCACCGTAATGAACGTGTACCCGCAAAGAAGGCGCAAATCGCTCCAATTCCTTCTGCCAGTTGCCCATGACGCTCGTCGGACAAATGATCAAGGAGGGCGAATCCGTCTCGGGCAAATTGTGCACATACAATAAGTACGTAATGAGCTGAACTGTTTTCCCAAGCCCCATATCATCCGCCAAAACTGCACCGAAATGGTTATCACGCATGAAATGAAGCCACTCGAAACCTTCCTGCTGATATGGACGCAGCTCCGCCTGCAATGCTCCCGGCACCGCGACTTCCGGCAGTCCCTTCTTCTCCTGCAACATCGTCATCACTTGGCGCAACGACTGCTGCATCGAAAACGCAACGAGCGGATCATCCTCATCTTCTTCATCAAAAACCGGTGCGATTTCTTCCGGCACTTCATGGAACAGCAAATCCTTCACCGTCCACTCGCCGTCATCCACCTGCTCCATCAACTCCCGAATGCGCTTCAGCCAAGCCGGGTCCAAATGAAACCACTCATCTCCCGCGCGGATGTACTCGCGGTTCTCATCAACCATTCGCTGAAACTGCTCCCGGTCAATATTTTCGCCCGCCAGTGAAAATTGCCAATCAAACGACAGCACCTGATCGAGACTAGCAGACGAACGATACGACTGCATCCCGGCAGAAGTCCGGATTTTCAACTTGGTCTCCGTTACGGACTTCAACCAAGCCGGCAAAATCACTGGATAATCAAACGCCTGGCAAAGCGGCAAATCTTCCTGAATGAACACACGAACTTGTGCATCGTTTAAAAACTCATGAACGAACTGCTCATCTGCCTGCAACTCAACCGAACGAAAAATCCCGATCATCTCCGCTTGGCGCTCTTGAATATCCTTAGCATACGGCTTGCGCTTTGCGGGCAAGGCCTCTTCAATCGAAGCCGACACTTTCCGGACAGCTGGTACCCACTGTGTCCCACGCTCGTTGATCAGCACCGTCTCAAGCAACCATTCTGTTTCATCGATATCAGGCTCCGTCAAGCGCAACGCCACACGAAACGGCAACTTTGTCGTCTCGCCACTCGGCCATCCATATTGCTGGAAGTGGGGAAGCAAGGTCGGAAAATCCGCCATCGACACACCAAGCGCAGCAAGCTGACCGCGCACCGCAAGCGACACATAGCGTCCAGCTTGCTCAGACAGCCCAGTCTGTCCCATATCAAACGACAATCCTTCTGCTGACGCCTCGATATGTGAAAACAACGCCGGATCCTGCCAAAGTTTCGCGGCCTCACGGATTCCGTCCAAAATCACGTTATCCGCATCTGTTGCTCCTGCGTACTGGACATATGGGTGTCCTGTCGCAGAAAACAATCGAAGCAACTCATCGATCGTCGCTTCTATCCAGCCGTCACGCTGCGGAACGAGCATGCCGTACATGGTCGGTTCATCTGAATAAAACAGATAGGACACAAGCATATCCGCGTCAATCATCTTCGATTCTCCTGCGACATTCGCACAGACGAGGAACGCACCGTCCTGTCCTTCTTTTAAAGTTAATTCCAAGGCAAGTTGCAAGATGTTCGAATCGGTCATAGCAGCAAGTTTCCTTTCTCCATTTCTTCCATCAGTGCACGCAGGCGGGGAAATTGCTGGCGGACTGTATTGATGTAACGATTCCAAAATTCATTGCGGCCATCACGTTTGGCGGCCGTCTTCATTTGTTTCCATAAACGTACGGCACGGCGATAACTATCGCGATTCTTCTCTTTTACCAATTTCAGTGCTTCTGCATGCATGAGCGGGAACACCGCTTGCGAATCTTCAGCCAGCGCCGTTTTCAACAGTGAACCATCGATCATGTCGACAGAGCCACGCGTCAAATGCATCAGCGCGGCCCACTCTTCATAGCGACCGCGTTCAAAAAGAAATTGTCCATACGCTCGTCCTGCTTCTGACCCATACGATTGAAATAACTGATCGCGCTGTTCTTCCGACACATCCGAAAGCGCAAGCAACTGATCGATATCTTCCGCAAAAGACGCACGATTGCGCGATGCCAATTGCTGATAATGTCCCGCAAGATGGGGAAGAAGCTGCAGCATGATCGACTGGACAATATCGAAGTCCTCGTCTTCTTTCGCATAGAGCGCAAACGCCAGCCATTGCGGCACTGCGGTCGGATCCAATGAATTCAATTCCCGATCAAGCTCGTCAAAACGACCCGACGTCAAATAAAGGAATGCACGGAACAACGGTGCATCCGCTGCAGTTTCATTTTCCAGCCGCCCGAGCGCTTCCGTGAGTTCTGATTCATCAGTATAGAGCTCAGTATAGACCAATCGAAACGCTTCAAAACGCTTGGAAAATAACCCTTCCACTTCAACTGCGAATGAATGGATCAAATCCTTCAATTTCGTATGGAAGGCATCTGTCTCGAAAAGCTTGGACTTCGAACTGAGCTGAATGATACTGGCCTTCAATTCGGACATCTGCTCATTGAGCCAAATTGTCAGCTGCCACTTGCCATAGTGATACGAATCATTGGAAGCCAACTCGCCCTTCAAAAAAGGCCAAGCCGCACGTAACACCGTCAACTGATAATATAGAGAAAAGAGCGGCTTCCATTCCCATTCAAAAGGAGAAAGCCGCGTCTTCTGCTGTTCAATTTTGGAAACATAATGCAAAAATCCGGTCGGACCGTCTTTCGGATCCAACTGGGCAAGAGGTTTCACGAGCAACGACAAAGCCGAAAGCCATGCATCCGGCGTACGCTCCGCAATCGAAAGCTGTGCCTGCACATCAGATTGCCGCCAACTATGCAACCAATCCGAAAGCGAATGAAACTGCGAATACAAATGAAAGACGACTGCAATCTGATGCGCGCACCAGCTGTCGTTCAAGCACGTGCAATACGGCTCCATCGACTGGAAAGACAACCGGGCAAACTCGGACTCCGTACCCGAAATATTGGCCATCAGCGACTGCTCGTTTTCTGTATAGCGATAAGCTCCGATCGCGTTCATTCGAACAAGAGAAGCCGCCTTGCGAATAATTTCCGCTTGTTGCGGCACAGACGGCTGAAATGTATGTTTAATATGGTTCATGAACTCTTCAATTTCACGTTCGTGCAAATTTGCAATCCGTTCAATCGTCATTTGCATCGAATCAACTCCTTCAGAAAGCATTCCTCCTATTATAACGTTTTTTTTGCCTCTTTGCCACTGCTTAAGAACGCTTTGGAGGAATCTTATTTAACGATGCGATTGATTGCCGAATAATTGCAATAAGTTTCGGATGCCGGATAAAAATAACTGCCGCTCTTCCTTGTTCAGATGGGCAGTTCGCATGATAATCTCTTTTAATATCGGTTCTGACTCTATTAAATCAGCATGCTGCTCGACAAAGGAATCCGAATAGCTGCTTTGATATTCTAATGTTTGAAGCCCTTTCAATGAAAGAACTGTTTTTAGGGGCCGGTCCAAGATCATTGCTAGGAAGACGTCATCTGGAATATCGTAGACTTTCTGTACATGGGGCAAATGGCTGATGGGGAATTCTCGATGATTCGATTCATATCTTGATAGGTTTCCAGCATCCAAGCCTAAATCCATTGCCATCTGCTTTTGAGTAATTTCAAGATGCTCTTCACGATATTCACGTAATTGCGTACCAAAACTCATACTCTATCACCCATTTTTCTCGCAATCGTATAAGAAAAGTGGAACGATTTCTCGATAATTGACAATTAGACAATCAGTCATGTCAAATCGGCAATTTAATAGTTTTTGGTAATAATTATGAGAATATTAACATAATGGATAGAGGAGGGGAGGGAATAGAAACAATGCAATTGACTTTACATATACCTCAATTGCAATACCATTTAGAAAATATGGAGCCCATACTTTTCAATAAAATGCCAATTATGAAAATAGCAGAAAAGCTGAGACATGATGCGCAGCGTAAAGTATTCTACATACACGAGATGGTACTTTGTGAGATGACTTTTCAGCAAGTGGCAATTTATTATGAGAACAATCAAATCGTCTTTTTGTACAGCACGTCGGGCACAGATGTCTGCCAAAAACTGCAGACCCAATTGGCCAAGCATGAAATTCCTTTTGTACCTTTACAAAAATCGTTTGTCTTACGCTAGAAAGATAGGGAAAACGGCAAGCTGAGCAAATATGACAGCAATCAGAAAATTCTCTTGACATATTGAGTGCATTCTGACACATATCATTCACAAAACCCTTCTAATTATGATATATTATTAATAATCGGAATATTCGTATGATTAGTAAAGGGAGGGGAAAACATGCTGCTCATAAAGCGAATCCAGCCTTTTTTCACGAGTAGAGAAGAGTTCAATTTGCGCCTTGTATTCGCCTATCAGTATTTCTCGATCATTAAAAATGAAGAAGTGTTTCAGTTCGTGCCGACAGAAGGCAAAGAGATCGTCATCAACACGCGGAGCTTACAGATTGAGAATCTAGGGGAGGTATTCGTGTTTCAACGGGGGCGTCGGTTCATTCGGATCCCACTTTATCAATTATTGCTAGTTTCCGATTTGCATTTGCATTTGTCGACTATACTCGAAGGAGCGATGGAAGTGGACGGCCATCTTCAGGAAGAAGGTATGCGGGAAGCAGAGGGATTGGTGGAGCAATTGGAAAGAGAGAATTGGGAACGTATGGTAGATTACGCACTGGAAACGAAAAACCGACTCTTGTTTAAGGAGTTGATGGAAGGACTGCGAGTAATTTGAGAATGACCGATTAAAAAACACCTCAGTTGACCGCGCATCTCATATGCGTCAAAACCGAGGTGTTTTTATGTTGATTGAAACATGATCTTCCACGTCCTCATAGTGTTAGGAAATGGAGCGCCAATACGAAAATCCCTGATCCACCCAGCCCAAGTGCAAAGTCTTGCCACGTAAACTCAATCGTCTTCTCCAAATTCATCGCTCATCACTCCTTTGTATAGTTGCGAGGAACATCTCGTCCTTACTGCTTGACATACCCGCCATACATCCCATTATAACCGATGTTACGGATTTTTAAACATTCAGACAACTAATTAGATAGATTGAACTACCGTTTTTGGTATAAATGAGGCTGTGGACCAACACATACACTATGGTGTGAGATGAATAGAGAATTGTAGTCCGGCATAGTGAAAACCATTACGCTTCTATTAATTTACCACCAAACAAGACAATCGTTGCAAATTCGTCATTTTCTGATAAAGTAAGAGAGATAGAAACTGATACTATTCGCACGAATATGTTGAAGGTAAAGGAGAAGTACATATGTATTCTAATTACGGTTATTGGCGTTCAATAGTCTATCCAGACCGGCTTGCCGTTGAACTTGGACAAGGGACAGTGACGGGTTTCAAGCGTCGTGTGTTTGGCGTGTTTATTTTTGGTATTATCCTGTTCGTGCTTCGCGATATGTGGGGGATGAACACGGAGACGATGACATATATTTTGGCGAACGGCACGTTAGACGACTACACTATCGCACGTTACGCCGCACTGATCGGATCGGTTATATGGTCGGTGATCTACATGTCGTTCCATTTTTGGGGCGTAGCATGGATTTTGAGCAAGGTGACGAATATCCCTTTCAAACCACTGCTGAAATTGCAGTTGGTGGTGACAGGGTTGCTAGTATTCGAAAAAGCGATCTTGTTCATCGTCTTCGCATTGGCGGGCAAAACGGCAAGCATCTCAATTTTTTCATTTGGACCGCTGGCAATGAAGTTTCTCGAAAACTGGTACATTATTTATTTCGTCAATCAGCTGACGATTTTCACTGCGCTTATCGTGGCAGTGCAATATCGCTTTATTCGTTTCTATGAGGGTGATGAAATTCGCAAAGATGTCCTCTGGCTGCTAATCGCCATACAGATTGCCTTTGCTTTAATTACAGCAGCGGTCGGTTTTATACCTGTTGAAAAACTGCTGAATCTATTAATGATAGGAGGGCTATAAATGGTGAAATGGCGAAAAATTATCGCAATGATCCTTATACTGTCCTTTATAGCCTTGAACAGTTATCTTGTTTTCTTCGGAAAAAGCGACATTCCGAAATCATACTATGTGAATGATTATGAACGATTGGCAACGGGTGACTACACAAAAGAGCTCGACAAGGAAGGCTTTATTGCACCAAAAGATTTGTATACCGTCTACTTGAAAGAAGATCAGACAATCGATTCCTGGCTCGTTCAAGAAGGGGAGTCAGTCGACTTCGGCACAGAACTCGCCTCCTTGAAAACCGAGTACTTCGACGAACAGCACAACGAATTAAATGCTGAACGATCGGCATTGCAAAACCAAGTCTCCACGATTCGCCAGACGATCAGCGACTTGGAAGATGAACAGGAACGCAGCGATAGCATGAGAAACGACAACAATTCCTATGATTCGCTTTACGAAGAGAAAGTGCAAGTGAATGTGGATGTGGCGGGGAGTGGAGCATTCGCACAAGCTATCGCGGACGCAGAGCGAGACCTCGCTCAAGTGCAACGCCAAATCGAAACACTGGATTCGAAAATTGACCGATTACCGACCGAAGCTGCGATGACAAGTCCGGTCAATGGCTATGTCGTCAAAATCAACCGCGAAGGTGCCGCGCCATCAATCGATATTTACAGCACGGATCAGACCATCGTCACCTACGTTCGGCATGACGAGTGGCTCGACATCGAACCCGGCAGTTTCGTTACCATCCAGCACGAAGCCATCCGCACACCTTATATGATCGATGAAGATTCGGACAGTGTGAGCAGTATCGGAGGCAGCGATGTGGCGGTTGCCGCAACCGAAGATCCATACGATGACTTGGACCATGAAGTTGACGGCAATTCATTCGATGACCAGATGGATGAATACGATGTTGATTCGGACGAGCCGGTTAACGGCACCGATGATCCTTACATCGACAATCCGGACAGTGACACAAACGATGATCTGCAATTCGAAGAAACACCTGAAGGTTCATCTGAACAAACACCAGATGAAAAAAAGCAAGTGAATGACCGCAAGCGCATCCAAGGGGATTATCCGGAAGAAGTTTCGACGATGAGCGGAACCGTTGTTTCGGTTTCCAAAGTGCCTGCCCAGGACGATAACTGGTTAAAATCATACAAAGCATTAGGCGGCACGCAAAAAGAAAATTCGCAGGCGTACTATGAAGTCCGTATCGCGCCATATGACGAACAACTAGAATTGCCATTCGCTACTAATGTCAACATCTTCATTCAAACAAACGAAGCCAACCAAGCAACTAGCGTCAAAACGGGTTGGCTGGTCAACAAAACCAGTGACAGTGCAAAAGTCTGGACGCTCGACAGTAAGGGGCGCGCTATCCAAACTAGCGTCAGTACACCATTTACCTCGCTTGACCGTTCCATCTTAACAAGCGGAACCGAATCAGGTATGGTCGCACTGTACAACGACAATCTTAACAACAACCTGGATAACCAGACTGTCTTCCATCCACTTCCACTCTATCTACCGGAATGGGACAAATGGAAAGGCGTCCACTGGAAAAGCTATGCACGCTATATGATCAAACATTAAAAACTGCCCCTGTGGCAGTTTTTTTTATTGATCCGGCGGGTGTCCGCGCTCATAAGCCTCCCGTAAGCGCTCATAAAACCCCTACACGCGCTCATACCCCTTGCCCTGTACTTGTTTATCTAAGCAAGGGGAGAGTAGGGTCGCTCGCGCTCATAAAACTTCTTCAAGCGCTCATAAATCCTTCTGCCGCGCTCATAAGCCCTCCACCCACGCTCATAAACTTGCCCGCGCCGCTCATAACATTGCCTCCCGCGCTCATAAACCCTCCACTTACGCTCATAAACTTGCCCGCGCCGCTCATAACATTGCCTCCCACGCTCATAAACCCTCCCTATCCGCTCATAGCCCGCGCATCACGCCTCACAACCCGACACCCCACACCAAGTAGGTCGAAATACACATTTTTTACAAAACACCCAAACTCCAGTGACATGCCGGACGCGGAAATTCATTTCCAACTATTAAAACACCTGCAAAATCGAATTTCATCTCCAAATTCAGCATCAAAATCAAATTTCTCCTAAAAATTCCCACATCCTTATAATCTTGATATAATGAGGATTACAACACTAATACAGGAGGGAATCCATCTGATCTACAAAACACGCGCCACGCCTAAACTGATCATTGGTCAACACGCACTGTTGAAACGACTGCCGCCTACTCATCATAAATACGAAAAAATCAGCACTGACTTTTACAATGGCAAAGCGGGATTCGGTGGGTAGAGGGAGTTTGACTATCAACTAAGGGAGTTTGCGCCGGGCTATCCACATGCTGTTTTGCACGACCTCTATTTAAAACAAGATCAAGTCTATTTCCAAATTGATTCGCTGCTTATTACACCAAGCATGATTGTTCTGTTTGAAATCAAAAACATTGCGGGCAAATTGCATATTAAGCAAAATCCTACACAATTCATTCGAGAGATGGCGACCGGAGAACGTACTGTGCTAAGAAGCCCGATCGAAGAATTGGAACGGAAAAAATACTTCTTAGGCAACTGGCTGAAGCAGCGACAAATCGATATCCCCCTTATAGATTTCGTCGTATTCGCGTATAACAACGAACTTCTTATCGAAAACCTGGCAGCCCACCGCATTGCATTTTCGTATGAGGTGCCAAATAAGCTGCGCGCGCTGGAAATAGATGCCTCCATTCTGAATGAAAACCAAGTTCAGCAGCTGGCAAATGAACTGACCCACGCTCATCGGGTATTCGAACCTCACTCACTCAACCAAAAATACCAACTATCCTTAGAAGAGCTCGAAATGGGCGTCACTTGTCATGGTTGCAATCGCCTCACCATGCAATGGGGGCAAAAGATGTGGCAGTGCCAAGCGTGCGGATATCAAGATAAAGCCTCCCACCTGAATACGTTGCAGGAATGGTATTACATAAATGGAAAGCAACTCACCAACCGGCAGTTTAGACAATTCAGCAGAATTCATTCACGGCACACGGCGAAGCGATTGTTAGCCAATCCATACACCGAACTGAGCGGAAAAAACAAAAGCTCTATCTACCAACTATCTCCCAAACTTCTCACCTTGCCTACGAACTTATCACTCTAGCAAGCGCATGGATTTTTCATGCGCTTTTTCTAACCATGATCATAAATTTGCCGCAAGCGCTCATAAAACTTTGATCCGTGCTCATAACACCCCTCCGTGCGCTCATACACCCCCGCATTCCGCTCATACAACGCCCCTTCGCGCTCATAAACCCCACCTACGCGCTCATAACCTCACACAAAAATCCCAAACCCCCTACCAAATCCACCCCAATATCCAGTATACTCATACAAAAGGAGGCCAAACCTATGAAACTTAAAAACACTCAAACCCACCGCAATAAAAATAGATTCATCGGCACAACCACCATCACCATAGCTGCCACCGCAGTCGCCGCAACCTACGCGCCGACTGCCGAAGCCGCAACATTCAAAGATGTCCCAGCCAATCACTACGCAAACGAAGCCATCACCTACATGGCTGCCAATAAAATCATCAACGGCTACCCGGACAACACATACCGTCTCAACCAGCCCGTCACGCGCGCCCAGGCCGCCAAGATGATCGCGCTCGCCATCAAAGCGAATCCAAGCAACGCCTACAAGCTGAATTTCACCGACGTCACACCAACGCACGGCGCCTACGACCACATTCGCGCACTCACCGAAAAAGGTCTATTTGCCAATCAAACGAAATTCAATCCGAACGCTCCGCTCACGCGCGGACAAATGGCGAAGCTGCTCGTCCTCGGCTACAACATCATCACCGACGACAACGACTTCATCCGGTTCGCCGACGTCACGAAATCCAATGGCGCCTACGCGCACATCATCACGATCGCCGAACTCAACATCACGACAACGCGTCCGGGCACCCATTTCAAGCCGAATGAACCCGTCACCCGTGCGCAAATGGCTGCATTCCTACACCGTACGATCGAATTCGACAACAAACGCGCAATAGGGCTGATCACCTACGACAAACAAAAGAAAATGTACGTCGACAACCAACAGCCGTCCAAGCCAACAACGCCGAAACCAGAGGAACCAAAGCCCGAGCCGCCAAAACCAGAACCACCAGTCACTCAACCATCACTAGCGGCCCAAACGATCATCAACGTCAACGCCGAACGCAAAGCTGCCAAAGTCTCAAGCCTACAAGCAGACCCGGCACTCAATAAAATCGCCGCCGCCAAAGCCGAAGACATGGCAAAACATGGGGAACTCTCACACACCTCCCCGACTTACGGCACCGTGCCCGAAATGCTTGCGAAATTCAACTACAAATGGAAAGCTTACGGAGAAAACATCGCAGCCGGCTACATCAGCGCCAAAGGAGTCACCGACGCCTGGCTCGCATCACCCGGCCACAAGGAAAATCTCCTAAGCCCGACATTCACCCACATGGGAGCCGGCACAGCCACCGACAAAAACGGCAAAATCTACTGGGTCAACCTCTACTCGAAAAAATAAACCCATCTACTCTGCTTAATACCGGCCAGGTAGGGTATAGTGAGTAGATACATAAAAAAACTGCCCAATAATAAGGAGGAAACCCAATGAAACAAGCAGCCATCGCGGCAGCAGCCATCATCGCATGGCTCTGCCTGACGCCCGTATCCGAGGCAGCCACACTAGATGAAGTCAAAGAAATTGTGGAACTCTACTACTACGGCGAAAAACCGAACAACATTCAAAAAGCCAAAAACGTCAAGGAAATCGTCAGCCAACTCGATGAATACTCGGTCTACCTAACACCGGCGGAATACAAAGAGTATCTGAATCAATACGCAAGCGCCGGCACACCGACACAAGTAGCGGCTACCGCAGCGCCAGTGGTACATAAAACCAATGTCCAATCACATATGATGTATGGAAATGTCGGTTATTTGAAAATCAAGACTTTTTCATCGCATCTACTGGAAGACGTCAATACCCACTGGACACAATTGAAAAAGCAAGGTGCCGAAAAACTGGTATTGGATCTACGTTTTAACGGTGGCGGCTATGTCGAAAGCGCCGAACAACTACTAGGCTTTTTCCCGAAAGTAAAAGACGCCTACAAACTGAAAACACGCATGGGCACCGAATCCGCAAAAGCGATCCCAGCGAAAAATAAATTCCCGGCCGACACCTACGTACTCGTCAATCGCTACTCGGCTTCCGCATCGGAAATCGTCGCCGTTAGCGTCAAGGACCAAGAAGCAGCCGTAGTGGTAGGGGAGAACACGAAAGGCAAGGGCAGCGTCCAATCCCTATTTGAACTAGCGAACGGCGGAGCGCTCAAACTAACAACCGGACACTACACAGGACCAAAAGGCACGCCCGTCCAACACAAAGGCGTCCAACCGACCATCAAAATGGCACCAGGCACGGAACTGACCGGTCTGCACAAACGCATGATCACATTCGATCTAGCGAATAAAAAATATAAACACATCGAAATTCCGACCGCCGTACCGCAACAAAAAACATTCAACGTCGAGTTTACCCAGCCGATGAACTTCGGCCCGGCAAAAAACTACGACAAAATGGAACTTATCAAATTCGGCAGCGTCTCTATACCTACAACAAAAAAGCAAACAAACGACAAAACGATGACCATACAACCCGTCAAACCGATGCAACTTGGCGCTGAGTACATGCTCATCGTCCATCCAGGAACAAAAAGCACCGCTGGACGAACCGTAAAACAAGGAACCTACACAACATACAAGGTACAGACCACTCAAAAGAATTAAAATTGGTCGGTAAGTCAATAACTTGGTATACTATGTAGATGTCAATATAAACATGAATGTTTTTCTTTAATTTTTACTTACTCTAAACAGTGTGGGCAAAATATCTCCTCATACATTCTTTAGGGTCGAAGCGGAAGATGTGCTTGCAACGTTGCGCTTATGCTCGGAAAGCATCCCATCTGTAGTGCAGACCCTGGAGACGATCCCACGGAAAGCGAAGGTAGAATACATTATGCAAAAGAAACTATGCGTGGTCGGTCTCGGCTACATCGGCCTGCCAACTGCTGTCATGTTCGCGAACAGCGGCCTACAAGTACACGGCGTGGATAAAAACGAACGCGCGGTGAAACTCATCAACAATAAACAACTACATATAGAAGAAAATGGTCTGCAACAACGTCTCGAACAAGCAGTGGATGAAGGACACTTCACAGCTTCGGCGACGCCAGTAGAAGCGGATGTCTACATCATCGCCGTTCCGTCGCCAATCAACCCTGACAACACGGCAAATCTAGAATTCATCCGCCAAGCGACGGCATCCATCGTGCCATACGTCAAAAAAGGCGCACTCGTCATTCTGGAATCTACCGTCCCACCAAAAACGGTCGAAAACGTCATGCTGCCGGAACTACGCAAAACGGGTCTGATCCTTGGTGAAGAACTGTTCGTCTCCCATTCACCAGAACGCGTCATCCCAGGCAAGATCTTCGAAGAACTTGTCAACAACGACCGTATCGTAGGGGGCATCAACCCGAAATCAGCAGAACTGACGAAGGAGTTGTACCAAGCGTTCGTACAAGGCACGATTCACCTGACAGACGCTACCACAGCGGAACTCGTCAAAGTAATGGAAAACACCTACCGCGACGTCAACATCGCGTTCGCGAATGAACTAGCGAAAATCGCAGAAGGCATCGACGTGGACATTTGGGAAGCGATCAAGTTCGCGAACTTCCATCCACGCGTCAACATCCATACACCAGGACCAGGCGTTGGGGGACACTGCATCGCGGTCGATCCATGGTTCCTTGTCGAACTGGCACCGGATAAAGCGGACATCATTAAAAAAGCACGCCTGACAAACGACGGCATGCCGATGTACACAGCTAAGAGAGCACAGAAATTATTAGAAGACTACGGCATCGAAAACGGCAAAGTGGCGGTTCTCGGACTTGCATTCAAAGGCAACGTCGACGACATGCGCGAAAGCCCGGCAACGAAAGTCATTGAGTCGCTGCAAGAACTGGGTATCGAAGTCACTTCTTTCGATCCACACATCAAGCAACTGCAGCACGCAACGCAAACGGCAACACTAGAAGAAGCAATCCAACATGCCGATCTTCTTCTATTAACTACCGATCATGACGAATTCAAACAGCTCAACCCGGCGAGCCTGCAAACGAAACAACCAAGACCGATGATGCTCGACACGAAAAACGCCCTCAACCCTGATAAGTGGGAGCAAGCGGAATATCGCTTCTTCAAACTAGGGGACGGCAAAAAAGAAGGGCAACTTCACTCATGAAAGAAGAAATTCTAGGCGTTTCTGTCAATACCGAAAACTACGACGAACTGATCCCAAAAGTGTTCGCGAATATAGATGAGGGAAAAAAATCCCTCGTCGTCGCGATCAATCCTGAAAAGCTTATGAAAGCGAAAGAAGACGCCGAACTGAAAGCCTTGCTCAACCGAGCGGAATTCCAAATCCCGGATGGCATCGGCGTCATCCTCGCGTCCAAGCTGAAAAAGGGCCAGATCAAATCACGCGTCACCGGCATCGACATGATGGACCGTATCGTACAAGAGGCAGCCAAAAGAGGAAAACGAATCTTCCTCTACGGCGCCAAACCCGGAGTAGCCGACGCAGCAGCTGCTAGATTACAAGAACTACATCCAAACATCCAAATCGCCGGTGTACAACATGGCTACGAAAAAGATACTCAAGTCGTACTGGAAACCATCAACAAAGCCCAGCCTGACATCCTGTTCGTCGCAATGGGATCACCCAAACAAGAACAATGGATTGTACAACATCGAAATCAACTGAACCCGACTCTCTACCAAGGAGTCGGCGGCTCATTCGATGTACTGGCCGGCAATATCAAACGCGCACCTGTCGCATTCCAAAAAGCAGGAGCTGAATGGTTATACCGATTGCTGCTAGAACCAAGCCGGATCAAACGGCAAATGAACTTGCCGAAGTTTTTATTGGAAGTTTTACAAAAACAAAAGTAATCTACGAAAAGTATCTTGTAATCTAGTAAACTCAATGATAGAATACGGAAGTGTAAGGATAATTTTCTCTCAGCATATAATACAATGCCACGCGAAGCGTAACGGTTGGTTGACCGCAACAAAAAGGCTTGAACAGTTCCCATCTGTTCAAGCCTTTTTGTATTCATAGGTTCCAGCCAAGATTTAAACAAACAATTTTAAGAACATGTTGACAAATACTTGCATCTTCTAGTTTTCTTGGTAGAATAGAAGTTGCGGCAAAAAAGATTTGTCGATGTTTGTTAGGAAACTAGCAAACTTTCCAGAATTCAATTGACATCTTTACCGTTCTTATCTATACTTTACTGTGTAATGCCTGCTACTTTCATACATAGGTAGTATTACGGCAAAAACAGAGAGACCTAAGAGGAGGAAATTATTCAATGGCTAACCAACCAACGAAGTATCGCAAGTTTATAGTAGGAGCTGCATCAGCTGCACTAGTTGCATCTGCAGTAGCGCCAATTGCAAGCGCGGCAGAATTCAATGACACAAAAGGTAACACACACGAAGTGGCAATCGATGCACTTTCGGAATTGGGAATCATTTCAGGATACCAAGATGGTTCTTTCCAACCAAACAAAACATTATCACGCTCTGACGTTGTTAAAATGATGGGGAAATGGCTTGTATCTCTTGGAAATTCAGTGCCAACAGATTACAAATCAAACATGCGTTTCACTGACCTAACAGCTGATTCCAACAACGAATTGCTACAATATGCAGCATTAGTTGCGGATCACGGTGTATTCCAAGGAAACAATGGTAAATTGGACCCTACAGGAAACATCACTCGTGAAAACATGGCTTTAGTTCTTGTGCGTGCATACGATGCAATTCACGAAACAGACCTTGTTGAAAAGGTTAAAGCGGAAGATTTCAAACGTGATGTAACAGACCTTAAATCAGCTAAAGCTGAAGCACAACCATATATCGACGTATTAGACTTTTACGATATCACAAACCCAGCTGCACCAGTTTTCAACCCAAAAGGAACGACTACTCGTGGACAGTTCGCTTCATTCCTACACAGAACAGCTAGCCTGAATGAAGAAGCTCTAACATTGCGTATTCTTAGTGTCGAGGGTCTTAACGATACGAACCAATTCTTGCAAATTGATTTCAGCAGACCGGTTACAACAGGTCTTGAGCCTTCTGATATCTCAATCAAAGATGCGAAATCTGGTGAGTCTTACGGTGTGAAAGCAGTGAAACTTGCAGCGGATGGTAAGAGTGCACAAGTTGAACTATTCCAATCGTATGAAAATGCAAACGTCCTAAAATATGTAACAGACTATGCAGTTTCCGTAAAAGCAAACAATGAACTTTTAACATTCACATTCAATCGTCCGAATTTCTCTGAATCACGTATTACTGACATTGATGTTGAAAACAAAAAATTCACAGCTGTTGACGATAAAACAGGCGCTTCTGTAACTATTAAAGTACTTAAAGACGAAGACTTTGATTACCAAGCTGCATTAGGTGAACTAGTACGTGTTTGGTACAACGGCGAGAAAGAATTGGTTAAATACGAAATCCAATCAGCTACTGCAAAATACGATTCAATAGAAATCGATAAAGTAGATGCAGTTAAACTTCTTACAGAAGATAAAAAGTACGACATCACTGATGATACGTACCGTAATGAAAAAGACAGCAATAAAAAATTCGAAATTTATATCGATGGTAAAAAAGTCACGACAGATAACGGTAAAATTCCAAGTGAACTTGTTGGTAAAAGATACAACTTCGCTAAAGTCGGATATGACAAAGCTGGCGACATCGAATATGTTGGCGCATATAGCCTAAACGAATTCTTAGTTGTCGATAAAGTTGAAGACAAAGAAGTCGTAGGTATTGAAGGCGATACTGCTGGTTCATTCAACGCAAAAGACGCTACGATCATTAAAGACGGTAAAGTTATCAGCCTCGATGACCTTAAAAAAGGTGACGTTTTATTCTTCAGCAACGATGCGAACGATAAAGACGGATTTGCTGAAGTATACAACAAAACAGTTACAGGTAAAATCACTGATACATTCTATGAAGCAATTCGCGTAGATGGAAAAACATATGACTTCGTTCACAATGCAAAAGACAACGACAAGTATGCGAAGAAAGACTATGCAAAAGCAGTCTACTTGAATGATAAAAACAAACTAGAATACATTGACGAAGACTCTGCTGAAGAACTTCAAGCAGCAGGAGAAGTTTCATTGTATCTTGACCGTGCAGGCAACTTAGTATACGTGGGCGGAGACACTGCAGACGTAATTAAGAATACGAAAACTTCAATCTTGACTGAAGATATCAAGACAAAAATCGACTTTAACAAAGCAGTTGCTCAATTTGAAACTGTTGACCAAGACGGCAAAGACAAACTTTACCAAGTTGAATTAGAAACACTTAAGAAAATTACGATTAACGGTGTAGACTACACGATCAAGAAAAACGCAAAAGACGCAAAAGAGTATGAAGTATCTCTTGCAGGCGGCAACAATAGCGATATCGTATTGACAAGCGGCACTGGAGTAAAAGAAACAATTAGCCTTAAAGCAGCTAGCACAGTTGTAAACTTCAAGTTGGATGATTCAAATGCAGTTAAAGAACTTGAATTCTTTACTAGCACTTCATCTAAAAATGGTGGATTCGGTACTTCGGATAAAACTGTTGAAGCGAAAGACAGCTATGTTGGCGGTAAGAAACTTCAAAGCAGTACAGTTGTATTTGATGCGAAGAAAGCTAGCAGCAACGGTGTAATTGACGAGAAAGATGTAAAAGTTACAACTTGGGGCGACTACAAAGGCTCTGACATCATTTCTTCTTACTACGTCTACAATGAAGATGGCGAAGTAATCGCTCTAGTCATTAAAGAAACAAGTGCGCAAGATACAGTTGATGAAGCTGCATTGATTACAAATGTACTTCGCAACTCTGACAAAGAAGTTGTTGAGATCACAGCATTTGTTAACGGTTCAAAAGAAACTTACAAAGTGGACGATGTGCGTTATGACAACCTAGATAAAGGTTCAGTAGTTGTTCTTCGTTTCGATAAAGACAACAAAGGAACAGTCGACAACATTACTGCAGCATCTTCTTCATTCGTCAAGAAAGATCTAATCGTGGATAGCGTAGACACTGGCCGTAAAGAAGTTACATTTGTTGACGGAACTACAGCTCGTCTTGTTAACAGCGGTTTAATCCTAAATGCAACAGACAAAACAGACATCTCTACAAAAGCAATGAGTGATCTACGTGGCGAGAACATCAAAGTTACTGTTCTTTACGACGAAAAGAACTCTCAGTTCGCTAAGTACTTTGTTTATGAGAAAGTTTCAAAAGCGGAGTATGATCGTCTGAAGGATCAGCAGACAAATGCTGACCCAGCAGTTTCTAACGTAATTTCTAAAATCAATGCACTTCCAGCAGTTGCAGACATCACGCTTGCAAACGAAACAGCTGTGAACGAAGCACGTAAAGCTTACGATGCATTGACAACTGCACAGAAGGACCAAGTTACAAAATCAACTGTTGATCGACTTGAAGCTGCAGAAACTAAAATTGCTGAGTTGAAAGCTGAAAACCCAGGTGAAATTACTTTCACTACAGTTAAAGCTGAATCTGCAAACATTTTGGCTCAAACATTTGCTGGAGCAGTATCTTATGATATCCAAGGCACAATCGCTGATGCTGGTGTTTCTGAAGTAACAATGACTTTCACTGGTAAAGAAGATGGACCAGAGACTGTAACTGCAACTGTTACTGATGGTAAATTTACTTTCACTAAAGCTGAAGATGATTTCTTCGGTGATTTCAACAAAGTTGTTGTAAAGTACACAGTTGATGGTAAAGAAAAAACAGGCGAAACTGCAATCAAAGTTGACCTTCGCTAATTATAATTAACGCAAACTGAAAGTCTATCGGGGCCTATAAGCGCCCCTTTAGACTTCAAGTTTAATAATGATAAAAATATATGTGAGAAACTTGGAGGTATTTTAATGAAGAAAGCTCTAAAAGTTACGTTAGGTGCTGCTTTAGCTGCATCAGCACTAACGCCTGCTGCTGCATTGGCTGCTGAAACGCCTGCTGCCGTTGCTAAGACAGGTATTTACGATATTAAAACAGGTGATTTCGTTAGTAAAACAGAATTTAAAAACCTTTCAAATGCTGATAAGAAGGTTTGGTTGTTAAACAGTAATGCTTATCTAGCAACTTCTGGTACAGTATATGCAGCTTCTGCAATGCTTTTACCTTCAGATCAGTTACTTGAAGCTGCTGTAAATCAAGATAAGTTCCAAGAAGATAATAACGTTACACTTACTCCAGAAGGTACTGTATTGGATAAGGACGGTAATGTTATTGCTCCTGCAGGTGATTTGAAAGTTGAATCGGTAAGTGCGATTAACAAGACAACTGTTGAAGTAACATTCAACAAAGCTGTTGATACAGCTACTGCAGCTAACTTCTCAATCGACGGAGCAAAAGTAAATTCTGCGAATCTATCTGACGACCAGAAAACTGTGAAACTTGATATCTCCGGCCTAGAATATGGCAAGAATTATACAGTGGTAGTTAAAGATCTTCATGTTGATGGTGAAACTCTTGAGAATCTAACTGCTACGTTTACAACACCGGCAGTAACAGATCTTTGGAATTTGGAAGTAACACCTGCTAAGAGTACAATCGAAGCAGATGGTCACGATAACACAACCGTAACGTTCTCACTTGTTGATAAAGTTACAGGACAAGTAGATACGAATGCAAATGATATTGTTTTGGATCTAAATACTACCTATGGTCAGTTAGCACAAAAACGTGCAACTATCCAAAATGGTAAAGCGACTGTCGTTCTTCGCTCCGAGTTCTATGCTCAAGGCATGACAGCAAAAATTGACGCTCAAATTATTGAAGCTTCTGGCGACTACAAGGATCTAATTGGTCAAGTAGTAGGAGTTGGAACTGTCAAATTTGAAGCATCAGGCTCAACTGAAGTAGATTCAGTTAACTTAACAGCTGCAAACTCAAACGAAGCTGACCGTGTAACATTGACATTTGATAAACCTGTTTCTTTAGCTCAGTTTATTGAAACGGATGCACAAGGCCGTCTAACAGACGTTCTTAAAGATAATGTTGCAGTCACTCAAGGAGCTACAGAAAAAGAAGTCGTTGGTTTCTTACCAGGACCAAACAATAAAACTGTTATTGCTGTTTTAAAAAGAGATGAATTCCTAACGGATAACTCTGATGTACAAGTAGTTTCAACTGTAGAAAACTCACTTGGAAAAGAAACAGTTTCTGACGTTGCATTCAAATTTGTTGATGCGCGTACGCCAAATGTAACTTCCGTTACTCCTGAAGGACAAAACAAGCTAGTTGTTAAGTTCTCAGAGCCTGTTGATAAGGCTACGTATTTAATCGATGGGAAATATAAAGAAACAACACATTTCACTGTAGCACCAGGCCAGTTCTACTTTGATCACGAGGCTAAGCAATTTGTTGATGAGCGTCATCTGGCAACACTTACATTAGGCAATGGTTACAATGAAGATCCAGACCGTTTAGGTTACTTCAAACCAGGCAAACATGCTTTACAAGTATCCAAAATCTATGATTTTGCCGCTAACAGTGATGAGAACAACATTGGCACAACACAGAATCTTGACTTTACAGTAGCTGAGAATAACGACGTTGCTAAAGCATCTGTAATCGTTGATTCACCAGAACAATTCCGCGTGTCATTTGATAAAGCAGCTACTCTAGCAGACCCATCTGGAAGTATCGCTTTAGAAGTTTATGATGCAGAGAACGATGTTTGGAAACTTGCAAACGGAACAGAAGGAACGAAGAATGTACCGTTTAAAGTTGTTACTATTCCTGGTAAAGTAAATCAGTATAAAGTTGCACTTAAACAGGACTGGACTGAAATTTACGATACTACTGAAACAAAAGACAACTACTATAATGATAAGTACCGTTTGGTAGTTAAAAAAGATAAAGTAACAACAGAAGTAAACGGCAAGAAAAATACTGAAGATATCAATCTAAGCCTTAACTATGTTGGCTCGGCATTAAATACTCCAGATATTACAAGCCCGGAAATCGCGGATATTACGCCTGTAAATAATGCAGATGTTGAAGGACAATTTGTCGTTACAATGGATGAACCAATTAAACTATATGGATCTGAACAAGATGAGACTCTTGCACAAGGTCAGGAAGAGCTTCCAAGAACGACAGTTGAATTTATTGGTAAAGACAAAGATGGCAAAACTCGTACATTCATCGGAAAAGTAGGAGAGCTTGTTGATAACGGTATTGATAACAAGTTCTTAGTTAATTGGGTGGAAAGAGATGGAGCTACACCACAAACTGTTGTGAATGACGGCGGAAGTGAAAACTGGACAGTTGTAGTTAAGTCGATTTCCGATGATGTAGGAAACACTGCAGCAACTACTTCTAAGACGTTTACAATCAAAAAAGAAGTTACTGAAGCTTCTAATTTTGCTGTTAAGAAATCAGGAGCTACTTACCTTGTGGCAGGTACTGAAGGTGCAGAGAATGATACAATTACCATCACATTCACTGATTCAGTTGCTTTAACTGGAACTGGTAGTGCAACAGACCCTGCAAACTATACATTGAATGGTAAAGCATTGCCTGTAAGCACAGCTATCGAATTGGTAGATAGTGAAGATGGTATTGACGATAATACAATTCAAATTACTGTAGGACCAAACACATTACTACCTTCTAATGTTATTACTTTAGGTAAGAATCTTGAATCTAAAGATGGCAAAGTGCTTGAAGGTGAGTATAGTTTCACGTTTGATGTAACTCCTGCTGAAAATCCAGACACAACAGCACCAGATGCTTTGGTAGCAGATAATGCTACTATGTCTGATACAGGCTTTATTGCAACAGACTTAGAAGCTGATGCAACAGTGAACGTATATGCTGAAGGTAC
>NZ_JACLBZ010000049.1 GCF_019748715.1 Sporosarcina aquimarina | reverse complement strand
CAGTTTTGAGTGAACAAAAATTCACTAAAAAAGCTAAAAATAACACTTGCATTACTGCAAAGAAGTGTTATAATAGTAAATGTCTTTGGAAAAGGACAAGTCTGGTGACGATAGCGAAGAGGTCACACCCGTTCCCATACCGAACACGGAAGTTAAGCTCTTCAGCGCTGATGGTAGTTGGGGGCTTCCCCCTGTGAGAGTAAGACGTCGCCAGGCAACACTTTTTTGATCTATAATTTAGTGTTCCATACATAATGAAAGAGATCATTGAAGAGTATTAACAGTCACAGCAATGTGATGTTTATAGTAATTTTACCCAGGAGGATTAGCTCAGCTGGGA
>NZ_JACLBZ010000048.1 GCF_019748715.1 Sporosarcina aquimarina | reverse complement strand
ATGATAGTTTGTCAAATTAAGCGCAACAGTTGCTCAGTAAACGCCTCGTATGCAGTTTTCCATCCCAGACACTTTCTGGGTCGACTATTGATGAGTTCCAAGGCTTCAAACAACTCCGCTGGTTTCACCTCTTCAAAGTTGGTTCCCTTGGGGAAGAATTCACGCAACAGCCCATTGCTATTCTCGTTGCTTCCCCGCTGCCAAGAGGAGTAAGGATCGGCAAAGTATACCTCGATAGAAAGGTCCTTTTCAATCCTTTCATAACAGCTGAATTCCTTTCCGCGATCCGTTGTGGCAGTCTTGAGAGCCGCCTCAGGAAATAACGCGGAAACCTTTCGAATGGCGGATTCCATCGAAGAAGCGGAACGGTCCGGCATGGGAAGGGCAAGATATAAACGTGTCTTTCGTTCCACGAACGTGGCCACACATCCTTTGGCCTTTCCACGACCGGAAACTACCGTATCCAGCTCCCAGTGACCAAATGTTTCCCGTTTCTTCACTTCTTTCGGGCGCTTGGAAATCGGCGTGCCGATATTAAAACGTCCGCGTGTTTCCTTCGGTTTCTGACGTTTCCCCTTTTGTCGAAGCACTGTGAGAGGTACCTCGAGAAGGCCTTCGTAAACCCAGCGATAGATTGTCTTGAAGCTCAGGTCCTCAGGAAACAGGCGACCAATAATCTGTTCAGGCGACCACGTCTCATTCAATTTCTGTTGGATGGTCTCTTTCAGCTCAGGAGTATATTTTGACTTCGCTCCACAGTTTGATTTACGGGCTTCATACTGGTGTTGGGCAGATTGTGCATCGTAATCAGGTTGCCGGGCCAGCTCCCTAGAGATAGTGGAAGGATGACGCCCAATCAAGTTGGCAATCTTTCGAATGGAATAACCAATCTCAAGGTAGGCTTCTATTTTTGCACGTTCAGATATGGTAAGATGAGTGTAGCTCATAACGATCCCTCCGTTTGAATGTGTGTGTGGTAACTCCATTCTATACGAGGTCGTTATGGGTTTTCTTTTTTTCTGCTTTCATGTGTTGCACTTAATATTACAATTCGTC
>NZ_JACLBZ010000047.1 GCF_019748715.1 Sporosarcina aquimarina | reverse complement strand
AATCCGAATCGTATTGTACCAATTTACGTAATCATTTAGTTCGAGTTCCAGCTGGTCAAGGCTGATAAAGTGCGCTTGTTTCGTGAACTCAGTCTTGACGATATTAAACATTGATTCAGCTACGGCGTTATCATATGGACATCCTTTCATGCTCAACGATCTTTGGATGCCAAATGTCTCTAGCGCTTCATCAATCAGTTTATTTTTATACTCGCTACCGCGGTCGGTGTGGAACATTTGAATTGAGTTGAGATCACGATTAACGCTTGATAAAGCTTTGTAAACAAGCTCTGCAGTCTTACTTGGTCCAGCACTGTGCCCGATAATTTCCCGATTGTAAAGATCGACAAATAAGCATACGTAATTCCATCTTCCGTTTACTCGTACGTACGTCAGATCACTTACTACGACAGCCAATTCAGCTTGATCATTAAACTGACGGGCAAGTTCATTTTTCACAGGGTCTTCATTCACTTTTGATTTAAATGGTTTGAATTGGGCCACAGTATAATTCGAAATAAGCCCATGTTCCTTCATAATTCGACCAATACGTCGCCTAGAGACACACAAGCCGATCTTTTCAAGTTTCTTCTTAATCTTCCGGGTTCCATAATTGTTTCTACTTTCTTTAAATACTTTCTTGACGGCATCAACAGTCTCATCTTCTACTTGCTTTTCAACAGGTTCATAGTAAAAGGTGCTTCTAGGAATATTGAGGACTTCGCACATTGCTGATACTGAGTATTTGTGAGCATTGTTGCGAATCACATCTACTTTCGTCCCATGATCAGCGCGGCTTGCTTTAAAATATCATTCTCCATTAGTAGACGTTGATTTTCTTTACGTAGTTTGATTAATTCAGCCTCTTCAGGCGTACGGTTGTCACGTTCTTGGAATGAACCAGATGTCTGGTTTTGCTTCACCCATTTATCAAAGGCGGAAGCGGTTAAATCATATTCACGGATAATATCAGCTCTGGGTTTTCCGCTCTCATACAACTTTACCAATTGACTTTTAAATTCAGGGGTAAAAGTTCTTCGTACTCTTTTTTGGGTCATCGTAGATTCTCCTCGTTTCTTTGGTTGTATTCTACTAGACCTTAATTTTATTGTCTAACTAAGTGTAGCCTATCCA
>NZ_JACLBZ010000046.1 GCF_019748715.1 Sporosarcina aquimarina | reverse complement strand
TTTTATTGTCTAACTAAGTGTAGCCTATCCAGTAAGGCGCCTTCGTTTAGTAAGTGGAAGCTACTTGGTATATCATTTTGAAGCACAGCACTCACTATTTTTGCCACACCAGCGGCGAAGCGGTGTCGATCTACAACCCTGTACTTAGTTTGGACACACTACTTAGTCGAGCGAAGAGACAATAAAAAGAGTAACTTCACTGAACTCACTTCGGCGCTTGCGGATGGCTCCCGCAATGAGCCAGTCAGGAAGAACGCCTGTCTGTCTCATTGCTCCGCCTACCGCTTGTAAGGCGCCTGCGTTTAGTAAGTGGAAGCTACTTGGTATATCATTTGAACACAGCACTCACTATTTTTTCCACACCAGCGAAGCCGCAACTGCGGGGTCCGCC
>NZ_JACLBZ010000045.1 GCF_019748715.1 Sporosarcina aquimarina | reverse complement strand
ATCATAGGAGGATTCGTTAATCCAAAATGAAGTGCGGTTTCATTTAAAGAAGTACCTGTCCTTTTCATAAAGCTTAGTACATCGAGCTTGAATTGAACAGGGTAAACTTCCTTACTTTTCTTTCGAAACACTCCTTTGACACCATACTTCTCGTATGATTTCACCCAATTCCTAATTTGTGTATCAGCCTTCACACCATATTTTCTGGCTAATGTCTTATATCCAGATTTACCATCGAGATACTCAAGAATAATCATCATCTTAAATTCATTACTATACTTAGCCATAATAAAACACCCCAAAAGTTAGATTTTGAACTCTAACTTTTGGGGTGCACGTCA
>NZ_JACLBZ010000044.1 GCF_019748715.1 Sporosarcina aquimarina | reverse complement strand
TCGATGTACTAAGCTTTATGAAAAGGACAGGTACTTCTTTAAATGAAACCGCACTTCATTTTGGATTAACGAATCCTCCTATGATCTCTTCATGGAACAAGAAATTCCTTGAAGGAGGTGCAGAAGCCCTGGACCAACCGAGAGGACGGCCACCCATGACGGATAAAGCAAAGAACGTTAAAAGCACTAGGACTACTTCAGAGAATGAAATGACGCGTGAACAGACATTAGAAAGGGAGAATGAACTCCTACGTCTAGAGGTAGCGTACCTAAAAAAGTTAAAAGCTTTTCAGATGGATCCGGACGGCTATCTCGAAAAGCACAAGCAACGTTATCATACGAACTCAAAGAAGAATTCCGACTGATTGACGTGCTTCAAATTGTAGGAATTCCGGAATCTTCTTATCACTACCATGTTAAACGGTTCAAGTTAGAAAATCCCAATCAGCAGATGGAGGAAACCATCCAATCTATTTTTGATGAGCACAACGGCAATTATGGGTATCGCAGAATCCACTTAGAATTAAAGAATCGTGGGATCCGAGTGAATCATAAAAAGGTGCAGCGAATTATGCGCAAGCTCGGATTGAAAGGTGCGAAATTCATTCGAAAATCACGCCGCTACAGTTCTTACAAAGGTACCATCGGTACAGTGTCAAAGAACCGAGTGAACCGACGCTTTAACACGCCAATCCCTTATCAAAAACTCACAACAGATATCACGGAGTTTAAGTGTGCAGATGGGCGTAAACTCTATCTTAGTCCAATGATGGATATGTACAACGGAGAGATTCTTTCCCACGGTATCAGTATGCATCCTACCCTTGATTTTGTGATGAAGCCGTTAGAAGAAGCACTTGATATCGTGAAAGATGCAAAATATCGCACGACCATTCACTCGGACCAAGGCTGGCACTATCAACATTCACATTGGGTCACTACACTTAAAGAACACCACGTGTTCCAAAGCATGTCCCGAAAAGGAAACTGTCTAGACAATTCGCCCATGGAAAATTTCTTCGGCTTATTGAAGCAAGAAATGTATTATGGTGAACCGCTTCGTACGTACGAAGAATTGGAACAAGCGATCAAGACGTACATTCATTATTACAACAACAAACGAATTAAACAGAAATTGGCTGGCATGAGTCCGGTACAATACCGTCTTCACACCAGCCAACTAGCTGCGTAATATAAAACTCTAACTTTTAGGGGTCACTACA
>NZ_JACLBZ010000043.1 GCF_019748715.1 Sporosarcina aquimarina | reverse complement strand
GTAGAACTTCTTGATGTTCAAATGCTGTTTCATCCATTTGAAGAACAGTTCAATGGCCCAGCGAGACTTGTACAGTTCCGCGATTTCATCAGCAGGTAAATCAAACCGGTTCGTGATTAGATTCAGCTGATTGCCTTTGGAATCCAGCACTTTCAAGAGACGGAACACGTTCTCCGTCCGATTTTGGGACGTGCCGATGACAATCATTTCATCGGACAACACGACAGAGTCTTCCGGCAGTTCGAAGTGTTCAAGTGACCGGACGACCGCGTTCTTCCGCAGGCGCGATACAAAGAAATAGCCCTCATCCGTCATGCCGTCGAACCGTTTGTAATCCAAGTAGCCGCGGTCGAACACATACATGCATTCCTTATCATCGACTAGCACTTCTAGTTGACCGCGATCATGTTCCTTGGCGTTTGTCAAAACCGCCTGGTCAGGATAGGAACAGCCATTTTCCAAGAACACGAGTCGCAGATGAAGCTTGATACCGGACTTGGTTACCCGGAACGTCGCCCATCGGTGGGTATTCAAATTCAAAGGCAATGTGCTGGAATCGATAATTTTCAGCGGGGTCATTCGCTTGCAT
>NZ_JACLBZ010000042.1 GCF_019748715.1 Sporosarcina aquimarina | reverse complement strand
ATTTTGAACTCTAACTTTTGGGGTGCACGTCACAAAGGAGTACGCTTTTTAGTTTAGGATTTTATCAAAATTCGATATGACATTTGTCATCTCAAAGTCATGACATATATGTCTACCCCTCCTTGCCGATAAAAGTTATTCTTAAGTCACTAGCAATCCCATTAGGAGGGAAAACAAAACATGAGTAAAGAGAAAACGAAGCAGTTGCATAAAGATGTCGCGCCTTTCGCGAAATCTGACTTGAAGAAAAGTACTATTCAGTTGCTGAACACGATACCACCTGTTTTTATTTTATGGTTCTTGGCATATCAAAGCTTGAAAGTTTCTGTTGTTTTGGCAATCGCCGTCTCAATCGTGGCTGCATTCTTCGTAGTCCGCACGTTTATTATCTTTCATGACTGTACGCACGGTTCATTCTTCCGCAATAAAAAAGCGAATAATATTGTTGGAACAATCACTGGCGTCCTGACATTATTTCCTTATGAAAAGTGGAAAAGAGAGCACTCTATCCACCACGCGACTAGTTCGAACTTGGACAAACGCGGAGTAGGCGATATTTGGGTAATGACAGTGGAAGAATATGCACAAGCTTCTAAATGGGAACGTCTTGGCTATCGTTTCTATCGTAATCCTCTTGTATTGTTTGGATTAGGACCATTGTATTTAGTTTTGATCGCAGGTCGTTTTAATCGCAAAGATGCGCGTAAGAAAGAGCGTATAAACACGTATCTGATTAATGTAATTCTTGTGTTGGTGTACAGCGGATTGATTTGGCTCATTGGCTGGCAGGCATTTCTGTTGATTCAAGGAGTGATGATGTTCACGGCTGCTATGCTTGGGATTTGGCTGTTCTACATTCAGCACACATTCGAAGATTCTTATTTTGAAGAGGAATCTGACTGGGACTATGTAAAAGCTGCTGTAGAAGGTAGTTCTTATTATCAATTGCCACGTGTTCTACAATGGGCGACGGGGAACATTGGTTTCCACCACGTGCATCATTTAGCTCCACGTGTACCAAATTACAACCTTGAAATGGCGCATGAATTGACACCGCCATTGCATAATGCAACTACGATCACATTGAAAACTAGCTTGGAGTCATTACGCTACCGTTTGTACGATCCAGCTAATAAAACATTCATTACATTTAAAGAAGCAAAACAATCTATAACAAAAAACAAGTTAGCGATTGATCTAAAACCGAAACGCACGCGACTTGAGTGAATTGGCGAGAGAAGGATTTCCTTCTCCGCCTTTTTTATCTTTAATCAGCCGGTGTTCAAACGTTTGCTGAACGGGGAACTCAGGCTAAGGCCACTACATGCTGTGCCAGCGCCTGCATGATCAACATCCTGTTGATCTAAGCCTGCAGCCAATGTCACGGATTTGGAGAAAATAGGTGCAATGGGCGAAGAACAGAAATATTTGTTACAATGAAATGAAAAGGACGGCGATGAGACCCTATGCGCAGCTGGTATAGTATTTTTCCGAAAAGCCCATGGCTCAGCATTTATGCATGGGTTGTATTTTGTATACTACCTTTCTTCTATATTTTAAGAAGCGCTTCACCCGTGGATTTAACGATCGGGGTGACGCTGTTAGTATTCTTTTTCCTCTCCTACTATTTTTCCGTGAAATCTAAGAGCGGTCTCATGTATATGTGGATAAGCTTTGAAATCGTAATTACGGTACTGATGACTTTATTGTTCGGTTATGTATATTTATCGATTTTCATTGCATTTTTCATTGGGAATATCCGCAATACTGTTGGGTTTTTCATTATTTACGGTCTACATATTGCCATTTTAATCGGTGCAATCGTGGCAGGTTTTTTCATCGAGATTGATCTATTTCTTCCGCAAATCCATTTTATTATTATCTCAGTAATCGGTGTCGTGTTACTGCCTTTTAATTTATACAATCGTCAGAAACGCGATCGACTGCAAGATCAGCTCGAAGTAGCAAGACAACGTATTTCAGAGTTGACTATTGTCCAAGAACGTGAGCGAATTGCAAGGGATCTTCATGATACGCTTGGCCAGAAACTGTCCATGATCGGATTGAAAAGTGATCTGGCTGTACGTTTGATGGAACGAGACACTAAAGCTGCTGCAACAGAAATTCACGATATTCGACAAATCTCCAGCACTGCTTTAAAAGAAGTCCGTGTACTAGTTAGCGGTATGCGCCGTGTAAAGTTGAAAGATGAGCTAGTCCGTGTCAGGCAATTATTGAAAGCGGCAGAAATCGAACTCGAACTGGAAGGAGATCCGAACTTTCCAGACATGTCGCCCATTGTGGAAAATGTATTGGTTATGTGCTTAAAAGAAGCGATTAATAATGTCGTCAAACATAGCTATGCGAAATATTGTTGCATCGTTTTTGAGCGAACGGAAAAAGAGTTTACGATTAGTGTAAAGGATAATGGAATTGGGATAGCACAAAATGGCGTAAATCTTCCGGGGAACGGTCTCGATGGTATGGAAGAACGTCTGGAATTTGTAAATGGCAGTTTGTCTATAACTAGTCGGGAAGGGACACAGGTTATGATCACTGTTCCAGCTGTCTTAAAACAAATAAAGGAAGGGTGATAGATTATGATCCGCATTGTAATAGCAGAAGATCAAGGGATGATGCTCGGTGCATTAGGGTCGTTACTCAATTTAGAAGAAGATATGGATGTAGTCGGAATGGCCAAAAATGGTCAAGAAGCAGTGGACTTGGTTAAAGAGCTACAACCTGATATTTGCATCATGGATATTGAAATGCCGATCAAGACAGGCTTAGACGCTGCAGAAGAGCTGCAAGATGAAGAGTGTCAGATCATCATATTGACGACGTTTGCAAGAACGGGATATTTTGAGCGGGCACGAAATGCGGGTGTCAGAGGGTATTTGCTGAAGGATAATCCCATTGAAGAGCTTGTGAAGTCGATTCATTCTATCATCAAAGGGCGTAGAATTTATGCTCCCGAATTAATCGATCTGGCTTTTGACATGAAAGATGATGAAAAAAATCCATTGACAGAACGTGAATGTCAAGTGTTGAAACTGGTATCCGAAGGAAAAACAACGAAACAGATAGCAGGAGAATTGTTTTTGTCCCCTGGCACTGTTCGCAATTATATATCGACTATATTGGATAAATTAGGCGTGCGAAATCGTATTGAAGCCATCTCGATGTTTCAAGAAAAGGGTTGGTTCAAATAATTACTAAAAGGAGCGAATGATGGAATGAAGAATCTTGCACAAAGTGAATGGCTGGCTAAGCAGCCTTTATTGGAACAAGTAATGGAGAAGAAGGAAATCTTATGGCGCAACCCATTAGTAGAACCTATTAAGACAGCTCTTAATCATACAAAGCTTTCAAAAGAAGATGTGGAAGATGCACGTCTAAGGTTGGCAAGATTCGCTCCTTACTTGGAAAGGGTGTTTCCAGATACCGCTGCAAATCAGGGCATTATTGAATCGCCATTAACTCCTATTCCTAATATGAAGCACGTACTTGAACAATCTTATGCAATCGACATTCCGGGTCAGCTATTATTAAAACAAGATAACGCCTTACCTATTTCGGGTTCTATAAAGGCTAGAGGCGGTATTTATGAAGTCCTGAAGCATGCAGAAACATTAGCAATTGAACATCAATTGCTAAATGCTGAAGAAGACTATAGTCAATTCGATGAACCGGCATTTCGTCAGTTGTTTGCAAACCATAAAATCGCTGTTGGATCGACAGGGAATTTGGGACTCAGTATTGGCATCATGAGTGCGAAACTCGGTTTTGACGTCACGGTGCATATGTCAGCAGACGCAAAGCCGTGGAAAAAAGATTTATTGCGTTCTAAAGGTGTCCATGTCGTAGAATATGAAGATGATTACAGCAAAGCTGTGGAAGAAGGCCGACGCCAAGCGGAAGCAGATCCAACATGTCACTTTGTAGATGATGAAAACTCAACGGATCTTTTCATGGGATACGCGGTTGCAGGTGAGCGTGTAGCCGTCCAGCTGAAAGAACAAAATATTAGGGTCGACGGGGAGCATCCTCTTTTTGTTTACTTACCTTGTGGAGTAGGCGGTGGACCTGGCGGTGTCGCATTCGGATTGAAACTTGTATTTGGAGATCATGTACATTGCCTGTTTGCAGAGCCAACCCATTCTCCGTGTATGATGATTGGCATGATGACAGGATTACACGATCAAATTTCAGTTGCTGATTTTGGCTTGGATAATAAAACAGCGGCTGATGGATTAGCAGTTGGAACAGCCTCAGCTTTTGTCGGAAAAACAGTGGAACCTTTCTTAGCAGGCTGCTATACAGTAGAAGATCGTACTTTGTTCAAATTATTAAAAGAGTTAGCAGACAGTGAAGATATTTGGCTAGAACCATCTGCACTCGCAGGGATGACAGGTCCTATACAAACTATACAGTCGGATATCTCTTCAGCAAATTCTCCGAAAGCTACACACCTTGTATGGTCTACGGGTGGAAACATGGTACCGGAAGAGGAAATGAAGAGCTACTACGAGCAAGCGAAGAAGTAATTATTCGTTTAATTTCCCGGGAAATCGACAAATGTTTCTCGGTATGTCGATAAAAGAGCTATGGAGAAAAATTCTCCATAGCTCTTTTGGGTGCAAAAGATATATAAAATTTAATTTTTAATGGCTCGTATTGATTCAGAAAAGGTTTGCGTTGCTGCTGAAGGGTTTTCAGCAGATGCGATAGAAGAAATCACTGCGATGCCATCCGCGCCTGCATGCAAAGCGGGACCGAAGTTCGCCAAAGAAATACCCCCGATCCCTACAATCGGCATATCAGGAAAAGCTGTATGGATTTCCTTAATAAGCGCAGGGCCAACGACAGCAGAGGCATCTAGTTTGGTCGCTGTCGGATAGATCGGACCAATGCCTACATAGTCAGCACCGATTGCTTGAGCAAGCTGTACTTCTTCTGCGTTATGGGTAGAGACACCTAGCCATTTACTTGGACCGATTCGCGTTCGGACAATGCCAGCTTGCTCGTCGTCTTGGCCAACGTGGACGCCGTCTGCATTAATGGCCAAGGCAAGATCCACATCATCATTAATGATAAAAGGAATATGGTACTGACGACATAATACCTGACATTTTTTCGCGAAACCGACCAATGCCTCTCCTTTCAAAGCATTCTCGCCTTTTTCGCGCAACTGGAAGCAAGTAATACCCCCACGAAGAGCTGCCTCTAAGATGTCCAGCGTTTCTTGCTCCCCATTCGTTGCAGTATTTGGGGTACCCATCACAAAATAAAGACTCAAAGCTTTTCTCACTTCTGCATTCCGCATTAGTGCATCTCCTTCTTTAAACGATTATATGCCCAGTGGTTCGTCGGTCCATGCCCAGAACCAATGCGTAGACTGTCTTCGATCGCAGCTTGGATAAATTGTTTTGCTTCTGCAACGGCATCTGACAAGGAATAGCCTTTTGCGATAAAACCGGTTAAAGCAGCTGCAAACGTACAGCCTGTACCATGGGTATCTTTTGTTTGTACCCAAGGCGTTGTCATGGTGAAAGATTGACCTTCACAATCAGCGTAATAATCTTTTGCTTCGAGCACATCGTTGCGGTGGCCGCCCTTCATAATGACGGCTCTTGCACCTAGCTCGATGATGATTTGCGCCGCTTCTTGAATATCCTCATCCGTTACAATCTTCATGCCTGTTAGTACTTCGGCTTCCGGAATGTTGGGCGTAATAATAGTGGCAATTGGGATTAAATTTTCCTTCATCGCTTGGACCGCTTCTTGCAGTAATAATGATTGACCACCTTTGGCAATCATGACAGGATCAATCACGAGAGGAATCGGCGGGTATTCTTCCAATAAAGAAGCAATAGCCATTATAATTTCTGTAGAAAATAGCATACCTGTTTTACAGGCTTTCACTTCAAAATCATCCAGTACAGCGCGTACTTGAGCTACTACGCCTTCTACTGGTACTGGATAAACACCATGAACGCCTTGTGTGTTTTGGGCGGTAATGGCAGTAAGTGCGGATGTGCCAAATACACCGAGCTCTTGAAACGTTTTTAGATCGGCTTGGATTCCAGCACCGCCACCGCTGTCTGAACCGGCAATAGTCAATGCTACTTTTACTGTCAATGAAAAAACCCCCTTACTCGTAGTTATACTAAGTACGTTTTGGTTTTGCGATCCAATGTATATAATGCATTCAAAAAGTTCATAGCAAAATCACCTGGCCCATGAGAAACTTTGGCCGCTTCTTCGCCTGCACGTTTATAAAATGCGAGTGCCGCCGCTGCTGCTTCTAAAGGACGTTCGCTCCCGATTGATAAGAATGCTCCTACTACGGAACTGAGTAAACAACCTGTACCCGTAATATTCGTCATCATAGGGTGTCCCCCAGTAATGGATAACGTGGAATGGCCGTCAGTAACGATATCAATTTCTCCAGATACAGCCACTAAGCATGCATATTTCAAGGCAACGATTTTTGCGATTCCCTCTACGTCGGCTTGTCCTTCTCCTGCATCTACGCCTTTTGCATTCCAGGGGATGTCTGCGATAGCAGCCAATTCTCCGACATTACATCGAAGCATAGTAACATCCACTTCATCTAAGATTTGCAGTACACAAGCTTTTCGGAAGGGAGTCGCGCCTGCACCGACCGGGTCCAGCACAACAGGTTTTCCCGCTGCGCGGGCACTGTTGCCTGACAAAATCATTGCATCTACTGTTTGTTGCTTCAACGTCCCGATATTCAGAATGCTACAATCGGCAACTTTTGCGATATCCTTTGCTTCTTCTATTGCATCAGCCATTACAGGAGAGGCTCCGATAGCTAATAGACCATTCGCTTGAAAATTCGCTACTACGATATTCGTAATGCAATGAACCAGTGGTTGTTCCTTGCGAAGTTGGTGAATAAGCGGCATGTTTCTCTTCCTCTCTATAAAGGTATATATACAAAAAGCCCATTCGAAATGGGCTGTTGGGTACGATAACTACCCACTTCCCTTCGCTAGTATGACTAGATCAGGTTCCAAGGGTTTGCGGTAAATGCATCTCAGCCCATTAAACCGGGCTCCCCTAGTGGTGAATATGAATCAGACATATTGATTGTAGCATATATTTACAGAAGGATAAAACGATACTGGGATGAGCAGAATGAATTGTATAAAAATGATAGATAACACATAGAAGAAGTAGGTAAACACATATGCCCAATGTTGCATAAGTGTCTGAAATGAAACAGTCGATTGATATGAAATGAATAAAAAGGAGCAGATGAAAAATGGAGCCATTATTCGAAGTTCAAAGTATGAAGCATTCATTGGGGGAGCTATCGTTTGTTTGGAGTGATACAGGAGGGTACTATAGGGTCTATAAAAATGAACGGCAGTTGTATGAAGGGACTGTTGCTGAATTTACTGACGGAGAACTCGATTCAAGACACCCATTTCAATATACGATTGAACGTGTAAAAGACGAAAAAGTAGAAGACGTCATAGTGATTCAAACATCTGCTTTAACGAGCAGGGTGGAAGACGAACATCCTCTACAACGTTTGGTCATCACAACAATTGCGGCTTCGTCACAAATTGCTTTGTCTTGGGAGCGAATTAAAGGCGTAGAAAAATACGATATTTACCGTAATGGAATATATCTCGATACCGTAGAGAATAACCGCTTCATCGATCGAGAATCAAGCATGTCCGAGGCGGTTACATATAGTGTTTTGGGTACTCGTCCACTAATTGACAGCAATCAGCAAATGAATGTCAGTAAGTCGATCGTATCGAAAGCATTTGAAGTAGTGATGCCGCCTAGTTCAGAGAACAAGCCGACGGAGGAAAGCTATACGTTTTCAATACGAGTGAATTGTCGGGATCACTTATTGCAACCGGTGGCAAAGCGTAAAAAGGTGCTAGAAATAGATCGGTGGAAGTTTCGCTATACTACATTTTTAAAAGAAGATATCCTGAAAAATCCTAATCTCTTGTCTCCGTTGCCATACTTCGCTGGTGATGACCGGGATTTCGACCCAGAAGGGAAAAGTTATCGGACGCGAGTGGATATGCGAGGTGAATTCAATATTGAAGAAAGCTCGCTTCAATTTACGAAGGCTGTCGGTCCATCTATTGGCATGAATTATTTGAAACGCTATAAGCGTCATGGTCATGCATCGTTAGAAGATATTGAAATCAAACGTTTGGAAGGGAAGCCGTCAGAAATCAATTTTGAGATAGTGCATGATGTCGGGAATCCACTGACAGTTTCTCCACCCATCCATTATGAAGTGAAGGGTCATCTGGATTGTGGAGGAAATATCGATTTGGTTGGTTATCATAACGACGCTCCTCATCATGAGATCTATCTATCGCTTGGTGACGGTGATTGGTGGACTATACGTCAGTCGGAAAGCGAAGGGCTGGCATACTTATCAGGTGTCTTAGGTGATGATTATTGGCGTTATATGACGTGTAATTAATCACGAAAAGCCGCTATGTGAGCGGCTTTTTTTATTTTGGCAATCTAATCGTAAAGAGAGCACCTTTGCCTTTTTCACT
This sequence comes from Sporosarcina aquimarina, assembly GCF_019748715.1. Taxonomy (GTDB): domain Bacteria; phylum Bacillota; class Bacilli; order Bacillales_A; family Planococcaceae; genus Sporosarcina; species Sporosarcina newyorkensis. The sequence goes on along the minus strand of NZ_JACLBZ010000042.1, from coordinate 25,907 downwards.
CTGTACATCGATCACGCCCTCGTGTAGTAGGACAAGCTGTTTGACGATTGAAAGACCAAGCCCAAATTCACCGTACGGCGTGGAAGTTCTTGAAATGATAGCTTTATAAAAACGATCCCAAATTTGTTCGATTTCAGCGGGGTTCATGCCGATTCCCGTATCTGCGATTTCGATAATCGTTTCTTTCTCGTTTTCCTTGGCAATTAGAGTAATCGTCCCGTTTTCACAAAATTGGATACTGTTTTTGGTGATATTGATGAAAATTTGCATGAGCCGGTCGTAATCTGCAAAGACAGACAGCTGATCGGATGCATTGACTATAATGGTATTTCCACGTTCAGCTGCTGCATGTTCAAGTTGGTCGGCAGTCATTTCAAGGAGTTCTTTCAGAGGAAGTCTCTGCTTATTCAATTGAATTTGATTGGCACGGATCTTTTCGTAATCCAAGTTTTCGTTGACGAGTCGAATCAGTCGTTTCGATTCATTCTGTGCCAACTGCAGTGCTTTATCTTGTTCATCTTCAGAAATCATTCGCTCACGCAACCCTTCGATCACTCCGCGAATCGTGGTAAGAGGTGTTCGCAGTTCATGGGAGACATCCGCCATGAACTGCCGTCTGCGTTTTTCAAGTGTGTCGATTTCCTTCATTGAAGTCTCAAGTTTGTCGGTCATTTCATTGAAATCCCTAGATAATTCGCCAATCTCATCAAATTCTGATGACGGGACACGAACGGTATAATCACCGCCTGCCACAGCGGCTGCGGCTCGGCGCAACCTTTGGATCCGCCGCACATGAATCATCGACAACAAGCCACTCAGCAATAGGGCTAGAAGTACAGCTGCGCCTGTCGCATAGAGGACGTAGTGATTCATTTGAGAAATAATGGCGCGTGACCCTGTAATAGGGGAGGTCAGTAATACACCGCCGCCAAACTGCTGTCTTTCAAAATACGGCAACAGGACAAAGGTGACTGCTTCATCAAATCGTTTGAATTCTTGTTTGACAGTTACCGTTTGACCATTTTGCAAAGCATGCCATTCCTCTTGATTGAGTTCAATTAAAGGTGATTTCAGTCCAGTGGAATAAACGATAGAAGAGTGTTCGTCAAATAAACTATATTGAATGGCACGGGTGTCCAAGACATGGCCGTAGGTCTTCAAAATTCCATTCGATCCGCGAGTGCTTTGTCTAAGGTCAGTTAGGATCGCTTGACCGTACGTCTTAAGTTCATCTGTTTTCTGCTCGTAGACGACTGTCTCCAAGTAATGTGTCAGCGATAAGCTGAGCACGAGTACAGTGATGAGGATAACACTGAAGTGGCTGAGCAATTGTTGATAAAAGGTTTTGATCTTCACTGGTTCGTCACAACACTTTCGTCGAATCGATAGCCTACTCCCCAGACAGTATGGAAAAATGGGTGTTCAGGCAGCGACAGCTTCGAACGGAGTCGTTTAATATGAACATCTACCGTACGATCATCACCATAGAAGTCATATCCCCACACCTGATCGAGCAGTTGGTCACGTGTGAAGACCTGTTTAGGATGTCGAATGAAAAAATAAAGTAAATCAAATTCCTTGGGCGTCAAATTGGTGACCAAGCTGTCTTGTACCCATACTTCGCGTGTATTGGGGTTCAGTCGGAAATAGGAGGTATGGATTGGAACCGCATCATCCTGTACCTTTGGTGTATATCGGCGTGTCACTGCTTTAATTCGTGCCATCAAGGCGAGAGGGCTGAACGGTTTCGTGACATAATCATCAACCCCCATCTCAAAGCCGAGCACTTGATCCGCTTCTCCATCTTTTGCAGTCAGCATAATGATTGGCACTTCAATTCCGCGCTCCCTCAGTTTGTGGCAAATCGTTAAACCATCAAGATCCGGCAGCATCCAATCAATGATGAGGCAGTCCCATGCAGAAGAGATCGCCCGTTCATAACCGTCCAACCCGTTTGCTTCAAACGCCCCTTCGATGCCTTCCTTTTCAAAGAATAATCTAATCATGGAAGAGACACTGTCATTGTCCTCAATCACCAGAATCTTCATTGTACGACCTCCTTGCATCTTTGTATCTAAAAATAGTACGAAAACGTGGAAAATGCAATGAAGAGTATTTTGGCCGCGTGTTTGTCTGTAGTGCTATAAACAAATAAGAGACAGCGTAAAAGCTGCCTCTTGCGTCGATTATTTCATTTGTCCACCACTAAATTTGACACTCACTTGCTGTTTTTCACCATTACGGTATATAGTGATGTTTGCCTTGCTGCCGATTTGTAGTTTGGAGTATAGATATTTACGCAGTTCCATAGAATTGTCAATTGATTCACCATTTATCTCGGTGATGACATCCTGTTCTTTCAAGCCGGCTTGATCTGCTGCAGAATTGGGTTCTATTCCTGTTACCATCACGCCGCCTTTGACAGCTTCGGGTAAATCCTTGACATACATATAGGGAATTTCCGCTAAGTCCGCTAAACTTACTCCGAGATAGGGCCGTTCGATTTGTCCTTTTTCTGTAAGTTGTTCGACCAATGTTTTCACTTCATTACTTGGAATAGCAAATCCTATTCCTTCCACACCACTTTGCGCTACTTTTAGACTGTTGATACCGATGACTTCACCTGCCGTATTGAACAAAGCACCGCCGCTGTTTCCGCTATTGATTGCTGCGTCTGTCTGAATAACTTCTGTCTGCCAGGTTCCTGCTGATGTATTGACGTCCAATGTACGAGACACTGAACTAACGATTCCTTTTGTTACGGTGCCGGAAAAATCAAGACCAAGTGGATTACCGATCGCGATTACGGAGTCTCCCGCTCTCAATAAACTTGAATCTCCGAACGTCACTGCAGTAGTTGCGAACTTTTTATCGATTTGTAAGACCGCGATATCCGTCAGTGCATCTGTGCCTAAAAGTTTTGCCGATGCTTTTACGCCTTTATCTAATGTGACTTCAATCTTTTGTGCACCCTCAATGACATGATTATTCGTTACGATATACGCATATTTATCGTCAATTTTGTAGATGACACCGGAACCAGTGCCCGCCATTTGCTCTGTCGCAGCCTCAGCAAAACGATTGCCTGCCGTTTGATAATTAACTACGCCAACAATAGCTTTTGAAGACTGTTCTACCATATCGGCCAATGAATCTGTTGGTGCAGTGGACACCTTCTCGACCTCATATGTAGGAGTATCTATATTTGCTGATTCTACTTCCTTCGGAGACCCTAACCAATCGGTGTTGGCAACAACGCCAAGCGTCAGCATAGAGCCTACAACACCTGAACCGACAATAGAGAGTAACTTTTTTGCTGCTTTACCTTCCATATTGACAACCCCTGTCATTTGTATTTCTTTCATCATACAGCCAAGTTATGAACAAATTATTAATGAATCCTTACCAACCTATGAAATTGATAAATTCACTACGACAGTATTAATTTGAATAGTAATTAGTTGAAAGATATATAATTTTCAGATAGAATAAAAATAGCATATGTAAGCGCAATCATTATGCATAACGTGTTCTTGATATTCGTATAGTGGCTTTGTGTGCAAAAACGATTGCACTAGAATACAAGCAAAATAAAGAGAATAGGGAGTGTGACGCAGTATGGTACAAGCTTCAGAAAACAAGGTATATGCAAATCCGAATTCAGAAGGTGCAAAGGTTCATTTTAAAGAACGTTACGATAATTTTATCGGCGGTAAATGGACGGCGCCGGTGAATGGCCAGTATTTCGATAACCCAACACCTGTGACGGGTAAAGTTTTTACTCAAGTAGCAAGATCCACAGCAGAAGATATCGAACTGGCGCTTGATGCAGCTCATGCAGCAAAAGAGGCGTGGGGAAAAACCTCAGTCACTGAACGTGCCAATATTTTGTTGAAGATTGCAGATCGTATTGAGGAAAATCTCGAGATGCTAGCGATTGCGGAGTCGTGGGAAAACGGAAAAGCAGTTCGTGAGACATTGAATGCCGATCTACCATTGGCAGTGGATCATTTCCGTTATTTTGCCTCTGCTATTCGTGCACAAGAAGGTGGAATCAGCCAAATTGACGACAATACGGTATCATACCACTTCCATGAGCCGTTAGGCGTAGTGGGTCAAATTATTCCTTGGAATTTCCCGATCCTTATGGGAGTGTGGAAACTGGCTCCGGCCTTGGCGGCAGGGAACTGTGTCGTCTTGAAGCCTGCCGAGCAAACACCGGCTTCTATCTTAGTTCTTGTTGAGCTGATCGAAGACTTGCTGCCGGCAGGAGTCCTCAACGTAGTGAACGGGTTTGGCGTAGAAGCAGGGAAGCCATTGGCGTCTAATCCTCGGATCAACAAGGTTGCATTCACTGGTGAGACGACAACAGGTCGCCTAATTATGCAATATGCATCACAAAATTTGATTCCGGTGACATTAGAACTTGGCGGAAAATCACCGAACATTTTCTTTGAGGATATCATGGATGCAGATGATGAATTCTTTGACAAAGCAATCGAAGGTTTTGTCATGTTTGCCCTGAACCAAGGAGAAGTATGTACATGTCCATCTCGTGCGTTGATTCAAGAATCAATCTACGATAAATTTATGGAGCGCGCAATAGAGCGTGTTAAAGCGATCAAGACAGGAAATCCGCTTGATCCTTCAGTAATGATGGGAGCACAAGCATCTACGGAGCAAATGGAAAAAATCCTGTCTTACATGGATATCGGAAAACAAGAAGGCGCAGAATGTCTTGCAGGCGGAGAGAAAAACGAACTGGAAGGCGACTTGAAAGATGGTTACTACGTGAAACCTACTGTGTTCAAGGGTGATAATAAGATGCGTATTTTCCAAGAAGAGATCTTTGGTCCAGTCGTGGCGGTTACGACGTTTAAAGATAAAGAAGAAGCACTTGAAATTGCCAATGATACGCTATACGGCTTAGGGGCAGGTGTCTGGACGCGTGATATGAATACAGCATATCGTTTTGGGCGCGGCATTCAAGCTGGCCGTGTGTGGACAAATTGCTACCACGCATATCCTGCACACTCTGCATTTGGGGGCTATAAAGCATCCGGTATCGGCCGTGAGAACCATCTGCAGATGTTGGCTCATTACCAGCAGACGAAAAATATGCTAGTGAGCTACGATGAAAGTAAGCAAGGATTCTTTTGATTGAAATAAAACGCATCTGTCTATAGGATCCGACGTGAAATGGAGGAATTCCCATGCCAGACCGTGTAATTGCAACAGAAGAAGCATTAGCTCTCATTGAATTGCTGAAAAAGAAGCATGGACCTTTAATGTTTCATCAGTCAGGCGGTTGCTGTGATGGATCTTCCCCAATGTGCTACGAAGAAGGAGATCTGCTCATCGGTGATCAAGATGTATTGTTAGGACGTATCGGCGATGTGCCTTTCTATATGATGAAAAGCCAGTATGAATATTGGAAGCATACACAAGTAATCATTGATGTAGTGGAAGGTCGCGGAGGTATGTTTTCGCTTGAAGGAGTGGAAGGGAAACGATTCCTTTCTCGATCACGCGCATTTACGGATGAGGAATATAAGCAATTGACTTCATGATAAAGGCCTTCCGGTAACGGAAGGCCTTTTTTACGCGATAAAACGCTGGCGCTCTTCAGGAGTCGGCAGCATACAAGACAATTCTTTTTTACCGAACCATTTATAACGATTCGTTGCAATATAGTCATATGCGCGGTTGCGGATTGCTGACGGCACGACTATGAATAGGAAAGCTAAATGCCAGAGTCCGTCTAGCTTTTTTGCGATACGTAAAGCGGCACTTGATTTTGTATACGCTTTCCCATTTTCGATTAAAACTAAACTGTCGACGTTGTCTGGAATCTGGTATTGTTTTCGAAGTTCTTTCCCTACGTCGTCCTGCAAGGAAGCGAAGGAAAAATATCGATACGGATCACGTTTAATAATGAACTGTACGCTCGCATCACAAAAGTTACATTCGCCATCAAATAATACAATTCGATTTCGATTCATACAAACTCTCTCCTTCAATAAATAGGTTATATCCTACTATACCCATTCCTAAGAATCTTCACGCACATATAATATATGGAGTATTTTTATTTATCAAAGTATGGCGTGTGATCAGTAGTGAATTGGCTGGTTTTGTCTTGTGAACTATCCAACAGAAAGGATGAAAAAGTATGGGTCGTCAATTTGTTAATCCGGCTGAGCTGGATTTGCGTCGTGATCTTGACTTTTTAGGCTCTTTGAATATGGTAGACGAAGGTGCTCCATCCCAATGTCCAGTAAATGAATGCAAACTAATTATGAAGCAATTGGAGTCAATTGAAAAAACAAAAGGATATGATCGATCAGTGAATCCTCGTCAATGTGGTTAATGCAGTATTGGAGCGATTCAGACCGCCAAATATAGGCGGAAGGATTGCTCTTTTTTAATTGATATCAATAAATTTCCACATCCCCACGGCGCTAGCCCGTAATAATTCTGTAGGCTGGCATGTAATAGGGTATAGGAGGTGAGAAAATGATGATGAATCAAGGACAATATCCTGGTATGTCAGGACAATTCCCAGGAATGCAGGGGCAACAACCAGGTTTTCAGATGCAGCCAATCGTTTGTCCAACACAGTACCGTTATAATGATTGCTTTTCTCCGCAAGAAATTCCTTATATTCACCCGATTGTGAACGTTAATCGCCATAACGTAGTAGGGGTACCGCAACATTATTATACAGAGACAACTCAGGATGTTATGGGCTCTATGATAATGCCAGGCAGAGGACCTTCTCATGGACATGGACATGGACATGGACATGGAATGTGGGGCGGCGGAGGATGTGGCCGGCGCAGAGGTTGCTGCCGTTAATCGTTCATCAAGGAAATGAAAACCGCTGTCTCCAATTAATCGGAGACAGCGGTTTTATTTTGCTATAATTATTCTGTTTCCGTCGCTTGTTGTAGGTGACCAGCGGTCTCGGCTTTTGATTACATCCAGTTGCAGGCGCCAGCCTCTTGGAACGTTTTGGTAAGCCCTCCAACGCCTGTCGAGGCTAAACGGCGCCTTTCACATTTGGTTACATCCAGCTCCGACGGCTAGAGACTTGGGTCATAAGTCAAAGCTGCTGCGTGGCAAAAAGCGCCACTCCGCATCTTCGTCTTATGCCTGTCGCCTCTGACCAGCCGTCTTCGCTTTTGGTTACATCCAGCTCCGACGGCTACCCCCTCGGGACACTTCAGTCTTAAAGTAAAGGCAAAGAGCGCCTTTAATTTAAGCCTTCCAGTGCCTGTCGGGACTGACCAGCCGTCTCCACTTTTGAATACATCCAGTTGCAGGCGCCAGCCTCCTCGGGACGTTTCGGTCTTACCGAAAAGGCAAAGAACGCCTTTTTGGTAAGCCCTCCAACGCCTGTCGAGGCTACATGGCGCCTTCCACTTTTGTTTATTCCACGTTAAAGTATCTTGCGTCTGGGTGGGCGAAGACGATAGCGGATACGGAGGCTTCGGGTTCCATCATGAATTCTTCTGTTAAGATGACGCCATGGTCTTCAGGTTTGATCAGTCCGAAGAGTTTGGCTTGATCTTCTAAATTTGGACAAGCAGGGTAGCCAAATGAGAATCGCTGACCTTGGTATTTTGCAGCGAACCGTTCGCGCATTGTGAAGTCCGTAGGGTCCGGGAATCCCCATTGATCACGGATTTCTTGGTGAATACGTTCAGCAAAGCCCTCTGCCAATTCTAGTGCGGTTGCCTGAAAAGCATGGCTTTCTAGGAACTTCCCTTGCTCTTTCAGCTGGTTTGCATAGTCTCGAACCCCTTTACCCGCAGTAACTTGCATGAAGGCCACATAGTCCATTTCCCCACTGTCAACTGTTTTCAAGTAGTCTGCCAGACAAAGGAATGGTTCTTTTTCTTGGCGAGGGAATGTGAACCGTTCAATTTCTGTTTTCGCATCTTCTGGATCGTAAATGATTACGTCGTCTCCGTCTGCTTGAGCAGGGAAGAACTGATAAATACCTGAAGCGGTTAATTTATCGGATTGCAGGAAGCTGGTGACCATTTCATGAAGCTGAACAGCCCGTTCTTCTTTCTTTTCCAGCATTTTATCGACATTTCCGCGTAAGCCAAGATGATGGCCGATCAGTGTGCGCATGTTCACGTATGGGTGTAAGTGAGCAACTGAATAGTCTTTTACAACGCGTCTGCGTAAATCAGTCGGTACGAATACAGGTACGTCGGTACGTACTGTTTTCACTGGTCGCGCCGCCACTGCAACTGCAGTATTTCCGCGGCTTGCTTTAATCGCATCATTTGCTTCCCGCTTCTCAAGGCTTTCCTGTAATTCTTCCAGTAGTGCTCCTTTGTCTTCGCTTTGAAGACGGTTAGCCAAATCTAATCCTTGCATTGCGTCCTTGGCAAAAATAACAGGGCCATCGTATTCAGGCGCAATCTTCGTTTCTGTGAAACGTCTTGTCAGAGCAGCTCCACCGACCATAACAGGCAAATCGATTCCTGCTGCCTTAAAGTCCTGTGCCGTCAACACCATTTGTTGAGCGGATTTTACGAGCAATCCGGATAAGCCGACAATGTCTGGCTTTTCTTTACGAATGACCTCGATCAATGCCGCTGGGGTAACCTTGATCCCAATATCAATAACTTTAAAGCCGTTATTGCTTAGAATAATATCTACAAGGTTTTTCCCGATATCATGTACATCGCCTTTGACGGTAGCTAAGATAATTTTACCCTTCCCGCTGTCGTCTTCTTTCTTCTCCATAAATTGTTCGAGATAGGAAACGGAAGCTTTCATGACCTCAGCACTTTGTAATACTTCCGCTACGATAAGTTGATTGTCATTGAACAGGCGCCCGACTTCTGCCATCCCTTTCATCAATGGACCATTGATAATATCCAGTGGTGCATCGTATGTTTGGAGGGCAGCCTCTAAGTCAGGAATTAAGCCTTCCTTCGTTCCTTCCACTACATAGTAGGCAAGACGTTCGGGAACAGTTTTCGGGATATCGTCTTCAGTTTTTTCTTTTTTCTTATCTCGATAAAAATCTGCAAAATCAGCTAATGTCTCATCTGTTGTCGTAAATAGCAAATCATTAGCTAGTTTGATTTCTGCTTCTGGGATGGAAGCATAGCGTTCTAATTTTTCTGTATTGACGATGGCGTAATCCAAGCCAGCTTGCGTGCAGTGATATAAATACACTGCATTCAGCACTTCACGACCAACAGGGGGCAAGCCGAATGAAACGTTACTGACACCTAGCGTGGTCAGCGTACGCGGTAACTTTTCCTTAATCAAACGAATGCCTTCAATTGTCTCAACAGCTGAACCGATATACTGCTCATCTCCTGTACCGACAGGGAATACAAGCGGATCGAAAATAATATCTTCGGGTGCAATTCCCCATTTATTTACGAGCAGATCATAGGAACGCAAGGCGATTTCCAGTTTGCGTTCTCTCGTAACAGCCATTCCGATTTCATCAATGGTACCAACCACCACTGCCGCGCCATATTTTTTCACGAGAGGCAAAACTGCGTCAAATCGTTCTTCGCCGTCCTCCAAGTTGATCGAGTTGATAATCGCTTTTCCTTGGGAATACTTTAATGCTTCCGCGATGACATTTTCGTCCGTTGAGTCAATTACTAGAGGGACTTTAACCTTTTTTACGACTTCTTTCATAAAACGCGTCATATCGATCAGTTCATCACGATCTGGATTCGCCAGACAAATATCGAGTACGTGCGCACCGCGTTTTACTTGTGCACGTGCAATTTCAGACGCTTCTTCAAACTTCTCTTCTATAATTAGCTTCTTAAACTTCCGTGAGCCGATAACGTTTGTACGCTCCCCAATTAATAAAGGACGCAATGTGTCATCATATAGCAAAGGTTCAATACCTGAAACGGCATGACCAGGTTCTTTTTCAGGCATTTGACGAGGTGCTTTGTCTTTTACAGCTTCTCGAATTGCTCGAATGTGCTCAGGTGTCGTACCACAACAGCCGCCGACCATGTTCAACCAGCCTTTTTCTGCAAATCCTTCCAGCTTCTTCGATAGGGATTCTGGAGACTCATGATAATGACCTTCTTCATCTGGCAATCCGGCATTCGGATAGCATGTCACATAGCTAGTTGCCAGGTCAGATAACGAACGTAAGTGATCCGTCATGAATTCTGGTCCAGTCGCACAGTTTAGGCCGACAGATAGGGGATTGACGTGTCCAATGGAAATGTAAAATGCTTCGATACTTTGACCTGCAAGTGTTGTACCCATCGGTTCGATTGTACCGGAAATCATGATTGGTACTTCGCGTCCTAGCTCTTCAAAGGCCTTTTTAATACCAATCGTGCCGGCTTTGACGTTCAGCATATCCTGACTAGTTTCCATGAGGATTAAATCGCTGCCAGCTTCAACCAATGCTTTCGCCTGCACGTAAAAATCATTAGAAAGTTCATCGAATGTAATGCCGCCTGTGACAGAAAGAGTCTTAGTCGTCGGTCCGATCGCCCCTGCGACAAAACGCGGCCACTCCGCAGTGGAATACTTTGCTGCACTTGCCTTTGCAATTTCGACAGCTTTAGTATTGATTTCATGTGCACGATGTCCTAGTGCAAATTCATTTAGAACAAGGGGAGTGCCGCCAAATGTGTTGGTACAAATGATGTCGGCTCCTGCCTCTAGGTACTCATCATGAATCTTCTCCAAGATATCAGGTCGTAAAACGTTTAAATATTCATTACAGCCGTCGTAATCTTCGCCTCCAAAATCTTCTGTTGAGAGGTCCTCCGCCTGCAGCATCGTCCCCATCGCGCCATCAATGATAAGGATTCGTTTGTCTAGTTGTTCTTCAATAGGATGTCTCTGCATGTGATAATTCGCTCTCCTTCTGCTTATCTATTTGTTTAATGTAGTCATGTAGCTCAAGTGTCATGTCGTAACGGAGGAATGGTGTGATCAAATACAGTCCGTTAAAGTATTGCGCTGCTGTATCGATCAGCTCCTTTGCGATCTGAATTCCTGTTTCAGTGGCTTTTGCTCGGTCGTCGCCACAGGCGCGCATCCGTTCAAGCACTTCGTCAGATAGTTTAATGCCAGGCACTTCATGATGCAGAAACTCTGCGTTGCGAATATTTGTCAAAGGCATAATACCTATGAAGATAGGTGTATCTAGATGTTTTGTAGCCTCATAGACGTCAATAATCTTTTCTTTTGTATAGACAGGTTGCGTTATGAAATAATCTGCACCTGCTTCAATCTTTTTCTCCAATCGCTGAACAGCCCGGTCCAATACACGGACATTCGGATTGAACGCAGCTGAAACTGAGAAGTTCGCTTTTTTACGTAATGGTTTACCGGAGAATGAAATCCCTTCATTCAACTGTTTGATTAACTGCAGCAGTTCCATACTCGATACATCGTAGACGCTTGTTGCGCCAGGGAAATCACCAACTTTCGTCGGATCACCTGTTACAGCCAGAATATCGTGGATGCCTAACGCGTCAAGCCCCATTAGATGAGATTGTAACCCGATCAAGTTGTGATCTCGACACGTTAAGTGGACAAGAGGGCGGATATTGTGCTGCATTTTAATGATGGAACCCATTGCCATATTGCTGATCCGAGGGGATGCCAATGAGTTATCCGCCATCGTTACGGCATCAACACCTGCATCGTAAAGTAAATTGGCACCTTTAATATAATCTTCTGTCTCTAAATGCCGTGGTGTGTCCAATTCCACAATGACCGTACGTTCTGTTTTGGCTTTCTCGTGGAGCGGTTGATGTTTTACCGGGCCGGCTTCCTGAATAACGATTGGCTTTGTTGGTTCTACTACTTTCTTGGTGATAGGAGACAATCCCGCTAATCGAGTTTTCGCTGCTTTAATATGTTTAGGAGTAGTTCCGCAACACCCGCCAATTAACCGTACACCTTGATCACGCAGCAATACTGCAGCTCGCCCGAAGTACTCAGCTTCAGATTCATAGACAATGCGGCCATCTTCCACATCCAGTAAAGATGCATTCGGATAAGCGGATAAAAATGCATTTTCCGGCAGTTTCACATTTTCAAAAGCTTGGATTGTATGGTAAGGCCCTAAGCGGCAGTTTACACCGACTATACTTGCACCTAGTGATTCCAGTTGATGCAACGCGTCATTCAATGAAAGTCCGTTTTGCAAAACTCCAGGATCGTGCATGGAGACTTGCGCAATTAGCGGAACATCTGTGATTTGACGAAGTGTTGAAACGACGGATGATAATTCTTCGAAATCATAATACGTTTCGAGTAACAGTCCGTCTGGATCTCCAGTCAATAATGCGTTGGCCTGTTCAAGGACTACTTGCTTTACTTCATCGAGCGATGCATCACTTTTGCGAATTCCACGCAAACCGCCGATGGTACCAAGCACAAATTGACCACCTGGTGCAGCAGCCCGCTTTGCAATTTGGATTGCTGCTTTATTGAATTCCGTAACACGGTTTTCCAATCCATAACGAGCCAATTTCACTGCATTGGCACTGTATGTATTGGTCTGAATAATATCAGCTCCCGCCTCGATATAGTCGTGGTGGATTTTCTCTATAATTTCAGGTTTCTCTATATTTAATTCCTCATAGCAATAATCGATCCCATATGAATACAAAATAGTTCCCATTGCCCCATCTGCTGTCAGGACATTTGTTTGAAGTTTCTCCAGTAATGACATCATCAAATCCCCCTTTGTTTTCTCTAATCAAAAAAAGCCTTCAAGTAAATAGAAGGCTTTGTAATCGCAATGACCAGTTCCCTCTCATCTTTCAGTGTGCCATTTCGGCATACTGCTGGAAGTAGCACCTTGCCCATCGGCTGGTTGCTGAAGCGTCTTTGGGCCAGTCCCTCTGCTTCTCTTGATAAGATATGATTCTTATTAAATTATTTCGATAATTCTAACCATATCATAGCGGCTTTGTAGGTAATCGTCAAGTGAATGTTTGATGAAGTTCTTGAAGACCGGAGTGCGCATAGAGAAATTTACTGAAACATGGTAAAATTAAAGGAGTAACTTGAAAAGGTGAGGAATCATGCAGTTTTTTAAATACTCCATTCCGATAGCGGCACTTGTCGGCACGCTTGCCTGGATTATGTTGGAGAATAATTATGAAGAAGTACCGTGGGATTCGCGTGTTTGGATTACCTTTGGCGCCGCTGCATTAAGTGGTGTACTTGCTTTTTTTCTTTTCAGGAAAGAAAAAGAAGACAAAGTCGATAAAAAGAAATAGGAGCTGCCCGAGAAGTCATGTTCATCTGACTTCCCGGGTAGTTCTTTTTTTGCAGAGAAAGCATTTTGTTCATTCTAAGAAATTGCCAGCAGGGGTAGATGTGGGTCTTGTCTGTTTCTTTCTTGCCTTATTGGATAAGAAAAGGGTGTCATTCCTTACATATAAGATGTTCCATAAGTTATTAGTTAACTTAAATTAAAAACTAGTTGACAATTAATGAGTCAACCATTACTATTTTTATAGTAACTCAAAATAGAAAGAGGTGTCATGATGACGACAGCTTCGGAAGGACGTCCGCAAAGTAAATTCAGTACATTGTCAATTGTATATAGTGGAATGTTTGCTGCTTTAATGATGATCGGGGCTAATATCACTTCTTTCATACCATTTTTAGTAGTCGGGGGAGTACCTATTACATTGCAGACATTTTTCGCTGTTTTGTCAGGATTGTTATTGGGTAGCCGTCTTGGTGCATTGTCGATGACTGTCTATATGATGGTCGGCCTTGCAGGGGCTCCTGTATTTGCTAAGTTTCAAGGTGGATTTGGCCAAATCTTAAGCCCGACATTTGGTTTTATCGTTACTTTCATCTTGATTGCTTATGTAGCAGGTAAAATCGTGGAGCGTAAGAATACACTGCCATCTTATATTATTGCATCACTTGTTGCGACAGCAATCAACTATTTATTGGGTACGAACTGGATGTATGTCGCCTATAAAGTTTGGGCTGCGGCGCCAGAGGTGTTTACGTACAAAATTGCATGGCTTTGGATGATTCCTCCATTACCGAAGGATATTGTGCTAGCCGTACTGGCGGGAATATTCGCATTTAGAATTTCAAAACATTTGAAAGTGAGGCATACATTTTGACGAACTATCAAAGGCTGGCTGACCAAGTTTTGAAAGGTCACGTATTAACAAATGAGGAAGCGCTTTCAATATTAAATAGTCCGGATGAAGATTTGCTGTTGCTGCTTCATGCGACGTACTCGATCCGATCCCATTACTATGGAAACAAAGTAAAACTTAATATGATCATCAATACGAAGTCGGGGTTGTGCCCGGAAAACTGTGGCTACTGTGCCCAGTCGATTGTGTCAAAAGCACCGGTTGAAAAGTATGCAATGATGAAATCAGAAGAAATATTACAAGGTGCAGAGCGAGCTGCTGCAAATAAAGCGGGCACTTATTGTATCGTGGCAAGTGGACGAGGACCTCGGGCTAGTGAGCTTGAAATCGTTATTGATTCCGTCAAGCAAATTAAAGAGAAACATAAAGGAATGACCGTTTGTGCATGTTTAGGCATTCTGAAGCCAGAACAAGCCGCACGCTTGAAAGAAGCAGGTGTAGACCGATACAATCACAACTTGAACACCTCTGCCGAACACCATGAAAGCATCACTACATCGCACACATACGATGATCGTGTAAACACAGTAGGACATGTAAAGGAAGCGGGAATATCTCCTTGCTCTGGCGTAATAGTCGGAATGCGTGAAACAAAAGAGGATGTCATTTCCATGGCACACAGCCTGCGGATACTCGATGCAGACTCCATTCCAGTCAACTTCCTGCACGCCGTGGATGGGACGCCGCTAGAAGGGACCTCTGAACTGGATCCGCGCTATTGCTTGAAGGTACTTAGCCTATTTCGTTTCATCAATCCAACAAAAGAAATACGAATTTCGGGTGGACGCGAAGTGAACCTTCGCAGCCTTCAACCACTTGGCTTATATGCTGCAAACTCTATCTTCATCGGTGACTATTTGACAACATCGGGTCAGGAAAACGACAAAGACCAACAAATGTTAGAAGATATGGGCTTTGAAGTGGACTTGGAACCACTGAAGAAAGAACCTATGACTATATAAGAGAGATCTAACCGCGCAGACAGCTTGCGTGGTTTTTTTCGTTCAATGAAAAACATGAAAAGATCTTGAATAATCCTCCATGTAGAGAGACAGCCTAACGCAAGACATGCAAAAAAATCAAACATACATATTAAAACAAATCAATTGCATCTCACGCATTTTCTGCGATACAATCAAGTCAAAGATAGTCAAAGTCAACTAAGAGAACGAGCAGAAACGAGGTGACGAGATGCGGAACATTTCTGACATTATTGAAGGGTATTTGAAGTCCATTATCGAAAAGGAAGACAGTGCCTCTGTTGAAATCAAACGGAATGAAGTCGCCGAGAAATTCCAATGTGTTCCTTCGCAGATCAACTACGTAATCAAAACTCGCTTCACAGTCGAGAGAGGCTACGCAGTAGAGTCAAAACGCGGAGGCGGTGGATACATTCGGATTTATCGGGTGCAGACGAATTCACGGAAGGACTTGCTCGAGCAAGCGCTGGGAAGTTTGGAAGCGGGAGCATCCTCTACGATGGCTGAAGATGTAATTATTCGTTTGATTGAAGAAGAAGTGATTACAGAGCGTGAAGCCAAACTTATGTTAGCTGCGGTGGGTCGAGCCACACTGCGCTATATGCTTCCTGAACGAGATGCATTGCGTTCGCGAATACTCCGCGCCATGTTAGTCACATTGATTTATGAAGAAGTAGAATGAGGTGATGATAAATGCTTTGTGAAAACTGCAAAGAACGTCCGGCCACTGTGGTTTTTAAACAAGAGACAATGAATGGCACGACAGAGCGGCATTTATGTGATAAATGTGCGTTTTACTCCCAGACATTTTCATTCAGCCCTGATCAAGAGCCGTTGTCCATTCAACAATTTCTGGCACATTGGCTTGGAGGTTCAGAATTATTACAAGGTCAAAAGTCGAATGAGACTTTTCCTGATGGCCCCAAATGCCCGAGTTGCGGACTGACTTTTCATAGGTTTTTAGACATTGGGAAATTTGGATGTGCGACGTGCTACGATACTTTCCGCGAGCAGCTGCCACGAGTGTTTGCTAAATTGCATAACGGCAATACAAATCATGGTGGTAAGGTACCAGTCTCCTTCAATGAACGGTTTGCTTTGAAAAAACAATTAGAGGACATCCGCACAAAAATGAAGGAAGCGGTAGAAGCTGAGCGTTTTGAAGAAGCTGCCATATTACGAGATGAAGCCAATACAGTAAAACAGCAATTGGCCGATGGAGGTGACGATCAACATGTCATTTGAAAAATTCATCAAACAAGAGCTGACAGGCTGGATGGTGGCAAAGGGAGAACATTCGGATATCGTCCTATCTACAAGAATCAGATTAGCACGCAACCTGCAAAGTTACCTATTCCCTATTTGTGCTTCTGAAGAAGACGCTAAACGTGTCAATGAATCAGTTGACCAAGCGGTGGCTACTATGGAAGAGCATCATTTTGCGGGCACGTCGATGTCAGACCTATCACCTCTTGAGAGACAAATATTAGTTGAGAAACATTTGGTAAGCCCACAGTTAATCGACCCAGATAAATACGGTTCGGTCCTGCTTTCAGAAGATGAAACAATCAGTATTATGGTGAATGAAGAAGACCATATACGTATCCAATGTATTTATCCTGGCTTTCAAATCGATACTGCCTATGAGCAGGCGAATCAAGTAGACAGCGAGATAGAACGAAACTTGGATTATGCTTTTGATGAGACGTTTGGCTATTTGACTAGTTGTCCATCCAACACAGGAACCGGTATGCGGGCATCTGTCATGATGCATTTACCGGCTCTCACCATCACCAAGCAAATTGAACGGATTATTCCTGCAATATCACGTCTTGGGATGGTGGTGCGCGGTAGCTACGGAGAAGGCAGTGAAGCCCTTGGAAATATTTATCAGATATCCAATCAAACAACACTTGGCAAGTCTGAAGAAGAAATATTGAAGGATCTGGACAATATATCAAAGCGTTTGATTGCACACGAGAAAAAGTCCCGTGAAATATTATTAGCGAAATCACAGGTCCATTTGGAAAATCGGCTTTACCGTTCGCTTGGTACGATTACTCATGCCCGTATACTACCTTCCGCAGAAGCAGCCAGATGTTTGTCCGATGTCCGTTTGGGTATTGATTTAGGTATCATAGAAAATTTAGACATGGCAATTTTAAATGAATTAATGATTTTCATGCAGCCAGGTTTCCTTCAGCAATATGCGGGTACAGAATTAACATCAGACCAACGCGACGTATTTCGTGCAAAATTATTCCGTGATCGCTTAGGAATTGAATGTACGCAAGCTCCAGGAAACAATTCTGAAAAGTCCTGAGCATACTTTTTGCAAGATCGTCAATTTGGATTTATAGTTAATCAAAGATAGTCAAAGTCAGTATTGAGGTTTAAATTACGGCTTTTTATGAAATGATATGAATAGGTATAGAGTGAAGGATTAAAGCAATGAGGATTCAACTGGCATAACATAGAATAGGTTCTATTTATGAAGAAAAGAGGGGAATGGATATGATGTTTAATCGATTTACACAACGTGCGCAAAAAGTTTTGCAACTGGCTCAAGAAGAGGCAATACGCTTAAAACACGAATCAATTGGTACAGAGCATATTTTACTTGGATTGATCCGAGAAGGCGGTGGAATTGCAGCGAAAGCGCTGGACGCCATTAGTGTCAATGCGGATACGATTGAACGGGAAGTAGAGGCTCTTGTAGGCGTGGGCTCGAAAGATGTAGGACCGATCGTTCATTATACACCGCGTGCAAAACGCGTCATCGAGCTTTCGGTTGATGAATCCCGTAAGCTGGGTCATTCCTATATTGGTACAGAACATATTTTATTAGCATTAATCCGAGAAGGAGAAGGCGTAGCGGCTCGCGTCCTGAACAATGCGGGCGTCAGCTTAAACAAAGCTCGCCAGCAAGTTCTTCAGTTACTCGGCAATGATGAAAGTTCAGTTGGCAGTACTTCAAACAACGCTTCTGCCGCTACACCGACATTGGATAGTTTAGCTAGAGATTTAACAGAGATTGCACGTGAAGGCACTTTGGATCCAGTTATTGGACGAAGCAAAGAGATTACGCGTGTAATTGAAGTGCTGGCTCGTCGTACCAAAAACAATCCAGTCTTGATTGGAGAGCCTGGTGTTGGTAAAACTGCAATCGCAGAAGGGTTGGCACAGCAAGTAGTCAACAATGAAGTACCTGAAATCTTACGTGACAAACGTGTTATGACGCTCGATATGGGTACAGTTGTTGCGGGCACGAAATATCGCGGTGAATTTGAAGACCGCATGAAAAAAGTGATGGAAGAGATTCGTCAGGCAGGAAACATCATTCTGTTCATCGATGAATTGCATACATTGATTGGCGCGGGCGGAGCGGAAGGTGCGATCGATGCATCTAATATCTTAAAACCTTCTCTCGCTCGAGGAGAATTACAATGTATCGGCGCTACTACATTAGATGAATATCGTAAATACATTGAAAAAGATGCAGCACTTGAACGTCGATTCCAGCCGATCCAAGTAGATGAACCAACGGTGGAAGAGACTATCCAAATCATTAGAGGACTTCGTGATCGCTATGAAGCGCATCACCGAGTGAAGATAACGGATGAAGCAGTAGAAGCAGCTGCGAAAATGTCTGATCGCTATATTTCCGATCGTTTCTTACCGGACAAAGCGATTGATTTGATGGATGAGGCAGGATCTAAAGTTCGTCTTCGTTCGTATACGACTCCTCCAAACTTGAAGGAATTAGAAGTGAAGCTAGAAGCGATCCGTTCTGAAAAGAATGCAGCTGTTCAGAGCCAAGAGTTTGAAAAAGCGGCTTCTTACCGTGATACAGAGCAGAAGATGAAGGAAGAATTAGAAACAACAAAAGCAGCATGGAAAGAAAAACAAGGAAAAACAGAGTCTGAAGTAACTGTCGATGATATCGCTGCAGTTGTAGCGATGTGGACGGGAGTCCCAGTGGATAAGATTGCGGAAACCGAATCAGCTAAATTACTCAAAATGGAAGAAATCCTACATGAGCGCGTGATTGGTCAAAATGAAGCAGTCTTAGCGATTTCACGAGCAATCCGCCGTGCGCGTGCCGGATTGAAAGATCCGAAACGTCCTATCGGTTCATTTATCTTCCTAGGTCCAACAGGTGTTGGTAAAACAGAGTTGGCTCGTGCGCTGGCAGAAGTGATGTTCGGTGATGAGGATGCTATGATTCGTATCGATATGTCCGAGTATATGGAGAAACATGCAACGTCTCGTCTTGTAGGTTCACCTCCAGGTTATGTAGGCTACGAGGAAGGCGGCCAACTGACAGAAAAAGTTCGCCGTAAACCATACTCCGTTGTCTTACTGGATGAAATTGAAAAAGCACACCCGGATGTTTTCAATATTTTACTTCAAGTGTTGGAAGACGGACGCTTAACAGATTCTAAAGGTCGGACGGTAGATTTCCGTAATACGGTCATGATTATGACGTCAAACGTTGGGGCTACTGAGTTGAAGAAAAACCGATATGTCGGATTCAATATCCAAGACGGCGAATCTGATTATGAAGATATGAAAGAAAAAATGCTGAGCGAGTTAAAGAAAACGTTCAGACCGGAGTTTTTAAACCGTGTGGATGACATGATTGTATTCCATTCACTGGAGAAAGAACATTTGCGACAAATTGTCAGCCTAATGTCTGAAGATCTTGCGAAGCGATTAGCAGAACAAGATATTGAGCTTGTGTTGACAGAAGCTGCACAGGATAAGATCACCGACGAAGGGTATGATCCGGAGTATGGAGCTCGACCATTGCGCCGGGCGCTACAGAAGCACGTAGAGGATCGTTTATCTGAAGAATTACTAGAAGGTAAAGTTCTTATGGGTGAAAAAGTAGTGATTGATGTGAACGACGATAAATTCGTGGTACGGACAGAAAAACAAACTGAATCCGTAAGTAACTAACTAAATAAAAATCCGGATAGCTCGCTCGCTTAGAAATTTAAAAAGCGCAGCGAGCTGTCCTTTTCGTATAGGGAGAGAGAATATGGCTAAGCGTAAATCTAAATTCATGTGTCGTTCCTGTGGATACGAGTCTCCGAAATGGATGGGACGCTGTCCAGGCTGTGGTGAATGGAACACGATGGATGAAGAAGTGGAAATTGTGCAAAAAGGTCCCCGTGCAGCTTTTCAACACGGTGAAAAAGTGAAGCAAAAGGCCTTACCGATTAGTGCGGTTGAAATGGTGGAAGAGCCGCGTGTGAAAACAGAATTGAATGAACTGAATCGCGTGCTCGGTGGGGGGATTGTGCCCGGCTCACTTGTATTGATTGGCGGGGATCCGGGGATAGGAAAGTCGACATTGTTGTTGCAAGTATCTTCGTTGCTTGCCAACCAGCAACAACGCGTCCTGTACATATCCGGCGAGGAGTCGATACGACAGACAAAGTTGCGGGCAGAAAGATTGGGTGTCAAATCAGATGAGCTGTATATTTACGCAGAAACAGATCTAGGTATGATCCATGAAACAGTCGATGAAGTGAAACCGAAATTTCTTGTTGTGGACTCCATTCAGACAGTACATCATCCCGAAGTTACTTCTGCCCCTGGGAGTGTGTCGCAAGTTCGAGAGTGTACTGCGGAATTAATGCGGATTGCCAAGACGCAAAATATCGCGATTTTCATCGTCGGTCATGTTACAAAGGAAGGGCAGATTGCAGGACCGAGGTTGCTCGAACACATGGTGGATGCCGTCCTTTATTTTGAAGGAGAGCGCCATCATACCTACCGTATTCTACGGAGTGTGAAGAACCGTTTTGGTTCGACCAATGAAATCGCTATTTTTGAAATGCTGCAGTCTGGGTTGAAGGAAGTATTGAATCCTTCCGAATTATTCCTGCGTGAACGATCTCAAGGAGGCGCGGGTTCGACCATTGTTGCTTCGATGGAAGGAACACGTCCGATATTAGTAGAAATACAGGCGTTGATTACACCTTCTAGTTTCAACTATCCGAAGCGGATGGCGACGGGCCTTGATCAAAATCGCGTTTCTTTGCTGATGGCGGTTCTTGAAAAACGTGCAGGCATGTTATTACAAACTCAAGATGCGTATATTAAGGTGGCTGGGGGAGTAAAGTTGGATGAACCGGCGATCGATTTAGCAGTGCTGTTAAGTATCGTGTCGAGTTATCGGGATACCGCGGTAGGGGTGGGAGATTGTTTTATTGGTGAAGTAGGGTTAACGGGTGAGGTAAGAAGGGTATCAAGAATAGAGCAGCGTGTCACAGAGGCTGCCAAGCTGGGGTTTGAGCGGATTATCATGCCGTCATCCAATATGGGGGGATGGGATGTACCGTCAGGCATCCAAGTAGTCGGGGTTGAAACAATCTCGGAGGCGCTTGGAATTGCTTTTAAGTAAGTAGACTGGTTGAAGCGTTAAGAAACCTTTGCCGCATTTAGATTGTCCTAATAGAAGTGAGGGGGCAATAAACCCCTCGCTTAACCCAAGCGACTTACTGTGATTCGTTGTATACTAATAGGAAGGAAAAGGAGGTGAAAGAGAATGTTGAAAAGAGTAGTCCAGGTTTCTTTCCTGTTAATCGGAGGAACTCTCGGTGTTTTATTTTTACCGTACTTATTTGCCATGTTCGCTTTTACGTCACGCCCCGCGATAGAAAACGCATACGTCGAAGCTGTTTTAGGAGCAATCATTCTATATTTATTTAGCTTATTTTTAACAGAACCGATTGTGGACTTTATTAAATGGATTGAAGAACGACTTTTGAAGGCGCCGATCATGCATTTGCTATTCGGTACTATAGGTTTAATCGTAGGGTTAAGCGTAGCGTTTTTGGTCAGTTTCGGATTGAATGCGATTGAGATTCCTGTTATTTCATCTGTACTGCCCGTCTTGCTATCCATACTTCTAGGGTATTTAGGTTTCCAGGTAGGTTTTAAGAAATGGGAAGAGTTTATCAACGCTTTCTCTAATTTGCGCAATACAACGATAAAAAAGAAGGAGCCGACTGAAGCTGTGGCGCCTCAGAAGAATGTTTATAAGCTACTTGATACAAGTGTCATCATTGACGGACGTATCGCGGATATTGCGGCTACTGGATTTTTGCAAGGAATTCTCGTCGTTCCTCAGTTTGTGTTAACTGAACTGCAACACATAGCCGACTCATCCGATACATTAAAGCGAACTAAAGGGAGACGCGGTTTGGATATTCTAAAGCGTCTGCAAAATGACGACGGACCGACCGTGCTCATCACGGATGAGGATTTTAACGATGTAGCGGAAGTGGATTTAAAACTTGTGAAGCTGGCAAAGAAGATGGAAGGTCTTGTCGTGACGAATGACTTTAATTTGAATAAAGTCTCTGATTTGCACGGAGTGGCAGTCTTGAACATCAATGATTTGGCAAACGCAGTTAAACCGGTCGTTATTCCGGGAGAAGAAATGCATGTAGTCGTCATCAAAGATGGTAAAGAACATAACCAAGGTGTAGCGTACTTGGATGATGGCACGATGATTGTCATTGAGGATGGCAGAACGCATATCGGGCAGGCAATTGATGTCGTCGTAACAAGTGTTCTTCAAACATCTGCGGGACGAATGATTTTTGCAAAACCGAAAGGCCGGTGAATCGGCTACAGAAAGCAGAGGACTTAATGTGAATTATACAGTAATGATCCCGGCTGCAGGCAGTGGAAAGCGTATGGGTGCCGGTCAGAACAAACTTTTCTTAGAGATCGGCGGATTGCCGATTTTGTATCATACGGTGAGTGTTTTTTTAGAGGATCCTCACTGTGAGGAAATTATTATAGCTGTAAAGCCTGAAGAACAAACTGTCATTAAAGAAATGCTTGCAAGAAGTGACAAAGGAAAGATTATTACCTTTGTGAAAGGCGGCGGAGAACGGCAAAATAGCGTGGCCGCCTGCATAGAGACATATGAAGGTAACGGCATTGTGCTTGTACATGATGCCGCAAGACCTTTCCTTGATTCGTCTGTCATCCGCAAACTGGTCAGCACAGCGAATGAAAAAGGTGCAGCAATTGCAGCAGTGAGAGCAAAGGATACAATCAAGCTTGCGGCGAATAATGTCGTGCAGCAAACGCTAGACCGTGAGAATTTATGGTTAGTTCAGACGCCGCAAGCATTTCGATATGAATTGCTGAAAAGAGCTTCTGATGCAGCAGTTCGAGAAGGTTTTCTCGGGACTGACGAATCGATGCTTGTAGAGCGCATAGGATACAGCGTGCAAATTGTAGAAGGTTCATATGATAATGTGAAAATGACGACCCAGGAAGATCTGGCAATTGGCGAGGTCTTACTGGAAAGAAGAAAGTAGGAGGAATCACCTCATGTTTCGAATTGGACAAGGTTTTGATGTACATGCATTTGCAGAAGATCGCCCCCTTATTATTGGAGGCATCACAATCCCACACACAAAGGGATTGATTGGACACTCGGATGCAGACGTCTTATTGCATACAGTGACAGACGCAGCACTCGGAGCGATTGGAAAAGTAGATATCGGTACACACTTTCCGGATACAGATGAAGCTTTCAAGGATGCGGATTCTGCTGTATTACTGGAGAAAGTTTGGGGAATGGTCAAAGAAGAAGGCTATCGCTTAGGGAATATCGATTGCACGATCATTGCGCAACGACCGAAGATGGCGCCGCATATCGGTGATATCCGTCAACGAGTAGCAGAATTATTGGAAGCGGATCTATCTCAAGTGAATGTCAAAGCAACAACTACGGAACGCCTTGGTTTCCCAGGGCGTGAAGAAGGCATCGCTGCGATGGCTACGATCTTATTGATGAAAAACGAGTGACTTTCAAAAAAAACAACACAATGCTAAAATAGATAAGCAATTAACTTCTTTTCAACAATCAGAACGGAGAGGGACAATTATGACACAAGAAGTACGTGTGCGTTACGCACCAAGTCCGACAGGCCAACTACATATTGGTGGCGCGCGGACCGCTTTATTCAACTATTTATTTGCCCGCCATTACGATGGGAAATTCATCATCCGAATTGAAGATACAGATACAGAACGAAATATCGAGAGTGGCGAGTTATCGCAGTTGGAGAACCTGACATGGCTCGGTATCCATCATGACGAATCAATCGATGTGGGCGGCGAATATGGACCGTACCGCCAGATGGAACGTTTAGATCTGTACAAGAACTATGCAGATGAAATGCTTGAAAAGGGCCATGCCTACAAATGTTTCTGTACGCCCGAAGAGCTGGAAGCAAAACGCGAAGCGCAAAAAGCAACAGGCATCGCAGCGCCGATGTATGATGGGGCATGCCGCAATTTAACAGCAGAGCAAGTAGCTGAAAAAGAGGCAGCGGGTCTCTCTTACAGCCTTCGTATGCAAGTGCCTGATAATATTACGTACACGGTACAAGACTTAGTCCGCGGTACAGTTACATTTGAATCGAAAGATATCGGTGACTGGGTAATGGTCAAGACAAATGGTATTCCAACTTACAACTTTGCTGTAGCAGTGGATGACCATCTGATGAAGATATCTCATGTCTTCCGTGGAGAAGAGCATTTGACGAATACACCGAAACAATTAATGGTATTCGACGTGTTCGGCTGGGAACATCCCCAGTTTGGACATATGACGTTAATCGTCAATGAAGACAGAAAGAAACTTTCGAAGCGTGATGAATCGATTATTCAATTCATTTCACAATACAAAGACTTGGGCTATTTACCTGAAGCGATGTTCAACTTCTTTGCATTGCTTGGCTGGTCACCGGGCGGGGAAGAAGAAATTTTCTCTCATGACGAGTTGATAAAATTATTCGATGAATCTCGTTTGTCTAAGTCGCCGTCTATGTTCGACACACATAAATTAACATGGATGAACAACCAGTATATTAAGAAATTATCACTTGAAGAAGTGATTGATCTGACGTTGCCGCACTTGCAGGCAGCAGAACTCGTACCAGACAAAATGACGGATGAAGAAAAAACATGGGTGCACGATCTAATCGCTTTATATCAAGGTCAATTAAGCTTTGGAGCTGAAATTGTCGAGCTGTCCGCCCAGTTCTTCCAAGACACCGTTGAATATGATGAAGCAGCATCGGAGATTTTGGCTGGTGAACAAGTACCGGAAGTAATGACTTCATTGAAGGGGCAATTGGAAGCTCTTGAGGTGTTTGATGCGCCATCCATTAAAGCGGCCATCAAAGCTGTACAAAAGGAAACAGGACATAAAGGGAAGAATTTATTTATGCCAGTTCGTGTCGTGACAACAGGTCAAACATCTGGTCCGGAATTGCCAGATGCAATTGCGCTAATCGGGAAAGAAAAGATTTTGCAACGTGTCGGAAGATTTGCAAAATAATCAATATTGACTTTTCTTAGGATTTGTGTAAAATGAACGTAATATGAATATTCATAAAAAAGCGTTGAGAAGGAAAGTACATGTTGAATGCTCCAAAGAGAGGGTCATCTAGGCTGGGAATGACCTGAGTTAATTTAACATGGAAATGCACCTTTGAGCGATGAGCTGAACTGTTTAGTAGGCCATACGTATCGTCTGCGTTAAAGACATTAAGCGGGAAGAGAAATTTCTTCCAAGCGGAGTGGAACCACGCAACCAATGCGTCTCTGTCATCATAAATGACAGGGGCGTTTTTTTATTCTAAAGCGGAAAGCGTCGTCTAGCCTCGACAGGCATAGGAGGGCATGCCGAGAAAGGTGCGGTCTTTGC
>NZ_JACLBZ010000041.1 GCF_019748715.1 Sporosarcina aquimarina | reverse complement strand
CTACGCATTTCACCGCTACACGTGGAATTCCGCTTTCCTCTTCTGTACTCAAGTCCTCCAGTTTCCAATGACCCTCCACGGTTGAGCCGTGGGCTTTCACATCAGACTTAAAGGACCGCCTGCGCGCGCTTTACGCCCAATAATTCCGGACAACGCTTGCCACCTACGTATTACCGCGGCTGCTGGCACGTAGTTAGCCGTGGCTTTCTGGTAAGGTACCGTCAAGGTACAGGCAGTTACTCCTGTACGTGTTCTTCCCTTACAACAGAGCTTTACGATCCGAAAACCTTCTTCACTCACGCGGCGTTGCTCCATCAGACTTTCGTCCATTGTGGAAGATTCCCTACTGCTGCCTCCCGTAGGAGTCTGGGCCGTGTCTCAGTCCCAGTGTGGCCGATCACCCTCTCAGGTCGGCTACGCATCGTGGTCTTGGTAGGCCGTTACCCCACCAACTAACTAATGCGCCGCGGGCCCATCTCACAGTGACAGCCGAAACCGTCTTTCAACATCTCTTCATG
>NZ_JACLBZ010000040.1 GCF_019748715.1 Sporosarcina aquimarina | reverse complement strand
CCCATGTAAATTCTTTCATATTTTTGATATTTAATGCTTGACAAGTTCTTTAAAGGTTTTCAATACTAACAGATTGGCTATATGGTTCAGGCTTGGCTGGGCAGACTAATCCCGTTGAAAGTTTAAGGGATTAAAAATCTACCTACATACTAACGTCATGGAATAGGACGAGTATTGTCAGTTTGCATTAGACTGTCAAAGGCACAAAATGCCTTCTACATATAGCTTATAGGCTTGTACGCCATACGGTGTGTGTCCACGCCCGACACCGTTCTCTTTCGAGTAATTCGCTATATAATCCGCATTACTTCTGCTGTACAAAACGTACATTAGAAGAAATACCGTGAAACAGATTATGGAAGCATCACGCAACCACCCCTGTTTGACCCCCCGTACACTCTTTGCCGTCATTGTCTTGGTTATCATCAATAGTAGGATATACAACCCTGAATATACAACCTGTAAAGGCTATTCATGGGCTACCCCGTAGGCTTTTTTTATGCAAGGCTTGTGCCGCTTTACCTCGCTTACGTCAGACAGCTATATGCAATGATAGCCGTTATCCGAGTGTAAATTCTCTGCATGGGCTACACCAAACCCTGATTTTTATAGTGGTCAGCTACCACTTTTTGGACAACAAAAAACGCCGTTCCCTTGTGAGTTGCTTGTTCCACAAGTGAAGGCGTTTATCTGTTTCAAATTATCAAGATTTAAGCCTTGATAAAATGCCCGTGCGATAGTATACTTACAACTAACGCAACAAAGTTTGTGGTGATGCACAAACTGATATACCGCCCTGTGTTGTCGCACAAGGTGTAAGACGTTCCCGTTGAAGGCTTCCAACCAACAACACTATGGGAACGGCTTTTTTTTTTTGTTTCCGTTCGTATTAAGTTGGTTCTAATTTTATCAGTCATTGCATAGCTTGTCTATGTTTTTCTGAAAGTAAGCAAGTAAGCTTATAAGCTTAATAGATTGATTCTATCAATAAAATTCCCCTGAAGCCGTGTAATGCCACCAGTCGCCTTCTTTATAGTAAACCTTCAAACACTGTTCTTCTTCATCCCATAGAACCCGTGTGACGTTCTCAATGGAATGCTTTGCCCGTTCATCAGTGCCCATCATTTTCAGGTGCTTTGCGTGAACCCTATGAAAGAGTTCCTGCAATACATCAGGTAAGTGATTAAGCTGAAGCCCTGCCCCCGTCATTTTGTGTCCTCCAATCTGCTAAACCATTCATGCCCCTGCTGTTCAGCTTCTTCTTCCGTGTGTTCATCAAACGCTTCATACATGGCATCATAAAGCTTATCAGCCTGTTCCCGATTGAATCCCAACTCTTTACAAGCAAGAAGCATATAACCCAAAGCCTGCCTATTTTTCATCATGTGAACCCCCTTCAGATTGTTGGAAGTAGCTTTTTTCCAAGCACTGCATAAAACGCTTCTTTGCTTTCAAAACAGTTGGTATAGGCAATTACAAGGTCAAGATTCAATTGCGTAACGTCCTCAAATTTTAGAAACCAGCCGTTTTCATTTGGTTCTTCTGAATAGTCATCAAAGAGTTCCTGAAGCTTTTCGGATTTCTTTCCGATAGCACCTAAATCAATCATAAGAAATTTCTTCATTCCAGCACCGTCCATTTTTTGATTATTAATGTTCAATTCAATCAAAATTCAACATGTAAGAATTTGGGGCTTTCCCTTTCCCATCCCCTACCAAAATCAAATTATCTTCTTTCAATTCCTTCAGTTGCTTCTGAATTGTCAGGCGTGACATACCAGCAACATCAGCCAGCTTATCCAGCGTGACGGGCACGGGTTCATTTTCAGCACCCATATCCTTCAAGATGTAAAGCAGAAGCTTTTGATGCTTGTTTATATTCATCTTGTAAATCTGCAATAAATCCACCCTTTCAGTTGATGCTGGTACAGCTTATTTCCCGTCCATTCACTGCAATCTATTGATAGATGTGAACCAGCAACCGTATGAAGTTTTCTATATTAGTAAGCTTAAAACTAATACTACTAAAATGCAAGTATTATTTTAAATGTGAATGGTTGTGTGCTGAAGAATCCATATAGGGCACGGGCTGAAGCTGTTTCAGGCATAAAAAAAAGAAGCTGGTACGATTAAGCACCAACTTCACATCTATTATCAGCTATATTTTTCAATTAATTCTTTCACGGCAAGTGCTAACAAGGTTTCTTTATCAATCTGAACTTTGTCGGCAAAAGCATTGAATTGCTTTGAAACTTCTTTATGTAGAATTGTTTCTTTTGCATCTGCTTTTTCCTTTTCCTTTTTCTCATTGAATGCTTTCACGTATTCCCTAACGCATTTTTTACAGTGTGAACGCTTATCATTAAAGCCGTTCTTTTGGTATGAAAAGGAAGAAGCATCATGAATCTTCCCACATGAAGTGCATTCCAACTGTACAACTTCACCAGCTTCATTTGTAAAATACTTTCTACCGCTTTTTGTTTCATCCATTGTTAAACCGTTCATTCTGTATCATCCTTTTCTATTGTTTTATATCCCACCTAACCCAAAAACAACAAAGGGAAGAAATACAGACATAGCTTTCTTTAATAAAAAAAAGAAGCCCCATCAATCAGGCTTCCTGTTCTTCATCATCTTCATCATTTAATGACTTGAAAACTTCATCCATATCATAGACTTCACCACGTTCAAACTCTGCCCTTCCCCGTTCCATTGCTTCAATATCTTCGGGTGTCGGTTCATATTCAGGCAAGGAATCACGCCATTTTTTAATCTGTTCATCGTTCATGCCCCTTCATCCCCCTTGCTATGATTATACAGAAAAAGAAGCTGGAAGAATCCAGCCCCAGCTTCAGGTTTATCATTCTGCTTTCTCAAATGGTTGTTCGCAATCCATGCACATAATACGGACTTCTTTTGTGCTTCTCACTGAACAAGCACAAGACGGGCAAACCCATTTTATAGAATTTCCTTTTTTCTTCTTTCCTTCAGTGCCAAAATCAACACGGGAAAGATTGAAAACCGACTTTGAAAATTAATAATCAATTGCTTTTAAATAAAAAAAAGAAGCATCAGCTTTGACCGATGCCCCTTCTTTTGTAAAGGTGGTTGGGTGGAAGTATTGTTCATTAGAAACCTATCAGGATGCAAGAAGTCTGAACTGTTCTTACAACCCTATAACAACATCCCTGCAAGCTTCAGACACCTGCTGAAGGCAATATCAGAATCAGAATAAAATTACATAAAAAAAGAAGCCCCTACCGTTCAACAATCTGAACAGTAAGGGCTTTTAATTTGGGAATGTATTATAAGCTGTAAAGTGACTGAAGCTTTACAGTGAAATACCTTTCAAACGTGCCATGCCGTTAGGGTTGCAATCAATGATAGATACATACCATTCAATCAGCGTTTCATACATAGTGCCACGCAATCCATTATCAACGGCTGTCAATTCACCTGCTTGGATACCTGCAAGCCCTGCATCTTCACCAAACTTCACTGCATAGATGCTGTTATCAGGGATGAACATATCTTCTACAACCCCGATAGGAACATCTGCAAAGCGTTGTTGTGGTCGTCCAAAGGCATCTTGTCCAGCTTGAATGTAAGTGTTTTGTACCATGAATAGTCCTGTAAGTTTACGGCGTGTTTGCTTATTCATGAAAATGATATCCGCCCCACCCTGCACCTTATCTAATAGCTGGTGAATCAAACCACTGTGTAGAGGAAACCCACCTGCATCAACAACCTGATTGCCTGTAATACGCTTATTTAAGCCATCAAAAGCAAGTGGATTTGTTGCTGTATCGCCATTGAAAAACGTATCAGTGAAGGCATTTGCAATTGCCCGTGCCTTTGATGCAGTAGCTTCAGCCCGTACATTATGAATGTTTTGGGTAAGTTCAATAAAGCGGTCAACTTCTACTTTACTACCCAACAATGTAAGGCGTTCAACATGATTGGAATAAGTAGGGTTTTCCGTGATGTAGTCCTCATTGACTGCACGGAATGAAACGCCACCATCTGAAACTTCACGAATGAATGAATAAGCGTTTCCGTTTAAATTTGTGAATGGAAGCACTTCAAGAACCGCACTTTCACGGGCAATCGTTTCAATAACACCTTTCTTCAGTGGTGTGTGAATCATCTTGCTTGCTTCTGTTAATGTAATACCTGTCATAATAAAAAATCTCCTTTGTATTTAAAAATTGGCATTAAAAAAAGCACTGACAGTTATTTGTCAATGCTTAAACATGGTCATTATTTGGTTAGTGAATATTAATGTTCAAAATCATAAAGACTTCAGCACTTCATCAGCCGATACAACTGCACCGCCCCCGATTGTTTCGACTTTATCGGGTAAATATGAACTCGGCTGTTTTCCCATACTTACAAGGAAGTTTTCGTATCGGCTTTCTTCAGAAACGGCTTTTTCATACTGCTT
This sequence comes from Sporosarcina aquimarina, assembly GCF_019748715.1. Lineage (GTDB taxonomy): Bacteria > Bacillota > Bacilli > Bacillales_A > Planococcaceae > Sporosarcina > Sporosarcina newyorkensis. The sequence continues at coordinate 8,834 of NZ_JACLBZ010000040.1, read as the reverse complement.
CCCAAGTTCAGAAAGTCTGTTCAAATAGGCTTTTTTTGCATCGGCAATTTCTTGCTTAACAACTTCGATTTCTCCCAAATACTTTTGATTAAATTCGGGCTTTACTTCATCAATATTAGAAAGGATAGTATCAATATCTTCCGTTTTGTAAGTGGAAATTAATTGAATTTCATTTTGAAGGGAAGCCATCTTTTCTTGTAAGGAAGAAACAACTTTCTTTTGTTCTTCATAGGTTGCTTCAGATACTTCTTTAAGAACAGCCATTTTGTGATATTCTTTCAATTTCAACTGTTCATCTTGCATTTGAAGTTGAAGCTGAATAATAGTTTCTTGTTTTTCTTCAAGTGCAGTTTCATAATTATTGGAAGTCTTATCTACTTTGTTTAGTAAATCGCTGACAATCTGCTTGATATTTTTCCCCACATTATTCACCCTTCCCATCAAGTTTTGCGGTCAATTCCATGACGGCTTTAGATAGCACCTGAATAGCCTGATTCATTTCTGCTGGTGAAAGTTCCTGCATTGTTTCAGGTGTTCCTTCAGCTTGCCCTGCACCAGCTTCTTTTTCCTGCTGGTTCAATAAGTCGGCTTTGCGTTCCGCTTCCTTCTGCCGTGCCTGTGCTTGTTCCTGTACGCCTTTAAGAATATTAATGAATGGATTACTCATTTTTATCAGTTCCTTTCAATTTCGATAACAGGGAAGCTTTCTTTTCTTCTACTGTTCGGGTATCCACTTCAGCACCATCTTCAGTAAGTCCCATTTCTTTCATTTGCCGTTGTAAATCGGCTTGTCTTAGGTGGTCATTGGTTTGAAGATAAAGCTGAATCTCTTTTACACCAGCTTTATCAGCCGTTGCCATTGCTTCAATCTTCTTCTTCACAATTTCATAAGTTTTCCAGCCATCTTCTGACACCAATGCCCCACCCAAACTAATCAAGTAGCCTGCAAAGTCGGGATGTTTTTTCCATTCCGTCCATGTCGCTGTACTTTTCTTATACTTGGCACAAAATGCCCCTACTGTGATTCCTGTTTCGTGTCTTTCCTTTGTGTAAAGCTTTGCAAGCCGTACTTGTTCAGGTGAAAGACTTGTTGGAACAGGTACTTTTGAAAATCCATCATTCACGTTTACTTCCCCCTCAAACTTCAATCTTTGTAATGTGCTGGTGGCTTGCTTGTAAATTTCTATTTGCCACAAAAATAAAGTTTTCCATTTTCTGCTGAACATAATTTCTATAAAAGTTTGTTTCCAGTAGCTTTTTAATGAGAACAAGGCATCTTTTCACTCTGAAAAGGGTACTCATTTCACCCTGTAAATCTTCCAAGTCGCATAATGCCTTTGCTTTATAGCGTTGGGCAATCGCTGTATAAGAAGAAATGTGCCCTTTTTTATCTTTTGTATTGCCATGCCGTATAACATAATTGAAAGGCGTGTTTCTGATAGATTCAATTGCATTCGACAAAGCAAACTGCATTAATGGCATATCTTTTTTATAGCTTCCATCCAGCAACTTTTTCTGAATATAGTTCAGATTTTGAACGGCTGTATCAATCCCCATGTTCATTTCCCCCTGTTCAGCTTCAGACTTTTTTATTGATTACATTATTTAAGAAATCAATTTCTTCAATACCGATACCATTTTCAGCAAAGATTTCTTTCATTTTTCGCACGGTATCGGGTGAAGGTTTCAGCAAGCCCGATTCATATTTTGAAACTGCATACTGACTTTGCCCCAATCTTTCAGCCAGTTCATTTTGCGAGTAGCCTGAAAAGTGACGGCATAGCCCGATAAGTTTAGGTTTCATTGTTTCACTTCCTTCAGATTGGTTTTAAATTAAAACTAAATTACAAAGAGAAAAGGCATGAACCGAAGTCCACGCCAGCTTTCCCATCCACTTTACGTTGGTTACCGCCCGTTTCCAGCCAGTGAAGAAGAGAACATTCTACATACAGTGGAACTTGAAACCACTATAAGCACATGCAAGGTTCACGGTCTGTATCATTTCACCCTGTATTACCTTGTCATATATAGGGTGCGACTACGGGGGTGAAAGTAAGACAAATACCACTGAATTATTCAGGAAGAAGGGAAAGCCCCCTGCAATATTGAATAAGTCTAATAGTTGTTCAGTTGTTGGGTGTATGGTTATGATTATTTTTACAGTTGTTTTGTTGCTGGGTGGATGGTTAGGGTAAAAATACATAATGGGTTTGTTGTTGAGTGGGTGGTTGATAGGCAACAAACATTGAATGAACATTGATTTAAGGGGGTTTTGTAGTTGTCTGAAAGCTATTTAACGCTGAAACAGTTGGTTGAATTGGTGGATATACCTGAAAATAGCTGTAAACGATACCTTCAGGAACATGAACAGTTTTTGAATTATAGAAAAGTACATAATCGCTTCCAAATTCATGTTTCTGCCGTGGATACGCTGAAAACTATTAGAAGGTTGTACGGGGAAGGAATGCGGAAAGAAGGCGTGGATGAATACCTGAACAGTTCAGGCGTACCCGTCACCATTACGGTTGATTCTGAAGAAGGAAAAGACTTAATTTCCATTAATCAGGAATTGCAGGAAATGAAAAAGATGATGGAAATGCAGGTTCAGTTTAATCAAAGGATTGCCCAACAAATGGAAGCAGACAAGAAGGAAATGAAAGAAGCTTTCCAGCAAGAAATTCAGGAATTGAAAACCATCATAAATAGACAAGAATCTGAAAAGGTTTCTCAATTAAGAATCAGCATGGAAGAATCAAGAAAAGCCGTGGATAAGGCAACGGCAACCGCTGAAGCTTTAGCTGAAAGTTTGGAAGCTGAAAAGAATAAAGGTTTCTTCAGCCGATTGTTTGGAAAATGATTTGCATTAAAAAAATAGTAGCAAAATTTTCAAAGCCGATTTTGAATAATAATATTCAGTAAATCATGGATACCCCCTGCTGGTTGTTGGGTGGGTGCAGTGGTTTCTGTTGGTGCTGATAGATGCAGGGAAATACAGGCATGTAAAAAATGGTGTGTGTATTGTAGAACCGCTTAGGAAGGGGCATTGATACCCCCGTCCCCCGTGTACCCCGTTATCAGAATTTTGCCATTTGTTTATTTGAATATTATTAATCAACTAATCATCAGCAAGCATCATCATTCACTTCACTTGTTCAATCTCTTTCATTGCATCATCAGACTGTACAGCAAGCCACACAAGCAACGACAACAAAGCCTGAATACATTTGTATACCTTTGTCATACACACCAGCACGGGCACGCCTGAAGCTTCTGCTGTTGTGTTGCTGTTGGTGTGGTTGCATGGTGGTTGGTGGTGTGTGTGCTGTTGCTTCAGCATCCACTGCATAGGCTGGCTGGTGGGTGTGGGTGGGCATGTGGGGAATGACTGCCCTATGAAGCTACCCCCCTGAAATAAGTGCCCCCTTTAAACAGTACCCCCCCCCCCCATAAAAGAAGCACCCCCTTTTTAGATGCCCCCTATTTCAGAACACCCTACCCATAAAGTCGAGTGTATGGTTTTGATAAAACTGTACACTCATTTCAGCTATTCTATTGACTTCCCGAATAGATGGGTGTATTCTTGTATCAGGGTTTAAAAACCGTACACTCAAAAGGTTGATTTTAAAGGGGTTCTGAAAATGACAACAACACATATTGAAGATGTTCAGCCATTAAAAACAAGGGAAGCCATTGCAGATATGAAATGGTCACTTAAAAAATGGTGTGGTGAACGTGATTACATATTATTTACAATTGGTATTAATTCGGGGTTGCGTATCAGCGACTTACTAAAGCTGAAAACTGAAGATTTGAAGGGGAAAAAGTCTATTAAGATTCAGGAAAAGAAAACGAAAAAGCCCCGTACAATTCACCTTGATGCTATCTATGATGAAATACAGTCCTATATCGCTTCTAACACTTCTGAATGGATGTTCCCAAGTAGGCAAGGCATTAAGCCCATCAGCCCCACACAAGCATACAGGCAACTTGTAAAGGCTGGTGAAATGGTTGATATAGATTCAATTGGAACGCACACCATGCGGAAAACCTTTGGTTATTGGCATCATAGAACGCATAACAATCTTGCACAATTGCAGGGCATCTTGAATCATTCCAGTTCTCAAATAACATTGCGTTATATAGGTATGACTGAAGAAGAAGAACGGGAAAGCATCATAGCACTAAACTTGTAAGGGAATGGGCTTCTGCCTGTTCCTTTTCTTTATGTTCAGGCACATCATCAGGCTGTTCAGATTGCCCTGTATGCCGTTCTGTTTATTTTCCTTAATCAATACAAAGGAAACCGTTAGAAAGCCATACAGGACGTGCTACAATCGTTATTATTGTAAAGCGAAAACACTTGACAGGCTATTTCCTTTCACATGCACGGGCTTCATAACATGGAAGATTTAACCCGTTTTCACCAGTCAATTTACTGATTATTAGACACAATTCAGACACATTTACAATGGCAACAACATTTCTCACTGCTTCATACGGTACTTGATTAGTTATTTTAAGTGGGTATGCCTGTATTACGTTTGTTTACAGGTGTTTACTACATCTGAAAGTTAGACCGTAACAAGTCAAAACATTCTTCTCGTTGTCACTCGAAGCATCAATAAAGAATCCCCCTTCTTCTTTACTCTGAAAATAAGCCCCCTTCCCCTTTTCAGAATACAATTCATTTTCTTCATGATGGGGAAGCTTGCCTTCCCTTGCGAAGCAACAATAACGGTATCAGTGTATCTTTATTTTTTATATACTCTTCTCTTTAAGGGAATGTGCTGAAAAGCCCGTCATATCAACGTTTATAGCACCCCTTTACTAAGCTTGAATAGTAAAGGATTTTTTTCAACAACAAAATAAGTCTGTTTTCTTCCTATCTGTTGTTTATGGGTTAGATGTTACTCATGCAATTGAAGGGAAGATATGGCAATGAATCTTGTAAAGCCAACACAATTCTTGACCAAAAAGTCTATAAAAGTAATTGACAGTATTATGGGAAGTGGGAAAAGTTCATGGGCTATCCAGCATATGAACAACGCACCTGCAAGACAAAAATTCATCTATATTACACCGTTCACGGATGAAGTGGACAGAATTATTACAAGTTGTGACAAAAGAGAATTTGTTCAGCCTGTAAATGATGAAGGAACAAAGCTGGAAGATATAAAACGCCTTATTGCTGAAGGTGCTGACATTGCATCAACTCACGCACTTTTCCAGCGTGTAGATGCTGAACTGTTAGAATTGTTAGAAATCGAAAATTATACTTTGATTTTGGATGAAGTCATGAACGTGATTTCCCCATTAAGCGAATATACAAAATCAGATTTGAAGCTTTTGTACAGTGAAGGAATTATAACAGTGGATGATGGGGGCTTTGTGCATTGGAATAGTCCTGATTATGACAGTGACGGGTATTTCACTAAAATCCGCAACCTTGCCAATTCAGGAAACTTGATGATGTATGAAGATGAAGATGGTCAACCCGTTGTGCTGTATTGGACGTTTCCAGCCGAATCTTTCCACTGTTTTGATGATATTTATTTGTTGACATATCTTTTTGACGGACAAATACAACGGGCATATTTTGACCTATTCAAAGTCAACTATATTTATCATTCAGTTGCTAAAATTGATGGCGTTTATCAGCTTACTGAATATAAGCAGGGGCATAATAAACAGCTTTCACACATCAGAAACAACATTACCATTTACACACCAGCACCAGCCGATAAAAACGATATGAACAAAGTGGGAAGCAAGCGGAATGATTTCAGCGTGGGGAATCTGAAAACAAGGAAAAACCAAACTGCTGTATTAAAAGTAATAAAAAATCATGCTTATAACTTCTACCGTAACAAATGCAAAACCACGGCTGAAGATGTTATGTGGACTACGTTCAAAGAAGCTAAAGACATACTGCAACCCGTGGGGCTTTCTGATTCATTTGTTGCCGTAAATAGCAGGGCTACCAATCAATATCAAGATAAATCTGTATGTATTTATTTGGCAAACCGTTTCATGAATCCCGTAACAAAGAATTTTTTCTCTAAACATGGCGTACAGGTTGATGAAGATACCTTTGCCCTTTCTGAACTGCTTCAGTGGTTGTTTAGAAGCCGAATCCGACACGGGCAACCTATAAGCGTGTACATTCCTTCAAAAAGAATGCGTGACCTTCTGACAGATTATTTAGAAGGTGGGGTGTGAAATCATGCAAAAACAAGATGTTAATAGGCAAAGCAAGTTCAGCCCATATGCTTCAGTATTATCTGAAGGTTTTACCGCTGAAGATGCTACACCGCCCCGAATGCCTATGAGTAAAATGGCAAAGGTAAAGAACCCAAAGAACATTTTATATAAAGCATATCAGAAATAAACGTCTTACTTATGTACCCCGTCACGCACCTATTAGTGGGAAATGGTAGCTGTGCTGTCTGCCTTTTCCCACCTCCCAATAAGTTTTAGTAGTGCTGTACAGATTACTTCAAACCGTGGACATGGAAAGCCTTGCAAAACTTTCTTTGTTCAGGTCGGCTTGAAAAAAGTGCCCTTGTAACTGCTTCTTTAACGGACTGCAAACCGTTGAACAAGTGGAAGCAAGGGCACTTTTTTTGTGCCCATTTATGCTGACTGGGATTTAATTAGTTCTAAACGAACAATTTCATTTTTTTCTTTAGAAGTACGGTTATAATCAAAGAAAAGAGTGTATAATAAAAGGGGGATATATCTCAAAAGGTATAAATTGTTTGACAACTTGTATCTTTTGCGGTCATACTATGGGTAAACTAATATTTGTAACTAACCTTTCAGGAATTAAAGAAGTTAAAGAAGATATTGCCGATATTGTTGCAAAAGCTAATGCTGGTGATACCGCTTATCAAGCCGTGGCGATGTACATTGCCCAAGCGTTGGAATACGTCAAAGATATAGACATTCCAACGGGGGACAATGCTTACTTATTAGGATGGAATGCCCCTCATATTTGGGAACCTGACAGAACATTAACATTTCATATTGTGAAAAAAGCTGTTTCACAACCTTCTGTTTTTGAGTTCCGTATCAACTGGAATCCCTTATATTTCAGGGCATTGTTTTTCGTGGATGATGTAGACCAAGAACAATATAAGTTTTTAGTCCGTTCACTAATGAAAGATGAAAAGAATCCACCCGAATTACAACAAAAGATAAATGAAACAGAACTTGTTGCCATGATGTATAAAACAAATCCTTCAAGATACTTAAAGGAGTGGTCTTAATGACTGACTATAACCAAGATTTCAATGAAGTTATGGAACTTTTGCAAACTGTCCCAGGCGTTACTGAACACCTTAATAGCCTTCAGGTCAGGTTAGGCAAGGAAATTCTGAAACGTCGAATGGAATTAGGATGGACACAATCCACCTTGGTAAAGAACTGTGCTTTACAGGGTATCTCCATTACTCAACCCATGCTTTCCAAAATGGAATCGGGTATGAAAAACATTGAAGCAAGAACCTATCAGAATGTGATTAGTGTTCTTGGAGGAATTGAAGAACTGGATATAAAATTCGGTCCAGTTCCGAATAACCTTCCTTCAGTTCAAAAAAAAAGCAAGGATTTGATGATGGTATAAACTACCACTAATTTCTATTGATTCCCCTTCACAGGGGGATTTTTTTTGTACCTATTTTTAAATGGTGATTTTGAACATTAATTTTCAATTCCCTTATCCATTCGCTTCAGCATTTCCAGCCGTAACTGTCCCACATACTTACTTTCAGAATCAGAATACAGGGGAAGCTTTGCATATCCGCTGTACACTTCCAGTAGTTCCCTGTTTTCCATATCTTCAGGACGTACCCTGTCAGGGTTATCTGCCCTGTACCGTTCCCCTTTGTTTGTTCTCAATAGAATCAACCCCCTTCCCAAACCATTCAGAATGCCCTGTATGGAGTTTTAGCTTTCCACCTAACAAATATTCACGGATAGAATTAAAATGCCGTGTGTGAAGGCGTGTGAAGCTGTGTAGCGAGTTATTGCCTATAATATAATTATAGAGAAAAGTTTTCCGCTGAAGTAGCTGAAACAACCAGCATATTAAAACGGTTCAGCCCTAATTCTTGGGAAGCAACAAACACGCTGTAACCATCGACAATTATATGAGAAACTTCTCTTCCCTTTTTAACACGTTCAACAACAATATTATGTCCTGAAAAATTCCCCTTTTCTTTATAAGAAGCTTTTTTTATTGCAACTTTTTCAGTATTCGGTTCGATAAAATAGTCTGGTATTTCTAAACTGTCTAACTTCAAAAAACGTTTACCAACTACCCAATATTTCACGCCTTTAATTTTCAAGGTATTTTCTTTTCTCTTTTCCGCATAATAAACAACCTTACATATATTTCCTTCGTGGTCTGTGGAAATGCTGAAAATAGCCTTGGATTTATCCCAGTTCCAATATTTCCTATAATTCTTCCCATGTTCAACAAGTGCAATCCCCAAAGGAATATTCTCCAAAAACACTTCAGCTTGTGCCCGTTCCCACCCTGTTATTACAACACATTTTGAAACAATTTCTTCAGATGCTTTGAAAAACGGTCTTTCCTTCCCCTGCAAACAATCAGGGCACACCATCAAAGATGCCCCGTTTTCCCCTTCAATGAAGCTGACAACCCTTTTATCACATCTTTGCCCACACTTCTGACACGCCCCATCTAATTCCTTATGTATCAGCTTGATTTCTTCAAATGTCTTTGATGTATTCATCTTGCATATCCCCTTTCTTCAATATCTTCTTATATTCCTATATACCACATTTATCAGTGAATCCTTTAAGAACGC
>NZ_JACLBZ010000004.1 GCF_019748715.1 Sporosarcina aquimarina | reverse complement strand
TACGGGTAGTATTTTTCAAAACGCTACGCTGAAAAATCTCCACCCTTTCCCCCTTGACGATTCCCATTTTTCCGTTGCTGGATATTGGCCGACAGCCATACTCAGCAAGATACTAAAATTTAGTAGCTGTCGCCTTGCAAATTTTAACGGAAAAAACCACTGAATAAAAAAAGACACGAGAACAATCTCTCGTATCTTCTGTATCTTATTTCTTATTTTCCTTACTCAACAATCGCGCCCGATAGCTTTATAAAGGTAATTGTCGGATAAAGTTACTTCCCACTTAGTTAGTATAATTGTTTTGAATAAAATTTGTCATTTTCTCATCGTACTCGGGATATCTATAACCTAATGAAGATGCAACTTTCTTAGAATAAGCCCTAAATAATTCGCGGCATAACTCAAAGGATTCCCAAGACTCTATATAACCAGATTGCGAATATGTATCAATCAGCTTCTCTAACTCAGCTTTAGGAAGATAATTATCAATAAATTTGTAGTTCTTTCCAACACTAAAATTAAATCCTTCTCTTATACCAACTTCCCATGACATCATTCGTAAAAGTTCAGGACGAAGAATTTGATTGAAATGATCCAATGCAAAGAAAAACTCTTTTCTAAGCAGGCCTTTTGCTACATAAGACGATACACTCCAAAACTCATTACAGCAATCATCAAATTCTTGCCCAGATGGTTTTTCAATCCAATATTTCTCGTCACTTGGAACAATTCTTTTATTGATTCGATTATCTTTATCAATCAATATTTCCACTAAACCATCTGAATTAGATAAATAATCGTCAAGTTCATTTAGAGGTATTAAAGTTAAATCAACCTTAATGCCATCATTAAAATACATGATATAACTAAACCAATTTCCTAATTCTGATGGGAATAATTCCATATCTTCTGGTTTTTGCATAAATACCAGGTCACCAAATATATCAAGCCAAAGATCATCTTTCTTATAAGATTCCATATTTGTTACAAAAAAGGAAATATCATAATCCTGAAAATCATCTTTAGGAATGTTTTTATTCGTTCTGGACCCCTCAAGAACTGATAATCTGATGGTATCATCATTCATAACAATATTTTTAAAAAGATTTATCATCTCATTTTCTTCACGCATATAAAATCACCCTTTTCGATGCCTTCCCTATTCGGCAATATGGCCCGTTTGTTGAACAACCACTCTAATTTTCAATGAATTATATGTATCCGACCATCTTCAAAAATTTCCACTGGCTGATAACTATTCATAAAATTTAATGCGTCAACCATGAAACCATCTTTCACCATTTGCTTTTGTCCATCTTCAAAAACTTTTCTGTCCAAGATCAAACTATAAAAATAAACTTTTTCGTCACCAATCATTTCAGAATTCATCATCACAAAATGATTTCCATACCTGTTTTTAAAATATTCACGGGCTAACTCATGGCTAGAAAATTCGGGGATTTCCGATTCAGCTTTTCTACTAATCTTCAATTTTCATGACCCCTTTATCAATCATTTTTTATATAATAATTTTGCCTGTTCCAGTTCCACATTGCTGTGACTGTAAAGCCTTCATCTTCTTTTTCATCATCATTTTCTTCATTCACTTTTACCAAATCGCCATCTTCTGCATCATCTAAATTTAATTCTTTGTGTATTTCCTTCAACAATCCACCGTATGAAATCAGTCGTTTACGGAACAAACCCTCTTCCAAATCCTTAACGATTTGCAAATTCCGTTCCTCGTCATCTGTTAAATAATCATCAGATTTAACGGAGTATTTAGCAGTTTCATTTACTGCTGTTTCAATCGCTTGCTTGTCCTGTTCAGAAGAAACTTTAGATTTAATTGCAGTAACAAAAACATTTGGATCATAGTCTAGTTTCATAGCCTTTTTCCAAAACGCTTGCCATTCTTTATGAGTAATATAATTTTTTTTGCTTCTAAAATAACTACTTTCAAAGCACATCATTGCATGGATATGTTGATTATAGGAGTTGTCTTTTTTATTGACCGTGACCTCGGTAGTCCTCATAAAGCCGATTAAATTACTATCAACTTTTTTGTATTGGACCATTTTTCTGAAGCCCCTTGCCATATCAGAAAGACTTTTATTTAATTCTTCACCGTCATAAACATTTTTAACAGTAAAGGTGAAGAACAACCATCGACAACTAGGTTTTCGCTTCATAACTTCAGTTATGATTGTTTTACTTTGAGCAGAATGTTTCATGGCTCTCCTCCAATTGCATAATGAACAAAGTTTGGATTTACAAAACCACGCTTTATATAATTTCAAGTGACCTGTATCGTTTGCTTTAAACTGCAAAATAACACCGCAATCCTTGACACGTTCAGCTTTCTTAAATTCTAGTATAAACAAAAGTTCAGAATAACTTACACTATCAATCTTTCTTTCTCGCCACGGTCTAGTTTTCCCCGTTTTTGTTTTGTCAAAAAATACATTTGATTCCTTTGGTGCATTTGTGCTATGATTATCTATAGAATTTTGAAAACGCATATAAAAAGCCCCCATGTTATTTAGTTTTGATCTTAGTCAATTAAAACTTTAACACAGGGGCTTTTATTATGCAAAAAATTTTCAACCGATTTTTAAGAGTAAAATACCACTTAAACCCTCGCCAACACTAGTTTTAAATCCTAAAAAAACAACCTAAAAATAATGACGTTATTTCTAGTAGTATCAAGATAAGAAAGAACCGTTTTTCGCTACGCTCAAAACCAAGATCAAAATCCTTTAAGATCAAGTTCAAAATCCCAAAAGACAAAAACAAAAAGAACCTTCGAAGGTTCTTTTTTTATCTACTCATATCATTATTTCGCTCACGAGCCTTTTCACGCTTGTGTAATCGTTCAAATTCGCTTCCAGTTGTTTTTTCCCTTATCTTGTCCACCAACTCACCAAAAACCTTCTTAAAGGCTCTCACGTTGTCTGTGCGATCCCTTAAAAACTCTTTCGCACTTTTATAAACTAATCCTATTTCAGCCTTTAAATCGCTCACACGACCTTTTAACGACCTATTTTCTTCAACCAACTCATTATAATCTTCAATATTTGAATTAAATCTCTGAACAAGATCATTGTATTTCTCTTTCACTACTTCATTCTGCTTGCGCAAGCCTATATTTTCTTTCGCCATATCGGTATTTAATATATTTTTTAAATGTGTTTTTAACTTTTCATTATCTTGAGCAGCAGTAACCAACTTTTTATAATCTGTTCTTAAAATGATTACATTTTCAGTTGGCTTTCTTTCTGTCTTTGTTATTTCCTTACCTAAACCAAACAGAGCTTTCTCGCCAGTCGGCACTTCAATATTTTTCATTTGTCGTCTCACTGGAACTATTAAATCAGACTCCACTCTTTCGCTATATCCAGTCAATTCATCTTTTTTGCTAGTAAGATCCTTTTCTAGAAAATCAATTTCTTTTTCCAAGGTTTGTTTTTTAAACGTTTGTGTTTCGATATGCTCACGCTTTGAACCCTTTTCCCCTCGCTCCAAATCAAATCCAAGTTTTTGCATATGCTCAGGAAATTTGTCTTGAATCCAAATCAATTCCTGTCGATTAAAAACGTTCTTTCCTTGTAGTTTTCCGTCACGCATCGGAACAACTCCAATATGTAAATGAGGTGTTTTTTCGTCATGATGAACCGTCGCATAAGCGATATTTTGCTCACCGTATCGCTCCGAAAAAAGTTTGAAACTTTCCTCAAAAAATCTTTTTTGTTCTGCAGAATCTAGTCCCTCAAAAAATTCTCTCCCAGATGTCACCAACAATTCATTTACCAGTACCGCATCTTTTCGGGTTTTTCTTATACCCGTTTTTTGTGATTCAATAATTTCTTTTACTCGCTCGTTATAATCAATATTTCCATCATTTATAAAATCGTAATTTTCATTTGATTTGTCTTTATCAATATCGGGGTTCGTCTTACTTTCCCGCTCTCTTTGATTGTGAAATTGAATCCCTTTTAAATCATGGGACTTCATTTTTTGCATTCTACAAACTGCATAGCTCATCATTTTTCAGCTCCATTCACGAGGTACAAACGTGTACCTGTTTTCGGTCAACTTCCATGTAAAGTATAACACACTATACTTTACATTCGTAAAGGTGTGCTCTCCGAGGGTCAGAACAAGAACCTGGCTCATGCCAGATTCCCAAAGTCAAAGGCAAAAAAATCACCGCTTGCAGCTGTTGCTTTTTCCTAGTGCAGAAATGACATTTTCACCTTTGCGTTTTTCCGCAACGGTTGCAAATTCATTCCCAAAATCAAGCCCAAAAGATTAAGACCTTGCCCCTTTTTGAAAAGGGGCAAACACCAAAACAGCCTCTTGCAACCTCAGCAAGTTGGCTCGATAACCGTTTGGGAATCATCAAGG
>NZ_JACLBZ010000039.1 GCF_019748715.1 Sporosarcina aquimarina | reverse complement strand
TATAAAACTCTAACTTTTAGGGGTCACTACACCATACTATATGGAGACACTTCTTTTTTATTATTTACGTTCTTCTATGTCTAATTTACTGCCATCATTAAATTTGATTTCTACATCAAACTTTTGATAGTCCGATTTCAGCCCAAATGCTTTCAATACTTGATTGATTGTTTCTTCATTCGTACTATCTTTTGTCAACTGTAGTTGCTCGACTTTAGGATAAAGATCATCAAACGCTTCTTGCCCCTTTAAATAGACTTGATTGACCTCATCTTCTACTTTCGCTTTGATGGGTTCGTTTCTATCCTGCTCAATTTCCGCTTCATATTCAATATCGTTACCATAAGAAATTTCTACTTCTATCTCTCTGAAAGAAAGCTTGTCCATATCAGCTTTCATATCGTCAGTTGTTCCGCTCGCTGTTTCATCTTTTGTTCCGTTTGTAGTCGTATCTGTTGTTCCCGTACCATCAGTATTCGTGTCTGCAGGTTGTTCAGTCGGAGTTGTTGTAGCTCCTTCATCGACGACCGGCTCATTTGTATCATTTCCGCATGCTGCAAGACCGATGGCCATAATAGATACAGTTGTGATCAGTAAACGTTTCATTAAGTATTCCTCCTCATTATATCCTTTCACTTAGTCATTCCCCATTCTCTACGTTCTAATCATTTACTTTTCTTGCGTTGGGTTATGAAAAGGGAATGATGGAGTCCCCTGCGAATGAAAACTATGTGGGTTTCCACTATTTTCATAAATTCAGTAACAAAATTTATTTTTTATTACCTATCTTTCTCTAAAACTCACCTTCTTTTTCGTATTAAAACATTAATTTATAGACATTTATACTCACATTAATTATAAAACGCATAATACACTTGATTTTTTCATTATGTAATTGTTAATATTAAAAAGTGTCAATTCATCTAATGAACGGGTTAACCATTCCATATGTATGTGAATGAGTATTCGCCAGAAATACTGGCAGAAGGGGTTGACTACTACTAGAAGGAGCTGATGTGTATGACAACGGGAAAAACAACGTTGCCTAATGATTTGGTAAAAGAAGAGGTGGTCCGAGATTATTCATTGGATCGAGTGCCTCTGGAAGATCGTACAAAAAGTTGGCTGAGCATAACGAACATAACGTTCGGAATTGCAACTGCCATTTTTTATTTTCAAATGGGAAGCGTCATGGCTTTGCAATTCGGTGCACCAAATGCCATTGTTTCTGCCATCTATGCCATCATCGTGGCGGGACTTCTCGGTACGGTCATTTCCTATTTGTCGGCCAAGTCCGGCATGAATGTTAATTTATTATCACGCGGTGGCGGATTTGGCTATATCGGTTCGTCTCTGACTTCTTTAATTTACGCCTCCAACTTCATTATGTACTGTGCATTCGAAGGATTAATCCTCGTCTCGGCCGTACATCATTTCATGCCTGACTTTCCAAAATGGATCTTAATCGTCGTGTTTGGAACCATTATTATCCCCCTAAATTGGTTTGGAATAGAACAGCTTGATAAACTTCAAAAATGGTCAATGCCTATTTTCCTCGTGTTCTTGATCACCGCGATTGTCGTTTCATTTATGAAACCCGCCTTGTATACTGGTTCAGTTTTCTCTTATATGCCTGAAGGTGTGCAGTTCGGTGGGACAGCACTTTTATTTTGCATCGGAATGCATAATGGAATTATGGGACTGACCGCATTGCTTGCTTCCGATTATGCTCGCTTTTTACGCCCAGAGGATCGAAAGTTCGGTTCTATCGCGATAGGCTTTATCCCACAGATTTTCTGTTATGGCGTGATGGGTGGACTTGGTATTTGGTTTGGTGTTCGCTTCTTAGAGAAAGATCCAGGTGTCTATATTGTTCTATTGCTCGGGATCGGCGGTGCATTGTTCACGATGCTGACGCAATTGCGAATCAACGTCACAAATATTTACAGTAGTTCCCTCTCCCTATCCAACTTCTTTGAGAACATTTTCCGTTTCACCCCAGGCCGACGGTTTTGGGTTGTCGTCTCTGCAATTTCAGCCATTTTATTAATGCTTGGCGGAATTGTGAATCACTTAGATACCGTAATGACATTTCAAGGCGTTTTCTTGTTCTCTTGGGCTGCTATTTTGGTAACAGACGCGCTCATTGTTAAAAAGTTATTAAAAATCGGTCCGACCTACTACGTAGCACGTCAAGAGTTTTTGTATAAGTGGAATCCTGTTGGCGTAGTTTCATTGATAGCCGCCAGCGCATTCGGCACGATTGCCGCATCTGGCTACATGGGCATCTTCCTACAATCTACAGCTGCTTTCTTCGCTGCCTTGCTGGCTGCCTTGCTGACTGTTATCATAGCGGTCTATACAAAAGGCAAGTATTATTTGGAACACGAACCGAATGATATTACGCCAGATGATAAACTAGCTTAACTTCCCCAACTCCTCTATAAAACAGAATTTTAGAGTGAGAGCTGCGGCTAATCGCTCCAAGCTTTACGATGGGCAATTTATTCATTCGCTTAAATTAGGATGATACAGAAATAGGATTTTGGCGCAGTCGTGTACATTGCATTACACCTCCTTATTGTAAGGAACATACCTTACAGTAAGGAGGTGCAGAAGTATGTCGAAATACGAAGGTAATGTGGGGCTTTTCCTAGCCGGGATTTTAGCTGCGTATGCTGTGTTGGGCTTGATTTTAATTGTGCCTGGCTTACTAACAGCTATTTCAAGTAACTTGTTGCTGACCATCGCGGTAGTCATCGTAGTAATCGTCGTTGTATTGTTTGCTTTGGCGATTATCCTGAAGGGACTTTCGCGCTTGTTTTTTCATTTGAAGTTTTGATGTGAAGGCCGTCTGAGAAGTCATTTCATCTGACTTTTCGGGCGGCTTTTGTTTAATCGGGAGATCCTGCTTTTTCTCTCATATATAAGACAACAAAGGAGTCTTCTAAATACGACTCCATTTCACTCTTCAACCTTTTGCCTCCCCAATTTATCAGTTCCTTATTTTCCGTTTGTTTGATGCTGCTATATTCCAAAAATGATAGAAGATGTTTTCGTCTTTCAGTTCTATTCTCGATGCCGTATGTAGAAAAGAACTGATCGATGCAGCGGTACAATTCATTGGTAACTCTGTATGTTTTATGACAATAATGAACGAATGCAAAGTTCGGTAATTGAACTACCTCTTCAGTCGACAACTTCATCCACTCCTTTCACTTCTGTATGATTGGTTGTTTGTTTGAGTAACAGAACGACAACTGCCATTAAAGAGGCTATGAATAGCCAACCTTTTGAAAAGGATCCGCTTATATCTACAATATAGCCAAAAAGTGGAGGTATGATTAACACACCCCAAGAGCTGATTGTGATAGTGACTCCTGTAGCAATACCCGAATTTTCCTTCTGCACCAACTCTACTATAATTGTCATCCAGACTCCGTTATAACCTGAAATGGAAAAACCGAAGATGAAGACTGTGCACAAGACAACTATAAGTGGAGTTGCAGGTAATAACACAGCACATACCAGTGCACACATCCCTGTCAGAACCGTTACAATGAACATAATGATCATCCGGTTCCCCGCAAAGTACTTATCACTGATTGTTCCCCAAGCCACCCTGCCAACAGAGCCGCCTATTTCAGCCAATACGAGTAATAGGCCTGCCAGAATAAGTGTCATCTCAAGCTTTTCAAAAGCAAACAAAATAATGTACGTAGTGAGGCATAGCTGTGCGCCTTGTAAACCCATCGCACTAATACTCAATAAAAGAACTTGTTTATTTTGCAGTATTTTTCGCAAGTCTTCTTGAAATTTACCTTTAGTTAAAAGCGCATCTTTTTTTGCCATAGAATCAGCTGGATCTTGATATCGGTAGGATACCAACACTCCTACAGCTAACAGCACAAGGCAACTGATAAACAAGGCAGGACGCCAGCCAAGCTCTTTGGCCAATGGCAGTAAAAACATTGCAGCTAACGCGGAGCCCGCTGTAATCCCCATTTGTTTTATTCCCATTGCCGTCCCTCTGCTGCGCTGGGGAAACCAATATAAGATTCCCCTATTTGTCGTTGGATGCATCGCGGCATACGCCCCGCCCCCGATCACCACAACTATCAACAACAAGTAGAATTGTGTAGTGAAGGATATGAGGATAAAGCTAACCCCCAGCAAGGCTATTGTACCGAATAACTGCTTTTTTGATCCTAAACGATCCACTAACAGACCAGAAGGAATAGCAGCCAAAGATTGACCGAGAAAAAGAGCAGCTGGAAGCAAACCAATTTGTGTATTAGATAAAGATAAATCTTCACCGATTAAGATTGTCAAAGGTGCTAAACTTCTACCTACAAAAGACACCATGATTTGAGCCAGTAATAGCCAAATCAGCATCTTCCAAGCTATTTGCAATGTATGTTCTTTAGATTTCACATTCACTGTGCGCATCATCTCTTTTATCATCTATAATGAAAAAGAGAGGGCTGGTAATCAGCACACTCTCTTTTTATTGATCACTTACAATACATTGAAACACTGCCTAAGCCATCGAATTGTGCGACAACGGAGTCACCCGATTCAAATGCAATCGCTTCTGACATCGCCCCGCTAAGAATGATATCTCCCTTTTTCAATCCTTTGCCTCGTTTGCTTAACTCTTTTACCGACCAAGCAATCGCTTCTGCTGGATGCCCTAACACCGCAGCACTCGATCCGGTTTGCATTACTTTTCCATTTTTAGACATAACCATTCCGATCGTCCCTAAATTGATAGAGTCTGGAGAAATCCACTTACTGCCTACAACAAACTTTATGGATGAACAGTTATCTGCTATAACATCGACCAAGGTGAATTTAAAGTCTTTATATCGGCTATCGATTACTTCCAAAGCGGGCGCTACGTATTTTGTAGCTTTAATTACATCTTCCGCCGTAACATCTTCACCCTCCAAGTCCGCTCCCAATAAAAAGGCAATTTCAGGTTCCACTTTTGGATGAATCAAATCTGAATAGTTGATAGGCTCCCATTCTGTTGACAGCATATCGGCGTGTAAGTAACCGTAGATTGCTTCGTCAACCCCCATCATGACTTGCTTGGCTTTACTAGTTAGACCTAGTTTCACGCCTACATTTTTCGTCTTATTTTCCCGCAATCGACGTTCCAATAAACGATCTTGCAATTCGTATGCTTCTTCAATTGTCAGCTCCGAATATTTGTCGGTTACTTTGACAACCTCTCGTGCATCACGTTCTGCTGTATATAAATAATCAACAATTTCTTTTTCACGATCTGTAAGTACTGTCATGTTTATACCCTCACTTTCTCCTTCTTCGCCAATTCAGCGGCCACGTCCAGAATCATATCCTCTTGCCCGCCTACCACTTTCATTTTACCGAGTTCCATTAAGATATCGCGTGGGTCTAAACCAAATCTTGCAGCCGCTCGTTCCGAGTGCAATAGGAAGCTCGAGTAAACGCCAGCATAGCCAAGAGCAAGACTCCCTTTTTTTATTTCTTGCGTGCCAGGGATTAACGGGCCTACAATATCTTCCGCAAGATCCATCATTTTATAAAGATCAATTCCGACATCCATACCCATGCGATCCATTACTGCCAACAATACTTCCGTTTGTGTATTGCCAGCTCCTGCTCCTAAACAACGCACCGCTCCATCTATACGGGTAGCACCTTCTTCGATTGCAGCAAGCGTATTCGCAACAGCTAAAGATAAATTATTGTGCGCATGGAATCCGACTTCAATATCCAATGAACCGCGCAGTGCCTTGATACGCTCGCTTACCTGATGAGGTAAAAGTGCGCCCGCTGAATCGGTTACATAGACGGCTTGTGCGCCGTAACTCTCCATAAGTTTCGCTTGTTCGACCAATTTATCCACAGGCACAGAATGCGCCATCATCAGAAAACCTAACGCTTCCATTCCAAGTTCACGCGCTTGGCTAATATGTTGTGCAGAAACGTCTGCCTCTGTTGAGTGAGTTGCCACTCGTACGAGTTTCGCGCCTAGTTTATGCGCTTGCTTTAGTTCGCTCATAGTACCAATACCCGGAATCAGGAGTACCGCTACCTTTGAATTCGTACATTCATCTACGGCTGCTTCGATCAATTCCATTTCATTGACCAATGACTTTCCGTACTGGACAGTGGAACCGCCTAGTCCATCTCCGTGACTGACTTCTATATAATGCATGCCTGCATCATCTAACGCACGGGTAACATTTCGTACTTGTTCTACCGTAAATTGATGTGCTACCGTATGACTTCCGTCTCGTAAACATACTTCTGTAATTTGAATTGGCTTCTTCGTCATATACGTTGCTCCTTCCGACTCATTAGATGAGAGATTTTTTCTCTAGCATCGACCGTGCAAAATCCTCCGCAACCCGCGTCGCAGCTGCCGTCATAATATCAAGATTCCCGGCATACTCAGGGAAATAGTCGCCAGCCCCTTCCACTTCCACAAAGACTGTGACAACGTTCCCTTCAAACAATGGTGCTTGCTTTAACCGGTACCCAGGTACATACTCCTTGACAGTCTCTACCATATTTTCGATGGATTCCTGTATAGCCTTTTCATCCATATTCTTCACTTCACAATAAATCGTATCACGCATTAAGATTGGAGGATCAGCAGGGTTTAAAATGATAAGTGCTTTTCCTTGATCCGCACCGCCTACTTCTTCAATTCCACGACGAGTTGTAATCGTAAATTCATCGATATTTGCTCGTGTACCCGGACCTGCACTTAAACTTGAAATAGTCGCAACGATTTCTCCATATGTAACGTCCGCCACTTTATTGACTGCATGTACGATCGGAATCGTCGCCTGTCCGCCACAAGTAATCATATTGACATTATCCAACTCTCGTGATTTCTCATCAGAGCTTACAGCCGGAGAGAAAAACGGTCCTATGGCAGCTGGAGTTAAATCAATTGCAAGCTTCCCTAACTTTTTTAAAACTTCGGCATGATGAATATGCGCTTTTGCAGAGGTAGCATCAAACACAATATCCGCAAGTTCAGGATGATCGATGATCGCTTGAATACCAGTAGAGAAAGCTTGGTAGCCTCTCTCTTTTGCCCGTTTTAGTCCATCAGACTCCGGTTCGATCCCAATTACAGCTGTTAACTCAATGACATCACTGCGTTCTAGTTTATACATTAAATCTGTTCCGATATTTCCAGAACCGATGATGGCTGCTTTAATTTTCTCCATTGTCATGCTCCCTTCTTCTCATCTATCCTTTATTCAAAGTGCACGGTGACAGAGCCAACCGGACCAAAATCTGCCTTAATCGTATCTCCCGCTTCTACAACGACAGCCCCAGATAGCGCCCCCGGTAAGATCAATTCGTCTTTTTTCAACGTGATGCCAAAATCATGCAGCTTATTCGCCAACCAAGCAACAGCGTGTGCCGGATGACCAAGTGCGGCAGCTCCTGCTCCGGTCGCGATTAACTCATCGTTTTTGTAAAGCACCATACTATTTGTTCTCAAATCCAATGTTTCCAACGTAGTCTGTTTGTCTCCTACTACAACTTTTGCACTTGATCCATTGTCAGCTACTGTATCAATCAATTTAATATTCCAGTCTGCAACACGGCTATCGATGACCTCAATAGTAGGGACCACATATTTCGTTGCCATCATGACGTCTAAATAGGTCACATTGGGACCTACCAGATCTTCTGACAACACAAAACCAATTTCGGCTTCGACTTTCGGTGCCACCATCGTACTTACTTTTATAGAAGTTTCATTTTTTAATTCCATATCATCATATAAATGGCCATAGTCCGGCTCATCAACATTTAACATTTTTTGCATTGCTACACTTGTGAGACCAACTTTTTTTCCAATAATTTTCTTTCCCTCGGCCAATTTCTGTTTAACCATTTCGAGTTGTATATGGTAAGCATCTTCTACTGTCAGTGAACTATCTCTTTCCGTTAAAGGTGCAATCCCTTTACATGTTTTCTCTGCTTCCAATAATTCTGATGCATAACTTTCAATTTTAGTAGACACGGTACTCCATCCTCCTGCGTTAAAACAACAAAAGGCGGGCGCAATGCCACCTTTCGCTGTTCGTTTATTTTTTTATCGTAATAGTCTTCGCTTCGGTATAGAAATCAAAACTGTGACGGCCGCCTTCTCTTCCTATCCCGCTCGCTTTTGCCCCTCCGAATGGAGTGCGTAAATCACGGACGTACCAGCAGTTTACCCACAATAGACCGGAGTGTACTTGAGATGTCACACGCTGACCGCGTCGTAGATCATTCGTCCAGACAACTCCCGCCAGACCATAGATAGAGTCGTTTGCGATTTCTATTGCTTCTTCTTCTGTTTTGAAAGGAATGATCACAGGCACTGGTCCGAATATTTCCTCCTGTGCCACACGCATTTTATTATGCACATCATACAGGACAGTCGGTTCATAGAAGTTTCCTTCTGGCAGGCTCTCTACCATCTTACCGCCATAAGCAAGTTTAGCTCCTTCATCAAGACCAATTTGCACATAGTCTGCCACTTCTTTTAAATGACTTTTTGACACAAGAGCGCCCATGTCTGTAGATTCATCTGTTGGATCGCCAACCTTAATGTTTTTTACTGCGGCAACAAACTTTTCAAGAAACTTCTCATAAATACCTTCCTGTACAAGAATTCGGGAACCTGCCAAACAAATTTCTCCTTGATTACGGAAGATCGCTTCAATAGATCCTACCACCGCTTCGTCTAAATCAGCATCTTCGAATACGATATTTGCTGACTTTCCACCTAACTCCAATGAAACCGGTGTTAGGTTTTCTGCTGCATTTCGCATAACAGTCTTTCCGGTTTCCGATTCACCTACAAACGAGATACGCTGGACATAGGGATGCTTCGCCATCACCGTTCCGACTGTACTTCCAGGACCTGTTATAATATTCAAAACGCCTGGAGGCAAGCCCGCTTCATTTGCAATTTCACCAAGCAAAACTGCACTTAAAGGTGTGTCGGAAGCCGGTTTAATAACGACAGTATTTCCTGCCGCCAATGCAGCTGATGCTTTCCATGTCATTTGCATGAACGGAAGATTCCAAGGAATGATCAAGCTAGTAACACCCGCCGGAGCGTATTGTACGTAGGACATGTGGTTAGCCATGTCATAATGTTCGTGTACCATATACTTCGCCATCTCAGCAAAGAAGCGGAAGTTTGATGCAGCACGCGGGATATCAAATTCGCGGCTTTCGCGAATTGGTTTTCCGACGTCCAACGTCTCTACATAAGCAAGTTGTTCGACTTTTTCCAGAATCAAATCAGCCATCCGGCACAATATTTCGGAACGTTTTTCAACCGGCATATTGCTCCAAACGCCGCTTGCGAACGCTTTATGCGCAGCTTCAATCGCACGGTTGGCGTCTTCCTCTCCGCCTTTCGCCACCGTAGCAAGCTTTTGGTTGGTTGCAGGGTTGATTGTATCGAAAGTTTCTCCTGAAATTGCGTCTACATACTGTCCATCAATAAATAGCTTTGCATCTTGGACAGTCGTATTGTCTGCTACTAATTCGTTAGCCATGATCTTCCTCCTACTCTTCGATCTCGATGATCATCTCAATTTCTATTGCTGTATTGTTAGGGAGCTGTGACATTCCAACTGCCGACCGCCCATGCTTACCCTTTTCACCAAATACTTTTCCAATTAAATCGGAAGCACCGTTCATCACTTTAGGCTGATCTGTAAAATCTTCTGTACTATTGACCATGCCCAGAACTTTTACAAATTGCTTTACCTTACTTAGTTCTCCAATTTCTTCTTTGACTACGCTTATCAAATTCAGCATAGATTGCTGAGCTGCCAGGTAACCTTCTTCGACAGTCAAATCTCTTCCCAGTTTACCGTGGTACTGATCTACTCCTTGCCCAGCAGTGAACAATAGATTTCCCGTGCGAACGCACCGGACATAATCTCCAAGTGAGGGACGTAATGGAGGTAACTCCAACCCTAACTCTTTTAGTTTTTCTTCAGGTGTCATTTTTTCATCTCTTCCTTTACTGATATGTTTAAGAACTCCAATGCGTTTCTCCCTAGAATCGCTTCTCTTTGTTCATCAGTTAAATTAACCGTTTCGTCGACAACTTTCCCTGGAGGAATTTCGCGTAATAAGAATGGATAATCTGAACCCATTACAATTTTTTCATAACCGAAACGATCAATTAAATAATTAAGATTTAAAGGATCGTAGTTCAAAGAATCGAAATAGAAGTTCTTTGCATAGTAACTAGGCAGTTCAGTTGTTTGTCTCAAATGAGGCCAAACTTTCCACCCCTGATCCAGACGTGGCAAGATATATGGGAAAGAGCCTCCTCCGTGTGCAAAACACACTTTCAATCGAGGGAACTTTTCCATTACGCCTCCATTAATCAAGCTGGCAGCAGCTAAGGCTGTTTCACTTGGCATGCCGACTGTGTACATAAAATTATGTCGTGGCATTCTTTCTTTACCGAGCGTTTCCCACGGATGAACAAACAACGGAACTTCCCACTTCTCTGCCATTTCAAAGAACTTTGTAAAATCTGGATCATCCAAATTCTTCCCATTGATATTCGTACCGATTTCTATGCCTTTTAAACCAAGGTCTTTGACGCATCTTTCCATTTCACGGATTGAAACTTCAACGTCTTGTAAAGGAACCGTGCCCAGCCCGATAAAACGATCTGGATACTTCTTTACAGTTTCAGCAATAAAATCATTTTGTATTTTAGACATTTCTTCTGCTTGTTGCCCATCTGCCCAATAAGAAAACGTTACAGGAATGGGAGAGAGAACTTGAATATCTACACCTTCCGCATCCATATCCTCAATGCGCTTTTCAGGACTCCAAACTTGATCCGTCACTTCTCTAAACACCTTGCCTTCGACCATAATATTCGCGCCGCAAGAGCAAGTTTTTTCTAAAGTAGGCCAACGACCTCCACCGAATTTCTCAACGAAATTAGGGATATCTTCAGGAATGATATGTGTATGAAAGTCTACTCTCATTTCCACAAACCTACTTCTTCAGACATTACGTGACCGCAATTATCACATGTACGAAGCTCTTCGCTACTATTAAACTCCTCGATTGCACCTTTAACCTGTGTTTCAATATTTGTCAGCTGAACCGTCTTTTTATGCATTTGCTGATCACAGTTTTCACAGAACCAAACGAAATCTTCGAGTTCTCCCTCGTCTCGTTTACGCTCGATCACCAGTCCATACGTATCCGCTACGCGATGAGGAGAGTGTGGCATCATAGCTGGAAGCATAAATACTTCCCCTTCTTTTACTTCTACTACTTCGCGCTTTCCTTCGAAATTAATAACCTCTACATAGCAACTGCCTTTAATTTGGTAGAAAAATTCTTCAGAAGGGTCCACATGAAAATCACGTCTTCTGTTCGGTCCGCCTAAAATCATACAAATAAACTCTGAGTCTTCCCATAAAACTTTGTTGTTGACAGGTGGCTTTAACTCATTTTTATTATCTTCGATCCACTGTAATAGATTAAATGCCTTAAGTTTTTTAATTGTAGAATTTGTCATTTGAAACCCTCCATTATTTTAATTTATTATTTTTCGCAAAACGGATAAAACTGTTTTGTACTTTCACTAGTGCAGAATCAAGGCAAATACAACACCCTCTCTTACTCTATTTGTTGTACTCCCACTATAATGAAAACGCATACAAAATTCCACATTGTTATTTCATCATGTGAAATAGTTAGAATGTTTTTAATAGACCGCTTTGTCTTTTTATAACAGACGCACATTATGTCACCATACGAAAGAAAAGCTAGGAATAATAAATGCGAAACTTCTTATTGGCTCCAAAACATCCATAACCCCAAATCAAAAAAGCACATAAAAAAACCATAGCTGTCAAGCCACCTCTCAAAAGAGCGATGGCTTGACAGCTATGGTTTGTCTTCTTTTAAAGACCACCCAATGCTAAATTGATGAATGCACAGGAACACTGAGTACTTTCTTGTCGAATTTAGTGTGTCGAATATTAAAGTTATTGTAAATAGTTATTTTAAGTAATCCAAAAGTTTTATTAACTAATATTCAACAATACCTATCGAGTCGTAAAATATGAATAAGCAGTACAGACGTCGTTGTCTATACTGCTTACGGTGGTATTCAATCAAAAACTAAGGTCTATAAATCCTTTATTTCGCTGTATAAAACTCTGCCGGTATAGAACCAAATACTCTTCGGTGATACAGCATCGGATCTTTTGAGCTATCGACTTTCAGGTCTACTACTTCGCCAATCAAGACGGTATGATCGCCAGCCTCAATCGCTTTGAACGTTTTACACTCAAACACGCCGAAAGCACCTTCGATAATAGGTAGCCCATTTTCTGATTGATGCCAATTACATGTACTGAAACGATCTTCGTGTCTGCTTGCAAATGTTTTACAAAGTTCAGATTGTTCGCCAGCCAATACATGTACTGCAAACTTTCCACCTTCCGTGAACTCTTTCAACGAAGAAACTCTATGATCAATGGACCAAAGTAACATAAGTGGATCAAGGGAAACAGATGCAAATGAGTTAACTGTCAAACCGACAGGTACTCCATCTCCTGTAGTAGTGGTAACAACTGTTACCCCTGTTGGGTAATTCCCCATAATATCTTTAAAGACTTGCTGTTTTTCTTCTTTATTCATCATGATCTCTCCCTAAAAATTTTTCTTTTTATATTAATCCATAAAAATTATAGCATAAGCACACTTCTACTTCATTGTATCTAACTACTAGATTCACTTTTCTAAGTATTCATATTACCATAATAATAAACGAAAAAGCATTATCAAAGTAAAACCTCTTACCTGATAATGCTTTTCTCACTTATATCCTCATTAATTGGCAACTGTATCCTTTGCCATTTCCAAAGAATCTCTCAATGCTTTGTCTACCATTTCATAGGATGGGTTATTACGCTTATGCGTATTATAGAACATACCCAATTTGCGAACCGGATCGCCAGAATAGTAGCGCTCATATTGAACGAGACGTTGACCGAATGCTTCGCCACATAGATCCCAAGCTAACTTAAAGAGTCGTACACGTTGCTCAGCTGATACTCCTGAACGTCCACCGTAGTATTTCTCCATATCTTCTGCTGTTTCCGGATTAGCAAAATCAGCTCCTGTTGGAGACATTAGCAATCCGCCCGCACCGATAGTCTGCAGTATTTCCATAGCACGTGGGTAGAGTGTCGGTAGAATACCTCGAATCGTTTCTAATGGCACAATAGCAGGAACGGCCTCGCCGTGCGGGGTCATAACATACTCATACTCCGCCACCCGCACTAATGCACGGATTGTTTCTGCCCCTTGAATCAGCTCGGATAATTGGTTTTGTACATTCAAGAATCCGTCGACTCCTACTGCATCAGCAACTGAACAAGCAACCTCTGTTGCAAATGAAATCTTTGTTAAGCCGCGCACAGCTGACTGATGAGAAGGCTGCAAGTTGATGCCTGTTTTAGGATACAATAAGTTACCAGCTTCTACGTTTTGGTTGATGAATACACGTTCCCATGGTACAAGCACATCATGGAACACTAGCACTGCATCCATCTCTTCGAACCGGCTGGCTAGTGGATGATCCCATGTAGAACGCTCACCGTTTTGAGTTTCTTCCCGGCAATACATACGAAGCCCTGGGGTATCAATAGGGAGTGCAAACGAAATCGCATACTTTTCATCCCCAGGTTTGAAACTTGGGTACGAATAAATGATTACCTCGTCAGTGACAGGTGCAAGAGTAGCCAGCATCTTGGACCCGCGAACGATTAAACCTTCCTCCGTTTCACGTACGACTCCTAAATGGGTAAATTCATCTTCTTGTTCATTTGAAGCCTTGCTGCGGTCATTCTGCGGATTGATAATTGCATGTGTCAAGAACAAATCGTTATCACGGATATATTTATAATAGTTCACAATGTTATCACCCCAACGATCTCCATACTGTCTAAAGAACCAATCATTCGTTGCCATCCCTGTTACTACAGTTGCCAAGAAGTCTGGAGTTCGCCCCATCAAACCAAATGTGGCTTCTGCCCATACTTCAAAAACTCGTCTACGGGCTTGTAAATCTTCTCCATTTCTAGGAATGATAAATGCATTGTTTACTCTCTCACCCGTTTCTTCACAAACATGCGTAATATCATTTTGGTACTTTGGGTCGTGTTGCATATCATAAAGTCTGGCCATTTCTTTGATAGGTTGCTTGAAGACTGGTTCATCAGCCAGGTTTGTAATACGTCGACCTCCCAAGTATACTTCTGGTTGCCGTGACTTTACCGCTTTCATATAATCTGCGCCTGTTCTAATACCCATTTTGTATTCCTCCTATATGGTGATAGTATGATAATGACTAATTCATTGATGCATGAAGACCGTAAGAGTAATGATTGTAAGCCCTTTCATTCCGACTTATTAAAGAAGCCTACTACGAATCCCAAGGGATCTTTCCTCACTCCAGAAGCTTTCACTTCACTTAACGTACTTGTAATATACCGAATACAACTCCTTGTCACAATATTCATATTTCACGGTATGAAATAGCGAGAATATTTAATAAAAAAAATTAAAAAAACGTTTAGAGAGTTCTCTAAACGTTTTATTCTTTATACAAACTAGGTATCCATAACGCAGCATCTTCCCAATAAGTCAAAATGAGCAACACAAGGATCGCCATAGCCAAGAACGGCATAATCGATTTAATAAGATCTTCAAATTTCACCTTGGCGATGGACGACACGATGAAAAGTCCTGTGCCTACTGGCGGAGTAAGAAGACCGATTGTTAAGTTAATACATACGATGACTCCGAAATGCACGGGATCAATCTGGTATGTAGCAAGTAGCGGAAGCATGACAGGTATTAAAATAATCAACGCCGCAATTCCATCTAATACAGTACCAATCAATAACAAAAAGATATTAACTAAAAGCAAAAAGATTAATGGGTTTTCTGACAAACCAAGCATTGAATTAGCTACCAATTGAGGAATTTGTTCATATGCAATTATAAAACCAAATAAATTAGCTGTCACGATTAAGAATGAGATCGTTGCTGTATTTACAACCGTATTCACCAAAATTTCCGGCATATCTTTCAACTTTAGCTCCCGATAAGCCAGCCCAATAACAAATGCGATTACGCATGCGATGGCAGCTGATTCAGTAGGCGTAAATACACCGCCGAGTATCCCAAAAATTATTGTAAAAGGAATTAACATTGCGGGTAGCACTCGCAAAAGCGACTTCACAATCATTTGAAAAGTTGCTTTTTCACTTTTAGGAAATTGCTGTTTTTGATTCATGATCCCAATTACGATAATGAAACCAACCCCGAGCAATATACCTGGAATCACTCCAGCCATAAACAAATCGGCAATAGACGCACCTGTTAATGTTCCATAAATGATAAACAACATACTAGGTGGAATAACCGGCGCCACTATAGAAGAGGCTAATGTGATTGCTGCAGAGAAATCACGTCGATATCCTTCTTTTTCCATTTCAGGCACCATAACTTTACTCATCATCGCAGCCTGTGCATTGGCAGACCCTAGTATAGAAGCTAAAAACATATTCGCAATAACCGTGACATACGCCAATCCACCACGATAATGACCGATCAACACTCTGGCAAAAGACACGAGGCGTGTCGTGATTCCTCCGCCATTCATTAATTCTCCCGCCAACATAAATAGCGGGATGGCTAACAGACCAAAATTATCGATGCCCGAAAACATTTTCTGTGGGGCTGAACTCATCAGCGTAGTTAAATTTGAAAGAAGTAAATAACTAATAGAAGTAATTGCTAGCACTAGAGATATCGGAATGCCGATCACTAGAAATAATAAAAATAGCGCAATAACAATGATCATCATGTCGTTTGCCCCCCTTGTTCCTTTGTCTTAAACAAATTCACAAGATGGGTTAATAAATGAATGAATGCAAAACTTAGGCCTACTGGAACCGATGCATATGGAATCCACATAGGAATTCGCATGGAAGATGAGGTTTGATGAGTAACGGAGAATAGCCATTGATAACTTAAATATAGTAAAATCCCAATAAAAACGAGAATAATTATATAAGAAACCATCTCTAAATATCTTTTTCCCTTCTCCGAAAACCGATCGACCAAAAAGGTAACAGAAGCTTGGGACCTATATTTAAGTCCCAAACTCCCTCCAAGAAATGTGACCCATGCCATGATGAAGATACTTGCCTCACTTGCCCAAAATATAGGGGCGTTTAGAAAGTAGCGAAATAATACAGCGACTGCAATAATAATCGTCATTGCAGCAATTAAGATCATCGCCATAAACTTTTCAAGCGTTTCTACCCAGCTGCTCAGCTTGTTCATACTGCGCATTCCTCCTATTTACGGAACGTTTCGATAAATTCTTTAATCAATGGATCCTTTGCTTTGTATTGTTCATCATACTCTTCTTTGAATGGGTCGAACAAAGACTCGTCCATTTCATATAATTCCATTCCTCTGTCTTTTAAAGTATTCATATACTCTTCTTCTAAAGAAGAACGCTTCATCGTTCCAAATTCAGAAGCCGCAGCCATTGCTTCTTCAATAATTTTTTGATCTTCTTCCGGCATCGCATCAAATACCTTTCCGCTCGCAATCATTACAGAAGGCCATACCATATGGTTCGTCAATGCGCCAAACCCGGTTACTTCATTAAAATTAGATGTAACTGCTGCATCCAAATCCATTTCCATTCCATCAATGACACCTGTTTGTGCAGCTTGGTATACATCTGGCAATGAGATAGACTCTGGATTAGCGTCTAATAGACGATACCAATCTTGTAACGCGGGACTTGGTGTGACACGTAAAGTAAGGCCTTTAATATCTGCAGGTGTTTCAACTTTCTCTCTGAACATCATCGTACGGTTTCCGGAGAAGAAATAATCTTTTGCGCGTAAGCCTTGATCATCAAGTGTTGCTAAAATCTTCTTTGCAATATCAGAATCCTTTGCCTCGTAAGCTGCTTCGTAGGAATCAAATAAATAAGGTGCAAACCAACCACTGAAAGCATCTGATCTAGATGTTAAAAAAGCAGTCGTAATAAATCCGAAATCCAATGAACCCGTTTCAAGCTGTTGTACCATATCCGGCTCTCCACCGAGTTGTCCACCTGGATATAACTCCATTTTCATTCGACCATCTGAACGTTCTTCTAGTTCCTCGGCAAACTTTTGAGCCGTCTCATTCCAAATATGATCGGGTGGTGCAATATGAGCGAGTTTAAAGTTGTATGTCTGCCCAGCTTCTCCTTCCTTACCTGGGTTATCTGCTTTCGCCTCATCACTGTCTTTACCACATGCACTTAGAAACAACGCTGCAACAATTGTCATAATAAAAAAATACATACCTCTTTTTCTTGTCATGTATTAACTCCCCTTTTCTCTTTCCTGATTATTAATCAGACTATTCGGTAAATTTAATCGAAAACTATACCCTTTTCTGTGTGGCTAGAATAGATAAATTGTTCTGGTGTTCATCACCCCTTTAAAGGATTCTATGGTAATAATTAAACTTCAATATAACCTAGTTCTTTAGATATAGAATCGGCCGTCTTAATTACACTCTGTCTAATCATGTGTTGGTTGCTTCCTTGCATGTAAGATACCGGCCCAGCTAGATTAACTGCAGCAATCGTTTTACCTGAATATGATAAAATAGGCGCCGCAATAGCGTACGTACCTGTTGAATTTTCATTATTACTAATTGAATAGCCTACGTCTCTTACTTTCTTCAAATCCTCTTTCAGCTTTTCGATATTTGTAATCGTATTTGGAGCTTGTTGAGAAAGCCCTCGTTCAATGGTTTCTTTCAAGTAGTCATTGTTATAGGCCAACAACACTTTTCCTGTACTCGTAGCATAAGCAGGCTTTCGAGACCCAATGTATGTGTGGATAGGCGAAGCTTCTTGAGATGATATTTTCAAGACAAATACAACTTCCCCTTTGTCAAACATTCCGATATGAGCAGTGCCTATGAATCTGCTTATCAAGTCTTTTACAAGCGGAATAGCCTTATCATAAATATCTTGTTGAAACATGACGTTGTTATTCCACTCCAGCAATTTCCACCCCAAACGATATCGTCTATCCTTGTCCCTCATCAATACACCTTCATTGCACAGTGTACTGATTAAATGATGTGTCGTACTAGGGCTCATGCCAAGTTTACCGGCTATCTCGGCATTTCCTAAAACCGGTTCCTCACTAGAAAAACAACTGATAATATAACAAGCCTTTTTGACAGATTCTATCACGTTATGTTCTCCTCTCTTACTAGATTTATAGCTGTTTGACAATCTACGGTTGTAAACGCTTTCATACAAAGTGAAAAGAAATTGTAATTATCCCCATATCCGTTGAGTGTCTGCTAAGTAACATACACTTTTTTGCTTATCCTTAGGAGTGAACTTCGTTTATGTAGTAATCTAAATTATACGAATCTTAAAGCAAGTTAACAAGTTATAAATTTCATAATATGAAACTTATTTAACAAATTTACAAATTGCCAGAATATCAGTTCACAAAAAAGCTTTTTTAAACATAAGAATTTTAATAATTAATCTCCCGCAAAATAACACTCGATGTTCATTCGTAACATCGAGTGTTATTTTACTTATTGATATATCTATACATAGAAAACAACCAGTCTAACAGCCCTTCTATTAATCTGCTTTTTCATCCAATTCAGTCTGAACAATAACTCGCTTCCCGATTGTTCGTTTCCAGATAAAATAACAAATTGTAATGAAAAGTAACCATGGAAAACCTAATAAAAGGGTCGCTTTAAAGTCAGGCGAGAACCACGTTGACAATACAACACTAGCTAATAATCCAGCCCCAAATATAGTCAGGTATGGATAACCTATCATTCTAACTGGTAATTTCCTTCCTTTGGTTTCATTCCAATTTTTCCGGAAAAATAAGTGTGTAATAAAAATCATAAACCATGCAAACATAGCTCCAAAGCTTGATAATGAAATCATTGTAACGAATGCCGTGTCAGGTTTTACTATGGTAAAAAATGTAGCAAATACAATTCCAATAACAGAAACAAATAAAGCTATAGATGGTACCGACTTTTTATTTAGCTTTCCTAGTATTTTTGGAGCGTACCCACCGCGTGATAAGGAGAACATCATTCGTGTTGATATATATAATTGGCTATTCATAGCAGAAAGTGCAGCAATCAACACAACAAAATTCATAATGGCGGCAGCACCCGGTATGTTAACAATCTCCATTACCTTTACAAAAGGACTTTTATCTGCACCGGCCATATTCCACGGCACGATCATTAGCATTAAAGACAATGTAATTAAATAAAAAACGATCAAACGAACAACAGCCGATCGTAAAGCGATTGGAACTGCTTTTTCAGGGTCTTTTGCTTCTCCAGCACTTACTGCGATCATTTCAATACTTAGATAGCTAAATAGTGATATGAAAACAGCAATCCACATACCATAAAAACCATTTGGAAAAAAGCCACCCTCTGCCACGTAGTTATGGATTCCAATAGATGAAGTTTGATCCGCTCCAACTATGACGTAGACAGCTAATATAATAAATCCAGTTATCGCAACAACCTTAATTAAAGAAAACCAATATTCCACAATTCCAAACAGCTTTACGGTTGTTGCATTTACATACATCAATATTGCAGCAAACAATACGATCCAGACGATGGCAGGAACTGTGGGAAACCAATATTTCATATACACAGCTACAGCGGTAACTTCTGTCCCAATCGCACACACCAGGCTAAACCAATAAGAATAACGGACCGTGAACCCCGCCCAAGGATTAATATACTTTTCCGCATAGGCTCCAAATGAACCTGTCACAGGATGGGCCACTGTCATTTCCGAAAGACATCCCATCAGCAGTAAAGCAATTAACGCACCAATTGCATAACTCACAATAACACTTGGTCCGGCTAAGCCAATAGCCAACCCGCTACCGAGAAACAAACCTGTCCCAATCGCTCCGCCTATTGCGATCATTGTAAGCTGTCCAGTTGTCAGACTGCGATTTAACCCTTTTTCTCTTTCAATAATATCTTGGAAATCTGTTTCCTTCTTCCCCATCGCTTTTCCCCCTTATTTTTTAAGACACTACATTACGTTCTTTACCATACTGTTCATATCGTTTTTCAAGAACAATCCTTTTGAGTGTTTGCACCGTGTCGAAAACTTCTTCATAGGAGGTGTAAAAAGCAATTGGTGCTAGTCGGATAATATTCGGGGGGCGATTATCAGGGATGACTCCCTCTTCAACGAGAGCCTTACAAATCCGAATAGCCTCATCGTGCTCTAGACAAACATGCCCGCCACGTCGTCCATCCTCCATTGGATTTCCAATATAATAGCCCAGTCCTTCCAACTCTTGTTCGACTAATTCCATCATAAAGCGAGTTATCTGAAGAGACTTCTCACGTACTTTTTCAATATTTGCTTCGGCAAAGAGTTCCAAGGAAGCAATAATTGGAGCTAAACTGAGGATGTGAGATGTTCCAACCTGGAAAGCTCCAGCTGATTCTTCTACTTCCAATGTGTGGCTCATGTCAAATTGCTTATCTTTTTTTGAGCTATACCAACCTGTTAACCCTGGCTCAATACCAAAATGTTTCTTATTTACATACAAACCTGCTACAGAGCCTGGTCCGCCGTTCAAATATTTATAATTACACCAGACAGCAAAATCCACTCCCCAATCACTAAATTTGTGAGGTACTGCGCCAATTGAATGACATGCATCGAATCCAATCTTAATACCTCGTTTATGGGCTTCCTTCGTCAATCGTTCAATATCCAATAATTGTCCGCTTCGATATAGTACTGTCGGCAAGAAAATCAAAGCTACCTCATCAGTCATTTTTGAAATTATGTCATCCTCTTCTATCATCCTTCCATCCCGACTCTTTATACGAATCAAGTGTTCATCGGGATTGTAGCCCTGTAGTTTAATCTGACTTTGGAGCGCATAAATATCTGATGGGAATGTAAGTTCATCTGCCAAAATTTTTGTTTTTTTGCCGTTTGGTTTATAGAAAGTAGAAACTAACTGATGTATATTACTCGTTGTCGAACCACATATCATAACTTCCTTGCTTTCCGCTCCAATGAGAGGGGCACACATTTCACTCAATTTTTCTGGTAAGTAGAACCAAGGGTAATTTCCTTTTGTCCAGCCTTGGATAGCTAATACCTTCCATGATTCCATTAGTTCATTTACTTTGGTCTCCGCTCGTTTTGACATTAGTCCAAGCGAGTTACCATCCATATAAATTTGTTCTTGCTGTAAAAAGAATTCATCTCGGTATTGCTGAAATTCATCTTGTTTGTCGAATTCTCTAGCTTTTTCTTTCGAAATCACTTCTGTTTTACTCATCTTATACGCCTCCAATTATCTGAATTTACTTAATACTATTGTTTAGTTGACACAGTGTCAATATCTTTTTGTGTGAATTTCAGTAGGTGAAATTAAAACACACTTCATTGTAGGAAAGCGTACTGTACGTTACAATGAGTACAATTAAACACGAAAGGAGAAAGGCTGATGACACGAGAAGAAATCACAGATGGGCGAAATTTGAGGTCCATTGCAACAAAAAAGCGTTTGCTCGAAGCATCTAAAGAACTTTTCTATGAGAATGGCTTTGAAAAAACGACTATCACACAAATTATCAAGAGGGCCGGCACAGGATACGGCACCGCTTACGTTTACTTTAAAGGAAAAGATGAAATTTTAACTAGTCTGATTGAAGACGTGATGCAAGAGTTCCTTGACATGGCAAATACTCCGTTCGCTCCTGCCACCAAACAGGAAGCGAAAACTTTGATTCATAAGCAAGTCCTTCTATTTTTAAATATGGCAAATGAAAATCACCAAATTATGAAAGTTTTCTCGGAAGCAATCGGTCTGTCTTCGACTGTGGACTCGAAGTGGAATGAAATACGCGAAACGAATATTCATTATATTACGAGGGATATTACATACTCCCAATCACAAGGTTTAGCTCGTACAGATTTGCAAGCTAACTTGGTTGCTCGCTTTTGGTTTTTCGCCAATGAAAACTATCAGTGGGAAGTAGTACATAAAAAGAACACGGCTTCTATTGAAGAAATCGCGAAAACCTTAACTGATATGTATGTGGATGGATTATATATCATGTAAAAAAGCGAACCGCCACAATTAGGCAAGTTCGCTTTTCTATCATACGGCTTCAGATTGATCGTCAACCTTCTCCTTATAATTCTCGCTTCTGTTTAATTTCTTTCATTGTCAAACCACCTGCCCCCCATTTCGTATCCGCCACCTCTGTCACAATAACCCGTACTTGTTCTGGTCTCACTTCAAGATTGTCTACAGCTGCTCCCGTAATATCTTCAATTAACCCTTTAATTTGTTCATCGCTTCTTCCTTCCAAAACTTGCACTTGAATAATTGGCATATTACACCTCGTTTTTGTATTTTTACATACCATGCTATACCACCTATTCGTCTATATCAATTATTAAAAATAAGTTTTCAATACATTCTTCAGCCTATACTAAATCCCTTTTGAGTACTAATTTGTCAGTCTTCAAATATAGGAACATTTTGATATCCATGAACTTTTCAACTCGCTCTTAGCCGCGTCACACGTAACTTTTTTATACCTAAAGATCACTTACTCTTCATCTCCTTTATTATTCCCTCGACTTGTTTCAAGAAGCCAATTCCATAATCGGATTGAACTAATTTTCAACGTTGCATGTTTACAAAAATAAAAATCGGTTATCCATTAGATAGGTAAGCGAATCAACCAAACTAGAGGAGGAAATTAATTATGAATTTAAATAAAAACTTTATTAAAGTTGGAGCAGCCGCTTTATTATCTGTCGGAATCTTAAGTGCCTGCGGTGATGACGAACCTGACGTTAACGACAATGATGTAAACGTAGATGAGCCTGTCGTCGTGCCAGAAGACGGCGACGGAAACGTAGATGAACCTGTCGTAGTGCCGGAAGATAACCCTGACACTGATGTAGATATGGAACCAGACGCTGACATCGATACGGATATGGATGTGAAAGACGAAGAAGATGGGGACGACAAAGCAACGAATTAATTGAAACGTTCTACGTATTTTTCACAACAATAAAAATTACTATCCTGAAATCACTAGGTCCCGCCTAGTGATTTCAGTAATTTTTAATTTGTACATACATTACTACCAGTACATCAAGAGCTTTAAATAATTCGAAGTATAATAAATAGTTTTATCTCGAAATTAATAAGCTTTCTTTAGGCAAATGTGTATAATTTCTAGCACATCACCACAAGATGACAAATAGTGGGTTGGAAAAATTGTGAAGTCCACATATAAGAGGAGGAGAGAAATGTGACAGAACCACAACAACCTGAGACTACTCAAAAAGGAATTAGTCGCCGAAATTTCATGAAGAATACCGGATTCTTAGCAGGTGGTCTAGTCGGCGGTTCATTATTCGGAGGGTTATTGACCAACCAGTTACAAAAACCCGAAACTGGAACCAAGAACGCGACCCACATTGTAACGGAAGCTCGGACATTTTTTAGTCGCGGGGAAGACTTTGATATCTTATCCGCAGCAACGGAACGAATCTTTCCTAAAGATGATTTAGGCCCCGGCGCAATTGAACTTGGCATTCCTTATTTTATTGATCGACAACTGACGAGCGAGTGGGGAACAAATGCAAAAGAATACATGCATGGTCCTTTCCCTCAAACAGCAGCTGTAGAGAACTATGAAAATAAAGATCGGGACCAAAACAAACAAGGTCCGAATGCGGATACACAAGTTCCGGCTCCTACACCAAGATATCAAACGAAGATGACTAGGGCAGAAATTTTTACAGAAGGTATCCGTGCCATCGAGCAGACTTCTCAAGAAAAATTCAAAACGAAATTCAAAGATTTAGAACCTGATCAACAAGATGAAATACTTCAACTTTTCGACGAAGGTAAAGCGAATATGAATGGCGTTAATTCCAATACATTCTTTAACCTCTTACTTCAAACAACAATAGAAGGCGCATATGCAGACCCGGTCTATGGCGGTAATCGCAATATGGACGGTTGGCGGATGAAGGAGTACCCTGGCCCCCGCATGAGCTATACTGCCGACATTGATAAAGACGAATTCATTGTGATGAAGCCTGAAAGCTTACGTAGTTACCAAGGAAACGAAGACGAACACGGACACTGATAATTGGAGGGAAGCATATGGCGAAGAAATTAGAAAAAGTGGATGTTGTAGTCGTCGGCAGTGGTTGGGCTGGCGGTATCGTGTCCGCTGAACTGGCGAAAGCCGGATATAAAGTGGTTACATTAGAACGCGGTAAAAAAGTGGACCGCGCAGACTATATCGGAGTGAAAGATGAGCTTCGCTATACAAACCGTTATGAAATGATGCAAAATCTAGCCCCTGAAACCATTACATCGCGCGTTACAATGGAAGATACCGCACTTCCCGTCCGCACACGAAAAGAAATGATGGCGGGTACAGACCTTGGGGGCGGAAGTGTCCACTGGGCAGGTGCCACCTATCGCTGGAGAGCATACGACTTTGAAATTCGTTCTAAGACAATCGAGCGGTATGGTAAGAATAAAATTCCTGAGGGCATGACCATTCAGGATTGGGGCATTACCTATGATGAAATGGAACCTTATTATGACCGCTGGGAAAAGACAGCCGGTATTTCCGGAGAACCAGATCCGCTCGGCGACAAACGCTCAAGCGACTATCCCAATCCTCCAATGAAAGAATCACCTGCTGTACGATTGTTTAAGGAAACTACAAAAAAAATGGGTTATCACCCTTACCAAGTCGCATCCGCAAACTTGTCTCAGGCGTATACGAATCCTGACGGAGAAACATTGAATGCTTGTATGTTCTGTTCCTTCTGTACACAATATGGTTGTGACTTCTCAGCCAAGTCAGATCCTTTAGCCACTGTTATTCCAACCGCCATCAAAAACAATTGTGAATTCAGAACAAATTCGCTTGTACGCCGCGTCCTACATAGTGGTGGGAAAGCTACAGGAGTTATGTATACGGATACACTCACTGGTGAAGAATTTGAGCAACCAGCTGATGTCGTGGTGCTTGGAGCATTCTCCTTTACAAACAATCGACTGCTGATGCTATCGAAAATCGGTCAACAATATGACCCGAAGACGCGCAAAGGAACTATTGGACGGAATTTTAACGGTCAAATGAATATAACATTCCAAGGTGCAAGAGGATTTTTTAAGGAAAAGAAATTCAACCTCTACATGGGAGCAGGTGCTTTAGGCGGCACGATGAGTGACTTCGCAGGGGACAATTTTGATCATACCAATTTAGATTTCATTAATGGCGGTGGAATCGAATTCCGTCAATACGGACACGGAGCGATCGCAACCAATAATGTCCCAGATGATACGCCAAGCTGGGGCCCAGAGTTCAAGAAAAATTCCGTTTTCTATACAAATCGCTACATGAGAGTCTGGTACACACCAGCAATTATGTCTTGGTGGCATAATTATCTTGACTTAGATCCGACGTATAAAGACGAATTTGGCGATCCATTATTGCGTGTCACGAACCGATACACAGATCAAGATCGCAATATTGCGAAGTTTGGTGTTGAAAAATGTACGGAAATCGTAAAAGAAATGGGCGCAGACATCGTCAACCCAGATTCTATACCCGATGAATTCGACCATATCTACGACGGAGGCCACTACGCGGGCGGTGTTATTATGGGAGCTGATCCAGCAACTTCCGCGGTAAATAACTACTTACAAATGTGGGAAATGGAAAACCTGTTTGTCGTTGGTGGCTCAGCATTTCCTCAATTCGCAGGACATCACCCGACTGCTACGATTGGAGCGCTTGGATATCGTGCGGCTGAAGGTGTAGAGAAATATTTGAAGAATGGTGGTCAGCTTGTTGAAGCGAAACAAGCTAGCATGAATGCTTGATAATTAAACGGCTGGAGTTTTTTACTCTAGCTGTTTTTTGATGTTTAGTTTCAGATTTTATAATTCACAGGATAAAGTTTACAAACTATATCCCTTGATTTCCTCCTAAATACGCTTTATACTGAGAGTACCAATAAAACTATATTTGTTTTTAAAGTTTTCAAACTTACAGATAAAGACAGGAGGAGGATAAATGAGAGCTCGGATTATGAAAGGATTTCTCGAGGAAGTTCATGAGAAAAGCATGAAGTTTACGATGGATGACCTGGCGAAACGACTCGGGATTAGCAAGCGCACATTGTATGAACACTTTTCTTCTAAAACCGATATTTTGGATGCTATCATTGATTCTACTTTAAACGAATTTGATGAAAAGACTGAGATGATTATACAAGATCCAGAATTATCACTTTTAGAAAAGATTAAGAAAGTGATCACTGTGATTCCGAAATATAATGACTTTTACAACTGGCAAATTCTTGATCAGATGAGGAAGTCACACCCTACGCAATGGGAACGCGTCAACGCTGCACTGAATGAGTGGGATGATTTGCGCAAATTGATTGAACAAGGCATTCGGGAAGGACTCATTGTGGAACAAAATGTTTCATTACTGATGAAATTGATTATTGACGCTACAAACTCTACAATGGATCGACAATTTTTCTATGAAAACAGCATAACAGTCACAGAAGCATTGGACTCAATAGTAGATATTCTGCTATTCGGCTTCATTACAAAAAATCCTAAGTGAGATTGTACACACACGGATTTTTTATGCCAAAATAAACTAATAAAACAAAAATAGTTTTAATGTTTTACAACAACTTTGAAAGCGAGATGGAATTATGAGCCTCCACATACGTGAGGTAACTACTGAAAATTGGGAGGATATCGCCTATTTATCAGTAAATGACGACCAAAAGAACTTTATTGAGAGCAATGCTTTTTCCTTAGCTCAATCCAAATTTGAACCTGAATGGAAATCAGTTGGACTATATGATGAAGAAGAATTAATCGGTTATGCGATGCACGGCCGGGACAAAACGACAAATGATGTATGGCTGGATCGTTTCATGATCGATCACAACCATCAAGGTAAGGGGTATGCCAGTCGATTTCTCAAACATTTGCTGATAGAAATGCAGAAAAAATATGATTGTGAAATGATCTATTTGAGTATCTATCCGGACAATACGAAAGCACAGCGGTTATATGAAAAATTCGGTTTTGTATTAAACGGAAAGATAGACAACCTTGGTGAATTTCCCTGCCTCATAATGGAACTTGACTTAAAAAGGAGTCCTTTAAAATGAGTTCACCTTCACCTAAACTGAATCAATTAGATACCGAGTCAGTTGGACGTATCTTTCTACGTTATTTAATTCCATCTACAATCGGAATGTTGTTGATGGCGATTAATATCGTCGCGGATGGAATCATGGTCGGTAATCGATTAGGAGCGGAAGCGTTAGCGGGAGTCGGCATTGCGGCTCCCGTTTATACGATCTTCTTCGCGATTTCACTTTGGATAGGTATCGGTGCAGCAACGAAATATTCCATGGCAATGGGAGCAAAAAAGATTGATGAGGCCCGCACAATCTTCACGCACGCCATTTTATCTATTTTCGTATTTACATTGCTGATTGGACTGGCGGCCTTTATTTTCCGTAATCCACTTGCCTATGTACTGGGTGCCAATTCTACTACATTTCCTTATGTATCGGATTATTTATTTGTCATTTTGTTATTCGGCTTTATTTTTACAGTAGAAAATACGTTTAGCATATTCGTTCGAAATGACGGTGCACCAAATCTTTCTATGGCGGGTTTAATTGTAACGTCTGTCGTCAACATTGTGCTAAATTACATTTTTCTCTTTATTTTTGACTTTGGTGTATCCGGCGCTGCTTTCGCTACGATTATTGCTTCATTCTTAGGAATGCTCGTACTGTCCAGCCATTTTTTTAAGAAAACGAATAATTTAAAGCTCATTCGTTTTTCATTTAATAGAAAATTATTCGCAGCCATTATAGTCATTGGTTTTCCAAGCTTCTTATCCGAATTAGGGATCTCTGTTTTTACGATTTCGCATAATATCGCATTTGAACGAACAGCTGGCACAGATGGCGTCGCCGCTTTTTCCATTCTAAATTATGTTCACAGTGTCATGTTGATGCTGTTCCTCGGAATGGGTGGCGCCATCCAGCCGCTTATCAGTTATTATCACGGAGCCGGCAATCTTGAACGACAAAAGGAAACGATAAAAAAAGCGACGATGACTGTGGTATTAGCAGGAGCTGTCTTTTTCCTTATCGGACAATTCGCTGCGGGCCCTATCGTTTCCATCTTTGGTGATTTTCCGCAAAGCGTAAGAGAGTTAGCAAGTACAGGAATTAATCTATTCTTTATCGCGTACTTATTTACGGGAACGAACTTCGTCATGATGACGTATTACCAATCAGTTGGCAATGTTCGGATGGCAACATGGATAACAGCTTCTAGGGAAATTATCGTAATGCTGATTTTCTTGTTGATTTTACCAAGAATTTTTGGTTTAAATGGCATTTGGTTAGCTATTCCAGCATCTGAATTCCTTGTATTTATCGGGGTATTCCTATACCAGAAGAAGTCGACGAAATTGCTCTAAATTGAAAACAAGCTATCGAGGAAAATCCTTTTTTGGATTCGCTACGATAGCTTGTTGTTTTGCTGAAATTGCACGTTTTTATAAAGCATCTTTAATAATACGTTTATAATTCAACACGGAGAGGATACCAAAGATCGAATACAATCCTGTGTAGATCAGCATGACAATAACTGTCGGTGTTGCCA
Source organism: Sporosarcina aquimarina (assembly GCF_019748715.1). Classification (GTDB taxonomy): domain Bacteria; phylum Bacillota; class Bacilli; order Bacillales_A; family Planococcaceae; genus Sporosarcina; species Sporosarcina newyorkensis. Next base: position 98,432 of record NZ_JACLBZ010000039.1, on the reverse strand, counting down.
GCTCTGTCCCAAAGAAGAACCAACCAGATTTCACAGCAAAATAGCTATGACACAAGCCTACAATAAGCGGAATGCCGAAATTGAAAAGTTGTTTTCTTTGTATCCCTTTGATTAAATCTGCTTGCGTAAAGCCCAACTTCCGAAGAATCGTATAGTTAGCCTTTTCATCTTCACTTTCGTCCATTTGTTTAAAGTAAAGAATGCAACCAGATGTAACGAGAAACGCCAGCCCTAGAAAGCCAACAATGAACATAATTAACCCCATGTTTTGTTTCTGGCTAATGCTAGCCTCATATCTCGATTCATAACCAGCCCATATATTCAATTCCAACTCATTGAAAATCGAATCTGCCTTCTCGATTTCTTTTTTGTCCACAATGTTTATTCCGACATACTCAGGAAACTCAGATTTCAATGCCGGATCCTGTTCAGCCTTCATTTTTTCAAATATTTTTTGGTTTACTACAGCGACCGGAAAAGCGTAGGAAAGTCTAGAAGATAATATCGATACATCTTTAAACCCTTTGAATGTTAGATCATACACGGTCTCCGCATTTGAAAACCCGACTTGCCCACTTTCTTGAAAGTTCAGCAATTTCTTCGTAAAATCCTGTTGATTGACGAAAAATACCTCTGCTTCTTCAACATGTAATTCAGGTACCGCCTGATCGCTTATGACAATCATATCCGTGTTGCTGGCTTGAAAGCCAAACTCTGAATCTTCCGGCATGGATAAAATGTCGGATAAATCCGTGTTAACCCTTACTAAATCGATATAGGTCTCGGTATAGTCAATTCCCTCTTCTGCAAGTGCATTTGTAAATTGCTCTGCATGCTTTGCATTCGGAATGGAAAAATCATGCGGAATGTTTTCTTTTGCCGATTTCTCGGCTGAATAATACGAAATATAACTTAAAGACAGCAATGAAATCGCAAGTGCAGATAATGCCGTAATGACAGTCAGCAAAAAGGAATTGGATTTCATTCTGAACATAATGGAGGAAAGTGACAAGACATCCTTCACATTCAAATAGCCGCCTTTTTGTTTGCGAATTAAATTAAAAATAAAACTGACGGATCCCTTATAAAATAGATAGGTTCCTAAAATAACTGAAGCTAGTATGGTAATCATAACCATATACAATTGACTACCTAAAAACGTACTGCTGAACATTTTAGATGATAAATAATAACCAAATAAAATGAGTGCGATCCCAAAAATTCCGATAATTGCTTGGAATGGCGTCATTTTTTGTACGCGTTGCTGTGTAACAGATGCAACCCGAAACAACGATAGTATACTCTGTCTTCTTATAAAAATATAATTCATGATTAAAATTAACACATAGATCACTGAAAATACAACCAATGTTTGGAATAATGCTTGTTGCGAAAAGTGTAATGTCGCGACATCCTCCACACCCGTTACTTTAAAAAGAATGATCATTAACAAACGAGACATTGAGAATCCGAGCAATACACCGAGTATAAGCGATCCTACATATAGGAATAAGTTTTCCACACTAAGAATACGGAAGATCATACCCTTCGTCATCCCAACCAATTGGAATAATCCGATCTCTTTACTGCGTCTTTTGATAAACAAATTGTTCGCGTATAACAGAAAAACCGAAACGATACCAACCAATAAAACAGAGCCCGCTTTAATGGCTGCCGCCCCTTTAATCGTTCCTTTTGTTTCATTTAACGCAGGATCGTATTGTAACGTTACAAATGCAAAGTATAAACCAACACTAAAAACGAGCGCAAAGATGTACAAGTAATAATGCTTTAAATTTTTCTTTGTATTACGGTAAATGAGTTGGTTAAGCTTCATGTTTAACCCCACCTAAAACGCCTTGGGTTTTAATAATATCATTAAAAAAGTCACTTCTATTTTGCTCGCCCTTATTTAGTTGGGTATAGACCTGCCCATCCTTTATAAAAATCACTCGTTCACTAAAGCTCGCAGCAACAGGATCATGTGTCACCATAACGATGGATGTGTTTCGTTTTGCATTTAAGTCACTCAACTTGTTCAGCAGATCGGAAGCCGCTTTTGAATCCAGCGCGCCCGTTGGTTCATCCGCAAAGATAATACTTGGATCATGAATAAATGCACGGGCTGCAGAAGTTCGTTGTTTCTGACCTCCCGAAATTTCATTTGGATATTTATTTTCGATTTCTAAAATACCTAGATCCTGAGCGACTGCACGAAATTTATCGTTCGCCAATTTTTTCGAGACCTTTTTAATGGATAACGGAAGAAGAATATTTTCTTTAACGGTTAGTGTATCCAGTAAGTTATAGTCTTGAAAAATGAAACCTAAATGATGTTTTCGAAATTCTGCAAGTTGCTTCTCTTTCATTTGATTGAAGTTTTGGCCTTCAATTGTAATTGTCCCTTGGCTGACCCGGTCAATAGATGATAGTACGTTGAGTAACGTGGTTTTGCCTGAGCCGGATGCCCCCATAATACTGACGAATTCACCTTTATGCACTTGTAAGTCTAACGCCCGCAATACTTCTTGCTTATTAAATTTATTGCCATATGTTTTATGGATTTTTGTTGCTTCGAGAATTACCATATTCCTCACTCCTTCTATACTTTATATTCTAATCATTCCATCCATCTTTCTCCTGTGTTTGACATGACAATCATAAAAAGCATGTGACATTCTCGTCACATGCTTAAACGCACGAATTCATTTTCTTGTGGAAACGTTAACGTAATCACAGTGCCTTCTCCTATTTTGGATTGGACTTGAAGATCAAGATGTAGTGACTCTGCCACTAACTTTGTTAAATACAATCCCATCCCCGTCGCGGCGTGATCGTGATGGTTCAGCGTGCTAGTAAAACCTTTATCGAATATCCGTGGAAGATCTCTTGCATCAATGCCGCGTCCAAAATCTTGTATAGAGAGTTTCTTGTTGCCGTTTTCAACGAAGCTGTGGATTCGGATATCAGAAGCCTCGCTGTACTTCACAGCGTTTGTTAAAAGCTGTCGGACGATAAAACCAAGCCATTTAGCATCCGTAAGAACTTCTTTTATTTCTAAGTTCACATCAAAACCGATCCCCTTCTGCACACACCATAATTTTAATGACTTTATCTCCTGAAAGATCAATATTTGTAAATCCGTCTTCTCTATATATAAATCATTTTGAATGAAGGGAATGCGTTTTTGATGTAATTGCTGATCAAGCAACAAATGGACTCTAAGCCACTCATACATTATTTGAGAACGGAGTGGTTGATCCGTTATACGATCAATCATTAACTGCATCGTCGTTAATGGTGTCTTCACTTCGTGGATCCAGTTGAGTATCTCATCCTTCTCTTGCTCCACGCTAACTCGCAATTCATTCAGCTGACTTTTATATGTGGTATTTTGCTCGGAAATCATTTCAGAAACGATCTCTTCAAAAGGACTGTTGGCGTGAGGCACTGTCGTCAAATCGAATGATTGGTTATGACGTTTTAATTCATGATAAAACCGAGTTTCTTTATAGTAGCGCACGATGAGAAATATGAAGAAGAACAAACAAGATAAAAATACAATGTATCCCACAGATTGAAAAGGGATACTCACATCTAAGAAGCCCATCAATAAAACCAGGAGCTGAAAAAACAAAAAGAACAGAATCCAGCTGACCCTTTCTTTTATGAAATATCGTATCATATCGATGATTCTTCCTTTGCCATATAACCTTGACCAACTTTTGTTTCAATTACTTCACCCAAACCGATTTCAGCAAGCCTTTTTCGCAATCGGTTAATATTGACCGTTAACGTATTATCACTTACAAATCGTTCATCATCCCATAAACTCGTGATTAATTCGTCGCGCGTTACAATTTCATTCTTTCGTTCAACAAGTAATTTCAAAATAAAGAGTTCATTTTTCGTGAGTTCGATTAATCCGGTTTCATTTGAGACAGTCCCTTTAATAAAATCAATCGTCGCGCCGCACCAAGTCTTTAATTCAAGCGGTTGCTCGGTATTATAATTATAAACACGGCGCAAAGTAGCTTGGATTTTCGCAATCAGGACATCAAAATGAAAAGGCTTTTGCACAAAATCATCCGCACCAAGCTGCATGGACATCACCATATCCGTCGGGTGGTCTCTTGACGATAAAAATATAATAGGCACATTTGAATGCGAGCGGATCATTCGGCACCAATGAAAACCATCAAACTTTGGCAGCTGGATATCGATGATAACTAAATCCGGTTTAATTTCCGTAAATTCCTGGAGAACATTTGAAAAGTTGGTCACGCCTGCCACCTTATAAGACCATTGTGTTAGGCGTTCTTTTACTTCTTGAAATAATGTTTGATCATCTTCGATCAGCATAATCGTGAACACGGAACCCACCTCATTTTTCATCATACAGATATTCAATTTCAATTAAGATCCTATTTTATCCTATATGGAGATATAATCAAAATTTCCTGGCAAGTCGGTGTCCCCTAAAGGAGATTTTCAAACAAAATAACCCATCCTTGAGATATCTCCTCAAATTGGATGGGTTTTTTTCACTTCTTTTGGTTAGTTTATAGCGTGATCAATCTACTAGTTTTCCCCTTCAATTATATCAAAAATCAGTTTGGCATGATCTGTATTATCTAAGAGGCCTGCAAAGTTTTCGCTTGATGGACCGTATGCATAGACTAGAACGTCTTCCCCAGTATGACCGCCAGTCGTCCAGCCAGTATAGGAGCGCTTGTCGATAACCTTTTTAATCGCGATCTCGATGTCCTCGCTGTTCTTTTCTGCGTTTTCAACGGACTTGACTTCGTCATCTGTTAATGGAAACAATTCTTGATCAATATACAGCTTGAGACTTTCCTCTACTTTTCCACTTTTCAAGATTTGATCCGCAATGAAGGCAGGCGTTCGTTTGACTGAAGCTACAGTGTCAACCAGCCAGTTAGATGCTCCGTCTGCTCCAATAGAAAAACCACCTGTTGAATGGTCTGCAGTGGCAACGACCAGAGTATGCTTATCCTCTTTAGCAAAATCAATTGCTGCTTTAAATGCCTTTTCGAAGTCTTCCATTTCACTCATTGCTCCTACGACATCATTTGCATGACCCGCCCAGTCAATCTGACTTCCTTCGACCATCATGAAAAATCCATTCTCGTTTTTACTTAATCGATCAATCGCCGCTTGTGTCATTTCTTCCAAAGACGGTGTAGTTTCTCTGCGGTCAATCATTTTATCAAGCCCGCCATCCGCAAATAAACCAAGAACTTGCTCGTTATCATCCGCTCGTAATTCTGATGTATTCGTAACATAACTATAGCCGTCCTTTTGAAAAGACTTTGTCAAATCAATATCCGAACGAACAAAGTTTGTTTTACCGCCACCTAGAAGTACATCTACTGTGTGCTCACCGTTGATCATTTCATTATAATAGTCATCTGCAATCGCATCCATGTTTTTACGACTCTCATTATGCGCACCGAATGCAGCAGGTGTCGCATGGGCAAGTTCAGAAGTGGCTACTAGTCCAGTAGACTTTCCAGCTTCTTTTGCTGCTTCAAGAACTGTTTTCACTCTTTTCTTATCTTTATCGACAGCAATTGCGTTATTATATGTTTTAATCCCTGCCGACATAGCAGTCGCAGCAGCGGCAGAATCGGTAATAGTTTGCTTCGGATCGTCTGGATAAGTCATTTGCTGACCTACTAGGTATTTGTCAAATTCCGTTCGCTCCACATACGGCGTACTAGGATCATCCTTAAAGTAGCGATATGCAGACGTATAAGAGGTACCCATTCCGTCACCAATCAAGAAGATCACATTTTTGATTTCCGGATCTTTTTCGGCTATTTCTACGGCTTGAACGCTAGGATTAGAAATTTCTCCAACCATTCCTCCAATCAAGATACTAGAAACAACAGCAATCGGTAGAGCTCTCTTCAAAAACTTTTTTCTCACGATTACACGACCTCCTATTTTTGTACTTCCAAGGACAAGTATAATGAGAGATTGTTAAGGTCGTTTAAACAACATGTTAAGATATGTAAAGGTTTGAGAACCTGGCTCCCCAATATTCTGGGATGCTGTACCCTACTATCATCCGTGCAACTTAGAATACAAAGTGATAATCTTTAACTGAGGAGGGTTGCATATGGAGGAATTTATTATCTATCCGAAGCGTTCTAGAATGCTAATGTTAAGTTTCTTATCTATTGTATTTGTATTACTCGGCACTATTTTCACACTTCTTTTCATATATGGCGAAGCTCCAATTTGGATAGGAATCGTCGGTGTCATAACATTGCTGTTCTTTGGCTGGTGTGGCATATTTTATTTAAAAGAACTCCTAAACAGAAGACCAGCGTTAATTATTTCGGTTGAAGGTATTATTGATCGCTCTAGTTACTTAGCTGCCGGATTGGTGAAGTGGGAGGACATAAAAGAATTCAACCTATACACTTTTTCCGGACAAACATTTCTCGGCATTGTTACATACGATCCTAAGTTGATCATTAATCGAACGAGCGGGGCAAAAAGATTGTTGAATGGGGCTAACAGAGGCTTAGTCGATGCCCAAGTGAATATTCCTGTAAAAAACCTTGCCTGTTCAATAGAAACAATCTTTGAAGAAATTGAGCACCGATGGGTTATGGATTCTTCAGTGACGCTGCCGAGTGAATGATTGTAGACTACATAACAGCGGGGACATAAAAAGCGCGTACCGCCTTTCATGTCCCCGCTATTTTCATACTCCTGAAACTCTAATTCCAAACGAATTAATTACGTAGATAAAACAATCCTCCATTGACTATCTCAATTGTAATACGAGGTTTAAATCGTTCTTCCATCGCCTGTTTTTCAATCTCATAACATTCTGGTTTAACATCTTGTCCTTCATAAAAATAATCCAATACCGCTTGATCCTTTTGCCATCTCTTCTTCGATTCCACTGCCCAGTTTCGATCTTCTTCTCCAACAATCCTATCGATTACAGCATCTAACCGATCCAAAGCTCGGACAGGAGTAATGATATACGGTAAGTTAAAAACATTTTCAGGCGGCTCCATTGCCAAGTTCAAATTGTTCAGTTTCCCCTGGAATTCCTGGAAAACAGCTCCTGTCATCAAGTTGATGCCTAACGAATGAAGAGCCTCTTTCGTTTGTTGACTTCTAAATGAAATTTTATAATTTACACTCAACCATGGCGTCAAAACTGCTTGTTCGCCTTGTCTTGTTTGGAGCTGCTCATACATCTTCACATATGAACCCATATCCTTCGTTACTTGAAATAATTGATGAAGGCGAGGTGAACCTAAATGCACCACTTCACCTTTAACTCCTTCATTTAGCTGTTGAATATTCGTGATAAGCGTAATTTGTGCCGGATTAGGCGTCTCATTAACACTTTCTATATATCTCCAATAAAATGGACGGTTCATAATCTTTTTATCCATCTCCACCGTTAACTGGACAGTCATATAGTGTTCATTTCCATTGACAATCGGGCAATTATTTTCATTGAAGAATTGTCTTAGATATCCGTGGATTTGTTGCGGATACATGTACATCCTCCTCTGATTTCTTAGTGGTCTTTAAAATATCGTCGAGCTGCCCAACGACCTTTTCAAAAACCTCTATTTTCCCTTGAAGCACTCCCAATATATGATCCTCGATCGTATCTTGAATCGCTAAATTATATATGTGCACATCATGCTCTTGTCCCAGACGATGAACACGTCCGATCCTTTGCTCTAACTTCATCGGATTCCAAGGTAAGTCATAATTAATGACATGATGGCAAAACTGAAGGTTAATTCCTTCTGCTCCCGACTCAGTCGCAATTAACACTTGGGCATTTTGCTTGAATAGGTGCTTAATCCACTCTCGGCTGTTTTTGCTTAATTTACCATTAAATAAGACACTCGAAATGCCTTTCGAATGAAAATACTCACACAAGTACATTTGGGTAGCCCGATATTCAGTGAAAAGGATGACCTTGTCATTCGCCTTTATAATAAGATCCACTGCTTTTTCCGCTTTCGAATGAACCGATAGATTCCCCAGTTGCTGAATTACTTCATTCACATATGCTATTTCGTCCGTACTTCTGCAATCCGCGCTGAGTTTCTTCAAAGTACCAAGAGTAGCTTCCTGACTGCTACACATTTCCCTCTGCAGAGTAATGGTTGAAAAAGCACCAGAAAATACGGAAGACACATCTTTTAACCCCGAAATAAGTTCGTAGGCTTCTCGTTCTTTGTCTGTAAACTCAACCGGGATTACTTGAACTTGACGATTTGTCCATTCAATCCCTGTATCCTGCCGTCTATTTCTAACCATTACTTGGTTAACCAATTCATTCAAGAAACTATCCTGCTCCACATCTCGTTTATTTGCGGAAAACGTAGATTTAAAGGTCTCGTAGGATCCCAGATGCCCTTGCTTCAATAAAGTGATGAGGTAGAACAATTCAAAAACATCATTTTGAATAGGCGTTGCCGTCAATAGCAAACAAAACTTCTTCTTTAGATTCTGCACAAACGTATAACTGATTGTTTTATGATTCTTTAATTTATGTGCCTCATCCACAATGATTAAATCATAATCCTGCGCATAAATTTTCTCTTTATGAGGACTTCGTTTAGCAGTATCCATGCTCATAACTACAACATCCAGATAATCCAAATCAAAATTCTTTCTATAAAGCATCGCTGGGATATGAAATTTCAGCTGCAGCTCCTCTACCCATTGATTGGCAAGCGATGCCGGAACCAAGATAAGTGCTTTTTTAACAAGACCGCGAATGAGGTACTCTTTTAAGATTAATCCCGCTTCGATTGTTTTTCCTAGCCCTACCTCATCAGCTAAAATTGCTTTCCCATTCATTTCCTCAATGACTCGTTCTGCCACTTCCAATTGATGAGCAAGCGGTGTTACATTCGGTAAGTATTTAAGTGACTGCAGCCCTTTAAAATCGGTAATTAAATTGTTTTTGGAAATATCATAACTCATCTTATACAATGTCCAACTATCCCATTGCTCACGGTTTTCCAGTCGTTCAATGAAGGCTTCTTGCCAAGCAGATGATCTTTCAATCAGCATTTTGTTCACCCCAAACTAAATTTTCATTTTTGTTAGGGTGTCCAAAAAAGAAATTCTTATGAAAACAAGTGACAAAAGCCAAATTGCTTTTGTCACTTGTTTTATTTTAAGGATTGATTGGACAGCATCACTCAAACAGCTTAGTGTAAATCTCTTCCTAAATCGACCATTGCATGAGCAAGACGAATTGTGGAGACTGCTAATTCTGCGTATGATACTTCCTGTTTTGGATTGAATAAATTTTTCTCCGTTTTCAATAATCCCATTGAGTTGGCGACCGCCACATACCCTTTTTTGTCAGTTTCAATTTTTTCAGTATCGTCAAAGCTTAGTTTATACATACTACTATCCTTAGCCGCTTGCTCAAGTCCAAGAACTCGTACATACCAAACTGCCAATTCTTCTCTTGTTATCGACGAGTCCGCATCAAATTTCTTATCCGGATTAATAATCCCCGCTTCGACTGCATGTTCAACTACAGAATACAAAGGGTGCTTAACACCTATATTATCGAATGTTTGAGTCGGCTCCTCTTGACCAAAGAAATAGTCACCATGATGGAAGTAGGTAAGCGAATTCACAAGCACCTTCAATGCTTCTCCTTTTGAAACAGGCGCATCTGCATTAAACTTTTCCACATCTTTTACATCCAGCACTTTCGAATTCAGTAGATAATTCAGCTCTGCTTCTGCCCAAGGATGCGAAATTGCAATTGATTGATCCGCATCAAATAGGTTATTCCATTTTCCTGTATTGGCATCCAGATAACTATACATATCTCCTTTAAACACAGGCACATAGATTAGATCATACTGGTTCCTTTTTTCATTTTGTGTTGGATTCATGTACATAAGCTTTAGGCTAAGTGCATCCTTCAACAGCGTTTTCGCCTGTTCGTCGCTAATCACTTTATCGCTTGACGGCCAATTCTCTATCTCCTGATAATCGATATTGAGACTATTGAGAGAACCATCTGCTCCGACACCAATGCTAATTTGATCACCGATTACGACTATTCCATTGACAAGTCTCGGGAATGAAAATTGATAGGTTCCCGTTCGTTCATCAAAGGAAGGGTCCTCAACCGGCATCCCATAGTTATGCAAATAAGAAGGAGCCCATTTTTTTGCGTATGCAATCGCTTTTTTCAACGCCTCTTGTTCGGTAAGTGAGTTCTCCGTTGTTGCATTCTTCTCCATTTCTCTAAGCAACTCTTCTTCAAAATTATAGTATTGAACGACTTCCCCTGTCTGTTTATTAATTTCTAAATTTGATCCGTGTCCTCCATTCGCATAATGGTACATATACTCAACACTGATGACGTCTTGACCATTATAATTCTGTGTCTCTTGAATAGATTCGATCGTTAATTTTACTTTGTCTGAAGTGACAGCAAGAAGTTGTTCGGCAATCTTCTTAGCTTCTGCTACCGTCACCCCTTCTTGTCGTGGAGAAAGCGGCTTCGCCGTCAGCTTTTCAATTTTCTTCTTCGCTGGGAAATTTGCTGTATATCCGTTTTGAGTCAGCCAATCCCCTGAAAGTGCATGTACTCCTTGCAGCCTGTTCGTCGGTTGATAAACGAGCTGCACATTGCGGTCACCCGTTTCGTAGTTATAATTAATTTGGTAGTTCAAATCCACAGACAAATGATCTTTTACTTTCTTTAACATCTCTTCATTAGCTTTAACTTTACTGACATCCGCAAAAGTGGAAGACCCCTGATTCTGTTGAGTTTTGTAGAAACCGCCGATTTCTCCATTTCCTAGAACGTATACTTCAATCATCTGATCCGCAATAGGTACTTGGTTTTTTGTTCGCGTGAAAGTAAAAGAATAACGGATTGGTTCCGTCAATAACTGATTCGAAAAATAATTAGATGTGTCCGATTCTAATTGATAGTCTTTTCCATCAAGAAATTTCTTCATAAATCCTTCTGCAACTTTGCCGGCCTCTTCCTTTGTAACCTTTGCCGGGAACAGTGCATCTGCGATATTGGCAGGCTGATACGAGAAGTACTCTACTTCCAACTCTTCTCCAATAAATCCTACGTATCCATACAACCGCTTGCCGTTCAAAACTTTCGTGAATTGGAGATCATAGCGTATGGTTTCATCATCCGGAAAAATATGTGCGCTGCTCATTTGAAAATCACTAGCTGTCAGAAATTCAAATTGATTTGGGAATAGCTGCCGAAATTTCTGGATCAAATCCTCTTTCTTATAAGCAGTTTCTACGGAAGCTAATTGGATTCGCACCTTTTCTGGTTGTCCATACACAGTGGATGATGCATCGGCAATCGGTGTAAACATGCCAATAGATAAAACTGAGGAAGCCACTAGCGCGCTAACTTTTTTACTATTAATCAATATAATCCCCCTAGGAAAAAATGTTTTTTTCCAATTAAACAATTAGTTACACAAGATGAAATCTACATTTTTATGTAATTGGACAATACTTAAAGATGTTTATGTTTATCAGGGGGAGAACATTCCTTAAATTTCAAAAGCAGCAAAGCTTCCTTCTTCATCAAAGTTTGTCACATGTAACACTTTGTCTGAAAAGTATTCTGTTACATCTGTATGATTTCCAATCACGAGTGAAAGAACATTAAATTTCTTTTCTCTTTTCTTTTGATTAAATTCATTAAGAAAAGCTTCACTGAGTTCATCTTCTCCATCGGTGATGAAAATTACATCCGCTTGTTTGAAACGGCTTTTGTTGATTACTTTCAACGTCTCATTCAACGGCAACTTGAAGTCTGTACCACCGCCCAGATAGGTACGCACCAGACGAATCAATTCAGGCGCTGTTATTTTTCCTTTTTCATATGTAAAGCTTTGTATGCTCGTGGAAAATAACACTACACAAAGATCTCTGCGTTGCTTTTTTGCGATGGCTAGTAGCGCTAATAAGAAGCCTTTTGATTGGTTGTCCAGTAGCTTCATGCTACCGGACTGGTCCAAACAAATTACAATCGGACCTTTTCCCAACTGCTCACGCTTTTTCTGTTCGTATTGCATGATCTCTCCTTCTGCATAGCGACGTAGAAACTCATTCCTTACCGCAGGATGCGTATACAAGGCAAGTTCCATCGGAAGCAACCTTTCCAATTCATTCCCCAGCGTTACGTCCCTTCTTTCCATCGCAGCCGTATAATTCAGCTTTTGTTTATTCTGGGCAATCTGTTTGAATCGGCCTGCCCATTCTGCAATCTGCTGCATTTTGGGATCCGTCGCAATTTTCTCTGCCAAAGACAACTGATTACGTAATGGAATATTCTTTAAGTCTGCAGCACCTTTGCCCGCACTTAAGCCTCCCATTAAAGATATCAAACTCTCTTTTATCCGTATTGTTTCTTCCTTTGCTTCGTCTAATGCCTGTAAGAACCGGTCGCCATTCGTTTCAAATGTCAGCTGTAATTTCTCATCTAACTCAAGTGCAGCTCTTTCAAGTTCCTGTAAGGGCCCATTCTCTACCTCCTCTATTTCTTCTGATTGTTTACCCGGTAATTGTTCCCGTATTGCATTCAACAGCATCCCAAGCTCCTCGTCCTGCTGTTGTGAATCGTCCAACCACTCATTTATTTTTTCACCGAACTTCACGGTACAAATTGCAGCTGATAAGTCATCTAATCGTGTAAAGCGACGAAAGTTTTCGAACTGTTCATCGGACATGACCCTCTTTATTAGTGTTTGATTGGACTTCAATACCGCGTCAATCTCTCCAATAAGGATTCGGGGCTTCATCTTATACAAAGAAGCCCAAACATCGCTCAATAAAGGCTCCATCGTCGGCAGAATCCCTTCCGCTCTCACCTTTTGAAGTTCATCAGACATCTCAAATAGTTCCTTGAACCGTCGTTTGTCAAAAGCATCTGTATTCAGTACGGAACGTTGATCTTTAATTACTTTGCTTCTTTGCAAGAACTTCATCCTCCTTACATCCTGAAAAAGATACCACTCGACTTAACATTCTTATCCTTTTTCCGACCAGTATGATAAAAATATGCCGGATCCAGTGTGTAATTTTGGATCTCCTGGTACATTGATTTTACTTTATCGAGTACTTCGTCAATTTCCGACTTCCTGCTTTGGTTAGCTTCTTTAAGTTGATTTAGAGTAGACAGTAAATTATTCATTTTTTGAGTCGCTTCCATTCCTACTTCTGTTGAATGATCCCGAAATGTAGCATCTAGCACTTCTTCAGCCTCATTTTGTATGGAATCGAGCATTCGGACCACAGCGTCCTGTGCATGTCTGCGAACAATAATCGAGACGGTTTCTTTTTGATCGAGCGTTTCCCAGAGAGCGTGTTCAAGTATTAACACATCGTCAACCTGCACCGTTCTTCTTTGATTGATCAACGCTTTTGCTTGCAAAATGCATAATGATTGCTTGAATCTTCGGTCGGAAGGCTGAATTCCCTCGTCTTGCAGCTCTCTCCTGAGTTTCGCTAAGATCCCGTATATTTCATCAGGAATTACAACACGATCCGTCAATTCTTGAAGCTGCACTAAATCTTCCAACGTCATTGCCGGCATTTCTTTATTCTGTCCTGCATCTTTCATCATCGAGAGAAAATTCAATTCATCAGTAATGAAATTGATCTCGAAACGCAGAAGGAAACGGTCGAATAATGCTTCAAGACCTTCGCCGTCTTCTGGGTATTCATTGGAAGCACCGATGACGGACATCAAAGGAACTTCGGTAGGTGCGCTGTCATTATAGAAAAGCCGCTCATTAATCAAGGTCAGCAAACTATTTAAGATTGCAGAATTAGCCTTAAAGATTTCATCCAAAAACACCAAATGAGCTTCAGGCATTTTAGTCGCTGTATTCCGTTTATATATGCCTTTTTCGAGGTCTTTTAATGATAATGGGCCGAAGACTTCTTCCGGCGTGCTGAATCTAGTCAGTAACCATTGAAAGTATTTTGATCCTTCCACGATTTTCGCAAGTTCAGCAGACAAAGCAGATTTAGCTGTTCCCGCAGGTCCGATCAGAAGCACATGTTGCCTCGCGAGAAGTGCCACAAGAATTCCTTCCACTTCACTTTCGCGTTCATAAAACTTTGCATTCAATGACTGTCTGATTTCTTCCAACTTTAGTATATTTGTGTTCATCATTTTTATAACTCCTCGATTTGTTTGGTATGCAATTCGTCCTGTTGAATCGTTCTATATAACAGTTTGGTGGAAACTTCACCGATTTAACCTCATAGCTGCAATATATTTAGCGTCTATCATTTATCTGGTTAAACTTGATGCAATGTACGATATCTCCCACTTCTATTACACTTATCAAATTCAAATGAAACTATAAGAGATGTTAGTCGTATACTAAATAATTAAACTATTACTTAGAAAGGAATGTGTTGTATGAGATCATCCAACCCGAGTTTGGGGAAAGACACGTTTCGTGGACTAGAGGTTGATAGCGGTTCTACCATGACCATTCAAGGAACTGTGAATAAGACATTCATTCTGTTCTTGCTATTGAGCGCAACTGCATTCTTCACATGGACGCAATACTTTGCAGGCAAGGATATCCAAAGCCTGCTTTGGATCGGTCTATTGGGCGGTTTTGTAGTTGCTCTCATTACAATTTTCGTTAAAAAAGCAGCTCCTTATACCGCTCCCTTGTATGCATTGTTGGAAGGGCTTGTTATTGGCGGGATTTCTGCTATGTTCGAAACACAATTTGAAGGAATAACAACCCAGGCTATCTTGCTAACACTCGGTACTTTGCTTTCCCTCCTGTTTGCTTATCGCTCAGGATGGATCAAAGTGACTGAAAACTTCAAGCTAGGGGTATTTGCTGCAACGGGCGCCATCTTCTTCGTTTACATTGCCGACCTCATTCTTCGCTTTTTCGGGATGGGCGTCCCTTTCATACATGAAACGGGCCCTATCGGTATTATAATTTCTGTCGTCATTGTCATCGTTGCTGCATTGAACTTAGTTCTGGATTTTGATTTCATTGAAGAAGGTGTCAAACAACAGGCACCGAAGTATATGGAATGGTATGGCGCATTTGGATTGATGGTAACGTTGGTATGGCTGTATCTTGAAATATTGCGGTTGCTTTCCAAAATTCGAAGTAAATAAGTATATTTTAAACTTTAAAAAGATGAGCTCTTTACTATGTAGGCGAATGCCTAAAACTAGTTAAAGAGCTCATCTTTATTAATTGTATATAGATTCGAGTTTCCAAATCAATTTTAATCAGATTTTTCTTGTAGTATACATTCAGAAAAACCTATCAACTCCCCACGATAACCGAATTCCCTTTATTTCTTAAGGTCGATAAAATGCTCAACGCAGCGAGATAGCTTGTTTTCGGATTGTTGGGCATGGGTTCATTCTCGATCGTCAAACTCATCTTGCCGAAATCACCTATTGCTTCGATTGTATGCGTATTTCTTTTGACCAAAGGATCTGCGATGACACGTACTTTCGTTTGATCGGCTCCTAGCCCTGCAATCGACAGCAACAAGGCAACATTGACGTTTTTAGGGAATTTTTCGATAGCATTAAGCGCCATGCCGTCAAATAAACATTCTTCTTCATTTTTTAATTCCAAGCCCAATGATTCGTATGATTTCCTTGTCGTAATGCCGACTTCCTTCAATCCGCCAATCGAATTGGCCGATTGCAAAAGATCCAAACCGCCAATTGCGCCTGAAGGAAGATAAATATGCTGACCACAAACACGTGCCAGGTCACTCATTTCCCGAAAAAACTTCACGTCTTTAAAGACCCCAATACTACTCAAAATGAGATCTTTGTTACTTCTTAAGACATCTTCCATATGCTGAATGGCCACTTCAATCGTAGCAGCTTCTATTACAATATCGACTGGGGAATTAATAAATTCCTGAAAATCCGTATAAAACTTTATACCATATTTTGTTTCCAACCGGGAACCCACTTCTTGATTCCGGCCAAATAGTGAAGTAATCTCGCCTTCCAGTTTTCCACCGGCATTTATACTTTCCAATAAATACTGCGCTATGTTGCCGGTTCCAATTACTCCGATTTTCATTTCACAACACCTCTTTCTCTATTATACAGAACCTTCTCTGTTCCTCTAATGAAAGACAGCAAAAAAGTGCATACTTCTGAAACGACTTGTACGTCAGGCGTTCACACTATCGTTTAGCGTCTAGTTCCCCCTGTTTTAAAACTATTCCAACTCGAGCTTCGTTATAGTAGTAGAAAGGCGGTGATGGCAAATGGATTCAGTAGATTTGGAAAAAGTCATGGATGAATACGGGGAACATCTACTGAAAATGGCTTGTTTTTATTTACGAGATCGGGAAACGGCGAAAGATATCGTACAGGAAGTATTCATTTCTTTTTATGGCACAGCAAACTACGAGGAACTAGGAAAGATTCGCGCATATTTAACGAAACTGACGGTCAATCGCTGTAAAGATTATTTGCGAAGCTGGTCATTTCGTCATCTGCAATTTGGTAAGGACTGGATCGAAACTATACATAACGAACGTGATCCATTAATTTTGCAAGAAGAGAAAGCAGAGATTGCAATCGCAGTATTGAAGCTCCCCATTAAGTATCGGGAAATTATACTCTTTTATTATTATGAAGAATACAACATGAGAGAGGTTGCTCAATTCCTCAATCTATCGGAAAACACGGTGAAAACGAGAATGATTAAAGCACGCAAATTACTTAAGAACGCGTTGTCATCTGATTACTGGGAGGTGCTTTCCATTGAATGAAGTGAAAAGAAGCTTGGATAGGATTGTTGGAGATGTTACTACTGATAAAGAAGAATTGAAACAAAGAGTTCTTTCTGGAAAAAGAAAGTCTAAAAGAAAAAATCCTTTTCCTTTAGTTGCTACTGTTATTGTTATGACCGCTGTTCTTTTCTTTACATTCAATGTGTTCCAAGGAGAGTATTTGAAAAAGGATGGCAGTGAATATGAAGTGAATGAGGAGCTCTATG
This sequence comes from Sporosarcina aquimarina, assembly GCF_019748715.1. Taxonomy (GTDB): domain Bacteria; phylum Bacillota; class Bacilli; order Bacillales_A; family Planococcaceae; genus Sporosarcina; species Sporosarcina newyorkensis. The sequence goes on along the minus strand of NZ_JACLBZ010000039.1, from coordinate 81,366 downwards.
ATCTTCTTCTGAAAAGCGAACAACACGAAATTGAAGACCCAGATGAATTGCGCACTGTTGTTATGCAAAGATTAGTAGAATCAGATTCCTTAATCGAATATGCAAAGTCACTTGGCTACTTAGCAGATGAGCAAGCAATGAAAGAAGAATTAGCGAAAGAGCAGCAAACCTTTTTCGAGGGTTTCAATGAAGAGGAACTGAATTCAGTCGAACAAACACAGCTCGAAAATTTCGGCTATACTTATGAACAATATTTTCAAACGATTCATAAGCATACTATTCAATTCACTGCGGCCGTGGAATGGCTAGATCATAATCCTCCCGCAGAACACACAACACAGCGTGAAGTGCTAGATGCCTTTCTAGAAACACATGCGGATGTGATCACTGAATTTATGGAGAAGAAACAAATCCCTCCTGCCGATCCTTCTTCTGTGTACGTAGAGTTTGAGGGATTAGTCGCAGCTATCGAAAACCGTCGAGTATTGGTTGTCCAAGGAGTGGAGAAAGATCAAATCGAAGGAATGTCGGCTGAAGAAATTCAAGATGCAGCGTATGATTCCGCTTGGTTTGAGTTTGATGAAACGATTGAGCAACTTGCTCTATATAGGCAGATTAACGTAACATTTGATCCATTGTCGTATCCAGTCTCTCAAGCAGAACAAGAAAAAGTGTTTGAAGATGTGAGTGGGTGGGAATAAGTGAACAACTTACAAAAGCGTTAACTCCGCTAATGAGGAGTTAACGCTTTTTATATGAAATATCCTATTTTTTCTCAATCCGTATCCTAGTTAGACAGACTGACAGTATCCGATTTGCTACGGTCATTACCTAAAAGATCCAATAAGACTTTAGGAATCGAAAACTGTTGATCGTTAATAGTAAGCTGTGTTGCACTTTCTTCTTCATCCTTCACATTCATTGCTGCCATTTCAAGATGAAGACGCTCCATCTTATGATCTAGTGCAATTGCAGATTCGGCAGCTTCCTTTAATTCTCTTAACAGATGAGGTGGAACTGATTTGTTGTGTTTATAATATATTTTATGTTCCAAACTTGCCCAGAAATCCATGGCGATTGTACGGATTTGGATTTCCACAGCAACATGTTCTTCTCGATCTGACATAAAGACTGGTATTTCTACTAAAACATGCAGACTGCGATAACCATTTGATTTCGGGTTTTTAATATAATCCTTGATCTCTAAGACTTTAAGATCTCTTTGGCGCTGTAACATATCACTTATCTGATAAATGTCTGAAATGAAAGAGCAGGTAATTTGTAAGCCCGCTATATCCTTCACATTTCTTTTTATGTTTGAAAAAGTAATGTCGTGTCCTTTTCTTTGAAGTTTATTCAGTATACTTTCAGGTGACTTTACTCGCGACTTCGTATTTTCAATTGGATTGTAATCGTGTAAAATACGAAATTCTTCTTTCAATATATCTATTTTTGTTTCTAATTCATTCAGTGCAAATTTATACATCAACATAAATCTTGATAATTCATTTCTCATACTTTTCAATTGTTCTACCTGATATTGATCCATCCTCTTATCGCTCCAGTTCCAAGCGCCAGCTCCTCCGGTCGTTTCGACTCTGCCAAAAAGGCAAAGAACGCCTTTGTGGTAGAGCCTCCAACGTCTGTCGAGGCTAGACGGCGCTTTCCACTTTTGGTTCATCCAGTTCCAAGCACCAGCCTCTTGGGTCGTTTCGACTCTGCCAAAAAGGCAAAGAACGCCTTTGTGGTAGAGCCTCCAACGCCTGTCGAGGCTAGACGGCGCTTTCCACTTTTGGTTAGACAGCTGGTTTATCAGAAAACTGACTGTTGTAGAGATCCGCATAAAATCCTTGTTGATCCAATAATTCTTCATGCGTTCCCTGCTCAATGACTTTTCCTTGGTCCATCACTAAAATTAAATCTGCGCCTTGTATTGTAGACAGGCGGTGTGCGATGACGAAGCTGGTTCTGCCTTCCATTAACTGGTTCATTGCTTGCTGAATTAGCAACTCCGTTCGGGTATCGACACTCGACGTTGCTTCATCCAGAATCATAATTGTTGGATTAGCGAGAACAGCGCGTGCAATTGTAATCAGCTGTTTCTGTCCTTGTGAAACATTCGATGCATCTTCATTTAAGACGGTATCATAGCCTTCTGGAAGCGTCCGAATGAATTGATCCGCACGTGTGACTTGTGCCGCTTCGTAGATTTGTTCATCAGTCGCATGTTTATTCCCATAGGCGATATTGTCTTTGATCGTGCCATTAAACAGCCACGTGTCTTGCAATACCATTCCAAAAGTCGTCCGCAAATCTTCGCGTGACATCTTTCGCGTATCCATACCATCAATTTTGATTGTCCCGTTATTTAGCTCGTAGAAGCGCATGAGCAAGTTAATGATCGTCGTCTTCCCTGCACCTGTTGGCCCGACAATGGCGACGGTCTGACCGGGAGCCACATGAACATTCATATCTTTAATCAATAATTCGTCTGCGTAACCGAAGTCTACATGCTTAAAGTCCACTTCACCTTTTGCATGTTGCAAACGCACTGTGGTCACTTCGCTAATTTCCTCTTCCTCATCCAACAACTCAAATACCCGCTCTGCTGCTGCGATCGTGGATTGAATAATATTCGCGATGTTCGCCGTTTGCGTAATCGGCTGTGTAAATTGCTTCATATACGTAATGAACGCTTGAATATCACCAATTGAAATCGCACGCTGCGTAACTAATATCCCACCGATTACACAAATCAGTACATAGCTTAAGTTCCCGATCAGCGTCATCGCCGGCATGATAATACCTGAAATAAATTGGGCACGCCGTCCTGCGTCGTATAGCTGTTCATTAACATCTTCAAATTCAGCAATAGCCTTTTTCTCGTGACCAAATACTTTAACAACTTGATGACCTGTGTACATTTCTTCAATATGGCCGTTCAAATTTCCTAGCGTCCTTTGCTGATCCGCGAAGTGCTTTTGAGAACGTTTCAAAAACGGACGAATTACAAAGATGGATAACGGTAGTGTCACGAGCGCAATAATCGTCAGCATCGGACTGATCCATAACATCATCGCAAGAATACCGACAATCGTCACGACCGATGTGATAAACTGCGTAATTGTTTGCTGCAAAGTACTGCCGATTGTATCGATATCATTCGTCATACGGCTTAATGTATCACCAAAAGGATGCCCATCGTAATACTTAAGCGGAAGTTTCTCCAGCTTATGATTGACATCTTCACGTAAATCGAAGACCGTCTTTTGAGATACACTGGCCATAATGAACTGTTGAATGTAGCTGAATACGCTGCTCGTAACGTACAAGCCTGCTAGCAATAATAGCAATTTGCCAATTGCTCCGAAATCGATAGACGCATCAGGAATTCCATTAAACTTTCCATACGCACCTTCAAATAGCTCAGTAATGGCATTCCCCATCACCTTCGGACCCAGAACCATAAAAACCGTACTCAAAACTGCTGCAAAAAACACGGTGATTAACTTGCCGCGATGAGGTTTCAAATAGCCTAATAGTCTACGAAAAGTTCCTTTAAAATCTTTTGGCTTCTGACCCGCCATCATCATATTTCCGCCGCCAGGACCACCGCCCGGTCCGCCGTGAGATGGTCGCTGTTTATGTTCGCTCATGCGATATCCTCCTCTGTCAGCTGAGATTCGACGATTTCTTGGTACACTTCATTTGTTTGAAGTAGTTCTTCATGCGTCCCAATCCCTGCAACTTTTCCATGATCGAGGACGATGATTCGATCCGCATCCATCACTGAACTTACGCGCTGTGCAACGATTACGACAGTTGCATCTTTCGTTTCTTCTTTTAATGCCGCACGTAAATTGGCATCGGTCTTGTAGTCGAGTGCTGAAAAGCTATCATCAAATACATATATATCTGGTTTGCGAACGAGCGCACGTGCAATCGCAAGACGCTGCTTTTGTCCACCGGATAAATTCGAACCGCCTTGTGAAATAACGGATTCATATCCATCTTTCAATTGCTCAATGAAACTGGTTGCTTGTGCAATCTCAGCCGCATGTTCAATTTCACTTTGTGTTGCATCTTCTTTACCAAAACGGATATTTTCTGCAATCGTCCCTGAAAAGAGCAAAGCTTTTTGAGGGACAAAGCCAATTTTCGAACGGATTTCTTCCTGTGAGGAATCTTTAATTTCCACACCGTTAACTCGGATCGTTCCGCTCGCCACTTCATAGAATCGCGGAATTAAATTAACCAATGTTGTTTTTCCGGCTCCCGTACCGCCGATAATTGCAGTCACTTCTCCAGCTTTTGATTTAAAACTAATATTCGATAATGCTTGCTCTTCAGCGCCTGGATAGCTAAATGATACTTGATCAAACTGAAGTGTCGCGCGTTCCCTGTCCGCCTTTTCTGTCCCTTCATCCAAAAATGTCGGTACCATTTCAAGCACTTCATTAATCCGGTTCGCGGAAACTGCAGCACGTGGAATCATGATAAACATCATTGAAGCCATGACAAGCGACGACATAATCAGCATTACATATTGAATATATGCCATTAAATCTCCTATCTGCATGGCCCCATTATCAATTCGGATTCCACCGAACCAAATGATTCCTACAACAGTCAAATTCATTACGAGCATCATAACCGGCATCATAAACGCCATCACTTTGTTTACTTTAATCGAAACGTCTCGTAAATCCTCATTTGCTCCGCGCAATCGAACTTGCTCATCTTTTTCACGGTTAAACGCGCGAACGACCCGCACACCCGTTAGATTCTCACGTAATACTAGATTCAAACGATCGATTCTTTTTTGAACAGCTTTGAAGAGCGGAATCCCTTTGTGCAATATAAATAAAATTAACCCGACTAACAACGGCATGGTCGCTACGATGACAAGCGATAATTTCATGTCCTTGGATAACGCCATGATCAAACCGCCAACAAACATAATCGGTGCGGTTAACACCATACGAAGAATCATAATGACCACTTGCTGCACTTGTGTAATGTCATTGGTCGTCCTCGTGATAAGGGAGGCCGTGCCTAATTTATCAAAGTCTTGCTGTGAAAAATTCTCAACATGAGTAAATACTTTGCGACGAATGTCCCTGCCCAGTCCCATCGCAGTTTTTGATGAGTAAAAGCTGACGGCAATGGATGCTATAGCACTAAGTGCAGAGACTACGAGCATCAGTCCGCCGATCTTCCATATGTAGGGGATGTCTCCTACCACAACACCTTTATCGATAATATCCGCCATCAGCGTCGGCAAATACAATTCGGACATTGCCTGAATGAAAACAAGTCCAAAGATTGCAGCGACCATCCATTTATAGACGGATAAATTTTTCAGGATTTTAATCATTCTATGGATTCCTCAATTCTTTAGAGATTTAGAAGCACAGCGATTTTAGAAGAAGCTGACTATGAGTAATCACTTACATGTGACAACGTGTCACTCGTTACTACTAATTTATAATAAATGACGCAAGACAGCATGTCAACGAATAGATGACATGCTGTCACTTTTTATATTGACACGTCCCACGCCGCGATTTATCATAGATTTATGACGTATTATCGCTTACCAATTTGAGTGGGAGGCCAATCATGCCAAAGCAAACTTTTTTTAATTTACCTGCTGAAAAACAAGATAACTTACTGAATGCAGCGAAGAACGAATTTTCCAGAGTTCCATTACATGAAGCAGTCATTTCCAATATTATTAAAAGCGCAAAAATACCGAGGGGAAGTTTTTATCAATATTTCGAGGATTTAGAGGACTTATTTTTCTATATTTTAGAGGAATATGTAAAGCGAAATAATGAGAGGTTTACCTTGCAACTAAAACTGAACAATGGGGACTTGCTAGATACTTTTATTAGTGTCTTTCAATCGATGCTACATGATTTCCAAAGTGAAGAGCACCGTATCTTCTTTAAAAACGCGTTTTTAAATATGAATCATAAAGTGGGAAAGGCATTTACAAACCATACCGACTTGGAAAACTTTATGGCTCGGCGATCAGAGCTTTTGGAATTAGTTGACACCAAAAAAATGGCTATCGAGAATGAACGAGAATTACTTCACCTGATGAATATAATCAAAGCTGTGACATTCCAAAATATAGTTCAAAGCTTTGCTATGCAACTAACTCCTGATGAAGCGTTAAAAAGATACACACTAGAAATTAATATGTTGAAAAGAGGTCTATACCAAAACGATTAATCTATTTCTTTACACTGCACAATGAAAAAAAGGTACATGCAAAATAAATTTGCAAGTACCTAACGTATAATACTAATTTTCATTTCACTACCGTAACAGGACAGTCCACATGCTTCAATACTTTGTGACTGACACTTCCAAGCACCATCTCTTGGAACGCATTCAAACCACGGCTGCCGATGACGAGTTTGTCTATTTTCTCCGCGTTCACATACTTGATGATTTCCAGGCTCGGATTCCCTTTCAGCATCGTGCTTCTTGCATTTACGCCTGCCTCTCGTGCATACTCTAAAATCGGTTGCACTTTTTGCTCACGTTTTAGCGATAGGCTTTCCGGACTCTGCGACAGCAGCCGCTCATCTTTTGCCTTACTATAATCCTGTACATAGATAATCTCTAAATTTGCTCCAGGCAAGTATTGAGCAAGCATAACCGCATGTTTTGCGGCACGCAGAGCATTTTCAGAACCATCGACCGCTACAGCTATCTTCATATAAATTCCCCCTCAGAGTAATTTTTTATATAAAATTTCACTGGAAGCATTCAATCCTCGAATAGTAACATCCGTACCTTTCGCCTCCAGCTTCTGCTTCACCTTGAATATTGCCCCGACTGCAGATTCATCCCAAAGCTGGCTATCTCCAAAATCGATGATGATTTCCTTTTCTGCCGTATCATCAAATGATTGAATGAATTTTGTAGTGGAGGCAAAAAACAATGGCCCTTTAATCCGATATACCCCTGCATTTTTCGTCACTGTCACACGAGATATTTTAGCGACAAAGAACAGTGCGCTTAAAATCACACCAATCACCACGCCAATCGCTAAATTATGTGTATATAAAATAATCGCAACGGTAATCAGCATTACAATTGATTCCGATTTCGGTGCTTGTCTCAAAAACTTGAATGATCCCCAATTAAACGTTGTCATACTTACCATAATCATGACTCCGGCAAGAACAGGCATTGGAATTTTGACAACCACATCTCCCAAAACAATAATTAAAAAAATCAGGAACACGCCTGCAGTCAATGTGGATAAACGTCCCCTGCCTCCTGATTTAATATTGATGACCGACTGACCAATCAACGCACAGCCTGCCATGCCGCCAAAAAAACCAGTGATGAAGTTGGCGATCCCTTGTCCGCGCGCTTCTCTATTTTTATTACTCGGTGTAGCCGTCATATCGTCCAACACCTGAGATGTCAGTAATGATTCCAGTAAACCGACAACCGATAAAGCCAAGGAATACGGCAGAATGATTTTCAGCGTTTCGAGGTTCAGCGGGATATCCGGCAGAAAAAACATAGGCAATGAACTTGGCATTGTTCCCAAATCCCCGATCGTCTGCAATTTCACTCCACTTAAAAGGGCTACTGTCGTCATAACGACAATCGCAATCAACGGTGCAGGAATTGCCGTGAAAAACCGCGGAACTGCATACACTAAAATTAAAGTAACCACTGCGAATATATAGGTCATCATGCTCGACCCAAGCAAATAGGGCATTTGCGTAATAAAAATCATAATTCCCAAGGCATTGACGAATCCGAGCATGACGGAGTTTGGAATGAAGCGCATTAAATTCGCAACACCCAGACTCCCTAAGATTAATTGAATAATCCCTGTTAAAATAGTGGCTGCAAGTACATATTGTAAGCCGTGATTCGCCATCAAACTGACAAGAACCAAAGCCATCGCACCAGTCGCAGCTGAAATTAGACCGGGACGGCCGCCAACAAATGATGTGATGACCGCAATGGTGAAGGAAGCATAGAGCGCGACACGCGGATCGACACCGACGATAAACGCAAAAGCCAGAGCTTCCGGAATAAGTGCCAGTCCTACAACAATGCCTGCCAAAAGATCAGCACGGACATTCCCAAGCCATTGCTGTTTAAAAGTATGCATATTGTTCTCCTCTCATGATGTTCCAACTAATTTAACTTCATAATTGAATGGTATTAGCTTATCATCTACAATTCCATAAATAAATAGTACACTGCAAGCTATCTAATTGCATGCATACTTCTTCATTATATCGTTACTTGGGTGATCTCACCCTCACCTTTACCATTACTTTGCTCAGCCTTTTATTAACTATATTTTTAGTCTTTCCTACCACTCTATAGATAACAACAGAAATAAATGGTATAATTGAATTACTTACTTATTACTTTTAGTTCTATTTAAACATCAATAGTTCTTCAGTTTTATAGGTAAAAGAAACTCTATGAAATAAGAAGGGAATAAGGATAATAATGGGCACATTCAAAAGCATACGGGGAAAAATGTTGTTTGGATTTTCTACTGTAGTCATTTTAATTGTTTTATTAGGTGTTTATATCGTTTACACATTAAATCATTCTAATAACTTAACGAAAGCGGTTTTAGATAAAGAACTGCCACTTTTAATTATAGATGAACAGCTATCTCTGGATATGGCGAATCAACTCGCAGCGTCTCGTGGTTTCATTCTGACAGGTGACGACAGTTTTAAAGAGTTGTTTAATAGCTACACCGAAAAAAGTGAAAATCGTCAATCATCTTTAAAAAAACTAGGGGGAACCCAAGAAAGTATTAACCTATTCGAAAGAACGGTTGAATGGCGTAATTTTGTTACTGAACAAGTATTCGCTGAATATGAAAGAGGAAATGAAGAGGAAGCTCTTCGTAATGTTATGTCGATGACTGATGAAGCTCGTAGTTTAATGTCGTCTTACGAAGAAGCAGCTAAAAACCGAGAAAATTTTATTATTGATTTAGAGAAAAATATGCTAGCAAACGGGAAAACGACATTACTTATTGTCACTGGAGTAATTGTTCTAGTCATTCTTTTAAGCATAGCCACGGCTATAATTACAGCTAACTCGATTTCAAGACCACTCCGAATCGTCATGAATCGAATGAAACTCATTACGAGCGGAGATTTAAGTAGCGAGCCTATGGAAACACATCTTAAAGATGAAATCGGCCAATTAATCGCATCGACGAATGAAATGAGTGCCAGCACTCGTCATTTATTAGATGAAATCAATCATGTGGCCGAAACTGTGTCTACACAAAGTGAAGAATTGACTCAATCAGCAAATGAAGTAAAAGCAGGCACGGCCCAAATTGCCATAACGATGGAAGACTTAGCAAACGGCACAGAGTCTCAAGCCGATAACGCCACGATTTTGTCATCCTCCATGGAAACTTTCGTAGCAAAAGTGATGGAAGCCAATGAAAATGGTATGCATGTACAAAAATCTTCCACTTCGGTTCTTGAGATGACGAACCAAGGAAGTGAATTGATGAATTCTTCCTCCAAGCAAATGGCTGTGATTGATCAAATCGTTCACGATGCCGTTGTTAAAGTAGAAGGATTGGATCAGCACACGCAAGAAATCTCTGAACTAGTTTCTGTCATTCAAGACATTGCGGGCCAGACGAATTTATTGGCATTGAATGCCGCAATTGAGGCTGCGCGAGCTGGCGAGCATGGGAAAGGCTTCGCAGTCGTAGCGGATGAAGTGAGAAAACTTGCAGAGCAATCTTCTTCATCTGTCACAAACATTACAGATATCGTCAACCGCATTCAAAATGAATCCAGAACAGTAACAGATTCACTGCAGCACGGGTATAAAGAAGTCGAAGAAGGAACAAGCCAAATTAAACAAACGGGTGAAACATTCGATAAAATCAGTACAGCTGTTACAGAAATGGCGAATCGAATTCACAGTATAGCTGAAGACTTAAACGACATTTCAGCAAATGGCCAGGAAATGCGCAGTTCTATAGAAGAAATTGCAGCAATCACCGAGCAATCTGCAGCCGGGGTAGAAGAAACGTCTGCCTCATCCGAACAAGCAAGCAGCGCCATGGAGGAAGTCGCTAATAACTCCAATGATTTAGCAAAGCTAGCAGAGGAATTGAATCTACTGATGCAGCGATTCAAACTCTAAAATCACATATCTTTCAAACACACCAATAAAAGCGTCTTCTCTAATTACAGAGTAGACGCTTTTTGAATAACAATAACACAGCTACAAATTCGCACTTTTTAACATGTAGTCTATCGCGCCTCAGGTTGCCAGATAAATTAGACTGTTGTATACTATGACTGCTTACATAATTGTCCGTACGGGTGCTTGAGTGAATCAGGCTGAGATAGCAGATAAAACCACTGCTGACCGTTAATCTGATCTGGGTAATGCCAGCGTAGAGAGCGTTCGAAGGGAATATCCGGGACCTGCATGTCCCCTCCTCGGCTGTCTGCTCTTTCAGACGGCTTTTTTGTATAGGCAAAAAAAGAAGGAGTGGGATCTATTGAAAAGATTGAAATTCACAGATTTATTGATCACGATTATGATCGGGGTCGTTTTCGGAATCCTTATGAAGTTCTGGGATGATCTGTATACCGTTGTAAAGCCGATCCTGCCAGTTGCACGTCAGCTAATTTATGGAATGTGGTTCATGGTCGGTCCATTTGCTTATCTGCTCATCCGTAACCCCGGTACAGCGCTGATCGCAAGTATTGCAGGGGCTAGTTTATCCGCATTTGCCGGGCATGGCATTGAAGTATTAATCTATGGTTTTGTACAGGGACTTGCAGCAGAATTGCTGTTTGCAGCGTTCCGTTATAAACGCTTCTCAATGGCAGTTGCTGGATTAGCAGGCGTCGCTTCATGCCTCGGCAGCTTTACGCTCGATTTGTTCTATGGTTATGCAGCACTTGAAACGTGGGCACTTATTGTAAAATACGGACTACGTGCGATCAGTGCATTCATCTTCACTGGGATTTTCGCCGTGCTGATCGTCCGGGCACTAGAAGCAACCGGTGTTACGTCTCTAATTCGTCCAGTTGATAAAAAAGAATACACTATGCTGGATCGGTAAATTTTGATGAATTATTCGAATAGATATGCCATCAATCTAACCAATCTGCGTTTGAAATTTCCTGGAGAGGATTCCTTGATCTTCAAGGATCTCTCCTTTTCGGTTCAGCCAGGTGAAAAAGTACTCATGCTCGGACCAAGCGGCTGTGGAAAATCGACGTTGCTGCAAGTACTCAGTGGAATCGTTCCGAACTCCATTGAGTTGCCAATGAAAGCCGATGAAATCAATTTGCCCGACTCATGGGGCTTCGTCTTTCAAGATCCCGATACGCAGTTCTGTATGTCATATGTCGATGAAGAGCTCGCATTTGTACTGGAAAACCTGAACATACCGCGCAGCGATATGGCACCTTTGATAGAAGAGGCGCTAAAACGCGTCGATCTACATTTGGAAAACTTACACACACCCATCCTTGAACTATCTCAAGGAATGAAACAGCGGCTTGCACTTGCTTCCGTACTTCTGCTAGAGCCCGTTGTCTTGTTTCTCGATGAGCCTTCCGCATTACTTGATCCAGAAGGCACCAAACAGATCTGGTCTTCTATTAAACAAGCAACTGCGGATAAAACCGTAATTATTGTCGAGCATAAAATTGACTTGATTGCAGACTGGGTAGACCGTGTTGTCTTGTTCAATGACCATGGAATGATTCTAGCGGACGACTCTCCTTCCACCATTTTCAAGCACTATCAAGAAGAATTGAAACGCTACGGTATTTGGTATCCAAGTGTGTGGGATGAGTATAAGGAATCTGAGTCTTTTAAATCGATGATGCATGAACGTGAACAAGTTTCCTCATTTGAAAAGATCCTTCTCAACGACTTTCATGGTTTTCGTGGCACTGCCCCGAAAATCTTTGCAAAGAAAGCAGTGGCTAAAACAGGTGACTGGATTGCGATCACGGGTGAAAATGGTTCAGGAAAAAGTACGCTGCTTCTTACTCTTATGCAATTATTACGCACTGAAGGCATCTATAAAGTGAATGGTGAACGCGTTATTCAGAAGAAAAGGAAAAAGCAGTTGCCTAAAGGACTCTCGCTCGTCTTTCAAAATCCAGAACTGCAATTTGTGACGAATTCGATAGCTGAAGAATTAACGGTCTCTCTGCATAAAATGAGCAAACCTCAAGCAGTGAACTATGCGGCAGATTTAATGCAACTCTTTAATTTACCGAATTCAGGCACACGGCATCCTTATCAGCTTTCCACGGGCCAAAAGCGTCGTTTAAGTGTGGCCACTGCCTTGACTCCGCAAACGGATATTTTGCTTTTGGATGAACCTACTTTTGGTCAAGATGCACGCAATACATTCGCGATTTTAGAGAAGCTTGAACAGCTACGCGTTCAAGGAATTACGATTCTCATGGTGACCCATGACATGGAGATCGTGAAAAACTTTGCGACTTCAGTATGGACAGTGGCAGACGGCGTATTGTATACAAACAATGAAATGGTTGGAGGTGTATTTGAATGCTTGCATGGTTCACACCTAGACGAGAAACATGGCTATTCAAAGTAAACCCTGCACTCAAATTCATCATCTTCTTTGCTTTTCTGCTCATCACCTTATTTAATCAGAACTTGTCGTTTGCAGTTTGGCAAGCAGTGCTGTACGGCATTCTGTTTTACGGATTCAGCGGTTATTCAATGAAAAAACTTGCTTTGCTGTCCATTCCCTTAGCCATTTCTTTCTTTTCTTCTGCTCTCACCATCGTGCTCTTCGGTAAAGGCGAGTCCGTGCTTTGGCAATGGGGGCTCATCAAGATTTCCGAGGAAAGTATTCAACATGCACTATTACTCGGCAGTAAATCGCTGTCATTCGGCTTTGTCGGATTTACTTTTTTGCTGACTATACAACCTATTCTATTTTTCTATGCGATGATGCAGCAATTTCGCCTACCTTCCAAGTATGCCTATAGCTTCATCGCTTCCTTTCGCTTGATTCCTGCCGTAACGGAAGAACTTCAAATACGCAGAAATGCTCTTAAGGTACGGAATATCCAGTTTTCCCGGGGACTAAAAGGTATGTATGAACGTCTGCAGATGTATACAGTTCCCTTATTTGCAGAGAGTATTCGCCGCGCTCAGCGTATTGCCGTTGCGATGGAAGCTAAACAGTATCAAATGGGGGCTGCCAGAACATATTATTATCCGACACGCTATAGTTTGATGGATGGCGTATTTCTTACCGTAATGGCAATAGGTCTTGGCGTTACTTTAATGTTAGCGTTCTGGCGGTGATTTAGATAAAGATGAAATAATCAGAACTTAATACCCCCCAGATGAATACTCATTCATTTTATGGTACTCTTGTTTTAAAGCTTCAAGAAAGAGGTGGGGCAAGTGTTCATTAAAAAGAGTGCAGGTGAAGGGGAAGTAAGTGGTGTACGGTTTATCAATGGGATGGTCTCGTTAAAAGGTGTTAAACTAAATGTCCATTGTTTTGAAACGGATGGGGTGCTGATTGACACAGGTTCCCAGTCGGTGCTGAATAAATTCAAACCTTTCTTTGCAAAAGCGGACGTCGACTATGCCGTCGTTACTCATTCACACGAAGATCATACAGGCGGGGCAAGATTTCTGCAGACTGACCATGGTCTGCCGATTTATATGAATAAAATGACTATCGGAGAATGTGCGGATAGGGCGAAATATCCAATGTATCGAAAATTATTTTGGGGTAAAAGACGTCCTTTTGAGGCAGAGCCGATCGGCGAAACTTTCACATCACGTAACGCGAATTGGAAAGTTATCCCCACCCCCGGCCACGCTTCCGATCATCTAGCATTCTTAAATGAAGAAACAGGACAACTATTTTCAGGAGATTTATACGTCCACCCGAAAACGAAAGTCGTATTGCGCGATGAAAGCATCCCAATCATCATCCGATCCATTGAAAAAACGCTGTCTTATAATTTTGGAGAGATGTTCTGTTGTCATGCAGGCTATGTAAAAGATGGGCGAAAAGCATTGACAGAAAAACTTGAATATCTTGAAAAACTTCGTGAACGCACACTAGCCTTACATAAGCAAGGCTATGGGGAGAAAGAAATCCACACACAACTGTTTCCTAAAAATTATCCGATTACCAAATTTTCATCGGGTGAATGGGATTCAATACACATAATTCATTCTATTTTAGCTGATCAAAAGTAGCAGCTTGCAGGTATAAATAGTTGCAATGGTGGCCACTAAGGCTGTCGGATTGACGACAGTCTTTTTCTTTTTTTAAAAAAGCAGACGCTACTCCCACACACTGTAAATTCCACTCCGTACCAAGCGTCAAAATGACCAAAGAGCTTTTCTTTGATAAAAAGAAGGACCGCCCAAAAAGTCAGCTGAAAATGACTTCTTAAGCAGCCCTGTTTATCAGGCAAACAGATAACATGTTTCTACACATTACAACCTTTTACTTTTTCATGGGAATATGAACTTCGCGCTCTTCCGCAACTTCAATCGCTCTTGAGTATCCTGCATCCGCATGTCGTATCACGCCCATGCCTGGATCGGAAACGAGCACACGTTCAATTTTCTCAGCTGCTTCTTTTGTTCCATCCGCCACTAATACTTGACCGGCATGGATGGAGTACCCCATTCCCACGCCACCGCCGTGATGAAGGCTTACCCAGCTTGCTCCACCACTTGTATTCACAAGCGCATTCAAAATCGGCCAGTCCGCCACTGCATCACTGCCATCTTTCATCGATTCTGTTTCACGATTCGGAGAAGCTACCGATCCGCTGTCTAAGTGATCTCGGCCAAATACAATCGGAGCGCTTATCTCACCACTTGCGACCATTTCATTGACTTTTAATGCGAATTTATGACGCTCGCCGTAGCCTAGCCAACAAATTCTTGCCGGAAGACCTTGCCATTCGACCATTTCCTGCGCCATATCAATCCAATTGGTCAGGACTTTATTTTTACTGAACATTTCTTTGGCCAATTTGTCGGTCTTATAAATATCTTCTGGATCACCGGAAAGCGCCACCCAGCGGAACGGCCCATTTCCTTCACAGAACAACGGACGTAAGTATGCCGGAACGAAACCGGGGAAGTCAAACGCATTTTCTACTCCTTGTTCCTTTGCGTAGTGACGAATATTATTTCCATAATCAAATGTCTCGGCTCCCGCTTTTTGTAAAGCCAGCATCGCTCTTACATGCTTCGCAATTGTTTCAAGAGAAAGCTTTTCATATTTTTCGGGATCTTCGTCTCTTAATGTCAGTGCTTCTTCATACGTCATTCCACTTGGTACATAGCCATTCCTAGGATCATGGGCACTCGTTTGATCCGTCACAATGTCAGGTACAATTCCGCGATCATGAATCTCTTGGTAGACATCCGCACAGTTTCCTACTAGCCCAATTGAAGCCGCTTCACCTTTCTCAGTAAGCTCCTTCACTTTTTTCAATGCTTCATCCAAATCTTCATAGATATAATCACAGTAACGTTCGTTAATTTTTCTTTCAATACGCTTCTTGTCGACTTCTACTACTAAAATAACCGCTTTTGCCATTTTACCTGCAAGTGGCTGCGCCCCGCTCATTCCACCCATACCACCGGTCAGTATAAACTTTCCTGTCAAATCTGGGCTGCCGAATACTTTCTTTCCGGCTTCGACGAAACTTAAGTATGTCCCTTGGAGAATCCCTTGAGCACCAATATAAATCCAGCTGCCTGCTGTCATTTGCCCATACATCATGAGACCTTCTTTGTCTAACTTATTGAAGTTTTCCCAGTTTGCATAAGCAGGAACTAGATTGGAATTTGCAATCAGCACTCTTGGAGAGTTCTCATATGTTCGAAATTTGCCAACCGGTTTACCCGATTGAATTAATAACGTTTCATCATTCTCCAATTCTTTTAATTCATTAATGATTGCATGATAACTTTCCCAGTTTCGTGCAGCCTTTCCGATACCACCATAAACGACAAGTTCAGCAGGGTTTTCCGCCACTTCGGGATCCAGATTATTCATCAGCATCCGCATGGCAGCTTCCTGTGTCCAACCTTTACATATCAATTCATTGCCACGCGGCGCACGGATATTTTCGACCTTCAAACTACTCAAGAAAAACACTCCCTTTATTATACTAAGTAACTGGAAATGACCATTTTTTGAACTTGTGATGTCCCTTCGAATATTTCTAATATCCGCTGATCCCGATATAGTCTCTCTACCTTGTATTCTTTCATGTAACCATAGCCCCCATGAATTTGCACTGCTTTGTTGACAACACGGTTGGATGCTTCTGAGGTAATTAACTTTGCAATTGAAGCCTCTTTGGACAAACGGTAATTTTCCTTATCCTTTAAACTTGCCGAGAAATATGTGTACAAGCGGCTCACCGCAACATCTGCTTCCATTTCCGCCAACATCCACTGTAAACCTTGGAAATTCGAAATCGGTTTTCCAAATGCCTCACGTTCTTTCGAATAGTTGACTGCCTCGTCTAACGCAGCTTGAGAAAGTCCTACTGCCATCGCCGCAATTCCAATTCGCCCGCGGTCGACGACTGTCATGGCAATTTTGAAGCCTTCTCCTTCTTCTCCCACACGATTTTCTTTCGGAATAACACAGTTTTCGAAAATCACTTCATCGGTCTTCGCGCCGCGGATCCCCATTTTATCATCACCAGCACCAAAGGATAGACCAGGCGTTCCTTTCTCAACGATGAATGCGCTGATTCCTTTTGTACCTTTTGAAGTATCCGTTTTCGCATACACTACTAGCGTATCTGCATACGCTCCGTTTGTGATAAAGATTTTCGAGCCGTTAATAACGTAATTGTCCCCATCCAGACGAGCATTTGTTTTCATGGAACCTACATCCGTCCCACCGTTTGGTTCAGTCAGACAAAAAGCGAATAGCTTTTCACCTTGACAACCGGGGACTAGATACTTTTCTCTCTGCTCTTTGTTGGCAGCAAGGTAGAGTCCGTCAATCCCTAAGTAATGCGCCGTTAAAATAGAACCTGTCGCGGCACAGCCGTACGTAATTTCTTCTACAGCGATCGCTTCCGCAATGGCATCCGCACCTACTCCTCCGTCTTCTTCCGGATAAGCAATCCCGAGAAGACCCAGTTCTGCCATTTTGGGAATATGTTCTTCTGGAAAGCGGTTTTCTTGATCAATTTCTTCTGCTTTCGGGGAAATAACTTCTCTAGTAAAATCTCGTACCATATCTCGAATACTTTTCTGTTCATCTGTCAAATTGAAATCCATCTACAATCACTCACTTTTCATCAGATTTTTGATCATATCGTTATGCTCGCCTAAAGCTGGACTCGGTGATGTCACTTTTACAGGTGTTGCCGACAACTTCACAGGGTTTCCAGGAATTCTCGTTTTTCCTGCTACAGGGTGTTCAACCTCCAGTAGCATCTCTCGTTCTTTAATATGGTCACTCTCACTAATTTCAGCAATGTTTAAAATGGTGGAGCAAGGGACACCTGCTTCACTGATCAATTCCACTGCTTCGTCTGCTGTATAGTTGGAAAGCCATTCTTCAATGAACACTTTTAATTCGGCTTCATTTTCACCGCGTAAAATATCTGTCTTGAACCGCTCATCGTCCAGTAGATGTTCTGTATTCATCACTTTACACAGTTTGACGAATAACGGATCATTCGCTGTCGCAATAACAATGCTGCCTTCCTTACTTTCATATACATCAAACGGTGCACTAATCGGGTGACGGCTTCCGATACGCTCAGGAACTACTCCCTCAGATGTATAGCGCATGACGTTATGCTCGAGCAAAGAGAAAATCGTGTCCACCATAGCAACATCAATTGCTTGACCAATACCTGTTCTTTCCCGGTGGAATAGTGCGACCATCACACCATATGCTGCATATAATGCTGCACTCATATCACCTATGGAAGCCCCCGACCGAGTAGGCGGATTGTCAGGATGGCCTGTAATGCTCGCAATCCCGCCCATTGCCTGTGCAACAAGGTCATACGCTGGACGTTTTGTTAGCGGACCATATTGACCGAATCCTGAAATGGAGCAATAGACCAAACCCTTATTCACTTCTTTAAGAGATTCATAATCAAGTCCCAAGCTTTTCATAACGCCTGGGCGGAAGTTTTCTACAATGACGTCTGCTTCCTTAATTAATCTCATTAAACTTTCACGATCGGAAGGATCTTTTAAATTCATCTCAATACTTTTCTTTCCTCGGTTCAAAAACATAAAATAACCACTTTCCCCATTTTGGAAAGGACCGAAATGACGTGTATCATCGCCCGATTCCGGACGTTCGATTTTTATAACTTCTGCTCCCATATCGGCTAGCAGCATTGTACAATAAGGTCCTGCCAAGACTCTTGAAAAATCTAATACCTTAATGCCTTCTAATGGTTGTTTCATTTAAATCACCCTCACTTCCAGCGCAAATATAAAACGCTTACATTTCCTTATTTCTACTTTAACAAAAGGTGTATTTATTAACAGTAGAAATTTATACGATATAGTACACTTTCTTATTGTAATATTCTATACTGAATGAAAAGTCTAATATTTTAAACGGAAATAGGTTGAGTAACAAGGCATAGCCATTCGAAAGGGTCTCCTGACACCTCGAATGGCTATGCCTCAATATTTAGTTGAATGTAAACTATTTCTATACGCACTCGGCGTCATCCCAACATGATTTTTGAACACCCTGCTGAAATACTGGGAAGAACTATAGCCGATCGTCTCTGCAATTTCATATACCGTCATATTAAAATCTTCCAATAAATGTTTTGCTTTTTTCATCCTGCGATCAGTTACATAATAGCTAAACGAACTTCCGGTTGTTTGTTTGAAAATAGCACTCACATAGTTCGGACTCAAATTGACCTGTGCAGCCACAGTCTCAAGTCCGATTTCTTCTTGGAAATGCTCTTCAATATATTGTAGTATTTCTTGAACAGACTTTAATGACTGTTCATTATGTCCTTCGTTCACTTGCAGGTTATATTCATTGATGATGGTCCTGACCCATTTATCGATTTCAGCCAATGTTTCTAAATCATGCAGTTCCTTTGCGTGCTTGATCTGTAAAGGCATCATATTTTTCGGACTGGCCCCATTTTGTATAGCAGATTTAGACAACGAAAATAAAAGATCTAGCACTTGCAGTCGGAATTCTTCGGGCTTGATATGGACGTGTTTAACGATTGAGTCATAAATCTCTTCCCACCTGTGAAGAACAGCTTTTATATCTCCTAATGAAAACTTCTCCGTTATCGATTGGATGCGCACTTTAAAATCATAGTATTCCGTTGTCTCGAAAATGTCCAAGTCATCAATATGGATAATAGAGTTCTCTGTTGAAAAAAGTCGATATGTTTGTGCTTGCTCACTTTCTCGAAAAGAGAGATGTAAATTACGCGCATCTTCATAATAATTTCCGATCCCAATCGTCACGGTATATTCCGTTTTCTGATTAATTGCTGTACGGATTTTTTCCGCATATTCGACTGAAAGAGCTTTATAGTTTTTTTCTTCTATTTGCACAGGCAGAGCAAGTAATATAGCATACTTCTCTTGCGTGACCAGTACCTTTAAGGATTCGTATTGTAAATTACATTCGCGGATTGCCCGAAGAACTTCTTCCCTCAAGGCATTCTTCCACATCTCCCCTTTATTCTCAACAAGCCTTGAAAAATGATCGATACTTAGAAAGAGTACGGTATTCGGGATCAGTGGGAGTTCGGCTAATTGACTCCGCTCCCAAATCTCTTTCGCATTCTTTATATTCCCATGCAATAGATCGTATGCCAAGCTCTCTCGAACCGAACGTAATATGTAAGCTTCTTCCCTCTTTTGCTTTCTTAATTCTCTTTTCAATACCGTCGTAGTATTTTGCAAAACAACCTCACCTCTTGCTCATTTTTATTCTATCCAATGAGGTAATGGCGTCTTCATATCCTGCATCTGCATGGCGAATAATACTCATACCCGGATCAACAACCAGAACTTTTCTCAAGCGTTCGGATGCTTCTTCGCTGCCGTCAGCAATGACTGTCATCCCCGAATGGACCGAATTGCCGATGCCGACGCCGCCGCCGTTTTGGATACTGACCATCGAAGCCCCTGCACTCGCATTCAACATCGCATTTAAGATCGGCCAATCCGCAACCATGTCACTTCCATCAGCCATATTTTCCGTCTCTCTGAATGGAGCAGCCATCGTACTGCCTTCCGAGTGATCTCTTGTTATCGCGATGGGAGCAGACAATTCTCCCGAACGTACCATTTCATTAATAATCACACCGATGCGCTCTCTTTCCTTATAGTCAAGCCAACAGGTACGAGCAGGCAATCCATAAAAATAAATCTTCTCCTGTACAAACTCGATCCAACGAGAGACACGTTTGTCATCCTCAAACTCTTCCAGAATCACTTCATCGATTTTATAGATATCATTTGGATTGCCCGATAAGGCGATCCAGCGACAAGGCCCTCTTCCTTCGCAATAGTGTGCGCGTAAATATTCCGATGCGAAGCCAGGCAACTCGAATGCCCTATCAAAACCCGCCTGATAGGCTTGCTTGCGAAGATTATTTCCATATTCAAAAGCAATGGCCCCACGCTCCTTAAAAGTAACCATTGCACCTACGTGCTGAATCAATGATTCTTTAATCAAATCGTAATAGAGTGCTGGATTCTTTTTGCGCAGAGTTTTCGCCTGTTCAATATCCAATCCACTCGGAATATAGCCCATTTGAAGATCATGGACAGATGTCTGATCCGTCACGATATCCGGCAGGAAATTTAAATTCAATGCTTCTCGATAACGATCTGCTACATTCCCCATCAATGCGATGGCCAATGGCTTTTTCGCTTCAACAGCCTCTTGCGCCAAACGGATCGCTTCTTCCAGTGTATCTGCTTTGATATCACAATAATTATTCTTTAATCGCTGATTAATCTTCTCTTCAGAAATTTCCACAATGATACACACTCCGCCATGCATGGTGACAGACAAAGGCTGTGCCGCACCCATCCCGCCAAGTCCTGAAGTCAACAAAATCTTCCCTTGTAATGTGTTGTCAAAATGTCTTTTCGCAATTTCGCCCATTGTCTCAAATGTTCCTTGCAACACCCCTTGAACACCAATATAAGCCCACGATGCAGCTGTAGATTGTCCATACATCGTTAATCCTTTTTCGTTTAACTTACTGAATTCTTCATCTGTAGACCAATGAGGAACCAAAACTGAAGATGCATTAACGATTCGCGGGGAGTTGGGAAAAGATTTAAATTTACCTACTGGTTTACCAGATTGAATTAGCAATGTTTCGTCAGGATTCAGCTGTCTCAGTTCATGAATTATCGCGTTTGCCGCCTCATGATTACGTGCGGCCTTTCCTCTGCCGCCATATACGATTAAATCTTTTCCACTTTCTGCGACTCGTGGATCTATACTATTTAAAAAAAGACGTAACAAGCCTTCAATTTCCCAGCTCTTACAGCTCATTTCATGCCCTGTCGGAGAAATTAAGATGTTTGACATCAATGACACTCCTTTTCCTTAAAATACTGATTTATATAGAAGTTGTCCCCTACCCGATATATAACTTTACGCTATACAATAATAGCTTAAGGGAATGTGGTATAATTAGAAAGAAGATTAAGATTGTTCTGTGAGGAGGTTGTCAGATGGATCATCGTTCATTACTATATTTCACGACTTTAATAGAAGAGGGAAGTTTTACACAAGCCGCCAAAGCACTGTATATCTCACAACCATCTTTAAGTTCTGCAATTAAAAAGATTGAAGAGCAAGTCGGAATTAAATTAATCGAACGCAACACGAGGAATATCTCTCTGACGAAAGAGGGAGAAATTGTATACGAAGAAGCGAAGAAATTGCTAAACCACTTTAATTACTTTCAAAAAGAAACAATACGATTGAAACAGGATGGACCACTTGAATTACATATTGGTCTGATTGAATCAGTACGATTTTGGCTGCCGAAAGTACTTGCCTCATACACCAAAACACATCCAGACATACACATCAGATTGTTGGAAGTACTTGGATTAAAACAAGTAGAAACTGCGTTAAAAAATTATAAGATACATCTCGCAATTACGAACCAGCTTTTTGAAAGTGATGAGATTGAAATGATCCCTATTTATAATGAAAAACTGGTTGCTTTATTGCCCAAAGGACATGCTCTGCAGGATGCAACCAATCTTTCCATACACGATTTACAAGATGAAGAATTCATCATATGTAAGGAAGGTTTCCAGACGCGCGATGATATCTTAAATGAGTATCGCAAGTCAGGGATAAGACCGAATATCCATTTTGAAATAGAACGATTTGAAACTGCTTGCGCCTTAGTAGAGGAAGGTCTTGGCATCACGATTGTCCCTGAAAACTATCTTAGAACGCCAGACCATCCCTCATTGACCATAAAAAAACTGACGGATACAAGTCTTTCAAGAACTGTCTATATTGCTTTTATTAAAAACCGGTATCTTCCTCCGGTTATTGAAGAATTCGTCGATATAACAAAAACATTCTTCAAAGAATCATAGATTTAGACAGTTTTCTCTTTAATAGTATTTAGTACAAATTCCGGCCTCTCCCCTTCAAGTGCCCGGATGACATTCAAACTAGTTCGAGAACGCAACTCATACTCTGATTCAACGGATACATAAGATGAATGCGGTGTCACAAAAACTTCATCCATATAAAGAAGATCAAGAGTTTTACTCGGCGGCTCTTCTGCCAGTACGTCTAACCCTGCGCCAGCAATATGGCCTTCTTTAATAACTTTGGACAATGCTTCTTCTTGGATTATTGCACCGCGGCATGTATTAATTATAATTGAACCTTCCTGCATTTGTTTCATACGATCGTAATCAAGTAAACCTTTCGTTTGTTCCGTAAGCGGGACGTGCAAACTTAAAATGTCTGACCGTTCCAGAAGCCCGTCCAGTGTAACGGATTCGACTCCAAGCTCAGCAAATGCTTCCTCCGGTACAAATTTATCATGAGCAATCACGTGAACACCGAATACTTGAAACTTCCTCGCTACCTCCTTTGCGATTCTTCCAAAACCAAGCAAACCGACTGTTCTTCCTCTTAACCGCTTGATCGGTAATGTATCAAGCGGATTCCATCCCAAGTTTCTTACTTGTTCGTTATAAGCACGAAGTCTTCTCGCTACGCCCAATGCCAATGCAATTGTGTGATCAGACACTTCATCGATACAATAATCAGCCATATTCGTTACATAGATTCCTTTTTCTGTAGCTGCATCCATGTCAATATGATTGAATCCCACCCCAGAAGCAGCAATTATTTTACAGTTTTTCAATTCCGAGATAATGTCCCTACCACAAGGAAAACCGATTTGTGCTACAATTCCATCCGCATATTTTCCAAACGACTCCAAATCTTCTTTAACCGTTTCACTTCTTGTCACTTTATATTCAATATCATGGTCACTGTAAATCCCCATCTCTACATCGTGTGAAAACCATTCGTCATCCAGTATCCATACTTTTTTCTTTGTCATATGCTTAACTTCACTCCCTATCGTATTGATTTAATATCTCCACTAGCAGTTCATTTTGCTCTTGCGTCCCAATCGACACACGCACATATTGTTCTAATCCCCATGGAGTACATGGGCGAACGATCAATCCTTTTTCTTGCAGCTTATTAAATAGTTTTTGTGCATCCGATTTCACATGAACAAATAAGAAATTTGTATAGGAAGGAAACACGGAAAACCCTAATTCTGAAAACTTTTGAGTTAAGTATTCTTTTCCTGCCTCATTCATTTCATAATGTTCTTCAGTGAATTCTTGATCATCCAATGTAGCTACTGCTGCTTCGATCGCAACTCGATTACAAGCAAATGGTTCGCGCAGACGCTGAATCGGTTCCAGAAGTTCTTCTGATGCAATGGCATACCCAATCCTCAACCCCGCCAAGCCATAAAACTTTGAAAATGTTCGAATTGTGATGATGGGGTGGCCAGCCTTAAAGTAATCGATTCCTGTCTTATATTGATCTTTTCGAATATATTCGATATATGCCTCATCCAGCACGACGGTCACATGTTCAGGAACTTCTTGGATAAACTGCAGAAGAGCTGAATCCTCTACGATTGTTCCTGTAGGATTATTCGGATTACATATAAAAATCAGCTTTGTCTTGTCAGTAATTTTTTCTCGTATAGCATCTAAATCATATGCCCACTCTTCTGTTAGTGGTACTTCCACCGGCTTTCCACCCATTAATAGGGTGGAGGAACGGTACGCCGGGAAAGTCGGACTACAGTACACGACTTCATCATCTTCATCGATATAGGCGCTGATTACTAATGAAATAATATTATCTGCTCCATTGCCAGTTATCACTTGTCCAGGCCGGATTGCATACAACTGGGCGAGCCGTTCCCGTAACTTTGTTGCAGATGCATCTGGATACAAATGAACTTCTTGGATCGCCCGCTCCATTGCTTCTTTTGCTTTCGGGGATGGGCCGAGTGGGTTTTCATTCGATGCAAGTCTATGCACATGCTCGAATTGTAATTCTTTTTTCACCGCTTCGATTGATTTTCCCGGAATATAAGGGGCAATCTCTTTTACAGTATTTCTCCATCTCATGTGCAAATACAGCTCCTGTCTTCTGTGATGTTACTTAGCTAAATTAGGAATAAAAGTTGATAGTTGAGGAATCATAATAATAATTACGATAACAACAAGCATCGCTATAATAAACGGTACCAATGCGCGGCTTATCCGCTCAATTGAAACCTTACTAATATGTGAAGCTACAAACAAATTGACTCCAAGTGGCGGTGTAACATAGCCGACTGCCAAGTTACATACCATGATGACGCCAAAATGAATCGGATCGATACCTACCGCCACAGCGACAGGCAATAGGATTGGTGTTAATATGACCACTGCCGAAATCGTATCGATAAACATCCCGACTACGAATAAAAATGCACTGACCAATAACATGGTGATGATCATATTTTCCGATATGCCGGTAATGAACTGTGCAATCGTTGCCGGAATCCGCTCGATACTTAATAAATAAGCAAAAGAAATAGAGAAACTGATTATGATAATAACCGGAATATTTAATAGAGTTGCTTCAAGGAAAACACTGTATAATTTCTTAAAAGTCAACTCTTTGTATACAAAAAGCCCGATAAACAGTGCATACATACAAGCGACAGCCGCTGATTCAGTTGGAGAGAAAAAGCCACTATAAATTCCTCCAAGAATAATTACTGGAATCAACAGAGCCCATTTCGCATAGTTAATCGCTTTTAGAACTTCCATGAAAGTAGGGAACTTACCCTCTGTTGGAAAATTTCTTTTCTTAGCAGTCCGATATGAAACGAACATTAAAGCGAGCCCAACCAAGATTCCAGGAATAATCCCTGCTAAAAATAGGCCTCCAATGGATACTCCACCTACGATTCCAAACATAATGAACGGAATGCTCGGCGGTAAAATAACTCCGATGGAACCAGCAGTAGCTGTTACTGCTGCAGCAAACGGTTTGTCGTATCCTTTTTTATCCATAGAAGGGATCATAAATGAACCGATTGCCGCTACTGTCGCAGGTCCAGATCCTGAGATAGCGGCAAAGAACATACTTGCAAGGACTGTACCGATAGCTAATCCACCAGTTAAGTAGCCTACCAAAACATCCGCCAAGCGCAGTAAACGCTTTGAGACGCCGCCTTGACTCATTAGAACTCCCGCTAAAATGAATAATGGAATTGCCAGTAAAGAAAATGAATCGAGAGAAGTAAATGCTTGTTGCACTATGGAACCTAATGGTAGATCAGTAGCAACTATCATAGTAAATAAAGCGGATGCACCAAGAGATATAGCGATGGGGACGCCAATTAACATGAGAACAAAAAAACTGATAAATAAAACCGCTATCGTCATTGTTCTACCCCCTCTATATCTTCTTCCAATAAATCGCCTTTTATAATGTTTCTAAATTGCTGGATTAATCGAAGAACCATTAAAAATGCACCAAGAGGTATCACCGTGTATGGTATCGCCATAAGAATCCCCATAGAAGGCGCTTTTTGACCTGTTTCTACCAGCTGTAAAATAAACTGTGTTCCTTTAAAGGTGATGAATACCATGAACGAGAAAAATAAAAATGTAGCCAAAAGATCTAATAGTTTTTTCCATTTCTCGTTAAGTAAATCTCTAAAAACAGTTACTCGGATATGGCCGCCTGTTTTGATGGCTAAACTTGCACCAATCCAAACTTGGGCAACGTGGATATACCTTGCAAACTCTTCGCCCCAAATCAGACCACTTCCTAGGAAATAACGGAATAGAGCCTGACTAAAAATCATAAGTAAAATAGCAACCATTGTAAGTATTAAAAATATCTCTTCGAATTTCTTTATGAAATGTAGAAATTTCTTCACCATTTACCCTCTCCACTCATTCGATATATAGCATGACTTTCTTGCTCTTAGATGCATTTATATAGAGTGTTTACTACTATACGCTTGACGCATTATTGCGTTCTTACTATTACGACAACCGAAATGTTTTAGTTTAAAATTTCTCCCGATTATCGATATAGAATTGACAATCGGGATGAATTTGCATAATTAATATATTAGTTTCTTACTAATTCCATGATGTCGTGGCCAAGTTCCTTTTCATACTTGTCATAAACAGGCTTTAACTTTTCAATAATCGCCTTTTTTGTCTCTTCAGGTAAAACATTTACTTTAAGCTCTTTTTCTAAAAGTTCCATTGCTTTTTCATCATACTCTACGGATACTTCTCTCTCATGCTTTGTAAATGCATCTCCTGCTTCATCGACAACAGACTGAAGATCTTCAGGCAATGAATCGTAAAAAGCTTTATTCATAACAAGTGATTCCGCTGTAAATGAATGATTCATCACTGTCATATATTCCTGAACTTCATAAATTTTCGAGCTATCGATCAATTGGGCCGTCGTTTGCATGCCGTCAAAAATATTTTGCTGGAGTGCAGAATATAATTCACCGAATGCATACGGTTGTGGATTAGCTCCCAACTCTTTCAAGCTGTCCAAGTGAATGTTATTTTCCATCGTACGAAGTTTCATTCCTTTAAAATCTTCAATCTTCTCAATAGGTTTTATGTTGTTAGTCATCTGAGTCATACCTGCACTGCCCCAACCTATACCTTTCAGCTGATTCTCCTCCAACTTTTCTTTTAGGAGATCCCCTAACTCACCATCCAATTTGCTATTCGCATCTTCTACATCATCGAATACGAATAAGAAATCAAGAGCCATAAATTCTTTTACGAAGTTTGTAAGAGGTGCAGTGGCTGGACTCGCTGCTTGAATATTACCAGCCTGCACAGCTTCGATGGCTTCTCTTTCAGATGCGTAAAGCTCTCCGTTAGAAAACACTTCAACTTGCAATCTTCCGTCAGATTTTTCTTCTGCTACTTTTTTAAACTCCATCAGCCCTTTATGAAGTGCAGAATCTTCTTCAACTGAGTTAGAAATAGTCATCTTGTACTTTTTATCTGAGGATCCACTTTCAGCACCCTCGGCTGTGTCGCCAGAATCTCCACAACCAGCAATAATAAGAGCGAATGCCATTATTGCAAACATCAAGATTTTCTTCATCATGTAATTACCCCCTAATAGTTTTTAAAACTACTAAACTTTTTAAAAAATAAAACGAAAAATTAATACGAGATGTCGATTCAGACAATTTAACCGCTTACATTTTTGGCCTCAAGATAATGAAGTTCAACCTTAGTCCCTTAACCCCCTATTTATTTTTATGCACTAAAAAACTTTTATTACCACATCATCATCTTATTGTAAGTATATTTTAATAGTCTAAACATTACAAATAACTTTTGTATATAAGGTTATAGCATTTAACTATGCGTTATCTAACTTTTTAGATTATATATGGAAAGCTATACCATCACTACCAACTTAAGCATCGTTGATTTTTGATAAAAAGTTGTTCACGAAAATAAATCTTTAGCATTTATAAAGACAAAAAAGAACATCAAAAATCTCTATAAGATTCAGCATTTATAGTTTCAATAAGTTTAAGTTGCAATTGCATTAGATAACAGGTAGAGTGGTAGTAATTAAACATTCACTTATTTCGAAACCTTCGAAGTAAGGATAGAGGCGCAAAAACCATCAGTACACAATTCGAGGATGATGAGATCCTATGAAGATTGTGGAAAGGGGAATTTGCCGAAGCGGAAGAGATTCTCATTGTCTCGAAGCTGGTTCTGGGCTGAACAAGTGCAGAATTGTCATATAGGCGACTATATGGAGGGCTATCTTGCAAAGAAATAATTCATTATTTCAAAGCAGTAACGAGCCCCTCGTTGCTGCTTTTTGCGTTCAATGACTTACCCGCCCTCCACCCTCTATGTTTTTTAATAAAAAGATAGGATGTGGAGAAAAGATGAATTTTGGACAAATTGTAACTGCTATGGTAACTCCGTTTGATGGACGAGGAGAAATTGACTTTGCCGCTACCAAAAACTTGATCAATCATTTACTTGCCAATGGATCGGATGGTCTGGTCGTTTCAGGTACAACGGGAGAATCGCCTACGTTGACGAACGAAGAAAAAGTGGAGCTATTCAAGTTCACCGTGGAAGTGACCGGTGGAAGAGCACCAGTCATTGCTGGAACAGGTACAAACAACACGAGAGAATCAATTGAACTGACAAGACAAGCGGAGGACGCCGGAGTCGATGCGATCATGCTCGTTGCGCCTTATTACAATAAGCCTTGTCAAGAAGGCATGTATCAGCACTTCAAGACAATTGCAGAAGCTACTTCACTGCCAGTTATGCTGTACAATATTCCTGGACGCAGTGCTGTCAACATGAGTGCAGAGACGATCATCAGACTAGCCGAAATTCCGAACATCGTTGCTGTCAAAGAAGCGAGCGGAAATTTAGATACGATGGCTGAGATCATTGACCATACGCCTAAGGACTTCTCCTTATATAGCGGTGATGATGGACTAACACTTCCCGTACTAGCAATCGGCGGAACAGGAGTCGTTTCCGTGTCTGCACACGTGATCGGCAATGAAATGCAAACGATGATCAACCATTTCAAAAATGGCAACGTCCAGGAAGCAGCCAACGAACACCGCTGTCTTCTGCCAATCATGAAAGAACTCTTTGCCGCACCGAACCCATCATCTGTTAAAGCGGCATTAAACTTAAAAGGGGTACCTGTCGGGGGCGTACGTTTGCCTATACTCCCTTTACCTGACTCACAGCTAAAATCTTTAAAGCAAGTTTTAGCTATCCATGAGGAAATAACTTTCTAAAAGTAAATTCTGCAATTATGCTGAAACCCAATAAAAGGTACCAAGTTCGCAATGTATCCAGATCCTTCTGCGAACTTGGTACCTTATTCACTTTAAGCAAGCAATAACCGATTAGCCATTAATCGACCACGTATCAATATCCCTGCCCATGCAGCAAGAAACGCTTTGATGAACCCGCCAATTAAGAACGGTACAAATCCTGCCATAAATGCAGCAGTCCAAGAAAGTTCAGCTATAAATTTCAGCCAAACTGTTCCGAAGAACAACGTGATGAACATTCCAATAACATTTGCAATCATGGCCTGTCCAAAAGAAAAACTAGTGCGTTCCATATAATACCCCATAATGAATGTAGCCGGAATAAAGCCAACGAGGAATCCACCTGTCGGACCAAAAACGACACCTAATCCTGCAGACATCCCTGAAAACACAGGAATTCCTACCGCACCCATCGCTAAATAAACAAGCACTGAAATAGTTCCATAACGAGAACCTAAAATCGTTGCAGCCAAACCAATTGCCAATGTTTGCCCGGTAATCGGAACCAACGGCAGCGGAATGGTCAGCTGTGCCATTACCCCAATAATTGCCGCAAATAATGCAGTGACAATCATCATTTGAAGTTTAGATCTTGAATCTGTCATTCCCAGTATCCCCCTACTTTAGTCAACTAATAAAACCACTCGGTTGACAATTATTTTATATTACATAAATTTGTATGTCAATTGTTTTTCATTAATAAAATACCGGTTGTAAGGCTATTCTTTTTTGTTTTAAGATTTGCGGCAATGCCTACAAACATTGACATTTGAATTTTCCTGAATTTAAAAATCCCTTATCTCTCAGTGGAAGAGAGATAAGGGCGATACTGGTTTGGCAGCTTAATAAGGGTCTGCCTCATGTCCTTTTTCTACTGCGTCTTCAACAGCCTCTTTTGCTTCAGGCGTGCCTTGTCCAAATTTCGACTGTCCGGATTCACGTCCTGGAATGGTTTGCTCTGCCGACATTTCCTTCAGTTCCTTCATTTTCTGGTCAATGCCTTCTTTTACAAGACGGCCATAGTTCTCGTCTGCCTTCGTAAAATGCTCCACCATTGCGTCTTGAATGCTTGGATCACAAACAGCGAGTGCGTCCGATAGGTTTTTAATTAATTCTTCTCGTTCCCACTCTTCAAAGCTGCGAAACGTTTCGCCTGCCTGGCCATAATTATTCGGGCGGTCAATCGGTGCGCTCATTGCAGCTGCGTTATATGTTGGTCGATGCGGAGGTCGTTCTGCACCATTTTCCTTAAATCCGCCAAGCATAGATGGTTCGTAATTGATATGTGGATTTTCACCTGATTCACGCGGGTCGCGGTGATCCATTTGACCGCGTTGCTGATTAGTTCGGACTGCTGTTTTAGGCGCGTTCACAGGTAGCTGCAAGTAGTTGGTTCCTACCCGGTAACGCTGTGTATCGGAGTAGGAAAACGTACGGCCTTGCAGCATCTTGTCATCCGAAAAATCCATGCCATCTACTAATACTCCTGTTCCAAATGCAGCTTGTTCAATATCCGTATGGAAATCTTCCGGATTACGATCGAGTACCATACGCCCAACTGGCAGCCATGGAAATTTATCTTCAGGCCAAAGTTTTGTATCATCGAGCGGATCGAAGTCAAGTTCAGGATGATAGCCATCCTCCATAATCTGTACAAACATTTCCCATTCAGGAAAGTCTCCGCGCTCGATTGCTTCATGCAAATCCTGTGTCGCATGTCCAACATTTTTTGCTTGAATGGCATTCGCATCTTCCTGTGTCAAGTTGCGGATTCCCTGTTTCGGTTCCCAGTGATATTTCACTAGAACAGCTTCTCCTTTATCATTGACCCACTTATACGTATTGACTCCGGAGCCTTGCATGTGACGATATGTTGCTGGAATACCCCACGGAGAGAACAAGAAGGTAATCATATGAATCGATTCCGGCGAGCGTGAAACGAAGTCAAACATTCGTTGCGGGTGAGGCACATTGGAAACAGGATCCGCTTTAAATGCATGGATCATATCTGGGAATTTCATCGCATCGCGGACGAAGAAAATCTTCAAATTATTGCCAACCAAGTCCCAGTTACCGTCTTCGGTATACATCTTTACCGCAAAGCCTCGTGGATCCCGAGCAGTTTCAGGGGAATCCTTTGCGCCAGCGACCGTCGAAAAGCGCGCGAGAACCGGGGTCCGTTTACCAGATCCCGAAAATACTTTGGCACGTGTATACTTCTCTACCGGTTCATCTCCGGCTTTTCCGTATGTCTCAAAATAACCGAACGCGCCACTGCCCCGAGCATGTACGACACGTTCAGGTATTTCTTCACGATCAAAGTGAGAGATCTTCTCGATGTAGTGGTAATTCTCCAATGTAGCTGGACCACGGTCTCCAATCGTACGTATATTTTGATTATCTACAACTGGATGCCCTTGCCGCGTCGTAAGGGTTTCGCGCTTCACCTCTTGCCCATTCTGCTTCTCATTGTCTTTACCTTTTCCCAACAGAATACCTCCTCTGTAAATGTTGTAAATCAAGCGCACAAAAGCAATATACCGTTAGTAACCAGTATTAGTACTATGTTACCCTATCTGCAAAGATTACAAACACTGAGAAAGCATTTTCAGGATACCTATTTACCGTGGATTATCTTGACAACTATCCCTCCTGCATACAAGTCTATAATTCTCTCACTTGCATTTTTCACTCTTATATGGACTTTTTTAGTGTGTCTACTCTCTTTTGATTTTGACAGTGGGTTCACTGATAAAAAACAAACCAAAAAGGAACAGGTCAATTTCGACCTGTTCCTCTTTGTATCGTTTCAAACCATACGATGGTTCATACCCATTCATTAATTCCGGACTAGATAGTCGAATGCACTTAAAGATGCAGTCGCTCCTGATCCCATTGAAATAATGATTTGTTTATACGCACTATCTGTACAGTCTCCTGCAGCAAATACTCCAGGTACATTTGTCGCTCCGCGCTTATCAACAAGGATTTCGCCGAATTTATTGCGTTCGACTGCATCACCTAGCCAATCTGTATTCGGCACAAGACCGATTTGAACAAATACGCCAGCTAGTTCGATATGCTTTTCCTCACCTGAGTCTCGTTCGATGTACGTGATACCATTCACGCTGTCCGTGCCTGTAATTTCTTTCGTTTGAACGTTCTTGTGAACCGTTACATTCGGAAGACTATACAGACGCTCTTGCAGAACAGAATCAGCTTTCAACTCAGACGCGAATTCAAGAACGGTTACTTTGTTCACAATTCCTGCTAGGTCAATTGCGGCTTCGATACCGGAGTTTCCTCCGCCGATGACAGCAACGTCTTTGCCTTCAAACAAAGGACCATCACAGTGTGGACAGTATGCGACTCCTTTATTTCTGAATTCAGCTTCACCAGGGACGCCGACATTACGCCAACGAGCTCCAGTTGAAAGAATAACGGATTTACTTTTTAGAACGGCACCGTTTTCTAGCTCAATTTCAATGAGGTCTTTCTTTTCCAAACGTTTCGCAGTCTGTAAGTTCATCACATCAATATTATAGTCTTTGACGTGCTCTTCAAGACTTGCGGCAAGCTTAGGGCCTTCCGTGCGATTCACACTAATGAAGTTTTCGATCGCAGCCGTGTCAAG
Organism: Sporosarcina aquimarina; assembly: GCF_019748715.1. Lineage (GTDB taxonomy): Bacteria > Bacillota > Bacilli > Bacillales_A > Planococcaceae > Sporosarcina > Sporosarcina newyorkensis. The sequence goes on along the minus strand of NZ_JACLBZ010000039.1, from coordinate 48,216 downwards.
GATCTGACCACCGAAACGATCGGCAACAATACCCGTACGGATACCTTTACGTGCCGCATAAATTGCAGCACTTGCACCAGCAGGTCCACCGCCAACAACGAGTACATCAAATGGATCTTTGTCAGCGAGTTCTGATGCATCTGGTCCGCTTCCCATCTCGGCTAGAATTTCTTCTAGTGATTTACGACCGCTCGAGAATGGTTCTCCGTTCAAGTATACCGTTGGGACAGCCAGAATGTTTTTACTTTCTACTTCCTCTTTAAACACTGCGCCATCAATCATCGTATGAGTAATATTCGGGTTTAACACACTCATAACGTTAAGTGCTTGTACAACTTCTGGACAGTTTTGACAGCTCAAACTGATATATGATTCAAAGTGAAACTCACCCTCGATGTTTTTCACTTGTTCGATTACTTTCTCGTCTACTTTCGGAGCTCTGCCGCTCACTTGCAATAGAGCAAGAACTAATGAAGTGAATTCGTGTCCCAGTGGGATACCGGCAAACGTAATGCCCGTATCTTCACCGATCCGATTGACGCTAAAGCTTGGTGTTCTTTCCAAATCCACCATTTCTACTTTAATGCGGGAGGACATAGTGGCTAATTCATCCACTAATGACGCCATTTCACGCGAAACCTTGTCTTCTCCCACACTAACTTTTAGCAGCACATCTCCCTCCATCATTTCAAGATATTGGGCTAATTGTGCTTTAATATCTGCATCAAGCATTATTAAATCTACTCCTTAAATTTTACCTACAAGGTCTAGGCTAGGCTTAAGTGTTTCTTCGCCTTCTTTCCATTTAGCCGGGCAAACTTCACCTGGATTGTTGCGAACATATTGTGCTGCTTTGATTTTATTAACAAGAATGCTTGCATCCCGACCGATTCCGTCTGCATTGATCTCAGCTGCTTGGACGATGCCATCTGGATCAATAATGAATGTACCGCGTTGTGCTAGACCTGCTGCTTCATCCAACACATCAAAGTTGCGTGAAATTGTTTGAGAAGGATCACCGATCATAATATATTCAAGTTTGCTAATCGCATCTGAGTGATCATGCCATGCTTTATGTGTGAAATGCGTATCTGTTGAAACAGAATATACTTCAGCACCAAGTTCTTTAAGTGTCGCATATTGATCTTGAAGATCTCCTAATTCAGTTGGGCAAACGAATGTAAAGTCTGCTGGGTAAAAGCAAACGACACTCCACTGACCCTTAAGATTTTGTTCAGAGACCTCGATGAACTCGCCAGTACCACTATTGTACGCTGATGCATTGAATGAAAGTATTTCTTTTCCAATTAAAGACATGAAAAATTCCTCCTATGTGTTGTGTTTTTTTGCATAGTTAGTTTAGGACATTTCATCGCGCCCTAAACTACAGTAATAATTAAATTCCAACTATCACTGCTTAACTATAATAATTCTAATTACATACTCATTATTATATAAACTCTATTCATTGTCAATAATAATACTCTCGGCAATTCGGAAAACTGTGTTAATACGCCAATAATGAGACACAAAATTACATCGGACTACAAAATAATATGTTATTTACGATCTCTAAACTGAAAGGAATGTATTTATTTCAACCTTCGATTTCTCAATTAACGTGCTGAATTATTGTTCGGAGAATATTCCCTACCCCTAATGAAAGATCTATATTAATTTTTTAATTAGACAGTATCCTAGTACCATATTGAGTAAAAGTCCGCCTTGGTTTGACAAAGCATTGAATGGCCTGTATAGTGGGTTTGCAATTGATAATTGAAGTTAGGATTCCTCGTTAGGTGAGGCTCCTATATGGAGATACGCTACTGCCCAGAAATGTCGAAAGACACCAATGGGTCAACAGGAACTATCGACCTAAGGTAGTTTTTAATGTAGCTGGATGATATCATCCTATGCCATATAGTGCTAAAGCTCTACGAAGAGGGTTTATTTGATGATATTGTTTTTCTATTGAACACCCTTCTTTCGTAGAGGGGTGTTTTTTCATTTTTCGAGGAATCAACAGCTAGACGCTATTCATGAAAGGAGGTGATGGGGATGTGTAGTCCGACGAGCTCAGAACCCCCCAGTTGGTTAAGATCCAAAGAATTGAAAATTAAAGAGAATACGTCCACTCCCCCTCATCTCGTGCGGAAGTGGACGGACTAAGGAGGCCCACATCATGAACAACATGACGAATGGCGTTTTCAAACACGAAACGACCGGCACACTTATGAAAGAAGGGTTTATCGCCCTTCAAGATACGTATACAGCTGAGAATGCTATTTCCCATCTTCGGAAAAACGTACAAGGAAGAACAAATATCCACTACTTGTATATCCTTAATTCGGACAGTCAACTGATAGGTGTATTATCCATCCGCGAACTACTTGGCGCTTCAGATGATGAATGGATAATAAACATTATGGAGACAGATATCATTTCGTTTCCAACCGATTTAGACCAAGAGGAGGCGGCAAAAGTTTTCCGTGATAAAGACCTCGTATCGATTCCTGTCGTCAATCGTGCAAACCAACTAATCGGTGTTATCCACGTTGAAGAGATTTTAGATGTAATTCAGCAGGAAGCTGATGAAGATATCCGCAAGCTTTCTGCTTCCGGGAAAGAAATCGATTTTCGGACGAATCCTTTCGTTGCTGCTTGGAGAAGATTGCCCTGGCTTGTTTTATTACTATTCATCGGTCTTATATCAGGTGGTATTATTGAAAGGTTTGAAGCTACATTAGAGGCGGTTGTTGCACTGGCATTTTTCATGCCGATGATTGCCGGGATGACCGGAAATACAGGAACACAATCACTCGCTGTTGTTGTCCGCGGTCTTGTTTCAGAGGATATTACGTTTAATAAGTCGATGAAGCTTTTATTTCGAGAATTGATTGTTGGGATTATTATAGGCATTACATGTGCGATTGTTATCGCAATCATTGCCTTTGTATGGCGGGGGAGTTTGACGCTTGGTCTTGTCGTCGGCTCATCACTTCTTGCCACACTTATAATCGGGACACTTGCAGGAACGGTTATCCCGCTCCTTCTTTACAAATTCAAAGTCGATCCTGCCGTAGCATCAGGTCCGCTTATCACAACCATTAATGATATTTTGTCGCTTCTCATCTACTTTGGCGTCGCGACCATATTCATTTCGAAACTAATGTGAAAAAAACTTAGTGAGAGGCACCAGATCCATTAAAGGTTCTAAATTGTTTAGGGATCTGTTGCCTCTCACTGATGTCTAAAAAATCATTCTGCTTATCTGTAAATCAATCGTTCGTTTACACACTCATGAAGGGTTTTCATTAAGCCACTCAAAATATTACGGTTTTAATATCACTTTTATACAATTATCTTCGTGATCGTGAAACTTTTGGTAGGCATCCGCCGCATCGTCAAGTGGTACAACATGAGTTATGATGTCCGTCGGATCGAATTTACCTGAAGTAATTTGCTCAAAAAGCAACGGCATTGTATGAACGACTGGAGCTTGACCCATTTTCAATGTTACGTTTCGTTCCCAAATCTTACCGAGCGGAAAAGCATTATACAGAGATCCATACACACCTGTCAGCTGAATGGTTCCAAACTTACGGACAGATTCCAGTCCGATTTCGATCGCACTCGTCGTACCGCCTTGCAGTTTCATCTTTTGTCCGACCTTCTCGAGAACATTTTTCTTGCCATCCATACCGACACAATCGATAACGATATCAGCTCCACCATGTGTCAATTCCTTCATATGATTGCCGATTTCATCCATCTCATCAAAGTTAAACGCTTCCACTTTATTTGTTCGAACGGCGTGCTCGAGTCGGTAGGGCTCATGATCGATCGCAATGACCCGCTCTGCGCCTTTTTGCCACGCAAACTTTTGAGTAAGAAGTCCAACCGGTCCGCAACCAAGAACAATGACGGTGTCTCCTTTTTTCACTCCGGCATGCTCTACACTCCAATACGCAGTTGGCATGATGTCAGATAAGAATAAGAGTGATTCATCCGGCAACTCGCAGCTCTCAGGAACAACGAAAGGAATAAAGTTTCCGTACGGTACACGCAAATACTCCGCCTGCCCGCCCGGATAATTTCCATAACGCTCTGTGAATCCTAGAAAACCACCTGTGTCCACGTGAGGATTCGGATTGGAATTGTCACATTGACTCTCCATGTCATGTTGGCAAAAGAAACACTCCCCACAGGACAAGTTGAAAGGAATAATAACACGATCCCCTTTCTTCACCTTCACCACGCCTGGACCAATTTCTTCGACGATTCCCATAGGTTCGTGCCCTATGACGTAATCTTTATGTGTTGGCATTGCACCTAGGTAGATGTGCAAATCCGATCCACAAATTGCTGTAGAAGTAATCCGAACGATAATATCATCCGGCTTTTCAATTTTAGGAGCCTCCACTTTTTTCACTTGAATATCTTTCGCTCCTTGAAATGTCACTGCCTTCATACTGTCTCGCCTCCATTCAATTTAAGCTTCCCTTTCATTAAAGATCTATACGTACCAAGCACCTGCATACTTTCCCGCGTCTGAATTCAACTCAGGTGGTTTGAATGCCAGCCTGAATAGCGGTTTGACGTGCCCTAGTAAGAGGTATACCCACATTTAGGTTAAGAAAATCAATTTTATTCTACCGCTTCTTTAGGAAAAAGGTTTTCATAGCTATTGAATAACTTTCAAACAAGCGGTGAGTACCTATAGATGATCGTAGGCTATTCTGAGTGTTTTCAGATTTTTATATGGCCTAATAGGAGTCAAACCCCCTATAGTGCCATTTGTAAGTTTTACGTATAATGGAACTATTGATAATAAAGAGGGGGTAGTGGCTTGAAAATTTCTTTAGAACAGTTAATTTCAGAAAAAAGAGATTTACATATTTTGTACTTATACATGGATGACGAAGAATATAAACGCCAAATTCTCACTTTCATTGAAGAAGGTATTGCAGCCGGCGAACAGGTTATTGTAATAGAAAATGACAAATTTACCGTCGAGCTGCTCAAGGTGCTGAATAGTCACCTTTCAAGTATAGAACTGGGTGCCGTCCACTTCGTCAATAGCTTGTACTTCTACAGTTCTACCGGCAGTTATAACCCTTCAGCTATTTTTAAATACTATCAGGAAACTATTCAGCCCTATGTTGACAAAGATATACTATTCAGATCATGGGCCCACGTTGAATGGCCTAGCGCAAATGAGCCTCACCACCTGGTCAGAGATTGCGAGATGGCAGGTGACAGCCTGATCAAAGAGCATGCGTTTCCCCAAGTGTGCGCATATGCGAAGAATAGAACTCCAGCCAATCTTACCAAGTTATTGCTAGAAACCCATTCCTATATATTGAGGGAAGATGAACTATCCCTCTGTCAACGAAAATCTCCCATGTAACTTTTTCACATGGGAGATTTCAGGAGGCTATTTTGATCTATTTAATTTCGCAATTTCATAGGTTTTTTCAACGGATTTTTATTCATTAAGTAGGAAATATACGTAGCATCCTCAGCTAAAGTTGGATGAGAGAAATTCAGTAATTTGGCTAAATTTTTGGCATCGTCAAGTGCCCTATGCGCATGGTCCACTTCAATTTGATGCACTTTCAATAGTTGTTGCAATTTGCCATTTTCAAAACCATAATCTTTCCATCTAATTTGCCTGACAGAACAATACCAATTCATATCCAAAGTTTCAGGCAATAATTTGCTGACAAAACCTCTATCAAAAGTAGCGTTGTGCGCTACAATGCCATCTGCTTTTCGCAACATAGAAAGAATTTTATCCATATCAAGCACTCTTCCACGTACCATTCGATCCGTAATTCCTGTGATATTTGTGATGATTGAAGGAATAGAAAAGAACGGTTCTTGAAATTCACAGTACTCTTCCGTTACCCTGCTGATCCGATTGTTTTCAAATTCACCTAACATAACCCCTAATTCAATCACTTCACTATTATCCGAACTCATACCTGTTGTCTCCACATCGATGAACGCTATATGTTTACTCATAGGAAAACTCCTTTTAGACTATGTTGTTCTATTTGCTCATTTTCGTTAACTTGAAGTTATCCGCCAACGAAATCCTATCTACTATTATATCAGCGAGAACACAGGCAGAGAAAGTGTGATGCTTTTATGTAAAGCAATAGTGACAAAGATTTGTATCACTTGCACCTTACAGTTTTAATAAAGTAATCACCCGCCGTAATAGCAGAATGATTACTTTAAGTACCTTTTTTAACTGTTCAACTGCTTACGTATGTCAGTTGAACAGTTGTTGACGCACCTCGCCTCTTTACTGAAACAGCATTCATTACACTTTCTGTACTACAACTTCTTCTTCCACAACATCCACGTTAACTTTTTCTATATTTTCTTCTTCTAAAAGAAGGTCTGTTAATGGGTCTTCGATTTTGTCTTGGATCACTCTGCGTAATGGACGGGCACCGAAACGCTTGTCGTAGCCTAATTTAACTAACGCTTGTTTTGCTTCTTGAGTGATCGTAATATCGATTTGCTTTTCCTGGATGGCGGCTTGTAAATCCATCAGCATCAAGTCCACTATTTTCAGGAGATCCTCTTCTGTTAACTCATTGAACGCAATAATCGCATCGAAACGATTAAGAAACTCTGGTTTGAAGTAATCGCCTAAAGTTTCAAGCATAGTTACGGATTCATGTTCTGTTCGGTTGAATCCTACACTTACTTTTTTCACGCCTGTACCGGCATTGCTCGTCATAATAATGACCGTATCTTTAAAGCTGACAGTGCGACCATGTGAATCGGTCAATCGGCCATCCTCCATAATTTGCAAGAACATATTTTGCACATCAGGATGTGCTTTTTCAATTTCATCGAGCAATAGAATGGAATAAGGATTTCGTCGGATTTGTTCGGTCAATTGACCAGCTTCCTCATGACCGACATACCCTGGAGGTGAGCCAATAATTTTAGACACCGCATGTTTTTCCATGTACTCACTCATGTCGAGACGAATTAACGCATCGCGCGAACCGAATAATTCTTCTGCCAAGACTTTCGTAATTTCTGTTTTACCGACACCCGTAGGACCAACAAACAGGAAGGATCCAATCGGACGGTCTTTTGATTTGAGACCAGCTCGGCTACGGCGAATCGCTTTTGCAATTTTATCGACTGCTTCTGCTTGACCGATAACTTGTTTGCCAAGGTTATCCGCAAGTCCTTTCATTTTTGCTTGTTCTGCCGCCTGTAGCTTTGTTACAGGGATTCCCGTTTTCTCTTCAATAATTAGCTCGATATCCGCGACAGAAACTTCTGCATATTTCATTTCACCATTCTGTTTTGAAGCTTCCAATTTTTCCTGCAGCTGCATCTCTTCCTGACGTAAACTCGCCGCTTTTTCATAATTCTCCTGCTCAGCCGCTCGCTCTTTTTGTTGGATCACTTCCTGAAGGAGAGTTGTAAGAGAATCCGAATTTGAGGACATCAGTGTAAGGTTTAAACGAGCACCCACTTCATCCATCAAATCAATCGCTTTATCCGGTAAAAAACGATCTTGAATATAGTGTTGCGATAAGTTCACAAAAGCATGCACTGCTTCGTCTGGATAGTGCACTTCATGAAAATCTTCGTAACGGTCCTTAATTCCGTTTAGAATTTTAATCGTATCTTCAGCGGATGGCTCCTTTACGAGAATCGGTTGGAATCGTCGCTCAAGTGCTGCATCTTTTTCAATTTGACGGTATTCTTTCAAGGTTGTAGCCCCAATGAGCTGTAAACTGCCTCGTGCCAGTGCCGGTTTTAGAATATTACCCGCATCCATCTGCGATCCTTCTGCAGTTCCTGCTCCAACGAGCAAGTGAATTTCATCCACGAACAAAATGACATCTTCTCGTGTTTCCAGTTCTTCAATTAGCTGTTTCATCCGTTCCTCAAATTGACCACGGATTCCAGTATTGGTGACGAGAGACGCAACATCCAGCACATACACTTCTTTGTTCATCAATTTCACCGGCACATCGCCCTCATAAATCTTTAAGGCAAGCCCTTCGGCAATTGCTGTTTTACCGACACCTGGTTCCCCAATCAGCACAGGATTATTTTTGTTTCTTCGGTTTAATGTTTCAATAACACGTTTTACTTCCTGATCTCTTCCAATGATGGGGTCAATTAATCCGTCCCTTGCGACATTTGATAAGTTTTTACCAAGTTGGTCCAACAAACCCGGGGTTTGATTTTCTTCTGTTTGTCTCACTTTGGTCTGTGCTTTTTTCCCGCCACTCGCTTGGAAGAAGTTATTTGCTTCAGTATTGAATGTCGGCACTTTCCCTGCTGTCAATTGACCTTGCATTTCTTGAAAGCACATATGGCAAATATGCATTTGCATCGCTTGGTGATTCACTTGGAGTCTCAAACTCATCGTTGCTTCGTTGTTTCCACAGTGTTGGCATCTCATAATTAGTTCCTCCTTATGATTTTCTTTTATATAAGACAACGGATGTTGACTTTGACTATATTTGACCTAGTTTTTATTTTATACTGACCTTCTTTGACTTTCAAGAAATTTGCTCGTTTTCATCGCTTATCAGTATTGTAGATATGCACTTATAGATTTTGTATAGACACACTAGCGACACCTTACACCCTTTTATTACTTCCCATCCTTTTCATGCTTAAATATGCCATGAAAATACCCTTTTCTTTCTTCTAATTAGAGAGAAAAGGGTACATTTCGTTTTAATTATTATTCATTTGTTACGTTAATCAATAACAGATAAACCTTATTGTATTCAACTTCGCCCCTCTAAATTTTTGGCTGTCGCACTTTTCTCAACTTGATTCTGCTTCTTATACGTACCAAAGGCTTTGTCTACAGATGTATGCGTTACACCGAACCAGTAGTTTTCATTTTTAAAATGGTGCCAGAGATGCGCTTTCTTTATTTTCTTTCCTATTTTTGTGCGTGGTTGAATTGGCTTATGCGCGATATAATGCTTCCATTCATAATACAAAAAATAAGCCATGATCCCAGCAAGAAAAGCCATCGTCAGCTGCAGATTCGCTGTTATTGAATAAAAGATAATTGAAGCAATGATAAAATTGGGTAGACTGAACCAAACTGGTAAGAATAATAACTTCAAATTATTAGGATCTACATGATGATCGAAATGTAAGCGCTTGATCGTTTTCAGCAAAAAAGGGTTTGTCGGTGTTTTCATATGAAATAGAAATCTGTGAATTAAATACTCACTTAACGCATATGCCGTCATCCCAATTATGAAAGCAATCCAAGTTCCAATTTGCAACATATTTAAAATGGTGTAGTTAACGAGCGGAAAAAACAGCAAAAGCATTATCAAAATATCGGGAAAGGCAGCAAACTCTTTATAATACTTTGCATTCATTTAATTTCCCCCAAAATCATATTCTCATCCTGTTTTTTTCAGTAGAAATATGGCGATCCCACAAAGCATAACTTTTTCGCATCATCGAATGTGCAAGTTCTTCTGCTTGTTGATAGTCCCCTTTTAGTGCTACCTCCATCAATTTTTTATAGTAATTTAATGAAGCTTTTCGACAAAAAGAAAGGGAGAAGTATTTCATAGCCATTTTAACATAGACAGGTTCAAAGCTATTTAGTGTTAAAGAAAAAATTGGATTTTTCGATAATCTTGCTAATTCTTTCTGCATCTTCCAATCATAGAGCGCAAACTGCTCCTTACAATCTATCAATTCATCCACTTGAGATAGTATGGAGACGACTTTTGGATGGTTTAGCATGACAGCTTTTTTGACATATTGCGGTGTCAATGCAATTCTTAATTCCAAAAAGTACAGAACGAAAGTATCTGGTATATGATCAAAATGCTGTACAATATCTATAATTGTCGTAATGTTTCCATCATGCCAATAATCATTCACAATTGCCGGTTGGCCTTTTCTTAATGTTAACCAACCCCCATAATTTAAACGTTGTAGAATCTCCCTAATTGTAGGCCGTCCCACCTGATAAATTATTGCCAGCTCTCTTTCTGTCTCCATCTGGCTTCCTGCTGAAAATTCTCCCTGAATAATTGCTTTGATTATCTCTTTTTCAATATTTTTTGTTCTACTCATTGAATCCCCCTCTTGGTAAGACCAAAAGTTTTCTTTGGTATTACCAACACTGTATAATATTCTGAAAAGATAGTCAATATGATAATTTTATTTGAACTATATATGTTGAATTATAGTTTTTACATGAGTTTGTTCAGAAATGGACACTCAGTTGATTGGAGTGGAAGGCGGCGAAAAGGAAAAATATGCTCCCAACGCTTTGCTTATGCTCGCAGGAGCGAAGCGACGAGGAGGCTCGCCTGCGCCCCCCGGAAAGCGTCCGCCTGGTACGTAGATCAACGGGTTCTACGTTTTACTTTGAGTGTGAGTTATTTATTTCAGTTTATATAGTTATATAGTAGTCGCTGAATTGTTTGAGATCCGGTATTCTTCACTAATAGCAAAAGAAGCCTCTCAAAAGTCTAATGACTCATGAGAAGCTCCTTTTCACTATTTACTCAACCGAATTTAATATATTGTAGAAATGCCTGCTGAACCGCATATACTATTTCTCTCTTTTCATATCATACATCGACGTATCGGCTTTCCGAATCAACACGTCAAAACTCTCACCGTCATCGGGATAGACAGCAATGCCGATCGAAGCTTTGATGGAAATGTTCAAATGTATTCCTGCATGAGACAAATCCTCTTTTAACTTTAGAATATAATCTAAATGAAAATCTTCTTTACTATCAGGAATTATATGCACGAATTCGTCACCTCCCCAGCGAACTAGGAAGTCTTCTTTCTTTGCATTCATTTTAATAACATCGGCAACGCATCGTAACAGTTCGTCTCCTTTTTGGTGGCCTAATTTATCGTTTACTTCTTTAAAATCATCCAGATCTATAAGTACAATCCCAAGCTTTTTATTTTTCATTTTACAAATGCCGGCCTGCTTTTTAAATACTATATCAACTGTACGTCTATTATATGTATTCGTCAGGGGATCTTTTTCCGCGTAGAACTTAACTAAATCGTATTGCTTCCCTCCAACCCATGCAACAGCAAAGAAAATAGCTGTTAAAATAAAGAAGCTTGCTTCAAAGGGTAACCCCATGTATTGATGATAGTAGAAGTACCGTATCACATTAAACAGAATGACAATTCCAACAGCAATGAACCTTCCTCTGTAACTCATACCTCACTTCCCAACTTCAAACACTCCTATCTATTATTATCCTACATCATATAGTAAAAACACCTCGGACACTACTGTCTTGAAGATTATAATAGAATGTTTTTTATGGGAAGCATCCAAGCCTTTATCATTCACCTACCGATACCCATCCTTCACACAATTTAATTGGAAGGTTTCTCCATTATTGATCAGCGAAAAAAACTACCTGACGTGCTGGAAGTTTTAAAATTCAATATGAAAACGGGTATGGTATGATGGAATAAATTCACTACACACATTCATGGAGGAAGTTATGAAAAAAGTCGCTGTTATACAAGATCTGTCATCGCTCGGCAAATGCTCTCTGACAGCTGCGATTCCTGTTCTTTCGGTGATGGGAGCCCAAGCGTGTCCTTTGCCGACGGCCATCTTTTCTGCACAAACGGAATACCCGAGTTTCTTCTGTGAGGATTTAACAGCTAACATGCCACGTTTTGCAGAGGAGTGGAGTAAGCTGCATGAAACTTTTGATGGAATCCACACCGGCTTCATTACAGGAAAAGAGCAAATTACCCATATTATCAATTTTTTGGATAGTTTTTATAAAGACAATACCATTTTGCTTGTAGATCCCGTGATGGGAGATATAGGAGAAGCTTATAAAAACTTTGATGATGGCTTACTGAAGCAAATGAAGGAACTCGTCAGACAGGCAGATGTTATTACACCGAACGTAACAGAGTGCTGCCTGCTGACTGGATTATCGTATGAGTCCCTACATCGTTATACAAATGAAAAAGACTTTTTACAAGCGATTCAAGAAGCAGGTCAGCAACTCGAGCGAGAAACCGATGCCCACATCATTATCACCGGAATCAATCCGCCAACTGCTCAAACGGTTACGCAATCGATTGGAAATATGTATATCAGCGATGCAAAATCCGTCTATAGCTCCGTTCCGTACAACGGAAGAAGTTATTCCGGCACCGGGGATTTATTTTCATCGGTATTGATGGGCAGTCTGATGCGCGGAGAAGATCTAGCACACGCAATTCAGCTTGCAGAAACATTTTTAACGGCAGCCATTCAGGACACAGACTCGGAAAAAACTCCTGCTGTGGCGGGGGTTAATTTTGAAAAGTTTTTGAGACTGTTATTGTGAAGTTGCTCAAAAGAGTGTTTTAAGGGCTTAATGACTTATAATTGGAACCAGTGTCTAATATATCTGATTAGAGTTCGTGGTAGGTACGCGATTGTTTAGGGTCCCATCGCTAAATCTGAAAACCGGCATGCTTTCTCAGGTTATGATACCATGCTTAATGGCACTCATTTTTAATCGGAGGGTATTATGACCAATCTAAATAAAAGTATTTTATTATTAATAGCATCAGCATTAGGTTTTTCACTCATGACGCTTTTTGTGAAACTATCTGGCGACGTGCCGACCTTGCAAAAAACTATTTTCCGCAATGGCGTGTCGATGATCATCTCATTTTTCTTTGTCATTCATTTCAAAGAAAGTCTGTTTGGCAAGCGGGAAAATCAACCACTCCTCCTATTGCGCTCCGGACTTGGGGCACTCGGCATCATTTTGCTATTTTATGCAATTGACCATCTAGTTCTGGCAGATGCCGATATGCTTAACAAAATGAGTCCGTTTTTCACCATTATTTTTGCAGCTATTTTTTTGAAAGAGCATGTTAAGCCATTTCAGATCTATAGTATACTCGTCGCCTTTTTAGGAACTCTGTTCATTATCAAGCCGTCATTCTCACTCGATATTGTTCCGTATGCTGCCGGAATTTTGTCTGCTATTTTTGCCGGAGGGGCTTATACGGCACTGCGGGCGCTCGGCAGACGCGAACAGTTCTACACAATCGTATTTTATTTTTCGACTTTCACGACAGTTATCCTGCTGCCATTTGTCATTTATGCATACCAACCTATGACAATGCAGCAGACGATCTACTTACTGATTGGCGGTGTCTTTGCGACAGTTGGACAATTCGGCATCACACTCGCATATAAATACGCTCCTGCAAAAGAGGTCTCTGTTTTCAACTACTTTACAGTCGTATTCACGGCACTATTGGGCTTTACTTTCCTTGGTCAAGTACCAGATTTTTATAGCATTATTGGCTATGTGATTATTTTTGGAGCTTCGTTCTATATGTTCTTGAAAAATAAAGGCGGAGAAGAAGTTTCTGCAGATTTGGCGAAAAAATAAAATCTTTGCGGGTTAGATACCTTTCAACAAGAAGAACAGTGTCTGATCCGCTTTTTTGTCCAATTAATTCAATTCTTTAATGAACAATAGCGAAGATGTATGGCGTTGTGCTCGTTACTTTAATAAGGCGTTATCATTTTAGCTCCTCTAATAATTCAAATGATAAAGCAATGACTTTAACTTTTAACTGTTCCAGTTCTTTTAGCTTTTTATCTAATGCCTCTTTATCCCATTGATAATACTGTTCTGGTAAAGGATGATGTTGCAACTGACTATAAAACTCATCAAAATCATAATAAATAAATTCATAACCTTCTTGTCGCAAGGTACATAATTCAGCACAGCCTTTAACGACATTTTTCCTTCCAACAATCATCTGTTCAAGAATCTCTTTAACTTCCTCTTTTATCGTATTCGTCATAAGAATGCCTCTCCTTCTTTAAGAAATGCGTCTTTCTTAAAAACTAGTGTCCTCAATGAAGAAAAAATATCAGCCTCTACTAACATTGTAAACAGCCTCAATACTCAGTCCACCAGTGAAAAAATAGTTGCCGTCGCCAAATGATTTAAACACAAACACTCTTTCTTTCAATTCGTTTTTATTCAAATCAATTCACTCGTGTTTTACCAGAGTCTTGAATATGCGATGTTTCAGAATGTATTCGATAGGATGTATACCTTTTTATTTCGGGCTAACTTTATTACACACGTTTTCCATACTTACATTCACTTCCACTATAGCGGCATATCAGAATAGTCTCAAACAAAATAAAACAGCAAGTCGACGGTGCAATGCCGCCAGCTGGCTGTTTAGTATTTCTTGTCTTCAGTCGATTGTCAGGTTTATACCTGACTAAACGTAACGGTATATCCGAACCAATTAAAATGGCACCAGTGAAACACGGGCTCCTTATTTGTGTACCAAATCATTAGCATGGGTGACTTGATTGCGGCCGCGGTTCTTTGAAACATAGAGTGCACGATCTGCTCTTGATTGCAAAGTATTTTCAGTATCTCCTGATAAGCTTGTTGCTACTCCTATACTTATCGTGATGTTGGGCATGTCCCAATTTGCTTTTTCAACCCGGGAACGAATCCTCTCCGCGATTTTCAAGGCTTCTGATTTATTAGTGTTCGGCAGAATTACTGCAAATTCTTCTCCTCCATATCGAGCGGCAATATCATCTTTTCTGGATTCGTCTTTCAGTATTTTCCCCAACTCACGAAGAACATTGTCGCCCATCATGTGCCCAAAATTATCGTTTATGTTCTTGAAATAATCTATATCAATCAGTAGAAGTGAAAGTGTTTGGAACCGTTCTGAGTGTAAGGTGACGTTTAAACTTAAATTTTCCTGTAAGCTGCGTCTGTTCTTGAGATCAGTTAGTTCATCTGTAACAGCTAATTTTTGAAGCTTTTTATTTAACTCCAGCAACTCATTTTGCTTGGACTCCAATTCATGTCGCAGAAGATCCAACTCAGCTATTTGCTTTTTCTTCATCTTATTACGCGTGTCCGTTTCCCTCTTGACTGCAAGAAGCGCCTGCTCATACTCATATCGCCGCTTCATCGGTACACATACACAATCATTGAACATCTTCCCGTCACGCTCATTTCTGAAAGCATTAAGGAGTATGGGAATGTCCTGTTCAGTCTTTGATTTAAGTGAAATGTACATTTCTTCCACTTTATTCTGAAGCCGGATCATCGGATAAAAGTAAAGTTGATAAAATGATCGGCTAGCAATAGGTAAAATCAGATTGATATGCCGGCCCTGTACCTCGTGAAAATTATACCCTAGTAAACCGAGCAACGTCTCATTAATTTCCAGAATTGCACCTTCGTCATCAAGCGATAAATATCCGCATGGTGCAACGTTTAATTGTTCATCCATTTGAAGTGTAGCCCGCAAAAGTAGTTGTCAAATATTTATTTATCAAACGGACAGTTTCCTCAGGATGGCTCACATGAGGACAATGTCCTGTTGCTTCCATTAAGTAAAGCGTGCTTTCTGAAAGCGTCCGATGCATATACCTTCCAACTTCAATCGGAGCAATTGCATCATCGGAACATTGAAGAATGAGTGAGGGTACCGTAACTTTTAGTACGTCTTCCCGGTTGTCAGAGAAAAATGTCGCTATCGCAAATTGCCGGGCGACAGTTGGATCCGTCGAGCAAAAGCTCTCCTCTAATTCTTTCGACAGCTCCGGCCGTTCAGGGTTTTTCATGATAACTTGAGAAAGATAATTTGCCCAACCGATGTAATTCATCTCCATCATATCAATTAGAGCCTCAAGATCTTCTCTTTCAAAACCACCACTATAATTCGGAGGGTCATTCAGGTAACAAGGTGAAGGACCAATCATAATAAGTTGTTCAAATCGATCGGGCTCTTGAATAGACGCCAACATACCAATAACAGCGCCAACCGAATGTCCAACGAAAATTACATCTTTCAATTCCAGTGCAGCACATATGTCGTGTATATCTTGCGCATATCCTTTAAGATCCCTATACTTACTAGGACTGTAGGCATTATAATCGGATTTTCCCGAACCAACATAGTCGAATAGAATGACACGAAAATGTTCTTCAAAAAAAGATGCCACTAACCTCCACATATTCTGATCACACCCAAATCCCGGCGCAAATAACATTGCCTTTGTGCCTCTCCCCGCAACATTTACGTTATTACGAATAAGGATGTTTTGATTCATAAAAGAACCCCCATTGATTCAAAAGTATAAATTCAGTTTAGTAGTTATAATTTCACATAAATAACTATAGTCTATTGATACTAATTGTATCTTAAATCGTATATACTTTCAATGACAGCTGCATTCCCTGCAAGTTAAGTTATTCTAGAAGTAAGATACCGGATCAGCCTAATATTCTAATGTGATTGTGGAAAAAAATTTTCATTTTGCACAATACATTTTTAACATTTCTGCTCATCTAATAGTTTGGAGATATGATACTCATTACTTTATGCTACTGGAAATAAACATTGAGGCATCTTGTTTCACAAAAATGCGACTTCCATGATGAAATGTCCTGATTTCAGTCTGCTGAAATCCAACTTCGGTTAATCTTTTTTTCAGTTCGTCATGCGAAAAACCGTTATGAACTTTTGGATGATTTATTTTATCATTTTTATCAAAATCAATGATAATTAACTTTCCGCCATTATTCAAAACGCTAAATAATTCTTGTGAAATTTTTTCGGTGTCCGGTATGTGGAGAAGGACTAGTGACATCAACACAATATCCGCTTTAAGGTCAGGTGTTTCTTCAATAAAGTCTGAATACAACACATTTGTGTTGGTAATTCCTTTGCAGGAAATTTTGGCTTTCGCGACCTCCAACATTTGTTGTGAGGAATCTACCAACAAAATAGACTCTACTAAATCTGTTAATTCTAAACTAATTAGACCAGTACCGCTCCCATAGTCTATTAAAGATTTTGATTCACTATTACGTTATTCTCCATATTTCAGTCCCCTGTTTATTAAAATTTCATAGCGATATTAGTAGTTATTATAGCAAAAACCAGTACTGTAAAGCATTATTCTGCCCCACTAACTTTAAGGATGATCTCCATTGGTCACGAAAAGTCTATATAAATACTGTTATACTTACCACTTATTGAAGCAAATAGTAGATGGTTCGATTATTCTATCTTTCCTCAGAGTAGAATTAAACTAAACAGCCAGCCACCGGTATAATACCGACAGCTGACTGTTAGTGTTTTTTCACTTCAGGGTCGCGCTCGATTTGTATGGAGGATCAGTCACTTGTTCTACATTTTTTCCCATACCGGAGAATACATAACTGTAGCCATTCAAATGACCTTCCTACAGTTGTGTTTCGTGTTTCGCGTTGCACCATACCTTCTGCATTAATGTGTGCCACTTCCGCAGCTCACGCCTAAAACCCATTACTTCATTTCGACTGCATTTACCAACATTGTTGTCTCTTGAGTGTTCACTCACTGCTAAGAGCTGATGCGTCAACTACTTTATAAAAGTATTTTTTCATCAATAGGAACTGTACTCTAATTTTTATTCTTTAAAAGAAAGAACTTATCAGCTCTAAACGCTCCGCCGTGATTACTCCTATTCCAGTTTAGTATTTCTCTATAAGTTAATATTGCTTTTTCGGGCAAATGAAATTCCTGTACACTCAGCTCGAAGCATTTGCTCAATCAGCTCAGACAAATGGGCACCAGCTTCAACCGGGGCAAGTCCCTCTTTATGAATATTAGAAATCACTGTCCGATCGGCTTCTACTGATTTTTCATCTGGTCGATAGATCATGTAGGCGCTCAAGCTTTCATCTGTATTTAAGCCAGGGCGCTCACCTATCAATGAAATGACAAGATTGCAATTGATGATGGCTGCTACTTCGTCCTGTACCCATACACGCCCTCGCTTAATAAAAATTGGCTTTGCGGTGCTAATGTTTTTCAATTGCAAGCCCTGCATCAAGGCAGGAAGCAAGTCCTCTATATTTGCCTCTATAGAAGAAGAGCTTAACCCATCACAGACAATAATTTGGACATCTTTATCCTTATCTCCATTCTCCTTTAACCATGCAACAGATTCATCAGACAACTTTCGTCCAGAGTCTAGATCCATTAAGTAAGTCTTCATATCCTTTGCTTTCGTCTCTAGTTTTTTCAGTTCTATTTTTTGAAGGAATTCATCACTTACATCTTTTAAAACCGCATCTTGGGCAGCTGCATGGTCAATTAAAAATTGTAAATAGCTTGTTGTTTGCATACGTGTTCCAGTTCTTCCAATACCAATTCGGGCAGGCGTAATACTTTGCGCTCGATCAATGGATGCAGCATTATGCGGCTCTTTCACCCCTTTTATTTGTTTCTCCGGAAAACGTATACTGTCCTCTTTTATTGGTTCGACGTATTCTTTTATCACTTTCTTTTCCTTCGACAATTCTTCTACTACTTTTCGTACAATCTCCTGAATATCCATCTTGCCCCTCCTTCCTTTAATCAAAAATTGATAAATCTCCAGCACGACTTGTTAGCTTTCCGTCCTCCATCAACCCCATATTCTCCATCCATTTTTCAAATTCGCGAAGTGGTCGTAACCCAAACATCTCGCGTAAGCTGGCATCGTCATGGTAGCTTGTATCTTGATAGTTCAGCATGACATCATCTCCGCCTGGTACTCCCATGTAAAAGTTGGCGCCTCCAAGTGCAGTGAGCATACCGGCTATTTCCTGATCATTTTGGTTTGCATCCATATGATTCGTGTAAGTTGGTGCTATGCCCATCGGCAGTCCGTGCAATTTCCCCATAAATAGATCTTCAAGGTCTGCCCTGATTAGCTGGCGTCCGTCAAAAAGTGTTTCCGGACCAATAAAACCTGAAACGTTATTCACCATGAAAGGCTTCCAGTGACGTGCATATCCATAAGTTCTCGCTTCAAGGGTCTGCATGTCGACACCATGAGCTGCATTTAACGAAACTTCCGAGCCTTGTCCCGTTTCAAAATACATATAGTTCGGTCCTGTCGATGTGCCATATCGAGCCATCATCTCGTACCCTTCATCCACAATTCCTTTAGAAATACCAAATGCTTCGTTGCCCTTTTGTGTACCGGCTAAACTTTGAAACATCAGTGCAACAGGTGCACCCTGTTTTAAAGCCTCCATTTGTGTCGTGATATGAGCCAACACACAGTTTTGCGTTGGGATTTTCCATTTTTCCATAAAGTCATGCGACAATGTATAAAGTCTTTTTAGTGATTCAACCGTATCCACATTCGGATTAATACCAATAACCGCATCTCCCGCTCCGTAAGACAGCCCCTCTTTTATTGAATACAAAATTCCTTCCGGCACATCATTTGGATGATTGGGCTGGCACCGAAATGCTAGTCGGCCCGGCTCCCCTATCGTCGTATTGCAATGGGCTTGATATTTCATTTTCTGTGAAGCAAGTACAAGGTCCATACTTGACATGAGTTTGCTGACTGCCGCAATCATTTCACTTGTTAATCCTCTTGAAATTTTTATTAATTGATCCGGACCTGTTTCATACGAAAGAATATAATTTCTTAATTCACCAACTGTCCAGTTTTGTATATCTTTATAAATCGTCTCACTAATGTCATCGTAAATCAGTCGTGTCACTTCGTCTGTCTCATAAGGAATAACTGGATTCTCAAAAATATCTTTCAGTAGCATCTCGCTGAGTACTACCTTTGATGCCATGCGCTCAAGTGATGATTCAGCTGCGACCTGCGCCATCACATCACCTGATTTTGGTTCACTTGCTTTTGCCAAGACGTCTCTTACCGACGAAAACGAATAATGAGTTCCTTTTATCACACAGGATAATTTCAACGTATAACACTCCTTTTTTGATAACGCTTACAACAAAACAAAAAAACGCCTTCATCCCCTGAAAATACTCTTCAGAGGAGGAAAGGCGCCTTTGCCTTGAATATCATTTTGTTAATTCATCACTATCTTACACTACTAATATTAATTTCGCAAAGAGTATTTTCACTATTCAAAAACGACATAATATTATAGAAGCATCTGCAGTTTAATGATAGTAGGAGTACATTATGATGGCTTCATTTTAAAATCTTAATTATGTCAGGATCTGACGTTTGTCAAAAATAAAAGATCTCTTTTAAAGCAATGCTTTTTATTAGTTTTTACCCCATTTATTTTCAAAGATAAGATTTTCTAATGATCGTCTTTTCTCCCAATTAGCTGATTCCAAAATAGGCTTATCGGGATAATTTTCAGTATAACCGATAGATAAGAGCGCAATAGGATCGATATGAGGTGGTATTTCCAAAATATCTCGTACATCGTTCTTTTTATAAAAACTCACCCAGCCCATTGCAAGACCTTCTGCACAAGCAGCTAACCACATGTTTTGAATAGCGCAAGCTGTCGATAAAACATCCGTTTCAGGAATGGAATTACGTCCCAGTACATGCGAGCCTCCTCGCGTAGGGTCGCAAGTTACACAAATAGTAATCGGAGCTTCTTTTAACCCCTCAACTTTTAAACCAAGAAATTTTGTTTCTTTGGCGCCTTCATCTTCATAATGAATAGCCAATGCCCGTCTTTCTTTCTCCGCTGCCCACGCTAATTTTTCTTTAGTTTCATCAGATGAAACTAAAATAAAGTTCCAAGGCTGCATAAATCCAACTGAGGGTGCATGATGAGCCGCCTGTAATATGTTATGTATCGTGTCCTCAGGAATAGGAGTGGATAAAAAACTTCGCACATCTCTCCTATTATAAATAACTTTATAAATCGAATCTCTTTCTTCGTTAGAAAACATAAACCATCTCTCCTACTATTTTCATAAATTATATGCTGCTCAGGTCCCATTAAATCCTCATTTATCCAGGATTCAGACAAACCTTACTAATTAGCCAGACTCTCAAATTCCTCCATCGTATTACTAATTTCAGATTGGGTCTCAATGACTTCGCTTTGAGATTCTTTGGTTACATTACGAACTACTCCGACTCCCTTTGTAATGGTTTCTACGTTTAAATTCACTTTTTTAATCGCTTCGTCTACATTGCTTGCTAACTTTCGCACTTCTTCCGCCACTACAGCAAAACCACGTCCATGTTCTCCGGCTCTAGCTGCCTCAATAGCTGCATTCAATGCCAAAATATTTGTCTGTGAAGAGATATTTCGTATTGTATTAGCCGTGTCACTTATAGAATTAATCTGTTCTCTCAATAACTCAAATGCCTTCATATTTTCCTGAGAATTTTCATTAACCATATTACCTAAATTTATAGACAGGTCTTTTAATTGAGAAACGATGGTCCGCACTTGGTTTTCACGTTCTGTAATATCGGTAGCAATTTTGAGGACAGCTTGTACCTTGCCCCCTTCATCCAACACAGGAATATAGGTAGCTTCCAGCCATAGCAAAGTACCACTTTTACCGACCCTTTGAATCTTCTGCTGAAACTTTACCCCTTTTTTCAGATTACTCCATAACTCATTATACTCTTTACTGTTAGCGAAATCTGCGGTGCAGAATTGCTTATGTAATTTACTTTTCACTTCATTTACAGTATATCCTAAAGTCTTTGCGAAATTTTCATTTGCCCAAATAACTTCTTGATTCAGATTGAATTCTATCATCGCTAAATTAAACTCTAAGGCTGCTAAAACATTTGTTTTATCTAATACTTGAGTACTTAAATTTATACTTGAAGAGACGCGCATGTAGTAAAACACCCTTTCACTAGTTTATTTAACTTCATTTAAATAAGCTCTTCTAATTATATTAAATTATTTAATAAATAGTAATAAGACCTATTATTTTTCCGACAGGATAAACTTTAGTATCACTAAGTCAATACTACAGGAAAGCGAGTTATATAGCCATGCTTGCAGCATAAAACAGCCCAGGAGCCACTTAAGATAAAAATACGTGTAGAACGGGTATACAATTTTAAAGATGAGAGAAAAAACATATCACTATAAGGACTTGGGTACAGATTAGTCTTATTAAAGCTATAAAAACATTCTTTACTAGCCACACTGATTATATTGGAGGGATTTTGATGAAGGTGCTAATTGAATGGACGTATAGATCACCGAAGGGGACAGAAACTGTCTTCAAGTCTGAGGAAATGCCAGCAGCGCAGGCATTATTAATTGCTAATGATTTGGAGAAGACCGGACGTGCAAAACAGTTGGTGTTTATCGACCAATTTGACAGTTCATGGACAGTAAAGGAATTGAAGGGCTATTTGAAAGGGATTGAGACGGAGCCACATAATATCATTGTCTATTTCGATGGAGGATTCAACTGGGAATCGAAGGCAGCCGGCTTAGGCTGTGTCATCTACTATGACCAAAACGGAAAGTCATACAGACTTAGAAAAAACGCATCTGTCGACGGGCTAACTTCAAATAATGAGGCTGAATATGCAGCACTTCATCTTTGCCTGCAAGAGCTTGAGTTTCTTGGGATCCAACGTTTACCTGTCCAGATTATCGGAGATTCCCGAGTCGTCATCAATCATATGAGTGAGGAGTGGCCGGTTATTGAACAGGATTTATACAGTTGGGCAGATAAGATTGAGGCGAAGATGAAATCGCTTGAGCTTCAACCGCAGTATGAGCTCGTTTCACGAAAGGCAAATGGTGAAGCTGATCGGCTGGCTGCACAAGCATTGGCTGGGATTGAAATCATCGCAACTAGTGAAATGGTATAGGAAAATACAGGAGGGACCGGGTAAGTGTAAGTAATGTGGGATAAAAACGAGCAATGTGAAGATTCGTGAAATCTGTCCGTTACAAATTCACTGAAATGCACTGGGTCCAAATGGATTTTTAGAATACCTTGGGACCCGGCACCTCTATTAATAAAATAAAAAAAATAAAATTTTTGCCTGCTCTTTACTTGGCTGATTACCAAGTCTCCAAATGGATCTTTAAAGTGTAATTACTCTTCTGGACACATTCTATGTCGCGTCACGAGCACACTAAAATTACTATTGGATTATGATAGGTGTTAGCTGAATCGAATCGGTACCCGTTACTTTGTGTTAATCATTTCCTCTCTGTCAATTGCCTTTTATTTTCAGCTATAATTCTTTCGAAATAGGATAGTTCAGTTTGTTCAGCATGTATATCTTGATCTGGAAATGAATCCTTCTCTATCTCTGATCTTTCAACTATTATGGATTGATCCGCCAAGTCATCTGAGAAAGTGTAGGTTGGTTGATCAATTTCGTGTGGTGGAGCAACGGTCTCTTCATGTCGTTTTGTTTCCCTCTCTATCGGCTGAATCTTACTCGGTTCCATTACAGCAGGGACTTCATCCGATTTACTCGATACCTCTTGATAAGAAAGTGGGGCTACAGGTACAAGATTTTCCGCTGACCCGTTCAAAATCGAGTCAAACCTGTTATATGCCTTTCTCATTTCTTTTAACACAGCGTTATATTCAATCGATTCCTTAAGCAAATCCTTATAAGACGCATCATAAAATTTAAATTGAAAGAAAGGAAATATTTCATCGTCTATCTGAAGAATCAGTTCCATGGTCTTCACTTTGTCCATCGGCATGTTCATAGTATTGGTCGATGCATGTTTCTTATTTTCTCCGCTGATCGTTGAAATATCGGCAAACTCTGGAGATGACATAATAATAGTATCATCCTCCACGATCGCGGCAGCCACAAGATCTGTGAAGTCATAATTCAACAACTTATAGGACATTCCTAATTTCGGTTTTCGTAAAACGTTGCCTTCCCCGTCTTCAGCGTACCATATGTATATACGTTGTTTATCATGGTCAATTACAATTCTCTTTAATAAATCAATTGACATGATGGATGGCATTTTCTCAAAACGAGGTTGACCACTGTTCAATGAAAGCAAGATCTTTTTTTGTTTTTCTTTATAACCGTCCTGCATTAGTTGGCCTTGTCCGATAATAAAGAGACCAACTAAAAATACAATGACTGAAATAACAAATCCAATAAATCCAAACCCATTAAACAAGGATATAACGAAGAATCCCACAGCAAGTATGGGAAGTATGCAGCCAATGCCCGTTAAAAATTTGGTGATTCCTGTAGAAATAATGTTCATCCTCCTTTAGCATCTCATCCAGCGAACACTAATAAAAGATTCCAGATCCGTCTTGTATTTCAAATTACTCGTGGACCTGGTATCGCGCATCAAATCTCATAATAATACACTTCCGTGCCATCTAAAAACAATAACTGATTTCCGCGATTACTTCTTGCACTGGACCGAATGGCTACTCCGTTAGGTTTTATAAATCGAATATGTTTCTGCGTTCTATAGCGTGAACCTTTTCGCTTTAATTCATAAAATCCATCGTGGTGTCCATATCCCCCGTCCATCAACAACATATCTTCTTTTACAGCAAACAAGTTAGCTCCTTTTACGTCAGGCACATAATAATCTGTATGACCTTCAACACGGACCCCGATGTGAAAATCCGAATAATAGTAAAACCATATTTCCTCATTGGATACAATATTCATTGCATAACAATCATCAATATAATGTTCTCCTTTTGGATCGTGCCACTCCAGTTGGCGACCGAAAGCATCCCAATGAATTAACCCTTTACTTCCGATCGGTTCATCCCAGCCATAATTCCCAAAAACACCTTCGTCAAAATAACTCGTCCAAATCGTATTGCTGTCTGTCACATACAAATCTTGAATGCCATCTCCCAAACAAAACGAACGGATACACTGACCTGCACTAGTATATACCCGTGCATTTTTTTCAATATGATCAGCATCGTGATAATAAGAGCGGGCTCCGGCCAATAACACTTGATCATCGTCAATAGTCTGCACATAATGATAGTTCCATTTTTCATCAGGCAGATCTATCACCTTCTTTTCATTGCCTTTCATGATGATCACTTTGTAATGGTATTGTTCCTTTGTGACGGTGGAAGGAAAACTTCCTCCTATCAAAGGAGGGTATTCTCTCACCAATAAAAAACACCATTCATTTTGTGGACCGATCGCAATTGAAACAGGTGAAAAATCTTGCATTTCCCCCGATAAATCTGCGACAGGCGCTAACGAAATCGTTCTTGTTTTTTTCAAAGCGTATCACCTCTAGGTCCTGTATGTGTATATAAACGTAGCATAAGTTGTCGAATTCTTAAACATATTTAAAACTTGTAATAGGAAAAGTAGCGACCCCAAAAGATTGGGTCTCATCCCATTCACCAACATTCCCTATTTCGTATATACTTAGAATCACAACTTATCAATGGAGGGTCGGACAATGGAATTCAGAGATATCAATGAACAAATAATACAGAAATACAAAGAGGACGAAACGCTTATGATTCGCCTCTTTGTACAATGGTGTGCGAATCATGAACTGGATCCGCAAATGCTCTATCGAAACGCTTATCCAAACCAACCAGACAATGCTGCATTATTGAGTGTCATGGAGGAAGATGACGGGTTGGATGAGCTCCAAATCGATAACGAAACTATGCTTGACGTACTCCAACTTTTCGGTAATGAAGACCTTGCTTTTGCAGTTGCCGATGAAATTCAACGTCTGAATTAGTGTAAGATGACATCCACCTGCTTCAAATCTGAATCACTTTAAGGAATACGATGTTTGAGTCGCCAAATATCACCACAACAAATAGTATAGAACCTCATTTAATGACACAAAAAAGACGAGCAATCGCTCGTCTTTTTTATACAGTTTCTAATTTCCCATCTTCTTCGACTGGGTTTTCTTCAAGAAGATCCACTTGCAGATTTTCTTTTACATTTTTTTCCGCCTTCATAAAGAAGAGTACAGTGAATATTGCTGTAATCGTAAATCCTCCGATATAAGCAACCGTAGTCTCAAGACCGAATCCCATCGTATCGTTCATTAAAATGAAGACCGTCACGACGCTGGTCATGAACATAGCCGGCAAGAGCGCGATAAAATAATTTTTCCTCTTTACGTACAGATACATCGCGCCAATCCAAAGTGCGATTGCTGCGGTTGATTGATTTGCCCAAGAGAAATATCTCCAAAGTATATTGAAATCGATTAACGTCAATAAATAAGAAGCAACGAACAATGGAATGGCTATGAGTAAACGTTTACCGATTTTGCTCTGCGATATTTGGATGTAATCCGCGATAATTGAACGTGCCGCACGGAATGCTGTATCGCCTGAAGTAATCGGTAGTACAACCGCACCAAGAACAGCAATCGTACCACCTACCGCGCCAAGTAGCGTCATTGACACTTCATTGACAACCGCAGATGCCGTACCTGCATTGATTAACCCTTGAAGACCTTGACCGTCAAACATACTCATTGCAGCTGCTGCCCAAATCATAGCGATTACAGCTTCTGTAATCATCATGCCGTAGAAAATATAGCGTCCTTGCGATTCATTCTGAGTAGTTCTCGAAATGATTGGCGATTGCGTAGCGTGAAAACCTGAAAGTGCTCCGCATGTGATCGTCAAAAATAGCATTGGGAAAATGGCAAGGCCACCTGGATGCATGTTTTGAAGCGTCAATTCTGGAATTTTGTGATCGGAAAACAGAAGCGCTCCCCCGACTCCGATTGTCCCAAGCAGCAAAACAGCACCAAAAATCGGATAAAAACGGCCAATAATCTTATCAATAGGCAGAATAGTTGATAGGAAATAATATACAAAAATCAACAAAGTCAACACGAGAATGCCTATTTTCCCGTCAGTTAGAATGTTTAATAAAGAGGCCGGAGTCGTCACAAACACAGTACCGACTAATAACAAAAGCAATAATGCAAAAAAGTTAACAAAGTGTTTCGCTAATTTACCTAAAAACTTTCCTGCAAGCTCTGGAATATGCGCGCCGCGATTTCGAATGGAAATCATCCCCGTCAAGTAATCATGAACCGCTCCCGCAAAAATTGAACCGAGCACAATCCATAAAAATGCAACAGGACCAAACAATGCGCCCATAATCGGACCGAAAATCGGACCTGTACCTGCAATATTCAACAACTGAATCAACGCGTTCTTCTGCTTGCCCATCGGCACATAGTCCACTGCATCATGATTTGCATAAGCAGGTGTTTTTCTTTGTGAATTCGGACCGAATATTTTTTCTACATACTTTCCATAAGTAAAATAACCGATCACGAGCAGTACAATTGATGCCAAAAAAGTAATCATACAATAGCCCCCCTTGCCATTCTAGTTGTAATCGTTTTCAAATAAAGATATATTTAGAAAACTTTATCCATTCTAAAATATCATTTTCATTGAGAGAATGCAATATTGAAAATAGTGGATAGATGAATAAAGTTTAGGTACTTGTCTTGTATATAACTCCAACAAGCTTCTACATGAGTTTTACGCCAACTTCGTTGTACACTTATGAAATCACTAGCTATTTTAAGCCTAGATGACTGACTTATACTATGTTTTATATTCTTTAAATAGACTATTTAGCAGGCAGTAATATGTATCAAATGCAGGTACCAAGTGCCGATATTGTGAACCTTTCGCCAGTATTCTTTACAATTCTTAATGACAGGATTACAATTTCTTCATATTGTATGGTTATAGTAATCGTAAGAGATTTTGAAACAACCATACAAAAAGGAGAGATTTTATGATAGGACATATGACACAACCCGTGACTCGAACATTCGGCAGCGCTGGGTCTACCCAGGTTCGTAAATTGCGGGTAATGTCATTCAATATAGCTCATGGATTGGGGATGGATGGGAAAGTGGATCTTCGCCGTACGGCAGAGGTGATCCGGAATTCTGGAGCTGACATTATTGGTTTGCAGGAAGTGGACAATCATTTTTCAGAACGCAGCGGATTTGAAAATCAGGCGGCAGTCCTGGCAAAATGGCTGGAAATGGACTATAGCTATGGACCAAATCTAATTGAACCACCTGTGCAGCCGGGACAACCGGAAAGGCAATACGGTAATGCGTTACTCAGCAGATTTCCGGTGAAATACTCCAAGAATCATGCGTACACCAGCCCCTCAAGTTTAATAGAGGATCCCGAACCGAGAGGGTTGCTTGAATCAATTATTGATTTGGACGGCACATTTCTAAGTTTCTTCAATACACATTTATCACTGGGAGAAGAGGGTCAGCGGGAAAACTTGAAACAACTGCTGGAAATAACCGATGCTTCATTGTTTCCTACTATTATAACTGGTGATTTTAACTTATCCCCCGAGCACCTCCAATTAAAGGACTTCAGAAAGACTTATACTGACACTTTCGGAAGCATGGGAATGGGCATAGCTTATACATTCCCAGCTCGTTATGAGGATGCCAGTTCAGCTGTCTGCACTGAGCCTGCCTCCCGGATCGATTATATCTTCACAGACCAAACTACAACTATAGAAAGAACTGAAGTACTTGACACTCCGGTTGCCGACCACCTGCCAATCATTGCGGATCTTTTAATATAGGGAAACTTAGGAGGTCTTAATCAAGGTATCAGATCCTGAGGCAATTCATAATTGCTTCGGAATCTGGTACCTTTCACTATGGTATCTGTTTCAAAACGATCATGGTTGTTTCAACAACCATGATTTTTTATATTTTTTTGTTTTTAACATTTATTGTGCTGCGAACTATTCGCCAAGCACAAATTTCAAATCACCGACCCCTACATCGATTTTCAAATTAATGGTGGTATCTGAATGGTCGTACGCTTCATTTACATAGACGCCTTTTCCCTGAGAGATGAAGCCTTTCGTTCCTAAGCTACCGAGCCCTTTTGAGATGGTCAATTTAACACCAGTCTCCTTCGGTAAGTGAATTTCCGCATCCCCCACGCCAAGATTGATTTCCCCCTCGAAGCTTTCCCGCCAATCGTCATTTAGATTGATTGTGGTATCACTGACTCCGGCATCAATCGATAAATGACTGAGACGGATTCCCGCCAAGTTCAATTCTGAATCGGAGACACCCATCTCGACAGCGAGATTTACGGGTATTTCATTTGTCAGTTGAAGATTCCAATCGTTTCGTGCGTTCCGGAAAGCCAAGAGACCTTTTGTTTTCTGCCGAATTACCACATGACCGACTTTTCCTTTCTTCTTGTAAGAGATCGATGGATCCCACTTTTTCACGTTTGTATCAATGACACCATCCACCCACCCTTCAGCACCGCCCTCAATCAAAAGATTTCCAGCACCAAAGCCAATTTCAACGTCCAATGATTTTGCACTGTCTTTTTCTATCGACAGATCACCGGACACCCGATCTTTTTTTACCCAGCCATAGCCCCAAAATCCAACGATGGCTAGAAGTCCTACCCCTGCTAAAATAATCACAGTTTTTCTCATACCAGTCTCCCCCTTTTTTCAATCATAAATCAACCTCCATAAAGTTGAATCCATCAAATGCCTGAACTTAACATCAGTCTAAGGGCTGAGCATGCCAGTATATGAAGATTTCTGTCCGGATATTTTAGGATAAGGTTCCTTTTCAGTTCTACTTAAAGCACACCTTCCATAGTTTCTTATATGAGTAACTAATTCCAAGGAGTGATTCAAATAAGAAAAATGGGCTTAGCAATAATGTTGTTGGTACTCGGTCTTTCTTTTTTCCTTCCAACACAAACAGCCGCAGCAACAACAGAAATGTATGTATATGCGAAGAATGACATTTTCCTGCGTACGAAACCGAATCAACATGCCGATAAGTTGGGGACTATTAAAAATCATTCCAAGGTGACTGTCTTGTCTTCTTCAAATGGATGGTCATTGGTTCAGACTGGTAAGAATAAAGGGTATGTTTATACTTCGGCTTTATCCAAAAAAGAGCAGAAAGCTGTTCCAACAACTGTTACCGGCAACTTAACGCCTGCAGACGGTCTGATTCTCACATATGCGCCTTCTTTCCTCGACGATCAGAAAGAGACGTTCTTTGCGAAAAAAGAAGAGGAGTACACTTATTTATATAATAAGAACAGTTCCGTTTACCCTTATTTGTCAAACTTAACATACATTGAGGACAATGAAAGGCTTCTCATGGGGGTATCGAGTTCGGATTTTATCTTTCTGAATGTTTCCTATCCGTTGAAACAAGGAGCATACACAAAAAATCAGTCCTTTATGGCTGAGGAGAAGGTTTTAGTAGAGAGTACAACGAAAACCATCACAGTGAAAGCAGGCTCTTTCAGGAATGTCGTTATTCTCCGCTTCCCAGATGGCTCCAGAGTATATCTTGCAAAAGGGAACGGAGTTATTAAAAGTACAGATGGAAATGGAAAAATTACTATAGAACTGGCATCTGTAAAGCAGGAAAAATAGTACATCTATCGCGGCGCCGTGCTCTCCTGGGGCGGCGTTTTTCTGGTGATACTCCTAACCATTGATCAGTATATTTTATAACGTGATTGACATTTGACAGCGACAGTTGTTGCCATTCTTTTCGATGGTAACTTTCAGCCCGATGTTGTCTACGCGTGCAATACATACTATAAACAATTCATGGACAAAACAGTCGTGATTACAGGAGGCTTGAGGTGGCTAACCCATCTACGATTCTTGCCCACTCAATTAAGATGACCAGATACTCATTCCCACACAAATTGCCCCTTCCACTTAAACACACTTACATTTTTTTCTATGCTGACTTAGTATTTATTCAATAACTTGTAAGGGATTCTTATGAGCACTTTTAAGCACAATTATTAATTTTACCCTCTTCTCCAGAGCATAATCTTTACAAAAATTTTGAAAGCGTAATATTTGAATTGAATAACATTAGACCGTTCGAACCATTGAGGGAACGTGTCAATAAAGTAATCCGAACATGTTCCAGAGCACATTACCGATGTTTTTCGCAAAAGGAATAAGATGGAATATATGAAGGGAATCTATTAGGTTAGACCTCTTTTTGGTCTATCGTCAAGTATTGGACAGGTCTGATGGAGTATTTCTTTA
The DNA here is from genome assembly GCF_019748715.1 of Sporosarcina aquimarina. Taxonomy (GTDB): domain Bacteria; phylum Bacillota; class Bacilli; order Bacillales_A; family Planococcaceae; genus Sporosarcina; species Sporosarcina newyorkensis. The sequence continues at coordinate 17,303 of NZ_JACLBZ010000039.1, read as the reverse complement.
ATTATGACAAAGGTTAATATTTCCATGGAAACTTGTCATTTGATTGTTACGCGGCCGTAGTTTTCTTTTGTTATTGTAGTTTGTAAGCAGATAGGGCACTGCTAAATTATCCAATTGAAAGCTTCATATTCAAAATGGACATTTTAAAAAAATAGCCCTAATTTTAAGCTCTTGATTAAAAGGAGGTAGATTGTACATAGCAATTTAAGAGAACAAGTTTAATAATTGAGCTTCAAAAAAACTTAAAACAGAAAGGTGTTTGATGAAATTTGGTTAAAGAAACTACTCAAAAAGAGAAAAGCACAAACAAGAAAATTTTGCCATTCGTGATGTCAACCTCAATGTTAACAGCTGCTATTTTCGGTGCAGGCGGATCAGCTTTTGCAGCTGAAGAAGGTGAGGAAAAAGAATTTAAAAATCACGGTGCAGAAGTTTCATCTTTTGCAACTAGCACTCCGGGCTCACCTGAAAAAGGATCATTAATGCGTACAATTGCAAATAAAAATTTGCAGGAAAAAGCACAAAATGAAGATGATTCGGATGATTTTACAGATGAAGATGAAGCAACGGATGTAACGGTTGAGGAAGAAGATACAACGGATCTACCAGTAATTGATGATGAAGCAACAGAGGTGCCGGTTGAGGAAGACGATGCAACGGATGCACCGGTTGATGAGGATGAAACAACGGATCTACCAGTAATCGACGATGAAGCAACAGAGGTGCCGGTTGAGGAAGACGATGCAACGGATACACCGGTTGATGAGGATGAAACAACCGATCTACCAGTAATCGACGATGAAGCAACAGAGGTGCCGGTTGAGGGAGACGATGCAACGGATACACCGGTTGATGAGGATGAAACAACCGATCTACCAGTAATCGACGATGAGGTAACAGAGGTGCCGGTTGAGGAAGACGGTGCAACGGATACACCGGTTGATGAGGATGAAATAACGGATCTACCAGTAATCGAAGATGAAGCAACAGAGGTGCCGGTTGAGGAAGACGATGCAACAGATGCACCTATAATTGATGATGAGACAGCAGATGAAACTGAGATTGAAGAAGAGATTGAAGAAGAACCTGCTGATGAGCCTGCTAGTGAAGATGAGACAGCAAATGAAACTAATGAAACAGAAAGGCCAGCTGACGATAATATCAATGAAGATATTACGACAACTGACCAATCTACCGATAGCACTATTATAACAGATGAGCTAGTAAATGAATATAGGTCTGTCATACAAAACTATGTAAGTTTAATCGAGTATTATGATTTCCTAATTCAGGATCAACTTGAAATGATCTTACCAGAAGATGAAGACAATGTTTTGCAGGAACCTGGCAATGCTGACGACACTTCGGAACAACCAACTGATGAAGAAGAAGCAGTTGAAGTACCTGCTGATGGCGAAGAGGCCACTGAACAACCAGCTGACGAAGATGCAGTTAAAGTACCTGCCAATGGCGAAGAGGCCACTGAACAACCAGCTGACGAAGAAGATGCAATTGAAGTACCTGCCGATGGCGAAGAGGCTACTGAACAACCAGCTGACGAAGAGGAAGAATCTGTTGAAGAGGATAGACAAACAACAGTTCGGGACAAGTTGGTCGGCTATTACCAACAAGTCGTTATATCGTACAACTCTCTATTTAGCTTATTAAAAAAATAAATTAAATCTTCTTATACAATTGAATGTGACACTTATTAGTACTCCTTGAATTCATTATCGCATTAACCTGTCTGTAATCAATAGGGAGTTGTTTTATCAACATAATCAATTGTCTAAGATATGAAAGATAGCACCAAAATGTAAAAAATCCCTTCCGAATCCGTAATCGGCCTTGGAAGGGGTTTTGTTCACTTTATTACAATCGGTGCGGGTGAATTACATCATGCCACCCCTAAGTTAGCAACTAAAATCCTCTAAAACAACCACAAAGAAACACCGTTATATCAACATTTCACAGAAAATCGATAAACAATTCTAAATGATGAATCAATCTTTTGTGACAATAAAAGGAATTTATTTGATAATAAAAAATCTCACCATATATATGGATGAGATTCTCTATATTAACAAATACGTTTTGCTACTATTTCAATTTTGGAGATTTACTTTAATCCCTGGACACTATAAACCTTAACCATTTATAAGTCTTTTAAAAGAAACTAATATAAAGGCTGATAAAAGCAGTAGTAAGTCTTAGGTCCAATACTTTTTAACATTCATTTATTAAAATAAGTAAACCCTTAAAAATTTTTAGAAAGTAAAAAAATTATACAAATTATTTTCTGTGTCATGAATGATTATTTAATCTCTTTTACATTCTTAGTTGTGTGAGTGACTGGCACTCGACGACAAGATACTCGCTACATAAAAAGTGGTTGGTTTAAATAACCCCTAAGTGGATGGTCCTCAAAAATGCTTTATATTATAGAATTATAACATATAGAACGAGGAAATTTATTTCTAAAAAGGAGGAAGGCATGAAGTTAGCCCTTATTGTATCAATGATTTTCGTGGTCATTATTTTAGCTATCGGAGTAATCTTGACCATATCCGTTGCTAATTCTAGGAATGAAAATTACAATAGTGAAAAAAGTTTTTCCAGTTTGCTGTGGGTTTATGTTTTATCAATCCCATTTATTGTTGTATTGACCCTTATAGCTATATTTATATTTTATTAATAACGGAGGACGGTTCGGTACCAGTGAAAAAGCACATGTTTTTTTCGAGTCTCAGGAACCGTCTAAACCCACTGAAAAAGTTCGTATTTCAATGATACATTCTTTAGATTCTTCCTGTAGACTCTTTGACCGAGGGGTGGATTATTCACAATCGTCCCCTAAATTATGTTGTTGACGTAACAATACAACAACGACACAATTCTAGGGAATAATTGGGTTCACTGAAAAATCATTGGCAGTCTTTAAAATTTAAACATTTTTTTAAACAATACCCGAGAATAAAATACCATTATATCCCGTAACTTCTCAACGCGTAGACAAACCTTGAAATGCCTTCTTGTATTGAGGCTCCGTTACCTTTTCCATAAGTAAATCGAACGTATCCATTTGTTGAACCCATTATTCTTCCAGGTACAAATGAAACGCCTTTTTTCATAGATTCTTCAAGTAACTTATATCCATCAATTTCGTGATTTATTTTACACCATAAATGAATTCCGCCTTGTGGCACTAAATATGTAACCTCATTTTTAGTTAAACTGTCCAATGCTAAAATTAACGCATCCCTACGCTCCCTCAGTTGAATCCTTAAATTTGAAACATGCTTGTCAAATTGAGGGGAATCTAGAAATTGATTCGCTATCCATTGAGGAAAAACACTATGACCAAAGTCAATTTGCTGTTTGCCATCTGATAAACGCTTAATCACTTTTTCTGGTCCAATAATCCAACCAATGCGTAATCCTGATGCAACAACTTTTGATAAAGAACTAATGTATACAACATTTTCATTATCGTCCATTGACTTTAACGTGGGTCCAATGCGCCCATCGAATGACGTCAAATTATAAGGATCATCCTCTATTATGGGAATACCGTACTTTAATGATAATTCCAATATTCTCTTTCGACGTTCCAGAGACATTTTTGTGCCAGTAGGATTTTGATAATCAGGATTTAAAAAAAGCATACGAATTCGATGTTTTCTTTGTAAAGCTACAATATCATCAGGATTTAAGCCATATTGATCAACTGGGAGTAATAGCGTTCTAATACCAAACGATTGAAAGATCGGTAAAGAGTATGCGTAGGATGGATCTTCAATAGCTACTGTATCACCTGGTTTTAACAGGCATTGAACGATTAGGTGGATTGCTTGCTGAGCGCCCGATGTAATCAGTATGGAGTTTGGCTCAACAACCATATTTTTATAGGTTTTTACATGTTTACAAATTGTCTCCCGTAATCCCGCATCGCCTAAAGGATGATCGTAACCTAAATGCTCATCAAACGCATGATCTTTAAGAATCCTAGCGAATTGGACGTTAGGTAGTAAGTCTGCTGCAAGTTCCCCGCTTGATAGGTTAATCATTCCTTCTTGCTCAGTTTCATTACGAAGTTTCTGAACCAACGGAAGATTCGGAAGAAATGAGCCATCTTCTACATATCTACCCCAATTGGGGACTCTTTTATGAGTTAGTCCCCATATATCCGTATTTATATAAGTGCCGCTTCCTTTTCTTCTGACAATTAATCCAATCGCCTCTAACTCATCATAAGCAGTCACAACTGTACTCCGATTTATCTGTAACTTTTTTGCTAACTCACGTTCAGATGGCAATGGCTGGTCCTGAGATAAATCTCCCGATATAATCCCATTCTCTATTTGTTCTGCAAGTTGCCTATACATAGGTTTTCTTATTGAACGGTCTAGCATAAATTGCATTAAACTCCATCCTTTATTTATAATTTTTCAATATAACAAATTTCGTATTATGCTCATAGTGAAATTTTAAATGTTATTATCTCATCTCCTGACATCAGTATCCCTATAGAAGTGTTAAAGATGACCTCGGCCATTACGTTAACGAAGTCACTTTTTGTTTTAATTCTACCTTTTTACTTTTACAGCTTTTCGCGCTCAAAATTTAAGCGATCGATACCAAGTATAGACTCAATTCTCTATAAAGAAAAATTACATAAGAAAAGAATTGCCGGGTTAATTTTAATTACAAGCGGCATTGTCCTTTTAAATATTGGCGACTGTTGGTTTATCGGAAAGCGCAATTCATTTACCGAAACCTATTCATTTTAGACGTAGAGGCTAAAGTACGCAGCTGCTAACGCTACTATTAATTTAGACTCAATCTCTGTTTTCAATAGATTCAGCAGCGTATTATCTCCCTTGTTATTAACCATCTTAAAGTTCATACATCTGCCCTCCTCTTTGCATAAAGTCCATTTTCCTAATTATGTAGTCCTACTACAATGATGCCAGTGCAGACAGCTTGTCACAAGACAGTGACAGATACTTGTAAATGTTACTAGAAAAATGAATTTATTAAGATAAATAAACGCTTATACAAAGATCAGGGTTTCATTTTCACTTGTTCGGAAGGCTATCCATGTACAATTAAGCAATTTTCCAACCGTCTACAGCGTCTGCTAGCAAAAATGCCTGACTTATGTAAGCACATCACGCCACACTCATTCCAGCATACACATGCTTCGTTGTTAATTGAAGCAAATGTTAATATGAAAGTTATCTCCCATAGGCTCGGGCATTCTTCAGTAGCGACGACGGACGAAATTTACGGACATCTAACAAGAGGATTAGAAAAAGAGACCTCTCAAAAATTCAGTGAATTAATGAGAGACCTCTATATTTTGAGTGATTTTATTGGCGCTTATGACTAATAAAATGAACACGGTTTGATGATCAGTGCTCTAACCCATGTCATATCAAGGGCTTAGAGTTTCACTTACATCATGCCGCCCATGCCACCCATACCGCCCATATCAGGCATAGCAGGGCCAGCTGCTTCTGGTAAATCAGCAACTACAGCCTCTGTAGTCAAGAACATAGCCGCTACAGATGCCGCGTTCTGCAATGCGTAACGCGTAACTTTAGTCGGGTCCACGATACCTGCTTCTACCATGTTGACCCACTCGCCGTCTGCTGCGTTGAAACCGATGCCGACTTCTTCGCGCTTCAAGCGGTCCACTACGATAGATCCTTCAAGACCTGCGTTTGTAGCGATCTGACGTACTGGTTCTTCTAGTGCACGTAGAACGATTTTGACTCCTGTTGCTACGTCGCCTTCTGTTGATTCTAGTAATGCTTCTACTTGCTTGTAAACATTCACAAGTGCAGTACCGCCACCCGATACAATTCCTTCTTCAACAGCTGCACGTGTAGAGTTCAATGCGTCTTCAATTCGAAGTTTACGCTCTTTTAACTCAGTTTCTGTAGCCGCTCCGACTTTGATTACTGCTACGCCGCCAGCTAGTTTAGCTAAACGCTCTTGCAATTTCTCCTTGTCGAATTCAGAAGTTGTTTCTTCGAGTTGTGAACGAATTTGGCCTACGCGTGATTCGATTGCACCTGCGTCTCCGCTGCCTTCAACGATTGTTGTGTGATCTTTTGTAACAACGACTTTCGATGCGCGACCTAGTGAAGTAAGGTCTGCAGACTTCAGATCAAGTCCTAAGTCTTCTGTGATGACTTGTCCGCCTGTCAAGACTGCAATGTCTTCTAGCATCGCTTTACGGCGATCACCAAAGCCAGGTGCCTTCACTGCAACTGCGTTGAATGTTCCACGAAGTTTGTTGACGACTAGAGTAGCCAATGCTTCTCCTTCAACATCTTCTGCAATGATAAGAAGTGGCTTACCTTGCTGAACAACCTGCTCAAGTACAGGAAGAATTTCTTGGATATTCGTAATCTTCTTGTCTGTGATCAAGATATACGGGTTGTCCAAAGATGCTTCCATCTTATCTGTATCTGTTGCCATATAAGCAGATGCATATCCGCGGTCGAATTGCATACCTTCTACCACATCAAGTTCTGTTGTGAAGCCTTTAGACTCTTCGATTGTGATGACGCCATCGTTTCCAACGCGTTCCATCGCTTGTGCAATCAAATCGCCGACTTCTTCATCGCCTGAAGAAATAGCTGCTACTTGTGCAATTTCTTGCTTGCTTTCGATTTCATCGGAAACGCCTTGTAGCCCTTCTACTGCTGCTACTACTGCTTTTTCGATTCCTTTACGGATGCCTACTGGATTTGCGCCAGCTGTTACGTTTTTCAAACCTTCACGAATCATAGCCTGTGCTAGAACCGTAGCTGTTGTTGTTCCGTCCCCTGCAATTTCATTCGTTTTAGAAGCTACTTCCGCCACAAGCTTTGCGCCCATGTTTTCGAATGCATTTTCTAATTCGATTTCTTTTGCAATTGTAACACCATCATTTGTGATCAATGGAGAGCCAAATTTACGCTCAAGTACGACGTTACGTCCTTTTGGTCCAAGTGTTACTTTAACAGCATCTGCCAATGTATCTACGCCGCGTAGCATTGCAGTACGTGCTTCTTCGTTAAATTTAAGTTCTTTAGCCATTTAAATGATTCCCTCCTGATTTTTCATATCTTTTGTTTTTATAACAGTCGATTAACCGATCGTTGCCAAGATATCGCTTTCACGCAAGATCAAGTATTCAGTACCTTCATATTTCACTTCTGTGCCTGCATATTTAGAGAAGATGATACGGTCACCTTCTGATACTTCCAAGTTCACACGTTGTCCGTTCTCAAGAACACGGCCTGTACCAACAGCAATTACTTTTCCTTCTTGCGGCTTTTCTTTTGCAGAGTCTGGTAAGACAATGCCGCTTGACGTTTTTTCTTCTGCTTCGATTAATTCGATTACGATACGGTCACCTAGTGGTTTCAACAAATGAAACAACCTCCTCGAGATATTGTTTAGTTTTGAAATTTTAGCACTCAGTAACTATGAGTGCTAACACAACTCTTATCATAAAGAATTCCATTTAGAATTGCAAGTAAAAGCTTTCGACATTTTCTTTTTTGCCAAACGTCTTTTTTCGCGTTAAAATGGTCAATATGTATGGAAGAAAGGTTGTGTACAGTGAAAAACTGGGTTGTCGCTCTAATACTTTTTATTACCTACGTTCTTATGCAAATCGCTAGCATATTTCTCGCGCCAGTACTGGTCTTTTATTTCTCGGAAAAAGGATTACCGCAAGTTGAAGCTCTATCACACGGTTTCGCTTGGACGCTTTTCACCGTCAACACGATTGCCGCGATTATTTTTGTCATCATCCTGCTAAAAAACAAGAAATTCATTCCTGTATTTAAAGGAAAGCCTGCACATATGGGAAATGTTCTTCTTTGGGGGATCATTGGATTTTTCCTAGCGATGGCCGGGCAAATCTTAGGAGCCGCAATCGAGTCGATGTTCGGTGTCGAAGCAGGCTCTGAAAATACTGAATTACTTTCAAACATTGCGAAAACTGCTCCAATCATCATCTTTCCTATGGTTCTCTTTGCACCATTCCTTGAAGAAGTCGTGTTTCGCCGCATTTTATTCGGAGGCTTGTACAGGAAGACGAACTTCTGGATTGCTGCGATTGCGAGTGCTGTCGTATTCGCTGCCGTGCATAACGAGTTGCAGCATCTACTCATGTATTTGATGCCAGGACTCGCTTTTGCATTTGTCTACTACAAAACAAAAAGACTGCTCACACCGATGATCGCTCACTTTTTGATGAACGGCTTTGTGACAGTCGTACAATGGAATGCAGAAAAATTGCAGCAACTACAGGATATGCAGCAAAGCATCATCACATTCCTACTATAAAAAATTCTCTCCTCGCATTTTATTACGCAAGGAGAGATTTTTTATTGAGCCGCCATCACTTGTACCATTTTATCAATGTCAGGTTTTGCAGTACTCTTCACACCTTCCGTCAGAATACTGAAAATCAGCTCTTCGCCACTCTTCGTTTTCACATATCCTGATAAGGCATCTGTATGGTTTAATGAACCTGTTTTCGCCAACACTTTTCCTTTGACCAGAGGGCTCGTCAAACGATTACGCAATGTACCGCCCAGCATCCGATCGTTTATTCCCGCAACTGGCAAAGAACGTTCAAATGTTGGATACCACGGCTTTGTCTGAGCTTCGAATAACACTTCTGAGATTTTCTCAGAAGGTATCTTATTTTTATGCGACATACCCGAAGCATCTTCTAAATAAATACCTTTCAAACTGATGCCGTCTTTTTGTACCGTTTCTCTCATAACACGCAAGCCGGCATCCCAGCTGCCTTCATTGTATACAGCCCGTCCCATCGATTTTGCTAAAATTTCAGCATGTGCATTGTTGCTAAGCTTCATGAAGGGCATCATCAAGTAGTACAAGGACATCGACTTTTTCGTTGCAAGCAATTGGGCATTCGCTGGAGTTTTGGATCGACTTACTTTCGTAGTTTTACTGAAACTGATGCCTTGTTTAGCAAGCGCTCGTTTGAAAACATCTGCTGTGTATGCACTCGGATTCGAAACCGTCACCCATTGACGTTTACCGCTCGAGTTGACGGGGATGTTTCCTGAGACGATGATCGTATTCGTTCCATATTGGCGAGCCATTGTCACTGTGTTCGGCTTACCTTTAGGAACCGTTCGCGTTCGATTGACAACTTTAACAATGTTTGTGTGTGGAGTTAACGTAACGGCTGCCGGCTTGCCGTTTTTCGTTGGTTTTGCTTGAACGATCGTTGTCCCTGCATCATAATCTTCATTCGGCGACAACGTCAATGCCGAGATTTGTGCAGCGTAATAATGCGTTTCATCCGATTTATAAATACCCGGAGATAAACGCTTTGTGTCAAACCATGTATCATCCGCCACAATATTTCCTGTGATGGACTTGATGCCTGACTGACGCACCTCTTTCGCAAGCTGCTGCAAATCCCGTTCCATTAAGGTCGGATCCCCTGTTCCCCGCAAATAAAGCTGGCCGTTCAGGACACCGTTTTTCACGGGCCCACTCGCTAATACATCTGTCTGGAAGGTATAATCTTCGCCCAACACTTCAAGAGCAGTCGTCGCAGTTAACACTTTAACATTGGACGCCGGCGTGACGCCTTGATCCGCTCGGTATTGATATACGATTTTATTCGAATCCGCCTCACGTACAACTATACTGCTCTTCGTACCGCGCATGCGCTGACTCGTAATAACCTGATTGATTCCCGCTTCCATAGCTTTATAAGATTGCTCTGCAGCAACCGCTTGACCTCCTGTTATAGGAGTATAGACACTCGCACTGACTAAAACTGCACCTAGTAACCATTTACTCAATCGACGTTGAGTCTTTTTTCTATTCACTGAATCTCATTTCCTCCCAATCTCGTTGTCCCTGCTAGTTTACCATACTGCGTACTTCAACTGAACCCAATTTATAACAGAAACAAAAAATCCTCCTGCATAGGCAAGAGGACTTGAATTTTATTTGTTTGAATCGGTTTGATTCATCACTTCATCGATTTGACGTTGCTGCTCTGCTTTCACTTCTTCCAGTTTCCGCAGTTGTTCAGCTTTTTCAAACTTCCTATATCCTAGACGTGAGATCACGATACTGATTTCATATAGGATGAACAAAGGAACCGTGACGAACAAATGCGATACGATGTCAGGAGGTGTGATGAATGCCGCCAATACGAACAGGCCAAAGTAGGAATATTTCCGTACCTTCACCAAGACTTTTGGCTGCAATATTCCTAAACGGGATAAAAATAAAATGACGATCGGCAGCTGGAAAACGAAACCGAACGGCAAAAGTATAGAAAAAAGAAAAGAGAAGTATTCGTTAATACCAATTGTCTGTTCAATGTTTAATTGATCAGACAAATTAATCATGAATTTCATAATATATGGCAGTAACACGAAATACGAGAAACTGATCCCTGCTAAAAACAGAAGAAAAGCAAAGGGAATGTACGACAGTGTGACTTTTCTTTCTAAATCACGAAGACCTGGGGATATGAACGCCCACAATTGATACATTAGGACCGGTGAAATAATGATGATCGCCAAGAAAATGATTACCTTTAAATAAATGACAACCGGATCGACGACATTAAATGCATTCAACACTACTTCTTCTGCCGGTGTATCATATTGGATAAAGTGAATCAAAGGCTTTGCAAAAAAGAAACTGGCAATCACGCCAACAATAAAGAAAACGACGATAACCATCAGCCGTTTTCGAATCTCATCTATATGTTCAACGATCGTTAAGTTTTTATCTGCCATCAGACTAACACCCTAACTTAGCGCACTTCTTCTTTCTTGTCTTCAACCTTTTTTACCTCATCGTCATCCGCAAGACCTTTCGTTGCGTTTTTAAACTCACGCAATGAAGAACCGAATGCTTTACCGATTTCAGGTAACTTCTTAGGACCAAATATAAGCAATGCGATAACCGCAATAATTAACAAACTACCAACGCCTGGAGCCATGATTGGTCACCTCCTCATAATATGTCTATTCTACACGAAAACCCTCGCATTTACTATTGCCAGGTCAGTTCATTTGTGAATCTTTTACGTCATTTTTGATGAGATAAATCAATGTCTGCAACTCGCCGGAAAGATCGATGCTTTGGATACGGATCGTATCGGGTACAGCCAGCCGTTCAGGGGTGAAATTCAAAATTCCTTTCACACCAGTTTGAGCGAGGCGGTCCGTCAATTCCTGTGCCACTCTCTTCGGTACGGTCAAAATAACCATTTCGATCCCTAGTTCAAGGATTTTCTCCTCCAGTCGATCAGGCGGATAGATCGGAATATGATTCCGTTCTTCGCCGTCATAAGGCGCTTTCGGATCAAATGCTACAACAATTTTCGTGTTGTGAATCTTTTGGAAGTTGTACTTCAGAAATGCATTCCCTAGACTCCCGACCCCGATCAAAGCCACATTTGTTTCTTCATCTTGGTCTAGTGTCTCGCGGAAAAACTGCAATAATGAATCAACATCATAGCCGTATCCTTTACGTCCCAGCGCACCAAAATGCGAGAAGTCCCTGCGAATTGTAGCGGCATCAATCTTCATTGCTTCGCTTAATTCACTAGACGAAATTCGCTGTACACCTGCATCTGCGTAATTGCGTAAAAATCTATAGTATAAAGGCAATCGTTTCGTTGTTGCCTGCGGAATTCTTTTTGTACCCACTGCTTTCCTTACCCCCAGTGTTGCCCTATTACATCCTCCGCTTAAATCCTCAAGGAAAACGAAGGTGAGCCGCTTTTATCGTACAGGAGAACCCATCAGTTGTAAAGCCGATTATTGCATGGTGCTACCGATTCCATTAAACTTAGAAGGGAATAGAGGTGTGAGGCTTGATTATTTTACAAGTAAATGGACTGACCAAGTCTTTTTCAGGCACGGACCTGCTGGAAAATGTGCGTCTCGAAGTTCAACATCGAGACCGCGTTGCACTAGTTGGACGCAATGGTGCCGGAAAATCGACATTATTAAAAATAATAGCAGGCGAATTATCAGCCGACGAAGGCGATATTATCATCCCGAAAGACATACGAGTCGGCTATTTGGAGCAACATAGCGGCATTGATTCAGAATTGACGATTTGGGATGAAGTAATGACAGTATTTGCACCGCTTCGACAAAAAGAAGAACGTTTACGCACCCTCGAGCATCAAATGGCCGAGCCTTCCGTCTACGAAGACGCAGACCGCTATGCGCGTGTTATGGCTGAATATGATGAACTGCAGATTGCATTTAAGGAAGCAGGAGGCTATCAGTTTGAGGCCGATGCGCGTTCTGTCCTTCATGGAATGCGGTTTTATCCGGAAGACTATGAGAAGCCTGTCGATCTATTATCCGGCGGCCAAAAGACGCGGCTCGCGTTGGCTAGGATGCTGCTGAGCAAGCCGGATTTATTAATACTGGATGAACCGACGAACCATTTGGACATCGAGACCTTAAATTGGCTGGAGCGCTATCTATCCGCTTACGAAGGGGCGATTCTGATTGTTTCGCATGACCGTTATTTTCTCGACAAGGTCGTGACAACAGTCTATGAGGTATCTCGTCGAAAAGTGACGAAATACAGTGGAAATTACAGTACCTACTTAGATGAGAAAGCGAAGAATTATGAACGCGATCAAAAGCTTTTCGAGCAGGAACAAGGTGAGCGCGCGAAGCTTGAGGAGTTTATCCAGAAAAATATCGCACGCGCTTCGACTTCCAAAATGGCGAAGAGCCGCCGCAAACAACTGGAACGCAGGGAGTGGATGGATTCACCTGAAGGCGATGAAAAGTCCGCAAACTTTTCATTTTCATTGGATCGGCCGAGCGGCAATGATGTCCTTTCTCTCGATGACGTAAAGATTGGCTATGGATCACAGCCCGTGTCAGAACATATTTCCGTACGCGTCTATAAAGGAGACCGCGTTGCTTTTGTCGGGCCGAACGGCGTCGGCAAGTCGACGTTACTGAAGACCATCGTCAAGCGTAATGAGCTGCTTGACGGCGATATTCGCTATGGTACCAACGTCCAGTTCGGATACTATGACCAAAACCAGGCAACATTGATTGGGTCTGGTACGGTTCTGCAGGAAATCTGGGATGACTGGCCCATGATGAACGAAAAGGATATCCGCTCCTTGCTTGGTCGCTTCCTGTTTACTGGCGACGACATCGAAAAGCACGTGACGTCGTTATCAGGCGGAGAAAAAGCCAGGCTTTCATTGGCCCAGCTCATGCTGGAAAAGTCCAACACACTTATTTTGGACGAGCCGACAAACCATTTGGATCTTGACAGCAAGGAAATTCTTGAAAACGCGCTGGATGACTTTCCTGGCACGATTCTTTTCGTTTCGCATGACCGCTACTTCATCAATCGACTCGCAACGAAAGTTATAGAACTGAGCGAACATGGCGCAGTTGAATACTTGGGCGACTATGATTACTATGTCGAGAAGAAAACAGAAATGGAAGAAATCGCCGCAGTGACACAGGTTGAGCAACGTGAAAAGGAACCTGCTGTAAAGAAAGAAAATGCCGGAAAAGAGTTTCAGCGTCAAGAACGTCGGCTAACTAGAGCGATTGCTGAAATCGAAAAGAAGATGGAAACATTTGATGATGAAATCGCCGAACTACAAGCCCAGTTATTGAATCCTGATATCGCGAACGACCACGTCCAGTTGATGGAGATTCAACGACGTATCGACGAGTTGCAAGCAACACACGATGAACAAGCTGAAGAATGGTTAATGCTGCAAGATGAATTAGACAATTTATAAGAAAAGTCGGCTGTCCTGAAAGTAAGATACTCTTTCAGTGACAGCCTTTTCTTATATTCCGGGTAAGTGAAGTGAAAGGGCGACATAAAGTATTGTTTGCACCGCAACAAATTATGATAACTTATAGTCTGACAAATTGCGACTTTCACATTACAATTGCAAACGCAATTCGTCAACATGACTGATACACAAAGAGCTCTCTTGATTTATCCACCTTTTTTCTCCACAATCTTTTCCACAGTATAAATCCCATTTTGAATACATATGAACATAGTTATGAACATTATCCACAGGGTTTATGCTAAACATCCACAAAGTTATCCAAGTGACACACCCGTATCGTGCACAACTTTCTAAACTTACCCACATTTAATCCACAAATTGTGTATAAGTACGAATGTTCTCTATTGACAATTCTTCTTGCGCATAATGAAAAAACACATATTTTGCTGAATATTAGCAAAATATGTGTTCATTATTATTAATTCCATGATTTCAATGGCATACCAGGACGACCATTCATCGTTGAGTCGCTGCGGACGCCACTTTTCCACATCTCATACCCAGCTGCCGCTATCATGGCCGCGTTATCTGTGCATAACGCAATAGGTGGAACATAGAAAGGAATTCCTTCTTTTTGCAGTGCCTCTGTTAAAGACTTGCGCAAGCCTTGATTGGCTGCTACGCCTCCTGCAGCGATTACTTGTTTTACATCAAATTGTTTGGCTGCCTTCACAGTCTTTACCGTCAGCACATCCACAACGCTCTGTTGAAAACCTGCAGCTACATGCTGAGGATCGATCTGTCCGCCTTTTTGCTCGATATTATGCTTATAATTAATGACCGCTGATTTCAAACCACTGAAACTGAAATCATACGAATCCGCCTCTAGCCAAGCGCGCGGAAAATCAATGCTTTGCTCACTTTCCAATGCAAGCCTATCTACTTGCGGACCACCTGGATAAGGCAATCCAAGCACACGGGCCACCTTGTCGTAAGCCTCTCCTGCTGCATCATCACGTGTTTCTCCAATCAACTCGAAGGACCCGTGAGACTTCATGACAACGAGTTCCGTATGGCCTCCAGAAACAATCAGTGCTAGCAGCGGAAACTCCATTGGATGCATTAGTTGGTTGGCATACACATGACCTGCAATATGATGTACGCCGATCAGCGGCAATTGGTTAGCAAACGCAAAAGCCTTCGCTGCATTTACCCCAATCAATAAGGCTCCTACCAGTCCAGGACCCTCCGTCACAGCAACAGCTTCCAAATCTTTTGGAACAATTTCAGCTTCCCGTAGCGCTTCTTCAATAACGAGTGTGATTTGCTCCACGTGTAAGCGAGAAGCGATTTCAGGCACTACTCCGCCGAATTGTTTCTGCTGTTGAATTTGCGAAGATACTATAGATGATACAATTTCGGTACCATTTTTCACGACCGAAGCTGCCGTTTCATCACAACTTGTTTCAATACCTAAAATATAATGATCTTTCTTCATTCGAATTCCACCCACATAACGAGCCCATCTTCATGGTCGTCCGTATAATAGTTTTTCCTGATCCCGCCTTCTTGAAAACCCAATTTACGATAAAGAGACCGCGCTGGTTCATTGCTGACACGCACTTCCAACGTCATTGTTCGTACTTCATTTAGTCTGCACAACTCCATTGCCTTTCGCATGAGATCTTCTCCAATTCCTTTTCCGCGCAATGATGAGCGAACTGCTACATTCGTAATATGACATTCATCCAAAACAATCCACATACCACAGTGACCAATAATCTCGCCATCCAGTTCCGCTACAATATAATGAGAGTACTCATTGCCTGCCAGCTCATGCTCAAAGATCTCTTCTGTCCAGGGCGTAGCAAATGCTTCACGTTCGATACTCGCCACCGAAGTAATATCTGCTAACGTCATTTTCCGAAATACTACATCCTCACTCATTGGTAGGCTCCTTCTTCACCAAGTTGACTTCCGCTTCTGTGATGCGTCTATATTGCGGAGTAAAAGAATGTACAGAGTCGGCTTGTTCAGCCCGCATAGCTAATGAAATAACAGAGGAAGCGCGTGGTACATTCACAGCAAATGAAGCGAATTTCGCTTGTTCTCCCAACTGCTCACGAATACTTTGCTCATGCAACTTCACATCTTCACCAATAAATAAAATGGGTTCTTTCATCTCTTTCAGTTGTTCTAAAAGCTCTGCCAGTGCACAGTGCTGATCTTCCATCACACTCACTAGCTCTTCTCCAGCCATACGATAAATCGCCGAATAGACATTAGACCGTCTAGCATCAAATAGTGGGCATAGGAGCCCGTTGTAAAGCTGACCATTCATAGCCAAAGACTTCAAACTGGAAACTCCATAAAGCGGCTTGCCCAATGTCCAAGCAAGTGTTTTTGCAATCGTTACACCGATCCGCACACCTGTATAAGAACCCGGTCCTTCAGAAACTGCAATCGCATCAATTTCCGAAGGGGATATTGATGTTTTTCGGCAGACCTCTTCAACAGCCGGCATTGCCCGCAAAGAGTGATTGACCTTCATCATACTCGACTCTTCAATCAGTAACTCGCCATCTTTGACGATTGCTACTGACAATGGAGAGTTCGCTGTATCAATACCTAACCATATCATATAAAAATCTCCTCACAAATACGTGTAAATCGTTCACCTTTTGCCGTTAGTTCAACTGTGCGTGTTTCCGGTCCTGTATGATGAATAACAACCTCCAAGCGCTGTTCAGGCAATTCATCTGCAATAAATTGCGCCCACTCAATGATGGAAATCGCGTCTCCATAAAACAACTCGTCCCACCCTAAGTCTTCATCGCTAGTAGCCAAACGATACACGTCTAAATGATTAAGGGGATAATTCCCTTCGTACTGTTTAATAATCGTAAAAGTAGGACTGCTGACCGTCCGGGTGATACCTATAGACTTCGCAAGTGCTTTCGCAAATGTTGTTTTACCAGCACCTAAATCGCCTTCAAGTGTCAGTACATCAGGCGGCTTCAAGTAACTGCCGATCTCAGCAGCCAACTTTTCCATCTCTTCAACTGACTTTATTTCTTTTCTCCACACAGCCAACGCACCCTTCTAATTTCATCATAATACTAGTGTACAGAAAAACAAAGTAAAACAAAAGCTTAGACAGCGGAAGTTCATCTACAAGAAAAAACGATTTCACCGGTAAGGTGAAATCGTTTGGAATGTTAAAATATGGCGGTCCCGACGGGAATCGAACCCGCGATCTCCTGCGTGACAGGCAGGCATGTTAACCGCTACACCACGGGACCATGAAAAAATTCAAAAAAATAAAAAGCCTAGCAACGTCCTACTCTCACAGGGGGAAGCCCCCGACTACCATCGGCGCTGAAGAGCTTAACTTCCGTGTTCGGTATGGGAACGGGTGTGACCTCTTCGCCATCGTTACTAGACAGATGAGTAAAGCTTGTTCACTCAAAACTGAATA
>NZ_JACLBZ010000038.1 GCF_019748715.1 Sporosarcina aquimarina | reverse complement strand
TGAAACAGCATTTGAACATCAAGAAGTTCTACGCACAAAGTCAGCAGGGCGTACACAACCAAGTGTACCTCGCGATGATCGTCTACTGCCTGAATGTCCTTGCCCAGCTGCGGACTGGAAGTAAGCGAACCTACTTGCAGATTAGCCGCTATTTGAAAGCTTCTTTGTGGAAGTCCGCGCATATCTGGCTTCGAAAAATTGAAGGAAAAAGCGTGCCGTAACGCAGGCAATCAGTTTTTGTCACAGTAGCCAAAAGGTATAGTAAAAAAATGGATGCTTACTGTCTCTGTTCAGCTGTCTTCGTTTTTTCACTTAAAAGCCGAAAAGTTTGGACGGAATATTTTGAACCTATTTATGCGACATTAGTGATGTTTTACTTACTTGTTTTCTCTATAAGACTCCCTAAGATAAATATATATTGTGTCCCCAGTCTTTTTACGAGAAAGGTATCCGCTTTTCTTTTACGACGATACGTTATCCCCGTGCTTATTCTCTGCGGAAGAAGTTAACTTAGATCAAACGATGAAACAATCGTCGATTTACTGGTTATTGTACCATGATAACAAATGCCCCCCCTTACCATTTTAAACAGTAAGAGGAGGCATTTTTATATACTAAGCATTAGCCCTTATTATATGTTTTCCAATAGTCAACCATACTAGAAGCAAGTACTTTTGCACCGTTTAGTAATGCTTTTTCATCAATGTCAAATTTGGGATGATGATAGGGATAGATCAAACCTTTTTCTTCATTGGCAGAACCTATGAAGAAGTAAGTCCCTGGTACTTGCTGTAGGAAGTACGAGAAATCTTCTGCACCCATATTTGGCTTTACCTCTTGGATGTTTTCAGCCGGCAGAACTTCTTCCGCTGCGTTCACCATCAGCTTTGTAATCGTTGGATCGTTTTTTGTTGCTGGATAGCCAAACATATAGTCCATTTCATACGTTGCACCAAATGCCTGACAAGTATGAGAAGTGATTGTTTGCACCCACTTATGCATCTCTTGGCGAACTCCCTCGTCAAACGTACGGACGGTCCCTTTGAGTTGGGCCTTTTCCGGTATGACATTTGCCGCTTCCCCCGCATGAAAGGCACCTATTGATAACACAGCCGATTGTAGAGGATCTACTTTTCTGCTAGTAATTTGATGTAAGTTACTTATTAGCTGGGCACCTACTGCAATGACATCTACCGTGTCTTGCGGAAATGCACCGTGTCCGCCAAAACCTAGAATATCAATCGTAAAATCATCGCATGCACCTAATATATAGTTCTCATTGTACAGGAGATGATCTACCGGAATATAATTTTCCATATGTGTAGCAAAAATCACATCAACACCAGACAAGGCTCCTGATTCAATCATAGATTTCGCACCACCTGGATCTTCTTCCTCAGCGTGCTGGTGGATAAATATAACATTTCCAGTAAGCTGTTCTTTCATCTCAACCAGTGCTTTAGATAGCCCCAATGCGATCGCCGTATGCGCGTCATGTCCGCATGCATGCATAACTCCAGGATTTTTCGATTTATAAGGTACGTCATTCTCTTCCCATATCGGAAGCGCATCAAAATCAGCACGGATCGCTATCGTCTTTCCTGGATGTTTTCCGCGTAGCGTGGCAACGACTCCATTCCCTCCGACATCTGTTTGCACTTCTAGTCCCAGCTTCCTTTGGTAATCAGCGATTTTTTTTGCAGTATTCACCTCTTGGAAGGAGAGCTCGGGATACATATGAAACTCTCGACGCAACTCGATCATTTCTTCGTAGCCATCCTCCAGGCGAGTAAATAATTCTTCCTTCAAACGAATTCCACCTTTTTAAGCCGTTCTTTTCTTCGTATATTTTTCCACAAATCCTAGGAGATAATCTGCGAGAATTGCTAATAAAGCTGCGGGTATCGCACCGGCTAGTATCTTGATATCAGAACGCTGTGCAATTCCTGAGACAATTTCCTTCCCTAATCCACCGCCACCGATATAAGGCGCAATCGAAGCTACTCCGACTGCAATAACTGCAGCAACCCGTAATCCCGCCACGATAAATGGTAAAGAAAGAGGGATTTGGACCTTTGTCAGCAACTGAAACGAATTCATGCCGACACCTTTGCCCGCATCTAGCAGACTGCCACTCACTTCCTGCAATCCTACATACGTGTTACGAATGATTGGCAGTAATGAGTAAAAGAACAATCCGATAATCACTGCAGTATTCCCTAATCCGAAATACAGCATGAGAATCGCCAACATCGCGAGACTCGGGACATTTTGCAAGATGTTCGCGACCGACAATATAACCGGTGCCAACCGCGGAATTTTAACCGCCAAAATTGCCAATGGAACCCCGACAATAAACGCTAAGACCACTCCATAAATGACTAACAGGATATGCTCAACCGTTAAAGCTAGCAGCTCCGACTGGTTATTCATTATATACTGCATTAACTCTGTCAGTAACTCCATTTACATTCTCCTTATTTCAACAGACCTTTTTCAATTAAGAATTTTTTTGCTACATCTTTCGGTTCTTGCTTTTCAATATCTACTTCATAAATCATTTGCGTCATTTCTTCTTCATTAATTTGATCTGTCAATGAATTTATAATTTCTTCTAATTCAGGATAATCTTTCAGCGTATCTTCTCTTGCCACTAGGGAAGCAGTTGATGGAGGGAAGAAACCTTTATCATCCTCCAAGACTCTTAAGTTTAATTCTTTAATTTCTGGATCCACTGAATACGCAGTAATCGCATCCAACTCCCTTAATTTCAAGCCTTCATACATCAAAGAAATTTCCAAACCATTCGCCTTCTTGAATGAATAGTCGTAGTGTTCCTGGAATGCACGGTATCCGTCATCTCCGCGTTCAATCCAAGCGGAGTCCGTACCAATCGTCAAATCTTTCGCATACTTTCCAAGATCCGTCATTGTTTCGATGTTTTTCTTTTTCGCCAAGTCTTCAGTAATGGCAATCGTATACTTATTTTCAAAGCCTAGCGAGTCAAACCATTTCAAGTTGAATTTTTCATCGAATAACTTTTGAGCCTGTTCAAGAGTTTTGTCAGGATCTGTTGTATATTCTACTTGATCATCATCAAAATGATTGTTATATACTTCTCCGGAATAAAGAGTCGCCAAATCAAAGTCGCCTTTATCCATTGCAGTGATAATTAATGGGCTCGCTTGGATATTTTCTGTGACATTCACTTCGTGGTCTGTTTGGTCTTCTACAAGCTCTTTCACCATATATGCGATAATTTTAGGGTCGGTGTAATCTTGTGTCCCCATTTCAAAAAAAGTTCCACCAGCAGCCGTTTCTTTATCTTTCCCACCACACGCTGTTAAAACCACTAACAGCAATAAGGATGTACATAATAATGTAAGTTTCTTCATTAGATTGTCTTCCTCCTAGTTCGATTTCTTGATTTTTCAAAACGTGCAAAAAGCAAATCTGTTGCTACTGCCAACACAATCGCCAGAAGCGTACCCGTGAAAATCAAGTTTTTATCATTAAATCCAATGCCGGAAATGATCAAACCTCCCAGCCCCCCAGCTCCTATCACTGCAGCCATCGTGACCCAGCTAATGATGTACACAGAAGTCACGCGAATCCCCGACATAATATAAGGCATCGCTAAAGGAAGTTCGACTTTAATCAAACTTTGAAAAGAGTTATAGCCCATTCCTTTTGCTGCATCTACAATACCTGAATCGATAGACTGGATACCTGCATAGGTGTTTCGAAGTAAAGGCAGGAGTGAGTATAAAAACATTGCTGTAACCGCCGGCTTCATACCGATCCCGAGGATAGGAATCATCAGCGCTAACATTGCAATGGTAGGAACTGTCTGAAATACGTTTGCGATGTTAAAAACGAGGCTTTTTAGAAAGTTACGTTTCAAACGAGTTAATAATATAGCAAGGGGAATCGTCACAAGTATTCCGATTACCAAACTAAGGGCAGACATAATCAAATGTTGTACTGCATATTCCAAAATGGACGGATATCGATCCCTCCAAAATTCAAAATAGTTTCGTATAAACTCCATTTAATTTCCACCACGTTTCCCATAGACAGAACGAACCGATCGAAACAGTTCCTTCATGTCGATCATTCCTACGAACATATTCTCGTTGTCAACAACTGGTAGACTGTGATGCTTATGTTTTTCTAAGTATTCTAAAACATCCTCAATATCTTGATCAGTTGTTAACGCTTGCACAGATGGATCGACAAAATCCTCTAAATGAACAGATGACTCATTCATAATCTTTTGCAATGAAAGCTGTCCAAGGAATTGATTAGTCTCATCGACTAGCGGGTATGTAAAACATTGTTGTTCCATCAATTTCTTAATTACCGATTCTTTGGATTCGGATAAGTGGATTGCTTGTATCGTAGGATCGATGAAATTACTTAATGAAGGCAATGGTTCTGCAGTTTTCAATCGTTCCTCCCCGATAAACTCTCTGACAAAATCATTCGCTGGATTCGTCAATATTTCACGCGGTGTTCCTTTTTGGACCACCCTTCCATCTTTCATCAAAATAATCTGATCGGCAATTTTCAACGCTTCGTCCATATCATGTGTTACAAAGATAATCGTTTTCTGAATGTCCTCTTGCAGACGAACCAATTCATTTTGCAGCTGATCTCGACTGATCGGATCCAACGCACTGAACGGTTCATCCATCAGGATCGTTGCCGGTTCAGCTGCCAGCGCTCTAGCCACACCGATCCGTTGCTGTTGTCCGCCACTCAATTCTGACGGGTATCGTTTTTTATATTGCTCAGGGTTTAAATTAACCAGCTCCAGCAGTTCATTCACACGCTTGTCGATTTTAGACTTATCCCATTTCAATAAGCGCGGCACTGTTGCCACATTATCGTAGATCGTCATATGCGGAAACAGCCCAATACTTTGAATTACATACCCCATATGGCGACGTAACTCAATCGGATTGAAATCCGCAATATTCTTCTCATCAATGAAAATCTCGCCGCCTGTATGCTCGGTCAACCGATTCAGCAGTCGCATTGTGGTCGTTTTTCCGCATCCACTTGGTCCGATCAAAACATTAATTTTACCGCTTTCAAACAGGAGATCGATGTCTTTCAATACATGAGTACCGTCCTCATAAACTTTATTCACTTTTCGAAGTTCTATCATATTTCCTCTCACTTTCTTGAAGTTACGGGTGAAACGCCTAAGATTCATTTCAATTTATTTTTTGACACTCCATTATGTTAACAGATTTCTGATAGTGTTTACAATACTTTTTACGGTATAATCTTTTTGTACGGTAAAAACCGTTTGATTTGTAAATGATTCAATTAACAGAAAACCCTTTGAAATCTTTGATAGTGAGCTAGAGTCTCAAGCCTGAGCATTCGTTTAGTTAAACGCAAAAAAGCACACTCGCAACTAGCGAATGTGCCTTTTTTATTTAGATAAGTCTATTTTTTTATTCAACGTATATATAATCATTCCGCCAACTGTCATAGACAATAATTCACCGATTCCAACTGTAACCCAAGTCGCCCAAAACGGCAGACCTAGAATAATTGTCAATTGACCAGCGATTGTAAACATCGACAATGCGAAGATAATGGCAGTAATCGCCATTTTCACAATATCATTCTGAATATTCTTCGTCACTACCCGGCAAAGAAGTAACGCAAGGAATGTAGCTATAGTACCCACTGGAACATCCAACAGCCAAGTCGGCGACATAAAGTTCGCGAACATCACACCTAACGTTACAGCAACCACATAACGTTTATTGTACAATGCAAGATAGTTGAACATCTCTGATAGACGCAGCTGAACTGCTCCAAAACTAATGACTGAAAACATTACCGTAACTGTCACATATAAAGCCGCAACAAGCGCTGTTTTCGTCAGCTCACTCACTGCACTCTTTTGTGAATCTTTTACAAAAGACATACTCATTTTATTTTCTCCTTTGTGAAATAGCATATGCTATTCCAGTAATAACTACGGCCAAAGGAAGAATGAGCCTTTCGCTCAATCAAAAGTGCCGCAGTGCAAGCAGGATTTGCTTGCATGCATAGTATAGCAGAAAGTCATATATGAAAAAAGAATTATTTGGCTGTCCATCCTCCGTCAATCGGAATGACGGTACCATGAATATAGTCAGCAGTTTGACTGGCTAAATATAGCGTTAGGTCAGCGACTTCACTTGGTTGCGCCCAGCGTCCAGCCGGTGTCTCCTCTGCCACCCACTTCGCCATTTCGCCCTCGCCCTCAAAATCCGCTTTGTTCATCGGCGTCTGAATCGCTCCCGGCGCAATTGCATTGACACGGATTCCTTCACGGCAATAATCCAAGTCCACCTGTTTTGTATAACCTACAATCGCATGTTTTGAAGCTGTATACGCCGCACCACCACCGCCTCCAACAAGCCCCGCGATAGATGCCATATTGACAATAACACCCGATTTCCGAGCGATCATATGAGGTAAAACAGCATTGGTCATAAAATATGTCCCTTTAACATTCGTATCCATAATCCGATCCCAAAGCACTTCATCCGTATCAAGCGTTTTAGCAAAGCCATCCAGAAGCCCAGCCGTATTCAATAAAATATCAATTTGACCAAATGTCGCAAGTGCCTCCGCAACGGTATGCGTCACGTCTTCATTTGAACTTATACTACCAATTGAATACGCAAACTGTACAGGGTATGCCCGCTTCATATTCAGAAGCTCGTCCTCATTTATATCTAACGCAAATACATTCGCTCCATTCTCCAAAAACGCAAGCGATTGTGCCTTTCCAATTCCCGATGCAGCACCTGTTACAACAACTGTCTTCCCCACATATTCTTCAAATTTCATAACTTCCTCCTATTAAAAAAGCTCATGATTGCTCATGAGCTTTGATTCATCTGTCTTATTTTACAATAATCCAATCTTCCGCTAACAAATCACAAACTGTAGGAGTAAACATGGTGTAACCCTCACCTGTCACATTAATCAAGAAATAAGGATTCAACTTCTTTCCATCATGCTCACTTTCTCCTACTAGCTTCACATACAACTCAGCTCCGCCCCAACCGCTGCGAATCACTTTCTCGCCAGTCTTTAAACGCGGCAACACTTCTTCAAATGTCATATATATCCATCCTTTATCGTCCATTTAGTAGCACAGTTTATCAGGGAATTATACTTGATAACGTCTCGCTTGACAACTGAAAAGAGTTTTGAATCGGGTACCTATGCAAGCAACTGTTACCTTCATCGTATAACGATTCAATCCATTAAAGAACACAGATAAACTATATCCCTCCCCTCCATAACATGAGAAGATAGATCATTTGGAAAATGGGAGGATATCCATGCAGTATTATTACTATCAGTAAATGCCTTGATGAGTATCCAATTTCAGCAGGTGCAATCACTTACTCTTGTAATTCGGTTTTGTCTTTAAATGCTGGTACTTAGACTTAGCAACAACTTTATACTTTTCACAAAATCACTTCTGTTGTATAGCGACATTTTGGAAATTGATTACAACCAATGAATGAACCGTTTTTCCCGTTGCGAACTACTAGATGTCCATTACAACGCGGGCATATTCCCTTTTTGCTTTTTGGTTCAATAGCTGAAGATTCCGCAGCTACTCTTACACTTTTTCCACTCTCTCGCTGTTTTCCTGCTACCTGTTTAACATGCTCTTTTTGAATCCGTCTTTTTTCTTTAGGATCAGCTAGTACCAATCGATCTATTTCTAGTTGTATTTTCTGCAATTTCTCTGCGTTGACGACAGGTATACTCTGTTCCTAAATGACAGTTATGAGCTCATTAAAATGAACAACTTTCGCCGTCTTAAAAGGCTCTTTGAATTTGAATTCAACACTGGGCGAAAAAGCAATAATAGAATATGTATTCAATTCATTGTCTCGCAAATAGTTTTTAATCGCTTGGACATGTCCATAATTCTGTCGAATGGGATTATACATTCTCTGTTTCTTCTTATAGATTACTTGTGTCCAATACTTTTGACGTTCGGACCCAAAAATCCAGCCGCTATAGTGTTTTGTCTCAATGACATGCAAGCCATATGGAGATACGACCAGATGATCGATCTGTGTCATACCATATTCTTTATTCCAAACATACACATCATGCCACACTTTATACTCAGGACCTAATTGGGTTAGCAATCGATTTACCTGTCGCTCTCCCCAACTACCCCGCCACTTTGGCATTTGGCGATTAGACCATACACTAAGAATCATTAGGAAAATTAAAATCCAAAATATTGGTGTTTTCAAGAAAGTGAAAAAGGGTTCTATAAATATTGACATGCTTATCCCTCCTAAGCACCTGTATAAATCATGATTAATGAAACTATCTTTTTGCGGTTCTAAAGTGTTCAAGTCTATTGCTCCCATCACAGTATGGGGCAAATAACTATATAGAAGGTCTTTCGCTATTCCTACATGCGATAATGTTACTCTGAAAAACTCATCATGCGGATTTTGAGAATACATATTTCATCAATCTCCGCTCTGCTACATCTCATTACCTATATTATACAGAATCTTCATATCGTTTACTATTCGTAAAAGGGGCCCCCAACCTTGCCAACTCCCCAAATCCATGATAAATTGATCAATAGAAAATTTCATTATGGGAATCAACATGTATAACCCCGATAATATGGTTCGGGGGTCTCTACCAGGAACCGTCAATCTCCTGATTACAAAAGTTATTTTTGTAATCGGGATTTTTCTATTCAACATAGAATGTTTGCAACTTAAGCGGGAGGTATTAAAGTGGATTTCAGAGTATTTTTATTAGCAGTGTCTGCCATTACAGTGGGTCTCGTGGAGCTCGTTGTAGGCGGGATTTTGCCTGTCGTTGCGGACGATTTGAATGTTTCGATCGCGACAGCGGGACAATTAATTACAGTTTTCGCTCTTGTGTATGCTATTGCAGGTCCTGTGTTGCTGTCACTGACGGCGAAAGTGGAACGCAAAAAATTGTACTTGATTGCGCTCGGAGTTTTCTTCATTGGAAATGTCCTGACGTATTTCAGCCCTTCATTCGGTTTGATGATGGCAGCACGTGTTTTGACGGCCGCGAGTGCGGCGCTAGTCATTGTGCTTTCGCTGACGATTACGGCGCGTCTAGTGGAGCCTAAGTACCGGGCGAAAGCGCTTGGTTATATTTATATGGGAATCAGTTCATCGCTCGTGCTCGGTGTGCCGATTGGAATCGTGGTCACGAATGCGTTTGGATGGCGTTCTGTATTTTTAGGGATTGCGATTTTGACCATCGGTTCGATTCTGTTGATCGCAAAATTCTTGGAAACCATCCCAACTGGTGAAGTGCAGCCTCTTTCAGCTCAAATTAAAGCCCTTGCCAATAAAAAGATTTTCTTTGCACATTTGGCAACGATGTTTATGCTTGCTGGGCATTATACGGTGTATGCATACTTCACTCCGTTCCTTGAGACAACCATGCAATTGAGTCCTTATTGGATCAGTGTATTCTACTTTTTGTTTGGACTGGCGGCAGTTGGCGGCGGTGCTTTTGGCGGAGGACTCGCTTCACGCTTGGGCTCGAAGAAAAGTATTTTGGTCATTTTGGGAGCATTCGCGATTAGTTTGTTCGCACTTCCCTATTCTACATTCTCGATTCCGCTTTTCATTGTGTTTATGATGGTTTGGGGCGCACTCAGCTGGGCGTTGGCACCTGCACAGCAGGATTACATTATTACAAGTGATCCGGTCTCATCGGATATTCATCAAAGCTTTAACAATTCCGCTTTACAAGTCGGAATTGCGCTTGGCTCCGGTGTAGGCGGAATGGTTTTCAGTCAGACAGGCAGTGTAACGAGTATGCCGGCAGTTGGTGGGAGTATTGTCATTATCGCGTTTATTTGCGCGGTGATTTCACTTTCTATGTCTGCTAAGAGAAATAATAATCATCAGGAACAAACCGCTTCTTGATTGTTTAAAGCTAGGTCGACTCTTAAAGATGGAGTCGGCCTCATTTGGTTTCATTAGAAGATGAAGGTTGACCGTAACTAGAGATATTGTGAATTTAATGGTATTGATTATTTTCTTGATTTCCGCTAATTTTCTTCCGCTTATTATGTGACCTCCAATGATTTCTCTCAAATATAATAATTTATTTATTGTTTTTGTGGCCATAAAGCTGAAACAGATGCAATAGTATATCCACACGGACATACTGTCCGGAAGATAAATCTACATTTACTTTCCCTTTTCAACTTCCTCCCTAAATATTTCTTAGCCAGAAATCAAAAAAGAACGCCCCGGTTGGACGTTCCTCTGTTAATCGCTTAATGCATTAAGTTATTTTTCATTTGGTAATTTATCGCCAACTCTACTATTGGGAAATGGTAATCATAATGACATTGGAATTAAATTTCATTCAACTTTCTGAATACCAATGGCGGGAACTGATAATGACTCTACGCTCGATTCTTTCGTTTTACGCTGAAGGATATATGCAGCGCAAATAATCAAAATTCCACCAACAATTTGAATGGAATAGATCTGTTGCCCAAGAAAGATAGCTGCAAAAACTGCGGCAACGACCGGTTCAAATATTTGCATGGTTGAAGCTCGTGAAGCCCCAATCATCCGAATACTCGTTATCATTAACATCGTTGGAATTGCAGCTCCGGCTAACCCAGCAAATACGAGAATAAACCACACGTATGCAGACGTATCGACAAATGGTGCAATCAATGTAGCACCCTCTCCAAAGACTACTCCGCAAATGGCAAATACAATAGTCCCGGCTGCTAAGAAGAACGTTGTAGCATAAGTGGGTGGTAAACTTTGGTAGCCGCTCCTACCAATCATATAAAATACAGACATGCCTAGCGCAGCTCCAAGTGCAAGGACAATTCCAAGGGTACTTATTTGGACGCTTTGTCCAAGCAACTGCCCAAAAACAGCTAAAGCACCACCAATCAGGGAGAGGATCAACGCAATCACTTTGGGTGAGTTTAATCGTTCTACACCGGTAATTGCACAAAGTATTGTAACAATTGCTGGAAAGGTATAGAATAATAGCATCGCTAGAGCTACGGACAATTCAACAAAAGCATAGAACATGGCCAAGCTATAGGCTGAAAAAGCAAGTGACGCAATCACCAGGTTACGGATTTGATTTCTAGGGATTTTCGATAAAGATATCCGATCTGCCTTGGTTGTTTTTCCTAAACCGAATGCGAGTAAAATGATTAAGGAAATGGTTCCAAGTAATTCACGCCACATTGCAAACGCAACAGGACTTAGTCCTGCCTGGACGGCAAGGTTTGTCAAAGTTCCTAATGTACCAAAAAGGGTAGCAGCAATCAGCATAATGATAATTCCTAAAAGTAGCTTTTTTCTATCTCCAGTGTTCTGGATCTCCAGATTATTATTCATACAAAATTCCTCCTTTTCCCAAAAAATACTAATGAAATCAATGACAATATCGGAGTAATATGGTGAAAGATTGATGAATCAGCTTTCATAGCTCTTTAAATCCGTCCAAGTAGATATACCTTCATACCTTTATTTGAGGCATTCATTTTTGCAAGGTATTTTTTGTGTTTTATCCATTCTGTGAATGCGCTTACAAAACCTTTAAGTAATCAACATAACTAGCCTAAGATGTAAGAGCCATTTCAAACTTATGTTTCTGAATGACTAGTCGACTTGCGTCCTTCTAAGTTTCCATATCCTTGGCAGATAGCGTTTCTACCCAACACTTTTTTAAATGAATACCGACGCATTTAAACCGGTGACATATCTCGCTGCCGTGCTCATCATTAAATCAATATTGTCAGATCCCATTGATTTGCTTACAATTTCGGGGCGAATTCCTAATAACTCTTTTGGCCAATTGGATGCGGCTGCGCCATAGATTCTAGAAAACATTTGAGTTGTGTCCGCCGCAGGCTTCATTATCTTCTCCCAGCTATCAAGAGCATCTTCAATATCATACCGTTCCAATTGTATCGCAAGCTCTAACGCACTCGTAATACTGACTCCGGCCCCCTGTCCGAGATTCGGTTCCATTCCGTGGGCAGCATCCCCAAGCAAAGCGACTCTTCCTCTTTTCCATGAATTCAAATAAATATAATAAAAGTTTTTGTCCAGTCTGCAATCATCGATCCTCTCCAGGACGGATTCCAGATGAGGGAAAGAGGATAACCATGCCTCTTTGTTAAACGGCTCCGAAAGTGCTTCTTTATCCGAAGTCATCCCGGTTAAGTATACATAACGATATTTGTCTGTTGATGGTGCGATTCCAATTCGGCGGTAGTCATTCCAATGTTCTTCTGCAATCCCCTTTTTATCTTCATCAATTCTTGGAATCAAAGCACGCCATGCCCCATTGCCTATGACTTCCTTTCTTCCAATATTCAGTGAATTACGAACGTTAGAATGAACTCCATCAGCACCAATAATTAAATCTGCCTTATATTTTCTTCCATCTCGTAATTGAATGACTCCAGAAGGATCGACTGATACGGTCTCAGCGTTTGTTTCGATCTTTACTCCTGCACGCTTGCAGGCATTTACTAATGCTTTATAGACATCTCGACGTGGAATTACACAAAAGCGGCTTTCATTCGTGAATTTAGTGGAATGCATCAGCCCGTACGTATTATCAATCATATCGAGGTTCGTAATAAATTCTATATTTTGGGATGCCTCGTCAAAAACATCAATGGACTCCAACACTTTTAACCCGTTTTCCCATGTATACAGCCCAGCTCCAACTTCCCTCAAATCTGAGGATCTTTCAAAGATTTGAACATCCCAACCACGTTGAGCAAGCGCTGTAGCAAAAGTTAAACCTGACAATCCTGCTCCCGCTATAATCACTTTTTTCTTTGCCACGATAACGTCCTCCTGTCTAAGTAAAGTTTTGATGTCTATCATATCAATAGTATGCTTTTTCTATCGTCATTTTTATTTACAAGGGATTATGTGTTTTTACATAATACCTTTTCTATCAGCTCGATTACTTACTTACTAATGAGTGCGCAGCCACAAATTCATTAATACGATCAACAACTGCATCCGGAGACTCCAATGTAGGGAAGTGAGTATCCCCTTTGATGACTTTAAAGTCAAACCACGGATTTTCGTCTGCGAATTTTTGCTGGATATCCTCATAACCTTCTACTGCAGCTTGAGAATAAATATGCACAATTGGGCGCTTCTCTTCCAGGGCCTTCATTCGCTTTAGCGGAGAGCTCCAGTAGTTATAGGCTTCCTCAATCCGTCGGCAGGAACGCTCCCACATGTCAAATCCCCAGCTTGCCATTTCGATATCCAAATGATCTTTCACATCTTTGTTGTCACTAATACCAATCCAATGATTGAAAAGATCACGGCGTGCTTGGAACCATGTATTGGGATTTCGGATATCCTGCAAACTCTTCACGAATTCCCCTGTCGCTTCTATCATGATCCAGTCAATGACTATGGTTTGTGGTATCCGCTCTATACCAAGTCGATCCGTGATTTCCATGTTTGCCCAACCACCGTGAGAAGTGGATACCGGGATCACTTGCTTAATATTCAGCGCATCTAGCACCCCGATAATATCGTCTGCTTGATCAGATGGACCGAAATCTTCTGGGAATGTTAATGGGTCCGTGTGCCCGCGATAATTCATGCGAAGTACTTTGTGCCGTTTGCTTAAAGGCTCGACAATATGCTTAAATAAACGGTGGTCTTGTGCCCAACCCGATAATAATAAAATTACCGGTCCATCTGCATCACCGTGTATATCGAATGTAATCTCTTGACCGTTCATTTCAATCGAATTTAATGTGTTTTTTTCTTGAATATTCATGTCGCCATCCCCTTTATTATTTTTCCGTTGCATGCAAATGAAAGCATGTTCAAACAAATCTACAGAAACATCTTATACTTTATTCTTCACTCTTTTTAATGCTAGAAACACCCTCCTTTACATATTGAATGGATAATTGACTTTCCCATCACCGTATATTAATCTTAATATATATTGAGTGAAAACGGTGTAACCCACTTAACTTTTACAAGTAAATATTTCTGAAGATTCCAAAATGATCGAATGTTATTTATTCAAATTTCATTATAGCTTTGGAATCTTTTCATACTAAATTTTCCCTGTATTTAATATAAAGGAGCTGAAAACTATGACTTTACTTAATGAATTTAATATTAATTGGGAGGAGTTCGTAAAGTATGGCAGTCGTCAGTTTCTGGAAAAGAATTCCGTAATTTATAAACAGGGGGAAATTGGTGATGGTTTTTACTATCTTAAAAAAGGGTTGGTTAAAGTTATGACAACGACTGCGGGTCGTAGTGACTTACTGCTCAAAATAGTCTTGCCTACCCAGTTAGTAGGTATACAAGCCATGGATCAACTTGTCCATTATACGACGGCAAAGACTATTGAGGATTCGGTTCTCTACTTTTTCCCCTATAATACAATTGAAGAAATAATGCTTCAGAAACCTACAATAAATCAACTCTTTCTGCAATCGGTCATTAACGAGATGAATACGTTTGCCTCAAAAATTAATGCAGAAAGGTTACCGGCAGAACAAAAATTAGCAATACTGCTTTTAAATATTTATGATGAATTTAGCCAGTATGATATCCCTTTACTTCAAAAAGATATAGCCAGCAGCACGGGGCTTACACGAATTACAATTTATAAGATCTTCAAAGAGTGGAGTGAAAATGGATATATTGAAAACACAGGAAAGTCCTTTTCCATCAAAAATCCAACCGTTCTAAAAAAATACGCTGAAGGACTCTATTAATAAGGGAGAGAAAAGGTCTAGTGCAACTACGTTATTCTTGGCAACCATACCTCGATTTTGGTCAACAGTTGGATCTTGATCAGGGGGTCTTTGTCTATCAACAGCATGAGGAAGGGAAAGGGTTCTATTATTTAAATAATGGATTAATCATGAATTCAATCATTTCTACCGATGGTAACGAACACGTAATAAACTATATCACGGAAGGCATGCTATTCGGCGAACCAGGCATATTTCATGAACCCTATATCACCAACGCAAGAGCAGTGCGCTCCTCTGTAGTGTATTATTTTTCCGACCTTGCCTATAATGAAGTATGCGACGCATTTCCAGAGGCTAGACTCGTTTTTACAAAAGCTCTTCTGTTCAAACTCCGAACCATGGCAGAAATTGTTACTTTCATGAATGGCAACATTGAACAAAAAATAGCTCATTTTACAATAAAGTTAGACAGTGAAATCGGAGAAGTGATCCCGTTTACACAGACTAACTTTGCCGAATTCGTTGGAATTTCTCGAAAAAGTGTCAATCAGGTCATCAATAAGTGGCGAAAAGAAGGAATTATTGATGTAGTCGGCGATGTACTTGAAATCAAAGATAGACAGCGACTTAAAGAAATCCGAACATTAAATACAAATTTCGATTACAATGTGGATTATCTTTTATCCTTACATCAAGTATTCTCCAAAAAAAGGTTATGAGTAAAAAATCTCATAACCTTTCTAATGTTTATTTCCTAATAATGTATTAGCTGATTCTAATAAAACTAACCATGATTCTGTCTCTGGTAGAATTAATTTGAAATGCTCTGCCGTCGGAATGATTTTCAGAGTAATCGAATCCCCTTCCTTGATGGCCTCCTTCTCAAAGTGTTCACTTAAACCTATGGGGACATTGACATCTAGGCTTCCATGAATGAGAACGAGTGGTATTCCAATCGGCAAAAGCTCATATGGCGATCCTTCCTTGTACCGATTTGCCTGTTCATTCGGCTTCCCGCCTAATAAGTCACGAGTCGGATTATCGACAATACCGAACAACGTCTCTGTCCATTGATGAATATCATGCATCATCTTCAAATCGTTCGCTCCTGCAAGACTGATGACTCCTTTTAAAGGCAAAGGATGTTCAGATGTTTGTAACATACTATTTGCAGGAAGTTTATGTCTAGCTGCCAGCCATAGAGCAAGATGGCCTCCTGCCGAATGGCCGATCGTAATCACTCGATTTACGTCAAGCGGATACGATTTTGTAAGAACCCGAATATGATCGACTGCTGCCGCGTTGTCTAAAAATGTCCCCGGCCAGCCTCCTCCTTCCTGGCCAACTCGTCGATATTCTACATTCCAAGTCGCGATGCCCTTCGCAGTGAATGCTTCGGCCATTTTATTCATTTGCTCTAGATCAAACCTTTCTCTCCAGAAACCACCGTGAATAATCATCGCTACTGGAAACGGACCTTTTCCATCTGGAATTCGTAAATCGCCAAACTGGTTTTCATTTGTACCGTAAGCAATCCGTATTACGTTATTTTTTTCTGTTGTATTGATACCCAACACTCCCTAACATAGATGAAATGTTTAATTCCTAGTCTTTCTCTAAATCTTGATTTATACTTGGGGAACTTTATTTCATGCATAGGCTTAATGATTCGTTCAATTAATTTCGTTGAATTACTCAACTTCCATTTTTTCATCCCCTATATTAATTGATATAACGTCTTTACCCTCAACAATCTCACCTGAGTATGTCTATTTCTTTCTTCCTATTAGTTCAGCATTTTCTAAATTAAAACCACCAAGCAGAACAAGGTGTGTGTTTACGGCCAACTTCAGCTTTGTTTAGGTTAATACTTTTCCTACATCTTCCGGGAAAGTATGGCTTAGACATAATAAGTTGTAATTCTTTCAATGATTTTAGTTTATCCGGGGGAACGACACCAACTTCGTGAATAATGATATCTGCCCCCTTAGCATGTACTATTAAATTATTGTCATAAGTACTCCTTATAATCGATATGGTAGCCATAAACAGCACGTCAGGTATGCCTACGATAGGATCTGAATGCAAATGGGTTGGAATCAATTGATGAATTCCTCTTAGCAAGACTCCAGACTGATATAGCCATACAGCCGCGCCATGCCCAGCATCAAACTCACCCAATATAATTAACTAATAAATGGAGGTCATACAACCTGAACAATAAATACGCAATTAATTGGAATTGGCAGGGAACTGCAAAGGTGAAGAATTTGCCGATTACCATCTTTACAAATTGCTCCAAAACTCGCTGATCAATTGAAATTCATTGTCCCAGAATAAACAATCTACTGTATATTATAAAAAGAAAAATACCGCAACATCGCAGGTTAAGTATTAGATCAATTACTTTACTCTACACACTTTACATGATTAAAACACCACCTTTTATCTATTATGGAATGATTGACCTTTACTTTGCTATATATAAATCTTAATATATAGCGAATAAAAGTGTTGTAACCCATTTAACTTTTACAATCACTTTCATACCAGGATAAAGAACTTCAATCCTAGTGAATCTAAGACATGCTTGACGTTCTTTATCATCCTTGACTTCAAAATTAACTATAAAGTTCATCTCATCTATGGTAAGTTGAATTTTTCAAAAAATGGAGTCAACTAACTCGTAGTGAAAGCACTATGCATTTAGTCGGCTACTTTTTTATTAGTGCATAATGTTTCTAAAAGCAAGACGAAGGCATAGAGTTATTTACTACCAATAAATGAAACTTATAATACAGTAAAACGTATCCTTATTATGACCGTGGTTGGGTTAATCAATGAGAAAAATTTATAACATTCTATAGGCAAGGAGTTAGATGATTATGTCCGAGACTAAAGATTTTTATTTAGTTGCCATGTCTGCTATGGTGATTGTTTCCTTTGCCAACTTTTTCGGATTAACTATTGGCGGTATATCTGTTATTCTTGGTATTACTTTTTTTATTACCAGTAGAGTAGCAGATAAAACTACCTCTCCTGATACTAGTCTTAGCTTGAAAACAATTGGACCGAATTTCAAAAACAAATCACTATGGTTCTGGATCTTTTCGCCCTTACTCATGAACCTATTTTGTATTATTTTAGCAACACTATTCCTGCCCGAATTCATAGAACATCTTATCGGTAGAACAGGTACCATGATTTCATTAGATACGCTATTCGCACTTATCCTTCAACTGGCCATTTTAGCATTGGGCGAAGAAATTGCATGGCGCGGTTTTTTCCAAAAGCAATTAAGCACACGGCTGCCCATCCTTCCCGCCTTAATTTTAACTTCTTTCCTATTTTCCATCGCTCATTATACTGTAGGTAACTTTGCTGTTATCAGTTACGATATGTTCTTTATTTTCATTAATAGTATGTTGTATGGTATCGTATTTTACAAAACAACTAATATTTGGATCAGTGCTATATCGCATTTCACTGCGAATCTTTTTATTATTATCATTTTTTCCTTTATGTAGAAAAGTGATCTACTTGTTAAACTATCACATTAAATGTTGGGAAATGAGGGTCGGCCATGACAGGAGCTATGATCGATACTGTACTAATGATCGCCTTTTTGATCTTCGCTTTCTATCTCTCTCAAGGAAAAGGTGCATTTCTTCTTTCGGGTTATAATACGATGCCTGAAGAGAAAAAAGCGATGATTGATGAACTTTCATTATGTAAATTCATGTCAAAAATTATGTATGGATTGAGTTTTTGCATAGGTTTGTTTGCATTGAGTGAATTGCTCAATCAGCAAATTTTATTTGTAGTAGGGCTTGCTCTCTTTGTCCTGCTTGTTGTTTTCGCCGTTGTGTATTCGAATACAGGAAACCGTTTCAAAAAATGAGGGAGGTGCGGGTTTGGTCAGAAGACGCGGGATTTACGAAGTGGAAATTCTAGGTAAACGGCTATGTTGTACATTATGCGATGGTAAAATGTTCCATCATCGTGAAATCTATTTGGATTTGGAATTGCCAAAGAAGATAGATCGAGAGCAACTGACTTTGCAATCCTTGATGTGCAAGGTTTGCAGTACGACTCAACTTGTGCAAGAGAAAACAGACGGTACAAAAACGAATATTGTTTACATCGAGGTGAAAACGTGATGGTAGACGAGTTGATTTGCGATGAAAGCAGGGTTTGGATTCTCGGCCAGCCGCTCATTTGCCGCTTTTGCGCAAATGATGTGTTTTTGCCCTATCACACGTATAAAAACGTAGAAAAGCCAGGGATTGATGTGTTTTTTGTGGACTATACCGCGATTTGTTTGAAATGTGGCTGTGCGACACAGTTTGGCGACCCGAGCGGACCCAGCCCAGATGGTACGGATTATATTTGGGCATTAGAGCAGGTTTTGCTTAATCCGCCTGAACCCGAGCCACCGATAATTCGGACAGTCGATGACAAAACATTACGGGCACAGAAAAGTTGCTTGAGTCTAGCACTTCTATTGCTTGTTCAAGAAGGTATTATTGAAAATGCCGTCTTGCCACTGGTCGAAGAAGAACAGAATGAGAACTTGCTGCATCTTTTGGAACCGGGTGTATATGTATCATCTGAAGAAATACCTGCCGAAAAATGTTTAGTTTTGGCACTGAGTCAAATAGTTAAACACCGACTCTTAGATAATGATAAATTACACTTTATAATTGAATATGAGAGCTATCCTGGTATCGAGTCTTTTTTACGGAAGCATATAGAATAAGAAGGCAGTTCGTGAAGTCATTTCTATCCGACTTCTCAGACCGTCTTTTTTTGTCGGAGAAATGCTTTTTGTACATTCTAGATAGTTGTCATGACGGCGAGAATATGTGCAATGGGACTTTGGTATATTCACCTGATTTTCTCGCTTGTTCCTAAGGAATACAGCTGTCACTAAAAGCATTTTTCTACATTCAGGACAGCTGTGTTTTTATATTTCACTTATTCGAACAAGCATCTCCAGTACATGCTGCAAAAACTCTCCAATCTCTACCATATGCTCTTCCGTCAATTTCGGTTTAAAGTCGATTTCTACCGTGTTTAGAAAACCAGGCTCTGTCTGTCCATAATGAAAACTCAGCGTCTGCCTATATTCGATATCATTTTCCCAGATCGTCTGAATAATGTTTTCGACCTGCTCACATTGTGTATCCATGTCCTGCACATTTATAAGGACGCGCAAAGACAATAAGCAGCCTGGCTCTGTTCCTTTCGCTTCTAGTATTTCATCCGCCAATTCTTGAAGCGATGAATTCAGCGCAATCTCCACGCTCACAGCGGGATGGCTTACTAATGAAAATTGTATAGAGAATTTTCTTGACATGACTGCTAAATCTAACTGATCGGTACGGTTCAAGATGGAAATCGTACGTTCTAGATTATCCAAATCATAGACATGATTTTCGAATGCTACTTTAAGGTTTTCAAAAACAGTTGGGTCGTACATGATGCTGCCTCCTAATTTATATTCGTTTGTATAATCTGTCCTCATTCAGCCACCTTATGTACAAATTCAGAAAGGAAGATGTATATGGCAAAGATTGAAGCACCAATTGCAAAGTTGGGAGAAGAGGAACTTCATGCACTAAATCGTTTGGAGAATGAATTAGGTGTGACACTCGTCGCATATGAGAATACTTCTACAAGTACTGCATGACAAAGTTAAACTGCTGATGCTTTCTATTTTGGAAAGCATCTTTTTTATTTTTATTGAAACTATCTCTTGCAGGTTACGTAGCGTCACCTCATACACTTAAATTAACACCGTATGAGGAGGAAATACTATGCTTTCATTTTTCAAAACTTCGCCTTGGGGCAAAAAGGAATTGTTTCAACTTTTATTTCTTGTGTTAGTGCTCATTCCCTTTTTCATCGAATACCTTTTGATGAACTACCTAACCGACCTATTTCAAAACGATTTATATTCCGGCACACTCATTGGCTTAATCATGTCTATTATTTTCATGACGGGACTTTATGTAGTGGCATTACGTCCAAAGCAGCTCGGATGGAGAGATGTTGGATTAAATCGTTTTTCTCGTTCGTATTGGGGATCGATTATTGGATGGACTGTTGTGTTGATCATTGGCAGTATCCTAATGGTTTTCTTAATGTCATTTGTCGGGATTGGTGTAGATAACAGTAAAACGGAAAGTGTACAAACTCATCTTTCACCACTCACATTCTTCATTGCATTTGTTTCAGCCAGCATTATTTCTCCAGTGTATGAGGAAATTTTTTACCGTGGCTTTCTGTATCGCTGGTTTAGAAGCCGTTACGGTCTAGCTTTGGGAATGATGGGGAGTTCCTTCATCTTTATGTTGGTCCATATTCCTACTTATAATGTATTACCTATCACATTTGTCTCTGGACTCCTCTTCTCATGGACCTATGAAAAGACAGGATCCGTTTTTCCAGGCATGATAATTCACGGCACATTTAATGCCATAGCCTTGTTTCTAACCGCTTTCGCTTAATGGATTGAGTTAGACTGATAACGCTTGCTCAATGAAATCAATGATTTCTTGCCGAATTGGGTACAGTCGAAGTTCAGCAGAAGCTTCTCCAGATTTTCTCACTTCCCAAAACTTATCCATGAGCTCCTGGTCACCATTAAACGTCTCATCGGAAAGAATATTCATATCATCCATAATAATTTGCGCTTCTTCCGACTTTGGAGAAGCGCCATTCTTAATACATAGCTCGATCCGTTTAATCAAATTCATCCATTTTTTCGTGGAAATGTCTTGGCTCTCTAAAGAAGGCAGCTGCATTTCAAGCAGTTGTTGCTCTTCATCAGTAAAATAGAAAGCCCAATTCTTTTCTTTCTTGTGGTCCACTACTAAAGTTAATAAGTCTTGCCATTTTATTTCCCCCTCGAGCTCTAGCACATGAATGAGCGAGGTAGTATGCCGTATTGACTCATCCAATGTTTCTACTTGTTCAGTTAAAGATGATCTGTGTGCCGATAAGATTGACGCCATCGATTGCTCCTGAATAATTTGCTTACTGTCTTCGAGAGATAATGATAGGTCCTTCAGTATGAGGATCTTCTCTAACGTAAAAATATCGTCCTCAGTATATAAACGCTTACCTCCGTTGCCTCTTTCAGTAGGTTGAACCAAGCCAATTTGATCATAGTAACGTAATGTTCGGACCGATACTTCCAGACGCTTTGCTAGTTCGCCAGTAGACAGATATGTCACTCTATTCCCTCCCCCTGTTGCCTTACTCTTTTACTATTCAGTAGCGTATCATTTCGCCGACTGTTTGTATATTCAGAGTTATTCATTTTAATCCTCGCCATACAAATCCAATGCCATCTCATCTATCGTTTGGTACACTAGACTATGTGTTAATTTATCAAAGGAAGTGTATGTATGGTAGGACGAAACGAACCATGCCCTTGTGGCAGTGGAAAGAAATATAAAAAGTGTTGCGAATCAAAGCAGGCGGTATCTGTTGAAGAAGTACAAACCGAAGAAATGGAACGCTTATTGCAGACGTTCTATGATACGTATCCTGAACGTAAGGATGTATCAGAGTTCATTGACTTCGCGGATTCCTGGAAATCCTCTTTGCGTGAATATTTAACTGAAGATATGATTGAAGCGATTGCGTTGGATGAATTTTTCTTCCATCAACGTTCGGATATATGGGAAAGTTATATTGAAAAGCAAAAGAAGAAACAAGTACGGCCTTCAATTTTAGGTTTGCTGGATCAATGGGCGCATCCACGCGTTTTCATCGGCAAAGTGACAGCTGTAGATGAGACGTATATGACCGCCGCAAGCATCATCGGTGATGAAACGATTCAGTTGTGGAAAGAAAGCGAAAAACCGGTTCCAGCTGGCGTTCATTTTTATTGTTTCTTGCTGCCAGACGGAACAGAAGAGGGTAATTATTTAGCTGTATCCAGTTTGATTTTCTTCCCTACCGATCATTCGGAAGCTATCAAACAATTTGCGAATTCGATTGATCAGGTAAAAGAACATACAATGTCGTTTTGGGTGAAGCTTGGAGAAAACGGTTATGCAGGAGACGAGTTCACTGAATTCGAGTCTGGCGTTCTGCAAGCAGCTGCGGAGTTCTTAGAGATGAGTGAACGACAATCTGATGCATTGCTTGAACTCATTGAAGACTTTTTAGTAGAACAGCAGCCGAATGCACGGAAAGAAGTGGCGATTGCAGCAGGTGCCATCCGTTACGGACAAGAAAACGAGTTGTTTGAGCCACTCACGATGACATGGAAGGACATTGCAGAACATTTTGACGTCTCTCCTTCTTCCATGAATAAGTATGCAAAAGAGATTACCGAATATGTTCTGCAACAGAACTAACAAGTTAGGAGTTTGAATAATGGTACTATCCACTCCCCATTTATCAGATGCTTGGGAAGCCTATAATGACGTGGACACACATGGAAAACAAGTGCTGTCCAGTATTGAATTTACTACGACATATCTATGTAATATGCGCTGTGAGCATTGTGCAGTCGGTTATATGCTTCAACCGAAAGATCCGGACGCGTTGCCGATTGAATTACTACTTCAGAAACTGGATGAAATTCCCCATTTGCGGACAATCAGTTTAACTGGCGGTGAGCCGATGTTTTCGAAGAAATCTGTCGAGCGATATGTCGTACCTCTATTGCAATATGCGCATTCACGACAACTTAAGACGCAAGTGAATTCGAATTTAACGATGCCATTTGATCGCTATGAACTGATTGCTCCTTATTTGGATGTGTTACATATTTCGCATAACTGGGGTACAGTCGATGATTTCATTGATGGCGGCTTTGCCAGAATGGAACGACAACCATCCCGTGACCGACGCGCGGCCCAGTTTGCACGCATGATCGAAAACAGTAAAGCTTTATCGGAAATGGGTGTCATGGTGTCTGCCGAGACGATGCTGAATCGTCGAACTTTGCCTCATTTGAAAACCATTCATGAGCAAATTGTCAATGAAATGAAATGTGGACGCCATGAAGTCCACCCTATGTATCCAAGCGATTTCGCTTCTTCTCTAGACGTACTATCACTTGACGAAACACGGCAGGCCATCACAGATCTTCTTTCCTATCGCGATGAAAATACCTGGATGTTATTTGGAACATTGCCGTTCTACAATTGCAGTCAAGATGCCCGTGATCAAGAGTTGTTTGCAAAACTTGCAGCAAGTAAAAATGTCACTGTGCGCAATGATCCGGACGGTCGCTCTCGTTTGAATGTTAATATTTTTACGGGAGATGTAATTGTCACAGATTTTGGCGATGTACCGCCTCTAGGAAATATTCAGACGGATCATTTGCCTGAACTGTATGATCGATGGCAACAACATCCACTTGCAAAAAGTGTGAGCTGTCACTGCCCTGCTGTCCGCTGTCTTGGACCGAATTTGCTTGTGAAAGATGCTTATTATCCAGAAGTTGATTTTTTGAAACGAGAACTTGTGAAATGATAAAAAGGCTATCACTGGAAAATTTCAGTGATAGCCTTTTAATTTCATATGCTGAAGATTAAAAATAAATATCCGCCGATTACAGAAATCGATATCAACAGCTTCGCACCCACAGTCGTTTTTTTCCCAACGATGCTCATAATAAAGCCTACTACTCCTGCTGCGAAGAGCACCAACGCAATCATTTTACTGGCAGTATAGTTATCCGGAAAGGATGTATACGATATAAAGCCGATCAGTAAATTCAGAAGTATATTTTGAATCCATACACCTCTTTTATCTCCAAAGCGTTTTAAATACAGCAATACTTGACCAATGATCACTAGTATTCCTAATACTATTAGTATGAGACGAATTGTAATATTAAGTGCAACACATGA
>NZ_JACLBZ010000037.1 GCF_019748715.1 Sporosarcina aquimarina | reverse complement strand
GCAGATGAAGCTTGATACCGGACTTGGTTACCCGGAACGTCGCCCATCGGTGGGTATTCAAATTCAAAGGCAATGTGCTGGAATCGATAATTTTCAGCGGGGTCATTCGCTTGCATCGCGTCTGGAAATCCGTCGCTTCATGAATCTGTGCGACCAAGTCGAGAAAAATGTCTTGAAAGAATTCCGTCGGCACCTGGCGCAATCGCCTGCCGAGCTGTGAGAAGCTGATGGAATCCAAGGTCGTAGCTTCCTGTAGTTCTTCGGAAAATACGCTGTCGCTGACGGCACGTAAACTTTCTGTTTCATGAAGCTGCGCGTACAAGAGTAAGTTCATAAACGAAGCCATATGCAGCTTCTTTGTATAGTGATCAAGACAATGGAGCTGGACCTGTTCCGCAAATAATTCATTGGAATGGGT
The DNA here is from genome assembly GCF_019748715.1 of Sporosarcina aquimarina. GTDB lineage: Bacteria > Bacillota > Bacilli > Bacillales_A > Planococcaceae > Sporosarcina > Sporosarcina newyorkensis. The sequence continues at coordinate 63,050 of NZ_JACLBZ010000037.1, read as the reverse complement.
GCCATCCATTGCTTAAATGCTGTTTTTCGTGTAATCTTATCCATGAGATTGTCCTTTATTTTGGATTTGGATGGATTACTGCCTCCAACCCATTATAAAGGATTTTTTTATGGAAAATATTATTTTAAGATTATTCGGAACTCAGTAATGAGAGATTTTATTTTAATGCGACGCTAGTGGTACAATTCCCAATTATTATTAATAAGTCGAGCGTAAAATTTACCTTAAAAAGTGTTGAAGGACATCAAAGTTCGAACTATATAATCAGATATAATTTTATATTAATGCAGGAACTACTAAAGGTATAGGCATTAAAAAAATGCTTAATTGCATTTTACGCTTCCCCAATTTAACCCCAATTTAACTAATGAATAGTGTATACTTGTTTCATAAGTTAGAAAGCTCCGAATTAGTTAGTATGTAGCAATCGGTCCATTTTGTGGAATGGCACTCAAGAGAGGGGATGGGTTCTTGGTCAATAAAAATCCTTCAAAACCATATAAATGGCATGAAAAGTATGGAGCATTTATAACTGCATTAGTTTGCCAATATTGCCTGATTATCAACTGGGAACATAATTGGCTGCTTGCAGGATTCTTTGGTTTAGGTGTACTTATTTGTGTAGTAATAGGATTTTCTGATGAAAAGAAAATTAACGCAGCAAATAATAGACAATAAAGCAATTGCGTCTGTATTGCAATCGGAGCCATTTTGTGTAGTAAAAATGGTTCCTATATTGGTACGGTGAATACTTTTACGAAATATTTCAGGTAACAAATAGCAAACAGTGAGGATGAGAAAAATGAGAGTAAAAACAAAGTTTGGCGTATTCTTTTCTGTATTTGCCGTCATAGGGATTGCACTAGTTGGTTTTATGCAAAAAGAACCGTACAGTACAGAAGCAGTAATGGACTCATTATGGGATAACCATAATGTTCAAAGCACATCAATCGGTGACACTGACTCTGTTCTTGATGTATCAGTTTACGAAGAAAAAGATATTACCGAGGTCGAAAGTTATTTAAAAAATAACCTATCCAAGGAGGATTTAGAGCATTACAAACTCATCGTGTATCGGTATTCAGAAAACCAATGGGAATTTAGAGAAAATGCACAGGGGAAGCACAAATCAGTTTATAAATAACCAGATGTTATTTCCGCAATTAGGCGTAATTCATGATATGTAATCCCGCTCGATCTATATCAGGGCTAGATATTTTAAGATGGGCCCCATCTTAAAATAAAGTAAATGAGGGGGTTACAAATGAAGTATGCCATTCAATATCTATTAGCATTAATGCTGCTAGTATTTTCAACATTAATATCTTGGTATGAAGGAAGCATGATAAGAGATGTTCCTTGGGAATGGAAATACACAGCATTTTTTTCGAAAATGTTTAATGGGGAAGTTACGGATAATTCAGAGATATCGCAATTGGACCATTTCATCTATGCGGCAAAGTTTTATCCCATGTACCCTATACTAATTTTGTTAGGTCTATCTTATATCTTAATTTTAAGCGGTTACTTACTACTTAAAAATAATATCAAAGAATTAACAGTTTTTCTTTCAGCTATTAGTGTAATCTACGTTTTTTTCGGAATAACAATATCCAGTTCACCAACTGTAGGGGGAAAATATTTCACCTTTATTTTTCTTTTTATGGGGGGTATTAATTTAGCACTTGCTACTTTGTTCTTTTTTAAAATGCGAAAAGGTGTTAAGAAAATAGGGAGTTTTATATTTTTTACTTAACAGCGTTATATAACTTTCTACAAGAAACTGGACGCACCTCTTGAATAAGGATCTGCGCCTCGTATTGCAGAATAGGGCCATTTTGTTTTATAGTGAGTTATAAAAAATATCTAGGAAAGTCGGCGTTAGTAATATGAACGAAACTTTAAAGTGTCACAAATGTGGTGATGAAGTACAGCAAGGATATATATTTTCTCCTCGTCGAATTTGCTGGTCAGAATCAGGGGATTCCGTTTTCTTTGATGATGGAAACGAGGTCTTGATAAATGATTCAGTTTTTAAAATAGGCAAAGTTCCAGCATATCGATGCGAAAAGTGTAAATTAGTCACTTTTTCATATTTATGATTAGTGTTTTACATACATAGTCGCAATTCTTGTGCGAAGGATTGCCAATCTTCAATAAAACGGCGCGATTGCGATAGCAACCATTTGCGTCCGTTCATCAATCGGACCACTTTGCAGAATAAGGCAGCATAACAAATTACGGTTAGTTTTTCAATAATTCAAGTCGTTTTAAACCCTTTGGTACAGTCATATATTTAAAATAAAAAAAAGGATGTGTACAACGTGAAAAAGGGGGGAATTGCTTCAGCAGGATTCATAGCGATTCTATTTGTTGTAACCTTTTTGTATATTGGTACCCCTTTAACAAATGGGAAAACAGCTGCGAACTTCACAGATCCCGAAATAGATGTGGAGGCAGAACAGAAACAAAAAGAAGTAGAGGAGATTTTAACTCGACTTTATCAAAAGGATGGCTTTATTGAACAGATAGGCAAAAATTAGAAGGTAAAGGCTATGAGTTTCAAACGTTGGTGGCTGTTTATTCCAGTGATGATATTCAGGTGAAATATGTATTAGAAAATAAAGGGGCTACTGAATTTGTACAAGAAGAAGTAAAATCAATTTTTTATGAGTCAGTTGAAAATTACAATCTGGATTCTAATTCATTTAATCTTAAAATAGGCGATAATAACGATGGGCCAGATTGGTGATGAGGTTCTTGTTCCGCATAAATATAGGATCCAAGTAGATTTTGACAACACAACTTTTAAATTCTAACTTTGATGATAAAGTTTTAGAGTAATGTAAATAGACTCTAAAACTAAAGGACGCAATCTGAAACAACGATTGTCCATTTTTGAAGCATTTGATTGTACAACAAAAGTATAATTGATGAATAAAAACAAAAATAATTAGAAATTAAAATGGTGAATTTTGATTAGAAAAAATTTAAGGGTATAGTAATAGTCCGGACTTTGGTGTCCTTGTACATTAAAAACCGCTAATATCTCAATATCACAAGTATACTTATAACTGAAACTTAACTTCCTATAATTTATATTATGTTCGGGGCGTTCTACGCACTCTATATTTTTCACTCTCCATAATACCTTCCACGCTACTCTTCTAAGCGGTTTTTATGTTCTTTTGTTTTCAAATCACTAAAATCAATATGATCCACGCTGTACTCAATGACATCATTGATGAACAGCTTTTGCTCTTTTGCCAGCTGCTTGACGGTTTCTAATAATTCTTTATCATATGTAGTTTTATATTGAATTCGATCTTTCGGACGTAAATTTTTATCGTACTGGATTACATCATGCGTTATGATATTTCGTAAACCGTTTTCCAATAAATAATTGCTGTATGTGTTGTATTCCTCAGATAAATCATCTAGTCGCTGTAAAATCTCTTTGCTGATGTTCGTGCGAAATTTTACACGCGTTTCATCGGTTGTTTGCATCATTTTTCCGTTCACTAATTTCCACATGATAATTCCTCCTTATAATACATAAAACAAACCGTGACCAGAAATTCACGGAGTTGTTTTATGAAGTCGTTCTGTTTGCTGCAGTTCAGTAAGATTTTGTGCGCCGACTGCAAACATCGCCATCTGTAATTCGAGTTCTCTAATTTCCATTGTTTTTAAAACGCTTTCTACAGAAACGGTTGCTTCCTCTAGAATCGATCTTCCAAAACCGACAAAATCTGCACCTAATGCGAAACACTTTGCAGCATCTACGCCAGTGTGCAACCCACCACTTGCAATTAATATTTTTTCATCCATAATCGGTTTCACTAACTCCACAGAACACGCAGTAGGTATACCCCACTCACTGAATGCTGCGGCAGCCCGTTGCTTAGCTGGATCCGTCCGGAATCTTTCAACTTGGCTCCATGATGTGCCTCCTGCTCCTGCAACATCGATAAAAGAAATACCGACCTCCAGCAGTTTTTCAGCAGTGGACCGATCAATTCCCCATCCCACTTCTTTAATACCAACTGGAATGGACAAATCCGTACATAGTTTTTCTATTTTTGACAGTAAATTGCTGAAATTTGTGTTTCCTTCCGGCTGAATGACTTCCTGAAGAATATTAAGATGAAGCACAAGCGCATCTGCGTCTGTATAATCAATGATTTTCCGGCATTCTGTTGCAGAAAAGCCGTAATTCAACTGAACTGCGCCCAAATTTGCGATGATCGGAATAGTGGGCGCATACTCTCTCAGATCAAAAGATTGTCTATATGCTTCACTTTCGATTAAAGCACGCGTAGAGCCAAGTGCAAGTGCCCAGCCTCTTTGCTCTGCGGCCAGTGCCAAGTTTCGGTTGATCGTTTCAGCAAAGTTAGCGCCGCCTGTCATCGAACTGATTAAAAATGGAGTCTTGCATAATTTCGCGAAAAAAGCTTGTTCTATCTGAATATCGTCAAATGCCAATTCAGGCAGTGCATTATGTATAAAATGATAGTGCTCTAAGCCCGTTGTAATCGTGTTTCCTGTCACTTGTTCTTCTAAGACGATTTGGATATGTTCTGCTTTGCGGTCATTTAGCTGTTTGCTCACAGGAGTGGCCCCTCTTCAATGGATTGATACCTACTAGTATGGCGATATTTCGTTTTAAATACAAGCCATGTCTCAGTCCGGCAAGACATAGAAAAAGCTCTGATCCATTGAATCGGAGCTTCGTTGATCTATTCATTATCTCACTAAACGGTTGCCAAATGTTTAATCGGCTTTTCATCTGCGATATGACCTTGATCCAAATAAAGAATACGATCACCCAGCTTCTCAGCTTCGTCCAGGTCATGCGTCACAATAATGAAAGGGATTTGCCAAATATTATGCAGACGCAGTAGCTCTTCCTGACATTGTTGTCTCGTTTCCTTATCGAGTGCTGATAAAGGTTCGTCCAGTAATAAAACAGATGGACGCGTGGCGAGTGCTCTCGCTAACCCCACTCTCTGCTTTTCTCCACCGGACACTTGATGAGGATACTTTTGTAATAAATGTTCAATACCCAACACATGAAGGAGTTGCTTCACAGTATGGAGATCTTCTTTATATTGCTTCTTCTTGACGCCATACCAAATATTCTTTTCGACTGTCATATGCGGAAACAGGGCATAATCTTGAAATAAATAACCGATTTGACGATCTCTTGCCGGCAATGGTTTCTCACCGCTCTTGTAAAATAACCGGTCTTTCGAAACGATCAATCCACTGTCAGGATGCAAAAGTCCAGCAACACAGTTTAAAACTGTAGTTTTTCCTGAACCGGATGGACCGGCCAACACGAGGATTTCTGCTCCCACATCGAATTGAATAGCCATTTCATAATGTGCGAGTTGTTTAGTTAGTTGTACGCTCAGCATTTACTTCCCCCCTTCCCATTCACATTCTGCTAAATCGACGAATATTACGCTTGCTCCACCAGTTCACCCACAAAATCAGACTGAACCCGAATGTAATGATGATGACGACCCAAAATGTCGCCTTTTCCATCTGACCGGACTCCACTGCAAAATAAATAGCCATTGGGATCGTATCCGTTTTGCCTGGTATGTATCCCGCAAGCATCAATGTTGCTCCAAATTCTCCAAGACCTCTTGCGAACGATAAAACCAATCCTGCCAGCAAGCCTGGCCAGGCAAGTGGAAAAACCACAGTCCAAAATACACGCCATTCGGAAGCGCCCATCGTTCGTGCTGCATTTGAAAGCCTTTCATCCAAACTCTCAAACGCAGCTGCAGCACTCTGGTACATTAACGGAAATGACACGACAATCGAAGCAATAACCGCTCCAATCCACGTAAAAACAATTTGAAAATCAAACCATTCCAATAGCCAACTACCGATCCACCCTTTTTTCCCGAATAAAATGAGCAGAGCAAACCCCACTACAGTAGGCGGCAATACGAGAGGTAACAAAAACAAAGCTTCCAATATACTTTTACCAAAAAAATCTCGTTTTGACAGTAAATAAGCTATGAAAACTCCTGCTAAAAACACAAAAAAAGTGGAGATGACAGCTACTTTCAACGATAAAATCAAAGGTGAATAATCCATTTCAAGCAAGCCTACTCCCCCTTCCTCTTACTTAAATCCAAATTCCTGCAATGTTTCTTTTCCTTTATCACTCGTCAAATAATCCAAAAATTGCTGTGCAGCCTCCTGATGTTTGGAATCTTTTACGACTGCTCCAGGATAAACAATTGGCGCATGCCATTCAGGATCTGATTCAGCCAATACTTTTACATCATTCGAAATATATGCGTCACTTGAATAAACCACGCCATAATCTGCATTACCCATCTCCACATGTGTCAACACTTGACGAACATCTGAACCTAACACTAGTTTATCTTGCAAAGGCTCCCATAAATCTAGAGTTTCAAATGTTTCTTTCGTATAGCGTCCTACTGGAACGGATTCAGGTTCACCTACTGCAAAGTGATCGAGAGCAGCTGGATCGATATCTTCAAACGAGTCAATCGTACTGTCCGAATCTTTATGTGTGATTAATACAAGTACATTTGATGTGAAATTTTCTCTAGATTCATTGTTGATTAATCCTTTTTCCTCCATATCATTCATATCTTTTGAGCTTGCAGATAAGAAAACGTCAGATGGTGCTCCGTTTTCAATGTTTTTAGCTAATTTTCCAGAACTACCGAAATTATAAGTCAGTTTAATTTCTTCGTGCTCTTCTTCAAAAGTCGATTTTAAATCTTCTAATGCGTCTGTCAAGCTGGCTGCAGCAGAAATAAATAACGCCACTTCTTCATCAGGTTGCGATTTTGACTCAGGCGTTTCCTGATCTACGGTCGCATCTGTTTTTTCTGGCTCATTGTTATTCGAACATCCGAACAATAGGACAGACAGCACGGCGAATGTAACCGAAAGTAAAAAACGTTTCACTGTTATTCCTCCTTTTCTCTTGAATAAAACTAACTATAACTAGTTATATTTAATTATATTTAAAATTATCTTAATATGGTTTGCTATACTTGTCAATTTTGCATTTTTCATAGAAATGACGGAAGATAGAATGAATGTGCATTGGAGGATGAAAAAATGAGCAATCCAGATAACAGTGTATCGTATACAACAGAAGAAATTGCCCAACTGCTGAAAGTTTCTAAACTTACGGTCTATGATTTAATTAAGAAAGGCGAAATACGTGCCTATCGTGTGGGAAGGCAAATGCGTGTAGATGCAGTGGATTTATCGGCTTATAAAGAGCGGTTAAAAAGCGGAGGTGACTTTCCTACAAGACAGCCAGTCCAAGCAGTTTCGGAAGAACAGGCACCTGGATTATCTAGGGCTTCCTCGATTATTATTAGCGGGCAAGATTTGAGCCTTGATATTTTAGCCAATACGATTGAAGATGCCGGACTAGGCGTTCGTCCATTACGTTCATTTACAGGCAGTCTCAATAGCTTAATTAAAATGGTTCAAGGAGAAGCAGATATTGTCAGTACGCATTTGTTTGACGGTGAAACGAAACAGTATAATTTGCCGTATATTACACGTTTACTTACTGGCCAATCTTATTTGGTCGTTAATTTACTCGGTAGAACAGCTGGAATGTATGTACAAAAAGGCAACCCGAAAGAGTTTAGTACCTGGTCTGATATAGGACAGCCCGGCATTCGCCTGATCAATCGTGAGAAAGGCTCGGGTGCACGCGTCCTGCTAGATGAACAGCTGCGTCTTGCAGGTATTGCCCCGTCTGCTATAAAAGGTTATGAGGACGAAGAGTTGAATCATATGGCCATAGCGGCGCGCATTGCCTCGGGTCAGGCAGATGTGGGAGTAGGAATTGAAAAGGCCTCGCGTCTTATTGATGTGGAGTTCGTTCCGTTGATTCAAGAGCAGTATGATCTTGTATTGCTGAAAACACAGGACAATGAAAGACTGCGTGATCTGGTTTTGGAAACTTTAAATTCTCAAAATTTCCAAGAGAAAATCTCTGCAATCGGCGGCTATGATTTATCAAATACAGGTTCCATTTTATACGAAACACCATAAAAATAACCCGCCGTACATGGCGGGTTATTCTATGTCCTCATAGTTTTCCAAAGTATCATAATACATCTCTTCCTCGGTTTCGAAGCGATTATAGCGCAGTGTGAATAAATGAAAGGCATGTGTCGCTACTACCTTCAGCAATGCATACGAAGGGATTCCAAGAATGACACCGGCTACGCCAAATAACGATCCGGCGGTCAACAAGACAAAAATAATTGTAATCGGGTGGATATGTAGGGATTTGCCCATGATTTGCGGCGAAATAAATTTACCTTCCACGACTTGTACAATGGTCCAGACAATCGCCAGCTTGACCAACATGAAAGGTGACGTCACAATGGCGATAATAACCGCAGGCGTAATGGCGATGACAGGTCCTAAATAAGGCACAATGCTTGTAAACATTGCCAGAACACCGAGCAAAAGTGCATATTTCATTTTAATGATTAGGAATCCAATTGAAACCATAATACCGATCGCAATTGCCACTAAAATCTGTCCTTGAATATAGGCGCTGATCTGTTTGTCCGCATCTCTGAAAATAGTTGATGCGTCGTCACGTAAACGAGGCGGCAACATACGCAAAATCATCTGTGGCAGCTTCTCGCCCTCTTTTAGCAAGTAGAACAATATTAATGGAACCGTAAACAAACTTAAAATAATACCAGTCAATGCGGAAATAAAGGACGTGACACCGGAAGCGATCCCTCCAATTGTTTCGGTGAAGAATTTTCCGATGCTCTCAAATCCTGAATCCAAAAAGCTGTTGACATTGAAATTAAATCCTTCATAAACAGGAGCGAATATGGAAGTTCTAAAAAATAAGTCCATATCTAAAATCAGCTGTTTGAAATACGAAGGAAATTCATCGAATAAGTTGATCGTCTGCTCACGCAGAAATGGCAGCACGAGGAAAATGACTAATGTGAGCAATCCGGCTGCAGCTAGGAATAAGATCAATATCCCATAAACCCGTGGTATCTTCAGTCGTACTTCCAAAAAACGCAGAATGGGTCTCATTAAATAATACAAAATGGTTGCCAGCACCATAGGCAGGACAACTGTTGAGAAAAACACACGGATCGGATAAAAAATAAATGAAACTTGAGTGAATATCAAAATGATCAATCCAATAAGCAATAAACAAAGCAGCACAAACAATGTAGATTGACCACCAAGAAATCCAACGATCGGTGACGCTGAACGAATAGACCAAAAATCCCGTAAAGAATTCTTTTTTGGTGGCTGTCTCAAGATCCTCTTCCCCCTTCTGTACGACCCTTTATTGTGCGGCTAAAAAAGAATGAATCGCTTCCCTATTTTTATCTAGATCGATTTCTATAACAGAACCTGCATGCCGGTAAGAGGTGAACGAATAACTATCCTCTACTGGTATCCTCAATGTTTCGAGATCCAATTTTCTTTTCGCCAAAACGGTCAAGACTTTGGTCAATTCTTCTTTCGAAGTGAGATCGGTTTGGATATAGTTATCAAGTGCGCCTGCTACTTTAGGTGCCTGCAAAATAGTAGATAAACTAAATAATTCATTCTTAACAGCTGAAATAACTTCCTGTTGCCTGTTTACTCGGCCGAAATCTCCTTCGTTGTCCGCGCGATAGCGGGCATAACCTAATAATTCTTTGCCGTTAAGCTTCTGTACCCCCGGAGTTAACGTAACGCCTATTTTTTCAGACATTTCCTTTTTTACATCCATCTCCAAGCCCTTTGGAAACATAATATCCATAATTGATTCAAAGTTTTCGAAATCGACGACCGCGTAATGATGAATTGGAATATTAAACATTCCTGAGATGGTTTCTTTTGCGGTTTGTACACCGCCTAAGTAGTATGCCGTATTTAATTTATAGGATTGATAACCCGGTATCTGAGCATAAATATCTCTCATGAATGAAATCAACTTGGCGTTTCCGTGTGTTTGATCCCAAGAAAGTACCATCATCGTATCCGTACGGTATTTACCAGAACCATCATTATCAATTCCAAGCAACAAATAATTTTCCGTTGTGGGGTCTTGGGGATCTAGTAAATCGCCTTGAAAGTCTCCAGGGTCAATCTCATTTCCCGCAGTCATCGCTTTACCTTGCTTGTATTGAAAATAACAATACGCTGCAACTGTGATCGTGACAAGCAATAAAAGGGTAATAAAAACCCTGCCGACCCGAAGCTTGCGTTTCTTTCTTCTGCGACGCGGCAGTTGTTCTTCCAAGTGTTCTTCCATTTAAACTTCATTCCTCCAATAACCCTGTAGTCCTTTAATCAATTACGCCTCGGCGTAATTGCGTCCAGATTTTGAATTGTGCAAGCACAATTGACTCCTCTCAAAATCTGTGATATCCGCCGGAGGCTTTATCTTTGTTCAGCGGGCGTTTAAACACCCATCGAACAGGAAATAAGACCCCATTCATCTCACCACCTGTAGAGGTGAGAGTCTCCTGCTGAATATAGATAATGACGTTTTTGCCTCCGGTGGGTTGCGTCTGGACCTATGCGTTTCAAATTGATTCGCGATTTTACAATGTCAGTATAAGCATAGCCGAAAATAAAAGTGGAAATACAAATAATATGGCTTGATGATTTGCTGTGTCAGCAAACTTCTGCTTCTCTTATCGTAAACCCAAAATGCAAACAGTTCCAGCCCAAACATTCCATTCCATCATTTTTTAATGTATAATAGGAGCATTGTGAATTTAGGAGGATTTAATTATGTTAGCAGTCAGTAATGTGAGTCTTCGCTTCGGCGACCGCAAGCTATTCGAAGACGTCAATATACAATTCAATCCAGGTAATTGTTATGGATTAATTGGAGCGAATGGTGCGGGAAAATCAACTTTTATCAAAATCGTTTCAGGCGAACTTGAACCTCAAACAGGTAATGTCATCTTAGGTAAAGACGAGCGCTTAGCTGTATTGAAGCAAAACCACTTCGAATATGAAGAATTTGAAGTGATGGAAACGGTTATCATGGGACATAAGCGTCTATATGAAGTCATGAAAGAAAAAGATGCCATCTATATGAAAGAAGATTTCTCAGATGAAGACGGTATGCGTGCAGCTGAATTAGAAGGCGAATTCGCTGAAATGAATGGATGGGAAGCCGAATCAGAAGCTTCTGTTCTTCTGCAAGGACTGGGACTCTCTGAAAGTATGCACCATGTTAAGATGTCCGAATTAACTGGATCGGATAAGGTTAAAGTATTGCTGGCCCAAGCTTTATTCGGCAAGCCGGATGTCTTGCTTCTCGATGAGCCGACCAACCACTTGGACTTAAAAGCCATCCAATGGCTGGAAGAATTCTTGATCAACTTTGAAAATACTGTTGTCGTCGTTTCCCACGACCGTCATTTCCTGAATAAAGTATGTACGCATATTGCGGATCTTGACTTCAGTAAAATTCAAATCTACGCTGGGAACTATGATTTCTGGTACGAATCCAGCCAACTTGCATTGAAGCTTTCCCAGGAGCAGAATAAGAAAAAAGAAGAAAAAGTTAAAGAACTCCAAGCGTTCATTGCGCGTTTTAGTGCGAATGCTTCGAAGTCGAAACAAGCAACTTCCCGTAAAAAGACACTTGATAAAATCGAATTAGACGACATCAAACCGTCGTCCCGCCGTTACCCTTTCGTAAACTTCACGATGGGCCGCGAAATTGGAAATGATGTATTAACGATCAAAGACGTTACGAAAACAGTAGATGGTAAAACCTTCTTGAAAGATGCTACGTTCACACTTGGCAAAGAAGATAAAGTCGTTTTACTAGGTAATCCGCTTGCTAAATCTGCATTGCTCGATTTGCTTGCAGAAGAAACTGAGCCGGATACAGGGTCGATTAAATGGGGTGTTACAACGACACGTGCGTACTTCCCTATCGATAACTCGAAATACTTTGAAGGATCTGAGCAGACATTGGTCGAATGGCTGCGTCAATATTCTCCGGAAGATGAAACGGAAACTTTCCTGCGTGGATTCCTGGGCCGTATGCTCTTCTCGGGTGAAGAAGTAAAGAAAAAACCAAGTGTATTATCGGGTGGAGAAAAAGTACGTTGCATGCTTTCTAAAATGATGCTGACAAGTGCTAACGTTCTTTTACTTGATGAGCCGACCAACCACTTGGACTTGGAGTCGATCCAAGCATTGAACAATGGTTTAATCGCGTTTAAAGGCGCTATGGTCTTCACATCTCATGACCACCAGTTCATTCAGACAATCGCCAACCGGATTATCGAAATCAATGAAGATGGAACAATTTTCGATAAAATGATGTCGTATGATGAGTATTTGGAATGGAAAGGTCAAAAAGCATAATTGATTCATGCCCGCTTTCTCAAAAGCGGGCTTTTTAATTTTCTTGAATAGTTGGTTTCATTGAGGGTATACCACAGAATAAAGGAGGTTTTTTTACATGAAACGCAATTCAATCGTTCTTGTATTTGCGCTTCTGCTTGTAATGGCCGGTTGTTCTTCTAAGCCTGCTACATCACTGGATGACAGTGGCAGCACAAATGATAAGCCAACTAAGGATGAACAAACAAATGAGAGCCAAACAGATCAACAGGATGCAGAAAAAACAGAAGTGCAATTACTGGACTACTTTCTTCCTGATGGATCAAGTGCCCATTATAAAGGTGAAGGAAATGAGTTTGCTGAATTGGATATCACAGTGAATTCCCCTATTGAGGATTATATTGTGGTCCATGAAAATAACGGTGGGTCTTTCATTCAGAAAGTATACAAGCTTCAAGGAGATGAAATCCAGGTTCTTCAGGAAGAGCCGGTCCAACTGGCTGCCGAAGTTCCTTCAAAAGAAGAGTTGGAAGCATTGAAGCCGATCCGCGTCTATTTAAAGGGACCGATCGAAAAAGGCACAACGTTTGATGAGTGGACCATTGTAAAAACGGATGCTTCTGTAGAAACACCGTATCAGCAATTTGAGGATGCGATCGTTATCGAAAAAAAGGATAAAGACATTATCAATCGCATCTATTTAGTGAAAGGATTCGGCGAGGTAAAACGAGAGTCGATCATGACATCAGAAGAAGATTTTGTAGTAACTTCTTTGCTGGAAACCGTAACACAACCTGAATGATTTATACCACATAAAAAGGCGCCTCTATAGGCGCCTTTCTGCAAGTGGATTATAATTTCACAACGTTAGCTGCTTGTAAACCACGGTTTCCTTCGACAACTTCAAATTCAACTTGTTGACCTTCGTCAAGTGACTTGAATCCGTCGCCTTGGATTGCTGAGAAGTGTACGAAAATATCGTCTTCTCCATCAACTTCGATAAAACCGAAGCCTTTTTCAGAATTGAACCACTTTACTGTACCTTGTTTCATTCGATAACCTCCAAAAATGTATAAGTACTTGTTAATACATGAACTTTCGCATAAAAAAAATTCACATATTACAAAAGGTGCCGACGTCGCCGATCCCTTTTGTAATAGGTGAATCAATTAGCATACGATCGTTTGACTATTTCACTTAGAGCAAGTATATCATAATTGGATGGATTGTCAATAAAAAGCATACCGAACTTACAGAATCTTTTTACGATATATCTGGTTGATCATTCACCAATACAATAAGTCCATGATAAATTTGCAAATCGCCTTCACAGCCGTCGCAATAATGCTTTTCAGATGGCGACCAAAATGCGTGAAAACAGCCTTTGCGTATCTCATAGTGCTCGTAACGCGTTTTCATATCGATGACCATAGCACTCACATATTCTTGCATTTCAATTTTATTTGGAAAAGTTTTCGTGGAGATTGTAAAGTCTCTCCACTCTTCAAACATCCACCATGGTTCAAAATCAGCTTTCATATAGACCACTTCATACATTAGTATGCACCCCTTTATCCGCTCTATGCATGAATGACACTTATTCTAGCAAATCTATTCCCTATAGCAAAGTAAAAAGATTGGTGCGACGAAATATATGAGTTTTCATCCGATTTCAGCTATAATTAGGATAGGATGGATTATGGTCAACATCCCCTATTGGGCCGAATGAAACTTTTTCGCTGTCAATCCGTAAGTAATGTATATAGAATGGAAGGTGGCCTGACAAATTATGAATAAAATAAAAAACTTTTTTACGCGACACGCAATTATGGCTCCTGCTAGTTTCCTGACTTGGTTTACTCTGATCGGGGCTACGAGTCTGAATTTCTTTGTGAGTTCTGCGATTGGTATCGCGTTGTATGCAGGTGGAAATGTGGCCATCAAAGAAGTACAATTACGTTCCAACCTGAAACAACTTGGAATGACGCGTTCTGAATATAAGCATATCGAACACCAACTCACCCAATCCAAGCAAAAATTGAAACGTTTGGCCAATATGTATGGACAAGTGCGTTCTATCCAAGCGTTTAGACAAGTATATGATATGTCTTCGATGGCTAGAAGGATCATTAAAATTGTTCAAACGAATCCACGTAAATTTTATCAGGTGGAGACGTTTTTCTACGCACATCTAGATTCTGCAGTGGAATTGACTTCTAAGTATGGTCTTTTAGTTAATCAACCGCTAAAAGATCGAGAAATCAAAGTAGCCCTTCAGCATACACGGGAGACGTTATCTGATTTAAGTCAAGAGATGGAAAGAGATTTACGAAATGCAGTTGCGACGGATTTAGAGCAACTACAAATGGAAATTGATTTTGTTGATGTTACAATCAATAAAGATAAACCGTTGCTCGAATCGAAAGGAGAACATTCTAATGACAGATAAAAATGCACAAGAGGAAACCACAATTGATGACTTACTCGGCAATCCATTCGACATGGATGCCAGCCTATTACCGCAAGAAATGGAGACCACCCTTGCGGAAAGTGGTGCATCTACTAAGCTCGTAGACCGCCTATCAAAAGAAGAACAAGACAAAGCGAAACAGTTGGCTTCGCAAATTCCCGTAGGTAATTATGAAGCGATCATTACGTATGGTGCCAATGCTCAGAACGAACTGTCCCGCTTTTCCCATAAAATGCTGGATCATGTACAAAGTAAAGACATAGGTCCTGTAGGCGACGTGCTCAATGAATTGATGAATAAACTATCCGAAATCGACCCGGATGACTTATCGGAGAAAAAGAAATCTGGCCTAAGCCGCCTATTTGGTAAAGCGACACGCTCTGTTCAGGAAATGATGACGAGATATCAAAAATTAGGTACCCAGATTGATAAAATTGGGGTGCAATTGGAACATTCAAAACGCGGTTTAATGGAAGATGTGCGTATGCTTGATAATCTATATGAGCAGAACAAGACCTATTTCCAAGCACTTAACGTCTACATTGCAGCTGCAGAACTGAAAGTCGAGGAAATTAACAATACAATTATTCCTGAGTTGCACAGAAAAGCAGAGCTTGCGGATGATCAAATGATGGTTCAAGAAGTCAATGATATGGCACAGTTTGTCGATCGCCTGGAGAAACGTCTCTATGATCTACAACTGTCACGCCAAATTACGATTCAGAGTGCTCCGCAAATCCGGATGATTCAGCAAACTAACCAGACGTTGGCAGAAAAGATCCAAGCATCCATTATGACGGCTATTCCCTTGTGGAAGAACCAAATTGCGATTGCCCTGACGTTGAATCGTCAGCAAAAAGCTGTGGAATCGCAAAAGCTTGTTACAAAGACAACGAATGATCTGTTACTGCGTAATTCGGAGATGCTGAAAACGAACAGTATTGAAACGGCCAAAGAGAATGAAAAAGGCATAATTGAAATCGATACTCTGAAAAAGACACAAGAGAACTTAATCCAAACGATCGAAGAAACACTTGTTATCCAAGCAGACGGCCGAGCGAAACGTAAAGCAGCGGAACACGAGATCGCGCGTATGGAAGAAGATCTTAAAACTCGTTTACTTTCTGTATATGAAGAATCAAAAAACCGTCCTTCGTAAGTACAGCTTCGGTTGATGGGAACTAGTACTATAAGTATTATTCTAATTAGTATGCAGTTCACTAGTAAAACGACAAAACACATAGCAAATAAAAACGCTCAGATTTGATTCTGAGCGTTTTTGCATTTCAACAGTTTACAGATGTTGGGAGTTGTTTGTCCGATAATCGTGCCTTTTAATTGAACTATGAATTTAACCTGACTAACGGGTTACAGCCTGGCAGCCGTTGAATTCCGTTGCAGGCGGACGCGTTCCGCAGGGCGGGCGTTGAACCACACTGCTCGCTTCGCTCACCTAGGTGTTTCACCTGTCCCGCTAATCCTGCCGGAGTCGCCGCCTTCCACTCCAATCAACTAAGGAGGTCTGTTTGAAATTTTTCTTTCGCAATTGCGCCCGTTACCTAAGTAAGTCCAATGTTAAAACCACAAAAATAATATTCAAAATTATAATTTCATTTGTAAACTGCAATAGGTTCTACTGAAATGTCCGGATAAGCAACCGTTAAAAACATATCGTTTATTTTGCTAAACTCTTTTACAATTTCATTAATAAACGGACCTAAAGATTTAGCTTTGTTAATCCCTAGTGATTAATTCCTTTTCCTAAATCCTTAACAAATGATTCTATATCTTCACTACTTCTTCCTGGGATATTAGTTATTTGACAAATCAATAGGAAATAGGTGAATGCTTTATCAGAGAAGAAATAGTCAACTTTAGACAAAAAGAAAGCCACTCTGCGCCGTAAGAAGCAAAAGGGTGGTTCTTGAGATAAAAAGGAATTTTAAGTTGACAACCACTCACCTGGATGGCTAAGATTGCGGGAGAGTTCAAGCTCTTCTATCTTTTACTATCTGCCCCCATTCTAACGTAAAAAGTATGCATGATTCAAGGAAGGGTTTCTAATCTTGAGTCATAGAGGAGAATGGTTACTTTTTTCTATTGATGAATAGTGCAATCATCCCTTAAAAAAGGAATTGAAATTTGTTTAATGAACTGGCTATTTAGTGTTGCAAGTATGAAACTCGTAATGAATTTAATCCGTCTTATATTACAACGATTTCGAGAAGGCGTTCGATAGGAACAACTTTAATCAAAATCTAAAAAGGAATGGGTGATTTTATGGGGTTCTGGTACTTACTTTTACTTCTGACAGGTGTTGTCGTTTTTATTGTGGGGTTAGTTAAAATAAAGACAGCTGGAGGAATTAAAGCGTTTGTTCCACTAGTTACAGGAGGACTATTTGTAATCTTATCCGTTTTCTTATTAACGCCTAATAGCTCAGAAATTATTACAGACCTTTTAAATTTGCAATAGTAAATAGCTTTTCAAAGCAAATGGTCGCGATCGTGGAACAAACATTATGGATACCTTCTATTCGTAAAATAGTATAGAAAAAAACGCTCAGAAATCTGAGCGTTTTTTCATGTCAACCGAACTTGTTACCTCATAAGGACATTTTTGCAGTTAGATCTGTTCGTTTGCAAAGTACGTTTTGTAATAGCCGCCGACTTTTCCAGAATTGTCGACGATGAATAAAAATTCATCTGTTTCATTTTTTACTTCGTACGTATTCCCTGCTGTCAACATATGATTGACGACATATTTTTCCGCGTCGGTGTGTGTGCACGTGACAGTTTTCAAAGTAGGTGCCTCTAACCAGTTCAGATAAGACATAGTTTCATCTCCCCTCTCATATTTCATAAAGGAAAGCGACCCGCGAATTGAAACGCGGGTCGCTTTATTTTGAATCAGACGATCAAGAACCTAGTAGAAGGTCTTCAGGGTTTTCAAGCAACTCTTTAACCATCTTCAAGAATCCAACTGAATCCTTTCCATCAATTACACGGTGGTCGTAAGAAAGTGCTACATACATCATTGGACGGATTTCGATGTTGTCGCCAACAGCTACTGGACGTTTTTGGATAGTATGCATACCAAGGATACCTACTTGTGTACCGTTTAGGATTGGAGTAGATAGTAATGAACCGAATACTCCACCATTCGTAATTGTGAATGAACCGCCTGTCATATCGGCAATTGTCAATTTATTGTCGCGTGCTTTTTTCGCAAGCTCTCCGATAGAAGCTTCAATTTCAGCGAAGTTTTTGCGGTCTGCGTCCACAACGTTTGGTACAACCAATCCGCCTTCAGTGGAAACTGCGATACCGATATCAAAATAGTTTTTCAATAAAATTTCATCGCCATCGATTTCCGCATTGACATAAGGATATTTCTTCAATGCTGCAACGACTGCTTTCGTGAAGAATGACATGAAGCCTAGGCGCACATCGTTTTGCTCGAAGAACTGATCTTTCTTGCGTGAACGAAGAGCCATCACGTTTGTCATATCAATTTCGTTGAACGTAGTAAGCATTGCAGTCGATTGCTTCACTTCAAGAAGACGCTTTGCAATCGTTTGACGGCGGCGAGTCATTTTTTCGCGTGTGATGCGGCCGTCATCTTTAGCTTCAGTTACAGCCGGTTTAGCTTGTGGCTGTGCTTTAGGAGCGTTTGTATGAGCGGATACGTCTTGTGCACGTACGCGACCCATTGGATCTACAGGTGAAACCGCTGCTAGATCGATTCCTTTTTCACGTGCCATCTTACGTGCTGCCGGGCTTGCAATTGTACGGTCTGTAGAAGTAGCTTGCTCAACTGCAGCTTCTTGTTTTGGAGCTGGAGCTGCTGCCGGAGCCGCTGCTTCTGTTGCTTGTGGAGCTTGCTGTGCCGGTGCACCTGAACCTTCGCCTACAATCGCGATTACTTGGCCAACTTCAACTGTGTCGCCTTCCGCAGCCAGTAGTTCAGATACAACACCTGCTTCTTCTGAAATGACTTCGACGTTCACTTTGTCTGTTTCCAATTCAACGATGAATTCACCTTTATCTACGTTTTCACCGGGTTGTTTCAACCATTTTGCAATTGTGCCTTCTGTAATCGATTCTGCTAGTTCAGGTACTATGATCTCTGCCACAATAAATTCCTCCTCGTAGGTGTACCGTTTTCACGGATAGCTACTTTTGTATAAGTAGTTTTTGACTGTTTTTGAAAAGCTTCCTTATTTGTTATATCACTTTTTTAATGCTTCTTCAATAATTCGATTTTGTTCAACTTTATGAGAAGCTCCGTCGCCTTCTGACGGGCTGGAACGGTGAATACGACCAACATATGAAATGTCCTTGCCATCTGCCAACTCTTCCAAGTACGGATATGCAAACGACCAAGTACCCATATTTTTAGGTTCTTCTTGTACCCATACCAAGTCTTTCACTTTCGGGAAGCGAGCAAGGATTTCTTTGATTTTGTCGGATGGGAATGGGTAGAGCTGCTCTACACGAATGACGTGCAAGTAGTCAAATCCTTCGCCATCTTTAATTTTCTCTGCAAGATCGATTGCTACCTTACCGCTTGCAAATAAAATTTTCTTAACTTTTTCAGGCTTCGTACCCGTACCCGGCTGTTCAAGCACTGTTTTAAAGTGTCCTTCCACTAAGTCATTGACGTCTGCCCCAACTAGTGGATGACGCAATAACGACTTAGGTGTCGCAATAACTAACGGACGCTCTGCTTCACTTCCAAGAATCTTCGATTGACGACGCAATACGTGGAAGTAGTTAGCTGCACTTGAGATGTTCGCAACTGTCCAGTTATTTTCTGCACACAGTTGTAAATAACGTTCGATACGAGCGCTGGAGTGCTCAGGTCCTTGTCCTTCAAATGCGTGCGGCAATAACAAGACAAGTCCTGATTGCTGACCCCACTTGGAGAAGCTGGAAGATACAAACTGATCAAACATAACTTGTGCCATGTTCGAGAAGTCACCGTATTGTGCTTCCCAGATGGACATCGTTTTGTCTTCTTCCAAGTTGTAGCCGAATTCATAACCGACGATACCCGCTTCCGTTAATGGGCTGTTGTATGCCACGAACGAAGCGTTGGAGCCACCAATATGATGCAACGGAACGAATTCTTCACCTGTTTTTTCATCATGGAGAACTAGGTGACGTTGAGCAAATGTACCGCGCTGGATATCTTGACCAGACATACGGATTGGTTTGCCGTCCTGTAAAATAGAACCGAATGCGAGTTGCTCAGCGTGCGCCCAGTCGATTTTACCTTTTCCGTTAAACGGTTCTTCACGTCTTTTAAGGATTTTATCCAGTTTGCTAAATACCGTGAATTCAGATGGATATGTCAATAGATCTTCATTCATTTTACGAAGACGATCTTCTGCAACACCTGTTTCAAGATCACGCGGTAGTCCAGCAAGTACCCCTTCTGGTGTGGCATTCGAAGTTTTTGGAGCGTCTGCAGAATCTTCCTTCACACGGTCGTAAGCTTCTTGCATAGACGCGATGACGGATCGGTCCATCTGCTGCACTTCTTCGTCTGTCATGATTTTCTGTTCCACCAGACGCTGTCCGTAGATTTGGCGAACTGTTGGATGCTTATGAATCTCATGATACATCACTGGGTTTGTTACGAGCGGCTCGTCCATTTCATTGTGTCCGTAACGGCGGTAACCGATCAGGTCAATTAGGACGTCTTTACCGAACTTTTGACGGTATTCAAATGCTAACTTCGCTACAGCAAGAACTTCTTCCGGGTGGTCTGCATTCACGTGGAATATAGGCACCTCAAAGCCTTTTGCTGGATCGGACGCATAATGCGTGGAACGAGAATCATAGTATTCAGTCGTAAAGCCAATAGTATTATTGGCGATTACATGAATAGATCCGCCTGTTCTGAAGCCCCGTACACGACTGTAGTTGAATGATTCAGGTACAATACCTTGTCCTGGGAATGCTGCGTCACCGTGTACAAGTACCGCATACGCTGCATTTGTATCTTGTTTTGGAATCCCTGGCTGATCTGTGTTCTCCTGTGCAGCCCGAGTTTGTCCTGTAATAACTGGATTCACAACTTCTAAATGTGAAGGGTTATAGGCTAAGAAACGGTTTAGACCGGATTCACCTTTGTAAAGAGCACCCATATGGTATTTTACGTCGCCAAACCAACCGCGCGTAACTTCCAATGAGCCGTCTTTTGGTAAGAATGGGGATGCCGGTACGCCTGCAAATTCTGCAAACATCATTTCATACGGTTTATTTAGATTATGTGTCAACACGTTCAAACGTCCGCGGTGAGCCATGCCAATCAACATTTTTTGTACTTTCGCTTCTTCAGAACGGCGAACCAATTCATCGATCAATACGACAAGAGTGTCCACTCCTTCTATAGAGAAGCGCTTGGCTCCGACGAATGTACGGTGAATAAATTTCTCGAAACCTTCAATTTTCGTCAAGCGTTCGAGAAGTTCCTTTTTCTCATCGCCTTGCAAGCTTGACTGCACGTCGCCGTTTTCAATTTTAGTTTGAATCCAGTTACGCTCAGTTTCGTCGATTAAGTGTGAAAACTCATATGCGATGGAACCTGTATATAAAGATTTCAGGTAATTCATTGCATCCAATCCGTTTTCCACTGTTGGTGGAACATTTTTCAAGAACAAAGATGCTGGCAATCCGACCAGATCGCTGTCTGTCAATCCGTGATATGACAATTCTAGACGTGATGTATCCTTTGGTCGATCGTTTAATGGATAAATGTCTGCTGCAAGATGCCCATACGAGCGAATGGCTTCTAGTAAAGAATAGACGGCAAGTACTTTGCGCAGATCTGTTTGTGAACCTTGCGCTACAACTGCTACTTCGCCGGACTCATCGATCTGAGGCGCACCAAAATTCCTGAATAGCTCTGCTAACTCAGGATCAACTGCATCTGGATCTGTTTTAAACAGATCATACATTTCCATTACATACCCAAGGTTTGGACCCGAAAAAGCAGAATACGGGGAACGATGGGAATCCACAATGTTCGACATGTAATATTACCTCCACATTTGCCTATTGGCTTGTTGTGATTATTTTATATACTTCCATACAATAATAGCACGCAAATCCTAGAACTGAAAGGGATTAATACAAAGTTGTGAACTTTTCTATAAAGGACACGAAAAAAAACATGAAAATCGCGACAAAGTCTTTGACAAAGGTGTATTGCTATTGTTTTTTATTTCTGAAAAGACAAAATCATTTCAGCCATTTTCTCAGGGGTTTTTGGTTCTGTCGTTTTTTCAATATTCGACAGCAGTCGAGTTTTTTCTTGCTCCAGATTTTTGAAGAGTTCATCCATCGGCTGATCTGCAAGATGTTCTTCCTCTACTTTAAGCGCTAATCCTTTCGATTCGAAATAAGATGCATTCAGTAGTTGATCTCCCCTACTTTTGGATGCAGCGAGCGGAACGAGTAGCATAGGTTTATGGATAGCGAGCAGCTCGAAAATTGCATTGGAGCCGGCGCGTGAGATCGCGTAATCGGAAGCCGCCAGCAAATGAGGCAATTCCCCTGTTACATACTCAAATTGAACGTAGCCTGCTAAGTCGTTTAGCTCATGAACTGCATTTCCTTTCCCGCATAAATGAATGATCTGATAATTTTTCAACAGTTGAGGCAATTCACCGCGTATCGCTTCATTCAATACGGCTGAGCCTTGGCTTCCGCCCATGACGATGAATATTGGACGGTCGGATTTTAACCCCGCTATGCGCAAACCTTCTTCTTTGCTGCCGTTAAAAAGTTCAGGACGGATAATAGGACCCGTGCAAGTAGATTTTCCAGCCGGCACATATTGCAGCGTTTGCTCAAACACGGTGAAAATCTGCGAAGAAAACGGCAATGCGAGTTTATTTGCTAATCCTGGCGTGACATCGGATTCGTGGACTACAACGGGCACATTGGCCAGCTTAGCCGCCATCACAACAGGAACCGAAACGAACCCACCTTTAGAGAAAATGATTTCTGGCTTGAGCTTTCTTATAATAGACAATGCCTGAAAGGTACCTGCTCCCACGCGAAATGGATCGGTAAAGTTTTTCATGGAAAAATAACGCCGCAACTTCCCACTTTGTATAGAGTGATAGACCACTTCAGGATGTCCATCTCCGATTAACTCTCTTTCTATCCCTTCATGTGAACCAATGTAGTGCACACTATATCCTTTACCCAATAAAACCGGGATTAAAGCTTGATTGACGGATACATGCCCTGCCGTACCGCCACCTGTTAATACAATTACCGGTCGCTTCATTCTTCCCATCCTTCCTTGTAAATCTTATGTAATGTAATTTTCGCTTTGTTTTTCATGATACAATAGCCATTGAAAAATAATTATAGAGGAAATGAAAACTATGTCTATTGCTGAGAACACATTAAAACAGAAAAGCTCGTTATTCATTAAAATCATGCTGCCGATTTTAATTACTCAAGTTGCACTCTACTTGATGTCTTTCTTCGATATCCTGATGACCGGACGCTATGATACCTATCATTTAGCAGGCGTCACGATCGGTTCTTCTTTCTGGATCCCTGTCTACACAGGGCTATCTGGTATCTTGATGGGTCTTACCCCTATTATTGCACAGCAAATCGGCTCGAAGAATAAAAGTGCGATCCGGCCTACTGTCCAGCAAGCATTATACGTTTCCCTCACTCTTTCGGCAATCATTTTTGTATTGATCAAGTGGGGGATCTTGCCTGCGATCACCAAAATGCCGCTCGATGATCAAGTTGTGGAAGTTGCTACGAATTACTTGACCGGTATGAGTGTCGGCTTGGTACCGCTGATGGCCTATACCGTGTTGCGTTCTTTTTTCGATGCCTTAGGTGCAACTCGAGTGTCCATGTTCATTATTTTATTATCTGCTCCGATTAATATTGTCTTGAACTACTTATTGATTTTCGGGAATTTTGGTTTTCCTGAATTAGGCGGAGCGGGTGCGGGCTATGCTTCTGGAATTACGTATTGGTTAGTATTCTTCATAGCCACGTTAATCGCTTGGTCATCTAAGCACTTTAAAGAGTTTGCTTTGTTCCAAGAATGGCAACCTGTATCGTTTACGAAGTGGAAAGAGATATTATTGGTCGGTGTGCCGATTGGTCTTTCGATTTTCGTGGAAACGAGTATTTTCTCAGTTGTAACGTTACTCATGAGCGGCTATACTGCCCAGGTGATTTCTGCGCACCAGATCGCTTTGAATTTTACTTCTTTACTTTATATGGTGCCGCTAAGCGTATCGATGGGTACGACGATTTTGGTTGGTCAATCAATTGGCGGCAATCGGCCAAAAGATGCCCGGGAGTTTACGTATCTCGGAATTGGGTTTGCCGTATTGTTCAGTTTCCTATCCATATTCATCTTACTGACGTTCCGTGAAGCCATCGCTTCTATGTATACGCCGGATCCAGCAATTATTGCACTCGCCATTCACTTTTTTGTCTATGCAGCGTTCTTCCAACTGTCCGATGCAGTGCAAGCACCTATTCAAGGCGCTCTGCGAGGTTACAAAGACGTAACGATGACGTTTTTGGTTGGTGTCATTTCATTTTGGGTGATTGGTCTGCCGGTAGGGTACGTTTTGGCTGGTTATACGAGTTTAGGAGCGTATGGCTATTGGGTCGGACTTATCACAGGATTGACAGTCGGTGCGGTCATTCTTTCTTTTCGCTTACGCTATATCCAAAAAAGACAAAGCCAGCAGTGATTTTCTGCTGGCCTTTTTATTCTAGAATACCTAAATCACGGAATGTCAGCTCTGCTTCCACCGTGATCGGCAGCTCTGAAAAAGTGTCCTGCCATCTTCCGCGATTCCAAATTTCAGGATGAAATGCTTGTACTTTGCGACCGAGACCGATCATATCGCTTTTTGCTTCCTGCATTTTGCCGACCACATCATTGAAGTCTTTCGTTAACTTTTCCGATAGTTGTTTCTCTACTGCTTGTGTATTATGGTGATAATCAGGAAATGCTTCCATAGTCGCTTTCAGTTTCATGCGGATTATTATACGATCGTTCAAAATATCCCAATTATCTTTTACTTTCAAAACGTCAAATGTCAGTTCGTTTTCTTTTTCATCATTCTCTAGTTTATAGCTGAAGCGGGTGAATTTACCTTTCTCCCCACTTAAGAGCGTAGCGAGCATTGCTTCTCTCCTCTCTAAAACATGACCTGTAAAATCCTTTCCCGAAAACAATCCCACACCTACCAATTGAGGTAGCCCTTCCTCATCTATTCTTAGATAAGGCAATGCAAGGTCCTGTGTGTTTTCTAATAACAAGGTACCTGCACGCTGCAGGTTTGCAGGGGGAAAATATGTGTAAATCTTTCCGGTCAATAAAAGCTCTGTATAGTAATTGGATACTTCCCCTTGTAAATCACCAGAAGGATTAAAATATGTCTGGATATCGCCCTCTACCAAAGCCATGTAACTTTGCAGACGGTTTCTGGGCGCTCTATAGACGTTATCTAGATACTGATATAGATCATCTCGAGCCATCTCTTCAGAGACAAGAAGAACTTCCATTTTAGATAAATTTAGCGCTTCCTTCGTACTGTAGTTGGCGTTCATTTGAGCTTCCTTCATGGAATTCCCTTTCCCTTTGGATGTTGAAAATTTGATCTGATTACCATCAAATACTGGGAAAGCAAATGTCATGTGAACATCGTCATCGCCTCCTTCCATTCCCGCAAGCGGAACGATGGTCACATCTTTAAATAAAAGCTCATCCCAGCAACCGCTGAGCAGTAAAGAGGACAGTATTAAGACGAGGAGTCTTTTATCCATTTATTCAGCCCCTTCTTTAGAAGAATGAGAATGATAGGCAAGACGATACCTATTGCTAAGTGTAGATAATTCACTATTTCTCGAATCCATTCATTTCTTTCCTTTGAAACAAAAAAACCAATGACTGCCAATAAAAATAGGTGGATAACTATATTTTGCCGTCTTCGTTTGCTCTCATTGTCGGCTGGCCAAGTCATCACAACGAAGAAAATGTATAAAATGACTGTGACAATACTCCATATGATCCATGCAATCATATAAAACAAGTCCGCCCGTTCAATGAAAGACAATGTTAAAGATTTCATCATGTATAAAGTGGGCTGCGGGATGGTCTTGATTTCCTCTATCCCAAAGAATAATTGGTTGACGAGGATGGTTGCTAAATAAAAAAACGTCCAACTCATTTGATAGGAGAATAACGGCCAGCCCGCCAATGATCTTACTTCTTTAACAAAGGGGCGTAAAAATAAATAAAACTCCAAGCCAATCATCGGTGCTGTCGCGACTAAAAACGCTCTTGCCATTTTCACCACATTAAAATCCATTTGGGGAGCCATCCTGTACCAATCCAAATGAGGGACGGCTAATAGCCAGGTGATTACGATAAAAATAACTACAGGTATGGCGATTGTCCAAATGTTTAATACAGCAGTTACCTTTCCGTAGTTCGCATAATACGAAACAATAAGAATGATAGCCGTTGTCACAATAATAGGCGTGTCTGGTAACGTCCATAACGACAATAAATAGATGATAAAACTGAGTCCGCTGATGATGACAAGCAACCAGTAGATTTTGAATACCCAGCGAATGAATGTGGGTACGCGCAACGCGTGATAAGTCTTTTCAAAGAGAAGAAACAGCAAGTATTGCATGAGGGCAATCACTAAAAATACCAACCAGCTATTTTGTTTCGCATCTTGAATCAAGTAATGCTGAAAAGAGATAAAGACGCCGCCTGTCTGTATAAAAAATAATATACAGAAGAATTGAGTTTTGGATAGTTCAAACATCATCATTTCCTACCTCTCCGAAAAAACGAAAATGTCTTTTGCTGTGGATGATGACGAAAAAAAGGAAGCCTCAAGAAAACTACCCAAAGACGGGACGCATCAAATGGTATTAATGGAGAAAAATAAGGCTGCTTCAGTGACGAAAGATTAAGTAGATGGATATACAAAAGCAAAGCCATGATACTCATCCCGAAAAAACCAAATAACGTGGCCATGATCATAAACGGGAAACGAATAATTCGGATACTCATATTCATTTCTGGTGAAGGGATGACATAACTCGAAATAGCTGTTATGGCTACCACAACAATCATGATATTCGATACGAGCCCTGCGTTTACAACTGCATCCCCTATTACCAGTCCGCCCACAATCCCAATTGTCGGACCAATAGGAGTAGGCAATCGGAGACTGGCCTCCCGAATTAGTTCAATGAAGAGTTCTAAAAATAACGCTTCGATAATAGGCCGGTATGGGAGATCATTTACCGTAAGCTTTACTTTTTGACTAATATCATTCGGTAAAATTTCAAAATGATAACTCACAACGGCTATATAGAATGCTGGCAGTAAAACAGCCATTGCCAAGCCGCCTAAACGCAATAGTCTATAAAACGTACCGACAATAGGGCGGGCATTGTAATCATCGGGGGATTGGAAAAACGAAAAAAACGTGACCGGTCCAATTAATACTGTAGGTGAATGATCGATTAAAAAAGCAATTTTACCTTCCAATAAATTTTCCACTACCCGATCCGGTCGTTCTGTATTCAATAGCTGAGGAAACGGAGAGTAAACCGTGTCTTCAAGATAATCTTCCATTTGTCCAGAGCCTAGGGCATATTCACCGGGAATATTCTTAAGTCGGTTTGCCGCCTCAAGGACCACATCCGGATCTGCAAGAGAATCAATATAAATATATGTTGCGTAAGAATTATTTTCTTTACCCATCTTGACCGTACGAATCACTAAATCAGGGATGGCAAGCCTTTTTCGAATCATGTATAGGTTTTGCTCCAAAGACTCTACAAAACCTTCGTGTGAGCCGCGGACGGTTGTTTCTCCAATTGGTTCATCGGGAGAACGGGCTGTGAACTGTTGGGTTGATAATTGTATTTGAATGTTCATCTCCGGGAAGATCAGTAGGGTCATGCCTGAACAAATGCTTTCGATTAACTGCTCTTGATTGAAGGTCTGAACGGTTGAAATAGCTGTCGTGCCCCAGTTTTTCAACGCTTGTTCAGAGCGCGAACGCATCAACTCAATTTGTTTAGCCGTTTCAACAGTATCTACTAGGGTTGTGAAATAACAAACGAAACCTTTCCCTATCGTCCATTGTACTTCCTGGATAACTAAATCAGATGATCCATAAAACAAGTCTTCCAAAAAATATTTATCTATCATTGATGCGGGGTTCTTCATGAAACTCACCTCTATGCAAGTCAGTATGCATAAAATTCATCTGTTATATGCAAAAAGGACGATGGAATATTCTCCATCGTCCTACCGCTTATTTTTGAATGAATTGTTGTGTCCAGTAATTTCCGTTCGCATCATAACCGATTCCAATATGAGTGAACTCTGGTGTCAAGATATTTTGTCTGTGACCTGCTGAGTTCATCCAAGCTGTTACGACTTCTTGTGCGTTCCGTTGACCCTGTGCAATATTCTCAGCTGCCTTACGGTATGTGATGCCATTCATCTTCATTTGATCAAATGGTGAGCCATATGTAGGGCTTGTGTGTGAGAAATAATTGTTCTTGGCCATGTCTGCTGATTTTTGTTTAGCAGACTTCTGAAGAGTTGCGTCAAATTGCAATGGTTTTAGACCTGCTTTTGCTCGTTCAGCATTTGTTAGATCTAGAACTGCTTGTTCTTCAGCAGACACATTTGCAGTCGGCTTTTGCTGTTCAGGCTTTTCAGCTGTTGGCGGTGTGCTAGGCTGCTGTGGTTTTTCAGCCGGTGTGCTTGGCTGTTGTGGTGTTTCCACTGGTTTGCTCGGTTGTTCCGGCTTCTCTACTGGTTTACTAGGCTGTTCAGGCTTTTCAACTGGTTCGCTCGGTTGTTCCGGCTTCTCTACCGGCTTACTAGGCTGTTCTGGCTTTTCCACTGGTTTGCTCGGTTGTTCCGGCTTCTCTACCGGCTTACTAGGCTGTTCTGGCTTCTCTACTGGTTTATTCGGTTGCTGTGGCTTCTCTACTGGCTTCTGAATCTCGTTGTTCAAGATGCTACAATACTTATCCCAGAAATTAGAGAATATCCCCTTATCTTGTCCTTGGAGTATATTCCACGTGTACGTTTGGCTGATGTGGACAGTTTTGATCGTGCTTGCCTCCGCTGAATGGTTAGGCAATAAAATAGCTGAGCTTAATAAGATGATTGTCAATGGTTTTTTCATCTTCATACCTCCTCTTCTACGAAACTTATCATAACGTTTTAGAAAAGAAGAAAATATGACGGAAATTGCCAACTCGCCCAATACAATCTACAAACCTATGAGACAAGAGCCTCAGCTTCCTTATAATTGGAAGATATGCCCTTCCATGAAGACTATTGGCAGCGAAAAGCTATTGACAACTACTTTTCAGGCGGATATTCGATGCTTGAAAGCTGCTCACCTATGATGACAAGTTTTGAAGGAATTTGCATATATTCAGGTATCCAATTGACCATTCCATACGCATATTGGAACAAGTGTGAGTATCTGGAGCCTTCTAATTGGATATAGCCCTTCATCCGATATACGGTGTCTGGCAAGGAACGCACCCAATCTTCAAAATGCTCTTGATTAATCGGTTTCTCAAAAGACAGTACCTTCGAAGCGAGTGGAAGGCCGCTGCCTGTACTGACGGCATGTTTCGGAGCAGAGGCGGCATCCACCATCTTCTCGATATAGCTAAAATCGATTTTCGCATTCGTTGTTTGTACGAGAGGAGCAAAGCTATTGAATTGTGTCACTTGCATCGTTACAGATGCCAATTGATCCGCTGTTAGTAAATCTGCTTTATTCAGCAGCATGAAATGAGCATGTCGGACCTGTTCCAAGAATAATGCGAGCATACGCGGAGAAAGCTTATCACGATCCAGCCAGCGCATGGCGTCTACGACCGTGATAATACCCTTCACATCTAATTGGTCGGCGAATAAGGGTGAATAGACGGCATCTAACGCCTCTACCGGATGGGCAGCGCCTGTCGTCTCAATGAACAGCACGTCAACGTTTGGATAGTCAGTCAATAGACTTTGCAGTTGTGCTTCCGTCGATTCAGCACCTGTACAGCAAATACAGCCATTCAGCAACTCTTTTAACGGCACTTCCTTTTTCTCTTCAACGATTTGACTGTCTATATTCAATTCGCCGAATTCATTCATCAGAACAGCAGGCTGCCTCCCTTGTTTGTTTACTTGGTCAATCAATTGAACAAGCAAGGAAGTTTTTCCACTGCCGAGAAATCCACTCAATAAATATACATCGATCATAAACCTCTATCCCTTCTATAGAAGAAACGCGTCCAAACAAGGCTGGACGCGTTTTCTTGTCCGTATTAAACGGATTATGATTTTACTTTCTTCAGGACGACTTCTTTTGCCTTTTGCAATTGAGGATCGTCTTCTTTCATCTTATCCCGTAATTTTTGCATTAAGCCTATCGTCGAATCACCAGTCAGTATGCCTGTTTGTTCGAGTGAAAGGTCTTTCTGCAATGCTTTAACAGCTTGTGCAGTGTTTGCGTCATACAGTCCGTCCGTTTCCCCAGGATGGTATCCTACTACTTCAAGCATCTCTTCAGCTGCTTGAACCGCAGGAGATACCATGCCTTCCTTCATTTCTTCAGAGGCATCTAGGAACGGAAGTGATGCATAAGGAGGGTATGGCACTTTAACATCGGGCTCAATCCCTTTTTTATGAATCCAATTGCCGTCCGGCGTCAACCATTTGGCTGTCGTCAACTTTAGATTGGAACCATCTTGCAGCTGTGTCGGTGTCTGCACAGTCCCTTTACCGAACGTCTTGATACCGACAATCGGAATATGAGCCGATTCTTTCAATGCACCTGCTAAAATTTCAGAAGCCGACGCACTGCCATCGTCCACGATCAACGTGACAGGCACATCAATTTTCTGACCGCCTGACGCCGGGAAAATCTCTGCCGGTCGACCCTTTTCTTGTGTCTGGAATAAAGCTTTCCCTTCTTCTACAAATAGATCAGAAATATCGATAGCGGCACTCAACACACCACCTGGATTTTGACGTACGTCGATCAGGACACCTTTCATCCCTTTTTCCGTCATTTCATTTAAAGATTCCAGTAATTCTTGATACGTATTTTCAGAGAAGGACGTAATGTTAATATGTGCAATATTGTCATCCAGCATTTCGGCATATACCGTATGAACGGGGATGACATCTCGTACGATTTTCACCTCGAACGGCTCTGCGGCTGTCCCACGTCGGACCGATAATGTGACCGTTGACCCTTTTTCCCCGCGAATTAACAGTACAGCTTCCGAAGAGGACATACCTTGGATACTTTTTCCGTCTACCGAAAGGATGGTATCATTCGGCAATAGCCCGACTTTTTCTGCAGGCGAATTCTTAATAGGAGATACAATGCTGATATAGCCATTGGACTCTTGAATTTCTGCGCCGATTCCTTCAAAACTGGATGATATACTCTCATTCAGCTGCTTCGCTTCCTTTTCGTTCAAGTAGTCGGAATAAGGATCTCCTAACGCATCGACCATACCGTTGATTGCTCCGTCCAGTATGACTTGTTCGTCGACCTCATCGAAATAACTTTGTTTCAGTTGATCATACGCATCGAAAAGCTTTTTAAATTCTTTTCGTTCACTTCCCACTTGTTGGGGTTTGACGACCTCTACGACTTTATCATCACCGACTGTTAATGCGAAGAATGTAACCGCTGCTGTCGCCAGTACAAGGGCAAAGATGAGCATGATCAGCGAAAACGGCTTAATCCGGATATACCGGCTAGGTTCGGGTTTCTTTTCCGGCTCTACCTCTCCGTTTTCTTTTGAATCGTTCTCGTTCATCGTCTTCCCTACTTTCTAAACTCCCATGAAAAGAACCGCTGTCTAGAGCGGTCTTTGTTCAAAGGTTCTTTATGTGCAGCTATTCCGCTGTTTAAAATACTGTGTATTATTCAGCGATTGCTGCTTCTAGTGCTACTTCGATCATGTCATTGAATGTTAATTGGCGTTCTTCAGGCGTAGTGATTTCGCCTGTAAGGATATGATCACTAACCGTAAGCACAGCAAGCGCTTGACGGCCAAAACGAGCAGCTAACGTGTAAAGTGCAGCGGCTTCCATTTCTACAGCCAATACACCATGACGTGCTAATTTTTCATGCTGTGCGTCTTCATTATAGAAGAAGTCTTCTGTGAAAACATTCCCCACTTGCAAATGTAGACCTTTTTCTTTCCCTGCATGGAATGCTTTCAATAAAAGATCGAAATTTGCGATCGGAGCATAACGGATGGGACCGAACGTTGTATCGTTTAACGATGAATTCGTTGTCGCAGCCTGTGCTAAAATCACATCGCGAACTTTTACGTCCTTTTGGATGGCACCGCATGTACCCACACGAATCAATTTCTGCACATCAAACTCCTGCATTAACTCTGTTGCGTAAATAGAAATAGAAGGAACGCCCATACCTGTTCCCTGCACTGAAACGCGTTTTCCTTTGTATGTACCTGTATACCCGAACATGTTTCGTACTTCATTGTACTGAACAACATCTTCTAAAAACGTTTCCGCAATATACTTTGCACGCAGTGGATCTCCAGGAAGAAGAATCGTGTCGGCGATATCGCCTTTTTTCGCATTAATATGTATGCTCATGTCTTTTTCAGCCTCATTTCGCTATTTTAATTTTATCATACAGTGATTAAAGGCGAGATGCAATGAAGACCTCGCCATTTATCTGCTGCATACGTCTTGATAGATTGCGTACAGTTCATCAAAGGTAGTGGAGCTTAAATCGTGATCGGCTTGATCCTCGACATAACGTGACAACGTATCGAATTCCTCTTCATTTTTTGGAAAACTCGGATCACGAAACATCTTTTCTGCAAACATCGCCTTCACATCGTCTTTTCCACCGCCACGATACCTCAACGCAAAATGATAAAAGGATCGATCCATCACGTAAATAGCCCTTTATACTCTCCGTAGCCCTCTTTCTCCAAATCGGAGACAGGAACGAAACGCATAGCTGCAGAATTGATGCAATAGCGCAGTCCGCCTTGATCAGCTGGACCATCCGGGAAGACATGTCCCAAATGAGAATCTGCCGTTTTGCTGCGGACCTCTGTACGGCGCATCCCATGAGTGGTATCAAAGTGCTCCGTCACTTCAGACGCTTCAATTGGCTTCGAAAAGCTTGGCCAACCACAGCCCGCATCGAATTTATCATGGGAACTGAACAACGGTTTGCCTGAAACGACATCCACGTATAGACCTTCTTCATAATGTGCGTCAAATTCATTTTGGAAGGGCGGCTCTGTCCCGCTTTCCTGCGTTACATAATACTGCATATCCGTCAATCGGTTTCTCAAGTCCTCTTTCATGATGGATCCCCCCAATGCTTTTCAATAAACCCTGCTCGTCCTGATCCTACGGTGTAACGTTCATAATGCCCAGGGTTCTTTTCATAATATTGCTGATGATATTCCTCAGCTGGGTAAAATGGATGCGCCGGTAAAATGTCTGTGACAATTGGCAAGTCAAACTTCCCACTCGCCTGCAGCTCTGCTTTAGATTCTTCAGCCTCTTTTTGCTGTTCAGGTGAATGTGTATAGATTGCAGATTTGTAGGACTCGCCGCGGTCGTAAAACTGTCCGCCTGCATCAGTAGGATCAATCACTTGCCAGAAAATATTCAATAATTCTTTATACGAGATGATGTCATCATCAAATTCAATCTTCACTGCTTCGCGGTGTCCTGTCGTGTTCGAGCAGACTTCTTCATACGTCGGATTGACTGTATGTCCTCCTGTATAGCCTGAAGTAACAGAATGTACGCCTTCGTATAGGTCGAACGGTTTGACCATGCACCAAAAACAACCACCTGCAAATGTTGCGTATTGTGTCGCCATCTATGTTGCCTCCTTAATTTTTCGGAATCAATACTTCCAATATAATCTCATCTTCAGCTAAATTCACTTCTTTTGCTTTCACTTTAACGTCACCGGAGATCGGCAAATCTTGCAAATCAATGAAAATTTCTTCTTCTTTCGGCCGAACGATCATCCATGGAGGAAATTCGACAGAGTTTTTCAATAGCTTTAATACAGTCGAAGGAGGAATATTCAAATCCCCTAATTCCATAGACGATTGCTTCAGGATTAAGTTTCCATCTTCCCGCACGATCGGGTCAAAGTGCATGGCAAGTGGCAACGTATAGGAAAACACGGTTAGTTCTGACGTCAGCAGTACATCATCACGCATTTCCAACTCAACAGGTAATGCGCCTTTGACCGCTTTCCGAATGTACGTATTCGCAATGCCTTCGAAATTTTCCTTCGTCGTATTTAATTCCAGCGAATATCCTGCCTTCGAGGAAGCGTTTGATTCAGGAAGAGGAGGTGAAGATGCGGTATTGCCGATTACTATGATCAGCCCGACGATCGATGCTGCGATTAATCCTGCAAGGCTGAAGAATGCTATTTTCCAATAATTCATTAGTTGCTCACTCCACTTCCAAATCAATTGCTGAACATTTCTTCATTTCATCCACAAATCGTTTTCCCATCAAATCATAGCCTTTACTGTTTGGATGGAAGAAGTCTGTATGATAAACCATATTTGTATTCGAATTAAATAAATCTTTAACAGGAATGAAACAAGCTGCTCCGTCTTTCCGTACTTGTTCTTCCAATGAAGCATTCCAATCATCGACAATCTCCTCAAATTCCTGCACTTCATCCGTAACGACAGAAAATGGATTGTATAGACCGGCTACAATGATCGGTGCATTTGGATTGAGCAAACGGATCAACTGAAATAACTCTTCCATTCTATTTTCAAATTTACCAAGTTCCTTATAAAAATCGGAAAGCTTCATTTTCATGAAATTCCCTTTGACT
Organism: Sporosarcina aquimarina; assembly: GCF_019748715.1. Lineage (GTDB taxonomy): Bacteria > Bacillota > Bacilli > Bacillales_A > Planococcaceae > Sporosarcina > Sporosarcina newyorkensis. The sequence goes on along the minus strand of NZ_JACLBZ010000037.1, from coordinate 28,236 downwards.
ACTTTCATCAAATCATTGCCGCCAATTGTAAAAACGATATAGTCGGCTTGCACGATTGCTTCTTGCACGTCGGTATCTTCCAGCTGATCTAACAGCTGATCGCTTCTCTTTCCTCGCTTTGCTAAATTCACAGCATCTACTTCCATTATCCCTTTCCATTGTTCCATCTCTGTTGTTAAGCGTCCGAAATAACCGCCTTCTTTACGTTCATCCCCTACCCCTTGTGTCAATGAATCTCCTAAACCGAGTACGTTGACCCGCTTTGGAACAAAATATTCCGGTATTGAGAAAGGTTCGAAGAGAACTGGTTCTCTTTCTGGCAAAGCCGTTTCTTTTTGGCTAAATGGTGCTTGGCACCCGGATAAAAACAATGAGAAGACGAACAGGAATAAAACCATTCTTCTCATAAACTCTATCTTCCCCTTTGTTTTGATAGTGTTACTCTGTGTAAAACATAAAACCAATCGCGCCTTCGCCCGTGTGGGTACTGACAATTGGCGTTGTAAATGTAAGCTTTACTTGAATACCCATTTCTTCAATCGTTTTTTTCAAAGGTTCGGCCATCAATAGTCCATTCGCATGGGCGATGCCAACGCTACGAATTACTTTCCCCGCAGTCTCTTTTTTAAACTCATTCAATAAATACGTGACGACTTGTTTGTGACTGCGTACTTTCGCGACAGGGGTATAAACGCCATCTTTCAATGTAGCGATCGGTTTAATGTTCATTAATGATCCGAACATCGCTTTCCCCTTGCCGATCCGGCCGCCTTTTACTAGATTATCCAGTACGTCCACCACTACATATAGTGAAGAACGTTTACGAACGCTGTCAAGCCCGTTCACAATTTCTTGGACAGATTTCCCTTCTTCCACCATACGGCATGCTTCGAGTACTTGAAACGTCAGGGCATGTGAAATGTACATGGAATCAATGACCGTAACGTCTGCAGAAGAAGCCTGGGCCGCCGCTTGGGCAGATTTCACTGTGCCGCTCATCCCGCCCGTCATGTGGATCGAGATAATTTGAGAGCCGTCCGCTCCTAGTTCATCGTATAATTTTTGAAAGACACCGACAGCGGGTTGTGAACTCTTTGGAAGTTCTTTTGACTCTCGCATGAGGTCTAAAAATTGGTCGGGCTGAAGTTCTACTCCATCCACAAAAGATTGATCGTTAATTTGGATAGTCAAAGGTACAACGTGAATTTCGTGTTTTTCTATGAGTTCTTTAGTGAGATCAGCGGTAGAATCCGTGACTATGTGTATTTTTTTCATGTTTATGGTCTCCTTCGCGTACTGTGAAATGCGATTTTCTGTTCATTTTTTGCTATAGTGAGGTTTGAGGAGTTGTTGCTTTTTGTCAGATGCATTTGATTTCAAGAATTTTTCGGAAGAACGTTGGAATGCGATTACCCACGCAATCGGTTTCTTGCTCAGCATACCTGCGCTGGTCTTTCTGATATTGGCAGGTATAGAGCGCGGAACCGCGATAGCCGTTGTTAGTTTCACGATTTTCGGGGTCTCTATGCTGTTGCTTTTCTTAATGAGCACGTTACTACATAGTATGCCCATTAAAGTGAAAGAGTTTTTCTCGATTTTGGATCACTCCGCCATTTATGTCTTAATCGCGGGAACTTATACGCCCTTCTTGCTCGTAACATTAAAAGGGGCTCTCGGCTGGACATTGTTCGGCATTATCTGGGGACTTACGATATTAGGGATCTTGTTCAAAATCTTTTTCATTCACCGTTTTGAGAAAGCCTCACTGGCGCTTTATATCGTCATGGGCTGGCTGATCATTATTGCGATCAAGCCATTGTATGAACAACTTCCGCCCGCAGGCTTTTGGCTGCTCGTAATTGGGGGAGTTCTCTACACATTCGGTTCTGTTTTTTATGCGTGGCGGCGCCTGCCGTACAATCATGCAATTTGGCATTTATTCGTCATTGCCGGCAGCGCAGCCATGTATTTTAGCGTCCTTCTGTATGTATAAGAGGGGCGCTATTCTTTTTTGTCCCAAATTTGATAGACATATGCTGTGCGGTCTTCTGCATATTGTACGTCGGACTCACTGGTCAGCTGCCAGCCTTCTTTATATTCAGGGAAGAACGTGTCGCCTGGATAGGAATTTTCAATAACGGTGATATACAGTCGATCCGCCAAGCCCATTGCCATATCAAAAATCTGTGCTCCTCCAATGATGACTACTTCTTCGGAGTATTCTTTAGCTTTTTGGATAGCTGTTTGCAGTTCATGCACGACCGTAATACCTTCTGCTTCATATGATTCATTCCGAGTGACAATAATATTCAAACGTCCAGGTAACGGACGCCCGATCGATTCAAATGTTTTACGCCCCATAACGATCGCTTTACCCATCGTCATCTTTTTAAAATAAGCCAATTCTTCAGGAATATGCCAGGGCATTTGGTTGTCTTTTCCTATGACGCGCTGTACGTCATGTGCAACTAGTAGTGAAATCAAAATTTTTCTCCTCCTTACACAGCAATGGGTGCAGTGATTTTCGGGTGCGGATCGTAGCCTTCTATCGTAATGTCTTCTACGTTTAAGTCGAAGATGGAACGACCTGCGTAATTGACGTTGAGTTTCGGCAAGTCTCTAGGCTCTCTCGATAGCTGCTCCTGTACTTGCGTCAGATGGTTTTGATAGATGTGGGCGTCTCCGAGTGTGTGAACGAACTCACCCACTTCCAGACCGCATTCATGGGCAATCAAATGAATCAATAACGCATATGAAGCAATATTGAAAGGTACACCTAGGAAGACATCTGCACTTCGTTGATAGAGCTGGCAAGATAATTTTCCATCCGCCACGTAAAATTGAAACAGTAGGTGGCAAGGAGGCAACGCCATCTCATCCACTTCCGCCGGATTCCAAGCCGTGACGATATGGCGACGTGAATCAGGATTGGTTTTGATACTTTCGATGACTTGAGCCAATTGGTCAATGACACCGTGGTCTGTATCCCACGCCCGCCATTGTTTGCCATAGACAGGACCTAAATCGCCATACTTCCTTGCAAAATCTTCATCTGCGAGAATCTTTTCTTTGAATGCAGCAAGTTCAGCTTTGTACGTTTTCGCAAATTGCTCATCTTCCACTACACGATGCCCGAAATCCGTCATATCCGGCCCTGTATATGCATCGCTCTCTACATATCGTTCAAATGCCCATTCATCCCAAATTCCATTGCGGTCTTGGATAAGCGTCCGAATATTCGTATCGCCTTTCAAAAACCATAATAACTCGGAGACGATCAGACGAAATGCTGTTCGTTTGGTCGTCAATAAAGGAAAGCCTTTGGCTAAATCGAAGCGCATTTGGTAACCGAAAACGCTGTATGTCCCCGTACCGGTCCGATCTCCTTTTTTCGTTCCTGTTTCCAGAATATGTTGACAAAGATTTAAATATTGCTTCATTTTCAGACTCCTTTTTTCAAGCAACTGCTTCTAAATTACATACAGTATAGCATTATTTTAGTCATGACCCTACCAATGACATTTTTAAAATCGAGAACAAAAAAACACCTCTTTAGATGGCGAATTACGAAAGCCATTTTGGAGGTGTGTTTTTGAACAGAATTTTGGTGGTGTTTATACTGTTTGGTTGTATATAAACACAATATTTGTACGCTCACATCAAGTGGATCGCATTGAATCCGCTTTTTATTTACTTCTCTCTTGTCACGTACCTACATCATTTTCTCCGTTGTCCTCTGTCAGCGGATCTTCTACTTTGAAATTATCTTTGTCATTGTCTTCTCCACAAGCACTTAACAACAATACTGCCGCCAATGGCAATGCTAAAAATTTCCCTTTCATTTTGGCACCTCCAATGATTTATAGTACGTAGAGTTATTATCTTCTCTCCGGAATAGTAATTTATTCATTGTTTTTGTTGCCATAAAATAACAAAATAAAAAACACCCGTTTTCACAACGAGTGTTTCAACATTTTTAAGACAACCATTTCGGCGGTGTGTTTTTCGACCAATAAATGTCGCCCAATGTATGATGAGCTGTGAACCCATCGTCAGCCGTATGATAATGGAAATTGTAAAAGTACCCATCAAGAGGACGTTTCTCGGTGCGAACGTGGAAACGGATAACGTCCTGTCCCGCCATTTTATCATGCACATGGAAAATCTTTTCTGCGTAATCGCCGGAAGGCTGTTCTGTGATCGCAAGACGACGTTCTGCTGCATTATGTATAGTGGTCTGTATCACTGCTTCGATTCTAGGGAAAATCTCCGAATCAAATTCATCTTGAATCACCGGACCGATGCGCTGACCGAATTTTTCATAAGACAGCGAACGCGCGTGATCGAGCAGTTGGTCTTCTTCTGAATGAATCGGATAATCAGGTGTAGATAAAAATTCCGTAGGCGAGTCGTCGAGTTCAATTGAATAGTGCGAATCTCCAGTTGTAGAATCCATTTCATTTGGCTCGTCCTTCGGCTGAAAGTTCGACCAAATTTCATGATTGGACGTAATGGCCCCAAGCGTCAAGACTGCGACCGATGCGATCATAAATCGCTGCAACCATTGTTTCATGCTACCACTCCCTTCAACATTTCGTCATACATCCTAGTAACTCATACGAAAAAGCCGACAAAAGGTTTCTTCTTTCTCCAATTCATTGTACAATAAAGTCAAACTTCAATCATTCTTTTCACAAAAAGTTCGTTGATTGCAAGTTAAGCGGAATTCAACCAACCAACACGCAGGATAAAGGAGGTCGCACGAATGGACGTTAACTTCCTACTAGGAATCGGAATGCTCGTTTTGACATTATACTTAAGTTCCTTAAACTTCACTCACTGATCAAAAGTGAAAGACGCCGTCTAGTCTCGACAGGCACTGGAGGTCTTAAAAATAAAGGCGCTCTTTGCCTTTATCTTTAAGACAGAAGTGTCCCGAGAGACTGGCGCCTGCAGCTGGATGGTACAAAAGCGAAAGATGCCGTCTAGCCTCGACAGGCGAAACGCAAAAAAGACTGTACAAGCCAAGAATTCGGCCTGTGCAGTCTTTTTTTATGGAAAGAAGTTGTTACGCTCGCACTACGGTTGTTTTGGTGCGGTGTGGTGCGAGTTACGAGCGTTTGTGGTAGAATTTCGCTCGGTACAAAGCAGTTTGGTGCGGCTCTGTCTTGGATTGGTGCGGTGCGGTGCGGACGAGTTTTCGTTCGGTTCTCCGTCACTCACTTCTCCAGCACGCCATAATGCACTTTCGTATGCAGACGAATTTGCTGAGTGAAGCCAAAACGTTCGAACATTGGTGACTGGTAATGGTCTTTCAATACCACGCGTCGCTTGCACACTCTTAAAGCCTCAGCTACCCACTCTTCCGACAAACGATACATAGCGCCTATTTCACGCAAACTCTCAAAATTGGAAGATTCCTCAATGGGTGTTGTAAACATCGGATCTAAAAACACCACGTCACGCGAACTTGTCGGACACTGCTTCAAAAACTGAACAGCTTCCGAATGAATGACTTCAATCCGTTCCATTGATTCCTTCAACAAAGGAAAATCAATCGGAAAACTGCGTAATCCAGTCGCAGCCAAAAAAGCGATTACCTTATCTGCTTCGATTCCTACGACCATCCCATTCGGACCTACGCTACTAGCCGCGATGATGGCATCCGATCCAAGACCCAACGTACAATCCAAAAAAGAATCTCCCGCCATTAACTCTGCTGCTTCAATTAAAGGATCTAGTTCACCTTTCAACAGACGCTTCAATCGATACGTAGCAGAATTCGGATGAAAAAAGAATGGCTCCGACATCCCGCGTCTGTAAAACGAATAGCGGTCCTTCCCAGCCACCAAGACGTCCGATTGATAGACGTCTTGCAACTTGGACACGGACCGCTTTTTTCGTTCGACAACAGGAGCATCCAAACAATCCTCGGCATATTTCAATAAAGCAGCAGATTGTTCATCAGGTCGGCCGGCAGTCGTAATAATCACGTTCACTGACTAACAACATTCGTCAACACATCGACGAGGTGATCTTTGATTTGTTCTTTTTGAAAGTTCTCAATTTGTTCACGTGGAATGAAGTATGCTAATTTCCCATCATTCCAGATCGCAACAGATGGTGAACTTGGCGGCACTTCAGGGAAATGCGAACGCATAGCTTCCGTCGCTTCTTTATCCTGTCCAGCAAATACGGTCAATAAATGATCCGGTTTTACTTCCGCAACTGCTTCGCGAACCGCGGGACGCGCTAAACCTGCTGCACAACCGCAGACCGAGTTGATCACAATGACTGCAGAACCTTTTAAGTCCTGTAATGTATGTTCCACATCTTCAGCTGTCGTTAATTCCGTAAAGCCCGATTGTACTAACTCTTCGCGCATGGGCTGTACAATGCCCCTCATGTACTCATCGTATGCGTTCATTAAAAATCTCCGCCTCTCTTTAATCGATTACGTTTCTATCTTATCGTGTTCAGTGGAGATTTTCATCTTATCTACTCTTTTGTTGCTTTTATAGTAAATTAAATTCGGAATGGTTTCTTAATCAACAGAAGGCGAACATATGGTCTATTTATGTTTCTTTTCACTCTTAGGAATGGTATAATTGAATGGTAGACGACATATAGCGGATGGGCGGTTGGCACTCCCTTGAGAAAGGGGGTGTTAAAATGGTGACATACGAAGCAATGAACATGCTATTCCAATTTGGAATGTTTCTCGCAGCAATAGTAACAGCAGTTGTAGCGATGATTGCTCTATTCATCAACAGAAAAAAGTAACCACCCTCCGCTTATGACTAGGAAAGCTGAGTGGTTACTTTTTGTAACACCTTAAGACTTTTACTGGCCAACCGCACTTCATGCGGATGTCAGCTACAAAGACCGGGTGTTAGCGCACCTGGTCTTTTTTAGTATATGTTTATCATACCATGTCCATTCGTTTTCTGCACCTGAGTATGTTTGAAAATTAGATATAAGTGAAGGAGCTAGCATTGTTTATTCCAATTTGGAATGTTTCTCGCGGCAATGGCAACAGCCCTTGTAGCGATGGTTGCTCTATACACCAACAGAAAAAAGTAACCACCCTCCGCTGACCGGCAAGTTAGCAGGATGGTTACCTTTTGTAAAAACTCTCGTGATACTGGCCAGCCGCACTTCATGCGGATGTCAGCTGCATTGACTGGGTGTTGACGCACCCGGTCTTTTTTAATATTTGTTTATCTTACCACACTTATACGATGTCTACACTTTATTCAGCACTTGGACTTTGTTGAGCTCCCATTTACAATCAGTCAAAAAAAGCTTCGCTAACTGAATATAATTTAGGTCTGGCACCCGAGGAATCAATGACATCCAGCTCGATTAATTTCGTTAACATCTTTCGAATCGTTTTATCCGATTTCCCCATAACACGTACCAATTCCATCTAATCAGCATGAAAATAGTCATTTCATGTATAATCGACAAAAATTTCACGTTGGTTTATGAACATGGGATTTCGACACAAATCATACTTTTTTCAAACGACGCCATCCCCCTCCGCGCAACGATCGCCGCCTCTGCAATTTGCAATCTCTCCTCCAGCGCATCCATATCCGCGTTAATCTGCTGCTTATCCACCTCAGCAACAAGTAACACTGTATAAACCCCTCTACTGTTTATCCAATTAGTCATTTCCAGCACACCCCTAATATAATAATCGATCTCTATAATCATGATCCGGAGTAAATAATTCGATGGTTTCTGAATTCTCACCTATCCGAGAAACAGAACGAGCGCCGATCACCGCTTTTAGCGATTCCTTGTCGAAGTTTGTTGTGTATACGGTTGATTTACCGCGTCGCAAATCAATTAGTTTTACCCATTCACGGCTAGACCAGGAGAGTTCGTCGGCCGCTTTATTTGTTTCAACTCCGACATCATCTAACACGACTAGATCAAAGTCAGCAAATTGTTTTTCAAAACGCTCTTGCGCCACCCGATTGCCAAACGTATTTTTGATATTGTCGAAGAGCTTTCGAGATTCGATGAACGCCACTTTTCTGCCCTTATGTTTGAGTGTCCGCGCAATCGCCTTAGCGAGATGCGTTTTGCCTGTACCTGGCGTTCCTGATATCCGTAAATTCCGGATCTTACCTTCTAACAAATCTTTGATATAGTCGGTAGCTTTTCCTTTCGCCGCCGTCAATTCAGGATTCAGTTCTTCAAAATTCTTAAAGCCTGCTTTGTCATCGCTATTGATGTAATACCAATCACCATCCACGATATCCTAGCGCTTCTGAATCAATTTAGCCCCCACTTGAAGGGTATAAAATTGTTTCTGATATTCATGACAAATCGACCAAACGTCTTCTTGAAGCCGGTCACCGTCAAAGCAATATACCCATGCTTGTTTTGTATGCTGTTGACAAGCTGGACATTGAACATATTCCATACGCACTTCCGATACACTTTGCACATAATCCGGATGGATCTTAAAAAATAAATCCTCTACTTTGCGGACGTTCAGCTTCTCAAATACACTTTCAAATGCATGAACCAATACAATCCCTCCTAGAATGGCAAGTTCGAGTAATCGATTTCTTTCGGTTTGTAGTTCTCCACTGTTTTTCTCTGTCGCTCAAGGGTTTCCGACGAGGCATCGAATAACGACCGAACCTTGGCTTTTGGTTGCCCTTTGCGCGCTTTTTGCTTTTCGTCATTTTCCGCGTCGGTGATCGTTGTAAAATTTTGCGACCTCCAGCTGCGTATGATGCCGAACGAATAATTAATTTTATGCGTCGCGTTCGTCAATACAGCCTTCTTTAAAGCGAGTAATGCAAGTTCGGAATTTAGTTCGTCGCACATTTCGCCGAGAACCTGCCCAATTTGTGGGGTAAGCGGCGCGATATTGGTTTCATAAAAATTAGCGATTTCTGCAAAACCAGCGTCCACAACAGCCGAGCTTTTTTCTCTAGTCGATTTAATTCGTTCATCCGAAAGACTTTGCTGTTGTCTAACGATTTGTTTTATTTCATTTTGTTTAGGTTTACTTAATGTGGTTACGTCGTGTTCGTTTCGTGTCCGTACTGTGCTCGCTTTGTGATCGTCCTGTGTATCAAAACGTACCAGCGCATAACAACCAGCTTGATTGGCCCGACCGGATTTTGTGTAGACGATTCGTCCTGCGTTCATTAATTGCGTTCTGGATCTGTCTAGTTGTTGTCGGGATAAACAACACTTTGCTTGTAATGTTAAGTTTGCGACCGTAAATTCATCCGACCAGACAGTTTTATTGTTGATCGCCATCAGTGTGTGCCATAAAGCAATCGTCCCGCTCGATAGAGGGTTTGTGTCCAGCCAGTCATGAAACGAAACAAGTTCTTTTAAGTAGTTCATTATTTCACTACCTTTTATTGAACAGAGGGTACCTCTTTATCTGTCATATAGAATCTTTTTTGGAAAAGGATACACTGTTGTTGAAATTATTTTCTGTTTTTTTAAAAGGATACACTTTTGTTGAAATTATTTTCTGTTTTTTTAAAATGAACAATAAAATAGAGTCGAAGCTTTTTGCCTCCACTCTCGTAATTACTATTCGCCTAGTTTGCCCATCTTATTTTCCATTGCCATCTTCCTCGCAATCCTTTCGTTTCACCATCGTCTTACTTCCAGAATACAACCCGCTCGCGGACAATCCCATAATCAGCCCGCTTAACACACCGGACTTCCAATCATTCGGGAACAAATAGAACATGCCTCCGCCAATACCTAATGCCAGTGAGAAAATGGGCATCATTTTTTTTGGCAAACCATATAATTTCAGCAGCTCAATCAAGCCGATAATGACGGGAATTAATACGATATCTGTCGCTTCCATGTTCCGTCTCTCCTTTTTTTCTATCGTATGGACATTCTATGCAAAATGAGGCGGCACTTTGCATAGAGTAGTAGGAAATAATGAAAGAAAGGAGTAGCTTATGGTTGCTGGCTTGATAGTGATTCTAATGCTTGTATTGTTGTTGCCTTTTACCGTTACTCGTATAGAACGAAACTTGGAAATTTTTCTGTTTTTCATGGGCTGTGCTGCCGCATATATTAGCGGAGTGCTTCAACCCGAATTAATCATGCAGGCGCTTCGTGACCCGCTCCATATTACAATAGCAGTCGTCGCAGCGGGCATTGTATTCCGTTGGGTGCGTGTGCCGTTTGAAAAAGCCATTCTATACGGCAGCCGGCTTATCCCTTTTCGTCTGTATTTAGCTTGTATTATTATGATTTTAGGTCTCGTTTCCAGTATCATCACCGCAATTATCGCGGCACTCGTCCTCGTTGCGATTGCTTCGGTACTCCAAATGGACCGCCGCTCGGAAATTCGCTTCGTCATTTTGGCATGTTATGCGATCGGCATGGGGGCAGTGCTTACACCCATCGGAGAGCCGCTTTCAACGATTGCAACCAATAAACTGAATGAAGATTTCTATTATCTGATGAATTTGCTCGGAACGGATATCATAGCAGGGGTCTTTGTCTTCGGACTGCTGGCACTGTTCATCATCCGTCCTCGCTTAACCGTCCGCAAATCATCCGGACAAGCGGCGGAATCTTATTGGAGTATTTTGGTGAGAGGCATGAAAGTGTATGTTTTTGTCCTTGCTTTGACACTTCTCGGCGCCGGATTCGAACCGTTGATTCGTCTTTACTTACTCGATCTTCATCCACTGACGCTGTATTGGATCAATATGATTTCTGCCGTTCTCGATAATGCGACACTGGCTGCAGCGGAAATTAGTCCTTCTATGGACGAAGCGACGATTCAGGCGATTTTGCTTGGATTGCTCATTAGTGGAGGGATGCTGATACCGGGGAATATCCCGAATATCATCGCGGCAGGTAAATTGAATATACGCAGTGGTGAATGGGCGCGAGTCGGTGTGCCGCTAGGTTTGCTTGCGATGGTTGTGTATTTTGTGATTTTGCTGGCTAGGCAATGAAAAAAGACCGCTCAGTTGGCGGTCTTTTCTCTATTTGCATCCAATTAGACGAAGTCACTCCGAAGTGTTCGGTTGGGATATCGATTACATGGAATTATTGAGTTTGTTTCTCAGACAGGTACTCTATACGAATAATACATTTGAAGTTTAATTAGGACAAACCTAATTCATATTGATAAAAATGTGAGTCTCGAACGTACCCATTTCTTTCATATAGTCTTTGTGCAGAATAATTATCCGGTGCCGTACTTAAACTAATACTTTTTGCCCCTGTCTCACCAGCAAACTCTTTAGCTTTGTCTATGAGCATTTCTCCTACCCCTTGGTTCCTAGCTTCTGCATCCACATATAAGTCATTTAATATCCATACTCTTTTCATCGATATTGATGAAAATGTTGGGTAGAGTTGAGTAAATCCAACGTATCCTTGTTTATCTTTAACAACTAATATAACAGAATCCCTGCTTTCTAAACGTTTTTTTATGTAAGTCTTAGCCCCTTCTAAATCCGATGGTTGTTGATAAAACATACGATACAAATTAAATAATTTTGAAACTCCTTCTAAGTCTTCAATGGTAGCATGATATATGTTCATTTTAATTCCTCTCCCCATTCCTATATAATTTAATTTTTTCTTAATCACAAGTATATATGGTATATTATTCTGAATACATAACGATTTTAAGTTTTATTTTGAGAATACCTAAATTAAAACTTTAATAATATATATGTACTTAAAATTTTAAGGAGGAAAAAACTTGGACGAGATTGATCATAGCATTCTTATACAACTTCAAAAAAACGCTCGAATATCAATGACAGAATTAGGAAAGAAAATCGGGCTTTCAACGCCTGCAACAAATGAAAGGGTAAAAAAACTTGAAGATAAAGAAGTTATAAAAGGATATCGTGCTATCATTGACCCTGAAAAACTCAATAAAAACATAACAGCATTTATCTTATTCGATACAAAACAAGGGGGAAAATTCAAAGATTTTTGCAAAGAACAACCTATAGTAGTAGAGTGCCATCGTTTAGCCGGCCAGTTTAGTTACTTAGTAAAGGTTGTAACGGAATCAGTGAAAATACTTGAAGAATTTATTGATGCTACTTTATCTTTCGGAGAACCGACTACCTTAATAAAATTATCTTCAGTTGTAGACTATAAACCATTTACTAATGACATGGTTGTTTTAGATAGACAAAGGCATCCTGAATAGATCTATTCAGGATGCCTTTGTCATACTTAAGCTCTTTTAAGCAATGAGGAGACTATTTATATCTTTTCTTTGCATAAGACCATTGAGTTTGTTTAAACTTACGCGATTAATGAAATAATCACGACTATTGAAACCTTCCTGTTAGTTTCTCACACAGGTACATTATACGAGCCTATTTTCATTTATTCCTGTTCATCAGAATTTTTAAAATCTTATTCTATCCTTATTTGTTGGAATCCCATTATTTACTTTTTCCCATAGGCCATTTTTAAATATTTCGTATTGTTCAAAAGCAAAAGGCAATCCATTTGCAGTAGCTATGTCACTACTATCCATAAGTTGAAAATGCAAATGCGGAGCAAAGGAGTTACCCGAGTGACCAACTCTACCAATAACTTCACCTTTTTTTACACGCTGACCAACTGAAACCTGAATTGACCCTGTTTGAAGATGGACTAATCCAGCATATATATTGTCGGCACATTCTATAATGATGTAGTTGCCAGCCACTGATTGTATGTCGTCTTTTTTTAGGTCGAAATAATGAGCATTTTTATAAGCGTTAGACATATCTGAAAGCAATTTTGTTCTTGCTCGTTCTTTATAACCGTCCTTTGCTTGGACAATGATTCCTTCACAAGGAGCAAATACTTCTTGCCCCCAACAATAATAATCATCTAAGGGAACCCCGAAAAGTAAATATTGCGCCAAACTAGTGCGATAGGCGGGCCAACCCATTCTTTCCCAATCCACTTGAATAAAGTCATAAGCATATCTTGATCCTAATTGGTTTGTGCCGTGACTAGGAATTTTTGTCCCTGGCGTGTTAGGAGAGTACCATTCTCCTCTTAAAGGAAACTCTACAATTATCGGCTCGCGTGCTTCAATCATCTCATATCCCTCCTTCGTCGATTCTTTGGTTGAGGTACCTGTGCACGAAACTATTGAGTTTGTTTAAACAATTCGAAAATCTCAAGATTTTTCACATTAGGTACCTTGTATTATAGCAGCCACTGTCACCTCGTTTAATGACCCGCAAGGAGATGATCCGCAATGTTTGCTCCAATGAAGAATGCAGGCGCCGAGGTGTTACCGTCCGAAACGAACGGTGCAATGGAATCATCTGCAACTATCAAATCCTGTACGCCAAAAACGTGTCCCCTGGCATCTACAACCCCACTCTTTTCATTGGGTGCCATTCGAAGCGTACCTTGTACATGATGTGTGGGGGCAAGGTTGTTCTTTATATACATTTCAAGCTTGCTATTGTCGTTAATAGTATCAAGTGTGGGCGAAACAAGTTGATACTTTGGGTCAATCTTTAATAGCTCCGCCGCAATATTTCTAATATAGATTTTGTAAACTGTTTTAAGGGATTCCAGGTCGGCTGGGTTATTCAGAAACCCCTCGTCCGCAAGCACAATCTTTAATGGATCATAGTTTTGGATTTTAACAGAACCACGGCTTTTTGGTTCTAACAGGAAAAAGACAATGTTTAACATTCCATTAGAATCAATTTGGCCAATAATTTGTACCCCACGACGGTTTGGATCAGATCCAGGCGTTGGGTCCGGTAAAAAGGCTCCACCTGTATAAAGTGCAAATGGATCATTGGCTGGCAGTGCTTTGTCGTTTGGATTCGTTGTAAAAGTAGCTGTATTGGCGGAGTGGGTGGTTAGGTTCATTCCGACATTGGGATTATGAAACACAATGGGGATTCCGGCTTTATCCAGGATGTCTGACGATCCAATTCCAGAAAGCATTAACAGCTGAGGACTATTGATTCCAGCGGATACAATGACCTTTCTGCGAACGTACGCACGGACACACTTCCCTGCTCTAAGGAACTCGACGCCAATTGCGCGTTTTTCATTATCAAAAATCACACGAAGAGCTGTTGAATTATAATATACTGTTAGCTTTCTCTCATTTACGCCTTGACCACTCACAGTCATAACATCGGGCGATAGAAAGGCGGTATCCGCACTCTCTCGTTGACCGTCAGGCATCTGATAAAGTTGCTATCTCGTAAAGGGACCAAGTGGCGTATTCGGGTCATTATAGTCAAGAATTCTTGAAAGACCAGTGGCCCGTTCCATAGCCGAAACCATCTTTTCTGCCATGTCAGTTGGGTACGCCGGAGTCTATCTGATATTCAATCGCCCGCCGTATCCCCGAGCATATGGATTATAGGTTGCACCGTTGTAGTTCTCCAACTTTGCAAATTGATAGGTTTCCTGTTCAGGCGACCAAAGCGGTCCAAGGCTTTTCTCCCATTGTTTTATATTCACTTGCGAAGGTCGTACATATTGTTCATTATTAACTGAGGAACTGCCGCCTAGAGTCCGTCCACCCGTCCACTCAAAGGAACGGCTATTTACGTTTTTCTGTGGGACACCCTTTCCCTGCCAAAAATATTCAGGCAAATAGTTATCCGTTAGAATGAATGGCGGGGCAAAAAGCGAATTGCTTATTGGCTGCTCCCCACTGTTATGATCCCCCGCCTCCAAAACAAGCAAGGATGTTTTTTTATCATCTGTCAGCTTTTTCGAAATGACTGATCCAGCTGGTCCAGTACCAATTACGATATAATCAAACGTTAAATTCCCACTATGAACCTTACCCACCCCAGCACCCCCATATTAGCCTTTGCATGTTTATAAATTAGCATATGCATCCCTATATAAAGGTGCCCATTTCCAATGATAGACTTATCAATACCTTATATTACGCAACTTAAGATAATGAGTATTATTCCTCCCAGCTACAAGACTCGAAAGATTTAGGCGATTTTGTTTTGATTGCTCATTAGTGGCGGGATTTTGAATCCCCCGGCAAATTAAATATACACATCGTCGAGTGGGCCCGCGTCGGTTTAATACTTGGCTTGCTTGCGATGTTTTTGTATTTTGTGATTTTGCTGGCCAACCAATGAAAAAGACCCTGACTAGGCGGTATTCAAATAGTATTGCGTGCTAAATTGTATGAGTTCTTATCAATTGCTCATTAAAACACCCCATTTCTATTAATAAAACGCCCAATACAAAATATTCTTTTGTAAGAATTTGAGAGGCAAGTTAATTGCCTAACTCTCTTGTTGTATATGTGTAATCATATAATTTGTAAAATAGCTCTTTACTTTTTCTAGATTCAGCGCGCTGTATAGGACAATCCCTTGTGCATCATGATCGAACGTTAAAACGACTTTATCACTTGATTTGAAAATTCGGTTACGGCCAGTTCGGTTCTCCAGCTTATTTTGAGATACAATGAACGTATCGTTTTGATATGCTAAGTAAAATAATTTTTCGAACACAATATTTAATTCATCGGTGTTCTTTACTGTTAAAAAGAAGCCGGGGACTTCCGCATGATACATCCCTTTTGAAGAGAGGGTCAACACACGCTGCCCAGAGTCTATATATTCTACATCATACTCCGCCCAATCCTTCTGCATTTGACGTTGCTCTCCGTCGTGCGTTTCAATATAGATAGACAATGGATAAAAATAAAGATTTTCAATTGTTTCAAAAGCAAATTTCTCCATACAATCATAGTCCGTATTGATATAATACGATTTAGCCTGTTCTTGTAAATCTACATCACGTTCTCTATCTTTATCGGGAATATAAATTTCCAGTTGAAATGGCAGCTCTTTCACTGGCAACACACCACATGGCAAAGGCACTTGTTCATAAAACGATACATGTCTATTAAAATCGGCAATCACTTTGTCGTGTTTATCATATATAACGCTCGTACATTCACTGATATTATTTGCTGTAATCCAACTCCTGGCAGCGTCATCTAAAAAGAATTTGTAGCATTTACCATGATGATCTGTTTTTACTCGTTGGTTTTTAAAAAGCTTCTTCATCTGCTTTAGTATCTTCTCTTCAGTTAACCCTTTGTACATCAATATATCCACAGTACAGGCTTTCATAATAAAATAATCAAAAAGCATTTTCCGCTGATTTTTCACTTCGTTATTTCGCACATCGAACTCAGGTGAATCGATATCCAATTCATTCGTTTGGTCTAAAATATACACAACTTCACCTCTAGTTCCGTTTTTAAAAACTTCACTTTCCAGATTATAGCCTATAGGATTTAATTTCTTTAACTTTTCCAGTCCTCGAACTATTACTAAATGTATATACATCACAGAAGTCAATTTCTGTACCATTTATTAATGAAATCACACCATTTATAGAAGCAAATTTCCCGTGAGTTATCACTTGGTAAATTTCAAGGCAGGAAACAAGGTTTTTAACTTCATCTTGCAAGGTAGTAACAAATGAACCTATACCTTCTATTTTTTTATGATCTTTTAACTGATACCATATAATTGATTCAACTGCATACTCCTTAATGATTTCATGTTGCAGCTTAACTATAGCTACTGTAAAGTCAATGACTATTTGTTTTCTTGGAGCATTATTACATCCTTTTGGAATGATAAGTTTCATTTTATTTGGGGAACTACTCACTCATTTTGACCTCCTAAAAAATCTAATTATATTTGTTATACTTTATTTTAAAAAGGCAGTTTGGTAAAGAAAATTTCCACCTGAATCAAGTTCTTATTCTATTCGTTCCACTTTGAACGCGACGGCAGGATGTTAGTTCCATCAGTCTCTTCAACAGTTCCTTAAACCTTATAAAAAATAATATAATTTAACATTCGAAGCCGACTCTCTCCTTATGTAAAAAACGCAATTTTTAAAAGGACCTGGCTCTATCATCTTTCCGTCATATAGAAAAGAAGATAACACAAGGTCAATTTCATCAACCGTGTCATCTTCTTTGGTCATACCGCGACTTCTTTCACCAAGTCTCATCACCAAATGTGAAACTTGTTATAGCCCGGGGTTTCATACAGCACCCCAGGGCATAACGGTTCCCATTAATTCCGTATTATAATATATACCAAATAAACAATATAGGCGGCAGCAAGCACTGATCCTTCCCGCTTCCCAATCTTGAAATTGGTCCTTGAGAAAATCATTAACACAACAGTTAGGACGATCATGAACACCACATCAATAAACACCTTATCATTCACGGCTAATGGAGAGATTGCAGCCGAAGCACCAAGTACAAATAAAATGTTGAAAATATTACTCCCTACAATATTCCCCAGTGCTATTTCACTTTCTTTTTTCAGTGCCGCCGAAATAGATGTGACAAGTTCAGGAAGAGATGTTCCAATTGCAATAATTGTGAGTCCCACCAATGTTTCACTCATGCCAAGAGAGTAGGCGATTTTTGTACCATTATCTACTACTAAATCCCCTCCAAATATAATAGCAGCCAAGCCTAATATGGTAATTAATATATTTTTACCCCAGCTGATATTCTCAGGTACGGGTTCATTCGCAGCATTTTTTCGGCTTTTTAGTCCAATCTCGATAACGTAATACATGAAAATGGAAAGGAACAATAAGAAGATGAATCCATCACCACGTGTAATCATGTTGCTGCTGAACCCTTGCAATGCCATGTCACTCATAAGAATAAGCAATGCCACACTTGCGAGTAAGGTAAATGGAATTTCTTTTCTAATAGTCTCACTTTCAACCTTCAAAGGATATAGAAAAGCAGCCACTCCTACGACGAGAGTAATGTTAAAAATATTGCTTCCAACTACGTTTCCTACTGCAACCTCAGCACTTCCTTCCAGTGCTGCAATAATACTGACCGTCGCTTCCGGTGAACTTGTCCCAAAAGCTACAATTGTTAACCCGATTAAAATAGGCGGAACCTGAAGCAGTCTCGCGATATTGGAAGCCCCGTCAACAAAATAGCCAGCTCCTTTTATTAACAATGCAAATCCAATAATTAATATTATATATGCCATTGGTTTGTTTTCCTCCTAGTCATTCACGTATTTTTACTATTCTTTTCTGTTTACCTTAAATACATACCCTATTATTACGGAATATAAAAACGGATAACGTAAAAACGATTCCAGAATATTGGTCAGCGAATAAATGCTGCTTCCTTTTTTGAAAGAGCATCCTCTAACCATTGAGGGTGCATTGTTAACAGATCTTCTGGTAAATTATCCTGGCCGAAAAATTTAATTTCAAGCGATTCGTCTGAATTACATTTCAATTCCCCACCTGTAATTTCAGCAAGAAAACAAGTCGTTATAAAATGAACTGTCTTGCCATTTGGATAATTGAAAACTTGTGAATTAGGATCGGAATAAACACCAATTAGCTTTTCAATTCTTACATCTAAATTCGTCTCTTCTTTTACTTCTCTTATAACTGCTTCAGACACGGTTTCACCAATTTCCACATGTCCTGAAGGGATACCCCACAGGCCCACATCCGCTCTTTTTTGCAATAGAACTTGATTCTCTTGGTTCAAAATAATTACAGCAACCCCGGCTTTTAATGCATCAATTTTTTTCAAATTAAAACTCCTTTCTTCTAGAAAATGGTCTGGTTGTGTGTGTTAATTTTTAATTTCCGAAAAAGGCATCTTTTTTGATATTTTGTTTTGAAATATTATTGTTTGTTAGGGATATTGAAATTGTATCTACCATTGGCTTCGGTCCCGCAATATAGTATTTACTACCATTCTTATATACATTGGTAAACTTGTCTATTTCCTGATGTAATTCATCTCTTGAATCAAGGTAAGTTACACTTATTGAAGTGTTTTCAGCAATTCCATCAAGTTCATCTTTAAATATAAATGCTTTATTGCTATCTAAATAAAGCAGATGTAAATTATTCTGTCCAATCTCTTCAGTCTTCAATTGTGTTATTATCGACCGAAATTGTGTTATTCCGATCCCGCCTGCAATTAGAAGGGAAGGACTGTTATTTTGGAGATAACCCGCCCCCCCCGCCTAATGGTCCACTCATTTTAAGTTTCATGCCTTGTTTTAACTCTAACATGGCTTTCTTAAAATCGCTTGGTTGATACTAATACGCATTGTGAGTCTAATCACATTCTCGGTTGGAGCAAATGCAATAGAAAATGGCCGTATCGGTTTTTTTGTCTTCCTATGTATAATCGTAAACAGACCATGTTGTCCTGCTTTCCAGGTTAAACCCTGTTCTTTTTCGAATAGAAAGGAATATACCCCTTCAGACTCTTTTTTGCTTTCTATTAATAACAATTCTCTCTTTTTGAATATTGATAAGGTATCTTGAATAAAGCTCATCATCCTGTTCTCCTTAAAACGAAAAACAGATCATTTTAGTGATCTGTTTAACATGATCTATTTTATCCATTCATTTAATTAAAGCAAAATACGATTATTGTTCCAACACTTTTTTAAGTTGCTCACCAAAGTTCGTCCAACTATATTTAGCTCCTTCAATAGCTCCTTTGGTTGCTTTTGTTTCCTCACTGAAACCTGTTTGTTCAAAATGCAAATGTGTAGCAACGTCCGCACCTGTTTTCAATGTCCATGTAATCATAGTGGTTTCTCCAGCGCTTGCCCAAGTGTAAGACAATATATGAGGTTCCTCAACTTTGAGTACCTCCCCATTAACAATTCCATCCCACCATTCATTTGGCTCAGAACGGAATTGGAATTTTTCTCCGACAGCTGGTTTAAAGTCATTGTTCCATATCCATTTTGCCAACATATCTGAATCTGTTAATGCCTTCCACACTTGTTCAATAGAACTTGTAAATTGAAAATCTAATGTTACGTCTGCCATAGTTTATTCCTCCGATAGTAATTTTTTTAAATGCGACACTTTTCCACCCAAAAGTTCTCATAAAAGGATACCCAGTCTTTAATTTCCTGCAAGGGGGCCGCATTTATTCGATACCTTGTTTCCCTTCCAACTTTACGAACGGTAACCAAACCCGCTTCTCTCAGGATAGCCAAATGTTTAGAAACTGCAGTACGCCCTATTTGGAATGGGGCAGTTAGTTCGTACAAAGGTAACTCCCCTGCATCTGCCAATATACGTAGCAATTTACGTCTCGTTGGGTCTGCGACGGCTTCATAAACATCACGACCTTCTTTTTTCTCGCTCAAAACCTCCCCCCCTCACAAATAGGATACCATTCAGTGTCTTTACAATAGGTCACTAAATGGTGTCTCGTCAATGTTTATTATTGGTATAACTGGCATAGATTTATTCTCTTGTTATTAAGTAAATTCTTGAACTGAACCAACCTTCTGAGTTGGACAGTAATTAAATCAATATTATTTCATTATTTCTCCTTAGGTGAGGTAAAGGACCTTTAAATTCTTATTCCCCTAATATGGGAATGACAACTTTTTTCAAGGTATTCTCCACCATTTCCTTTTAATCAATGATATTTTCTTCTACTTCCCTTAGCTATTTTATTCAACTAAATGGCCTGGTTGTTATACAATCTATTTTTAAAGTTGTCGTTCTATTTTGGTTGTATCTATACTTGGTATCTCAAATTATTTTCTCATTATCGACATGAAATATTTAATAATAAAACGCCCAATACAAAATATTTACGCACAAAATAACTGTAAAAATAATTGTCATAATCCAAACGATTTTCTTATATTTAGATAGTATTTTACCTTTTATTTTAACAATTATAAACCCACTATTGATAAGAGTGATCACTATATAAACAAAATTTAAAGTTAAAAATGGCTTAAGAAATGAATAACTTACCATAGATGAGGCCTTATAAACTATCCAAAGAATATTAGTAAAAACAAGTAGATTTAAAATATGTTGAGTAAATAGTAATAAGTGCAGATATTTTTCATTCCATATTCTTCTAAAAATCGTGACTATACTACAGAGTAAAGAAAACAGTATAGCGAATAATCCTAGAATAATTCCTCCCCACTCTAGGAAGTGTTTATAGTAAGGGACGTAAAGTAAATCTGAATACATATTAGATAACATTTTTTTAGTTTGCGGATGATGTGAATAAAGGTCCAGACTGTGTATACTGAATCCATCTTCTGTTCTGTAGATGCCTGGTTCTAGCTGTGAATACTTCAAGTCGTTTACCATTAAATCGTGTGACCCATTTTGCTTCGTCTTGCTTCTTAAAAATAACCCGTACACTCTACTAAATCCGTGTCGTGGTAACCGGGCCGGCTCATAAATACCTTTCCACTGAGATGAATCTTCTACTTTTTCTTCATTTTCTCCATGTTCATATTCTCCAAAAATGATTTCAGGAATCCCCGCTGTGAACGTACTTTCATCTTTAATGTTTGTCAACACTAAAACTCCGATACGTTCTTTTCTATCTACATAAAATGAGGAGCTAAAAGCCTTAGAATTCCCACTGTGACCATAAACATGCTGACTTTTCGAAGGTAAATAAAATAAACCGTTTGCAACCCTTGGGATATTGATTTCTGGGTAATATAATGTTGGCTCAAACATTATATTAATCGTTTTTTTATCTTTAAATAAGGGGGTTCCATCCTCGGTTAATAACGCTTGTAACAGCTTTTGCAGATCTGTAGCTGTTCCCATAGCACTACCTACTGGATACATAGGAATCGAGTAAAAATTAGGTTCGATTAATTGCAGCGTATTCGAATATCCCTGCACTTCTTTCCGCCGTTCTTTCACCCATTTGTTATCGTCTTGTTCAGGATCTATTGCGGTTTTCGTCATTTGAAGTGGTTCTAAAATATTCTTCCGTACGTATTCCCGATAGTCTAGACCACTCACTTCCTCAACAATATAGGCAGCGAGACCACTACTGTAATTTGAATAGGCAACGACTTCATCAGGAGGAAATATTTGTTTAATATCGGCCTCTTCAAGTACTTCTCGTAAGGAGCTCTTTTTTGTTGAACGATGAATCATTAAATCTGTATAACTATCATCAAATCCCGCTGTATGATGCATTAAGTACTGCATCGTGATCGGATCCTCAAATTTTGTTTTGGAGCGGAAATTATTTGGCAAGTAAGTCTCAATATCTGTTTCTAAATCAAGCATTCCTAACTCTACTAATTGCAAAACACTGATCCAAATTAGAATTTTAGAAACGGATGCCCATTCAAAAACCGTATTTTCATTAACTAGGTGTTGTTCTTCTATATTTGAATAACCTTTCATTTTGTAAATGATTTCACCTTGGTCAATTACAATCGTTGCTAATCCAGCAACATTTCCCTCGTGTTCTAGCATATAATTCTCTAATTTATTTTCTAAATCAATATGTTCATTCGCAGAAAACGTTGACTGAGGGTTATATCCAAATAGGATCCAAAGGAGTAGAAAACAAATGAAAGTATTAAAGAACTTATTATTGTGATTACTCACTTTGTTCCCCCCTTTTTCTATCAATTGAACTGGATGTATAACTTTCTGATACATTTTATTGCTCGCGAAAGCCCTTATCTCTGACAAGGCTAATAACTATCAAACAACCGTCCGAAAGGGTTCCTAAAATTGCTACTTTACTCCTCACTAGACTTCAATCGACGTATTAAATTGTCCTATAATAATTGCAGAAAAAAGTGGTGGCTACGTATTATTAGATGACCTTTTCCGTTTTTCATTCAATAAATAAACGGAATACACTATTATTAATATCATTCCTACCACGATAGCAATGGCTAAGCCAAGTAGTCCCACCATGCCTACCCAGCCAACTGTAAACGTTAAAAAAAATAGCGAATACAATAATCCTGCTATGATCAAAGCAATGGGAACATTGAAAGGAAACAGTCGCTTCCAACCTAATCCCAAAAAGGTCAAAAGAAGAATTAATACTACCGAGAAAGCTGTGTGTATTGAACTCCAACGAAACTCAGCGCGAGATTGATCAGCATCAAAAGAATGTGATGTACTATTTATATCTAAAAATGCAAAAACTGCTGTAATAACCCCTATCAAAACAAGGGATATGAACACAAACCAATTAATTGTTTTTAAAATACGCTTATTAATCATTTTACCCCTCCACACAGACGATCTTTTCCCAAACAAATTACCCCCCTCATAATTACTAAATGAGATATTACTATATTTTATTCTGTAATCTGGATCCGATTCAGGCACAGTGTTCTTCGTAGACTAAACCCATTAATTTTACACTATCAGTCTTACCGTTTTTCAGTTTTCTGAAGAGTCAGAAGAGAAGGCCTACCCCGATAACGATTAAAACACTTGCAACAATAACAAAATAAGTCGTTTTAAACGTCCAACTAAGTGAATTCAAATTGAACACGAGAGAGCTGCCTTAACCGACAAACATAATTACCGATGCTACTAATAATCTTCTCTTCATTGGCATTTTCCCTTTCTGAACTCTATTCACAAATCAGCTCCAATTATGAAGAATGAGCGCTGATCTTTTTTCAAGAACAGCGCCCATTAGGTGAATTAGCATCCTTTTGTTGATAAATCATACGATATACCTTCAGAGTCCTTATCACTTATCTAACTTATCGGCAATATTCTGCAGTATGTCATTTCTGCGGTCCTGTATTTTAATGAATTTCACTAGAAACCAAACAATGAATATAGCCGGAACCATATAAAATAACAAACCTAAAATGGGAAGAAAAGCAAAAAATATACTACCATCCATGGTCTAACATCCTTTCTTTTCCGGTTCAATTCAAGCTTCTGAATCTCAACCTCATACTTCCTGGATCATCTCCACTCGGTTACCAAAAGGATCTCTGAATTCAAATCGTTCGAAACCTGGGATGGGAACTCCTTCAATCACTTGAATGTTATGCTGTTTTAACACGCTTCTCCAATATGAAATATCCTGTACCTGATAAGCTAAGTGAGCTTTTGTTGTGACTCTGTCAAACCCATCTTCTGTCCCCACGTGAACGTCTCGATCTCCGACTTCTAACCAAAATCCCCCACGTCCTTTTAAGGAATCCGGCTTTTCTCTCTCCGTTAAACCAAGAATTTCGCAATAAAACTTTTTCCCCTCTTCTTCAGCCCCAGTGGGAATTGTAATCTGTGCATGGTGTAAACCGATGATCATAATATAACTCTCCCTTTAATTAACTGATAAAGCATCTCTATCATAAAATTTGTATAAATCGCGCCTAATTAAGGTTATCCAAATAAGCCGAAAAAATCAGTTATAAATAACGAAAATAAAAGTATTGAGAAAACTACCATTTGAATAATCGTGAAAATATAATTATTCCCATTTTCAGCATATCGTTTTTCCATAACAGCTCTAACTGTTTCAGATACAATCATAAAGGCGAATAAAATGAAATACGTCTCCAAAAACCAAATACGCTCTGTAGGTACGCGTGTAATGTTAACGGAATAACCAATTAACAGCAAAACAATGGAAGCAATTCTAATTGTCCAATCAATCTTTTTATGTTTGGCATTTACATGGTCATACGAAAAAGGCTTTTTCTTTTCCACGTTCAGCCATTTCCTAAGAATCTTATTAAGAAAAAAGACGAAAAGACTGAAAACAGATATCATTAGAATTAACTTTACAAAAATACTCCCCATGACCGATCCACCATCTTCCAATTAATTTTTTATTGACGTTTCTTTAGGATCGTTGCAATCTATTGGGAAAATTAAGCTAGAGAAAGTGAATCACCAAAATAGGACAATTCGATATTGGGAGTTAAGCTTTCCTTTCCACATACACACTCGAAATTCCTAGCCCGAATAACAGCAATACCCCTACTAGAGTTAAATTCGACCATTGCAGTCTCGAATCAAACAATTGCAAGAAAAAGGTAATAACAGGTATGAAACATAAAGACATCATAACCAAAAAAGTTTCACAGTACTGTATTCCTTTTTGCAGTAAGTACATGGGGATGAGAACACCTGTAAATGTTATTACCAAAATTCATCCAATATTCTCTAGCGCATAATCAAAAATCAGATCATATGTAAAAAAGAATGATAGTAAAATAATGCCGTAAAATCGTTTTGATAATATCATTGAACTCGTCCAGCCTTCATTGCTTAACTGCTTGGAATAAATAGTACATAACACTGCGCCTAAACCACATGCCACGCTCGCAAAAATACCAAGAAGAACATTCACATCCCATTGTATTGCGGTAGCGGATTGTCCCGTGAAAACTGCATAAATTAGCAAAAAAGTCGTAAGCAAAGTTCCAACTGCTATTCCCCATTTTTCTAGTACAACGGCTTTTCTTTAAAAAAGGGTAATCAAGATGACAAACAAAGGGCCAATCCCCATCTCCAATGAACTGACAATGGCTGGCTCAATATACTTCAACGCATAGTAAAAACCCATGAACGTTAACGCGGATGAAAGATTCAACTTTACTAATGGAGAAATGGCTTTCCGCCAATAATAAGGCAGCCTTTGCTTACGTGCAAACCATTGAAAATAACAAGTCGTAATAAAAAAACTAATACCGGTGAATAAAAAAGGATGAACAGATTGTACCCGATTCCCATAATAAACCTGACTTAGCGCAGTGAGGATTGCCGATAATATGAGAGCCGCTACCCCGATCATATATTTGCTTTGAGTCCTGTCTGCAGCATATTCCATGACACTCCGCTCCTTTTAAAAAGCTTTTTCTATCAATTAAAATAAATTATATAGGAAATCGGCTATGTACGTTTCCAGTAATGCGGCTAAAATAATGATGGGTAAAACAAAAAAAGCGTACGTCCTTACAGTTGCTAAAAATGGCTTAATAAATGATAATCCCAATCTATCTTTCTTAAATATATTTTTTATATTCGCTCTAATCACTCGGTTCAATTCAAATAGAGCCGCTGCAAGTAAGCATAACGCAAAAACCTCAAAAACATAGTGAGGAAGAGAAGAAAGTATAATTTCAAAGCCTTTTCCAAAATCACTTTGCAACGCAACTCCAAAAAGAATTCCTGGCAAGGAGACTGTTGTAATGATATTGAGAAAATACAAAAATTGTATTGGAATCAAGGCTAGGATAAACATCTGAAAAGGTACCATGAAACCGTTATTTACAATATATGACCATACTTTATCCACACCAGTAGCTTCTTTAACTTGTTCGGACGCCCTACTGTCTATTCCTTTCATTACCTCTTTTAAATCCGGATTGATTATGTACGTTATGATTGCGGCAAGTATTGTTATGGATGCTGCAAATATGAAAAACTTAATAGCTCTTTTAAATAAAGCCTTATCGATTATGTTTGGCATAGTAGACGTTACGATTTGGAATCATACTCCTTTTTTAAACATTCACGATTGTTTCAATAGGCTGGACTATTGGAACTTCGCGATCATTTTTTATACAGATACTCTCTATGATACAAGAACATCATACATTAGTTTCCCGTTCTCTTTCTTCCCTCTCTTTTATGTATCTTTCATAAACATCTTTCGATCTGTCATTGCTATTGATCGGTACTACCTGTTTATGTATCTCATTAATTAAGATAAATAACCTGAAAATGACTCCAACAATAATTGCACATAAAATATATATTCCAATAGGACCGAGGAAAACCAAGGTGCCTAAAAACCCTGCTAAGAGAACGGATAACAACAACTTCATTAAAACCCTCCTTAATTTACCTATTTGTAATCAGTTAAATGAACTTTTACTGGCACAACGTTGTACGGCTTTTTCCTCCAGACAAATCACCGGCAACGTTGCTATTTGATAATCTTTTTATTAGTGCCAATATGAAATAGTGAATAACTCCACCGACCATGCCGAAAATAAGCATAGACAAAATTGGAAATAAATCATATAGAACTACGCTCCCCAAAAGACCTGCCAAACTGCCGAAACCCGCATATAAAAACGTCTTTATCCATTTCGAACAATTTTTAATTCTAGCGGAAAAATCGATGTACAATGAAACTGGGAAAGCCTCAAACATAAAAAACGGAAATGAATAAAGGATCACTACCAGTATTGTTGGACCGAAATTCCAAGAATCATGTAAATATGTTATTGAATAGATTGCTAAGAGAACCCAAAAAGTACGGTGGAAATCAAGATCGCTAAAAAATAGAGAGAAAAGCGATTAAATGTCTCATTATAGCTCATGTCATTTATAATCCCTTCTTATTCTTTCCTACCACTTAAGAAAAATTTGGTCATATGTTGCTTTAAAGTCTGACTCGATTCTGACATATGATTGTTCGAGTAATTCAGTGGCTCTTCTTAAAGATGTTATCAATCTCGTCTCGGTCGTAATCTAATATCCATTCATTGTATTCTTCAAAATTACCTCGAATTGTATCTAGTGAGTTAGCTAGCAAATCACAACCACGATCATCATATATGTGAAAGATCGTGTTTTTACTGACATTGATAAAATATATTCTGTGAAAAATACTTGGCCTTACTCCCATGTCTTGGTTGCAAATTGCTTTAAGTATAGGAGAGTAGTTTAAATCAGATACTTTACATTTTAAACTGAATCTATGTGTGCTATATGTTCCTTCCTCGTCATCTTCTGGAAAAATGTAAGGAATTATATGGTGTTGTAACTTAAATAGGATTGCTTTTTCCTTTACATACTTAGTAAAGATGTTTAATTTTCTCTTGTAAGCTTTGTGCTCCCCAAAGTCATTCACATCCACTACGATGTAAACATCATCGTTCGACGAATGGATAGATTTAAATAAAGTACTAGCTCTTTTATAAACCTCCTCTAAATAAGAATGGCTTTCATGGATATTTTCTAATTCGTAATTCACTCCTAATTCATAGCGAATACCAATACTCCAATTATAAAATAGTGGTGGTCTAAGTTTTAAGTTAGGAAACTTTTCTTGCATATATTGATCTACTGACATATTCCATCCTCATTTCTTTTAACAGGACAATCCTCTTTTAACAATTTGGCTCTATTTCTGAACAAACGAAAATTCTCGTTCAAGAATTGCACACGATTGTTGTAAAATTTACTAACAAATATTGCCTAATGACATTTTTGTATTTAATTTCTATCCAAATGGTAGATTAATTGAACAACGCCGGAAGAATAAGTTGTGGTGTTAATCAATTTCAAATTCAACCTCTGTCTTATATCAATAAACAGTGGTCTCCCTTCCCCCAAAACCACAGGGTGGATTGTCAACACTAAACTGAACAAAACTTA
>NZ_JACLBZ010000036.1 GCF_019748715.1 Sporosarcina aquimarina | reverse complement strand
TGAAAGACGAACGATCGCAAAAAATACAAAAGGTTCGGGTTACTTAGTGTGCGGTTAGGAAACTAGACGGTCAACTACCAGAAATCGTATTCGAGGCAACCGGTGTTTATTCGCAGGGCCTAGAGCGCTTCCTACAGAACGAGCAATATCCTTATAGCCGGATAAATCCTCTACAAGCTAAACTACAAATGGCTACAGGTAGTATGCGGCGACACAAAACGGATATCAGCGATGCACATGAACTAGCTAAATCGCATTTCAAGACAGAGCGGAATAAAACCTATGTACACGAAGAATATTTTGAACAAATGCGGGCATTGGGAAGGTACTACGACGATTTAGAACATGAAAGTCGACAATATGCGAACCGATTACATGCATTTCTGCAGTTAAGCTTTCCCTTATTGGAAGACGTGTTCTCTAGGAGTTCTCTTCACTTCTTACAAATCGTACAACATTACCCTCATCCAGATTTGATAAAGGGTTTATCGTTGGAAGAGATACAGAGCCGAGTGAAAGAGACTTCGCTCAAAAATATATCACTTCAACAAGCGGAGAAAAAGGCAGCACTTCTACTGGCAGCTGCTGAAAATTCCTATCCAGCCATTCAGGCGACAGATGTGCGGTGTCAGCACCTAAAGGAGTGTGCCCAACGAGTCAAAGAACTGAAACGCCAGAAAAAAGAGATCATCAAACAGATGGTCCAACTTTCAAAGGAACGTAGCGATTTTCAAGTGCTCATATCTTTTCCAGGCATTGGAGAAGCTACCGCTGTTCGGATTATTGGAGAGTTGGGAGACATTCGCCGTTTTCAAAATAACAAACAGGTGAATGCGTACGCCGGTATTGATATTCAACGGTATCAGTCAGGGAAGCTCCACTATCAAGATCGAATCAATAAACGTGGGAACCGTAGGTTAAGGAAGATTCTGTACTTCATGGTTATTTCCATGATTTCTTTACGAAAACGAACACAAAATACCATTGTTGATTACTATGACCAATTAAAAAAGCAACCCCAGAGTAAGCCTCATAAGGTTGCGGTGATCGCTTGTGTGAATAAGTTCCTGAAAGTCGCATTTCACCTTATTCAACACAGCATCCCCTATAACTATGCATTCGCCATGGCTAGTGCGTAAAAGGATAGCTTTACTATAGCACATTTCTCCTTTCGAAAAACAGCAATTCGTTAGGTCTATTTAGCATATGCAAAAATAAAGCTCAGATTTTACTAATTTTTTCAGTTTAAGCAATTAGATCATGACGGGGGATGGCTTCTTTCGCTCGCTATATAGGATTGGAGCGGAAGACGGTCGACTCCTGGGGGATCAGCGTGCGTCTTGAGACCCCGCAGGAAGCGAAGCGAACGAGGAGGCTCAAGGCCACGCCCCCCGGAAAGCGTACCGTCTGGAGCGGAAATCCCGGGGTGCTCACTAGCTGTGGTTTCACACGCCTATTCGGATAGTAAATCATAGTACGTATCTTTTATTCTAACAAAACCCTTGACTAGAGGTAAGAAAGCGTCCC
>NZ_JACLBZ010000035.1 GCF_019748715.1 Sporosarcina aquimarina | reverse complement strand
AACTGTTGCGCTTAATTTGACAAACTATCATTATAAAAAAAGCCTCTGAAAAGATGGATGCTAGACTGCTGACCGGTTATATGTTGTTAATTGGTTCCCTGTTTCTGCTGCTGATTGCTCTTTGGAAAGAGCCGAATGGTATCACGAGTTTGCGCACTGGCTCTGTTTCGATATGGTTGATTTTTCTCTTTTCTGCCCTATTTGCAACTGCTATCGGTCATATGGTCTATAACTCAATGATTCAAAAGATTGGTGCAGCCGGAGCTTCGATTTTTCTGAACTTAAATACGTTCTTCTCATTGATTGGTGCAGGTTTATTTTTAGGTGAAAAGCTGTTGCCTGCTCATTTCATTGGTCTTATTTTTATTGTCCTCGGGGTTTCGCTTGGTTCAGGAGCGTTGGAATATTATATGCGGAGCATGAGGAAAATGGGGACTGAAGACAAGGGCGTCGAATGAGTCGTAGTTAATAGGAGATGCAAGAGTATTTCTATTATTTTAACGATTCGTGAGATACAAAAAACGGAAGTGAGACAGAGGATATTCGGACTTTTTCATGCATTGACGTCTTGTAAGAACGGGAATTCACCTATAGTAGACTGAGTAGCTTTAAAATTACAGTGCCAAGTATGTAAATGCCTTTGTCTTTGCAATTGTATTACGCTCTTCAGGAAACTTTTCAAATAAGTTGTTGTAATCTTCGTCATATTTGTCGAGTATTTCTCCGAGTAGCCCATCTCTCGATAGCACAACAAACAAAAAATATGCTGACACTTAATTTATATCACTTAAGTCCGCCTCTCTGATTAAAAAACTCTAATGGTGGTTATACATTCATTAAATCATACTCATGGAATGAACGAAATTTAGAGGAATTGTAAAATGTTAATACAAGGAGGGGGGCAAAAATTATGGCTTCCACTCCTGTTTTATTTTCTTAAGAATTAGCATTTTTTTATTATAAATTTATTCTTATTTCCCCACCGTCACCGCACTAAAATTCAATACTTAGACTGCAGATCGATCACTACATTAGCATGCTGATACGTATGGAACATGTATAATCTAGAGTCCAACTAATGACATTATGAAGAATAACTATCAACTAATCTGTGTCACTTATGCAAAAAACAAATGCGATTATTAGAACTGTCATTTTTGTTCGCAAACTGGCACTAAATTTTAGCGGTGCATGTGACCTTCTTTTGCATGTTATCGGTACCATCAATTGGAATTTGTGAGAGTGATAGAGGGGAGAACTTTATATAAATTGAAATTAAATCTGAACTATATGCATTTCAACAAGTATCTATCCGTACAAGCCTGCTAGTAATTTCATGTATAAATACCTGTTTAAAGTTATGATATGATGGAAGAAATGTTAGTACAGGAGAGATTGTGGTTTATTCAATAGAATTATGGGCGGTTCTTCTAGTATATCGCTTTTCTCCCCGGTTTTTTACTTACATAAATTCTGATTACAACCCGGCTGTTTTATTGGACTTTAACATATATTTTTGCATACGCATCAGGGCTTACTTAAACAGGAGGTAGAAATAAAAGTGAGTGTCAAATGCTCAGTAGAAATGAAGGGAGAATGAGGCAGATGGAGTACAAAGATTCGTTAAAAGTCGGGATGATCAAATATGATGATAGGTTAATTGCAGAAGGAATGGGATTGCTTTTTGAAACTGCTCCAATTGGCCTTGTGGTTTTGGACGACAAGGGCTGTGTCAAGTCGCTAAATCTTTATGCTAGGGAAAAGTTTAAGAGTGCAGCTATATCTGAAGGGTCATATATAATGGATTACATAGAAACTGTTTCCGCATCCGAGACATTTAAAATGATTAGGTGCAACATAGATGGAGAGACGTTGATTGGAAAAATAGAGAAGTACGAAAACGGGGATTATCTGCTTCTGCAAACGGAAGAAGAATTGGATCAACTTTTACTTGGAATAGATACGTATCGAAATCTGCTGCTCGATTTCAAGGCAATCTTTGACCACTCGTATGACGTAATTTATGTATCGGATGGACAAGGTCAGACTTTACGGGTGAGCGCAGCTAGTGAGCGGCTATGGGGTTATAAGGAAAGCGAACTTGTCGGGAAGACGGTATATCAGCTTGAGGCAGAAGGAGTGTTTACACCGTCTGTTACTCGTGAAGTTCTGGAGCGCGAGGAAAAGGTTTCGCTTGTTCAAACAACTAAGATGGGTCGACGACTCCTCGTAGTTGGTACGCCAATAAAGGATTCTAATGGGAACATACTTCGTGTGGTGAACGCTTCGAGAGATGTAACGGAGTTAAAGGAACTGAAAGGCGAAATTGATTTGCTGAAACAGATGATGGAAGGATACCGACAAGAGATCGAGCAACTCCGTGAGAATGAAGCATTGGAACGACGATTCATCGCCAGGAGTGCTGGAATGAGACAGGTAATTCAATTTGCGCAGCGGGTTGCGAAAGCGGACTCACCAATCCTCCTGCTTGGCGAATCGGGAGTCGGCAAAGAAGGGATTGCTACGCTGATTCACAAATGGAGTAACCGCAGCAGTGGTCCATTGCTGGTCACCAGCTGTGAAACAGTCTCTGCTGAAATGTTGGAAAAGGAACTGCTTGGGGCAGAGGACCGTCTTGGGTTGATAGAAATGGCAAACTCAGGGACTTTATTCTTGGAACAAGTCGACAAAATGCCTATGTCTATTCAGGCTAAACTAGTGCGTGCGCTGCAACGAGGAATTTTGGAAGAAAAAAAGGTGGATGTTAGAATCATTGCTACGGCGAGTGAGGACTTGAAGGTTAAGCTTGAGGAAGGCAAATTCAGGGAAGACTTTTATTACTATTTGAATGTCGTGCCGATTGAGGTGCCGTCACTTCGGGAGCGCCGTGAGGACATCATTCCACTTATCATCCACTTCTTGAAGGAATTAAACGAGCTCTATAAGGACGATAGAAAGATTAACCCTAATGTGCTTAAAACACTCGAAAAATATGATTGGCCTGGAAATGTCCAAGAGCTGCGGAATATTACCGAGAGGCTTTATGTTACATCCGAGGGTCAAGAGATAGGACCGGAAGCATTGCCAAGCTCGCTCGATCTGATCAATAGAAACGAACAGGCGGTCCAAGTTTATGAAATCATGCCATTAAAAAGTGCAGTAGAATTGGTGGAGCAACAACTCTTGGAACTGGCAGGAAAGAAATATGCTTCTACTACTCAAATTGCAAGAGCTTTGCAGATTGACCAATCCACAGTGAGCCGGAAGCTGAAACGTTACTTTAAAGAAGAGTAATGCAGAAATGCAAAGTGGTTATGCAACAATGCATAGGTTCCGAATGTATATGTATATAAGTGCCGTAAAGGCGATAATCAACCGTTGTGGGAAAAAGATCCCTAACGGTTGTTTTTTATTAAAAACGTACATCTAAAGGATGTGTTCCGATGATCCCACTTCTTGTATACCCAAAGTTGCCCTTCTTGTTACCTCTTTTTACTTACTCATTTAAGATGGGAGAACACCATTCAAACGCCTTGTATATATGGCGGAATGCATAGAATAATCACTAAAATTGAATTGTTCGATAAATATTTGGGTGTTATAACTAAGAAAGTAGTAAAAAAACTATTACTTATCAATCAAGTCATGCAAGCGTTTACTAAAGAATGAGGAATGGGGGATTAAAATGCTGAAAAAGAATTATCGCTATCAGATCATGTTAATGATGGTCATTATGGTAATCATTAATTACATTGACCGTGGAGCTATTTCGTATGCTCAGGCAGACATCATTAAAGAATATGGATTCGACCCGATTTCCTGGGGGGCAGTACTTGGCTACTTCGGATTTGGTTACTTATTTGGTTCACTTTTCGGAGGAATCCTAGCGGATCGCAAGGGACCTAAATTTGTATGGATTTTGGTCGGGATAGGTTGGTCCGTCTTTGTCGTTACAACCGCATTCGCCGGTGATATTGGTCTGATTCTGTTTGGAGGATCTGCGCTTACTGGATTTGCTGTAGTCCGGATATTGTTCGGTTTTGCAGAAGGTCCCACGTTCTCAACGATCAATAAGACGAATGCCAACTGGGCTACTCCAAAAGAACGCGGGTTTGCAGTTTCTTTAGGACTTCTCGGTACACCGCTTGGTGCAATGTTGACAGCACCGGTCGCGGTGGGACTGTTGTACTTTACAAGTTGGAAAGTAATGTTCATCTTGCTGGGTGCACTCGGGATTATCTGGGTTTTCTTTTGGTCACGAATGTTTACGGACTTGCCGGAACAAAACCCGAAAGTCTCAAAAGAAGAACTTGAGAAAATCCGTTCTGTTGAAGACTTGTTGCCGAACGAAAAAGTTGTCAACCCGCAAGATGACTCAATCCGGTGGTATCATTTCTTCAAAAATCCCACTCTTGTCTTTAATGCATTCGGTTATTTCGCGTTCCAATACATTAACTTCCTTCTCTTAACCTGGACGCCGAAATATTTGCAGGACGAGTTCGGTTTCCAATTATCGTCGCTATGGTATTTGGGCATGATTCCTTGGATTGGAGCGTGTTTTACCGTGCTGCTCGGAGGAAAAATTTCCGATTACCTGCGGATGAAGACGGGCAGTCTCAGAATTGCACGTTCTGGACTGGCAGTCGTATCGCTCCTGCTTACTGCTATTTGTTTTATGCTGATTCCAACGGCAAATTCAATTACCGGCGTGATGGTCTTGATGAGTATCGGTAATGCATTTAACTCACTACCTAACTCGGTCTACTGGTCTGTCATCATTGACACAGAGCCAAGCCGTGCTGGTACATTTGGCGGGATTACACACTTCATAACAAACACGGCAACAATTATTGCGCCGATACTTACTGGTTTCCTTGTTGTCAGCCATGGCTATTCTGCAATGTTCACGGCAGCTGCAGTTGCAGCGGCAATCGGGATGTTCTGCATGATTTTTGTAAAACCTGGTCAACGACAACAAAAAGTAAAGCTAAAAGGGGGGATGGCATAAATGACACTAACGTCCTTTTTTCAGCAAATCAAAGCAGGGGAAGTTTCATCTGTTGAACTTGTTGAAGCTAGTTTGGATAAAATTGCGGAGAGAGATCCTGCATGCAATGCATTCATCACTGTCGCAGCAAAAGAGGCCCGGCAAGCTGCGGTAAAGTTGGATGAAGAAGCGGAGAAGAAAAACTTTAAAGGTCAATTGCACGGTATCCCCATAGCGATAAAAGACATGATTAACACTCATGGAATCCGGACGACGATGGGATCGAAAGTATACGAAAATCATTATCCTGAAATGAATGCTGAAGTTGTGAATAGGTTAGAAGAGGCTGGAGCAGTAATCATAGGGAAAACAAATACACATGAATTTGCTTATGGACCAACCGGAGATCGCTCCTTCTTTGGTACATGCCATAACCCTTACAACCCTCAGAAAATTACGGGTGGGTCGAGTAGTGGTTCGGGAGCAGCAGTCGGGGCGGGCATGGTTGCAGGAGCTATCGGAACTGATACAGGTGGATCAGTTCGAATTCCGGCTTCTGCATGTGGCGTGGTCGGTATGAAACCGACATTTGGGTTGGTCAGTAAAGTCGGGGCCTTTCCACTAGCCTATACACTTGACCATATAGGTCCGATGACTAATACCATACGAGATAATGCGCTATTATTGAATGTGATGGCTGGATATGATTTTAAGGATCCTCATTCTGTTCAAAGAGACGTACAAGATTATTCCGAACGGATTAGCAAAGACGTTAGCGGATTGAAGATTGGAATTCCTGACTGGTATTTTGAGCGGATTGAAGAAGAAGTAAGCGATGCAGTGGAAAGTTGCATAAAGTTATATGAACAAATAGGTATACAAGTCAAGCTTGTCAACATGCCGGTTATGCGGGATATCGCCACTGCCCAAATAGTGACGATCCAAGCAGAAGCAACTGCAGTGCACCAAGAAACGATGCAAAACCATAAAGATGAGTTGGATCGAGAGGTCTATGATCGTCTGATTGCAAGTCAATCTGTCAGAGGTTATGAGTATGTTCAATCCCAAATAAAGCGTAGTTCTTTAATTAAGGAATATAATTTGGTATTTAATGAAGTGGATGCGCTGCTAACTCCTACACTTCCTATCCTGCCTACAGATATTGGACAAAGAGAAGTTCGGATTGGGACAGAAACTGAATCTGTTCGCAGTGCACTTCTTCGGTTGACTTCACCTACCAATTACACCGGAAATCCGTCTTTGTCATTGCCATGTGGTCTATCTGAAAGCGGTCTTCCAATTGGCGTTCAATTGATTGGAAAGCATTGGAGTGAGGGGTTGCTGTATCAGTTGGGATATGCTCTAGAGCAGGCAATCGGCTTTACAGAGCGCGTTAACAAATATAACAATTGATCTAAAGATTATGATAGTTGAGAGGAGGAGCCTTTAGGGTTCCTTCTTTTTTATTTTATGAGGAAAGCCGAGCGAATGGGAGGATTTTTAAAGACTAATGAGAAATCACTGGCATTACATTAAACTTAAAAACTCGACGGTCAAATTTGGATCCTTTCTATTTACTATTTTGCAAAAAACTTTGTTTAGGGACATGGTAACTTTTAATATTGTTCACTTTGTCGGATGTATTTCTCACATCCACGTGTTTCTTGAAATCTGAGGGATCAAGAGAAGTGCTATCAATAGCAGGGTGAGGATCCATTAAGGTACTAGTTCCTTAATGGATTAAAGTGTGTTTAGGGGGCTAATATCTTAAATAATATAGAAATTCTCATAAACCCATTCTCAAATTGAAAGAGCATGCCTAATTTTCATCTTGATCTCCTAATAAGCTGTTTTTTTTATACAATATCATCTATCAAGCAGCTTGGATCCGTCCAATCCACATCCCCCCTTTAAACTCCATACCACTCACCCACTACAAAAGAAGGTCGATTAAAACTTGTCTTGTAAAGGTGTTTCAACCAACAGTTATCATTGATGAAGTTTTAGAATACTTCAAGTATCGCACGGTATCCTACTCGAACAAAAAAACGATCGTTTGTTTATTTCTGGTATACAACGAACAGATTTTTTTCTTGTTCACCATCATTTTCGGGATGTTTTGATGATTGATGCAAACACTTTCCTACTTCTTGATGATTACGGTAGACAGGCAGAGCCGGTTCACTCAGTTCTTCATCCGAGTTTTTCTTCTTTAAAGATCTTGTTCTGATAGGTTAGTAAGGTCATCAGATTTAAAATGTCATTAGATGTTAATAAAATAACACATAAAATCATTCGTTAAACTGTTTTAATGTGAAGTTAGTTGAGATGACTTGAAAGAAATCATAAATAGCAAAATTTAAGAATATAATATGAATAAAATATTATTGTTTTAGCACTGTGACGGCTAAAATAGTAAAATATAAACTCAATTACTTGAAAGGTTTAAAAATATGTTGACGAGTGTTAAAAGGTGTTATATAGTGTTAATAATAATTTGAAAGCGATTTCATAGGGGGAGGAAAGAGGATGAAGAAATTTTTTTTATTTACTGTTATAGCTTTAATGTTGGCGCTGGTTGGGTGTGGTAATTCAGAGCCTACAAGTGAACCAAAGGAAAAGATTGAGGGTGTGCCTGAGGAAATTCAAAATGATGTGAAGATAGCTGTTATACGAAATCTTCCATCTGATGATCATACAAAACAATTTTTAGATGGCGCACGCTCAGAAGGTGAGAGTTTTGGATTTAAAGTAGATACTTTTATCTCTGACGGTGATGATGCAAAATTCCAAGATTTAGTGAAACAAGCTATTCAAAAAAAGTATGATGGTTTGATAATTTCGCATGGGAAAGAGGCATATTCAAAGGACTTAATTCAAATGGCATTAGATGCAGACATTAAGGTAGTTACATTTGATACTGTGGCAGATAACGATGGGATTACATCAACTGTTCAGGACGATCATGAACTTGCTCGTTTGAGTCTAGATGAAATTGCAAAGCTTTCCGAAGATGGTAAGCCTGTAAGAGTAATCAAACTATGGTTGGGTGGAATTCCTCCACTGGATTCCCGTGAAGAAGTCTATCAGCAATATGAAAAAGACGGCAAACTAGAAACGTTAGAAACAATCGGACCTGCAAATATGCAAAATGTTCAAGGAGATGTTTCGGCAAGCGTAAGTTCCATCCTTGGAAAGTACAAAGAGGGATCCGTAGATGCTATTTGGGGATCATGGGATGAGTTGGCAAAAGGC
Source organism: Sporosarcina aquimarina (assembly GCF_019748715.1). Taxonomy (GTDB): domain Bacteria; phylum Bacillota; class Bacilli; order Bacillales_A; family Planococcaceae; genus Sporosarcina; species Sporosarcina newyorkensis. Next base: position 69,958 of record NZ_JACLBZ010000035.1, on the reverse strand, counting down.
GGGTTTAACGCATTAAAGGATAATAAGCGTTCTGATATAGATTTGATTTCAATTGATATTTCCAATCAAGATATTAATTTAATGCTAGAAGACGGAAGCACATGGTTATCTACTGCTGCAGTGGACCCACAACTAATCGGAATTATGAACATGAGATTGCTATCCAAAAAGATTGCTGGCGAGGAAACACCTTCGGATTACAAATTGGAACCTAGATTAATTAAACAGGAAGATTTAACAGACTCTACTAATATGACAAACCTTGGCGATGTTATTGAGGGTTGGGGTACATCGGATGATTTCAATGAAGAGTGGATGAAAAAGTTACGTGATAGGTAAATGAAAGGGCGCTCATGCGCTCTTTATTTAAATTAGAAAGTCGGTGATTAAATGAAGTTGGAAATGGAAAAAATTTTCATTGAGTTTCCAGGTGTAAAGGCATTAAAAGGCGTGGACTTTGCGATGAAATCTGGATCGATTCACGCATTAATTGGTGCGAATGGTGCGGGGAAATCGACTTTAATGAAAGTGTTATCGGGTGCCTATGACCATTACGAGGGTGAAATTTTACTAGACGGGAAAGCGGTTGAAATCCGAAATCCGAAGCAGGCTAAGATGCTGGGTATTGATATCGTTTTCCAAGAAGTTGATACAGCGCTTATACCGTATTTGACTGTGGGCGAAAATATCATGCTTGATTCACTAGCAAATGATATGGGTGGCAAACACTTTGTTAATTGGAAACAAACACATAAAAGAGCAAAAGAGGTATTGGAAGAACTGCATATCAATCTACCGACAAGACGGCTTGTTTCTAGATTAACACTGGCAGAAAAGCAGATGGTATTGATTGCGCGATCACTTGTACAAAAACCTAAGTTTTTAATTTTAGATGAACCGACTGCTCCATTAAGTACGGCTGAAACGAAAGAACTGTTCAGAGTTATTCGTAATTTATGTAGTATGCATGGGGTAGGAATTATTTTTATTTCACATCGCTTACCTGAATTGTTTGAGATTTGTGAAGATATAACAGTTATGAAAGATGGAGAATTTGTATCTTGTCGACCTATTAAAAGCACGTCTATCAAAGAAGTAGTTGACGATATGCTAGGCGGCAATATGGTAGATGATTATGTAAAGAAAAAGTCGGTGATAGGAGAAGAAGTATTATCAATCCGTAACTTGACGGATAAAGAAGGTACTCTTGACAACGCAAGTTTTTCCGTTAAGTCAGGCGAAATTGTTGGAATTGCAGGATTGGTTGGTGCAGGAAAAACGGAGTTATGCAAAACGATATTTGGCGATAATACAATTGATAGTGGAGAAATAATGGTAAACGGTAAATTAGTTAAGCCAAGCTCACCCTATCATGCCGTTAAAGAGGGATTTGCTTTAGTGCCGGAGGAGAGACGAAAAGAGGGGGTCTTGGTAGAAGAACCGGTTTTTAGTAATTTATCTGCACCTAGTCTGCATAATTTCACGTCATTAGGATTCCTGAATACAAAGAAAGAGAAGGTTGCTGCAGTGAAGATGATAAAAGACTTGGGGATTAAAACGCCTTCTGAGAATCAAAAAGTAGCTTTATTATCTGGTGGAAATCAACAAAAGGTAGCTGTAGGTAAATGGCTACAATCAAATGCGCACGTCTATATGTTCGATGAACCTACAAAGGGCGTTGATGTTGGCGCGAAATCAGAGATATTTCAATTAATAGAAGGCTTAGCTGAAAGAGGAAAAGCGATTATGTATGCCTCCAGTGAAATAGTAGAGATATTGGCGATAACGGACAGGGTCTATATTATGTATGACAACCGAATTGTTAAAGAGGTAGTAACAAGCGAAACAAATGAGGAAGAAATTATGTATTATTCAACTGGGGGAGAATAAACTTATGAAAAATACGATGGTCAAACAAAAACAAAATAAGTCTTCCTTAAATTTATTAGAAGCATTAAATAAGTGGGGAACCATAGTTGCGATCGTCGCGATTATTATATTCTTTACTTTTATGTTGCCGGACCTATTTTTGACAAGCTCAAATGTCGTGAATATATTTCGAAGTATTTCCATTGTAACTATTATTGCAATTGGACTAACAGTTTCACTGTCTGTTAATGGATTTGATTTATCGATTGGTTCTTCAGCAACGTTATCAAGTTCTTTAATTATCTCATTCTTTATTTGGTTCAATATGCCTTTAGGTATCGCTTTACCGTTAGCGATCTTAATTACTTTATCCGTAGCGGCAGTAAATGCATTTTTAATTGTTAAAGTGAAAATTCCTGACCTTTTTGCTACTTTATCTACAATGTTTATTTTTGAAGGAGTGGCTATGACTTATACGGGAGGGGGATCCATTAGTCAAGGAATGCCACGATTAGATGGATCGCCAACAGTAGGAACATTGCCAAAGATGTTTACGTACTTAGGTCAAACGCCTTGGATCATTATCATTATGGTTTTGGTTGTTGCACTTGTACATATATTTTTGAATCATACAAAGCATGGTCGTTATATGTACATGATAGGTGGTAATCCTGAGGCAGCGCGTTTATCGGGGATCCCGGTTAAACGTTACCGTACTTTAGCCTATATTATATCTACTACTTTTGCGGCACTTGGCGGGATTATACTTGCTTCGTATATAGGATCAGCACAAATAAATGCGGGATCAGGTTACTTGATGCCTGCAGTTGCCGCCGCGTTTATCGGGTCCTCATTTGCTGGAAAAGGTAAGCCAAATGCAATCGGTACATTTTTCGGAGCAGTCCTTGTAGGGGTTTTAGAAAATGGATTAGTCATGATGTCTGTGCCGTATTACTCGCTAAACATAGTAAAAGGATTAGTACTAGCCCTTGCACTGGCATCTACCTATTATAATCAGAAAAAGTTTTAAGACGGGAGAGAGCAAGATGTCGAAATTTGATGAATACTTTTTAATGCAAGAGTCGGACGTTGCCGAATATGTGAAAGAAAAAATTACTTTTTTTGATAAAAAAGCTCTTTTGGAAGTGAAGGAGATTGGTGATGGGAATCTAAACTATGTGTATCGTATAAAGGAGACCGAAACCAATAAATCAATCATCATCAAACAGGCTGGTACTGTAGCAAGGATTTCTGAAGATATTCATTTATCGACAAATAGAATTAAGATTGAATTTGAAGTATTAAGTATGTATCGGAAATATGCACCGGAATTTGGACCTGACCTATATGGGTATGATGCAGTTATGAATTGTTTTGCGATGGAGGATTTATCTGAGTTCCGTATTTTACGCGATGGATTAATTCATTATCAAATCTATCCACATCTGGCAGATCATATGTCTACATTTATTGTAGATACGTTATTGCCTACTACAGATGTATTTATGGAGCATAAAGAAAAGAAAGAGCAAGTAAAGACCTTTATAAATCCTGAGCTATGTGAAATCTCAGAGGAACTGGTTTATACAGAGCCTTTTACGGACCATAATAAACGCAATGAATTATTCGGCCCGATACAAGCCTGGATAAGCCAACAAATCTATGAGGATCAATTATTGCGTACAGAGGCAGCAAAATTGAAATTTGCATTTATGAATAATGCTCAAGCTTTGATACACGGCGACCTGCATACAGGCTCAATTTTTGTAACACCAGATCAAACAAAGGTAATAGATCCTGAATTTGCATTTTATGGACCAATTGGGTATGACGTCGGCAATCTGATAGCCAACTTAGTATTTGCTCACGTCAGAGCAGTAGTTGCGGGGGAAGAAGCGTATGTTGAATGGAGCAAGCGAACAATAGCTAGTTTCATTGATCAGTTCCAGAAGAAATTTATTGTAAAATGGAATGACGGTGCAATAGATAGATTGGCCAAAGAAGGTGGGTTTAAAAACCATTATCTCCATACAGTAATGGAGGATACGGCCGGCATTTGTGGGTTGGAAATTATTCGTCGTATTGTTGGGTTGGCAAAAGTGAAGGATATTGTGGGTATAGAGGAACCCGAAGCGAGAGAAAAGGCAGAAAAGATTTGTGTACTCTTTGCAAAAGATTGCATTATGAAACGAGCGTCTTTGCTAACGGGCGATCAATATTTAGAGCTTTTACAAGATAAAATAGAAAAAATTATGAGGTGACAATATGTCAAAGCAAGTTACTACTATTGAATGGAAAGAAGATAAATTATTTTTATTGGACCAAACAGTCCTACCCAATGTGGTTGCATATCAAAGCTTTGATTCAATTCAAGGTGTTTGGGATGCCATACAAGATATGATTGTTCGAGGAGCACCTGCTATCGGAGTAGCAGCTGCTTATGGAATGTATTTAGGGGCGGAGTCAATTGAAACATCGGCAATGTCTGAGTTTCAAAAAGAATACAAGAAATTAGGAGATTATCTTGCTACTTCACGCCCAACAGCGGTAAATTTGTCGTGGGCAATTGATCGAATGATAGACTTTGCGCAAAAAAACGATCAATTAACCGTTGGAAAATTGAAAGAGCAATTACTTGAAGAAGCAAAGTTAATTCATAAAGAAGATGAAGAAATTAACTATAAAATTGGTGAAAATATGCTAAGTTTATTATCAAATGGGTGTGGACTGCTGACCCATTGTAATGCAGGTGCATTAGCTACCACGAAGTATGGTACTGCTACAGCCGCAATGTATTTAGCACAAGAAAAGAATTGGGATTTTAAAGTATATTCAGATGAGACCAGACCACGTTTGCAAGGCTCGAATTTAACGGCATTTGAATTGCACCAAGCAGGTATAGATGTTACCGTAATTACCGATAGTATGGCAGCGGTGATAATGAGTAAAGGCGAAATAGATGCTATAATTGTGGGTGCTGATCGAGTTGCTGCGAACGGAGATGTGGCAAATAAGATCGGTACATTGAATTTATCCATACTGGCAAAAAACTTTAATATCCCAATGTATATAGCGGTACCAACACCTACAATTGATATGCAAACAAAAACAGGTGCTGAAATTCCGATTGAAGAACGAGATTCACATGAAGTAATTAAAGGGTTTGGTGAGTTTACGGCACCTAAAGATGTTAAAGTGTTTAACCCGGCATTTGATGTTACACCTCATGAAAATATAACAGCTATAGTTACGGAAAAAGGCATAGTCCGTGCTCCCTTTGAAGAGAATTTAAAGAAACTATTTGAATAAAATACAAGTATCAATAGATGGAAAGTGAGTAATTATGGTTATCTTACCTGAAGAACGTAGAGAAAAAATAATTGACATACTAAAAACCAAAGATTACGCTGAAATCCAGTATTTGAGCGAGACATTTAAAGTATCAGAAATGACGATCCGACGTGATATTGACAAGCTAGAGAAAGAGAACCGAGTTACCCGTGTATACGGTGGTGTGCGTTTAAAGGTATTAAGTGATCGTGAATGGGAGAGCCCTATTGAAATCCGGAAAAGTACAAATTCACTGGCTAAAAAACTGATTTCGAAAGAGGCTATGAAATATATTAATGACGGTGACGTGATTGCATTTGACGCTAGCACTACAGCATTAGAATTGAGTCGGTTTATTAAGTTCGAACGTAAAGTAACAGTTGTTACGAACAATTTAAATATAGCTATTGAGTTAGCAGAGGATCCTGAAATACCCGTCATATTATTAGGTGGTTTTGTCCGCCGTACTTCACTTTCCGTTATTGGTTCAGGGATGTCTAAGTACCTAGATTCAATCAACATCGATAAAGCTTTTATATCATGTAAGTCTTTTAACTATTCAGATGGGGTAACGGACTTTCTGATGGATGAAGGAGAAGCGAAACAAGCAATAATAAAACGATCGACTGACATTTTTCTGTTGGCAGATCAATCAAAAATAAACACAATTGCTTTCTTTAAGATTTGTGATGCTGAACAAATTGATTATTTAATTACAGACCGTTCACAAGAGCATACACATGAACAATCAGAGTGCTTGAAACAGTATAAAGAATCCGGTGTTCATGTAATTGTTGCAAAGTAATCGCACGAACAATTAAAGGAGGAAATAGATGTTATTAGAACAAGAAAGAATGAAAATAGTTGAGTTCTGTAATAAATTAATTACACAGGGGTTAACAAAGGGCACAGGAGGGAATATTAGTGTCTTTAATCGCGATAAAAATTTGATGGCTATAAGTCCGAGTGGTATTGAGTATCAGAAATTAACACCAGAAGATATTGTGGTATTGGACTTAAAACACAATATAATAGATGGAAAAAATAAGCCCTCCAGTGAGCTGAGCATGCATTCTATTTTTTATAGGGAACGCAAAGACATAAATGCAGTAGTGCATACACATTCTACCTTTGCCAAAACTTTAGCTTCCTTACGATGGGAATTACCTGCGGTGTCATATTTAGTAGCTTATGCCGGTAGAAATGTTAGGTGTGCCGAATATGCAAGTTTTGGCACGGATGAATTAGCTGAAAATGCATTTGCTGCAATGCAGGATCGAAAAGCAGTATTCTTGGCGAACCACGGTATGCTGGCAGGGGCAATAGATTTGGAAAATGCTTTTAATATAGCAGAAGAAATTGAGTTTTGTGCTGAGATCTACTATCGTGCCAAGCAATTAGGGGAGCCGATATTGTTATCTGATGAAGAAATGGATCAAATGTTAGAAAGGTTCAAGTCGTATGGTCAAAAAGCGTAACTACTAACTAAAAACATGATATAATTATACGCTTTTAACGTATGTTGGATAAACAGTCGTCTGTGATGGTTTTGAATCATATAGACGGACTGTTTATTTATTTGACCAAGACGAATGTACATGCCTTCAATTTATATGTTGTCACTTTCTTCAATAAAAGGGCTGCCATATTCATAACGAATTCTTTCTTACTTGCTTGCTGGATCTGATAATATGAATTGGCACTGTATTGGATTGGTACAATTTAAGATCAGTTTCATGTGCAGACCTTTCATAAGTTGTAAGTCCTTTTAATTTGGCTAGAAAATCGCAAGTAATAACGCCGAACAACAAATATAATCCGTAAATAATAAAGCCGCCAAATATCTATTGATAGTCTGACATAAAGAGCATTTGCGTAATGGAAGAATTGGAAATGACATTGATAGATTCATAAAGTAAAGTGTGGTTAAAATAGTAATACTTGAGAGTTCCAAAATGTAAATGACTTTGTGTCCAATAGCATTAAGGCATTGCTCGGATAATCTTCGGGAAGTTCACTACTTAATGTTCAGGAGGCTGAAAAAATGAAAGTGGTGATTTTATCGGATACCCATATGCCGAAAAAAGGCAGCGTGCTTCCTGAGAGATTCCTAAATGAGTTGGATCAGGCGGACCATATTATCCATGCCGGTGATTGGTCGACGCTGGAGGTTTATGACATCCTATCGGCGTATGCCCCCGTTACTGGAGTGCAGGGGAATGTGGAGGATGAACACATCAGGGAGAAGATGCCTGAAAGAGAGGTCATTACGCTAGAAGGTTTTAGAATTGGTATCGTTCACGGTCATGGAAGCGGAAAAACAACGGACAGGCGTGCGTTTGATGCTTTTGTGGATGAGCCTGTCGACGTCATAATCTTTGGCCATTCCCACATTCCTTTGCTCCGTTATTTTAAGAAGTGTCTGCTGATTAATCCGGGATCTTTGATGGATAAACGAACGAATCCTTATTATTCATTCGCGGTGATGAATCTTGGGGAAGGGATCGAAGTGCGGCATGTGTTTTTCTCATGAATACCCCTCGGCTAGATAATTTTGATTGTGAATACTTCTTCAATGATAGGCAAATTTTCTTATGAATGTGGTTTTGTATGCTTATTCCTAAAAAAGAACCACCATGCCTCCCTTGCAAAGAGGCATGGTGGATTCTGTTAAAGTTGTTCTAGCGATAAGAGATCATACTAAATTTGCGGTGTTTTTTCGTTATCACGGATTCGTTGTTTCACCCATTCAGGAATGACTATCGATTTTTTTGTTTTACTATCTACGATTATGAGATTGGTCCAATTCGATGCGATAACTTCCCCCGTTGATTTTCGTTGAATGACGCTTTCTATTGTAAATGATTTTGTGCCGAAGCGGGATGTGCGTACTTTAATCACTAGTTCCTCACGCGCATACGCTTGACTGTGGAATCGGCAATAAATATCCCCAACGACGAACATTAAGTTTTCTTCGTAGAACCCTAAATGCTCGAGATAATCCGCACGACCCTGTTCGAAATACAAACTATAGCTTGTATTATTGACATGTGCATATAAGTCTGTTTCACACACACGGACTTTTGTATACGTTTCATAACCAAAGGTTTCCAACCATTCTTCTAAATTTGGCTTGATATAGTCTGCACCCATTTGTTTGCCTCCTTAGTTAAATGCTTGGTAAACCAAAGTGTAGCCTCCCGCTGTGCTCGTTCGAATGTTTCCCCGTCATATAAATCAAAGTGCCCCTTTGGTAGTTTCACCAACTGTTTCGGTTCAGAAATTTTTTCATTAAACACATCGATAGCCGGTTGTGGTGGTGTTACCCCATCTTCCATGGCTACTATCATTAATAGCGGTGTAGGCGAAATCAGGTCGGCGTTGGATGCGGGGAAGTACTCCATGTACTTTTCCATTGATTCAAGTGTCAGACGGTTTTTCCAATTGGATGTACATTTTTTTGCTTTATTCGTAAACCAATCGTACGCTTCGGGATGGGTTTGTGCACAGTTTTGCCCATCTTGACTGACGACTTTAATATATTCAATAGGTGCACCTTCATATCGTGCTTGCCGATAATGCATCAATTTTTGGGTATAGGAAGCTAAATTGTCCTTACCCATCTTTTTCTCCATGCCAATACGACCGCGAATCGTCGGAACTTGTGAGACGATTGCTTTTACACGGCGATCAATAGCACCCACTTGTAGTACATGACCACCGCTATAGGAGCTTCCCCAAATACCAATCCGTTCAGAATCGACAAAGCTTTGAGACGCCATCCATGAAATAGCGTTACGATAATCTTCAATTTGCATCATCGGATCCATGTGCTGGCGATTTTCTCCTTCACTTTCACCGAAATTCCGATAATCAAAGACGAGGACCGCGAATCCTGATTCTGCAAACCTCTTTGCATACGCGGGTAAAAAAACCTCTTTAACTAAACTAAATCCATGAGCCATAACTACGGCTGGAAAGGTGATGTTTTCATCTTCCGACGGTCGATATAAAAGCCCGCTGCAAGTAATTCCTTCACTTTTAAACATGATTTTTTCTACTATCATTCCAGTCAACTCTTTTCCTAGATCATTATTTTTTCCAACGTTTTGTTACATCTTCTCCAAAATTTAAATAAGGACGAACGGGTGTCATTTCTTCTACTGTTATATAATCAGCCAATGGCAGCTGAGCTGTGAATACTCGATCTAACTCATCGTGTGAATCTGCATCGTAAATTAAAATGACTTCTTTGCTGCCTGCCACTTTATAGGCACTGACAATTTTGCCGGCCTGGAGTGCTTTACTCCCGACGGCAATTTCTTTCTCCCACAGAGCCCATAACTCCTCCGTTGATAATTCTTTTTGCTGCACGGAGACACGAATATAAAATAACATTTCCAATTCCACCTTTCTATATTCAATTCCTTCCTCCCCTACTACATATGCAAGTTTCATACCATATTCAATATCCTTGCTTGGCGCGGGAAATATGGGAATGGCTTAATTTTCTGATTACTATCCTACTCACTTTTATGTCTTTTGATTACTTTTGGAATCGAATATCCTTGCTAACAGTGATTCTGATACATCGTTTTAATTGGCATGATACTTGCAATATAGACTGGCACACTAGTGAAAGTGTAATTTCGAAAGAGTCTTTATTTGGAGGGGATATAAATGGGGAAAAAAGAAGATGTGTTGAAAGCACTATCAGACCAAATGGTATTGCCAGTCATCGCGGCACCAATGTTTCTAGTATCTAATCCCGAGCTAGTCACGGCATGTTGCAGGAATGGGGTCATTGGTTCTTTTCCTGCACCGAACGCCAGAACGATTGAACAATTAGAAGAGTGGATGATTCAAATTACCACTTCATTAGAAGAGCATGCAAAGTCAGGTCAAAAAACGGCTCCTTGGGCACTTAATATGGTTACCCATCGTACGTATAGTCGCCTGAAGGAAGAAGTGGAATTGATTTTACGCTATCAGCCGAAAATCGTGATTACGGCGTTAGGCAGTCCAACTACAGTCATTGAAGCTGTGCATAGTTATGGCGGGCTTGTATTTGCTGACGTGAATTCGGTAAAATTTGCCAAAAAGTCTGCTCGGACAGGGGTTGATGGGCTGATCCTCGTGAGTTCGGGCGCTGGAGGACATACAGGGAATATGAACAGCTTTGCATTCGTGGAAGCGGTTCGGCAATTCTTTGATGGCCTAATTATATTGGCGGGCGGGATTTCTACAGGAAACGGAATTCTTGCTGCCCAATCACTTGGTGCAGATTTAGCTTATATGGGAACCTCATTCATTTCCACATCAGAAAGTATGGCGCAAGTGGAATATAAAGAAATGGTCGTAGATGCGGAATTCGATGATATCGTCATGACGGATGCATTTACAGGCGTTCATGCAAATATGCTTCGTCCCAGTATTGAAAAAGCGGGACTCGATCCGAAAAAGTTAAAGCCGAAAACGACGATTAATTTCAGTGATCCTCAAGCCGGTACAAAAGCATGGAAAAATATTTGGTCAGCAGGACACGGCGTAGAATCGGTAACAAACATTCAACCGGCTGCAGACATTATTTCGGGGCTTGTAGAACAATATGAAAAAGCGCAAATGCGTTTAAGTCAAATAAACTATTGGAACATGCACAAGGAGGAAATCAAATGACTAAAATGCAAACTGAAATAAATCCCTATTTACAAGATCCTTTATATTCACCTACAGAAGAAGAGCTTTTCGTCGAAGAACTGCCGGTCATTGAAGGAGAAATTCCTTCTGATTTCAGCGGTGTGTATGTTCGCAACGGTCCGAATCCAAAGTATGAACCAACAGGCCGTCATCATTGGTTTGACGGAGACGGTATGCTGCACGCAGTCTATTTTAAAGATGGGAAAGTCAGTTACAGAAACCGATATGTTCATACAAAAGGCTATGAGTATGAAGACAAAACAAAGCAATCTGAATGGGTTGGTCTCAGAGATAATATAGCGGGAAATCCCAAATTTGAACCATTGAAAAACACATCCAATACAGATGTTGTCTACCACAATAATAATCTCTTAAGTCTTTGGTATAAGTCGGGGGAACCTTATCGAATAGATGCAAAAACGCTGGAAACGATAGGTGTGGAAAACTTTAATGACCAATTAAAAGTACATGTTTCCGCACATTCCAAAGTAGATGAGAATACAGGAGAATTCATTTTCTTCGATTATGGAAATTCATATCCTTATATGATGTACGGAGTGGTTTCGGCAGACGGAAAGGATGTGCATAGCGTACCAATCGATTTACCTGGTCCGCGTAACCCGCACGATATGTGGATAACTGAGAAGTATTCAATTCTAATGGATTTGCCACTCTTTGCGAATACGGAAGCATTGAAAAAGGGGCGCTATAAAGTGGAATTTCATCAGAATATCCCAAGCCGTTTCGGTGTGATTCCACGTCATGGGAATTCCAATGAAATTCGCTGGTTTGAGGCAGATCCTTGCTATATCTACCATTCTATCAACGCATGGGAAGATGGCGATGAAATTGTACTTGTCGGCTGTCGTGTTGATCAGCCTGAGCCGCCCAAACGCTCTACTGAGAGTGACATTGAAAGAATGATGCAGTTCTTACAATTGAATGCAAAGCTCCATTACTGGCGCTTAAATCTCAAGACAGGTGCTGTAAAAGAAGGCGAATTGGATGATTTGAATACGGAATTCCCTGCCATCAATCTGCACTATATGGGGCGCAAAGGTCGTTATTCTTACAACGTGCATATCGATTCTTCCCATACATTAAAATTTACGGGATTAGTGAAGTACGACACATGGACCGGCCAATCCCAAAAGTATCTGTTTGATGAGCATTTTTTTGGTTCCGAAGCTGCGTTTGCGCCTAAGAAACAGGCCCAGTCGGAGGATGAAGGCTATGTGGTTTGTTATACACATAATGAGGTTACGAATAAATCCGAGCTGGTAATTTTAGATGCTCAGCAGTTTGATTTGGGTCCGGTTGCCAGAATTGCACTGCCGCACCGTGTGCCGATGGGTTTCCATGCGACTTGGATTTCAGGGGAGAATTTCTTCGGTTCCGAAGCGTAAACCGTACAATGAATGCATCAAGCTTTTAAAAATGAGGGGGCGGGAATATGATATTGGCAGATCAAAAAAAGATTGATGAGTATACAGCAAAAGGATTTTGGGGAACGGAAACATTATATGAATTATTTTTGAGGAACGTCAAAAACAAACCGGAATCCCTAGCCGCAGCCGATCCATTAAATAGGGAAGCCATCTGCTCAGGAGTTCCGCAGCAGTACACGTATGAAGAATTGTTGGAACGAGTTGAAACCCTATCGATTTACTTGCTGAAGAACGGTATTCGAAAAGACGACATTATTGGAATTCAGCTGCCAAACACGGTTGAAATGCTCCTGACATATTTAGCAATCCTTCGAATCGGTGCCATCGCGACACCCTTTCCTGTTCAGTATAGGAAACATGAATACAGAACACTTTTAAATTTTACAGAAGCAAAAGCCATAATTACTATGACGAATATTTTAAAGCATCATGCCGCCCAGGACTTTGTAGAGGTAAAACCAGAAGTTTCTTCATTGGAACATATTTTTGCTTGGGGAGACAATGTGCCGGAAGGTGTAATCTCTTTAAATAATCTCAACATGTCTGAAAAAGATCGTCAAAAAGCAGAAGAAATCTGTACTGCTACAAAAAACACAGCGAATGATGTGTTTACAATTTGCTGGACATCCGGGACTGAAGGAACACCTAAAGGCGTCCCGCGTACACATAATGAGTGGATCATCTCTTCGTATGCGTCTGTCGATGCGGCAGCATTTACAGAAGAAGAGGTTTTACTGAATACATTCCCGATGGTTAACATGGCAGGGATTGCGGGTATGTTCGTCCCTTGGTTACTTACAAACTGCACTTTGATCATGCACCATCCTTTCGATCTTCCGACATTTTTGCGCCAAATTGCTTCAGCCCGTGCTACCTATACATTGGCCCCGCCGGCTTTGCTGAATGCAATGCTGAATAATGAAGGAATCCTAAAAAATGCAGACTTTTCATCGCTGCGGGCAATCGGATCCGGTTCTACTCCGCTATCTCCCTGGATGGTAAAAGGGTGGCAAGATAAATTTGATATCTCCATCATTAATTATTTCGGTTCAAATGAAGGGGCGACATTTATAAGTGATCCGCGTGATATTCCCGATCCGGAACAGCGTGCCAATTACTTTCCGCGTCTAGGAGTAAAAGGGCTGGAATGGACGACCAGAATTGCTCATTACTTCGAAAGCAAGCTGGTAGATGTGAAAACTGGATCCGTCATAACGGAAAGTGGTATACCTGGTGAAATGCGTATTAAAGGGGCCAGCGTATTTCCAGGCTATTGGGGACAAGAAGATGCCCAAAATGAATTTTTTGATGAAGAAGGTTACTTCCGCACAGGTGATCTATTTGAAATCATTGAAAAAGAAGGAGAGCAGAAATTTTATCGCTTTGTCGGCAGAACAAAGGAAATCATCATCCGTGGCGGTGTCAATATCAGCCCTGCAGAAGTAGAATATTTACTTCAAACACATCCCAAGGTGGCGGAAGTTTCGATTGTCGGTCTTCCTGATAAACGTATGGGTGAAAAAGCCTGCGCTTGTATCGTTTTAAAAGATCCTGGTAGTTTGCTGACAATAGAAGAAATAATACAGTACTTCAAAGATCATGATTATGCGATATATAAAATACCTGAATACGTGTACTTTCTCGACGAGCTGCCTCGTAATCCTGTCGGCAAAATACTGAAGTATCATTTGAAACAGCAGGTCCTAAATTCACCAGAAGACGTAAAATTAGAGGTATGACCGGTAAAAGGAGTGAGAAGGTATCATGGATGCATACATTTATGAAGCAATCCGCACACCCAGAGGAGCAGGTAAAGTATCCGGTTCTTTAGCATCTGTCCAGCCAATACAGCTTATTTCCGCTTTGTTACATGCACTGGAGGAACGACATTCATTCAATAAAGCGTTGATTGAGGATTTTGTTCTCGGATGTGTGACACAGGTAAAAGATCAAGGAGGGAATTTGGCCAAAATCGCTGCAATCTATGCAGGGCTCCCGGAAACAGTGAGTGGTGTAACAATTAACCGCTTTTGTGCATCAGGTTTAGATGCTGTCGGTTTAGCAGCCGCAAAAGTACAGGTGGGATTTGAAAATGTTGTGTTGGCAGGAGGTGTGGAGTCCGTTTCCCGGGTACCCATGTTTTCCGATAAAGGTGCATGGTATGCAGATCGGGAGGTCAGTAAAAAAACTGGATTCGTACAAATGGGTGTTTCCGCTGACGTTATCGCGGCGTTAGAAGGGTTTTCAAGAAGGGAATTGGACGAATATGCAGTGGAATCCCAAAAACGTGCAGCATATGCCAGAGACAACGGTTATTTAGCCTCGTCGATCATTCCGATTTATGATGAGAATCGTAATCTTTTACTCGACAAAGATGAATTAATTCGAGAAAACAGCACAGTAGAAAGTTTGGCTGCACTCACGCCTTCCTTCATTAAATATGGGGTAGGTGAAGCGGAGGATAAAATTTACGAGGCATTTCCTACTCTCGGGAAAATTGAGCATCTGCATCATCCGGGAAATTCTCCTTCGTTAGCGGATGGGGCGTCGTTAGTAGTCATCGGTAATAAACAATCTGCAAAGGCATTGAACGTGAAGCCGCGTGCAAAAATTCTTGGCATCGCAAATACTTCGGCTAGTCCGTATTTGCTGACAGGCGGTCAAGCAGCCTGCAAAAAAGTGCTTGATCAGACCAATTTGAATTTTAATGATATCGATTTAATTGAGTATAATGAGGCGTTTGCAGCGACGGTCTTAAAATTTATCCAAGATGAAAAAATCGATCCTTCAAAGGTAAATGTCAATGGCGGCGCTATCTCAATGGGCCATGCACTTGGGGGTACGGGTGGCATGTTGATTGCTACGATTTTAGACGAATTGGAAAGAACCGAAAAAAAACGTGGACTGGTTGCCATTAGCGGCGGCGGTGGTGTGGGGACGGCGCTTATCCTCGAACGTATATAAAATATAGAAAAGCAGAATATCTCTTCGGAGAATTCTGCTTTTCTGTTTTAATTATTAGACTTTTGAGATAATATAGAATGAAAGCTTTGATTCGAAAGCAACTCAATCGAATTAAATGGGGTGAAATGGTGGCAGACATTTATAAACAAGCATTTCAAAATAGCTTTGATGGTATATGTGTGTTTAATCCACAAGGCGAGGGCCTTGAAATTAATAAAGCTGCACAGCGCATCACTGGTTTTTCAGCAGAGGAGTTTATTGGAGAAACAGCCAAGCAAGCACTCCAAAAAGGATATATCTCAAAATCTATCACAGAGATCATAATTAAAACAAAAAAAACTGTCACCGAAGTGATTAGCGTACGTGGTGTCGAAATTTTAGCAACAGGAAATCCTGTAATGGATGAAAACGGTCATCTGAAATATATCATCTTAAATGTACGTGATATTTCTGAGTTGAACAATTTGAAACTAGATGTATTGCTTTCGATTGCGTTGCGCCGCAAAAATGAACAACTTACGAGTCCGCTACTCTCCAATTCTGCTGCTTTGATTCATACGGAAAATGTCATTGCCGCTAGCCCTAAAATGAAAAAAGTTATTCAATTGGCAGCCAGAGTGGCAAAAGTGGATTCTTCGATCCTGATTTTAGGGGATTCAGGTGTAGGCAAAGAAGTTGTGGTCAAATTCATTCATGAAAACAGCTCCAGAGCAAGCCATCCATTCATTAAAATCAATTGTTCGGCGATTCCCCGCGACTTACTGGAATCTGAGTTGTTTGGATACGAAAAAGGAGCTTTTACAGGTGCCAATCAGCAGGGGAAAGCCGGCCTTTTTGAAGTGGCAAACGGTGGCACATTGTTTTTGGATGAAATCGGTGATATGCCGATGGATTTACAAGTTAAGCTATTACGGGTTCTGCAAGAATTTGAAATTCGGCGTATAGGTGGAACAAAAGATATTAAAATTGATGTTCGCATTGTATCTGCCACAAATAAAAATCTTGAAGAACTCATTGAAAAAGAAGCATTTCGGGAAGATTTATACTATCGCCTAAATATTATCCCGATTCATATTGCGCCTTTGCGTGAACGCCCGGAAGATATACAGCAGCTAGCTCATTTATTTCTAAACCGCACAAATCGAAAATACGGGCTTGAACGACATTTTCAGCCGGGTTTGGTGGAATTGCTTCATCAATATGATTGGCCAGGAAATATTCGAGAAATGGAGAATATGATTGAGCGGCTTGTCGTCACGGCGGAACATGACGAAATCAGCTGGAGTAGCTTGCCTTTTATTGCCGATCATCCCAATCTAAGTGAACATTATTCTTTGAAAGCGACTTTAGAGGAAATTGAGAAAAAGATTATTTTGGAAAAACTACAGACATACCGAACTACGCGAAAATTGGCTCAGGTGCTGGGCATTAGCCAATCCGCAGTTGTGAAGAAAATAAAAAAGTATGGGATTTCATATGAAGATTGAATTTTTGGCGGGTCAACGTCTTAGTAATAATCTTGAATTTAATAGCCAATAGGAACTGATTGACTTATCGGACGGAGCATCGTTTCTAATGAATTTCCACGTGGACGCGGATGGTGTCCATTGCATCCTTAGTATGTTGTATTAGGCCAGGATACAATTGAAACAATCAGATTGACAACTGTTTGAAATAGATTTGCTTTGCTATAATAAAACCATTCTTTTATCTGCAATTGGCTTCAATTAAATAGTTAATTGGCGCGCGAAGCAATTAGTGAACGATTCCAAATTGAGTCAAAGTCGTTTCGCGCGCCATCGATACGCTGCACCCTACTGAAGCAGTTCATTACGGATTGCCAAAACCTCATCCTCAGAAAGCCCCGCCAAATCCGCAATTTCTTCAAGGGACAAATCCTTTTTCAACATATTTTGGACAAGACGCAAACGCTCTTCGATTCTGCCTTCCGTCTTACCTTCCACTCGTTCCATTTCAAAAGCATTTGCGATTGTGGGCGACGCGTTCTCCTTATTATAAAGTTCCATCAGCTTTTTCTCCTCTCCTAAGATGGGATACATAACTTCCGAAAGTTTTTGTTCCAGGTCCTTTGGCAATTTCAACAGGTAGTCAATGAAGTGAAACACGGCTTGAACTGCTGTACGCGGGTATTTCTCATTTCGAACGATTTCGCGCATAAGTTTCATTTTGAATTGGTAGCGCTGCAGCTCTTTGTCATTCGTTGAATGCAGGTACTTTGCGGCCAATACGACCTTACTGAACAGCTTGTCGGACTGCTGCAGTTCCTCAACGGGATAGTCGAGGAGTTTACGATTAGTATACGCATAATGCAGCGTCGTGCCAAAATATTGGTATCGGAAATCGACTGGGGCTTTGCTTTCGTGTGGAGATGTCATAATGGCGAGTGCAATGATCTTTTCGCGATAACGGTCATAGATCCGGTAGAAGTACTGAAACATGCGGGCAGAAAAGTCCGCATGATCGGTGCCTTGGACTTCCACATGGATGAGAATCCATTGTTCCCTACCTTCTTTCAATTGCACTTTCACAATCTGATCGGCTACCCCGCGACCTTTTTTCTTATCATTGACTAATTGAAAAAGCTCTTGCTGAAGAAAGTCAGGTGCTTTTGAAAAATCGATATGCGCATGCAGATTCGGTTCGAAAAACAGCAGGAAGTCTTCAAATAGATCACCGATCACTTTCTTCCACAAACCATCTTGATCAACAGCATACGTTGCAGAATGTTCCCTAATGTGTGTAATGCCGATATCTGCTCACCCCTCCAATATAAACCAACTATTCAGTTAATTGTAACACAACAAGAACATACGTTCAATAAAAAGACAAAACAAACCTGTGTGACAGGCCATCACAAAGACTCGCCTATGCCCGTTACCTTAAAAATACATTCGTTCTGCACGCAACGATTAAATTTGCAGCCGGAAGGACTCAGCCGTCCTCCCGGCTCCTTTTCGGCTTAATCTGCATCCACATCATTCCATGCTCCTGCCGGCAGAATCACATAGATATTGGCCCCGGGGCCTTGCGTTTCTGGTTCGATAAATGCTACCCGCCGGATCATCTCCAGTTTAATCAGCTTTCGGATTGTCCGCCGAATGGTGGAATTGGATACGTACAATTCGTCTTCCATCTGCTTTTGCGTCAATTGTGCCACCAAAAATGGACCGGAATGTGAATGGATCAATTCGAATACCGTCCGGTCCGTGCGGTTCGTCTTGTGCCGTTTCCCTTTCAGATGCCGGCGGACGGCCGAATCCAACTCCTGCCGACTCGTGAATGTAGTATGGCCTGCTAAATGATTCGCCAACTCATCACTCCTTTTGCCCTTTATATAGCCGGGGGACCAAAAAGGGATACACGGAGAACAATTCTGACCTCACCTGTATCCTTTTCGCGAAATGTCCCTATATAGCTTGCAGAAGGGCAATGAAGTCCTTTTCAAAAATTAACAGGGAGGAATGTCGCGATGAATTTACTGATCAACGAATCGCCATTATTGATCTTGCCATCGCTTGTAAAGCAAGTGGGTTTGAATGAAGCGGTCTTTCTGCAACAATTGCATTTCCGGTCACTTGTCTCACCCAATGTCTTTGAAGGTGAAAAGTGGGTGTATAAAACGTATGAGGACTGGGGGAAAGAGTTTGAATTCTGGTCGCGCACTACCATCCGGCGCATGATCGGCAACCTGGAGACGAAAGGTTATTTGATTTCCACCTCCAAACACAACAAGATAAAAGCCGACCAGACGAAATGGTACCGCGTCGATTATTCCACTATCGATTTTGTCGCTGTCCAAGACCCGAATCACAACCCGAAACAGGCAACTGCAACTGCCCATGACGAGCAGAAGGAGCTGCCCGAGTTGAGCAGACCAATAAGTAAAGAACTTAAGAACTCTAAAAAAGAGATTGTCGGGATTCACCACGACGAGATTGTGACGATCATTGAATACCTCAACCTGAAAACCGATAAAAAGTTCAAGACCAACGCATCAGCCACCAGAAGACTTCTCAATGCCCGAATGAATGAAGGCTATTCTGTGGATGACATCAAACGGGTAATCGACTTGAAAACAACACAATGGCTGCCGGACAGGAAATTCCGTAACTACTTGCGGCCTTCCACCTTGTTCAATTCAAGCAACTTTGAGAACTATATGAATGAAGGCGAGCCGGTGAAAAGCCAGGCACAGCCATTCAAGCCTTTCGAGCTGGATTTCACTAAGGGGGAGGAATAAATGAGTCATGTGTTAGCTGAGAAGAGTCTGCTTGGCAGCATGATGAAGGAGAACCACTTGATCTTGGACAGCGACTTTCAGGCAGAGTTTTTCGAGTCCTATATCCACCAGAGGATTTACAGCGCGATGCGGGAACTGGCCAGTGCGAATCGGGCGGCTGACTACATCACCCTCCTGACGATCCGGGAACCGGCGAGTCTCGGCGGAGCGAATTATCTGGTGGAACTCAAAAGCTTCGCCCATCCTGCCCGCTTCGATGAATACAAGGAAATCATCATCGGCAAATGGAAAGAAGCCGAGAAAACGAGACTGCTGCAGCTGGCGCAACAAGATAACTGGTCCCTTTCCGAAATCCAGCACTCATTCGATGCCCTGCAGGATGAGAACACGGCGGGTGTGGAGACTTCCTTGAGGAATGAGTTGGTCGCGCAATATGAACGGCCATTTAAGCCGATGGATGAAAATACCGGTACGGGAACAGGGCTTGCTGCTTTGGACCGGGTTCTGAACGGCTTTCAAGACAGTGAATTCATCATCGTGGCGGCCAGACCCTCGATGGGGAAAACAGATACTCTGAACCACTTCGCATTGAGTGCAGGCTGGGCAGGTCATCTGCCGATCATCTTTTCGCTCGAGATGAGCAGGAAGTCCATGATTGACCGATTAATTGCCGCAACGGCAGGCTATAGCAGATTACGTATGCGAGATCCTTACCGGCATTTCACCGATAAGCAAAAGGAAGATTGGAGCGTCGCCATGAGCAGGCTGGATGACTCGAACATCCATATCGACGACAGAAGCGCCTTGAAAGTAAGCCAAATTAAAGCTGCAGCAAGGAAAATCATCAAAGGGAACCCGGACAAACGCCCGATCATTTTCATCGACTATTTACAGATCATCCGGCCTGAAGGGAATCCAGTCAACCAAAACCAAATCATCGGCCAAATCAGTGCCGATCTGAAGAATATGGCCAAGGAATTCAACTGCCCCGTGGTCGTATTGTCGCAACTGTCGAGGGCAGTGGAACATCGCCCGGACAAGCGTCCGCTCATGAGTGATCTGCGGGACTCGGGGAACATCGAACAGGATGCCGATGTGGTGGCATTTCTCTATAGGGAAGACTATTACAAGAAAGAAACCATGCCGTCAGATGAACTAGAAATTGACGTCGTCAAGCACCGGAACGGTCCGACCGGCAGAATTTCCGTGAAGTACATTAAAGAGACGGGCAAGCTGAGTGACATCGAACGATCTGCCCGGCGAGGGAGCGGAACAGGATGAAAATCACAGTCGGGGAACTTTTTGAATTTGCAGTGGAAATGGACATGAGCCTCGTCGCGCATTCAATCTATTGGGCGCTGACAAACGGCAAAGTGGATGCAAACGACAACATGGAAAAACTAAAAAAGGTGCAATCCGACGAAGCGGAAATCCTCCGCTTGCACAAAACCAATCTATTGGGCACCGGACGCATCAAACTGTATGCCGTCAAAACCCAAACGAAAGACTGGTTCGCCTTCTACTTCGCCGAACAGGCAATGGACGTATTCCAGCTGCATCGGGAAAAATTCGGCGAGAACAACGTGGACCTCCTGCCCGCTGACCGCCTCCTGTGCGGAGTGATGGCTTCCGCCGAGACCGGAAAAGAAGAGTTCCTGTTCGAACGGAAGAAACGCATGGCCGAATTCCCCGCTTACGTCGGGCATGCGAGGGCGGGGGAGCTGGTGATGTTTCAGGTGGGGTGAAATGGATGGAAAGGCAGAGATTTTTGGTGATAGGATGGATGTAGATGAAAAATGCCTGGTCTTACATGACTCTGAAGGAATTCGGGGTTGTGTGGAGGCTGGGTGTTTTCAATTCCATCCTATTATTTTCGTGTTTCTTGGTGATTATGCTGTTTCATTCGGTTAGTAGTTAAGGTCTTATTATTTTGAATTCTTTTGGCATTGAAACTGCATATACGTGTTATTCTTGAAGTAATAAGTAAATAAAGAGGGGATAATAATGAGTAGCACGTTTAAATCAAATGACACAGCAATAGCGGATATTTTAAAAAACATAGAGCATGGACAAATTCAGTTACCAGATTTCCAACGCGGATGGGTGTGGGATAACCATCGCATAAAGGCATTAATTGCAAGTGTTTCAAATGCATATCCTGTGGGGGCCCTGATGTTTTTGGAGTTCAGTAATAATAGCGAGATACGTTTTAAATATCGTCCTTTCACTGGAGCAACTGCAATAAATAGTCCGGAAACTTTAGTGTTGGATGGGCAGCAACGGATGACATCTATTTTTAATTCGCTGTATTCCAGAAAACCGGTGCAGACGCGTACTGAGAAAAATAAAGAGGTCTACCGTTATTACTATTTGGATATCGAAAAGAGCCTGAATAGTACAACTGATCGGGTAGAGGCAGTCATCTCGGTTCCTGAAAACAAGATAATCCATACCAATTTCGGCAGGGATATTGAATTAGACCTAAGTACGCGCGATAGGGAATTCGTCAATAAAATGTTTCCTTTAAATATTGTCTATGATTCGATTGAATGCATGATGTGGATGAGTGAGTACCAGAAATTCCACGCCTATGATCCAATCGTGTTTCAACAATACGTGGAATTCAATAAAGAAGTAATCGTCCCAATCCAAACGTATAAAGTGCCTGTAATTACATTGGGGAAAAACACCCCTAAAGACGCGGTATGCCAAGTTTTCGAAAATGTAAATACGGGTGGAGTTTCACTGACAGTATTTGAACTGGTGACAGCGACGTTCGCTGCAGATAATTTTGAACTCCGCAAAGACTGGGAAAAACGAAAGGAAAAGATGGTCGATGCGTCTGCCTTATCCTTTGCGAATCGAGACCAAGCCCTGTTGAAAATAGTTTCATCATCTGACTTTTTGACGGCCATTACATTATTGGAACGTTATTATGTAAAGAAAAATGGTGGGGAAGCAATCAGTTGTAAAAAACGAGATGTTTTGAAACTGACGTTGGATATCTATGTGAAACATGCCGACGAGCTATTGGAGGGTTTTATTCAGGCTGCTAAATTCATGAAGGAACAACGTATTTTTACTGCGCGAGACTTGCCGTACAGCACTCAGTTGATTCCATTGTCAGTCATGTTTACCATCTTGAAGGGTAAGGCACATGATAGCGCAGTAAAACAGAAGATCTCCAGTTGGTATTGGTGTGGGGTATTTGGTGAAATGTATGGCGGTGCAAATGAAACTCGGTTTGCTACGGATGTTTCGGGAATGATGGATTGGATCGCGGGAGGAAAAGAGCCTGATACTATTCAACGCGCCTATTTCCAACCAACGAGATTACTATCTTTGCAATCCCGTTTAAGTGCAGCCTACAAAGGCATCATGGCATTGATTCTCAAAGAGGGGTGTTTGGATTTTATCACGGGCAGTGCAATGGACTTCACAAAATTTTTGGATGAAGGAACGGATATCCATCACATCTTCCCTCGGAAAATCTGCGAAGAGCATGGGTTGGAAAAAAGGAAATGGAACTCTATCGTGAACAAAACTCCTTTATTTGCGAAGACGAATCGTAGCATAGGAGGATCCGCACCAAGTAAGTATATAGGGAAGATCATAAAGGAGAAACAGGCGACGGAAACAGATCTGAACAATTATCTGGTATCACATTTAATGAGTGTCGAAGATCTGAAGAAAGACGATTTTGATGAATTTTTTATAAAGAGGGCGAAGTCACTGCTCGATTTAATTAGCAATGCAATGGGCAAACCGATTTCCAATTTGGATGGCGAAGATGTCGTGAAGGGGTTTGGTGTGACGCTAGATTGAAATAACCCTGATTAACATAGAGGTGGAAGGTTGCAAGAAGAAAATGTGTTTGTTAAAACATTCATGATCCATTCAACAAACATAAATGTAGGAAATTTCATGTTTGTTATGGGCGCAGCGGTTAATCTGAAGCAAGTGATTATACGGGAAAATGAATTGGCAATTTGAAATATTGGGATGGATGTTTGATAATATTGCATACAGACAATTTCGAACAAGATTTAATACGATTAGAAGGAATAGGTGAGAATCATTAAAAAGAAGGTACATGTTGTAGGAGCAATTATTGAAAATGAACAAAACGAAATTCTTTGTGCACTACGAGGACCGGAAATGACATTACCAAACTACTGGGAATTTCCGGGAGGCAAAATAGAGTCAGGTGAATCAAAGGAAGAAGCACTAAAGCGAGAAATACAAGAAGAGTTGGGTTGTGGGATTGAAGTTTTTGAGCATATAGAAGATACCACATATGAATACGAAAAAGTCATAGTAAGATTAGAGACGTTTATGGCAAAAGTTGTTTCTGGATCACCCGTAGCCTCCGAACACGCAAAGCTAAAGTGGATGACTAGACAAGAATTGCCATCACTTAACTGGGCGCCAGCAGATATTCCTGCGATTGAAAAGTTATCAAATTGTAATCTGGATAAATATTAGTGAAAAGTGACGTGATGTTCATATGGAAGACTTTATTCGTAACTTAACAACATCATTACATAAGGGATTTATAGATAAAGGTCAGAGTAATTTTGGACGCTTTAAACCAGAACTTCTCATTAACAATGAAAAGAAAAATAATTATGTATTAAACACAATACAAGAGGAACTTGCAAGTAGTGAGGATTTCCTTTTTTCAGTTGCATTTATAACGGAGAGTGGACTAGCTACACTAAAGTCCTTGTTTTTCGATCTTGAAAAAAAGGGTGTTACTGGAAGGATATTGACCTCCACTTATTTATATTTTAATCAACCTAAAGTATTTAAAGAACTTATGAAATTAACGAATATAGAAGTACGCTTAACCACTTTAAAAGGATTCCATTCGAAAGGATACATATTTAAACATAGGACTCATTATTCATTGATTGTAGGAAGTTCTAATTTAACTGCGCATGCACTAAAGGTAAATTACGAGTGGAATGTGAAATTAACATCTCATGAAAATGGCGATATTGTTCATCATTTTAAAAATCAATTTGAGGAAGTGTGGGCTGGCTCGGAATTACTCACTGAAAAATGGATTGAAAGTTATGAAGCAAAGTACAATGAGAATGCGGATAAAACGATAGCTGGGCAAGTAATTGACATGCCAGAGCAGTATACGACTAACGCAATCGAAGAGTCTTTAAAAATAATCCCGAACACTATGCAACAAGCAGCATTGTTACAAATTCAGGTGGTTCGTGATGAAGGAAAAGATAAGGGTCTTGTTATTTCTGCAACAGGCACGGGGAAAACCTACTTATCAGCATTTGACGTAAGGAACTTTGCACCTAAGCACATGCTGTTTATTGTTCACCGAGAACAAATTTTAAACAAGGCGAAAAATGACTTTCAGAGAATTCTTGGGGGGATCAGTGAGGACTTTGGATTGTATGTAGGTGAAAGTAAACAAGTAGACAAAAAATACCTATTTGCTAGTATCCAAACCCTTTCAAAGCCAGAGAACCTTAGCCAATTCGATCCGGCAGATTTTGACTATATATTGATAGATGAAGTACATAAGGCAGGCGCAGCATCTTATCAAAGAGTCATTGATTATTTTAAACCAAAATTCCTAATGGGAATGACAGCGACCCCGGAACGGACAGACGACTTTAATATATATGAACTGTTCGATTACAATATTGCATATGAAATTCGATTACAGGAAGCCCTTGAAGAAGATATGCTTTGCCCATTTCACTACTTTGGCGTAACGGACTTTGAACATAATGGAGAGGAAATTGATGACGCAACACTATTATCCAAGCTCGTTACAGAAGAAAGGGTCAATCATATCCTAGAGAAAATAAATTACTATGGATTTTCTGGTGAGAGTGTTAAAGGGTTAATGTTCTGCAGTCGAAAAAATGAAGCAGTACAGTTATCGCAAGCGTTGAATGAAAAGGGATTACGAACTGTGGCTTTGTTGGGGGACCATTCTCCAGAGGAAAGAGAACACCAAATTAGTCTATTGGAAAATGGTTTTCTTGATTATATTTTGACCGTAGATATTTTTAATGAAGGAATCGATATTCCCTGCATCAATCAGGTCGTCATGCTGAGACAAACGCAGTCGAGTATTATCTTTATCCAACAGCTTGGAAGAGGGCTGCGCAAACATGAGTCAAAGAGTTATGTCACAATCATTGATTTTATCGGCAATTATAAAAACAACTATCTCATTCCTGTGGCTTTGTCAGGCGATCAGTCCCTGAATAAAGATAATATACGCCGATATACAAAAGATACGAGCTATATAAAGGGTGTTTCAACGATTAATTTTGAAGAAATCGCCAAGAAAAAAATCTTTAGTTCCATCAATCAAAGCAACCTAACAGCATTAAAGATTTTGAGAGACGCCTATAAGGATTTGAAAAAGAGGATTGGTAGAATCCCATACTTATATGATTTTGTCGTTAATCACTCCATTGATCCGACCGTCATTGCAGATAAGTATGTGAACTACTACCAGTTTTTACTGAAAATGAATGAAGAAGTTCCGGCAATAAGTATATATGAAGATAAAGTACTGACAATGTTTTCAGTGGAAGTATTGAATGGGAAGCGTAAGCATGAAATTATTTTGGTTGAAATGTTGTTAAAAAAGGGTGTACTTTCGCATCAAGATTATCTGGCTCAGTTAGAAGCCAATGGTTGTCGGAAAGATGAGGCAACCCTTAATTCAGTAAATCGAATTTTAGATCTGTCGTTTTTTACACAGAGTTATAAAAAGAAATATGGGGACATGCCAATTGTGGAATTGAATGGAGAGGGCGACTATCAGCTCAATTCATCTATACGAGAAAGTTTGGCGAACAATCCATATTTCACAAAACTGATTAAAGATGTCATAGACAGCGCAAATAGGAAAGCGGAAAAGTATCAATGTGACCAGCCACTTACGTTATACGAAAAATATACAAGAAAAGACGCATGTAAATTGTTGAATTGGAGTAAAGATGAAAGCTCAACAGTTTATGGTTATAGGTCAAAGTACGGCTCATGTCCTATTTTTGTTACATATGAAAAAGAGGAAACTGTTGAATCAAGTATAAATTATGGGGATGAATTTATAAATCCAGCTCTTTTTAAATGGTACTCTAAAAATAATAGGAAGCTTCAATCCAAAGAAGTTCAAGAAATTATATACTCAGATGACAATGATCTTGATATCCATATTTTTATACAGAAAAGCAAGAAAGAAACGGACTTTTATTATCTAGGAAGAGGATTTCCCGACAAGTTGTCAGTTGAAGAAGACAAGATGGTCGATAAAAATGGGAAGGCCCTTCCTGTTGTGCATATGAACATGG
Organism: Sporosarcina aquimarina; assembly: GCF_019748715.1. Lineage (GTDB taxonomy): Bacteria > Bacillota > Bacilli > Bacillales_A > Planococcaceae > Sporosarcina > Sporosarcina newyorkensis. Next base: position 43,043 of record NZ_JACLBZ010000035.1, on the reverse strand, counting down.
TGATGGAGCATGCCGTAGAGGGGAAGTTGTATCATTATTTGATGGAGTAGTAAAAAAGAAGGTTTTATTTATAGTACGTTGAACCGTATCATAAGTAAATGAAGTTTTTTCTTTTATCAATTAAACGGCACAATTAGATATCTGCTAGTTGTGCCGTATTTAATATCTAATAACAATTGGTACGGTATAATGTAAGTCCTCATGCATTCTTAATATGTTGTTTTAGTATTCCTCTCAAAATACCAATGCAACTGATACTGACAAATCTCTTGCATCCAACTAAATAAAATTCCCCAACCTCAAAAGTAATCTTCCCCTTCGAAGAACCCTCCACTTCGTCATCGGCATCTCCGCAATCAATCTCGCAACTTTCATCTCATCATACACATGTAACGACTTCCCGCGCTGATCCGCCAAATCCGCATCTCTCCCATAAGGCTTCTCCATTAAATACGCATGAAAAAACAGGGCTGCTTCCATAGCCGTCACAGACTTATACCATTCACCAGGGCTCCTCAAAAACATATACTTCAGCACGACCGTCTTATAGTTCTTATGCATGAGCGTCCGATTCACTTCAATCAATCAATCAATCAATCAATCAATCAATCCTTATACCGATCAAGCACTTCCTGTTTCAATGCATCTAATTCGTCGGCATGCGGGTAGGTCTTGAATTTCTGCTGGATGGCTCTCGAATCCTCTGTCGCCTTCAAATGAAATTCCAAATACGTCGGTCGATAACCCAGCTCCACTTTCAATCCGAAATAAGCATCCGCCAGCCGCTGCTGGATCGGTTCATTCTGCTTCATCGCTTCCAGCAAATCAATCACTGCTGTCTCGGTCTGAATTAATTCCAGAAAATAGGCCAGTTCCTCGATTGGATCTTTTGCATTGTAGGTATCTTCATACTCTGCCACCCCTCGTGCATCTTACGGTTCACTTCTGTTATATAAGGATCAACTTTCAATATATATGTCTTGCACGTCTTACCATCCTGTTCGATGATCTGTGGAATCAGATCACGCACCAATTTATTATAGACCGGCATTTTATCTTCTCCTATTCTTTCACTATTCCCTATGTTCTACCATAGCGAAAGAGAAGGATGTCATGCTTAGACAGCTTTCGTCCACCATAAGATTCATTATTCTATTCGTTTTGCGGTTTTTCAACACAAACCCCTCTAAAAGTCGTTGACTAGAATAGGAATATAGTAAATAATAAATACTAACTAGATTTATAGACATTATACGAGAATGAGCATTTAGAATCACCAAGAAGTGAAATTTCCCCTTTTGTCATAGGCTAAGGAGGCGAGGCAATATGTTTACTCCACCAGACTACCAACAATATGTTGAAATCCCGAGCACCTATTCAATCGGTATACTTTTATTGTCTCTACTTGTCATAGGCTTCACATCCTACACCACGTTGTCGCTTTATGACCGGATGCAGAAACCGAGCTTCTTTAAGCGAGAAATCTGGCTTGTCCTGGCTTCGTTGGCCATGGGTTTCGGGATTTGGGCAACTCATTTTGTATCGATGAACTCCTTATCGCTCCCGCTGGATATGCATGTCAATTACATGACCAGTTTTCTATCCATGTTGCCGGCCATCATTGCTTCTTTCCTGGCATTCCAACTTATTCAAGGCCCCATGAAACCTAATTGGAAATATACGATTGCGGCTGTGCTGTTCGCAGAAGGCATGACGGCCATGCATGTGCTGGGTATGCAATCAATGGAAGTCGAGGCTGTGGTCCAACATGACTGGCAACTGCTTCTGGTGGCGAACGTGATTGTCGGCCTGTTTTCTTACATCACCTTCCGGCTCATCGGTAATCCGAAAAACACGACTGCTGGAAAATGGATTGCCATACTATGTTTGACGTTGGCACCAGCCGCCATGCATTATTTAGGTTTGCTCGGGACTCGCTATTATATAAAAAACGGGCAGCCATTCATGGATCAAGCAGTCAATCATATGCTTTTATTGAATTCGGTTATTGGCGTGGGTGTCGGTGTATTGCTGGTCGTCATGTTATTGACAACCTATATTGACGGCTATTTGGACTATTGGCTGAAGTATTTTGATGTATTGACGAAGCTGCCCAATCGACGGAATTGGGAACGTGAACTGACGGATGATGTAGCGGCAGGAGATGTGGCGGTCTGGAATTTCCCTGATTTGCAGCGTGTCAATCAGTTATATAGTTATGAGGCTGGCGACAAGATCTTGCAGCAAATCGGCGAACTATTGTCGAAATGGAAGCCAAAGTTCGCGCAATTATATCGGGTAAGTGGAAATCGATATTTATTCTGCGTCAATCAATCCGGACGTTCGGCGGATTTCTATAAAAATCTGGTCATTCTTCAACGAGAGATTGACCAATTGCTGCCGATCAAACGACAGGAGATGCGCTATACGTGTGCATTAGCGAAAGCGGATCAGCGGAAAACGAAAAAGCAATTGTACCAAGAAGCGCTGATGGTCGTCGATCAAGCGACTCTTTCTCGTGAGTGGGGCTTGGTTACGTTTGACCCGGCTATTTATGGAACGTCCTATGAGCAAGAAGTGTTGCGGGATATTTCGAAAGCGATGGAGGAAGAGCATCTTCATCTTGTGTATCAGCCGAAAGTGAAGGGCGCCACTACTGAATTTGTCGGAGTAGAAGCTCTGCTGCGATGGGATCACCCTGAACTCGGACCGATATCGCCCGCTGTATTCGTACCATTTTTAGAATCAGATGGACGGATGGGGGAAGTGACCGACTGGATCATCCATAAAGTTTGCAGGCAGATTCACGACTGGGACGCGCAAGGTGTGCATATTCCACAAGTCGCCATCAATATTCCGGGCGAATACGTAACGGAGCCGCATTTATTGGACGTGTTATGGAAAGAGACGGACGCATTCCGTATCGAGCCAAGCCGGATTGAGCTGGAAATCACGGAGACGAGTACGGCGAAATCGATCACGCTTGCCATGACCGCATTGAAGAGGTTTAAGCGCTATGGTTTCGCGGTAGCGCTGGATGATTTCGGTACGGGTGTCTCCTCGCTGTCCTATCTGCAGCAATTGCCGATCACGACATTGAAAATCGATAAGTCGTTCACGGATGTAGTTCCTGCGTCGCCAAAAGAATGCGCCGTGCTCAATGCCATCCTGAACATCGGGCAATCCATGGATCTGAAAATCGTCATCGAGGGAGTAGAAACCTTAGAGCAAGTGGAGTTCTTGCTTGATCTTCAGCCGGACTTGATTTTCCAAGGGTATTACTTCGCGAGACCGATGGCTGTCGACCAGTTGGTGAAGTGGGTTGATAAATCGGATGAGCGCCAACGAGTAATGCAACTCGGTAAGCAGCCTTCAAAATAAAAGGGGCTACTATATTTCTTCGTATTGTCATAGATTGATAGGTGATCCATATGGTATAGTAGTCCTATGGCACCAAAATGAATACGATACTGTGAATTTTTGATAAATAGATAGACAAATCGTCTGAGAGGGTGGAAGAAGTTGGCGAACGATTCAGGGATTTTATTGGAAAGTGGTACAAATGAGCTGGAGATTGTCGGGTTTGAAATGGGAGGCAACCGTTACGGTATCAACGTTATCAAAGTGAAAGAGATTATTATGCCGTTGCCGATCACCCCGATTCCGCACGCGCATTTTGCGGTGGAGGGAATTGTCCAGTTACGCGGCGAAGTGTTGCCAGTCGTCAACATGGAAAAGATTTTAGGGATGGCTCCTTCAAGCAATCCTTCAGATGAAAAATATATCGTCGCTTCGTTTAATAAACAGACCGTCGTTTTCCAAGTACACAATGTGACACAGATTCATCGGATTTCATGGGATCAGATCGAGAAACCTTCAGGCATCTATGCAGCCGAGAATTCCCAAGTCATCGGTGTCATCAAGTTAGACGGCGAAATGCTGTTATTGCTGGATTTCGAAAAGATTATTCTCGATATTAATCCGGACGCGGGCATAAATGTGGACCAGGTGAAGAAATTAGGCAAACGAGAGCGATCTGACAAGCGTCTTTTGATTGCAGAAGATTCACCTCTGTTGCGTAAATTATTGAATGATACGTTGCAAGAAGCAGGCTATGGCAACTTGGACTTTTATGAGAACGGTAAAGATGCTTTCGATTATTTGGAAAGCATTGTGGAACAAGGGATCGACGTGAAAAAAGAAGTCCAGCTCGTCATCACGGATATCGAGATGCCGCAAATGGACGGCCATCACTTTACGAGACGAATTCGCGAGAATCCGAAGCTTGCTGGATTGCCGGTCATCATCTTCTCTTCGCTAATCACGGACGATCTTAAGCATAAAGGATTGAGCGTCGGGGCGGACGATCAAGTGAGCAAGCCGGAAATTGCCGAGCTTGTATTGAAAATCGATAAGTATATATTGTAAGAAAAGGAGACTCCAGTTGATTCTGGAGCCTCCTTTATTTATTACGGAAGATTTAATTGCCAGGAAATACCGTACCGATCATTTAGCCAGCCAAACTTCTTGCTGAAACCATAGTCATCCAGCGGCATAAGAGCTTGTCCATCCTGGATCAGTTTCCCGTAAAGATCGTCCAGCTCCTTTTCCGAAGTGCAAGTGAGGTAGATTGAAAACGAAGGAGTGAAGGAGAATTCATGTTTTAAATTACTGTCGATGCACATAAATTCCTGCCCCTTCAAAGAAAAGGTCGCATGCATCACCGTTCCTTCATCCCCGGCTTCATTCGCTCCGTAGCGGGTGATGCTTGTAATTGCCGAGTCCTCAATAAGTGATGTGTAATAATTCATTGCTTCTTCTGCATTGCCATCTTGGAACATTAAAAATGGTGTAACTTTCTCCATATAAATCAATCCTTCCTCTGTTTTCTTAAGTTTCTAACATGCTACTGCCGGCTTCTTTTCGATTGTCCAATACATAATAAGCTGCATTTCTTTGTAGTGGACTGATGCTGAAACATGTTCTTTCATTGGTAGGGGAATGCGACCAACCATTTTGGGGACATGTCAGCCTAATGAAAGAGTATATCATGATTCCTTAAGATGAATACCGAAGTATCGTTCCAGAACAGCAGCCCTTTCGCTGTTGTGAACGGTTGTCTCTTGTTTTTCCCCATTGTGAGTGACGACTAAAGTATCCCCTGAAAGTGTAATCCGGCCATCCGAAGTGGCAATCGTGATGAGTTCTTTGTTCGTAAAATGGGAATCAGGGGAGGTTTGATTAAAATGGCATGCCTCTTCAAAGTCCATTAACTTTTTAGGAGTTATGTCAAAGCGAAGCAACGTATTCCATTCAGCATCGTTACCTTTTCTTTGCAGGTCAAAAATACTCTCTTCTATCTTTTCTGCACGGTATACCCCGCTGACGTCTTCTTGCGGTTCGCCTGTTAAGGGGAGTGGCATTCTAGTAGAGTCGCCAAATCCTACATCGACTAAATAAGGCTGATCTAGTTGGACAATCTGGGCGGCATGACTTTCTTCTTTTGCCCAAGTGCCTTTGGGGGTTCTCACGGTTCCAGCTATCAAATGATTGTTGAAGCCAAGCCCTTGCAGTAACCAGTTGAATAGCCCATTTAATTCATAACAAAAACCGCCGCGCTGATTCAGTACAATTTTGTTGTAATACGTTTCTACGTCTAAGGGAATCGGAACATTGTGCATCACATCTAAATTTTCAAAGGGAATATGCAGCATATGTTGCATCTGAAGTTGGGAAAGCGTTTCAATACTTATCCCTTTTATGTCCTTGAGACCGATTCGTTGCAAATATTGACTAATTTCCATATCGGGATGCTCCTTTACGTAAATTATTTAATTTACTGTCTGCTATGGTAAAGCCTTTTAAGAAAATTGGCTTCAATAGTACTGTATGTGTATATTTTTAAGTCTACCCAAACAAGCCGAAAAAATCAGTCAAATACATTGAAAGTAAGAGCATTGCAAGAAGAACTAATTGAGAAGTTGTTAAAATGTAAGCATTTTTATTTTCTGCATACTTCCATTCCATAATAGCTGTAACGATTTCAGTTATGAAAATTAATGCAAACAGTAAAATGTAAGGTTCTAAAAACAAGATTGGATCCGATGGCAGTCTTGATACATTGACGATGCTTCCGACTATGATAGCAACAATAAAGACAATTCGAATGGTCCAATCAATCTTTTTATGCAATGCATTCATATGGTTATCTGAAAATAACTTCTTCCTTTTAACTTTAAGGATTTTTCTCATAATGGCATTAAACGAAAAAAACAGCAGCCAAACAACGAATAAAAAAAGGAAGAACGTTGGCCAAAAAGATGATCCCACCCCGAAATAAATCATATTTATCTCATCACACCTTAGTTATTTATTTAAAAAGGTATCTATACGCAAGATAATTGTATATTGCAATCTGGAACTGATAGGGATTGTGCTTATCCGTTTATCAAGTCCGGCAGGTGAATAAAACTTCTCAATTATTACCGCTTCCTTTGTTGATCTTGCTGGAAAACACAGTCATCAAAACAATAAAAACAGGCAATAGACTCCACAAAAAGAATCCCCATTGATGTGTAATTAAGGATAATGCTAAAAAGAAAGCAAGAACTATAATTGAAATATACACGGAACGTTTTTGGTAGTTATTCATCCTGCACACTCCTTTTTCAAGTTATCTAAATACCTTGTATTCCTACACGTGTTATTCCACACAAGGAATTATTATGTTGGCGTCATCAAGCTATTAATCTCTGTTTTCTTTCCGTGCTTCCGTTCCCATCAGTATTTTTAATACGTCCTTTTATGTTTGACAGGATGACTCCAATCAAAGCGAACAAGTTTAAACAAAAGGATAGTAAATAATATGTACTTGTTGACCCTTCTAGAAGATAGGACCCATATCGCAAAGTATTGATCACTAAGATAACCAATAGTAGAACAAACATTTTACTATTCATTGTTCATTCTCCTTTCTGAAAGTTCACCTAGCTTACCTCTCGTACTTGCCGTTGATTATATCGTACTCTCAGAAAAATTGAAAATATCAGTTTCGAAATGTCTGTTCTTTGTAAATCTGCTACACTACCAATAAAAGGGGGTGAGACGATGAAAGTAATCATTGCGCCTGATGCATTCAAAGGAAGTTTGACAGCCGAGGAAGCTGCCGAGGCGATGCAGACAGGTGTCAAAAAGGTATTTCCACAAGCGGAGACAGTGTGTTTGCCTGTCGCAGATGGCGGGGAAGGCACATTGTCGGCTCTTATATCTGCAACGGGAGGCGTGTATAAAACATTTACTGTACGCAAACCGCTCGGGCATTTAGTAGAAGCGCAACTTGGAGTACTTGGTGATGGGGAGACGGCAGTGGTGGAACTTGCGCAAGCTTCTGGGCTGATGTTACTTGGGCCTGGTGAATTGAATCCGATGGAGGCTTCGACATTTGGCACGGGAGAATTGATTCGCCATGCGCTTGATGAAGGGCATCGCAAGTTGATCATCGGTTTAGGAGGAAGTGCGACGAATGATGGAGGAACCGGTTTGTTGGAAGCGCTAGGTGTCAGGTTTTTTGATGCGCAGGGGAAGTTGCTGCAGATGAACGGCTCTTCGCTTTCCCTCATCGATAAAGTAGATGTGTCATAGATGGATAAGCGTTTGGTAACAACGGATATTCGGATTGCATCGGATGTGGAAAACCCTTTCGTCGGTGAAAATGGTGCTTCGTACATTTTTGGACCGCAAAAAGGAGCAGATACAAAAGCGGTGAAGTTGCTGGATGAAGGATTGCTTCATTTTGCGGATAAAACAGCCAAACTTACTGGTATGCGTCTCCATAAACTGAAGGGTGCAGGAGCTGCGGGAGGTAGTGCAGGCGCTTTGCTGGCTTATTGCGGGGCGCGATTGGAAAGCGGGATTGAAGTAGTGTTGGAGGCCATTGAATTCGCAAAGCATATACAATCTGCTGATTTCATTTTGACGGGCGAGGGCAAGACGGATCGCCAGACGCTGGATGGCAAGGCATTGCTGGGAGTTGCGAAGTCAGCGAAAGTTTGCGGAGTTCCTGTCTTCGTCATTTCAGGGGCGATTGAAAAAGGTACGTGCGGGGAATTGAGTGAGTGGTTCTCTGAACTGCGTGCTTTAGACGACGGCAGCAAGACGCTGGTTGAGTTGATGGCGAATGCATCCGGGCTGCTCTGCAGGGAGACTGCCCATTTGATGTCAGAAATAAAAAACAGCGATTTATTCTTGTGATATAGTATACTGATAAAATCCGGTTTCGTCAGTGCGAGATTATTTGCTTTGCGATGCGTATTCGGATAGTTAGCAGGGTATAGATAAACAAGGAGGTGGTCAGATGTTTCAAAATGCTTTGGACTGGCTGGTAGGACCGGCGAATAACTTTATTTGGACGTATATCTTAATAGGACTTTTACTCGCAGCTGGGGTATATTTTACGATTCGCACGAAATTTGTACAAGTGCGTTTGTTCCGTGAAATGTTTCGTTTGATCGTGGAAAAGAAGGAAGGGAATGACGGAGTTTCACCTTTCCAGGCGTTCACCATCAGTGCGGCTTCGCGTGTCGGGACTGGTAACGTGGCAGGGGTCGCCCTTGCAATTGGAATTGGTGGACCCGGCGCGGTGTTTTGGATGTGGATTATTGCGATCATTGGAATGGCGACCGCATTCATCGAGAGTACGCTCGCGCAAGTGTATAAAGTAAAAGATGGTGAGACGTTCCGCGGTGGACCAGCGTATTATATGCAGAAAGCGCTCGGAAAGCGGAATCTAGGAATCGCTTTTGCTATTTTGTTGACACTATGTTTCGGTTTCATTTTCAACGCAGTACAATCCAATACGATCAGCCAATCCTTCATGAATGTTTTCGGTATTCCAGATTGGGGTGTCGGTCTCGGATTGGTAGTACTTACAGCCATCATCATCTTCGGCGGTGTCCAGCGCATTGTCAAAGTGACGCAGACGATTGTTCCCGTGATGGCAGTATTCTACATTCTGGTTGCGTTGTTTATCGTTGTCATGAATATTACGCAGGTTCCTGCCATGTTCATGTTGATTGTTGAACATGCATTTGGCATCAAGGAAATTGCGGGCGGTGGAATTGGGATGGCGATCATGCAAGGGGTTCGCCGAGGACTATTCTCCAATGAAGCCGGTATGGGTAGTGTGCCGAATGCTGCTGCGACAGCCAATGTTTCGCACCCGGCAAAACAAGGGCTCGTACAGAGTCTTGGTGTATTTTTCGATACGATTATAATTTGTTCGGCTACGGCATTCATCATCTTGCTTGGCGGACTATATCAGTCTGGTGAAACGGATGGAATTTTGCTGACGCAGGCATCGATGGCAGTGCATGTCGGGGCATGGGCTCCGTATTTCATTGCGGTCGCGATCATGTTCTTCGCATTCAGTTCTGTCATCGGTAATTATTATTACGGTGAGACGAATATCGAATTCATTCACGCGGGCAGAGGATGGAAAGTGCTTTATCAGATTCTAGTCCTAGGCATGGTGTTTTTCGGTGCAGTAGCAAAAGTACAAGTCGTATGGGATATGGCCGATCTCTTCATGGGTGTAATGGCAATCCTGAATCTGATCGTCATCCTACTTCTCGGAAAAGTGGCTTTTCAAGTCCTCGACGACTTCACTGCTCAAAGACGCCAAGGGAAAAATCCAGTATTCAAAGCCGAAAGCATTCCTGGCCTAAAAGGCGCGGAATGTTGGGAGGAAACCCCTGCGGATCCAGACGATCGATTGCGTGGGTGAGTTCCGCTGAAACAATAAAGTCGTAGTTCAGAAGTCCAATTCTGAACTGCGACCTTTTTTAGTTCTTTACAGTTTACATACAACATGTTAGGGTATAACTTGTACATAAGACACTATATATAGTATTTTGATGAATCGGTACCGATAACGGTTTAAAAGGGAATCCGCTAAAAACGGAGCTGCCCCCGCAACTGATGGTATTGACGACTGTCCGTAATTATCCACTGCCTTAGGCGGGAAGGATGGACAGAAGAGAGACATGCCAGCCAGGAGACCTGCCATTCATCATGCGATACATTCTTCGGGGTTGGAGAGTGGAAGCGAAACGCAGAGGTTTTTGTTTGCCTGTCGTTTTCCGCTTACTACCATCCGTCACATGACGACTCCCGATTGATCGGGAGTCTTTTTTTATTTTTTATTATTTTTGAGGGAGCGGATATTAATGGCTATTATTCATGAAACAGTCGGTCTTGATTTATTGATGGAAAATCTACAGGAAGAGTTCGGGAAACAGGAAGTTGAGCCATTAGTCGAAGCGAGCCGGCGATATCAAGAGCGGCATCCGGAAAGTTCAGCAACGGATTGGACGAATGCGATGGTCTTGGAATCACTGAGCAGAATCGATGAAGCGAATACCTACTGGACGTTCGTGGCCGCGCGGATTTATCTATATGATGTGTATGCGAAGCAAAAAGCGCTGCGTGGCGCAGATGTTTATACTGACTTTGCGAAAAATGTAGAACGCTTGGTGGAGCAAGGGCTCTATACGTCGGTGTTGACGGAGAAGTACAGCCGTGAAGAACTCGACGAAATCGGCCGTTTACTGGAGCCGACCCGCGACCTTTTATTTACTTATATTGGATTGAAAACATTGGTGGACCGCTATGTCACAGTAAACTTCTCCAAGCAGCCGGTAGAGTTGCCGCAAGAACGCTGGCTCGTCATCGCGATGACATTGATGCAGGATGAAACGGAAGAGCGCATCCATAAAATTGGGGAAGCATACTGGGCGATGAGCAATCTTTACATGACGGTTGCAACTCCGACTCTGTCGAATGCAGGGAAGATGCACGGTCAGTTATCCAGCTGTTTCATCGATACAGTGGATGACTCCTTGCAGGGCATTTACAACAGCAATACGGATATTGCGAACTTATCGAAATTCGGCGGCGGAATTGGCGTCTATATGGGGAAAGTCCGTTCACGCGGTGCATCTATCCGAGGATTTGAAGGTGCTTCAAGCGGCGTGCTGCCATGGATCAAGCAGTTGAATAACACGGCAGTCAGCGTCGATCAGCTCGGTCAAAGACAGGGTGCGGTAGCGGTGTACTTGGATGTGTGGCATAAAGATATCTTTACATTCCTCGATTTGAAGCTGAATAACGGTGACGATCGTTTGCGTGCACATGATATTTTCACAGGCGTTTGCTTGCCGGATCTGTTCATGGAGAAAGTGGAATCGCGCGAAGACTGGTATTTATTCGACCCGCATGAAGTACGGACGAAGATGGGTTATTCATTGGAAGACTTTTATGATGAGACAAAAGGAGCCGGCTCGTTCCGTGAGAAGTATGAGGAATGTGTCAATAATCCGGAGTTATCACGCGAAACGGTATCTGCGATTGAAATCATGAAGCGTGTATTGCGCAGCCAACTGGAAACAGGCACACCATTCATGTTTTACCGCGATGAAGTGAACCGGATGAACCCGAATAAACATGAGGGAATTATTTATTCTAGTAATTTGTGTACAGAAATTTTGCAAAATATGTCGGCTACCACATTCGAATCGGTTTCATTGGAAGACGATATGGTCGTTACACGCACAAAGCCGGGCGATTTCGTTGTTTGTAATCTATCTTCCATTAACTTAGGAAAAGCGGTGATGGCGAACGTGCTCGATCGCCTGATTACGATCCAAGTGCGAATGCTCGATAATGTCATCGATCAAAACAAAATTCCGGTGGTACAGGCACAACGTACGAATGCGCGTTACCGTGGTATCGGACTTGGTACATTTGGCTGGCATCATTTATTGGCATTGAAAAATATTCAGTGGGAATCCGACGAGGCTGTGGAGTATGCAGATGAACTTTACGAAAACATTGCATATCTGACGATCAAAGCGTCGATGGAACTGTCGAAGGAAAAAGGCGCATATCCATTGTTTGAAGGCTCCGATTGGCAGACAGGGGAGTACTTCGAGCAACGCGAATACGACTCGAACAAATGGCGGGAGCTACGTATGGACGTAGCAATCAACGGAATGCGCAATGGCTATTTGATGGCTGTCGCGCCGAATAGTTCGACATCTGTTATAGCGGGCTCCACTGCTTCGATCGACCCGGTTTTCAAGCCGTTCTATCATGAAGAGAAAAAAGACTATAAATTGCCGGTCATCGCACCCGATTTGGACCATAACACGTATGATATCTACCGCCGTTCCGCGTATATCGTCGATCAGCGCTGGTCAATTAAACAAAACGCCGCACGCCAGCAACATATCGATCAGTCGATTTCATTCAATATTTACGTACCGAATTCCATCCGGGCATCTGTCCTGCTTGATTTGCACATGCAAGCATGGAAATCCGGTATGAAAACAACGTATTATATGCGGTCAACAGCTTCTGAAATCGAGGAGTGCGAGTGGTGTCATTCTTGATTGCGTACACTTCCTGGAGCGGCAATACGGAGGAAGTGGCGGAGTTGATAGCGGATAAAATAAGCCGTGAAGGAATCGAAGTCGACACCCATCGGATCGGCATCGGGGTCCTTCCGGATGTAAATAAATATGAAGCATTCTGCATTGGTTCCTTTACATGGGAAAAAGGTTCAACGCCGGATGAAGTGAAGGACTTTGTGGCGGCTATCGGCTTCAAGCCAGAGCCTGTCTACGTCTTCGGCACAGGGGATACGCAATTTGGTGGAGATGAGTTGTTTTGCAAAGCGGCAGAAAAGTTAGCGCGCTTCTATCATTCACCATTTGAACCGTTAAAGATCGAACAAAGCCCGCGTGGCACGCAAGAAAAATTGGTAACGAATTGGACGAAAGGAGTGCTCGACCATTGGCGACACTTACAAGAGTAAAAGTATTGAATCCAGCAAATCCGAACAAAGCGACGGCTATTTTTGGTGGGGAAGCAAGCGGCATTTTGAACTGGAATGACTTGGCGCATCCACATTTCTATACATTGCGTCAGCGTATCCGTTCTCTTTTTTGGACGGCGAATGAAGTGGATATGACACAAGACGTAAAGCAATTCCCGCGCCTTTCGATAGAAGAGCAATCTGCCTTCTTGAAAATTATCGGCCTGCTCGCAACATTGGATGGCCCGCAAACAGTTGTAGCGATGAAGATCGCGGACTTTGCGACGGATCCTTCCGTCAAGTCGATTATGGCGACAATTGCGGACCAGGAAAGTGAACATAACCATAGTTATGCATACGTCCTGTCTTCCGTCACCAATCTAGACAAGCAAATGGCTTCATTTGAAATGGGGCGTACGGATGAAGTGTTGATGAAGCGTAATGAACGGATTGTGGAAGTCTATAATGAGTTAGCTGAGAATCCGACAATCGAAACAGTTTTGAAGGCGATGGTTTATACAACATTGCTTGAAGGTTTATTCTTCTACAGTGGGTTTGCGTTTTTCTATAACTTAGCACGTCACCAGAAAATGGTCGGGACATCTACTATGATTTCGTATATCAATAGAGATGAATTGCAACACGGAAAAGCGATCAGTGATATTTTCCGCGCGGCGCTTGCTGAAAACCCTGAATACAATACGGGTGAATTCACAGATTGGATCTATGATCAATTCCGTCATTCCGTCGATCAAGAAGTTATTTGGAGCCGCTATGTACTAGGCGAAATCGAAGGTCTCGACATGGAGGAAATGGAAGGCTACATCAAATATCGTGCCAATAAAATGCTGCGCATGCTTGGATTGAGTGAAATCTATCCCGAGTTCACGGACAATCCGATGAAATGGATTCGCGCATATGTCGATAACTTCGATGATACGAAGACAGATTTCTTCGAACAAACAAGCCGTCAGTATGTGAAGACGAGTGATTTGAATGGCTTTGATGATTTGTAAGAAGTGAAAAGGGAAGGGAAGCGCCAATCGCGCTTCCCTTTTTCCGTACATGATTGCCGGCAAGCAAGCAAAAGTTTTGCCGCACCGCACCAAACCCACGCCGTACCGAGCCAACCCCGCGCCGTACCGAGCCAATCCCGCGCCGTACCGAACCAATCCCGCGCTGTACCGAGCCAATCCCGCGCTGTACCGAGCCAACCCCGCGCCGTACCGCACCAAACCCACACCACACCGAACCAATCCAACCCCCAGACAATCAAAAAAACGAGCGGATTAAAAATCCGCTCGCTGTGCTGAAAAAGAAATTTATTTCTGAACAGGTGCTTCTTTGTGCATCGTTTTGTACTTCGCAAGATTTACGTGCCAAGACAGTGCTTCTTCCAAGATGTGTGGTGTTTGTCCGCCAACTTGGTCTTTTGCTCGGTTGAAGTAATCACGCAACTCTTCCTTGAAGTCAGGGTGCGCACAGTGCTCGATCAATGCTTCTGCTTTTTGTCTTGGAGCCAGACCGCGAAGATCTGCGTAGCCTTGTTCCGTAACAATTACGTCTACATCGTGCTCTGTGTGGTCTACGTGAGAACAGAAAGGTACGATGGATGAAACATCGCCGCCTTTTGCGTATGACTTCGTTACGAAGATTGCGATTCGTGCGTTACGCGCGAAATCTCCGGAACCGCCGATACCATTCATCATGCGTGTACCGCTGACGTGTGTAGAGTTAACATTTCCGTAGATGTCCAGCTCAAGCGCCGTGTTGAAGGAAATGATGCCCAAACGACGGATAACTTCCGGGTGGTTGGACACTTCTTGCGGACGGAATACAAGCTTGTCACGGTATTTACCGATATCTTCTTGCAAGCTGTCCAAACGCTTCTTAGAAAGCGTTAATGAAGTCGCAGAAGCAAACTTTACAACGCCGTCGTCGATCAAGTCGAAAATCGCATCTTGAAGGACTTCAGAATATACTTCGATGTCTTTAAACTCAGAAGTTCTCATGCCGTCAAGAACTGCATTTGCTACTGAGCCGACACCAGATTGAAGAGGCATCAACGTTTCGTCCATGCGTCCTTTTTTAATCTCATCACGGAAGAAGTCGAGCAAGTTATTTGCGATTTCCTGTGTCTCTTCGTCTGGAGGAACGATAGGGGAAGGAATATCGCCTTTCTCTGTAATAACAATCCCGCGTACTTTTTCAGGATCAACTTTGATACCAGGCGTACCGATTTTGTCAGTTACACTGTATACAGGAATTTCTTTTCTTTCGCCTTGTTTTGCAGGTATGAAAATGTCATGCAAACCTTCATATTCAGCCGGTACATTGACGTTTAGTTCGATGATGACATGTTTTGCGTTCTCAACAAAAATTGGTGAGTTGCCTACCGATCCAGTTGGGATGATTTGTCCATCTTCCGTAATAGCAGCCGCTTCGATGATTGCGTAGTCGATTGGGCCGATTACGCCTTGGCGTACCCACTCAGCTGTATGGGAAAGGTGCTGGTCGATGTAGAAAGACTCACCGGAGTTGATTTTTCCGCGCATTGCTGGGTTGCCTTGATAAGGAATACGTAAGTTGATCATGTTTTCTTCTGCCATCAACTCATCGACGTTTGGTCCGAGAGAAGCTCCAGTGAAAACGTTTACTTTCAACTTTTCTTTTTTACCTCTTTCCGCTAATGCCAATGGAACCGCTTTCGCATCTCCAGACAAAGTGAATCCACTTAAACCTAGAGACATCCCATCCTCAATCCAAGATGCTGCTTCTTCTGCTGTTACGATTTTGTCTTTTAGTGCTTCACAACGAAGAACTTTGTTTAATTCGTTTGCCACGGTATCATCCACCTAACCTTTCATTTTAACTATAATTCTATCAGTAATCTAAATAAAATCAACATAATATTAAGAGAACTATAGTGAATGATCTCCCAAAAATAACAGGTTGAACAGAAATAGAGTCCAAGCGTGGAATACGTGTGTGTAGCTTTAAAAGAGGTTTTGCACCCTTCGTTACTCAATTTCGAAGTCCGTGTTGAAAGAGGTTTACCGTTTTTCATCTCCGCTTACTTGCCGCATTACAATGAAGGATACATAGTAACGGATCAAATATCACCTTTTTACCGCAACCGCCGATGGTATTTCCGCGAATAATTCAGGACATACTTGCTTATAATCCCTCTTATTCATGTCAATGATAAACGGTATTAACATATGACAGAGGGTTTTTACTATGAAACATACCGGTTCAATCAGTATGCTGCACATAATATTTCTAACAATGACAGTTATTGGTTTGAAAAATCACGTCACAATTATTCCGGCGATATTAAATGTTGCCGGTAGGGATGGATGGATATCTGTACTGTCAGCAACTATGGTTTTATTACCATGGATCGTCCTACTTTTATATATTCATAAAAAAACAAATATGGAGCCGATGAAAGTTTGGCTAAGACAGAAAACCGGCAAAGTCAGTTCATCTATTTTCGTTTTTTTGCTCGCCACTAGTCTTTTGGTGCATGCCTCATTCACGACAAGTGAAATGCTGCAATGGATAAAGTATACATTTTTGACGGATACGCCTTCCATCGCTCTGTTGATTTTTTTTACAATACTAAGCGTCATGTTGATCACAACGTCCATTCAGACGATTGTCATGATAAATGTATTTGTTTTGGTGGGTGTTGTTGCTTTTGGTTTTTTTGCTGCTTTTACGAATTTACAGGTAAAAGATTATGCATTGCTGCAGCCATTTTTTGAACACGGATTTGATCCTGTACTGAAAGCGATGGTGTACCCTGCTTCAGGACTGATCGAACTTATGTTACTCCTCTTTCTCCAACATAAAATAAAGGATCGGATTCGCTTTAGACATTATCTGATCATGTTCTTTATTTTGATGGGACTGACGTTGGGACCGTTAGTCGGTGCGATTACGGAGTTCGGGCCCAGTGAGGCAAATGAACAACGGTTTCCGGCTTATGAAGAATGGGGACTCGTACAAATCGGGCGTTATATTGAACATCTTGATTTTTTCTCGATTTATCAATGGATTACAGGTGCGTTTATAAGAGTTGGATTCATGTTATACATCATCGTCGACTTATTTAATCTGAATGGGAAAAAGAAAATGATCTGGGCATATATTGCACCGGCATTTTTCTTTATCAGCTTAGCATTATTGCAGATGAGTGGAAGTACATTCGATGAGATCAAAGGAAAATATATGTTGCCGATCACCTTTATTGTGTATTTTGCTTTTTCGCTGTTTCTCGCGTTTGTTGCCTTTTTTTCAGGTAGATCATCAAAGAGATTCAAGCATGAGACGTAAGCTGGAAAGGGTGAAAAAGTATGCAATCTGCCGATACGAACGATTATTCCGAAACATTGAAACAATTATTTCATAAATCTGCTGATGTTCAGTTTCAGGTCTATACGTTTAATCAGCGTAATGTGCTGTTTATTACCTGTGAAGCCATGATTGATCAACACTTATTAAATGATGTAATTGTTGAACGCGTTCAACTTTTCTTTAATAAACTTGAAGAGTTGTCCTTTGAAGAAGCGGTGTCAAGTTATTTACACATTCCCGCATTAAAAAAAGTGGAAGATACAGATGAGATGATAACTGAGGTATATGCCGGAAATGTTCTTCTTTATTTTGAAGATTATAATGTCATTTACTCAAGTACGATTTCCAAAAAGCCAAATCGTAATACGGAAGAAACAAACACAGAAGTAGTTGTGAAAGGGCCGAGGGATGGTTTTATTGAAAATATCTCTACCAATATTGCCTTAATTCGGAAACGCCTGCCTACGAATTCACTGTGCATTGAAAAATTCGAAGTAGGAAGAAGGACAAAAACAGCGGTTGCTGTCCTTTATTTTGATGATATTGCAGATAAAGAAATTCTTAAAGGCATAAAGGAAAAAATAAATAAGATTGATATTGATATACTCTTTAGCGGAAATATCTTAATGGAGCACCTGGATAAAAAGTCTTATTTATTCCCGAAGCATGACTATACCGGAAGACCGGATTTTGCCATTCAACACCTGGCAAGAGGAAGATTCGTTATCCTCATCGATGGTGTCGCCTATGGGGTGATTATTCCGGTGAATCTATTTCTACTCTTTAAAACGGGTGAGGATAATGAGAATTCAGTTGTTTATACTTCACTTGGGCGATTACTAAGGCTGATCGGTCTTTTTATAGGTGCGTTCCTTCCCGCATTCTGGCTGGCCTTGACGACGTTCCACCAAAACCAGCTGCCCTCACAATTGTTGGCGACAGTAGTGCAATCGCGTACGGGACTTCCATTGCCATCAGGCCTTGAAATGATCCTCATGCTTTTTATATTCGATTTATTTCGTGAGTTCGGTTCACGGGCTCCTGCTGCAATCGGCGGAACAATATCAGTTGTCGGTGGCTTAATAATCGGTGATGCGGCAATCCGGGCGGGGGTTACAAGTCCGGCAATGATTGTCGTCATAGCAGGCTCAATCATTGCATCCTACACCTTAGTGAACCAAACACTGGTTACGACCGTGAGTATATTAAGATATTTTTGCATCATATTAACATCTTTTTTTGGGCTGGTCGGACTTTTACTCTCGTTTCACTTTATTGTTCTTCATGTAGCCAATATGAGAGTGTTCGGCGTTCCGTATTTGTCTATTGCGGGAGATTTAAGTTGGTCTAAGATTATTAAAACAATATTTCGGCCCCCAGGTAAATACTACACAGAGCGCCCGCAAGATTTAAATCTCAAAGATAAAACGAGGAAGAAACATGAGTAGAAATAAGTGGATTGTTCTTAGTTTACTACTAGTTGCTTTGCTTTCAGGTTGTTGGAATCGAAATGAACCAGAACGGATGCTGTATGTGTATGGTCTCGGTATTGATTATAAAGACGGTGAGTATAATGTATATGTCCAAATTATTGATTATAAAAAAGTGGCAAAATTAGAACAACCTAATACGGATCCTAAGCAATCGGAAACAGGCTTTGCCACTGGTAAAACAATAGACGAAGCAATCTTCAATATATACAATTCAGCGGATCAAAGGATTTATTGGGGGCAGCTCACTTTCATCATCCTATCTGAAGAAGCGTTGAAAAATGGCGCCATGCAAAGTGCTATGGACACTTTTCTTCGTTATAGAGAGACAAGATATCAAGTTTTGCTGTACGGCACGGCTGATTCCGTAAAAGATGTATTGTTAACAGTTCCTATTGTCAATACAGCCATTACATTGTCAAGATTAGGGGATCCTAAGAATACGTATGACCAATCGTCGTCTGTCGAACCAGTTGATATACGCAGAATGGTTATCGGATTAAATGAACCGGGTCACGAAATGGTTATTCCATATATGGAGGTTTCTGAAAACTGGGAAACGGTAACAGGCAAGGATAAAATAGCACAGCTTGCAGGGGGTGGGTTAATTACCCCGAAGGAATTCAAGGGATTCCTGGATGTGGAAAAATTATCTGGATTGAAGTGGATGAATGAGAAGACGCAAAGAGGAGAAGTCACGTTTTCTTTAAATTCGGAAGAAGATTTCATGACAGCTATATTTCAGAAAATAAAAGTGAAAGTAACGCCTGTAGTCGAAGGCGATACAGTGAAATTCGACATTGACGTTCGGATGCAAGGAGAAGTAAGCGCCATTCCTATAAAAATAAATAAGGATGAAATCAGAAAAAAAGCAGAACAAGAAATTAAAAAGCAAATCGAAGAAACCTACAAGGAAGCATTAAAATTAGATGTCGATATTTATCGATTGTCTGAATATTTATATCGGAAGGATGTCAAGGCGTGGAAACGACTTCAAGAAAAGGGGAAGGTCGGATTGTCGGAGAATTCAATACGCACACTGAATGTTAAAATAATCGAACTTAATTCGGATAGAAAAACATTTACGGAAAAAAATAGGTAGCACAAAGATGTGCTACCAACACTTCGCTTATGCTCGCAAAAGCCGTCCAACGTTACGGCTTTTCCTGCGGGTAGGGCTGAATATGGAAAGACTGTTAGTTATATGAGTATCAGAATGATTCAGAAGTTGATAGAGTCAGAGTTTTCCCTAATCGAAACCTGTGAGGTTTAACTTTCCAATAGGGAAATAGGGGAATCCCTAATGGTGAACGTCTAGAATGCGCGTATAATTAAGGATTATAAAGAGAACTTGACGAAAATAGTTTGATAGTCGTATTGTGAGAAAATTTAATTAGGGAATACCCTTACCAAAATTCGGATTAATTAATTTATTTTAGGGTAACAAGTTTAGTATGACTGTGTTCTTTGTTGCGACATTCTGAGAAGGAGTGGAAATGTTCGATGAAAAAGAGATTTGGACTGAATTATTTTAAACCTGTCGAAAGTTATTCTGGGAATTGGTCGGTATTAGAAGAAAAGAACCGTGATTGGGAAAATATGTACCGCCAGCGCTGGTCGCATGACAAAGTAGTCCGTACAACGCACGGCGTGAACTGTACAGGGTCCTGCAGCTGGAAAGTATTTGTCAAGAACGGAATCATCACATGGGAAAACCAGCAGATCGATTATCCTTCCTGCGGTCCGGACATGCCGGAATTCGAACCCCGCGGTTGTCCGCGTGGTGCATCATTCTCTTGGTATGAGTACAGTCCCCTTCGCGTGAAGTATCCCTATATACGAGGGAAGTTATGGCGTATGTGGAATGAAGCACTGCAAGAAACGAAAGATCCGGTGAAGGCTTGGACGGCTATTGTTGAAGATCCGGCGAAGTCGAATGAATACAAGAAAGCACGCGGTAAAGGCGGACATGTCCGAATCCATTGGCGTGATGCGACGATGCTGATCGCGGCGCAGCTCATTTATACTGTGCAAAAGTACGGTCCCGACCGTGTAGCAGGGTTTACCCCTATTCCGGCCATGTCGATGGTCAGCTATGCATCCGGCGCACGCTTCATTTCATTATTAGGTGGAGAAATGCTGAGTTTCTATGACTGGTATGCGGATCTGCCGCCATCCTCCCCGCAGATTTGGGGCGAGCAGACAGATGTTCCTGAATCAAGTGACTGGTTCAATGCGGGCTACATCATTATGTGGGGCTCGAACGTACCGTTAACTCGTACGCCAGACGCACACTTCATGACAGAAGTTCGCTATAAAGGAACGAAAGTGGTTTCAGTGGCACCAGACTATGCGGAAAGTGTAACGCACGCAGATGATTGGATCGCAGCAAATCCAGGTACGGATGCGGCAGTTGCGCAGGCAATGACACACGTCATATTGGATGAATTCTATCAGAAACGTAAAGAACCGACTTTCTTAAATTATGCGAAGCAATATACTGATATGCCGTTCTTGATTCTATTAGAACCTCATGAAGATTCCTATAAAGCTGGCAGATTCCTGCGTGCCAGCGATTTGGGTCAGCAATCTGAGCATGCAGAATGGAAACCGATGTTATTCGATGAAGCGAAAGATGAAATTATTGTACCGAACGGGACGATGGGGCAGCGCTGGGAGAAGGGCGTCAAGTGGAACTTGCAGCTTGAAAATGAAGACGGCACGTACGTGGAACCGGCACTGTCTGTTGAAAAACATGGAGCCGAGTGGCAGAAAATCCATTTCCCTTATTTCGACCAGAAAGGTAACGGTACATTCAAACGACCGATCCCTGCAATGAAAGTCCAATTCGCAGATGGCACGGAACGCTTGGTGGCGACGACGTATGACGTCATGTTAAGCCAATATGGGGTCAATCGAATTGACAGCGAGCTCGAAGCGACTGGTTATGATGATGTTACTTCTATATATACCCCAGCTTGGCAGGAATCAATCACGAACGTCAAGCCTGAACTGGTCACGCAAATCGCGATGGAATTTGCACAAAACGCGATTGATACGGGTGGACGTTCGATGATCATCATGGGGGCGGGAATCAATCACTGGTTCAACAGTGACACGATTTACCGGGCGATCCTGAACTTGGTCACGCTGACGGCATCACAAGGCGTCAACGGCGGTGGCTGGGCGCACTACGTCGGTCAGGAGAAATGCCGTCCGATTGAAGGGTGGAGCACGATTGCGTTTGCGAAAGACTGGCAAGGGCCGCCGCGTCTGCAAAATGCAACGTCATTCTTTTATTTTGCAACCGATCAATGGAAGTACGAAGAGGCAGGTGCCGATACGCTCATGTCACCGCTCGGGGGCGAAGCGCGATACAAACATCCGGCGGACTACAATGTACTTGCTGCGCGTCTTGGTTGGCTGCCATCCTATCCGCAGTTTAATAGAAACAGCTTAATGCTCGTTGAAGAAGCAGCGAAACAAGGTAAGACCGAAACAAAAGAAATCGTCGGTCATGTCGTTGATCAGCTGAAGTCAGGAGAGTTGCAATTTGCGGCAGAGGATCCGGGAGCACCGGAAAACTTCCCGCGTTCACTGTTCATCTGGCGCTCCAATCTCATCTCCAGTTCAGCTAAAGGTCAAGAATATTTCATGAAACATCTACTCGGCGCTTCCAGCGGTTTACTGGCCAGTCCGAATGAAGACATGAAACCGGAAGAGATGGTTTGGCGAGATGAAGTGGAAGGCAAATTGGATTTAATGGTCGCATTGGATTTCCGGATGACGGCAACACCGCTATACGCCGATCTCGTCTTACCGGCAGCCACTTGGTATGAAAAAGTAGATTTATCGTCTACGGATATGCACCCATTCGTCCACCCGTTTAATCCAGCGGTCAATCCACTATGGGAATCCCGTTCGGACTGGGATATTTACCGGACGATCGCCGAAACGTTCTCGGAATTGGCGAAAATTCATTTGCCGGGTGTCTATAAGGACCTCGTTACTTCACCATTGGCACATGATTCGGTTCAAGAGATCGCACAGCCATTTGGCGAAGTGCGCGACTGGAGTAAAGGTGAAATTGAAGCAATTCCGGGCAAAACAATGCCAGGCATGACCATCGTAGAACGTGACTTTACAAAAATCTATGACAAGTACGTTACGCTTGGACCTTTATTATCAACAGGGAAAACCGGAGCGCACGGTGTCAGTTTCTCCGTGGCAGAGGAATACGAACTGATGAAAGGCATCAATGGTATATATGAGGACGACACGATCAAAGACGGCCTGCCGAAACTTTATACGGCAAAACATGCGGCAGAGGCCATGCTCACGCTGTCTTCAGCAACGAATGGCCGGGTCTCACAGCGTGCATTCGAAGCGGCCGAGCAAGATACGGGCGTCGAGCTGAAGGATATCTCAGCAGACCGGGCGGCCGAGCGCTTCACATTTGCCAACATTACCGCCCAGCCTCGCGAAGTTATTCCGACACCGGTATTTAGCGGGTCGAATAAATTGGGACGCCGCTACTCGCCGTTCACAACGAATATCGAACGGTTGGTTCCGTTCCGGACATTGACCGGCAGACAGCACTTCTACGTGGACCATGAATTCTTCCTTGGATTTGGGGAAGCGTTGCCTGTCTACAAACCGACACTGCCGCCTTTCGTCTTTGCGGATCGGGACGCGGAAATTACCGGAGGTCAGGATGCACTCGTATTACGTTACTTAACGCCGCACGGTAAATGGAACATTCACTCCACGTATCAAGACAATCAGCATATGCTGACATTGTTCCGTGGGGGTCCGACAGTCTGGCTATCGAATCTGGACGCTGAAGAACACGGCATCGACGATAACGATTGGCTGGAAGTTTATAACCGGAACGGTGTCGTCAACGCACGTGCGGTTGTCAGTCACCGAATGCCGAAAGGGACCATGTTCATGTATCACGCACAAGACAAGCATATTCAGATGCCGGGCTCGGAAATTACCGAGCAGCGCGGGGGAAGCCATAATGCACCTACGCGTATTCACATGAAGCCGACTCAAATGGTGGGCGGCTATGCTCAGCTCAGTTATGGATTCAACTATTACGGACCTATCGGAAATCAGCGAGATGTGTATGTCGCGGTCCGCAAGATGAAGGAGGTCAACTGGCTTGAAAATTAAAGCGCAGGTTGCAATGGTAATGAACTTAGACAAGTGTATCGGGTGTCATACGTGCAGTGTGACGTGCAAGACGACTTGGACGAACCGTGAAGGTGCCGAGTATATGTGGTTCAATAACGTTGAAACGAAACCGGGTATCGGTTATCCGAAACGTTGGGAGGACCAGGAGCTTTATAAGGGTGGCTGGCAATTGCGAAAGGGGAAGCTAGAACTGAAATCGGGTTCCAAGCTGTCCAAGATCGCACTCGGTAAAATCTTCTACAATCCGGATATGCCAGAGATGAAAGATTATTATGAGCCATGGACGTATGATTACGAAAAGTTGACGGCCGCGCCGGATCAAAAGCATACACCGGTCGCTCGTGCGAAATCTGTCGTTACAGGCGAATATATGGATCCCGAGTGGGGCCCGAACTGGGAAGACCAGTTGGCTGGTGCGCATATTACAGGACCGACTGATCCGAATATCGAGAAAATTGAAGAAGAAATCAAGTTCAATTTCGAACAAGCGTTCATGATGTATTTGCCTAGACTATGCGAACACTGCCTGAATCCGAGTTGTGTGGCTTCTTGTCCTTCCGGTGCGATGTACAAACGTGACGAAGACGGCATCGTGCTAGTTGACCAGGAAGCTTGCCGTGGCTGGCGTTACTGCATGACAGGTTGCCCGTATAAAAAAGTGTATTTCAACTGGAAGACGAATAAAGCCGAAAAATGCACATTTTGTTTCCCGCGTGTGGAATCGGGATTGCCGACGGTTTGTTCTGAAACTTGCACAGGGCGTATCCGTTACCTCGGCGTCTTGCTATATGATGCGGACCGCGTACAGGAAGCGGCTGCCACGCCCGATCCGAAAGATTTGTATCAAGCGCAGTGTGATTTATTCCTAGACCCGAACGATCCTGAAATCATCGAGCAGGCGATCAAAGACGGGATTACAGAAGACTGGATCCAAGCGGCACAAAATTCACCTGTTTATAAATTGGCGATCGAATATAAGCTGGCCTTCCCATTGCACCCGGAATACCGGACATTGCCAATGGTGTGGTATGTTCCGCCGCTTAGCCCGATCATGAACTATTTTGAAGGAAAAGACTCCATCAAAAATCCGGATATGATCTTCCCGGCAATCGAAGAAATGCGTATTCCGCTCCAGTACTTGGCGAATATGCTGACGGCGGGGGATGTAGAAACGGTGAAAGGTGGCTTACAGCGTATGGCGATGATGCGTTCCTATATGCGTGCGATTTCTTCCGGCAAGGAATTTGATGAGGCAAAGCTTGAGCGTGTCGGCTTGACGGCGAAACAGACGAAGCAAATGTATCGTTTGCTTGCGATTGCCAAATACGAAGATCGTTTCGTCATCCCGACTTCTCATAAAGAGGGGCAGATGAACGTCTACCGCTCGCAAGGTTCCGCCGGGTATGACAGCATGGGCACATACGGTGAACAAGTGCCGAATCAAAGCCCATACACCTATTCTGTGATGGGCGCGGACGGTGCTTGTGATGGCTGCGGGCCTGCGTCTCCGGGGGCTCCTGTGAAGACAGGCAAGGAAATATACGAGGAGAATTTCTATGGGGGGATCTGGCGTGATTAATCTCGACCTCTTATATGAAAAGAAAAAAATTTTCGGTTTCTTCTCCAATCAACTGAATTATCCCGAAAAACTAACGTTTCATCCGAATATGTGGGAAGAATTTGTAACACCCGACGCAGCAGGTTATGAAGACTTGCAAACGTATTGGGAAGCTATGAAGACGTATAGTTTGGATGAAATTGAGGAGCTGTACACATACACATTCGACTTCCAAAAGGATGCCACGCTTTTTATGACATTTGTGAAATTTGAGGACTCCAAAGAGCGAGGACAAATGCTGGCGAGATTGAAAGTGCTGTATGAAATGTTCGGTTTGAGTATGCCGGATGAAGAACTGTCTGATTTACTTCCGTTGATGTGCGAATTTATCTACGCAGCCGAATGGAAGGGTGATCCGCGAGCGCAGCAAAGCTTTTCCATGCTGCTAGCGGTCATCGAAGACGGAACCTACTTCTTGATGAAGGCGCTAGAAAAGTATGAAAGCCCTTATTTCTATTTGATTCGGGCGCTGCGTGAAACATGTAAATCGTGTATTCAACGGGAGGTTTCTGCCAATGACTAGTCAATTTCTATGGGTCATTTTTCCTTATATCTGTATGGCAGTATTCATTGTAGGACATATTTTTCGCTACCGTAACGACCAGTTTGGCTGGACGGCGAAATCCAGTGAGTTTATTGAGAAGAAGCAATTGATGATCGGCAGCTTGCTGTTCCATATCGGGATTTTCCCGGTAATCTTGGGACATGTTGCGGGGTTAGGAATTCCGATGGAGTGGACACGGGCGATGGGTATCAGTGACCATATGTACCATCTCGGAGCGGTATGGGGTGGCGGTTTCTTCGGTGTCGTGACGCTTGTCGGAATGATCATCTTGACGTCTCGCCGTTTTACGAAGTCGAACGTTCGGAAATTATCATCCACTTCCGACTTGATCGTCAACTCGTTGTTGCTGTTCATCGTGTTCATCGGTGTATACAGCTCATTGATCACCAATAATATAACACCGGGATTTGACTATCGTGCAACTATTTCCGTATGGTTTCGCTCGTTGCTTATTTTCCAGCCGGAAGCTGCGTATATGGCCGCTGTGCCGATTGCGTTCAAGTTGCATATTTTAACCGGGTTCCTCATTTTTGCGATGTGGCCGTTCACACGTCTGGTGCACGTCTGGAGTGTGCCGTTGAATTATGTAGGCAGAAGTTATATTCTATATAGAAAACATCAGCCGACGAAAAACACACCACGGTGAGCGGATGATGAGAAATAGGAGATCATGTCTATGAAAGGACAACAGAGCTTTAATTTCCAGTCGGCCATCGAACAACTCAGAGAGACATTTCAGCTTGACTTCGTCGGGTTGGCGCTTGTGGATATCAGTAAGAAACGTCATGAATTGAAGTGGCGTTATGTCAGTGGAAACTTGAGTACTCGTTATCGAAGGATCGTCCTTCAATCGGGAAGAGGAGTTGCGGGACTCGTTTTCAAGATGGGCAAACCGATTATGATTGAGAACGTTGAGGCGCAGTTGGATCCGCAAGATCTATACAACCACCCGATTGTTCTATTCGAAAAGCTCAAAAGCTTTGGAGCAATGCCATTATTCCAAGGCGATCATGTGCAAGGTGTGCTGCTCATCGGGTATCGCAAATCGAACAAAATGACGGAGGAAACATTTGAACAGTTCAAACAAGCAATCGGGAAGCAATTCGGACCGTTTTACCTTAAGGAGCGAATGAAAGATGACGTTATCGAATAGTGAAAGCCTAACAAACTTGCTGCAAAAACTATATGGCCGTACAACGGAAGCGATGTTCTTCTTTGCAGCTGATGGTCAAATCCTGTCGATGAACGAGGCGGCCAAGGAAATTATTGAACCCGGAATCTATAAGAAGATGCTGGAAGGAGATGCGCGTTCTATCTGCCTGACGTGCCGCGGCTATACGAGTGAAGAGGAGCAAATGACATGTGTCTCTTGTTTCATGTCCCATCCGCAAGAAACGCTGACATCATTTCAACTGTATCTTGAGACGAGAGATTTGGGCGTCTTGCCTTATAGTGCTACGTATCAAGTGATAGACAAAGAGCAACAGATCTCTGTATTGATGTTGCGGAATTTAACTCAACAAACGCAGACGCAGGAAGTATTGCACCAAAAGTTACGCATGCAGCAAGTAATTCTGGCACAAGAAAACGAACGCAAACGGATTTCCAGAGAATTGCATGACGGCGTGGCCCAAGAAATGTTGAGTTCTCTTGTGGATCTGCGCGTCT
Source organism: Sporosarcina aquimarina (assembly GCF_019748715.1). GTDB lineage: Bacteria > Bacillota > Bacilli > Bacillales_A > Planococcaceae > Sporosarcina > Sporosarcina newyorkensis. Next base: position 15,270 of record NZ_JACLBZ010000035.1, on the reverse strand, counting down.
TGAAATACATGGATGTGAATGACAAGGCACTCGAAAAGCTGCGGCAGACGGAAGGGTCCCTGATGCGGTTGTTAGATGAAATCCGCCATCTGTCTGTCGAGTTGCGGCCGGCTGTCCTGGATGATTTTGGCTTGGAGGCCGCGTTTCGGACGCATATTAAAGGCTTGGAAAAGAATTATGGTCTGTATGTTCATCTAGACTCGGATCTGAAGAAAAAACGTTATGAAGGTGAAATCGAAACGGTTGTATATCGAATCGGCCAAGAAGCGATTTTGAATGCAATGAAGTACGCGGAAGTGGAAGATGTGTACTTGAGTTTGAAAGAAACAAAAGGGATTTTACAATTACAAGTGTTTGACGAAGGTGTGGGTTTCGACGTCAATAACTTTACGCCGCAGGGCACGGGTCTTGGCCTTTATGGGATGAAAGAACGGGTAGAGCTCGTTGGCGGGGACTTGACGATTGTATCTGGTGCCCAAACCGGAACAAAAGTCCAAGTGGAGATTCCGGTGAAGAAGGAGAGAGCAACGAATGAAAATCATAATCGCTGATGATCATGCAGTCGTCCGCACAGGATTCATGCATATCCTGAATTACCAAGATGATATGGAAGTCGTAGCGACGGCAGCAGATGGATTGGAAGCATATGAATTGGTTGCCAAACATCGGCCGGACATCATTTTGCTTGATTTGAGCATGCCGCCCGGACAAAGCGGTCTGATTGCAACAGGCAAAATACATGAGGACTTTCCTGAAACAAAGATTGTGATCTTAACGATGTACGATGACGAAGAGTATATGTTTCACGTCCTGAAAAATGGAGCGTCAGGCTATATTTTAAAAAATGCGCCTGATGAAGAATTGATCAGCGCCCTTCGTGAAGTATACGATGGTGGAACCTATGTGCATCCGTCCATGGCAACTTCGCTTGTGCGGGAGTTTGTGCAAAAAGACAGGAAACTGGCTGACGAAGATGATCCGTTCAAGATTTTATCCAAACGGGAAATCGAAATCCTGCCGCTCGTCGCGAAAGGTTACGGCAATAAGGAAATTGCAGAAATGCTTTATATCTCAGTAAAAACAGTAGAAGCGCATAAGTCGAAGATGATGGACAAACTTCATTTGAAGAATCGTCCCGAACTGGTCGAATATGCGCTGCGTAAGAAGTTTTTGAATTTCTGATAGGAGGTGAAGGAAGATGGTCAATCCAGGGTTTACGTATTCGCTGCCGGTTTTGCGTGTGCTGGAAAATGAACATCGTTTCTTATCGCATTTGATGAACGAATGGCATGCGATTGTGCTGGATTTCGAAAAGGGAATCTACTCCCGCGAGAAGGGGTTGGATGCGCTCAAGCAATTGCGCAAGTTGGTCATCGAATTCATTGATCCGTTGAAAAACCATACGGAAAAAGAAGAAGGCTATCTGTTTCCAATGCTTTCAAAGTATGTCGGAAGTGAGCAAGGTCCGATCCAGGCGGTTCAAGAGGAGCACGAAGAAATCGATGCATATATCGGTCATTTCCTTCACCATACAAGAGGAGATTTGTCTCAGTTCACACTTGAGATGATGGAAGATGTGGTGAAAGATGCAGGCGAGGCATTTGAGGTCATCATGATTCATTTCGTCAAGGAAGAAAATGTGGTGTTCCCGATGGTGGAGTCTGTGTTGCGGGCGAAAGAGCAAGATGAACTTTTTGAGCAAATGTATACATCGATCTTGCCTAAGTCTTGAGCAAATAGAACGAGAGAGTAAAAGAATGTTGTGGTTGTTTAGTAATTAACTTCAGATTGGATGGATTCCTATGACACAAAAGATCCAACTGCCGCTTCAGACGGCGAATCTAGTTGTCGGTTTCATGGTTTGGGTGCTTATTTCTTCGCTGTTGCCGTTCATCAGTGAAGACATTAATATCCCGCCTGAACGTGTGGCCATCATCACAGCAATCCCGGTAGTGCTCGGTTCGATTTTACGGATACCGCTTGGCTATTATGCCAATGTGTATGGAGCACGTGTTATGTTCTTCATCAGTTTTATCGTGTTATTATTTCCTGTCTACTACATAAGTGAGACCTCAACGGTGACAGGGCTATTGATTGGCGGTACTTTGCTTGGGGTAGGCGGAGCGATTTTCTCCGTTGGGGTTACATCGCTTCCGAAATATTATCCTAAGGAAAAACATGGTTTGGTCAACGGTATATACGGCATGGGGAATATCGGAACGGCGATCACTACGTTTTCTGCACCTGTGCTCGCTATGAAGTTTGGCTGGTCGTTGACTGTCAAAATGTATCTCGTCTTGCTGCTTGTGTTCATCGCGTTGAATTTTTTCTTCGGTGACCGCAAGGAAGTGAAGGTAAAAGCACCGATTGTTGAGCAAATTAAAGGTGTTTATAAAAATGAAAAGCTTTGGTTTTTCTCGCTATTCTATTTCATCACGTTTGGTTCATTCGTGGCATTTACCGTATTTTTGCCGAATTTTCTCGTCAATTACTTTGGACTTGAGAAAGTGGATGCAGGACTCCGGACAGCGGGCTTTATCGTCGTTGCTACGTTACTGCGACCGGTCGGTGGTTGGTTGGGTGACAAGTTTCAGCCACTATTCTTATTAATGGGCTGTTTTGCGGGTCTGACGGCGGCTTCCATTGTGCTGGCATTTTCACCTGATATCGCGCTCTATACAGTGGGCAGCATACTGATCGCGGCTGCAGCAGGAATCGGAAATGGTGTCATCTTTAAACTGGTTCCGCTTTATTTCAGTAAGCAAGCTGGTACGGTCAATGGGATTGTCTCGATGATGGGTGGTCTCGGTGGTTTTTTCCCTCCATTGTTATTGGCGACGATCTTCTCGATGACAGGTTCGTATTCGATTGGTTTCATGGCGTTTTCTCAAGTCTCACTCGCCAGTCTTGTATTGGTCGTTTGGCTTTATTACATGGACCGTGTGAGTCTGTCAAAAGAAGTATTTGATTCGACAAAGCAAGGGATTCTCGTGACGAATCAGACAGGGGTCATTGTATCGGTCAATCCGGCGTTTACGGAACTGACAGGATATAGTGAAAAGGAAGTGCTTGGCAAAAGTCCGAACGTCTTGAGTTCCGGCCGGCACGAGAGAGCATACTACGATGATATGTGGCGGCAGATCGAAGAAGAGGGCGTTTGGCATGGTGAGATTTGGAACAAGAAGAAAAACGGTGAAGAGTATTTGGAGTTCCTTTCTATCAGTGCCGTGAGAGATGGAACGGGGGACGTGGTCCGATATGTCGGATCGTTCAGTGATATCAGTCCTGTTGCAGGCGAGGGCAATCGGTTTAGTTAACCGATGCCCTTGCTTCTTGTCAAATGAAAGGAAGTAGATGAAGTGGAAAATCGCTATTCGAGACAAACATTATTTCAGCCAATCGGGCAATTCGGGCAGCGCCAGTTAACGGAGGCGCATGCAGTCATTATCGGTTGCGGTGCACTCGGTTCTGCAATTTCCGAGACGCTTGTGCGAGCGGGGATCGGCAAAGTGACGCTGGCTGACCGTGATTATGTAGAAGCTTCCAATTTGCAGCGGCAACAATTATTTAATGAAGCCGATGCGAAAGGAAGCGTGCCGAAAGTGGTGGCGGCAGAACGGCGATTGCGATCGATCCGCGAAGATGTAGAAATCCGGACGGTGCTCGATCATGTGGATGGTCCCATTTTGGAAGAGATCTCCCAAGATGCTGACCTGCTGCTCGATGCGACGGATAATTTCGAGACGCGCTTGCTGATCAATGATGCGGCTTGGAAACTGAATATTCCATGGATCTATGGCGCAGTTGTCGGCAGTTCCGGCAGCGCGTTTCCTTTCATTCCGGGCGAGACTCCTTGTTTTCGCTGTCTGCTTCCAGTACTCCCTGCTGTTAATGAAACATGTGATACAGTAGGAGTCATCGCGCCTGCCGTTCAGATATCTGCGGCACATCAAAGTGCAGAAGCGTTGAAATGGCTGACAGGAAATACGTCCGCCATGCGCACGAAACTTCTGCATTTTGATGTGTGGAACAATACATCTGTCGAAGCGGGAATTAGTCGAATGAAGAACCCCGATTGTGAAACGTGTGGAAGTCATCCGACATACCCTGCCCTGCATGTGCAATCCGGCACGCAATACGCAGTGCTTTGCGGACGCGACACCGTACAGATTATCCCGGATGCCGATCGCGAATTGACGGTAGCGGATGGAGTGCGTGTCGCCCGGCAACTTGGGATGAAATATCGTGAAACGCCATTTTTCGTAGAGTTCCATGCGGAGAATTATCGCTGCATTTTATTCGACAATGGTCGGTTACTCATACATGGACTGAAGGACATGCGGACTGGAAGGAAATTGTATCATTCATTATTCGGTTAAGGAGGAGCAGAATATGGAAGAATCTCATTTACCAAAGCAAGCGCGCAAGAAGTCCATTGCGGTCGCTGTATTGACGATAAGTGATTCAAGGACAGAAGCGGATGATAAGAGCGGGAAAATCATTCGGGAGAAGTTGGAGGATGCAGGGCATCAGGTGAAGGAATATGGCATCTGTTTGGACGAAGGTGAGCATATTGTGAAGCAACTATCGGATTGGTTGGCGGATTCCTCGATTCAAGCGATGATTTTCACAGGCGGGACGGGCATTGGAGCACGTGATATTACGGTGGAGATGGTAACTCCTTATTTTACGAAGCCGTTGGATGGATTTGGCGAATTGTTTCGCTTTTTGAGCTATACCGAAGATGTCGGTTCGAAGGCGTTGTTGAGTCGTGCGGCGGCGGGGGCGATTGGTTTGCAAGTGGTGTTCCTGCTTCCAGGCTCTTCGAAAGCGGTAGCGCTTGCGATGGACAAGTTGATTCTGCCGGAGTTGCCGCATATTGCGCATGAGTTGACGAAGCATTTGGAAGGTTGAGTGATTTGGTTTGGGTGTATGAGCGTGGATTCGAGGTTTATGATCGCGGGCTGACAGATTTTCCGCTCCATAACCCAGCCAATAAAAAAACGCGCGACATTCAGTCTGCGCGTTGGTAGTCTCCGTTTTTGCCGCCAGTTTTGTTTTGCAGCATGGTTGGTCCGATGACCATCTCTTTGCCGGCAGCTTTGCACATATCGTAAATGGTGAGGGCGGCGGCGGAAGCGGCGGTCAAAGCTTCCATTTCAACGCCGGTTACACCTTTCGTTTTGACTTCGGCTTGGATATGGACTTCGTAATGGGCGTTTTCCTCGTCAATTTCCCAATCAAATCGGACGTCGACGCCGGTTAACGGCAATGGATGGCACATCGGAATGATCGTTGCCGTATTTTTAGCGGCCATGATCGCGGCCACTTGAGCGACCGCGAAGACATCACCTTTTTTATTCGTGCCGTGGGTGATCTGTTCATGGATTGACTCGTTGACGATGATCGAAGAAGTCGCAATGGCGGTGCGCAAAGTGATTTCCTTGCCTGATACGTCAACCATCTTGGCGCGACCTTGTTCATTAAAGTGAGTGAGTTCGGACATGTTGAACATCCTTTCATTTCATTGTACTCGTTAGTATATCAAAAGAAAGAGGAGATGTAAGTGGTAGAAATTCGAAAACCTATTCAAGTGGCAGAAGCTGTGGAACGCGTCATGTCACATGTGCATAAGTTGGGAACAGAAATGCTTCTTTTAGAAGATACATACGGCAGAGTGCTCGCGGAACCGATCATCGCGAAGCATGATGTCCCTCCTTTTGATCGTTCACCGTATGACGGCTTTGCGATTCGCGCGGCGGATTCAGCAGGTGCTTCAGGAGATGCTCGCAAATCGTTTCAAGTAATTGGTGAAATCGGAGCGGGTCATGTGGCGGACCGGTCGATTGAAGAAGGGGAATCCTACCGCATCATGACAGGAGCACTGATTCCGGAACAGGCGGACGCGGTCGTTATGCTCGAGCAGACGGTGGAAAATGAAAAGGGCTTCACGTTGCGAAAGCCGTTTGAAGCGGGTGAGAATATTTCACGACAAGGGGAAGACGCAAAGAAAGGTGAGCGATTGATCGAAGCGGGGACAGTCATTCATCCCGGAACGATTGCACTGCTTGCGACGTTTGGATATTCACAAGTGCGTGTTGCGAAGCGGCCGATTGCCGGCGTGTTGTCGACTGGGACGGAGTTGCTCGACGTAGCGGATGAGTTGGTGCCGGGGAAGATCCGGAATTCCAATGGTCCGATGATCCGTGCACAATTGACGCGAATGGGTGTCGAGTCGAAATCATACGGCATGATGGAAGATGACTTGGATGCGTGTACGGAGATTGTTGAGCGCGCGCTTCAGGAGACGGATTTCCTTATTACGACAGGCGGAGTATCGGTCGGGGATTATGATTATTTGCCGGCGATATATGAGCGGCTTGGAGCGGAAGTGCTATTCAATAAAGTGGCTATGCGCCCGGGAAGTGTGACGACAGTGGCGGTGCTTGGTGAAAAGTTGCTGTTTGGGCTTTCGGGTAATCCGTCCGCATGCTTTACAGGATTCGAATTGTTTACACGTCCCGCCATCCTTTCAATGATGGGTTGCACTGCACCGTTTATGCCGCGGATCCAAGCGAAACTCGGAGATGATTTCAAGAAAGCGAATCCTTTCACTCGTTTTGTCCGGGCATCTTGGAGCATGACATCTGAGGGGATTGTCGCAACACCTGCTGGTTTCAATAAATCAAGCGCGGTGTCTTCCATTGCACGAGGCAACTGTATCATCGTCTTGCCGAGCGGAACACGCGGCTTCGAAAAAGGAATGACCGTGGACGTGCTCTTACTCGGAGCGGAGCAGGGTGTGGAGCGATGGGAACTGTGAAAACACTGCATGTCGTAGGCTACAAGAACAGCGGCAAAACGACGTTGGTCTCCCATTGGATTACCGTGCTTCAGCGTCTTGGGATGAAGGTCGCCGTATTGAAGCATCATGGACACGGAGGCGCGCCTGAGCTGCCTCCCAATCATACCGATACGGTACAATTTCTGAAAGCAGGAGCCATCTCGACCGTAGTGGCGGGTGGGGGTATGATACAATTGATTCAACAGAAAGAACATTCATTTCAAGAGCTTAAGGCACTGGCAGCTTCCGCGGAACCGGATGTTTTGCTGATAGAAGGCTATAAGAAGGAAGCCGGAGATAAAGTGGTGCTCATTCGTCATGAAAAAGATTGGGCGGAGTTGAAATCACTCTCTGGAATCATCAAAGTAGTGAACACAGAGGAAATCTTCGCAGACAAGATGGCACTGGATAACTGGCTGCAAGAATGGGTTCAGGAGGCGATGACAGATGAAACAATTTGAACTAGTGGATACACCAATCGATCCGCAGAAATACAGCGAGTTCGTCTTGCATCCAGCAGCTGGCGCAGTGACTGTCTTCACAGGGCATGTGCGCGAATGGACGCATGGCGTTCGTACATTATATCTCGCGTATGAAGCATATATTCCGATGGCGGAAAAGAAACTCGCGGAAATCGGTGAGGAGATGGAAGAGAAGTGGCCGGGCGTTCGAGTGGCGATGGCGCATCGGATCGGCGAACTGAAAATATCGGATATTGCCGTCGTGATCGCAGTTTCATCACCTCATAGAAAGGCTGCGTATGAAGCGAATGAATACGCGATCGAGCGAATCAAGGAAGTTGTGCCCATTTGGAAGAAGGAAATCTGGGAAGATGGCGAAGAGTGGATCGGTGCACAAAAGAAATATCCAGAGAAAGGGAGCAGGTAACAATGATTACAGTTCATTACTTTGCAAGGCTGCGAGAGTTGACGGGTAAAGGAGAGGAATCATTGGATCGTGCTCCTTTGACAGTGGAAGAATTATTGGATTGGGCGGAAACGACGTATCCAGGTTTTGGAAAAGACACGATTCATGTGGCGGTAAATGAAGAATATGCCCGGAAAGAAGACGTGATTCAAGCGGGCGATGTGTGTGCATTCATTCCGCCGGTGAGTGGTGGATGAAGCGGACGGCCGGGATTTTATTGGCAGGCGGACAGTCACGCCGATTCGGTTCCCCAAAGGCATTTGCGGAATATAAAGGGGCTCCATTTTATCACTATTCATTACAGGCATTGAACCCTTTTTGTGAAGAAATTATTGTCGCTACGCGTACTGAGTTTGTCGATAAATTTCCGAAAGATCTTTGCGTCACAACCGATCTCGTACAATTTTCTGGGATGGGACCGTTGGCGGGAATATTGTCTGGCATGGAAGCAGTCAAAGCCGATCATTATATTGTTTTGCCGTGTGATATGCCGTTCATACAACAACGCGTAATCGCGCGTTTAGTGGACGAGCATTCTGGAGACGTTTCGGCAGTGACGGTGGAAGGGAAACGCCATCCGCTTGTTTCGATTTGGCAAGCCTCTGCGAAACCGATGATCCGTCGGGCATTAATAGAGGATAATCGTCGCGTTATGCATGTTCAGGCGCAGCTTAACGGGCGATGGATTGAAGGAAGTTCGCTGACGGATTCACCAAAACTCGTGTTTAAAAATGTTAATACGCCATGTGAAATAGAAAGGAGATGAGGAAGATGGATGCCATCGTAGATCAGCTCGGAAGACCAATCAGGGATTTGCGGATTTCAGTGACGGATCGCTGTAATTTCCGCTGTACGTATTGCATGCCGAAAGAAATCTTCGGTGACGATTTTCTGTTTTTAGCGAAGGATGAGTTGCTGTCATTTGAAGAGTTGGAACGTCTGGCAAGGATCTTTGCTGAGCTGGGCGTAAAAAAACTCCGGCTGACCGGCGGTGAACCTTTGATGCGCCGTAATTTACCTGAATTGATCCGAAAGCTGCATGACATCAAAGGAATTGAAGACATCGGGTTGACGACGAATGCGGTATTGCTCGGGCAGTATGCGCAGCCCCTATACGATGTAGGCTTGCGGCGCTTGAACATTAGCTTGGATGCCCTCGACGCAGAACTGTTTGGTCAGATCAATGGCCGTGGCATTTCACCGGATCTCATTCTCAAAAATATTAAAAAGGCACAAGACATCGGCTTTACGATCAAAGTGAATATGGTCGTCCAAAAGGGAGTCAATGAAAGCCAAATTCTCCCGATGGCATCGTATTTCAAGAATATGGGGATCACATTACGCTATATTGAGTTTATGGATGTCGGCAATGACAATGGCTGGAGTTTCGGTAAAGTGGTCACTAAAAAGGAAATCTATGAGATGCTTGCCGCGGTTTATGACATGGAGCCTGCGGAAGAAGAGTATTACGGCGAGGTGGCGAAACGCTATCGCTACACGGATACAGGAGCGGAAGTCGGCTTCATCACGTCGGTTTCCGAATCATTTTGTTCAACTTGTACGCGTTCGCGCCTGTCTTCAGAAGGTAAGTTGTATACGTGTTTATTCGCATCTGAAGGCTTTGACATTCGAAAGTTGATTCGCTCAGGCAAGACGGATCAGGAGTTGCTGGATGAAATTGCAGCGGTTTGGAGACGGAGAACTGATCGATATTCGGACGAACGATCAGAGCAGACCGTGAAAAACCGCAAGAAAATTGATATGAACTATATCGGTGGCTGAAGGAGCGATTTCTATGAAACCTACATTGTATATTTGTCGTGAAATGCCGGAAGAACTCATCGCACCGCTTCGTGAGTTATACGAAGTGGAGATGTGGCAATCCACGAGTGAGGCGGTGCCACGCGATGTGCTGTTGCAAAAAATCGCGACCGCAAATGCGTTATGGACAGTTATTTCCGATCAAATTAATGAAGAAGTGCTGGAGGCTGCTTCACATCTAAAAATCATTGTGAACATGGCAGTCGGCTACAATAATATTGACGTGGAAGCGGCTAAAGCGCGAGGTATTATCGTGACGAATACACCGGATGTTCTAACGGAAACAACTGCGGATTTGGCATTTGCTTTATTGATGGCAACCGCTCGCGATCTGATCGGGGCGGAAAATGCATTGCGTGAAGGCAGATGGACATCATGGGAGCCGCTTGGTTTTACAGGTGTGGATATCTACGGTTCGACGCTTGGCATCATCGGCATGGGACGGATCGGTGAAGCAGTCATGCGCCGTGCGAAAGGTTTCGATATGAAAGTGCTGTACCATAACCGCAGCAGGAAACAGGAGACGGAAGAAATGTACGGCTGTCAGTACGCCGAGCTTCCCGAGTTGCTTGCACAATCTGATTTCGTGCTCATCTTAGTGCCGTACAGCGAGGAGACGAAAGGGTTGATTGGAGCAAAAGAACTGGCTCAAATGAAAGAGACAGCGATTCTGATCAACGTCGCACGTGGCGGGATCGTCGATGAAGAGGCATTGTTCCAAGCGTTGCATACGAAAAAAATCCATGCAGCCGGATTGGATGTCTTCGAGACGGAACCTGTCCCCCTAGATCATCCATTGCTGACGCTTCCGAATGTGACGGTGCTGCCGCATATCGGAAGTGCGACTGTCCAAACACGTTTGGCGATGATGAAACTCAATGAACAAGCACTGCAGGCATGGGCCAAAGGCGAAGAACCGAACAATCGAGTAACTTAAGTTAACTACATGAAGAAGCGCGGATAATCCATTAGGATTATCCGCGCTTTTTATCCATCCGTTTTATCAATAAACAACCATATCGCAGCGGATAGCTCAATTGTACGATGTTGCAGGTCGGTGCCTTCGTAGGCCTGGCGGAAAGAGCGTACGACCGATTCTAGCAAATACATCCGGGGGGATTCACTCGTCATTTCTTCAAAAAGAAACTGTGCATAGAGCTTTCCGGTATTTTCGTCGGCGGGCAGTTGTCCGATGAAATCCCGCAGTTCCCCGACGAGCACTTCTTGCGTCATCGGATGAAATTCCGCATGCGCCAGAATCCTCTCCACTAGATCTTGCGGCAAAAAATGCGCATTCTTTTTAACGACATCTGGAACGATGGCTTCCATGCGTTGCATGACATAATCCACTAGCTGTTTCGTATCTAGGTGTTCAGTAGTTGAACCCTTCCAGATATGCAGCGAATGTTGCACGCAGCCAAAAAATAAAGAAGCACAATCGTACGAATAAGGCTTCACTTCTTCTCCATATATATTCACCAAACGCTTAGCGATCCAAGCCAATTCCCTGAAGTGCATCTGTTTGACGAACTGCCGCAGTTCATCATCAGGCGAATGGACAATCGTTTCAAATAAAGGAAGCAAATTCTGCTCCCGATTCATCGTCAGGCGAATTTGGATCTGATCGGATAAAAGCTGGGGATCGGTCAAGTCTTTCCCGATGGCGAGTTCATTCCTCCGTAAATAGGATAGGTGGTACGCATCTCTCAAAATAGCCATCAAACATTCATTTTTCGAAGAGAAATAGTTATAGAAAGTCCCTTTTGAAATAGAGGCTTCATCCAATATGTCCTGAATGGATGTAGATTGAAAACCTTTCTCTGTAAACAGTTGTTTAGCAGTTTGCAGTACATGTTTTTTTCGATCATTCACTCTTAATCACCTATGTCTTTTAACTTGAATTATACTTTGGGTACAACTAGTATAGTAAACAATAAACCCTTTGTTATCAACTTTTTTAGACTTTCAATTTTTTTAGTTGAAATAAATGGACTATCGGTATAAAATGAATCCTTGATATAATTTTTATGAAGTTTAGGAGGATACTATGGAAGAATCATTAGATATTAAAAAAATGCATGAAAAACCTCCATATGGGGTTATTGCCATACTGTTCATTGGTGCTTTTGTCGCCGTATTGAACAATACATTGCTCAATATTGCTCTGCCTGTCATCATGGATGAATTTTCGGTGCGTCCATCCGATGTACAGTGGTTGACGACGGGTTATATGCTGGTCAATGGGATCATGATTCCAGCCAGTGCGTTTTTTATACAGAAATTCACGAATAAAAAAATCTTCCTCACAGCGATGATACTCTTTACGTTAGGGACCTTTCTGGCAATCGTCGCGCCTACGTTCGGCTTACTGATCGTGGCACGTATGGTGCAGGCATCGGGATCTGCTTTGATGATGCCTTTACTGATGAATGTGATGTTGACAGCGTTCCCGATCGAGAAAAGGGGAGCTGCACTCGGCATGTTCGGTTTGGTTATGTTCACGGCTCCAGCGATAGGGCCGACGCTGTCCGGATGGATTGTGGAGAACTACTCATGGCGGACACTGTTTGAAATTGTCTTGCCGTTCGCAATTTTGACGATCGTCCTTGCGGTGTTCAAATTGAAAAACATTACGCCGAATAGTGATGTCAAATTAGACTTCTTGTCACTCTTGCTTTCAAGTATCGGTTTTGGGGGTCTGTTATACGGCTTCAGTTCTGCAGCCGATAAGGGCTGGGGAGCACTTGAAGTATACGGTACGATCACAATTGGAACCATCGCCCTTATCATTTTCGTTGTGAAGCAACTGAAAATGGAAGAGCCGATGTTGGATTTCCGTATTTATAAGCATCCGATGTTTGCCTTGGCATCCGCAGTTTCCATCGTTCTATCAATTGCGATGTTCTCCGGGATGATTCTGACGCCTCTTTATGTGCAGAAAGTCCGGGAAATCTCTCCATTTCATGCGGGTTTGCTCATGTTGCCGGGTGCGGTGGTTATGGGGCTCATGTCGCCGATTACAGGAAAGCTGTTTGATAAGTACGGACCGCGTGCACTTGCGTATACCGGTTTAACCATATCTGTCGTCACGACCTATTTCCTGAGTCGTCTGCAGCTTGATACTGGATATTACTATTTGATGATGTTATACACGATCCGGATGTTCGGCATGTCGATGGTCATGATGCCAATTATGACGAACGGTATGAATTCATTGCCAATGAAATCCAATCCGCACGGAACAGCGATGAACAATACATTGCAGCAAGTATCGGGTGCTATCGGTTCAGCATTGTTGCTGACTATCATGACTAATCGCTTGGAGCAGTCGGCTACCAATCAGGCGAAAGAATTGATGGCTTCCGGTGTTGACATCTCAGCAATGAAAGGGGAGATTGAACGAACTGCGATGCTTGACGGAGTCAATCATGCCTTCTTCATCTCTACCCTCATTACGCTTGGGGCCTTAATATTGGCGCTTTTCATTAAACGAGTGGTTCCGCCAAAATTTGAACCTTCTGCAGATGCTGTCGAAGAATTTAAGAAGTAAAAGAAGGAGTTTCGCATGTCGTGGGCATGCGGGGCTTCTTTTTTTTATGTTATAGTAAAAAGAAAAGGTTGTGTTCGATGTGATAGGAAATAAAGAGAAATGCCCGTGCGGAAGTGAAAAGATCGTACAGGACTGCTGCGGCAGAACCGATGGGCCGGGCAAGAATCAAATTCAAGAAGAATTGAAGACTGTTCTGAACAACTACTATGAAACTTCCTTGTCACCTGCAGAAGTTCAAGAGCTGGAAGGCCTGTTAGCGGAATGGGGCCAGCACCTTGGTGAGTGGATGGAAGAAAAAGAGTTGGTGACGAACGTCAGTGATTATTATTTCTTCATCGTCCGAAAAGACCTCTGGCGCCGTCATATCGTGAAGGCACTGAATCGGACGCAGAACAAAGCAGTGCGCACTATACTGAAAAGTTGGCAAAACGCCTTCATTACTTTTGCTGAAGTGACTTCGTCCGACGAACATGTCTACCGAATGAAAGAGATTCTTGGAGACGGTGAATATTTATTGGCAAGAGAACCGGGAGAGCCGGAAGATGTGCGGGCTGTTTTGGCGATCGTGCTGGAAGAATGGCGCAATGACGAACGCTGGGTCATGCCAATTTCTGCGATTGCGGTCAATAAGCATATGAGTGAAGAATTAATAACGAAAGTGCAGAAGCTTGCAGAGGTCAGCGATGAAAAGAACAGCTTTGATTTCTTCAAAAACTATCTTATGGATATTTACGAAGTCGTCTGTCAGTTGGATGCACAGACAATGATGGAAGTCGTTGAGCAGAATTTCACGCCGTTGCAGCGTGAAGTGATCGAGGTACTGGATGCGAAGCTCGAGAATGAGGAATTACATCCAGGCGCCTATGAGATGCTGCTTTCATTGATGGCCTATTACTTTACGGAAAAACAACCGAAATTCCGTAAGCCCGAAGTACTTGCAGCGGCGGCATTTCAGCTCGCAATAGAGGTAAGCATGATGGCAAAAACGTATACGCAGGCAGAAGTAGGAAAATTGTTTGGAGTTTCTGTCTCTTCATTTAGAAAACATACGGATGTCTTGCTGGAGAAAATCGGTGAATTGGAAACGATGATGCAGGAAGGCAATACTTCGGCGACTTATTATGTCGGCACCGATCCACGCCCGATTGAACAGACGAATTGGCATGTACATATGCTGTCCACAAAGCATGAATTCGCTACGATGGAAGAAGCGCAAGCCCATATCCAAGAAGCGATCCAGCACCCGTTCGAACCGGAAAATCGTCAGCAGGAAGCACAGATGCTCTGCTATATGGCATACGCCGCAGAGACTGCCGAACAGCGCTACGATTTCGCGCAGCAAGCATATGGTGCTGACCCGACGAACGTCGATGCATTATTGCTGCAAGCTCAAATGACCGATTCCAATGAAGAGCAGGAGAAATTCTTGAAGCAAGCCGTTTTCTCTGGCGAAAAGCAATTTGATGACCGTGCCGAAGACGCCTGGGCGTTCGCGACGAACCGTCCATACTTGCGTGCTTTACTGAGCTACGGTGTCTGGCTTTATGATAGAGAACGTTACATGGAGTCGAGCGAACTGTTTTTACGTATATTGACACTTGATCTCTACGATCACCAAGGTGTACGCTATCTGGCGATTTCATCCTTAATTTATCAGAATGAAATTGGACAAGCCGAACAAGTCCTGAAAGCGGGCGCGGAAATTTCTGAAGGCGACGCAGCTTATCTATATCTGGCGTGGCTGATCGAGATGGAAAAATCTCAAGGGAATTCGGAACAGAGTGCAGAGCTATTCAAGCGTGCTGAACAAGCCAACCCATACGTAGGTGCGCTGATCCATACGTCAGCTGATAAAATAAACTATCCAAGAAGCGCCGACCTTAAACCCGGCACTCCGGATGAAGCACAATATATTTGGTACTTGATGTAAGTAAATTCAGCCGCTACGGCAAGTCATTCATCGGACTTGCTGTAGCGGCTTTTTCCGTTTCGTTGCTCGACTTTTTAAAGTGACCGAGCTAAGTGCAGGGTTTGTACATTGACACCGCTGCGCCGCTGGGGGATTGCCTCCCGCCAAGAGCCAACTAGCAAAGAGAGCGCTAGTTGTCTCATGGCAACGGCCGACCCC
>NZ_JACLBZ010000034.1 GCF_019748715.1 Sporosarcina aquimarina | reverse complement strand
TTTTGAACTCTAACTTTTGGGGTGCACGTCATAGCCATAATGTTTGGCATTTCGCTTTTTTTATTCCCATTTTTCTCGCTGTAAATCTTCTGCAATAAGCTGAAGATCATCGGCGCTGATGGTCAAAAGTTCATAGTCTGTCGTCTCTGTCAGTTGTGCGGCCATTTGTTTGATAAATTTCGGAGAGCCTTCATTCTCTTCATCATAAACAAGCAACAGTGCATCTGAATTACGAAGCAGAAACTTATTCTTCTCAATAAATTGCCAAGGTGCTTCGTATGGCTTGTTCGTTAAACTGACAGTATAATCTGCAAGCGCGATGATTTGTTCATACTGCTCTTTTTTCGTCTCATTCCAATTCGTTTGTTGATCAAGAAACGGTGTAATCACGGCATATTGTAACTGCGGGTATTCCTCTTGCAACTCCCAAACACATTCGATTGCCCAAGTCTCGACGCCGAGCTGGCCGCTGACGATAACCCATTCTAGTCCTTGATCCAGAAGGGTCAGCAACTGGTCCGTTAATGCTTTTTTAATAATCGCAATACCCGGATGCTGTTCATTGAAGATCCCTAATTCATGTGCTTTGTATCCACTTACTATGATCCGCTTCGTCATTTTTGTTCGTTAATCGCCGCGTGAGCTAATTTTGTTATCGTCATGTCATCCATCGGAGGATTGTGAAGACCCGCGCGTACATCGCGATAATGGCGCTGTAGTGGATTCGATAACTCCAAACTCTTCGCCCCTACAATTCGCATTGCAAGATTAACAATTTCTATTGCACTATTCGTAACAATCGACTTTGCGGCACCTAATTCATTTTGCAGATGAACACGGCGTGCTTCGTCATCGTAAATCGAGGCAATATCATAGAGGAGATGGCGTGCTTTAATGAGCTCCAAATCCATTTTGCCGATTTGAGTTTGAATATTGAAGAGGGAAGCGATCGGCTCATCTAAACTGTTAGGCTGATAAGTTGCCGCAAAGTGAACCGCGTAATCGCGAGCAGCTTGTGCGATTCCCAAATAACAAGCCGGTATGTGGAGAAGCCAACCATTGAGCTTATTGCCGCGTGGTGCTTCATTCACTTCCACTAACTGATCATCCGTGGCTTTTACGTCATCCAAAACGAGCGTCTGGCTCTCTGTACCGCGCATGGAAATCGTATGCCATGTTTCTTTGATGGACAGCCCTTCTGATTCACGTGGAATCAAGAAGAAACCGATTTGCTGTTTTTCTTCAATCCATACAGATACTAGGAAGTGGGTAAGGGCAGGAGCCATTGTAGTGAACGTTTTCTCTCCTGAAATCACCCAGCCGCCTGCAGAACGTGTTGCCGTCGTCTGGGGGCGACCGCCTCGCGTAGGACTTCCTGTTTGAGCCTCGGTTACAGAACGGTTGATTAGTGCACCTTGCTGAACAGCTTCGCTGAATTGCGCTAATTGTTCCGCAGTCCATTTGCGATTTTCATACAGTTCGCCGACTACGCCTTGATGCCAGCCGATAGCTAGAGCAGTCGCACTGTCAAAACGAGCAATCGTTTCTTGAAACAACACCATATCCGTTACGGAGATGCCTTCACCACCGAATTCCTTCGGGAGTGTCAACGTAGTGTAGCCCATTTCCACGAGTTTTTGAATATTCTCTTTTGGGAATTTGGACAGCGTATCAGATTGCTCTGAAAAGCTGCTGAAAAACGGACCTGCCTCAGTCAATTCATTGACCCATCGGCGTTGAAAGTCCGTTGTGATAAAAAGTTCTGTCGACACGAGAAACACGTCCTTACTACTTCAGTCTTCATTTATCTATAGTTTCTTTCGTATATAAGATCTGCACAAATCTACGAGATCCTTGATCGTCTCCGTCAAGGACATGAAAGTATAGTATACTAGAAAATCGAAAAAAATACCATTCTGACGAATAAAAAAATCTATAAAAGAAATGACGTCACATCATGACGAAATAGAGAACGATTGGAATTGTCAAAAGACTTATCAATGTCGTTGTGAGTGTCGTAAACGAGACCAAATCTGGCTCCGTTCCAAATTGAACTGCAAACATTGTCGTATTCGCTGATCCAGGCATTGCTGCTTGGATAATCAGTACCACTTTCAACAAATCATCAACCGGCAAAAATATTAAAATGACAACTGCAATCAATGGTGAAATGATCATGCGAATAATCGTCACCGCTGTGACATATCGATAGGCAACGCGCTTGCGGACAATCATCGCCAGTTGCATTCCGAGGACGAGCATGACGACCGGGATGGAAGCATCTGCAATCAAGTCAACTCCCTGCATCATGGATTCAGATAACTTAATAGAAGAAACTTGAAAGATAATACCTAGAATCGCAGCGTAAATCAATGGCATACGTATAACCCGCTGCATCGAGTCACGCCAAGTCGCATGTGCTTCTCCTCCGATGGAAGCGAAAAAAATACCGATTGAATTCATTAGAATTGACTGAAAGACCATCATAATGACCCCGTAATCAAAGGCTGCCGAGCCAAATGCAAACAATACGACAGGCACTCCATAATTCCCGCTGTTCATAAATACCCCGCCAAGAATCATAGCAGAACGTTCAGAACGCGAAGCTTTCATAATATCAGCAGTAAACCAGACGATAATGAACAGAATGACCAACAACAGTACTGCGAAGGCAGCAATATACAAATACGTTCGGTCAAGTGCATTCGTATAGAAAGTCCGGAATGCCAAAAAAGGAGACATCAGGTAAAGAGCTGCCGTTGATATCGTTTTAATATCGAATGACAGGCACTTCTGTCCAATGAAACCAATTAAAAAAATAAATAATACAGGAGCGATGATTGAAATAAGTTCCAAGAAGATTCCGTCCTTTCTAGGTTGATGAAACTTATTATACATGAACTATGATACTAGAAAACTTTTTTATCAGAATTCAATAAATATTTTTGGGCAGAAGATATTACGCCAAAAAAGAATCCATCGCAGAGGATGGATTCTTGGTCATGAGAGGCTTCGTTTGCGGATAGAATGAAATTTCAATACTTTCTGTAATCGGGGAATCAAAATTAAGGCAAGAATGGTAACTCCGATATCCAATGGCAAGTAGGCCACCATCCAAGACCATGCGATGACATAGCTGAAGCTTGCTGGCGCCTCTACCCAATAGATATAGGCCAAATACATATAATTTGTGCCGATAATATAATTTGTCAGAATAGCAAGTGTTCCAGCTCCTACATATGTAAACAGTGTTTTACGTTCGAAAAACTTTCCGACAATATAAGCGACAACAATAAACGAAATGATATAGCCGAATGTCGGGCTCAGTATGCTGCCGAGACCGCCTTTGAACTGAGCGAAGATCGGCGCACCAGCTAGACCGATAAATAAATAGGCGAACATAGACAGACTGCCTAATTTACTTCCTAATAACCCCCCAGCTGAAATTGCAATTAGCAGCTGCAATGTTATTGGCACACCGCCGATCGTCAGTAAAGGCGCAATGTTAGCTCCTACTCCCATTAGCGCAGCAAACAACGCACAAATGACAATTTCTCTTGCTTTCATTTTCCATTCCTCCTAAAAACTATTGTTGTGTTTCTGATTATATGTTAACATACTTTTATATTTAGTTAACACATTTTCGAGAGAGGAGGATATTGTATGACGGTTTTATTCGTTACAGGCACAGATACCGATGTGGGAAAAACCATAGCGACTACACTGCTAATAAGTTATTTTGCAGATCATGGGTTACAATTCACCCCGTTCAAACCTATCCAAACAGGTGCTATTCAGCAAGATGAAGATTGGATCGCGCCTGACGTGATGGTCTATCAATCGGCTGCGCATAAACAGATGGGAAGAGGAAATATAGAATATTTATTCCAAAAACCTTGCTCACCTCATTTGGCTGCGTTAATCGAAGACAGAGAAATTCAACCGACTCGTCTCAGTGAAGCAGTCAGACAATTAGGTGGAATAGCTGAAGGGGTAGTTATAGAGGGGGCTGGAGGATTATATGTTCCATTGACTGGAGACGGCTATTGCATGATCGATTGGATGGAAGAATTAGACGCACCAGTCGTGATCGTTTCAAGAGCGGGTGTTGGGACGATCAATCATTCGGTGCTCACCATAAATACGTTGAAATCTAGACAAATCCCCATTGCAGGGGTACTGCTCAACGATTTACAACAAGATGAAAAAGAAATCATTCATGATAATGGTGAAATGATCAGTAAGTTGACTGGAATCCCGATCATTGGAGTGATTCCTCATCTGAAAAATGTAGACGACACACTGAGGGATCCGTCTAAGAGAATAGAGTGCTATCGAAATTGGGACATGAACAGATTACGGGAGGCGTTAAGAAATGAAAGCAGATCAATTATTGGAAAAAAGTAAACAATATATGTGGTTACCCTTTACGCAAATGTCCGATTATGAGCAAGATCCATTGATCATTGAAAGCGGAGAAGGCGTAAGGGTCACAGATATATACGGTAAAACGTATCTGGATGGAAATTCTTCTTTGTGGTTGAATGTACACGGTCACCAAAAGAAAGAACTAGATGAAGCGATTCAAAAGCAGTTACAGCTGATTGCCCATTCGACTTTATTAGGAGCAGCAAATGTTCCATCCATTTTATTAGCGGAAAAATTAATCGAGTTAGTGCCTGAAGGGTTAACGCGTGTTTTTTATTCGGATAGCGGAGCGACATCCGTGGAAATTGCTGTGAAAATGGCCTATCAGTATTGGCAAAACAAGGGTGTTAGCCAAAAGATGAAATTCGTTACGTTGAGTAATGGGTACCATGGGGATACGGTCGGTACAATGAGTGTTGGATCTATCGAGCTGTATCATAAGGTATATACTTCTTTATTATTTGATGCGCTTGTTATTCCATTTCCAGCAGTATACCGACATCCGTCTAATGACGAACAGGTAGTACGTGATGAAAGTCTGCACAAGTTGCGCTTGCTTTTTGAAGAACGCCATGAAGAAATTGCTGGCATGGTTTTGGAGCCGATGATTCAAGGTGCGGGTGGAATGAATACAATGCCACCTGGGTATTTGAAAGGTGTAGAGGAATTGTGCAAGGAATTCAATGTGTTGCTTATTGTGGATGAAGTGGCGACGGGTTTTGGCCGTACTGGAAAAATGTTTGCTGTGGAGCATGAAAGTATTCAACCGGACATCATGACGGTAGCGAAGGGTCTGACGGGTGGTTATTTGCCAGTAGCCGCAACATTTACAACAGAAGAAATCTATAACGCCTTTTATGGAAAGCATGAAGAAATGAAAACATTTTTCCATGGTCATTCATATACGGGGAATCAGCTAGGATGCGCTGTAGCACTGGCTAACTTGGAGATATTTGAAAAGGAACAATTAGTTCAACAAGCGTCTGATAAAGCAGAATTGCTGACGGAGCTGCTTGCTGATCTAAAAGAGTTGCCGCATGTTGGAGATGTACGTCAGTGTGGACTTATGGTCGGAATAGAAATCGTTAAGGATCGATACACAAAAGAGTCGTTCTCATTTGAAAGACGCATCGCATATCGGTCTACCCTGAAAATGCGCGAATTGGGCTTATTGACTAGGCCATTAGGTGATGTGATTGTTTTGATGCCACCTCTTGCAACGACTGCCGAGCAATTGGTGGAAATGGTTGCGATACTAAAGGAAGGTATAAGGTTGGTCACTGAAGAAAATTCCGAGTTCACTGCGGCCGAAACGATGAATATATAATATGCAAAGATAGAGAACTGAGTAGCGATTGCGAAACTCCAGCTCATTTCTAAGACTCGTTTGCTTTTAATGAGCTTAGGATTAAAAAGCAATTTGTTAAGTTGCATAAATAACTGAATGAATTATAAATGAAATTAAGTGAAGACATCTGATTATTTACTTAAGTGAGAGGTTCTAATTTCCCATAAACAATCTATTCCTTATATACCTTTTCAATTTATTACGCTATAATAAATTAAAAAGGTTTGAGCAATTATGCCTAAGTATTCGCATATCTGACAGAAGGGGATGGAATTAGTGAAGTTCACGGTGGGGAAAAAGTTATGGACAGGCTTTTTAAGTGTTGTGGTCATTATGATCTTAATTGGGGCAGTAGGTTTTTTGGCTTTAAAAAATGTCAATGAAAAGTATCGTTATTTGATTGACGATCGAATGCAAAAGGTTGTTTTATTGGAGCAACAACTGAAAGATCAGAATTTAATGTCGAGTAATATACGCGGATACGTCCTTTATGAAAATCCTTCCTATGTGGATGGAATTGAGAAAGCACAACAAAAAAATAAAGAGCGGTTGGAGATTTTAGAAGGCATTATACATAATGAAGAGATGAAGAAAGCGATGCTTGAAATTGGCGCTGCTACAGTAAATTACGATGGCGTTATACGTAATATGATAGCAGAGGTGCAAAAAGGAAAGCGAGATAAAGCCATTCAAGTAGGTGTAAACGGCGCGATTTATCAGGATATTATTACGAATAATATACAAGTAATGATTGAACATCAACGGGAAGAACAAGAAAAACTAGAGAAAGAAGTACAAAGATATACCTTTATCGCCATTAATTTGACGGGAATTTTATTAATTATAGGCATCATAGCAAGTATAGCTATCACAATTATTATTAGTAGACTGATTACTAGACCGGTCGGCAAGATGACAGCGGCGATATCCGAATTATCAAGTGGAAACTTTGCTGTGGAAGAGGTAACTGTTAAAAATCGTGACGAAATCGGTGAAATGTCCACTGCACTAAATATAATGGTTAGAGATTTACGAGGCATCATTCAGCGTGCTAGGGACTCTGCCACCCAGCTAGCTGGCCAGTCGGAAGAATTATCTGCAAGTGCAGAGGAAAGCTTGGCTGCTTCTGAAATGGTCGCTGAAATTTCGGAAAAGAACTTGCAGACAAGTGACTCGCAAGCACAAATTGTCAGTCAGTCAACCCTAGCCATGCAAGAAATGATGACGGCGATTGACCGAATTACAGATGATAACGAAGAGATGCTGGAATCCTCCGGGGAAGTATCGAAATTAGTGAAAGAAGGCTCTTTATTAATGGAGGAGTTTTCGGCTGATATGAAAACAATCAGCCAAACTATAGGGGAATCCACTACAATCATTAATGATATGGCGGAGCACTCCGAAAATATTCGGAATGTCACGCGTATGATTACAGCTATTGCGGAACAGACAAATTTATTAGCATTAAATGCAGCTATTGAAGCAGCACGCGCAGGAGAGCATGGAAAAGGCTTTGCCGTCGTTGCGGAAGAGGTACGGAATTTGGCAGAGCAGTCCAAGCGGTCGACAGCACTGGAACTGGACGGAAGCGTGTGGAAGAAGGTTTAACATCTACAGAAAAAACCAGTGCCGTATTTGTAAACATTGAAAATGCAACTACAGATGTGAGTGAAAAAATCTCCACTGTCTCCACAGCAATCGAAGAAATCCGTACAATGACCACTGAAGTCGCTGGGGGAGCGAAACAAGTGGAGGAACTCGCTATCCAGGCTTCAGCTGAAGCTCAGTCCACAAGCGCTGCTACAGAAGAACAGTTGGCGGCGAATGAGGAGATTACATCTAGTTCTCAAACTTTGGCGGAGTTGGCAGAACGGCTGCAGAGCGATATGGGACGCTTTCGAGTGTGAAATGAAAGAAAAGAGCTGATTGCGAACAGGCAATCAGCTCTTTTTAAATGGAAAATAGGCAACTGATTCGTAAGATGGCCGTACGTTTGGATGAATTCTAAATAAAGTGAATCCTTCTATATCAATTTGGACTGGAGTAATCGTTTCTTTAGATAACTGGATCTTATCCGCAGTCTTACGTTTCTTTGCAATCGTGATGTGCGGAACGAAACGATTGTCTTTTTCTAATTCAAGAATATTTTCTGTGCGCCTTGCAATCTGTCTTTGTAAATGTTCCAAAGCTCCCACCGCCTCAACGGAAAGGTAGACAACGCGCGGTCCGTAAGGCGATCCGAAAAAGGACAAACCTGTAACAGAAGTAGTGAAGCTGGTATTTGCCTCTGCGATCTCTTGTAACGAAGGCTCAAGCAAAGACTTAGTGGCTTCACCTAGCTCTCCTATATAGCGCATGGTGATATGAAGGTCATCAGCGTGCGGGATTACTTTATATCTTTCAGCCAGTTGGTACTTGGAGCGAAAGTGTTCAGCTATTTTAGAAATGGGAGTGGCAATCGAGATGCCGATAAAATAATGTTGTGCCATTCGGGACTCACCTCCTATTTGATGGGATTCCCTTCCTGCTTGATAACTATGCATAAAAGTTTAAGGTTTTTATCTGCAATGCGCAATAGATACCGGGCAAACTAACAAATTTATTGTTTAATGTGTATAATTAAAAGTGGATATACCTACTGAATGTATATAAGAAAGGGGCTGGCAAGATGATTAAAACACTTATTTTTGATTTGGATGATACGCTCATTTGGGATGCAAAGAGTATTGCGATGGCATTTCAAAAAACATGCGAGTATGCGACGAAAAAGAACGGGGTCAACCCAGTAGAGTTAGAGAAAGCTGTACGTGAAGAGGCGCGAGAATTGTATGCGACCTATGAGACATTTCCTCATACACAAAATATCGGAATTAATCCATTTGAAGGGTTGTGGGGTGTGTTCGACGATCCCGGTGAAGAATTTCAAAAAATGAAAGGAATCATTCCAAACTACCAAAAAGAAGCATGGATTCGAGGTTTGAAGAAATTAGGGATAGAGGATGAAGCGTTCGGCAGGGAATTGGCAGAGCTCTTTCCGAAAGAGCGTAAAAAGCATCCATATATATATGAAGAGTCGTTTGAAGTGCTCGATCGCCTGAAGGAAGATTACCAGCTTATTTTATTGACAAATGGTTCACCTAGTTTGCAACAGATCAAATTGACGATTTCTCCGGAGATTCCACCGTATTTTGATCATATTATTGTATCTGGAGCATTCGGCAAAGGAAAACCTGATGCTTCGATCTTCCAACATGTACTGGATACATGCGGTGTGACCGCCGATGAAGCTTTGATGATCGGTGATAATCTAATGACCGATATTCTCGGTTCCAGCCGAGTTGGAATGAAGAACGTCTGGATCAATCGTGAAAACAAACCATCAAGCGACGAAGTCAAACCAACATTTGAAATTGACCATTTGGAAGGTTTGTTTCCTATACTGTCTGAACTAGAAAACCGATGAGGCTCACTTCTCATCGGTTTTCCGAGTCTGTTATACTAATCTCTAGCTGTTCAATTAGCAAGGAGGCAGGTGGGTATGTTGGAATATATCTTAGTTTTTTTAGGAGCGGCCATACCTTGGATTGAAATTATGCTCGTCATTCCCGTTGGCATAATTAGTGGGCTGTCACCTACTTGGGTAATGCTCCTCGCATTTATAGGTAATATGGCGACTATCCTTCTGCTGATTCTCGGATTTCAGCAAATCAATGACTGGATCGAACGCAGAAATAAGAAAAAAGGAAAAGTTAATTCAAAACGATTGCAACGTGGTAAAAAAATCATGAATACATATGGGTTACCCGTATTAACACTTGTAGGTCCCATTCTGATCGGTACACATATCGCTGCGTTTATCGGTTTAGTGTTCGGTGCCAATAAAGTGAAGACAGCCGTTTGGTCTGCGATCAGTATCGCGTTCTGGTGTCTCGTTTTCGGTATATTGACTGCTATGGGCTTTGATTTTTTTGTCACACGGACGTGAAAAAACCAGCTGACGTTTCAAAATGTCAGCTGGTTTTCCTGTGTTTTTATAGATCAATAGCTTTTGCATCATGGATATTTTGAACTTCTTTGACGCGTGCAACAGAAGCAGACTCAACGTGATGATCGACTGTTAACATCATGATCGCGTCTCCACCTTCAGCAGAACGTCCCACTTGCATCGCTGCAATATTAATATTTTCTTCCGCAAGCAATGTACCTACACGTCCGATTGCGCCTGGTTGGTCTTTATGGCGAATGAACAACAAGTGACCTTGTGGAATTGCGTCAACTACATAATCATCAACTTTCACAATACGTGGCCCGAGACCATTTAGAAGGGTACCGGCTACTTTGCGGATGCCTTTTGCCGTAACAACTTCCACTGTGATCAAGTTCATGAAACCTCTAGCTGTCGTCGTTTTTTGTTCATTTATTTTGATGCCGTAACGATCAGCCAACAGTCTTGCATTTACATCATTGACTGTTTCGCCAAGATTGCGCTTCAACAAACCTTTCACTGTATTACGAGTCAATGCACGCACGTCGTAATTCGCCAATTCACCTGCATATTGGATGTTGATTTCGTCGATGACTGTGTTTTGGATTTGTGATAAGAACATACCCAGTTTTTCAGTAAGGTCAAAGAATGGCTCGATTTTCGCTAAAACATCACGAGAAACGGATGGTAAATTCACTGGGTTGCGGACAGATCCGATTGTCAAGAAGTTGACGACGTCTCGGCTTACGTCTACAGCAACAGATTCTTGTGCTTCAATTGTGCTCGCACCTAAGTGAGGGGTAGCAATTACTTCAGGCAAAGTCAGTAACTTATGATCTAGGAATGGTTCCTCCTCGAATACATCTAGAGCCGCACCTGCTACTTTTCCGGCGACAATCGCATCGTATAATGCATCTTCGTCAATAATTCCACCACGGGCACAGTTGATGATCTGTACACCGTCTTTCATTTTTTCGAATGCTTCCTTATTGATCATTCTGCGTGTTTCTTTCAGCAATGGTGTATGTACTGTAATGAAATCAGCAGCTGCTAATACTTCATCTACCGTACCAATTTCAATACCCAATTTCTTTGCGATTTCTTCAGTTAGGAATGGATCGTACGCGATGACATTCATACGTTGACCTTTCGCACGTCTGGCAACTTCTGCACCAATACGGCCAAGTCCGATAATCCCTAATGTTTTGTCTTTTAGCTCTACACCGAGAAATGATTTTCTGTCCCATTTATTGTTCTTCAGTGAATTGAATGCTTGTGGAATTTTACGAGCCATCGCCATCATCATAGCTACCGTGTGCTCAGCAGCTGAATTTGTATTTCCATCAGGAGCATTGACGACGATAATCCCTTTTTCTGTAGCTGCATCCAAATCGATATTGTCGACACCTACACCTGCACGTCCAATAATTTTCAATTGATCAGCAGAATCTAGCAATTCTTTCGTAACAGTTGTCTGACTACGTACTAGAAGAGCATCAAAACCTTTGATCCGATCCTTCAGTTGGTCAGGTGTCAAATCTGTATCGATCACAATTTCAAAACCTTCTGCTTGTCGTAATGGAAAAATACCGTCCTCGCTAAGTGGGTCACTAATAAGTACTTTAAAAGCCATAATAATCATTCTCTCCTTCAGTAGTTTTTATTGTTGTAAAGTTTTCAAAATGAATTTTATAGAGTTGATCCCATATGTACGTTCTATGCTTACCTCCTTTTAGGAAAAATAAAAAAGCCTTCCATCCCTTACATACGTAAGGGGCGAAAAGCTCAATAAACTAACGCGGTACCACCCTTGTTTTGCTGCAAAAGCAGCCTTCATTCAGCATGCGTAACGTGCATGTGACGGATTGGCCTACTGAACTATTCAGCCAAGCAATTCGGAAGTGCCGCCATCCCAAGAATTTACTGACTCTCACCAATTCATCAGCTCTCTAGAAAATTCTTTTACAGGAAGGTATGTCTTCGTCAAAATTGTTTTGCGTGTATTAAATTTGAACTAATCATAACACGTCAAAAGTAATTGTCAATTACTTTTCGGAAAAAAATGAAAAACTAATAAAGGCGAACGTAAATTATTGAATGATTTTTGAACGTTCGTGTTTGAGAGATAAAAGCGGATTATAAGTAACTTTTACTATGGAGTATTAGGAAATAGCATAAGTCGTGAGAAGAGAAGATATATGCCAATCAATGTTATAGTAGTACCATACTATTCAAGTAAAGGGGTAATGTAAGATGAAAAACTTAGAGTCCTTCGAGCAATTCGAACAATTGAAGCAAGAAGAGCGAGTGATTTTCTTGTTTTCTGCAGATTGGTGTCCTGATTGCAGAGTGATCGAGCCGTTTTTACCAACACTGGAAACGGAATTTTCCGAGTACCAATTTATTTATGTCGACCGGGATGAGTTTATTGACTTGTGCAGTCAGCTCGATATATTTGGCATCCCAAGCTTTATCGCATTCAGTGAAGGCAAGGAAACAGGCCGTTTTGTCAGTAAGAATCGCAAGACGAAAGAGGAGATTGAAGAGTTTATCAATAGTTTGTGAGCAGAGAGTGAATGGGTAAAAGAACCGTTGATCCAGGTTCCGGGAGGATGGCTTTCCGCGGGGAGCCAATCTCCGGGCTACAAACTTATATTCACTTGTTCCGCTTTTCACTCTGAAGTCAACCAAATTTTATTACTTTGATGTATGCTAACAAGCCAACGATCCAAGGAGATCGTTGGCTTGTTAATATTTAAACAAAATCCTGTAATTGTTCTAGAAGGATTTTCGTGCCTTGAGGACTTATGAATAATCCGTTTGATAGTTCTTTGTTTTCGTCCGTTACTTCACCAGTAATGAAACATGCCTTATTCACTTGATATTTTCTCAAAATAATTCGATCGTCTTCTGCGAAAATTTCAATGGGATCGCCTTTATCTAATTGCAAAGATTTGCGTAGCTCTTTCGGAATAACTATTCTGCCAAGATGGTCTACTTTGCGAACAATGCCTAAAGATCTCATGAGTTCCTCCTTTAAAAAGTAGTTGGTAGTTCCTATTATACACAAATATTTCCGGTCTACAATTTACGAGATTGGAATGAGCAGAACTATTTGAAAATTTGACTATACAATTAGTTTATTAATGTTATAATAGTCAGTAAATCATTTTCGTGAAATGATATTAACTAAATACTACTTATCAAGAGAAGCTGAGGGATTTGGCCTGACGAAGCTTCAGCAACCTCTGTGTAAACAGGAAGGTGCTACCTCCAACAAGATTGTTGTCTTGAGAGATAAGAACTGTGGTCCTAAACCTTCATTTTCTTATCTACAGGAAAAGAGGTTTTTTATTTTGTAAAAACAGGCCGAATGAATAGCCAAGGGGGAAGAAATATGCCGATTAATATACCGAAACAATTACCTGCAGGTGAGTTACTGAAGAAAGAAAAAATCTTCATCATGGATGAAGATCGGGCGACGGAGCAAGATATTCGGCCGCTGAACATTTTGATTCTGAATTTAATGCCTGAAAAAGAAAAAACAGAACTTCAATTATTACGATTACTTGGTAATACGCCTTTGCAAGTAAACGTGACGTTTTTAAATACGGCGACCTATGTTTCCAAAAATGTCAGTCAAACTCATTTGGAAACGTTTTATACAACATTCGAACACGTGAAAGAGCGCAAGTTTGACGGCATGATTATTACAGGAGCACCTATTGAACATATGCAATTTGAAGACGTAGTGTATTGGAAGGAATTAGAGAAAATCATGGAGTGGACAAAAACCAATGTGACCTCTGTCTTGCATATTTGTTGGGGCGCGCAAGCCGCACTTTATCATCATTACGGCATTGATAAGTTTGAGTTGCCGAAGAAATGTTTTGGGATTTTTTCTCACGATATCACGGACCAAACAGTCAATTTGGCAAGAGGATTTAACGATGTATTTGTTGCTCCTCACTCACGTCACACGGCTGTTTCCATAGAAGAAATTGAGAAGCATCCGGATTTGACACTGCTATCTGTATCGGATGATGCGGGTGCATTCATTGTGATTTCTAATGATGAAAAAAACATAATGGTGACAGGACATTTAGAGTATGATGCACATACATTGGCTGAAGAATACGGGCGAGATGTCCAAAAGGGATTGGATATTGATGTACCTGAAAATTATTTCCCGAATGATGATCCGACGAGAGAACCAATGAATACTTGGCGTTCACATACACATTTGTTATTCTCGAACTGGTTGAACTACTATGTCTATCAAGCAACGCCATACGTTTGGGATTGAAATAAGCTTATGAAAGTATAGTTTACCTCATTTCACACATACTCCACTCAATGGAGGTGTGCGTTATGAATATGGATGAGTTTTTGGAGCTGTCTTTTTGGGAGATGACTTTGCGGACTGTTATTTCCTTTATCGTCCTTCTGATCCTGGCCCGGTTCATGGGGAAAAAACAAATATCTCAATTGACCTTCTTCCATTATGTTACAGGTATCACGATCGGTTCGATTGCCGCCGATTTGGCAGGGGAGTCCGAGACACCGTTCTTGAATGGTTTATATGGTATGGTCCTGTGGGCAGTATTGACGATACTTGCCAATTATTTAACGTTTAAATCAAAAAAACTACGTGTCCTGTTGGATGATAAGCCAATCATCGTAATTCAGGATGGAAAGATTGTGGAAGGTTCATTAAGAAAGCTGCGTCTGAATTTTAATGAATTGAATATGTTGCTTCGGGAACAAGCCGTTTTTTCCATGAAAGACGTCAATTATGCGATTTTCGAAACGAATGGAAACTTGAGCGTGATGCTTAAGCCAGGCGAAGAGAAGGCAACGAAAAAAGATGTCAAAGTGGCTTCTCCTACACCCAAATATATTCCGACCGAAATTATTACCGACGGAAAAGTACAAGAGAAAAATATGCGGGAATTGAAGCTGACTGATGTGTGGTTGAAGCAACAACTGGAACTGCAAGGCATCGGGAAGCCGGAGCATGTGTTGTATGCAGAAATTCAAACCGATGGAAACTTATATGTTAATACGTTAAAGAATGCTTGAAGATTGAAGCCCTGAAGCCCTGAATCCTAATTCAGGGCTTTTTGGCTATCATCATAAAATGTCCCAATTTCGTTGCTTTGCTATGGCTGCAAGTTTCGAATCGGGTCTGACGGCTACAGGATTGCCGACTTGCTCTAATACGGGCAAGTCGGAGATGCTATCTCCGTATGCAAAGCTGCTTTCCCAATCAACCGATTTACCTTGAAGCGCCTTGTCGATTTGTTCGTTTTTACGCTCTCCTTGGATATGTAGAAATGGTTGGTCCATCGTAATCTGTTCGCCGCGTGAAGGGATTTCAGTACCGATAATACGATCGAATGACAAATGGCTCGTAACTGCAGTCAAAAAGGGAGTATAAGCACCAGAAACTAACAATACATGATGGCCTTCTGCTTGATGTCGAGCTAATCTGTTGACGACATCTTCATTGAAATCGCTTAACATTTCTTCGTGCATATTTTCGAAGTATTGCTCTAGCTGTGTAGTTGTTAAAGACTCAAGAGCCTTCAAATACAGCTTCATGGATCGTTCTTTCATTTCGTTTTCAGGCAGTAATTTCAGCTTATAACGGATATATAAAGGTAAAATCGATCTGTAGAATTTTCCGTAATAACGCTGGTAACTCGGGTGTTTCTTCAATTGCTCCATAAGCAATTTAAAGGTTTCTTTCGTATACAACGTGCCGTCAAAGTCAAAAATGGCAACTTTCATAAATACACCCCTTCATTTGTCTGTATTCTTACAGTATACAAATACAATGAGGGAGAAAGCAAAAAAGCAGACAAAAGTCTGCTTTTAGCTGGTTATTGAAGGTTTTTCGGCATGCTGGGTTGTCCTTGCGAGGGGGCAAATGAGTTGAGTAGGATGTTCATGTCCTGAGTATTCAACTGAGGGACTTGATAATAGTGATGTTTATTTTGATAAATCGACAATTCATACGCCATTTCTATACAGTTGGGTATGGAGTCTGCAAGCACACGACGAACGACTGGATTACACGTCTCCAAAGCAGCAGCTGCTTTCCCAGTGGCCCCTTTTTTTGCAGAACCGAGCAAAAAGCCGGAGATGATTTCATCAGATATTTCGTTTGTCGATTGAATTGGTTTTGAAGGCGCCTTTTCCTTCATGCCATAGACAAAATCACTGCCAACTTTCATTTGATAACTCTGCGTAGGATGTGATGGGTCTTTTCCCGTTTTGAAACATTCAACCGTAATATTGTATTCATCAAGCATAAAACGGTACTGTCGGTCCAGAATATCTAAGAGTTCTGGATCTTTTACGTGCGGACGAAGAATCATGGATTGATTCAATGCACCAACTGCAGTGTTCAATACTTCGTGAACGTCAAAAAGTTCATGGCCGCCATGATTCATAGAGGGGGGGACTGCTCCGTCGTGCATGTGTTGAGATGTTTCGAATTGATTAGTCAAATACATATCCTCCTTTAATAGTCATTTACATCAACGGTAGTATGAGGAGGTTTCGTGAAATTATGCATTTGGAATACGAAGTATGGTCTATGGACTACTCGAAGATTTACGGACTTCGGAAAACAAGCATATTTCCATTGACTCCACCATATCTTGGTTAGAGAACATGAGAAAGGTAGTGGAGTCACATGCAGATTCATGTAGTGAAACCTGGTGAGAGTCTTTTTATAATTGGAAACATCTATGGTGTTCCCTATGAACAAATTGCACAAGCGAACGAATTGGAAGATGCCTCGCAGTTAGCGATTGGACAAGCGTTAGTCATACCGATTGTTGGAACATATTATTGGGTTCGGCCTGGAGACAGTCTTTATAGGATTGCGCAGACTCATGGTCTATCAGTCGAACGGCTCGCACAGATTAATAATATTAATCCGGCGGGCATTTTGCAGGTAGGTCAGCGTCTTTACATTCCTGAACCGCCTAAGACGCCGATCGACTCTCTATTATACGTAGAGCCCCGCAATCCGGTAAGCCAACAGATGATCACGGAAGTCAGACAACGCGTCGGACAGCTTACATATTTGGCAATGTTCAGCTATGAAGTCCAACGTGATGGCTCACTTAAAGAACCACCCCTTGATGACATTCCGACCATCGCGCAAAATGCAGGTGCATTAAATATGATGGTGTTGACCAACTTAGAAAACTATGGATTCAGCGCTGATCTGGCCCACGTCCTATTTACCGATCAGGCCGCGCAAAATCGGATGATTCAAAATGCAATTGAGACGGCAAACAGGATAGGCTATAAAGATATTCATTTTGACTTTGAATTATTATTCCCGGAAGATCGTGAATTATATAATCAATTATTGCGCAATGCACGCGATCAAATCCATAAGGCAGGATTAACAATTTCGACGGCTCTTGCTCCGAAAGCAGGAGAAGTGACGACGGGAATATATGGAGCCCATGATTATAAAGCACATGGCGAAATCTGTGATTTTGTTGTCTTGATGACGTATGAATGGGGCTATACGTATAGCGCTCCGCAAGCTGTCAGTCCAATTGGTCCTGTCAGGAGAGTCGTTGAATATGCAGTGAGCCAAATTCCGCGCGATAAGATTTTCTTGGGACAAAATTTATATGGCTATGATTGGTCCGCCCCATTCGGGCAAGCTGATAGTAAGCCGGCTGTGGCCTTGAGTCCAAGAATGGCAACAAATTTAGCCATCAATGAAAAAGTCTCAATTGAATACGATGCGGTAGCTCAAGCTCCTCACTTTACGTACTATGACCAACAAGGAACTGAACATGAAGTGTGGTTTGAAGACGCAAGAAGCATCAATGCGAAATTTGATTTGCTGAAAGAATTTAGGTTGCGTGGGATTATGTACTGGAAGCTTGGCTTGGCTTTCCCGCAGAATTGGTTGCTGCTGGAAGATCGGTTTACCATTCGCAAAAGGTGAAAAAATGAGCCTTCCCTAAACTCAGGAAAGGCTCATTTACGTGATCGTCTATTCGTTAGTAATCAACTTCATCGCATTTTGGAAAACATCCATATCCGGATTTACGAGTAAAGCAGGTAGGAAAGCAAAAGTCATGATAAGGAGCAGATTGGCTCCTAAAATGGAGCGAATTGGATTGTTTTTCTTTGTCATGGTGCTTCGCCTCTTTCTTTTCGTATTGGTTCTCCCGCTCATGCGAATGCTCTTAAACTAACCGCTTCACATTGATTGTTTGAATAGATTAATAATACACTATATTCAGTCAACTGTAAATGAAGAAGTTAGTTCTAATACATAAAATTGACACAAAAGTAAAAGCATTCTGCATAAATTACAAATAATTCTTGTATCTTGCTTTGATTTCAGTAATAATATTGGAATACAAAGAAATATTTCGAACAATTGAAATTCAATTCATTAGAAATTCAATTTATTCAGTAGAACTCGTCCTTTATGGATAACTTCTACTGAGTAAAGTGAGCGACTACTCAGTCGATGTATTTCGAATAACACCAGGGAAAGGGATGGGCGCAAATGACAAAGATAGATGAAATCCAATTTAATAATCGTAAACGAGCAAACGATTATGTTCATGAAGTATATGAATTAGTAAAGAAAAGGAATCCAGACGAAAAGGAATTTCTGCAGGCGACAAGAGAAATCTTTGATTCCCTCCGTCCTGTCTTTGCTAAGCATCCCGAATTTATTTCAAATGGAATTCTTGAGCGGATCACAGAACCTGAACGAATCATTTCATTCCGCGTAGCTTGGGAAGACGATCAGGGGAAAGTGCATGTGAATAGAGGATTCCGTGTACAATTTAACAGTGATCTGGGACCTTATAAAGGCGGATTACGTTTTCACCCGTCAGTAAATACTAGTATTATGAAATTTTTGGCTTTCGAGCAGATTTTTAAAAATGCGTTAACTGGTCAGCCGATTGGTGCAGGTAAAGGTGGTTCTGATTTTGACCCTAAAGGCAAGTCGGATCGTGAAATCATGCGTTTTACTCAAAGTTTCATGACGGAATTAAGCAGGCATATTGGTCCTGATATTGACGTGCCGGCAGGGGATATCGGCGTTGGGAAACGTGAAATAGGTTATTTATTCGGTCAATATAATCGAATTAAAGGCGGCTATGAAGCTGGCATCCTGACAGGGAAAAATCCGGATCATGGCGGAAGTCTGGGACGTAAAGAAGCTACTGGATATGGGACAGTTTATTTCGTTGATGAAATGCTTAAAGAGAATGGACTTACATTGGATGGAAAGACGATGGTCGTATCAGGTTCTGGGAACGTGTCCACGTATGCTATGGAAAAAGCAATGCAGCTTGGTGCAAACGTCGTAGCATGTAGTGATTCTGATGGCTATATCTATGATAAAGATGGAATTGATCTGGATTTGGTTAAAGAGTTGAAGGAATTTGGCAATAAACGAATCTGGGAATATACGAAAGAACGTCCGGAAGCAGAGTATCATGCAGATTGCAGCGCAATTTGGTCAATACCTTGTGATATCGCACTTCCATGTGCGACACAAAATGAGATTGATGAAATTGCAGCACATATGCTGATTGCGAATGGTGTGAAGGCGGTTGGGGAAGGCGCAAATATGCCTTGTACAATCGAAGCCATCGAGATATTCCAAGAGCATAATGTTTTATTTGCTCCGGCAAAAGCTGCCAACGCAGGTGGGGTCGCAGTTTCTGCGATGGAAATGTCACAGAACAGCCAACGCTTATCTTGGTCGGCAGAACAAGTGGATGAACATTTGAAAGAAGTTATGCAAAATATCTATAACGATTGTAAAAAGGCAGCAGATGAATTCGGCAAGCCTGGTAATCTAGTGATGGGTGCGAATATTGCTGGTTTCCTAAGAGTAGCCGGCGCAATGGTAGCGCACGGAATTCGATAATGCAGTAGAGACAGACACAGGGATTTGGTCCTTGTGTCTGTTCTGATTTATAAGGGGTGAAACCATATCTATCTATCATTGAATAGATAGGTATGTTGAATTAAAGTTTTAACATAAGTTTGTTCAGATATGGATACTCAGTTGATTGGAGTGGAAGAAAGCGTCCGTATAGAACGGAAATCAACATGTTATACGTTTTACTTCAAATGTAAGTTATTAATTTCAGTTTATATAGGTATTGAATAGTTGGAACTCTTCTTCAGTTGATTCCGTCTAACTGTTGAAGAAGAGGGGCGAGTGAATGAAAAAGCTTATAGGTATAGTAATAGTTGCAGCGTTGTTACTTGCGGGGCTGATGATGTTTTGGTTGATACCAGCAGAAAGGATGAAAGAAGCGCAACAGCATACAGCAGATGGTTCGTATAAATATGCGGTGGTTCTTGGAGCGAAAGTGAATGGAGAAGAGCCATCTTTATCGCTGCGTTATCGTTTAGAGGCAGCAACGGAGTATGCAAAACGTTTTCCGCACGTTCAATTGGTATTGTCGGGCGGACAAGGTAAAGATGAGGCATTAAGTGAAGCTCAGGCTATGTATACTTATTTGATTCAGCAAGGCATTGAAAAAGAGCGGTTGTTGCTTGAAGATCAGTCCACTTCCACCTATGAAAATTTGAAATATACGCAAGAACTACTGCCTGAATTGGCTGGTGTGACGATTATTAGTAGTGATTTTCATTTGGCGAGAGCACGGTTTTTAGCAAAGCAATTAGGGTGGGAGACCGATGTAGTGGCAGCCAGGACGCCCGAAATCGTCAAAACGAAGGTATGGATCCGCGAACGTTTGGCTTTATTTAAGACGTGGATTTTTAGAAAATGAAAAAAGTGACCAGGACAAAAGGATTCAAAGCGATAAAAAACCGAACGTTTACAAAACATTTAATCATAGTTTTGTAATATAGTTCGGTTTTTTCTATATAAAGAAACTGTAGACTCGGCGCTGCCTATGGGATTTCCGCTGCGGGCAGGGTCGCTTTCCGTGGGACGCAGGTGAGCCTCCTCGTCCGCTTCGGAAAACCTGTGCTCCTAACGCTTCGCCTTTCGCCCTGACCTCAACTTCAATCCAAATTTTTGTATACAAGGCAGTTTGATAGCAGTTTTACATTATTGAATACCAAAAAATACGGATTAAGCACTGGGTTTCTATGTTTCAAAATTGAACATAGCCAAACTTTTTGTATTTGGGGCCAAGTCAACTTTCCTACCGAACAAAATGTAGGATTTGGCCGGAAAGCATCCCGGCCTGGAGGGGAAATCCCTGACCGCACACTAAGTAACCTATGTGTGTTTTTTGTGATCGTTCGTCTTTCATTATGAACAACTTAGTTTTGTCCTAGTCTCCCTTTTTCGCTTATAAAGAAGAAATTGCATGAAAGTCAGGTTGGCCGTCTTTAAACGTTGCAAGATAGTTAAAGCCGATCGATTGTAAGAGTTCAAGTGACTCTTTGAATTCATGAGCGATATCAGTCGTTCGATGAGCATCGGAACCAAGAGTAATGATTTCGCCTCCGCATTGTTTGTAGAGCTTCAATATATCCGTGCTTGGCATATTGTGCGGCAATCCATAGCGCGAGCCTGACGTGTTGAGTTCGATGCCTTTGCCTTCAGGAATGATCGTTTTGAAGATTTGCTCAAGCGCGTCGTGAAAAAGATGCGCTGGTGGCTGATCGGTGTAGCGTTTGATCAAGTCGGCATGCCCTAATACGCTATATCGATTAAAGTTCTGCACGCAATAGAGCAATTCTCGATAATACGTTTCGAATGCATCCTCGACAGTGCGATCTTCAAATAACTCGCGATAATGAAGGGATTTGTTTTCAACGGTATGTAGTGAACAGATGACGAAGTCGAAAGCATGCTCATCCATTAGCCTTTCGTAACGATCCAATAAATGAGGCTGGAGACCGATTTCGACTCCTTTTTTGATCGTTAGCTGTCCATGGAATTGCTGGTTGAGCTGCCGGATTTTTTCAGCGTATGCGTGTTTGTCAAAGTCGAATGTAATTGTGTCGTCTGGATATTCATAATCGACATGGTCAGTGAAGCAAATTTCGCTCAGTCCTTTGGCTATGGATGTCTTGACCATTTCTTCCATTGGGATTTCGCAGTCTGCAGAGAATGCGCTGTGCATATGATAATCAAACATAATCTCATGTCTCCTTTTCTATACTACATAGTGTAACAGAACCATAATGAGACATACAGTTGACAACGTCTTTTATAAGCAGTATAGTAATAATTAACTTTAGCGTAGTAAAGCAGTGAAGTATTGAACGGACGGAAGGCGGTAGAACTATTTTGTATTCTGAAATTCTAGCGAATGAACATGAGAAACATGAAAAGATCATCGGGACGTTGAGCAAACGTTTCACTACATATGGTTACAAGCGGATCAAAACGTCTGCGTTTGAGCGATACGATCTGTATTCGAATGTGCGTACGTCGATCAATCAAAATGAGATGATCAAAGTGATTGATTACACGGGCGAAGTACTAGTATTACGGCCGGATGTAACGATTCCATTAACTCAGCAACTTGTTCAGCTAAACGGCAACTTGCCAGAAGAAATGCGTTTCTATTATGTCCAAGAAGTTTTTAGACAAACCTTTCAGGAAAACGAAAAAATCGGCAAGACTCAGGCAGGCGTGGAGTACTACTGTCCAAGTTCTCCAGAAGCTGACGCTGAAACGATTATGCTGGCCTGCCACGCATTGAGAGACGTAGGCTTCTCGGATGTGAAAATAGAAATTGGTTATGCTGGATTTTTTACTGAATTGATTGCGGATCTGCAACTGACATGCGAGCAGACAGCTAAATTGAAGACATTGATTCAAGCAAAGAATATTGTGGAAATCGGTCCTTTCCTAGAACAATTGTCCATAGATCAAACTGTCAAAGAGGTGCTCGAACAATTGCCGCTGTTATACGGTGCACCGGCTCATGTGTTTGAAAGACTACTAAATCTTCAAGTCAGCGATTCGGTACAACAAGCCATCGAATACTTGCAGGAAACATATAAAATAGTTGAACTATATGGATTAAAAAAACATATCGTCATCGACCTTGGTTTGATCAATCATATGGGCTATTATTCAGGCATTATCTTCCAAGGTTATGTCGAAAACTTCGGTAAACCTGTACTGATGGGTGGTCGATACGATGCATTAAGTGAAGAGTTTGGTATCAAATTACCTGCTGTCGGTTTTGCTTGCGAAATTGATTCTTTAGTAAAAGCCGCGACGCATAAAGAGTTGACCGAGCGTTATAGCATAGATATAACGGTTTTCTATGAAGAAAGCCGGATGAAATACGCCATCGACATAACGAATGAATTGAGAGAGCGGGAATATCGCGTGATATCTAAACCAATGAAGCATCCGCTTCAAATACAAGATAGTCTTTATACAATTCATCTCACGCAACAGCAGAATCAACTGATAGAAGAAGAGACAACAGAATTTGTAGATTTTAAACATTTGCTGGACTTGATTGTACGCAAGAAAGGGGTACCTGAATGGACTATTTAACAGTTGCCATGGCGAAAGGGCGCACGGCGGACAGAGCGATGGATTTCCTTGAAAAGTCAGACGTTCGATTCTCGGATTTCACAGATGAAAGTCGAAAGCTCGTCATTTATGATGATAAGCAAACGATCAAACTCATTTTTGTCAAAGCCGTAGATGTACCGGTATATGTGGAAAATGGAGCGGCCGATGTCGGTATAGTAGGGAAGGATGTCATGATGGAGGATCCGCGTGATGTCTATGAATTACTGGACCTAGGCATTGGCAGATGCAAACTCGCAGTAGCCGGGTTCCCGGGAACACCTGTGGATGAGATGCCGTTTTTAACGGTCGCTTCTAAATATCCAGCAGTGGCAAAAGAATACTTTGATAAAAAAGGAATTCGGACAGAGATGATCAAATTGAACGGCTCCATCGAACTGGCACCGTTGATCGGTATGTCAGACGTCATCGTTGATATTGTCGAGACGGGGACGACTTTGAAAGAAAACGGGCTTGTTGTACTGCAAGAAATTGCTGAAGTCAGTGCGCGTTTAATTGTCAATAAAGCCAGCTATGCAACGAAAACTGCCGACATCCAGCAGTTCATAAAAGATATGAGAGAAGGACTGGAGGTGCGTGCATGAAAACGATTCGCGGAACTGAATTTAAGGAAGAGTTGCTGCAACGAAGTGATTCGAGTCAGCTAGATTTGGAATTCGATCGAAATGTCTTATCGATTATAGAAATAGTCCGTTTGGAAGGCGATAGAGCAGTTCTTGATTTCACCGAGCGCTTTGACGGTGTAAAACTAGATAACTTGATGGTCAGCGAAGAGGAAATCCAGGAAGCAGAACAAGCAGTATCCGAAGAATTTTATCATGCACTGCGGTCAGCAAAGCAACGGATCACAAGCTATCACGAAGCCCAGAAAGAACAATCTTGGTTTTTGAATCCGAATGAAAGCATCGTGCTCGGTCAGAAAGTAACGCCTATTGATAGTGTCGGTATTTACGTACCAGGCGGAAAAGCGGCGTACCCTTCTACTGTACTAATGAATGCATTACCTGCAAAAATCGCCGGTGTCGGGTTAATTTCCATGGTTACACCACCTCAGCGTGATGGGACAATAAATCCTCACGTCTTGGTGGCAGCGAAAGAAGCAGGTGTCGATCGAATCTATAAAGTAGGCGGAGCCCAAGCGATCGCGGCTCTTGCATACGGAACAGAGACGATTGAAAAAGTCGTCAAAATCACTGGACCTGGTAATGCCTATGTAGCACGAGCGAAGAAATGGGTATTTGGTGACGTCGCGATCGATATGATTGCGGGCCCGAGCGAAATTTGCGTCGTGGCGGATGACAATACAAATCCAATCTACGCAGCAGCGGATTTGCTGTCGCAAGCAGAACACGATGAGCGAGCAGCAGCAGTTTGTGTCACAACGAGTGAAGTATTTGCAAGTAAACTTGCAGCAGAAATCGAACGCCAGCTGGCACAACTAGACCGTCAAGAAATTGCGACGCAATCGATTGAGCAATTTGGACGTATCATTCTTGTCGACACATTGCAAGAAGCATTTGAACTTGTCAATCGACTGGCACCAGAACATTTACAGCTGATGATCGATAATCCAATGGAGCATTTGGCTTCGATTCGCAATGCAGGTGCGATTTTCCTTGGTGAACATTCACCGGAAGCCCTCGGAGACTATATGGCAGGACCGAATCACACCTTGCCTACAAGCGGTACAGCGGCATTTTCTTCCCCTCTAGGTGTCTATGATTTTATGAAAAAGTCCAGTGTAATCTATTATTCGGAAAGCGCACTGGCTGAGGTGGCGGATGATATCATTATTCTAGCTGAGTCTGAACAACTGACAGGGCACGCCAACTCGATCAAAGTACGAAAGGCAGGATATTAATGCGCAAACAACAAATTTCACGTAAAACAGGCGAAACATCCATCGAAATGGACTTTTCATTGGACGGCACAGGCAAGATAACGATTCAGACAGGCGTCGGGTTTTTCGACCATATGCTGACTGCCTTCGCGAAGCACGGAAGATTTGATTTAACTGTGATATGTGACGGCGACATCGAAGTCGACCAGCATCACTCAGTAGAAGATGTCGGCATCGTGCTCGGACAAGCTTTCAATAAATGCATCGGTACCAAAGAAGGAATCGAACGTTTTGCAATGGTATCTACACCAATGGACGAAGCCCTATCCACAGCCTCCATCGACATCAGCGGCCGCTCATTCCTCGTCTTTAACGTCGACGGAATGAAAGATAAAGTAGGCAACTTCGACACCGAACTCGTGGAAGAATTCTTCATCGCCTTCACAAGCCATGCTAACGTCACATTACATATCAACTTAGACTATGGAAAAAATACACATCACATCATAGAATCGGTATTCAAAAGCTTCGGCCGCGCCTTGCGCATAGCCAGCACCATCAACCCGGAAATTAAGGGCGTTCCTTCTACTAAGGGAACTTTGTAAGATGAAATTATTCTATACTATTTCGGGCTTAATTTTTCAATAGAATATGAGCGAAGTAAGCAAAGTAGAGATATGCACTAGTTGATCGGAGCGGAAAGCATCCGCCTGCAGCGCAGATCAACGGTGCCAGAAACCTACACTTAATCTATTAGGGGGACTAATTGATGATTTTATTTCCAGCAATCGATATTAGAGGCGGCAAATGCGTACGTCTGATCCAAGGAGACTACGGTCAAGAAATAATCTATAATGACTCGCCAACCAACATGGCAATAGAATGGCAAAGACAAGGAGCCGAATACATTCATGTTGTCGACCTTGACGGCGCCAAAACCGGCGACTCGCTAAACAAAAAAGCAATTGAAGCCATCGCGCGAGCCGTTATAATTCCTGTACAAGTAGGCGGAGGCATCCGCACTATGGACATTGTTGACTCGCACATCGAAAGCGGCGTCTCACGCGTCATCATCGGCACGGCAGCAATTCAAAATCCAGAATTCCTAAAGCAAGCCGTAGAAAAATACGGTGAGAAAATCGCGGTTTCCATCGATGCACGCAACGGTCTAGTCGCAACTGACGGTTGGACTGAAACAAGCAACGTCAAAGCAGTCGATCTGTTGCAAGACCTGGCGAAAATCGGCGTCAAAACAGTCGTCTACACTGACATTATGAAAGACGGCATGTTGCAAGGACCGAATTTCGAGGAACTGCAAGTGATGAACGAAGCATCTTCTATTGATATTATCGCTTCAGGCGGGGTTTCGACGGAGAATGATATTCAGAAACTTGCTGCACAAGACATGTATGGAGCAATTATCGGGAAAGCACTATACGAAGGCAAATTATCTTTAGAAAAATTACTGGGGGACGACAGCTATGTCAGCAACTAAAAAAATCATTCCATGCTTGGATGTAGACAATCGCAAAGTCGTAAAAGGGAAAAAGTTTCTGGACGTTCAGGAAGTAGCGGATCCTCTTACTTTAGCAAAGAAATATGTTGCTGACGGAGCGGATGAACTCGTATTTTATGATATTTCTGCTTCAACGAAAAATCGCGGTATGTTTTTAGATTTAATCGAAGAAATCGCAAAAGAGGTGCCGGTCCCATTCATCGTGGGCGGCGGTATCCGTACATTGGAAGATGTCGACAAAATTTTTGAACTTGGTGGTAATAAAGTTTCCATCAACAGTGCAGCTTTGACGAATCCCCAGTTGATTCAGGAAGTTGCTGATAAATACGGATCGGAACGCGTCATGCTGTCGATGGACATTCGTCAGACAGGCGATAAGGAATGGTCGGTATACGCAAAGGGTGGTATGGAAGAGACAGGAATTGACGCCATCGAATGGGCGAAGAAAATGGAGAGCTTGGGCGCAGGCGAATTGGTCGTTAATAGCATCGATGAAGATGGCGTGAAAGACGGGTACAATCTTGCCTTAAATAATGCGATGGCAGAAGCGGTTAGTATTCCAATTATCGCAAGCGGCGGCGCTGGAAAACCTGAACACTTCAAAGACGTTCTGACAAAAGGCAAAGCCGACGCGGCACTTGCAGCCTCTGTTTTCCATTTTAATGAAATTAATATTCGGGAACTGAAAGAATATTTAGCAGAAGAAAATATTGCAGTGAGGAATGACTAATATGACACTTGACATCAACGCCCTTAAGTTTGACGACAAAGGCTTGCTACCCGCAATCGTGCAAGACGATCGAACAGGGGAAGTCTTAATGCTCGCCTATATGAATAAAGATGCAATTGAGAAGACGTTAGAAACGAATGAAACCTGGTTCTACAGCCGTTCGAGACAAGAACTTTGGAATAAAGGAGCAACTTCCGGCAATCGCCAGCAAGTAAAGCGGATCTCAGTGGATTGTGACCAGGATACATTGCTCATTCAAGTGACACCTCAAGGCCCGGCTTGCCATACAGGTAGGAAAACATGCTTCTTCACGAAGGCAATGGAGCAGGAGGAATCTTTGCGTGAAGTTGTCTATGAAGTGATTGACGAAATCGCTGATCGTAAAGAGTATCCAGTTGAAGGTTCTTATACGACTTATTTATTCAATGAAGGCATTGACAAGGTATTGAAGAAAGTCGGAGAAGAATCGACGGAAGTGGTAATTGGAGCGAAAAATGCAGATAAAGAAGAAGTATCCAATGAAATCGCAGACTTGATCTATCACACGCTCGTCTTGATGAATATTCTAGATGTCGATCTATCAGACGTTCAGCAAGTGCTGCGCAAAAGAAGACCGAAAAAGGAAGTGTTGCGAAATGAGTAGATTTCTGAGCACAGTTGCCAAACGGACTGAGCCTTATGTTCCGGGCGAGCAATTGAATCAGCCAGATATCATCAAACTAAACACCAATGAAAACCCATATCCCCCGAGCCCAAAAGTGCTTGCGGCGATTCAAAAGGCTCTCGACGATAATTCTTTGCAGCGTTATCCTTCACCGACAGCCGATCCACTGCGACATGCAATCGCAGATACATATGGACTGACGAAAGAACAAGTATTTGTCGGAAATGGTTCCGATGAAGTGTTGGCGTTCTCTTTCATGGCTTTTTTCGAACCGGGAAAAACGATTAAGTTTCCGGAAATCAGTTATAGCTTTTATCCGGTCTATTCGAAGATCTTCAATATACCATTTGAAAAAGTACCGTTGAATGAAGATTTTACATTGCCCATGGAAAATTTTTTTCAATCGGACGGGGGAGTAATTTTACCAAATCCGAACGCGCCGACGAGTATCTATGCAGATCTCGATGTGATCGAAGGGATCTTGCAACAGAATCGTGATCAAGTGGTGGTCATAGACGAAGCTTATATAGATTTTGCAGGTCCTTCCGCAATAAAGTTGATTGATCGTTATGACAATTTGCTTGTCATCCAAACGACTTCGAAGTCCCGGGCGCTTGCTGGACTGCGTGTAGGATTTGCGCTTGGACAACCCGAACTGATTGAAGGTCTAACACGGATTAAAGATTCGTTCAATTCCTACACGGTTGACCGACTGGCGATGGCAGGAGCAACTGCAGCATTTCAAGATCATGCATACTTTTCGGAAAGCACGAAGAAAATCATCCGGACAAGAGAACGGTGCGTGCAGTCATTAATTGAAATGGGATTTGACGTGGTGCCGTCTGATGCGAACTTTTTATTTGCAAAGCCGGCGAATCTAGACGCTTTGGTACTGTATGAACAATTGAAAGAACGAGGAATCTTGGTGAGGCACTTTGATCAAGAAGGAATTAACAACTATTTGCGCATCACGATCGGTACGGATGAACAGATGGAAGTGTTAGTGGAAGCGCTGAAGCAACTGATAAAATGAATAAAGTAATAAAAAGCCATTCTGATTTAGAATGGTTTTTATTTATGCATACAACTTTAAATATCATAAAACATTGTCATACCAAGTGTTTGAACTAGTAATAGTCTGCTGCGTCGTGTATATC
Organism: Sporosarcina aquimarina; assembly: GCF_019748715.1. Classification (GTDB taxonomy): domain Bacteria; phylum Bacillota; class Bacilli; order Bacillales_A; family Planococcaceae; genus Sporosarcina; species Sporosarcina newyorkensis. The sequence goes on along the minus strand of NZ_JACLBZ010000034.1, from coordinate 9,169 downwards.
TATACGATTCAATGTATTTTTTTACGTTTCCTATTGTATTATTATACATTATGTCTTATAATAATAAAAAGAAGCTCGATTGGAGAGATGAAATCATGAAAACTAAAAATATAATTATCATTGGCGCAGCAGGAAGAGACTTCCATAACTTTAATACATACTACCGTAACAAGGCGGAGTACAACGTTGTCGCCTTCACAGCGACACAAATTCCTGATATCGATGGACGTAAGTATCCGGCTGAACTGGCGGGAGAACTTTACCCTGAAGGCATTCCAATTTATTCACAAGATCAATTACCTAAATTAATTGAAGAGCTAAAAGTAGATGAATGTGTATTCTCTTACAGTGATATTAGCTATGAAGCGGTCATGGGACTTGGCGCCATCGTCAATTCAGCAGGTGCGAACTTCACATTGCTTGGATCAAAAGCGACGATGATTAAAAGTAATAAGCCGGTCATTTCGGTCTGTGCCGTGAGAACGGGAACAGGAAAAAGCCAGACTTCACGTAAAATTATCGAGACATTGCTTGAACATGACTTGAAAGTTGTGGCGATTCGTCATCCAATGCCTTACGGTGACTTGGCTGCACAGCGAGTTCAACGTTACGCGACTGTGGAAGACTTCCAAAAACATAATTGTACAATTGAAGAAATGGAAGAATATGAGCCGCATGTTTCTCGTGGCAACATTATCTATGCAGGAGTAGACTACCAGGATATCTTGGATGCTGCTGAAAATGATCCGGATGGCTGTGACGTAATCCTCTGGGATGGTGGCAACAACGACTTTTCATTCTACGAGCCGGATTTAGCGATCACTGTTCTTGACCCGCACCGTCCTGGACACGAACTGAAGTATTACCCAGGAGAAGTGTGCTTGCGTACGACAGATGTCTCAATCATCAATAAAATCGACAGTGCGTCTGAAGAGGCAATCCAGACTGTTGAAAACAATATTAAATTTGCGGCTCCAAACAGCACGATCATTAAAGCCGAATCAAAAATCTCAGTAGACAATCCTGAAATCATCAAAGGCAAGCGCGTTCTGATCGTGGAAGACGGCCCGACATTGACGCACGGTGAAATGAAGTTAGGCGCAGGTGTCATCGCAGCTCAACGTCTAGGGGCAACTGAAATAGTCGACCCACGTCCATTTGCAGTTGGCAGCTTGATCACAACGTTTAATAAATACACACATATCGAGAGTATTTTGCCGGCAATGGGATATGGCGAGCAGCAATTGAAAGACCTCGAAGCTACAATCAATGCAGCGGATTGTGACGCAGTCATTATCGGAACACCGATGGACCTTTCCCGTGTTATCAACATCAACAAGCCTTGCACACGTGTCTATTACGATCTAGAAGAAATTGGCAGACCGAACCTTGAAACGGTGCTGGAAGATTTCATTGAAAAGCATCAATTGACAGCTACAAAAGCATAAGTTGATCTGAACTGTGAACGCATCTGCGCTGAATGAAAATTCGGTGGCTAATGCGTTTTTTTGGTGCGGTCGGCTCTTAGCTTGGCTCGCTTCTACCAGGGATTTGTTCGGTTGTGCTCTAGTTACGTGCGGTTTGATGGTTGATTGGTTCGGTTCGACGACTTTTTCGCTCGGATGCCAGGCTTTTCTGCTATACTGAGAGGTGAATAAGGGGGAACCAATATGTTGAAATCCAAAATTACCGATCTCGTCATCGGTCTCATTATGGTGTACTTTGCCTATGATCGAATATCTGCGGGACAAACGAAAATGGGCATTCTTTTTGTCGTGCTCGCATTCCTGAATCTTGTTGCCTTTTATGTGAAACTTAGAACCGAAAAACAACAGCAAGAATAGACCAAATCGGTTGTTCCTTTTTGTGCAATCCTGTAGTATAATAACAGGATTGCAATTTTTGAAAAGAGGCCAGAAACTAAATGAAAAAATCCATATACGGTTTGACAATCGAACAATTGACAAACTTCTTCATAGAACACGGACAACAAAAGTTCCGCGCGGCGCAAGTGTGGGACTGGCTATATAAAAAACGCGTGCTGTCATTCGATGAAATGAAAAACATCAGTAAAGATACGCGTGACTTATTAAACGAGCACTTTACGATCCAAACGCTTGAACAGAACGTCAAGCAAGTATCTCAAGATGGTACGGTGAAATTCCTCTTTAAAATGACAGATGGTAACTTGATCGAAACTGTCCTGATGAAATTTCCATACGGCTATTCCGTCTGTGTGACGACACAGGTCGGCTGTAATATTGGCTGCAGTTTCTGCGCGAGTGGGTTATTGCGTAAAAACCGAGACCTCGATGCAGGGGAAATTGTTGGACAGATCATGAAAGTTCAAGAACATCTTGATGAAAAAGGGGAAGACGAGCGTGTCAGCCATATCGTCGTCATGGGAATCGGAGAACCGTTCGATAACTATACAAATTTAATGAACTTCCTTCATATCGTCAACGATCAAAAAGGTCTATCGATCGGAGCGCGCCATATTACCGTATCTACGAGTGGCTTGACGGAGAAGATCAAAGAATTCGCCGAAGAGAATATCCAGATCAACTTGGCAGTGTCATTGCACGCACCAAATAATGAATTGCGTTCGAAAATCATGAAAATCAATAAAGCATTTCCAATTGAAAAATTGATGGACGCAATCAATTATTATTTGGAAACAACGAATCGCCGAATCACATTTGAATATATTTTATTACGCGATGTCAATGACCATGTTAAAGAAGCGGAAGAACTCGGAAGGTTACTCGCGGATAAACGTCATCTATCTTATGTTAACTTGATTCCTTACAATCCTGTCGATGAACACGGTCAGTATCAGCGCAGTGAGCCGCAAGCAATCAAGTCGTTTTATGAAGCATTGAAACGTAAAGGCATTAATTGCGGTGTCCGTTGGGAAAATGGAACAGATATTGACGCAGCTTGTGGTCAATTACGCAGTAAGCAAATTAAAACAACAAAAAAACAGCCGGTCGGAGAATAATTCTCCAGCCGGCTTTACTTTTTCTTCAATAATTTGACAAGAAATTGAATGATAACAGAGATCGCCAGTCCGAATGAAGAAATGATGAACAGTGACAGCATCCCGATGGCTTCTGAAAATTCATTGTCCATCATGATGAAGCTCCGGAACATTTCCGCAAACGCTAACACGAGAACGACCATAAACATCTTAAAGGCAATATGTAATTGATAAAAAAGCAACAGCGAACTGACGATGCCTACAATCAGCCCGAATACCGCGAACGTCAAGTAATTGTTGACGATGAGTTCATGACCGAGCACGGTACGAACACCTAAGATGAGCAACACGAATGAAATTAAACCGGTGAAGAAACCGATTTTCCAATAACGAGAATCCAACACGTACACCTGCTTTCCATCAACTAGTATAGCGGAATCGAAGCCGGTCGTCATGTCTTTCGTTACCGGCCGCCGATCATTTAATTCGCTTCAAATCTTTCCGCAGCTCTTCTTTATACGTTTCATTTGAAAAATTGTATTCCTTCAGGATATAACTTTCTGAATCCATCAGATAAAAATTGGTGCCATGCACAACTTGGTTAGAGGAGTCGTGCTTCAGTACGAATGTTTGAAATTCTTCTCGCGCAAATGCTTCGAGTTCAGATTGAGAATAGCCAGTCAGCAGATGCCAGTCGGATTCGTCATCCGTGAAGTTGGAAATATACTTTTTCAAGACGGCTGGTTCATCGACTTCTGAATCAACGGAAAAAGACACGAACTGTACGTCCAGACCTTCCTCTTTCAACATTTTCTGAAGCGATGCCATTTCGCTCGTCAACGTAGGACAAATCGTTGTGCAGGACGTAAAGATAAAATCAGCAATCCATGGCGTACCAGCCAATTGTTCCGTACCGTACGGTTCTCCATTTTGATCGATAAAAGTGAAATCACGGACTTTTTTACCGCGTTCGAGCGGTTCACTGCAACTGGAGAGAAGCAAAACTATCAACAATATGAAGGGGGTGAGTCGTTTCATTTCATACTTCACTCCTTTGCGCTAGCTCCGGCGCGACGGGCAGCTTAATCGTTACTGTCGTATCTGTCGTTTTGTTGGACACTTCAAATGTCCCTTGATGGAGCCGGACAATCTCTTTTACGATCGACAAACCAAGTCCCGATCCGCCAGTTGTTCGATTTCGTGCCTTATCCGTACGGAAAAAACGTTCTCCGATCCTTTCCACGTCTTCATCTCCAATCGTCACTCCATCGTTGGAAACTTCATATTGTACTCCTTTTTCATTTGCCATTAATAAAATGGTAATCTCTTGCTGCGCGTACTTTACTGCATTGTCGATCGTATTGTAAAACACTTGCTGAAGTCGTTTAGGATCTCCTTGCAGAATCAATTCCTCGTCAATGGACGTCTGTAAATGAATTCCTTTTCCCTCCATACGAATCGCAAAAAGTTCGAGTGTATCAAACAACAGTTGGGCAATCGCAATCGGTTCATTCTCTAATGTATAAAAATCCTGCTCCAAATGATTTAGCTCCACCAAGTCATGAATCAACTTCTTTAGCCGCTCCGTTTCTTTCTCAATCGTCGACAAATACTGCTTCACTTCTTCAGGTGAACGATCGATTTTATCTCTCGAAAGTTGTGCATATCCACTAATATAAGTCAGCGGAGTCCGCAGTTCGTGAACAATATTCGAAGTAAACTCCTTTTTTCGCTGATCTTGTTCTGCAAGCGAATGACTCATCGAATTAAAAGCCGTCGCTAATTTGCCGATTTCGTCGTCTCGCCCTGTATTTAATCGATTGGAATAATCACCTTTTGATACTTCTTCCGAATACGCCTGCAATGTTTTTAATGGGTCAAATAAAGAGCGCCACACACGCTGTAAGATCAAAAATAAAATAAAGAAAAAAACCACACCGACAACGATCATGATCGGTAAACTAGCTCGAAAGACGTCCTGAATGGCAGCAAGCGGAACGTAGATATAAATGAACCCGATCAGCCCATCTTCTCCTTTAATAGGGAAAATTCCGCCGAAGATTTCGCGTTTCAGTTCCTCCACATACCCTTCCTTCATTACAGATTGTCCTGTGGCTAATATCTCCTGGTCACTCTCAGTGACAAGAGACTGATAATCGAGTTGATAAGGGAAATAAGAAGTCAGGTCATCCAGCCGATCGACGACAATAATCTCGTATTCGGAGACAATATTGTACCATTGGATTTTTTCGATGATCGAATCGCTCAATTCGCCGTAATGATAATGTGCGGCAGTGCGATTTCCCTGATAAATGATGGACTCCTTGATCCGTTCTTTGTACAGATCCGTGTAAAGATAGTGAATGAAGAAGAAGGAGAATAAAATCGTACAAGCGATGCTTCCTAAAAAAACCAGCATCATCTTTTTGCTGAGGCTTAAGTTCTTCATTTAGAAGCCTCAAGTTTATAGCCGATCCCCCAGACCGTCTCGATCATTTTCCCTGCATCGCCGAGTTTCAGCCGCAATGTTTTAATATGTGTATCGATTGTCCGCTCGCTGCTTTGGTGATCATCCCCCCAAACCAATTCCAGCAATTGTTCGCGTGAATAGGCGCGACCGCTATGCTTTGTCAGCAGCAATAACAGACCGAATTCTTTTAGCGTCAGATTCAGTTGTTTTCCGTTAATATGCGCAGTGTGGGCGTCCTCATTAATCGTTAATGGGCCTGCCTGCAACATTTGTGGATCTGGATTCAGCCGATATGTCCTGCGCAGTACGGCCTCAATCCGTGCAACAAGTTCCCCCGGCATAAACGGCTTGACAATATAATCATCTCCGCCAAGCTTCAATCCTTGGATCTTATCCCATTCCTCACCTTTTGCTGATAAGAAAATCAACGGTACAGTGGACGTACGTTTCACTTCTTCCGCGAACGTAAAGCCATCCATATAAGGCATCATGACATCGACGATACATAAATGAATGTCGTGCTGCTTCAAAGCAGATAACGCCTGTAATCCATCACCCGCTTCGATTACCATATAACCCGCGTCTTCAAGAATCATGCGGATTAAATCACGCATTTGCGGTTCATCATCAATCACTAAAATCGTGTAATTCATTATGGGCCCTCCACTCGTTACTCTATCTATAGATCAATTTTCCGGAAAAGTTGTGAAGTCTGAATGAACTTTCAAGAAGTTGTCGAAACTTCATTCAAATTTCGCAATCGTATTTTATAATCATAACAGCTAAACGAATAGATAGGAGAATGAAAAATGAAACGTTTCGTAATTTTTATGTTGGGTGTTGCCATGCTTGCTGTTGTCGCGGCTTGCGGAAAAGAGGAAGACGTACCGACAGATGCAGCACTGCCTGAACCACTTGAAGTGGAATTGACTGTGCCGGAGCAAGCTGAAGCGAATGAACCAGTCACCGTGTCTGCTCTTGTAATGCAAGGCAATGAAGAAGTGGAAGATGCAACGGAAGTGGAATTTGAAATTTGGGAAGAAGGAAAGAAAGACGACAGTATCCATGTCGAGTCGACGAACGAGAAAAAAGGGATTTATTCGGCAGAAACGACTTTTGAACAGGATGGAATCTATCATGTGCAAGTCCATGTGACAGCCCGCGGAATGCATATCATGCCTGAAAAACAAATCCGAATCGGCGAAGCTCAAGCTGAATCAGAAGCAGAAGCTACTGACCATCATGACCATGAAGCAACAGAAGGATTGGCGATCCACTTTGTGCAGCCAGAAGAATCAAAAACAGGATCTGAAACGGAATTAATGACACATGTACAACTTGAAGGAAAAGCACTGGAAAACACAAATGTCCGCTATGAAATCGCAGATCCGGCCGATGAAATTCAATGGGCAGAAACAGAAGAAACGAAACCAGGCGAATACATAGCCAATTATAAGTTCCCAAAAGCCGGAACGTATAAAGTAACGATCCATATCGAAAATGAAGATCTTCATGAACATGAAGAACATACGGTTGAAGTGAAATAACTTGAGAAAAACGAGGCTGTTACAGAATGTCCGAGCAACTAGGCTTTCTGTGACAGCCTTTGCGCTCTAATAACAGCGGCCGCTCATAAAGAGAATCACTGTTAAATGTTAAACTCGAATTATCCCGAAGAAAGCGTTACAATGACAAGAGTAGTAATAATATAGTTAACTTGGAGGAGTATTCACATGACAAACTATCCTGAAAAAACATGTTCCATCGAAAGACTGGTCACAATTCCTGAAGATGTACAAAAAGTGCTTGAAGGTAAAAAGTGGGCAACTAGACGAAATGGCGTCTACGCGTACCCGGGAGAAATTATGACACTTGAAGGAAAAGAGTATAGCATCGACAAACTTTACGAACAAACTCTTGGAGAACTAACGGATGAAGATGCCAAATCAGAAGGCCACGATACAGTTGAGGACTACAAACAAACCATGCTCTCCATTCACGAAAAAATGCCTTGGCTTCCACAGATGAAAGTATGGGTGCACGAATACAGCCCTGTTCAGAAATGATGTAAACCTATGAGTCTCTATTACGGAGCGGTTGTCTTTGCGCATGTAGTATCGGCTGTCATTGCAGTAGGACCCTTATTTCTACTGTTGCCGCTGATTCGTCGGCTGCGCACTGCCAAAGCAGAAGCGGAAGACATTTATCTGGCGTTCATCCGAGTGATCATCCGACTCGTCATGCATGCAGGCCACGTGTTGGTTGTGACAGGCGCATTGCTCATTCTATTCGGTCCGTGGCCATGGCATAGCTCCTGGGTGATCCTCACGCTAGTTATCATGCTGCTGTCTGCTGTCTTTCTGGCAACTGGTTTTTCATCTGTTCTGAAAAGATTCCATGAATCCGGCATGGATCGACATATGATCCTCAACAAATTACGTCGAACTGCATGGATTTATATTGGATTACTCATGATCATGTTATGGTTAATGGTACAAAAACCATCCATTTGGTAAAATTACATAACGCATAAAGAGATGTGTATAAAGTTGCACATCTTTTTTTGGTGAAGCTACTGTTTGACAGTGAAAAACGCAGCGAATATGATGGGATATATATAAGATGAATTAAAGAAATTGACGGTACCAACCGTTGCTTTCCGTTCCAGGCGGACGCTTTCCGGGGGGCGTGGCTTGAGCCTCCTCGTTCGCTACGCTACCTGCGGGGTCTCAAGGCGCACGCTAATCCCCCAGGAGTCGCCGCCTTCCACTCCAAGCAACTTAGTACTACTAAGTAACAAATCATTTGTTCAACTTATATAGTAGCTTTTTTGAAAGGAACGATTGGAAAACTATGAAAATGAAAATACTTGGACTGTTGACGATATTCGGCATATTGCTGACAGGCTGCAGTCAGAACGAAAGCAATGAAACGCTGAAAATCGGCACAACAGAAGGAATCTATGCACAAGTGGTTGATAAAGCGTTAGTGCCGGCTTTAAAAGAACAGGGCTATAAAGTGGAAGTTGTAAAATACGGCGATTTGATTGAACCAAATACCGAACTTGCGGAAGGCGAAATTGATGCGAACCTGTTTCAGCAAAATATTTATCTAACTCAATTTAATGAAGAATACGATCTCTCCATCGTGTCGCTTTCAGAGGTTCCAAGTGTAGGTCTTGGATTATACTCGAACTCCATCACATCGATTGATGATATTCCAAACGGAGCGTTAATTACAATTCCGAATGATGAACTTGGCACAGCCAGAGCACTTCGTTTCTTGGAGCAACAAGGTTTGCTGGCATTAGATCCAAATGCAAATGCATTCGACGTTAACGAACAGCAAATCGAAAATAATCCCAAAAACCTGCAAATTCAACCAGTCCTCACCTCTCAGCTCATTGCTTCTTTAACGAGTGGAGACTTGGCGGTGATTCCGGATAATTACATTATCGTCAATGAAATGGAATTGGAAGACGCACTTGCTGAAGAAGAACTAAACGAAGAATTGAAATACGTGCTGGCAGTAAAAGAAAAAGATTTGGACAAGGGATTTGCTGAAGCTTTAAAGGAAGCTGTACAGTCGAAGACCTTTAAAAAAGCAATAAAGGATGAATTTCAAGGTTTCGGTGAATGAAGCAATGGTATGGCGTCTCTACAGTGATGTAGGGGCGTTTTTTTATTTGACGAATTGTAATATTAAGTGCAACACATGAA